>NZ_JBALDP010000050.1:0-10734 GCF_036917355.1 Nostoc sp.
CATACGCTTAAGCTGCTTGATACCATTACTACACACTCAGGATTTGTGAGTAAAGTTGCATTTAGCCCTGATATGCAAACCCTTGTAAGTGCTGGGGGTGGCGATGATAATACAATTAGGCTGATTGATTTACAAACTAAAAAAACACGCCATATTCTCAAAGGGCACAAAACCGGAATTGATGCTATTGCCATTACTCCAGATAGTAAAAAGCTTGTTACTGGTAGTTTTGGTCAGCTAGTTTCTCGAAATCGTGCAATTAGTACTCTGAAATTATGGAATCTTCAAACTGGAAAACTGCTGCATGAGTTTAGTGATAATTTTAATTCAGTTGAATCTCTTGCCATTAGCCCTAATGGAAAAATTCTGATTTGCGGCAATTATGATGGCAGTATTAAACTGTGGAGCTTAGAAACTTTAAAGCCGTTGCATACCTTTCAAGATGGTTCCAGTTCTGTTTTAGGGCTTGCTTTAAGTTTGGATGGTAAAACCCTCGTTAGTAGCAATGAAGATAGCATTATACATATTTGGCAAATTCAATAACTGCATTTGCGCTATTTGGGGTGAATGGGAATTCCTAAAAGGAGAAGCTGGTTAGGTATACAGAACTTAACTATTCCTAAAAGGAAAAGCTGGTTAGGTATACAGAACTTAACTTTAACTATCGATATTCTCGCTCAAAAAGTACAACTAATTTCAAAGTAAAATTTTTACTAGTTTCTTAGAGTTGCTAGGGAAACCCAGAATAAAGGTAATATCTGAAGATGATGGAATCCCCAAGAAGTTATTACGATGCTGAGTTTGGACAGATGACATTGGAAGATAACTATTGGACTTTAGCACAATGTGCTGTTTTGGGCGATCGCCGTGTACCGATTTGTGTGGATTTTGAACAGAGGCAGATTGGGGAACTTTCATTGCAAAGGGCGTGAAGCTATTCGGCAGGCTTTAGCTTTGCCACCCGATGTATGACGCATCACTGCTCCTCTGGTGCTGCAAAATTATGATGTATATCGTGACATGATTGGAGATGAGTCAATGCCTGTGTTAGCTAATCCGATTCAGGTCTGGGATCAAGTCACTTTCTCATATATTTATGTGGAGTATGACCTAGATATTGCTACCTTTAAGTTGATAGCTGAGTGTGACTGGGAGCCAGAACACGGCTTAGAAGTACGCTTTCGCAATGGAGTAGCAGACGATGCAGATCAGATAGGTGAAACAGGACGGTAAAAACTATATAGCTTGGTATAAAACCGTGGTGAATTGAAGCATAGCGCTTATCGCTTATCGCTTATGATTACTGCTTAGTGCTACGATTGCTGAGTCCAAATTTACTTACATATACAAAAAAAGTTGTTTGAGCTATTAGGATTCCGAGCGCTGTACCGGAGAATGCTGCCTGAGCTTGAAAAATTGTAAGCTCATGAAGGTTTCGGGGTTCAGTCCCGAATTCTAGATGGAATTGCCATCTTGCTGCTTGTGGATTGGTAAGAAAACTCAGAAATAGACTTAGAATATAGCCAAGAACCGTAAATAATAAAGCTGTAGGAATAGTCAGCTTTAAGTTTTGAAAGAGTAACGAGCGCATGGAGAAAATTGTTTAACTTTAAAGTTTTTACAACTATTCTGATAGTTACACAATTATGAATTAATTACGAATTACGAATTACGAATTAGTAATTATTAGATAGTGCCGGATTTTTCCCTGGTAAGCAGTTTAAAGAAAAAGTAGCGCCATAAAGCATAAGTAAGCCACCCTACCCAAAAGGTTGCCCCCAGCGCACCCAGTTCTCTTTATTGAACGGACTACGCCACTTCAAAATTAAGTTCAATTCCAATTCCTGCCGTGCGCGCCGGTCTGTGGGTGCATCCCACCAGAAAGCGATGCTCACGGAGCGTTGCAGTCCATAATGATGATGCAGTGAATGGTAACTATCTAGATATTGCTTGCATCCATGCTCACCTTTCCACCTTTTACCAGATCGTCTTGTTTCACCAACATACAACAGCAAGGGCATGGCATTATCAATGACGAAATAAATAGCGGCGCTACCCGCATCTGTTGGCATCCTGTAAAACGCCATTGATTGCAAAGGTAGAGTAAAAGGATCTATCGCGTCTGGGTCGAAGCGGTTAGGTGTAATATCAAATAACGCCGTCTGTTCAGGTGGTTTGCTCTCCCTCACCCGTTGCTGATAGTGCAAAATCTGCGCTTTCCACTTCAGTAGGGCATCACCGCTCATCAGCAGTCCCTCTGTTCTGCGTATCGGCGTGGGCTTCACTTCTGAAAATAGATTTAGCTGATTTGGTTCCAAGGTGAGTACAAAGGGTGCGATCGACTAGATGATTATCCCTCTTTTGTCACTATTATGAGAGAATAATTGGGTAAAAACGATGAAAGCATTACAGAGATAATGTTTGAGTCTCGGCCAGCTGCGCCAACAGTCAAATTCGTAGACGAATATTGTCAGTGGTATAAAAAGCTATTTTCAGATGTTAGGAGCTTTGAAGCATTTAAGTACCTACATGTGGGATGTATTTCTGAATTAAAACGGAAAACCTTACCAGAAATAGCAAAAATCGTAGGGTTGGATAACCAGCAGAGCTTACATCATTTTTTAACTAAATCGCCTTGGGATATAGAAAAGTTAAGAGCTTTACGTTTAGAACTAATTTTAGAAGTAATCAAAGGTAGACCAATCATTTTAATTATTGATGAAACTGGAGATAGGAAAAAAGGCTCGTCAACAGATTATGTAACTCGGCAGTATATAGGAAATTTAGGAAAAATTGAGAATGGAATTGTTGTAGTAACAGCGTATGGTGTGTTCTGCGGAATGACTTTTCCATTACTATTTGAAGTATACAAGCCTCGTGAAACATTGAAGCCAGAAGATAAGTATCTAACCAAACCACAAATAGCAGCCAAGTTGATGAAAAGGCTCAAGTCAATGGGCTTTAAATTCAATTTGGTATTGGCAGATAGTTTATATGGTGAGAGTGGTACTAATTTTATATCTGTGTTAGATGAAATGAATCTCAATTACATAGTTGCGATTCGTTCAAATCATTATGTGGAGCTACTTCCAAAGCAGCGTACTCAATATTTAGATTGGCAAAAATTCAAAAGAGTGTTTTCTGACCTTAATAGTGAAAAAAGATTTATTAGAGAGATCATTCACGGAAAACGTGGAGAACACAGATATTGGCAGCTCACAACAGACATTGAAAAATTGCCAGGAAACTCTACTTGGTATGTGATGAGTAATTATCCTGACATTACACCAAGGGAAGTCGGTAATTTTTATGGATTAAGAACTTGGGTTGAATATGGCTTAAAGCAAAGTAAAAATGAATTAGGTTGGGCTGATTATCGTTTGACTCATTATCCAGATATTGAACGCTGGTGGGAGATTGTTTGTAGTAGCTACTTGATGGTTAGCTTACATTCAGAAACTCTGCGTTCATCTTCACCACAACCAGAATCAAAATTTGCTTCACATCAAAGGTGGGATGATGGAAAGGGTTGGAAGAACATTCTAAACAATCTTCGCTTAATAATTCAACCTTTTACTTTGTTTAACTTAATATATCCTTGGTTAACAGTTTTTCCTATTCCTCAATTGTTGAGTGGTTTTACTAAACTCCAATCGATTGTTTATAACCTCACTTCTCCAATTTTTACATTCCTGTTCAACCTTGATTTTCATTTTTCCTCTGCTTAAAGTGACAAAAGAGGGCTAAGTATCCTCCCAGGCGAGCGATAGCGCGAATAGCCCAATCAACAGTAAATTCGATATCTTTTTTAAATTTAGGCGGGCTACTAGCTATCAGTACATCCATTTGTACTTTTGTTAACACAACATTAGCATCAAGGTGTGGGCAATTACGGTGCAAGTACGTCATTCGCAATAGCTGTGCGGCAATCACAGTTAAAAATCCCAACATCGTTGACATACTTTCACCAGCTAATCGGTAGCTTTCGGCTTGGCAACCTGACTTGAGAATTTTATGATACTCTTCAACTCGCCAACGGTACGTATACCAACGGAGAATTTGAGTTGCTGATTGCTCCGAATCAACTAGCTCAGTAGTTAATAGCATCCACTCTACTGGTTCACAATTTTCTGGACAATTAATTTCTCTTGCATAGACTGCATAAACATGAAAACTACCTTGATTTTTTAGCCTTGTTGGAGGACTGATTGATACTGGACAATATCTAACTTCTAAGGTGGCAGTTCTGGCATTACACTTTTTGGTTTCGGCTAGTTCAACGTCTTTTACAAACTTGAGAGTAGTGGAAGTTACGTATGACCATAAATGGCCATTCTCTGCTTCTAGACAACAGTTATGTGCCGCCCTGACTACTACACCTGCGTTTTTAGTTTGACTGATTTGAGCGAAGACTTCTGCAATATCGCCTTCTCGGTCAAAGACATGAATTATCTTCGATGGTAATCCCCCTACTGGAATTTCTAAAGTAGAAAATTGTTTTTCTATCTTTGAGAAAGCTTCAACCCATCTGTAAGATTCTTTGGACTTAAATTCTTTATTTCTTTTAGCTTTTCGCTCTTTTTTTAGACGCTCTTCTTTAACTTCTTGGGTTTCATTACTCGGCTGTGGTGCTTTATGATCTCTATGCCAAAGCTTCTCCCACAATAACCCCAAGGGCTGTCCCAAATCAGGTTCTAAAGCTAAATAACTATGTAAAATTAATCCATTTCCACCATTACTTATTGGGACGTATTCTTCTCTTTTAGCTAGTATTTTTTTGTAATCTAAAAAAGTTGTATCTCCTACAGCTAACACCACAGGAGTGCCGTTTATTTCTTGGGCTGTTTGTTTAAAGTAAGGTTGAGTCAACGATTCAAAATTGGTTTTTGGATTCGAGAAAAATTCGTAACCACGTTTGAGGTCACTAGCTATTTTAAATATTTTTGATAAAGGCTGACCATATTTTACTGATAAAAGTTCACCTATAAATGCTGCTCTTTGGGTTAAACGCTTGTCTCCAAAGTTACATTCTTCATACAGATTCTTCTCTAAGATTTTCATTTCCACTCATTGACACACCTACCACGACAATATCTAAAATCACAAGCTAATTCTCTGGTATTAGTTCGCGTACATCTTCCGCGAACCAACTTCCCTTTTCCACATGGGGAGATGACGAAATACGTGTAAAATGACCCACGTTGTCAACTTTTGTAACGCATACTTTCAAAACTCTTGATTATTCGATGTTTCAACATCCAACTTGACCTAAAACTAGAGAAGCTGACACCTTATGCCAAGTGCTTGAAAGCATTGTTACAACTTGCTTGTAGCTTTTGCTTCTCAAAATATACAGAACTTTACGCAGTTCCGGCTTTCAATAGTGTTGGAACATTTTCATAAATTCAGTGCTGGATTTTAGAATTTCAGGCATTAAAAATAGCACTAAAATGGGTAAAGTTCCAATTCCAAAACTCCCAAAGGAACTTATTGATGGGATATGGCACTTCATGTCAGCGTCTCTAGTATTGCCCCATTTAGGAAGTGATCTTCTTCCAGAGTTCGTTTCTTCTGCAACAGAGCATCGTGGACTAAAAGCATTTGAATGGTACTACGCACTTTTAGAGGTAAAGTATGAGAAACGAGAAAGTTGACAATAAGCTTAATAAGATACGACAGGTTAGAGAACCATACGGCATCTATATGGGGGGCATTTCTATTGTTGTATTCCCAAAAGTTTATCCAACATCTGAGCTATCTGAGCTTATTTGCGAATGCATGGACGATCCAAATTTTGGCATTCGTAAAGGAGATCGAGTACTTGATTATGGAACTGGTACAGGATTTTTGGCGGTTCAGGCTGCGCTTAGGGGAGCAACTGTCGTAGCTACCGACATCAATCCTTATGCTGTGAAATGTGCGCAAGAGAATGCACACCTTCACTCGGTATCTTCTAGAATTACAATTCGTGAAGGGGATGGATTCTCACCACTTCGCTCGGATGAAAAATTTGACATTATTGTTGCCGAACTTCCTTGGGATTGTGCTCATGCTGAGGACGTTGTTGAATTATCTATGTACGATCCTGAATTTCACATGCGTAAAATCTTGTTTAAAAATGCTCTGGAAGTTCTACAGCCGCATGGGCGAATCTTTATGACGTATGCTCGGTTTATTCAGCAGAGATATCCTATCGAACAGTTTGGCGAGTCCTTCATTTATCGCGTTGTTAGAGAGCGTGTCATAAAAGGTGAGCCACACTATGCTTATTTGATTAACCCTGCTCCGGCCATCAATCTACGCACGGCTTCAACCGAATCCTAATTAGGTGGATGCCTAAGCCAGGAAGTCACCCCCCTGACTTAGCTACAGAACCGTGCATGAATTGTTAAATTCACACGGCTCGGCGTAAATAGAAGGTTCATGCAACCAGGGACAACCTGTAGCTAAAAACCTTATACAGCAACCGTTACAGAGATTGATACGAGATTTAACCACGCTCATTAAAAGATAAGTTGCATAAATGATTTTTCTAGCTCATAGACAGTAAAAGAACTTTGCCTAAAACGGAGCTTGGAGTACCTGTAAGTTTGGTGTCTCAAAGTATTATCGCTTCGTCTCGAAATTGAAAAACATTGCCTAAAATGAGACAAACTAGGCAATATTCTCATTTGTATTTCTTATCAATTAAGGCTAATTATGCGTAAACTACTAATTGATACAGATACTGCTTCTGATGATGCTGTAGCAATTATGATGGCCCATTCTTGGACAGATGTACAAGTTGTTGCAATAACAATTGTTAATGGAAATGTTTCTGTTGAACAGGGTTTGAAAAATGCACTGTACACGTTAGAAACTTGTAAGGCTACTACACCTGTGTATGTTGGGTGTAAAAAACCAATTCTCAGAAAAAGTAATTATGCTGAATGGTTTCATGGCAAAGATGGTATGGGAAATATGTACTATCCCGATTCACATATCAAACCCAAAATGTCACATGCAACTGATGCAATCATAGATTTACTAAAAACTTATCCTGATGAAATTACCCTCGTCACCTTGGGGCCTCTGACAAATATTGCTATTGCATTAAGCCGTGCTCCTGAAATTGCTTCCTTAGTTCCTCGCTATGTAGTAATGGGTGGATCTGCTAATACAGTTGGTAATGTTACACCTGCTGCTGAATACAATATTTGGGTAGATCCAGAAGCAGCAAAGGTCGTTTTTCATAGTGGAATGCCAATTGAAATGGTTGGTTGGGAACTCAGCCGATATACTGCCGCATTGACCTCTACTGAAATCGACATGATTGAGGCTTTCGGAACAGATAAATCGCTTTTAGCAGTGAATAGCAATCGATTTTCTTTTGAAGCTTCTAGAAAACTACAAGGAGCTATTGGATTAACACTAGCAGATCCAGTAGCGATGGCAGTTGCTCTTGATCCTACGATTGTAACCCGTCAAGGCAAATATTTTGTAGATATAGAAATAACAAGTGATCTAACTCGCGGTATGACAGTTATTGATGAATTAGATGTCCTTCATAAAGAACCAAACATAACTGTAGTTCGAGAAATTGACATACCAAGATGGAAAGAGATTTTATATAGTTGCTTAAGAAAATAAACGATTAGCATTGCAGGTCGCTAGGGGAGCAACGCGATTTTGTGATATCGGATCAAAAACCAGCGATCGCTAAAAACCTATTTAGCTGTACTTAGAATAGTTATTGCCTTGAATCAGGCATTAATACTGGGTTAAATTGTAGATTATTTTAGGATACAAAAAAAGGTAGGATTCCCTTTGGAGTAAAGGTTTTGATATCTGACATCAAAACAAAAACAGGGAATACTTACCATGAAAAATAATATATATTGTAATTTTGATTTAAGCAAATCGGCGTCACACTTTCAAGAAAAAGTTACGAAAATTTTAGAATTAACGAATATCCCAGAATGGAATGGACAAACTTTCAAGTTACGTGAAAAACAAATTAGGGAATCGGCATTAATTTTAGCAGGAGAATGTATTGCTTTGTTGCTTCATGACTTGTCTAAATCTCAAGAATTTTTGCACAAAACAATGCAGGAAACTCAGGGATGGTGGCACAATAAAACGCGAAAGCACGGTTGTAAAAGACGGCAAATATTAACAGTTGGTAATGTCGCAGTAACTTTAAAGCTACCGTATGTAGTTGAACGTCAGACTCAAACAAATAAAAATAAAAAATCTACTCATGTTGGATTCTGCCCATTCTTAAGATATTTAGGAATGTCCGAAGGTTTAACCCCTGGAGTTTTATCGACTATTGCCCGATATGGTGCAATTGCTGGCTCGTTTGAGGCAGCACGGACAACATTAATTGATTGGGGCATAAATATTAGCTTAAAACGCATAGAACGGCTAACATATTACTTTGGTAAAATTGGCATAAATTTGCGTGAATCAAAACTAACAAGTTTAGAGCTTGGTAGTTTACCGATTCGTAACATTCTTAAAGACCAGCGTGAAGTTAAAAGCTGTAGATGGCGGTCGTACACGGATTCGGAGCTTGTTACTCTTCATAAAGCGCTAGCGCATCTATATTAGGGTACAACTCGTGGGATGTCTACCCGCCGGGAGCATCGCGCTTACGCCATTTTAGCGCCTTCCCTTCAACACCATGTTCACCCCGCCTCCAGGAGCAACGGTAACACCCCGTCTCTGTGGTTTCACGTCTCGATTATCAACTAACTCCATCTGATAATTTGCTAGAATAGTTGCTAATACCAACTTCATCTCAAACATTGCCAAAGCCTCGCCAATACAACGCCTTGCTCCACCACCAAAGGGGAAAAACTCATAAGGTGTATATTGTCTCTCTAAAAATCTTTCTGGTTTAAACTCCTTGGGGTTTGGGTATAAATCTTCACGCTGGTGGGTTAAATAAATACAACCATACACCCTAGTACCTGGTTCTAATTGATAACCCATTAATTCCACGGATTCTTTTACCTCGCGTGGAACAGTTAACAGTGCAACCGGATAAATCCGCAAAGTTTCATTGGCAACAGCAGTAAGGTAGGGTAGTTTAAAAATGCTCATTGGTTCTGGAGAATCACCAACGCTATCCAACTCACTCAGCAATTTCTCCAGAATTTCTGGCTGTTTATGAACCCAGTATAAAGCCCAAGATATCGCCGTTGCAGTGGTTTCATGTCCAGCAACCAGTAGGGTGATTAACTCATCATGTAATTCTTGATCGCTCATTTCCTCCCCATTTTCGTCACGCGCTGATATCAACAAGGTAAAGATATCTTTAGCGGAAGGATCGTATTGTGAACGCCGCTCTCTAATTTCAGCATAGAGTAATTGGTCAATTTGTTGCTGCAAGCGATGAAAATATCCCCAAGGACTCCTTGCACCTAAATCTTTTCTTAAGAACGGAAAAAAAAGCAAGCTAGAGACTAAGGGAGATGTAAAGGAATCCATCAACTCAGTCATCAGTTGTTTGAGTTTTTGGAAACGTTCTCCCTCATGGATAGCAAAGACAACCTTTAAGATGACTTCTATAGAGATACTCTGGACAACATTACGCGCAAAGAAAGTTGTCCCAGGGGTTAATTGGCTAAATATCCCCTCTGTCAGGTGACAAATAGTTTGTCCATAACCACGCATTCTATCACCGTGAAAGGGAGGCATTAACAACTTCCGTTCCCGTTTGTGGCGATCGCTTTCTAGGCAAAATATGGAATTATCTCCGACTACAAGCTGTAAAAGTCCATTGCTGGGGGTATAAAACTCTTTACTATCCCTGGTAAACAGTTGTTGCAACCCCTCTGGATTGCTGACTAACAATAGCCGTTGATAATTCCCAATGATCGGCGCGTTAAAAATGTCACCATAGTGTTGGTAAGCATTATCCATATAACCGAGGGGATCGATAATATACTGAATCTTCTGCAACCAATCGGGAGTTTTGGGACTATCAGGTAGATTCATAAGCTGTTGTTGATTTCTAAATTGAAACCTGTAAATAATTATTGGGTTTTGACTATCGTAGTCTGTAAAGTTCTGGTTGACCGGCAAAAGTCTGAGTACAAGAATTATCTAGTGATGAAACTACCACCCTACAAAGATTTCGCCAATACAGCCAACGAGAAAGAGGGAAGAAGAAAACTTTTGAGATGATAAGTCCAATGCCTTTGAGAAAGGAATGCTCTCAAATCTGCTCTTTGATTGTACTGTCTCGCTTATCTTTAGTGTTGGCGATCGCAACAAGTCGTT
Organism: Nostoc sp.; assembly: GCF_036917355.1. GTDB lineage: Bacteria > Cyanobacteriota > Cyanobacteriia > Cyanobacteriales > Nostocaceae > Nostoc. Next base: position 10,270 of record NZ_JBALDP010000050.1, read on the forward strand.
GCTGTCGTTGCTTTTAGTCTTCGCCGTCAAGCGGACTGTTATTAGCCCTAGTAAAATCCGTCTCTCGGATATCTGCATAATTAAAGTTTGCCCCAGCAATGTTTTGACCTTTGAGCTTTTTCCTTGGTCGCCCACAGAACGTGGTTGCTGGTGATGGTGTGTTGAGTAAGGAAATCTGGGGATGGAGAAAGTAGCGACACCGGACAGCCCGTCGTAGTCATCGCTCTTAAAGCAAAGCGTAGCCAATCGATTTTCTTAAGGCTTCCGAAAGCCCTGCTGATATAGGTTATTTATTGCAATGATGAGCGGTGTGTTGGTGGGAAATCTTGGGTCAAGATTCGTTTTACAAGCTTTTTTAGGCTGATCCCTACTAACGGGACTTAGACAAAACAGGAGAGTAAAAAAGAGTACAATGCTTAATTAGCATAGCTTTCACGTTGAAAAAAGCTCATGAAAGAAACCACC
>NZ_JBALDP010000051.1:0-169631 GCF_036917355.1 Nostoc sp.
GACCAACTTACATTTGAGCAGGTAATTTCTGTCTCTTCTTACAACTTTATCCTGGAAGCTTTATTCTATGCAGCTTCATATTAAATTGGTATAAGCACGAATTGCATCATCGACAGTCACAATAGTAAGGTCATGCTGCAAAGCTTGACAAATTAGCATTCGGTCAAACGGATCGCGATGGATATTAGGAAGCTTGCTAAGTTGTACAACACTATCCTCTGTTAAAGGAAGACTAGTAATCAAATGCCGCTCACGCTGTATCGGCAGATAAATCTCAGGTGATTGAGGTAAAGGTAATTTGCCTAATTGATACTTAACGGTTGCTTCCCAAATAGAAATTATACTTAGAGATACATCATTATCGGTATTACAAATAATCTCTATAAACGTATTAGACAAACGGCGATAACTACTAATAAACCAGAGGAAAATATGGGTATCTAGTAGGAGTTTCATTTACCCTCAAACTCACTTATAATATTCTCTGGCAGTGGATCATCAAAATCATCGGGTACAAAAAACTCTCCTGCACAGAATCCGAATGGTCTAGAGAGTTCAGGTGATTTTACCGTCGGTTTAATTTCAGCAATTGGCTTTCCACCACGTATAATTACAAGAGTTTCCCCAGCTTCAACGCGCTGAAGGTAGCCTAATAAGTCACGTTTTATTTCATCGACACTAATCCAGTCCATAAGAAATTTATTGGATTATTACTCTACTATAATCATCACCCTAAATAAGCTTTTTTAACTCGCTCATCACTAATTAATTCTGATGCTGCACCTGTTAAAGTTATAGAACCAGCCTCTAAAACATAACCGCGATCGGCAATTTGCAGCGCCAGATTTGCGTTTTGTTCAACCAACAGAATAGTCACGCCAGTAGCACGTAGGTTTTCAATAATGGAGAAGATTTCTCGGACGATCGCAGGTGCTAAACCTAAGCTAGGCTCGTCTAAAAGTAAGAGTTGTGGTTTACTCATTACAGCCCGTGCGATCGCTAACATTTGTTGTTCGCCACCGCTGAGAGTTCCTGCTAGTTGATTGCGTCTTTGTGACAAGCGAGGAAATAGCTCAAATTGGCGCTGAATATCTGCTTTAATCTCGGCTTGATTGGAGCGAATATAAGCACCCAAAAGTAAATTATCAAATACAGTTTGCCGCGCTAATACTCTGCGTCCTTCAGGACAATGGGCGATACCAAGTTGTACAACTTCGTGAGTTTGACGGCGGGTAATATTATGTCCATTATAGATAATTACGCCACTATTAGGATTAACTACTTTAGATATGGCACGGAGTGTAGTCGTTTTTCCAGCACCATTAGCACCAATTAGAGTAACTACCTCGCCTTTTTGAATAATTAAATTAATCTTTTTTAAAGCTTGGATGCCGCCATAATTAACATCAAGTTCTTGAACTTCTAGAATTGTATAGTTTGGCTTACTATCGGCTTTCATGGGCGGTTTACATCCAGAAATGTTGATTCAAAATCTAAGATACATCAATCATACATTTCTTAAAACAGTGCATAGACGTTGCTTCAACTTCAAACCAACGCCATAATACCGCAATCTTTCTGATGTACCATTAATTACTGATAAATATATCAAGCGTCTAGTGGCAAAAGTAGCAGATATTGGTAGCAAGCGACTAATTAATTTAGCTCCCGATGCATGGGTAAAATGGGTGACACAGCGTCCTGAAGTCGTGGCGAAAGAAATTCTCGGCTCTGAGTTTCACTGGATTAGCCGCGAAACAGATGTTTTGCTGAAAGCATACAGTGCTACTCACGGAGATTTTCTACTACTAAATGAACTACAGTTGCGTTACACGGCACAGATGCCTCTACGGATGAGAGCTTATGCTGCCTTGGCACAAGAACGCTACCGATTGCCAACTTACCCAGTACTGATCAACATTTTACCGCCTTCATCCAGCTTAACTATTGTCAGTAGTTACGAGCAGGAATTTTTGGGATTACGTGCCATCCAAGATTATCGCACGATCAATTTGTGGGAAATCGATGCTGAAATAGTATTTGAGCAACCACTACCATCCTTGTTACCCTTTGTGCCAATCCTCCGAGGAGGGGGAGAGATATCAGTTGTGCAACGCGCATTACAGGCTCTACGAGCAGATGCACAGTTGAACGAGTTAGAATCATTGCTGGCATTTTTTGCTAGCTTTGTGTTAGACACGCCTTTAGTGCAACAAATCATGAGGTGGGATATGGCAGTATTGCGAGAATCGCCTTGGTATCAGGAAATTGAGCAAAGAGGTATTCAAGAGGGTGCGCGACGGCAGCTAATCCGAGTATTAGTACAACGCTTTGGCGAAATTCCTCATGAAGTGGAAGTAAGGTTTGAGGGTGAAAGTGTGGAAAAATTAGAAAATTTAATGGATAGCGCGATCGCTGTGAGTTCTTTAGACGAATTTGTAGTAATTTTGTCTAGATAAATTCATTCATTTCCTAAATAAGCTTCAATTACAGCCGGATCGTTTCTGACTACAGACGGTTCACCCAAAGCAATTAATTGACCAAAATCTAATACAGCAATACGATCGCACAAACCCATAACCAATGGTACATGGTGTTCTATAAGAACGATCGTTAAATTGAAGCGATCGCGCAGGCTACGGATAAATTCACTCAATTGCTGCTTTTCGTTGGGGTTCATTCCCGCTGCTGGTTCGTCGAGAAGTAAAATTTGCGGTTGTAATGCTAAAGCACGGGCAATTTCTAAGCGACGCTGATCGCCGTAAGCAAAGTTTTTGGCTTTTTCGTCAGCGCGATCGCTTAATCCCACCAAATCTAATAAATCGAAAGCTTTTTGCTTAGTTTTTAATTCTTCGCGAGGCGCTGGTGGTAATCCCAAAACTCCTGTAATCATATTACTTTTGGTGTGTAAGTGTCGGGCTATTATCACATTTTCTAACGCCGATAATTCTCCAAACAACCGGATATTTTGGAAGGTACGGGCGATACCTAAAGCCGCAATTTGATGAGGACGTAGTTGAGAAACTTCTGCACCTTGATAAATTAATTGGCCGCCAGAAGGTGGAATGAAGGCAGTAATTAAATTAAACAGTGTTGTTTTGCCAGCACCATTAGGGCCAATCAATCCAAAAATCTCATGTTGATTTACACTAAAAGATACATTATTAACTGCCACTAAACCACCAAAGCGGCGAGTTAATGCTCTTGCTTCTAAGACAATACTGTTATTAGTTCCTGAAATACTATGTGACATTTTTGCATACTATTATGAATATAAAACTTACGCAATAACTCTCTAAAACTCTTATTCCTTTGCGCCCTTTGCGTGTTTGGCGGTTCGTTTTTTTCTTTGAAAAATATCTGGAGTAATTAGCCCTTGAGGAAAAAATATTGTACCTATTACTATTAAAAAGCCAAAAATAATTAATCTACCATCTCGCAAAAACTGTGCTAACCAATTAGGTAAACCACCAGTATCAGCGAGGCTTCGCAGAATCTCTGGTAAGGCTGTAAATACCATACCTCCAATAACCGGGCCTAAAAAAGTTCTCGAACCACCAATTAAAACAAAAGTTAAATATATAATGCTGGCATCAAAAGTACCTTGACGAGCATTCCAGGTATTGAGGAAGTGAGCGCTAATTGCACCTACAACCCCTGCAAGCATAGCCCCTAATGTAAACGCCAAAACTTTGTAGTAAGTCGGATCGATTCCCATTGCACCCGCAGCTAATTCATCTTCGCGGATCGCGATAAAAGCCCTGCCGACGCGGATGCGTTCTAAACGATAAAGTAGCACCATACTAATTAATAGTAATGGCAACGCAATCCATAAATATTCGAGTTGTGTTTGGAAAGGTTGAGGAATGCCAAAAATTCCAACAGCACCCCCTGTAATGTCTAAATTGAGAGAGATGACGCGCAGAACTTCCACAAAAGCGATAGTTGCGATCGCTAAATAAATTCCTCGCAATCTCAGTGCTGGAATTCCCACTAAGATACCCAAAAAGCCAGAAATTACACCCGCAATTAACATCTCCAATAACAACAATGGAATTGAAAATAAACTACTGCTAGATGTAAAAACTTTGGTGGATAAAATTGCTGCAATATACCCACCTAAAGCATAAAATCCTGGACTAGCTAAAGACAATTGTCCTGTCATTAGGGGTAAGTAAAGCGATAATCCTAATAGCGCTCCCAATACCATAGAGACAATCAAAGAAGCGTAAGTAGCGAAAAAATCAGCCATTTTATTTAATATATTTTGATTAAGTTTAATCAAACTATTGCTTTTATCAACTTTTAAGTTGTTAAGATTTCCTCTGCTGTCAGCGTCAGTTCAGGAAAAGTTCGTGACACAATTCGTTCTGAACCTCTAAAATGTGTGCATTCGTATTTACCCTCATCATTTAATAGAAAAACAAACACAGCCGGAACTTTTGGATTTCCTAAATATTCTCTTAGCCCAATTGCCAAATAATCTACAATCCAATATTCTGTAATACCTAAGCGTTGATATTCATCTAATTTATCAATGTAGTCATCTTCCCAATTAGTTGATGTCACCTCTACAGCTAATTGGATGGGTTCTTCAAGTGCAGCATAAGTAGAACGATTTGAGCGCCATTTATCTTTATCCATGACACTTACATCAGGCTTGCGCCCTTGCTCTATGCCATTAGCAGTTATAGTTTTAAAGACTGCTGTGTTTTTTACTACGTAATTAAGATTTAGATGTTTAATTTCATTTTTGAAAGAGTCAGCTGTAAAGTCAGCGACATCATCATGATTTCTGGTTGCACGCACTTCTACAATTTCTCCATCCACAAGTTCATATAAACCTGACTCTGGACACTGTTCTAAAAATTGGTCAAAAGTTAATTTTTGTTTAGTGTATGTTTTCATGGTACTACGTCTCTTTAAACTTTCTGAATAAACCGCCGCCCTAGCAAACCTTGGGGTCTAACTAATAGCATGATAAACAAAATTGCAAAGGCTACTGCGTCTTTATATCCAGAATAATCAGCAGGGACAAACGCCTCTACTAATCCAATTAACAAACCTCCTACTACAGCACCAGGAATACTACCTAAACCACCTAAGACAATTACCGCTAAACCCCGTAAACCAAAAGCAATACCAAAATATGGCCCTGCAATACTAACACTAGAGGCAACTAAAGTTCCTGCTAATCCTGCTAAAAAGCTGCTGATAAAGAAGGTTAAGATGATAAAGCGATCGCTATTGATTCCTAACAAACTAGCTGTAGTTGGATCTTCTGCGATCGCTTGCATTGCCTTACCATATTTAGTTCGATTGATAAAATAGGTAAGAATTGCCACGATCGCAACTGACACAGTAAAAATTACCACCTGAACACTGCGAATCGGAATTGGGTTTTCTGGACTACCAAAGTTAATTGCAGGTGGCAAATTACCATAAGTATTTGCGGGGTATGTGTAACTTTCCGCGCCTATTAAATACTGGATTAAATTCACAATTACCACTGCTACCCCCAAGCTGGAAACAACAGTTAGCAAAGGATCGGAGCCTTGACGACGCAGAGGTTGAAAAGCAACGCGTTCCATCACTACCCCTACCAATCCTGCCAAGGTGCTTCCTAAAATTAAGGCTATAGCAAATGGTAATTTTATCGGTAAGGCTGCATTAGCCAGCAAGCCATTAAATCCAAAGTTCCCACCCATAAGTGCATAAGTGAAATATGCACCCAAGGTAAAAATCGCGCCATGAGCTAAATTAATAATGCCCAAAATAGAATAAACCAAGGTATATCCCAAGGCAAAGATTGCATAGACGCTGCCAATGGATAACCCATTTAATAATTGCTGCAAAAAGATATTAATATTCATTTAGCAACTATTTCAGAAATGTAAATTTACCTTGACTACCGTCTTTTTCCATTTTGATTTGGGCAACATAGAAATCTTTTTGCACAACTTCACCTGTAGGAGTAAAACCAATTTCACCCAATGGTGTATTGTATGTTCCTTCAAGTATCTGTTTGTTTAACTGTGTCCGTAATTCTGGTAGCTGTAGTTTGTTGACTTTGCTCTTTTTATCTAGAGATTGGAGTGCTTCAACATAAACTTGCACTGCTGCAAAAGCTTGGGCACTAAATTGGGGTGGTTCTTTTTTATATTCTTCAATATAAGCTTTACGAAACGCCGCATTAATTTCACCTGGATGTTCTGGATTGTAGGCTTGAGCAATCAATACCCCATCACAAAGTGCTTTACAAACTGGCAATAAATTCGATGTATTTAGACCATTTCCACCGACAATTAAGCCTTTATAACCTAGTTCACGCAATTGCCTAACTAAATTACCACCATCAGCAGCCAAGCCAGAAATAATTACCAAATCTGGCTTGAGATTAATTGCATTGGTCGCTTGACTTTGAAAATCTGTATCACTAGTTTGGAATTTTTGGACTGTTACCAATTCTAGCCCTTGATCCTTAACTGTTTGCTGAAAAATTTCCGTTTCTGATTTGCTAAATGCATCATTTTGGGCATAGAAAACTGCAACTTTTTTCAGTTGGGGATTTTGCTTAAGTGCCGCTTTCACCGAATTAGGCGCAACGATGGAAACTGGTGCAGAAACACGAGCAACGTAATCACCAATTTCAGGAATATTTTTAGCAGTATTTGATGGCCCAATAATTGGTACTTTTGCCCGTTCTCCAATCGGATCGGCACTAAAGGCTTGCTGTGACAAAGTTGGCCCGACAATTCCAATAACTTTATCTCTATTAATTAGAGTTTGAAAAGCGTTAATTGCTCCTGCTTCATCACCACTAGTATCTTGAAAAACTAATTTAATTGGTGTGCCATTAACACCACCTTTACTATTGAAATACTTCTGGGCAAGTTTGGCTCCAGCGACTTGCTCTTGACCCAGTAATGCCACATTGCTAGTTTGGGCAACACCAATACCGATGGGAATAGCACTTGATACTGTACCCGTTGTCGCTGGGGTATTGGTTGCAGTGTTATTTGGGGTAGTATTTGGAGTATTAGTGGGAGAATTTGTTACTGTGGTAGTGCCACCACCACAACCTGTTAGTAGCAAAGTGCAAGTTGATAATAATGCTGTTGTCCGAGCGATCGCGTTGTTCATCGTTGGATAATCATCTAGTTATGAGATATTCGGCAAGAGTTAATAGCAAAGTTCATAATCTGCAAACAAAATTATGCAGATTTACACTTTTGCACGAATTCTATTAAATCATTCTTATTTCACCATGCAAAGAGAAATATTCAAAGTGCTTGTAAATACAAATTATTATAATTAGTAATGATTTTATCATTCCCTGGTTCTAGTGCTATGAAGTCGCCAGAAAACTATGCACGTAATTTTAGGTAGGTTAAGTATTGAGTAAGGAATCTTAAGTGCTTTTTTCATTACCAGTTAATTCTCTAGGTTCATAGTGACGGCAACCGTTACATGGGCCTTCAGGATTGATAGCACAGCGGATGTAGCCAGACCTAGCATTAAACTTGCAGCTGATATCGCCAATCAGATAACCTACCCCTTCTAAATAATAGCGATCGCCTTCCACAGGTCTGACGTTGTGCCGTCCCTGTACCACTGGAAAATTCATGGCTGCTTGCCTCATCCGCAAACGCGATCGCTGGGTTCTACGAATCATCCACAGGGAAAACAGGGACGGTAAAAAACCAACGGCAATCACTAAAAGTGTCTTTAACACCTTCTTTTACCTCTTCTGTGCGCTGATTGATTGTCCCTGATGTTACACTCTGGTTTTACGGAAGTGCAAATATTAGGGCGGCTTTGTTTCTTTGTCGCCAACTATGGTTGCAAAGAAATAATGGCAGTGTGGTATCTAGCAATTTTGAGAAATAAGTTCCTTCTGCCACTTCAATCAGCATAACTGTTACAACCTCAAGGGTGAGATGCCGTTGAATGTTGATAATTTTAAGATTTGTTGACTAACACCTTTTTGAACAAGCATTTTGTGTCAGCCTCAGCCCCATTCTTGTTTTTTGTCTGTGGCTGCGATGCTAATCTTTTTTTGGTTTGCTGACGAAGTTGATGTGCTAACTGTGTAGCTTCCCTTTCGGCTCGGAATAAATCAACTTTTCGCGTCGTCAGAATAAATGAGTTGTCAGACTTTCGTTTCACCCAAGGAACGCTAACTGTAAAATACTGACAAATATTTTTGTATAGCTCCTGATTTAGAATTGGGTAACTTTTTTGAGTATTTAGGGTGTTAGCGATCGCTTTTAACTCGAATATCGCTGCTTCTAATTCTCCTGCCATCCGATTGATACGTTCAACTTGTGTAATCAAACGCTCCCCTTCGCTGATGATTTTTTCCTCTTGGGGTCGCAGTGGCACTATAGCAGTAGTTACAGATTTAGGCTGCAACAACGAAACTTTCCGCAAAATGGGCTTTTTGTCAATGTTTTGGATTTTTTGCATACTACCTCAAACAAGGCTAGCTGACTTGTAAGGCATTTTAGCAGCTAATTAGTATATTTGTACTAAAAAAATGATACCTAAGAGAATAAAGGAGGGTAGCACAGCTGTGCTAACCTACAGACGAGTAATCAGGGCGATCGCAGGGAATCTTCATCAGCGAAGCGAGATAAAAGCGCACCGAGCTTCGCAAAAATTAAATAGCAGTTTGATATTGCAATCAAGCGAGAAGCCCGATATTAAATTCGGGCGGTCGTTTGTTGAATTCGGGCAGTCGTTTGTTGAATTCGGGCAGTCGTTTATTGAATTCGGGCAGTCGTTTGTTGAATTCGGGCGATCGTTTGTTGAATTCGGGCAGTCGTTTATTGAATTCGGGCGATCGTTTGTTGAATTCGGGCAGTCGTTTATTGAATTCGGGCGGTCGTTTATTGAATTCGGATAAATCTCAATAAATTCACGTAATAAATATAATATTTTTTGTACTAAATAATTTATATACTACTGAATATTGCGGGTGTTAATCACCCCGATTTTGTTTATCCTAATGGTGTAAAGACAAGGATATAAGTCAGTTTTTATCCTAGTACATAATTAAAAAAAGGAACGTTATTTATGTCACGTCCAAAACGTGGGTCTAAAGTACTTGATAGGGCACAGCGTCGGATTGCGGGTTTGAAATCGATTAGTCCCACCTTAGATTTAGGTAATGGAGTCACTATTGACACCTTTGCCGCCGCCATCAAAAAAACACAGGACAAGTTGGAAGCTTATAACTCCAGCCTCTCCACCGTGGATCTAACTCAGGGAGTTTTAGAATTAGCTGAAAAGTCGCTGATGGAACTAACAGAACATGTGTTAGTCAGCGTAGCTGCAAAGTATGGCAAGAATAGCGATGAATACAAAATGGCAGGGGGCGTTCGTCGCAGCGAACGCAAGCGTCCAGCGCGGAAGCTTAAGCAAGAGGTTGTTATTTAATAAAGATAATACATTTGGGTTTTTTGACACTCTCCCGAATTCAAATCGGGAGATTTTTGGTTAGGTGGCGAACCAATAGAAAAAAGATAACATTTAAATAGCGATCGCTTGAGTTTTAGAGAAATATTGCTTAGACGCATAGCGGTTTGTCGTTAGACATCGCTCGGCGTTGAACTAGAAGCATAGGTCTTTGGCTGATTGGTATGAGAAAAACTCCGGTTGATTTATACCGTATGGGAAATGCGACTTCTTCGAGAATAGATAACATTCGTTCTAAAGACATTGAAACTTACGAAGAAGATGGTGATATTTGGGTTATTGCAGGTTCAGGCGGAATTTCAACGTTTGCAGCTCAGGGAGTTGGAAACAATTGGTGGAAGTTAGATAGGGGAACTGATATTCCGAACGAACTCCGCTTGGTGAATGATTACGGTAATCACTGGCTGTGGGAACCAAGCTACACTATGAGAATAGAAGATTATAAAACTGCATTGCGGTTAGTTGGTGAGGCATTTTACAAAGTCAATTAAGGGAGTTGTTGAACGTGAATTTTTCTCCTAAAGCAATTCGATTTATTGTTGAAGCACTAGAATACAGAATTGAAGCTTATCAAAAGCAATTAGAGAGAGAAAATTTGAATGATGATGAGGTTTCAGATATCAGCAATGATATGATGTTTTTGGAATCTTTGTTAGAAGATTTAAAGAAGCAACTCTCAACAATTGCACCATCCATTTTTTAAGTTAACCTAATAGATGAAAGAGCAATCAATTACTTGGCGTTGAAAATGAAAATGACCCGTACTTTTCATCCAGAATCTTATGGTAAATTGCTAGCCGAGTATCAGCCAAAAATCATTACCACGTATGCGGAAAACGAACAAGCGATCGCACTCGTATTAACCTTAGAACATCGTCCCAATCGTACACCAGAAGAAGAAATGCTGTTGCAACTATTGGTGACTTTAATTGAGCAGTTTGAAGAAACCCATTACCCAATTATCCAAGGTACACCCAATTCGATGTTAGTGCATTTGATGGACGCACGCGATACTACAACCGAAGCATTAGCTGAAGTAATTGGTTCATTGGAAATTACCTTGCAAATTGTTAATGGCGATGCCTACGGCGGGCTGCGCCTACGCACCATTAGTAAAACTCAAGCAGAAGCGTTGGCGGACTATTTTAATGTAGATATCAGTTTATTTAGCTAGCTTATCTTCTATAACAACGCTCTTAAAACCAGCGCTTAGTGTTGAGCCGGAAATTTAATATTTTGGTATGAGGTTAAAGGTGCATAGATGTGTAGCGGCTTGTCTTTAGACATCGCTTCTCTACTCGATACAACAGCTACAAAATCTTTTGTCATTTAGCTTCTAGAGCTTGAGTAAGCTATGAACCTGTATTAAAAATCCTATGTCCTAACCATCCTAAACCCAAGCCTAGACTAGAAGTGCTAGCTAAAATTAGAAAAGTATTAACCTTGCTAAAAGATTTTCGTAATTCATCTCCAGCCATAGCCACAGCCCAACCCCCAGCCACAGGCCAAGCCCAAGCCACAGCCACAGCCACAGCCCCACCCACAGCCACAGCCACAATCCCAGCCCAACCCCAAGCCCCAGCCACAACCCCAGTCTGAACCCCAGCCCAAGCCCAAACCACAGCCACAGCCACAGCCCAAACTATGTACGGAGCGTTAGACGCGCCTAAAAAGCAGCCTATGATTAGGTAGCTTACTAATACACCAACCAACCAGCCCCAGAGAATAATTCTAGGTGATTTAGTAGCTGGTTTACTTGGAATTGGCTCTAAGTTTAACTTGGCTTTGGGACGTTCTAACATTGCCAACCATGCTTGCATAGATTGGGGGCGGTCTTTTGCCTCCAGCGCCATGCCCTTAAGAATTGCTTGATTTAATCGCTCACTAATGCCTGAAATAATTTGTTTGGGTGGAGTTAGAGGAACATCATCAAGCTTACGAGCCAAAGAAGTTGTGGGGTTTTGACCTGTCACCGCATAATAAAGTGTAGCTGCCAAACAATAAACATCAACAGTTGGCTCTCGACTGCCCCTAGTCATCTGCTCATAGGGTGCAAACCCATGATTACCAGCATTGCCTGTTGAACTCAAAGTTTTAGGCAAAAGTTCCTTAGCAATACCAAAGTCAATCAAAACCGCTTTGTCATTGCTCCGCAGCATAATGTTACCGGGGTGAGCATCTCGGTGTACTAGACCTGCCTGATGCACCTCCACTAAAGCTTCCCCAATTTGGCGGATACAGGGTATAATTTTTGCTTCTGGTAACGCCCCTCTGCGTCTTACTACCTCAAACAAATTTTCTCCTGGTACAAAATCCATCACCAAGCAGTTAATAGCACCTTCCTTAAACAAGTCAATCACTCCCACAATGTGAGGATGAGGGTCTTGAGACAAGCGTGCCAGTGTCCGCCCTTCTTGAATAAATCGCTCTATATACTTGTCATATTCTGGGTCATGGCTGAGATATTCATTGGGTGTCTTGATGACAACTGTCCGGTTTAGCTCAATATGCAATGCCTTATAAGTAATCCCGAATCCCCCCTGTCCCAAGACTATATCAATTACATATTTGCCACCTTGTAATCGTTGTCCAGTTGTCCAAGGCATGAAAACCTCTAATAATTCGTAATTCGTAATTAAAACACTTTAAAAAAGCTGGATATGGGTGTTGTATATGACTTAACTGTGTTTCAAAAATAATACATTTTTGCAGAATTTTGTACAACACACAATGAAAGTTCAGCTAAATCTACGGTGTTTTGCTAGATGATGGACTGGGCGACAGTGATGGTGGACTGGAAGACGGAGAGGGTTTGAAAATAGGAATCCAGCCAACTATGCCTGAGAGTAAGGTTCCAATTGCTGCGATCGCAGCTATCACCACTCCCCAAAACTGGATGTTTCGCTCCCAATTTGAGTTAGTTTTAGATGGTTCAATTACTAAAGGCTGCAAGTTTTCTCCAGTCAAACCCAAAGAATCGAGCCATTCCCGCATTGACTGCGAGCGCTGTTTCTGATCTAGCTTCATACCTGTTAAAATTGCGCGGTTTGTGCGATCGCTAATTTGAGGATTATGTTTTTTCGGTTCCACTAAAGGAGCGTTATCCACCTTACGTTTGAGCGCACTGACTGGTGTTTTTCCAGTTAAAAGCACATAAAGAGTTGCCGCTAAAGAATAGATATCGCTATATGCTCCAGTTGGTTTAGTATGTTGAGCATAAAGCTCAGGGGGTGTAAATCCCTCAGAAGTTTCTTTAGTTCTACTTGTGGTTAAGATATGGTCGAAATCGAGAGCTAAACCAAAATCTATTAGCACCGCTTCCGGCTGTCCTTCTCGCACTCGCAAAAAGATATTTCCTGGATGCACATCTCGATGAATCAACCGATTTTCATGTACTTTAATCAGCGCTTCTCCAATTTGTTGAATGTAGCGTAAAGCATCTGATTCAGAAAGTATTTGTTGGCGACGGTCAGCTAAACTGACACCATCCACATACTCCATTACCAGACACCAGTGTTCTCCTTCTTTGAACGGTTCTGCAACCTGCACAATATGTTTGTGTTTACATTGAGTAAGTTTTACCGCTTCCTGCCAAAACATTGTTTCCAGTCGTCCGCGTTCTAACTGGTTCAGGGAATTTAGTAAATCGTCATTTAAGGTTTTAATGACTTGGCGATCGCCATTCTGATTTTTCACCAAATAGGTGATACCAAAGCGTCCTCTTCCCAACTCTTTTTCAATGGTGTATTTTCCACCTTGCAAGCGATCGCCAGCTACCCAAGCCATCTTTGCAACTCCCAAAATGCTTAGATTAATTCTCACACAAGAGAGCCTTAATAACTTGAGCCTAGCTTTGTAGAAAGACTGCGTAGACGCTCTGCGGCTTGTCGTCAGACATCGCCCCATCTCCCCTTCCACTGCTAAACTAAAAAAATCTCACCCTCAAGCAAAGGTAAGTTTATGACCTCTGCAATCAACCCATCCACTGATCTCACCCCTTTCCCAGACCACACGCAGCTACCAGAGTCTGACGGCACATTTGTAAAAAACTTCCAGGAACATCCCCAAAGCATTCTGATTAGCGATTCAATTCAACCGATATTGCAAAAACTTCACTCTGATGGGCAATATTGTATTGGTCAAGATTGTGGCATTTATTGGCGGATGACTGACCCGTTAGAAAAAGGCGCAGTCGCACCAGACTGGTTTTATGTCGCCAATGTCCCGCCCTTACTCGACGGGCAAATACGCAGGTCTTATGTACTGTGGCGAGAATTTATTGCCCCATTAATTGTTTTAGAATTCGTCTCTGGTGATGGGAGTGAGGAACGAGATACAACCCCTTGGAAGGGCAAATTTTGGATTTATGAGCAAGTAATTCGTCCTCCGTTTTATGGCATTTATGAAGTGGATAAAGCCAGCGTAGAAGTTTATCACTTAATTGAGGGCAAGTATCAGCCATTACCAACAAACGAACGGGGACATTATCTCATACATCCTTTAGGCGTTGAGCTAGGTATCTGGCATGGAGTTTACCAAAATATGCAATTACCTTGGCTACGTTGGTGGGATTTGCAAGGTAATTTGTTGTTGACTGGCGATGAAAGAGCAGAACTTGAACGCCAACGAAATGAGATTCTGACTGCTCAATTGCGAGCGCTCGGCATTGAGCCAGAGGCATAATATTGATCAAAAATCAACTACTTATTTACATCCATTCCGTTATGGATGCAAGAAACAAGAATCCTCTTCCCTTCTGCCTTCTGCCTCCTGCCTCCTGCCTTGTTTCTTAGAAGAGGGATTATTTGTGATTAATTACTTTCTTTATGAAATTAAGAATATACGAAATAGCTGATACCGAAGAAATTATGAAATTGTTCTACGACACTATTCATGAAGTGAATATTCATGATTACACACAAGAACAAGTAGATGCTTGGGCACCAGCAAACATGGATATTGAAGTTTGGATTAAAAGTTTAGGAAGTAAGTTTACTTATGTAGCAAAAGAACAAGACAAAATTATTGGTTTTGGAGAATTAGAGGCTAATGGTCATATCGATCGTTTCTATTGTCATAAAGATTTTCAAAGGAAAGGTGTTGGTAAGAAAATCTTAGAACAGATTGAATTAAAAGCACACTCTTTAGGAGTGGAAAAGTTATTTACCGAAGCCAGTATTACAGCTAAACCTTTTTTTGAGAGTCAGGGATTTATTGTTATCAAAAAGCAAGAAGTAGAGCGGAGAGGGCAAAAATTGATAAATTTTGTCATGGAAAAACACTTCAAAAATTGCTAAATTCATCAGATTCCAGCAATTTAAAAAAAGTTGTTTTAGCTTATAGTTTGTAACCTACAGCCAGCATCACAGAAGCGGGAATTTCCACACCATTTTCTGTGGCATACTTTGAGGCTCCCTCAATAATTGCGTTTTCAATATTATGCCGTTGCTCATCGCTTTGCATCGCCAACATCGACCCTAGACGTGCCCAACTTACAATAATCTTTGGCATCACATCTTCAGGTGTAGAGAAAGTCCAATTAATGGACAGTTCCTTGACAGACACCTGAGTGAATCCCTGAGCGCTTAAAACCATTTCGCATTCAGTGGAGTCGCCAAAGCGAAACAGGGGTGGTCCAGAAGGTAGATCTACATCCATGCTGCCATAAGTCTGCACCGAACCCAGTATCAGAGCCATAAACGGATTACGCGTTGGTGGTGTCCAGCAGGTGAAAGCATAGCCCCCTCCCGGTTTGAGTACGCGAAATGATTCAGCGATCGCTTTTTCTGGGTTTGGAAAATGGAGAATACCCAAGCTACAAACCACCGCCTCAAACTGGCCCGACTCGAAAGTTAGATTTTCAGCATCCCCATGATGGAATGATCCTTGAGGACATCGCACTCTGGCAATGTCCACCATCTTCTCTGCAAAGTCTAATCCTGTTACTATAGCCTGCCGCTTTAGTGCTGCGGCACTAAGTCACCCCGTTCCGCAAGCCACATCCAGCAATCGAATACCAGACTTAGCTTCGACGGCATCCAAGATGGCTTCATCAACCTGAGAAGTACAACAGCGATACCTCCGGTAAGCTTCTCTACGAGACGCTACGCGAACGCTAACGCGCGATCGTATTCTTGAGCTACGAGAGAAAATTTGTCGCGCTCAAATTGCTTGAATGCCTCGTGAGTAATGGTGGAATCATCCCTCATTTATTCACATCCAGCAACCGCGAAGTTTGTAACCGACTCATCCACTTCTCTAAATAAACTCGATTACCTTTTTGCTCATTTGGATCTTTAGTATCTAAAGGATGAGGCATCAGTCCCAAAATCGTTGCTGTCGTCACGCAAAACATCGATTTTTGGAAACTCATACAAATTTGAACTCGCAAATCATCTTCACCCCGAAGACTGCGACGATAAATTTCGTGCAAATACTCTGGAAGATAATGACGCATATCTTGCATCAACAAGGTAGGAGGAATACCCGCGCCACCGATGGGTAAAGGATCGGCATACAATGCACCATATTGAAATCTACTTTGATCTGGGGAGATTTGATAAGCTTGGGCGTTGTATGAAACTGTGCCATGAAAAGGAGTTCCCCGGAAGAATACTGCTTCTACATAAGGTATTGCTGTATCTGCTAAGAAGGTCAAACCAACGCTTTTGGGAATGATTTCATAGACCTTACCTCGAATTTTGACAGCGTAGGTAATTGGGTTTGATGCATTTGCCACCAACCCGGCTTTAATGTGTTCTACAACTTGGGGAATCGATTTAATTTCGCCTCGGTCATAGCGGTCTGATAAGTTGAGGAACATATCAGCCATGACTCGCCAGAATTGACCTAAACCGGTGTAGTAAGCAGAGACGCGCAACTGTTCTGTTAAAAAATCTGGAAACAGTTGGTTAATACCCAGAATCAAGGGATTATTTTTGAATTTTGCGGCAATAACGGCTTGCGCTCTTTCTTGAAATTCTTGTGTATCTAAATACGTATCTAGTCCGCCGCCACCGTGCCACATCATGCCTTTCATGCAATATTCGGCATATTCAAAATTAATTCGGTCATGCCACCAGTGACGGAGTAATTTCTGAAAAGAAACGTCTCCATTAAAGTATTTAAAAAATGGGAAAAATACTAAAAACTGATGCTCGGCAATATAGTTAAGATTTTTTGAGTAAGCATCTAAAACTACCCCATAGCTTTTAAGAATACCCACAACTTCCAGCACATTCTCTGGACTATCGGGGAGTAATGCATCTCCTTTTTGTAGGCGTTCAATATACTCAGCTAAAGGATTGTGAGTAGCTTTTTTTTTAATAGTTACCATTGCCATCTCTCCAAAAAGTTTAGGGATTGGGGCATTGGGCATTGGGCATTGGGCATTGGGCATTGGGCATTGGGCATTGGGAAAACTTTTCCCCATTCCCCATTCCCAATTCCCCATTCCCTACTCCCTATTCCCCATTGCTTTATCCAAGGACACTGTTGCTACTACATTTTGGGTATTTACCATTGCTGTAATTGTTGGTTCAGTCCAACGCACTAACCAAGCAGGTTGAATGCCGAAAATCACAATCAGTACAGCTAAAATTGCAGCTGGGATGCGATCGCTCCAATACACACGTGGTAAGTTGGTAACTGGTGCAGATAGGCGTCCAAAAAAGGCGCGGTTGACGAGTATTAAGAAATAAACTGCTGTTAAACCAGTACCAAGCATACATAACAGGGTTTGCATTGGAAAAACTGGAAAACTTCCCCGATAAACTACGAATTCGGAAATAAACCCTAGCATTCCCGGTATACCAGCGCTGGCCATGACTCCGACAATCATCAAACTACCGATTACTGGCATACCCCGTTCTGGGTTCAGTAATCCTTGAATGATTGCTAAATCACGGCTTCCAGCTTTTTTATACACAACTCCTACCAGCAAAAACAACATGGCCGAAATCAAGCCGTGGCTAATCATTTGCATCACAGCACCCAATACACTTAAAGGTGTGGCCGCTGCTGCTGCTAAAAGCACGTAACCCATGTGTCCAATGGAGCTGTATGCTACCATTTTTTTCATATCGCTTTGGGCGATCGCACAGGATGAACCATACAGTACACTCACTACTGCCCAAGTCGCCAACCAAGGAGCTAGATAAGCCCAAGCTTCTGGTAACAAGTTCATGCCAAATCGCAGTAAACCGTAAGTTCCCAACTTCAACAGCACCCCAGCCAATAGCACGGAAATCGGTGTAGAAGCTTCAACGTGAGCATCTGGCAACCAAGTATGGAAAGGAACTAAGGGAATTTTAATTCCAAAACCGATTAAAATTCCTGCTAGCAATAAAAGCTGTGTTCCTAGAGGTAAAGTTGTCGCATTCAAGGTTGCTAGTGCAAAGTTAGAGGAACCACTCAGCCAAACCATACCGAGGAAACTTGCTAAAAGCAGGATTCCCGAAACGGCTGTATAAATGAGAAATTTAGTCGCAGCATAACCCCGTTTGGAGCCACCCCAAATGGCTATCAACAAATAGAGCGGAATTAGTTCCAATTCGTAAAACAGGAAAAACAATAGTAAATCCTGTGCTAGAAAGGCTCCTGTCACCCCAGCGCTTAATAATAGTACCAAAGAGTAATAAAATTTAGGGCGCTGTAGCGATTCATCGCTGCTGTAGATGGCAATGGCAGTTAACAATCCATTTAAAACCAGCAATGGCAAAGATAAACCATCTATCCCAAGGTTATAGTTCAACCCTAAAGCATCTACCCAAGGGAGAGACTCGGCAAACTGTTGAGTGATTTCCCCTGGATGGAACTGACTTACTAATACGATTGTCCACAAGAAAGCGATAATGGCAAAAACCAAAGCCACCCCACGGGCGAATTTTCCACTAATGCCAGAGGGGGAGAAACCAATTAAAGCTGCGCCGATTAACGGCACTAGAATTAAAACACTAAGCATAG
Source organism: Nostoc sp. (assembly GCF_036917355.1). GTDB lineage: Bacteria > Cyanobacteriota > Cyanobacteriia > Cyanobacteriales > Nostocaceae > Nostoc. The sequence continues at coordinate 18,445 of NZ_JBALDP010000051.1, forward strand.
ACTTTAAGTAAGGGGAGCAGGGGAAGCAGGGGAGTATGGGAGCAGGGGAGCAGGGGAGCAGGGAGCAGGGGGAAAATAATAACTCCTAACTCCTAACTTCTAACTTCTAACTTTTCACTCCTAACTCGCTTAAAAAGGCAATTTATCTAGTAAACCCAATGACCAACTGATGAAAAAACCCAGGACGCTGACAACTGCTAGGATGGTCAACATATAGCCCTGAGATTGCCCAGAAATGCTGTACTTTAAGGTTTGTCCGCCGAAAATGGTCGCAAACCCAACCAAGTTTACTAAACCGTCAACCAAGTAGCGATCGCTCCAAGCAGAAATTTTAGATAGCAGTCCTACTACACTTACCACGGTTACATAATAAACTCGGTCAATATAAAAATCATAACCTAACAGGTCTTGCAGAAATCTCCACGCCAGGATTCTGGATCTTGACCAAGCTTTGTGCAGGTAAACTGTACACCCTACACCTACCCCCACTACGGTAGAACCAAACAAGGCTAACACCACATACCAATTAATACTTTCCCAATCTGGTAGTAAGTACCATTGCTGTAGCATCAGAGGTAGAAGCAGAGTCAGCACTGTCAGAAACACCATTGGGAAGGCCATCTGCCAACCAACTTCTGGGGTACGACGGGTCTTTTGTTGCGGTTTCCCCCAGAAGACTAATCTAAATACTCTCGTCAAATTTAATGCTGTCAAACCATTGACTAATATTAAAACCCCAATTACCCAAGGGCTAATACTCACGAAACCGTCAGCCCATGATAGCATTGCCCAGAAACTTCCCAAGGGGAGCAGTGTTACCATTCCTGCTGAACCAACTACAAAGGCTGTGGTCGTGGCTGGCATCCGCGACCATAAACCGCCCATTTCTGTTAAGTCTTGGCTTTGGGTAGTCAAGATGACTGAACCAGAACTCATAAATAATAATGCTTTGGCGATCGCATGAGCTAACAGCAACATCAAGGCTACACCCCCTTGCTGTAACCCCACTGCTAAAAACACTAACCCCATGTATGCACTGGTGGAATGAGATAGCGATCGCTTGATGTCAATTTGGGCTATAGATACTAATGTGGCCCCAATCGCTGTCACCGTACCCATGACTACCAAGGCATTCAAGGCAACTGGCGACAGCGCTAATAATGGTTGAAATCTATACAGTAAATAAGCACCACCAGCTACTACCAGAGAGTTCCGCATTACCGAGGCAGGGTTGGGTCCTTCCATTGCCTCATCTAACCACAGGTGTAGTGGAAATTGGGCACATTTACCAGCAGGCCCAGCAATTAGTGCCAACCCTAGCAACGTCGATGTCATTGGACTTAAGTTAGCTGTTTGCGCCCACTCATATAAATCCGAAAAGTTCAAGCTGCCGGCTAAGGTAGAAAGTGTCACTACAGCCATCAGTAGCAACAAGTCTCCTACCCGTTTAGTCCAAAACGCATCCCGCGCCGCTGTCACTACTAGTGGTTGAGCGTACCAGAAACCCACCAGTAAGTAAGTAGAAAGGGTCAGTACTTCCAAAAGGGCGTAGCTGAGAAACAAAGAATCACTAATCGCTAAACCACTCAGCGCCGCTTCAAAGAATCCCAGCAGCGCAAAAAAACGCGCTAACGACCAGTCCTTTTCCATGTAACCCAGAGCGTAAACTTGTGCCAGTAAGCTTAACCCTGTAATTAAAACTGTTGCCCCAATGCTGACTGGCGATAGTTCTAAGGAAAAAGATAAATCTAAATCTGCTGCTTTGAACCAATTGATTAGTAAGTTTTCTGGATCTCTATCCCAGATATTTTTAAATACAAATAGGCTATGGACAAAAGCTAAAACGGTCGTCAACAAGTTGATGTATGCCGCAGGTCTTGGTCCTGTTCGCTGAATTATTCCTATTCCCCACGGCAAGGTCAAAATTGCACCTAATAAGCTATACAAAGGCACAAACCAACTTGTTGAAAATAGAAATTGATCCATTTAAATTTTCCTTGATGACTCAGCCTTGATTTTAAAAAAATTCCAACCAATTATTTATTTAATAAAATTAATTTACCAAAATATCGATGTTTCTTTACTATTATTTTAACTAAACTTCTAGAAGTACTTTTACTTAACGCTACCCTATTAACATATAAGTAAAATATAACTTTACATAAGCAAAAGCATTTACTTGCCTTAATATCACCGACCTTTTTACATTTGTATTTCTACTTTAACCAAAGTAATTTATACGATATATTTGAAAAAATTATATATGTTTCACCTAGTCCTTGTACACTTAGCAATATTTGAGGAAAGATAGATACAGCAAAACATACAGCCGCTGCTTACCTCTCATCAGATAAGATTAGCCTTGGTTATGAATGTCGTTTTGTAAATGTAATAAAGAAATTATAAAGCATAAGTGCCAGCTCAAGGAATCTGTAAACTTTAATTGCTCAGAAGCCTAGATAACTTTTTGTTAAGTTTTTTAAAACTTTCTTATCATAAACTATTATAGTAATTTATATTGCCAGGAACGCCAAGCTTTCCTATGCTTAATTTGGAAGTGTTTTCTTAGCTATAAGATCAGGCTCTCCCCGTCAAAAAATTCAAACGACAGTACAGATTGCATTAATTTTGTAGGAGTTCTGCGATGCCAATTGCAGTTGGAATGATTGAAACGAAGGGCTTTCCAGCAGTGGTGGAAGCTGCTGATGCGATGGTGAAAGCCGCCCGTGTCACCTTAGTAGGGTATGAAAAAATTGGTAGCGCTCGCGTCACCGTGATAGTTCGGGGAGATGTATCGGAAGTGCAAGCTTCCGTAGCTGCTGGGGTTGAAGCGGCAAAAAGAGTCTTTGGTGGTGAAGTGTTATCCACTCACATCATTGCTCGTCCTCACGAAAACCTGGAATACGTCTTGCCGATACGTTACACAGAAGCGGTGGAACAATTCCGTACTTAAAAGCTGTTTAAACAAAGTAATTAACGCTCTTTGCCTGATTGAGCATCACTTTTGTCCAAGGCTAAAAACTTTGAAATAGGGATTAAAACTAATGTCAATTGCAGTGGGAATGGTTGAAACGCTAGGCTTTCCAGCAGTAGTGGAAGCTGCTGATGCGATGGTGAAAGCTGCTCGCGTCACTTTAGTAGGTTATGAAAAAATCGGTAGTGGTCGGGTGACGGTAATTGTTAGGGGTGACGTTTCGGAAGTGCAAGCTTCTGTGGCCGCAGGAGTTGAATCTGTAAAGCGAGTTAACGGTGGACAAGTGCTGTCTACTCATATCATTGCTCGTCCTCACGAAAACTTGGAATACGTTCTCCCAATTCGTTATACCGAAGATGTAGAGCAGTTCCGGGAAAATGTGAACGCAATTCGTCCTTTTGGTAGAAGACCGTAATTTGTAATGCAAATTGCCAAAGTTCGCGGCACAGTAGTTAGCACCCAAAAAGATCCAACTCTTAGAGGTGTGAAACTACTATTGTTACAATTAGTAGATGAAAACGGCAATATCCTACCAGAGTATGAAGTAGCAGCAGATATTGTGGGAGCAGGAGTAGATGAATGGGTACTCATCACTCGTGGTAGTGCCGCTCGTCAAGTTGTTGGCAATGAACAGCGTCCATTGGATGCAGCAGTGGTGGCGATCATAGATACTATTTACGTTGAAGATCGCCTCATTTACAGCAAAAAAGATCAATATCGATAGTCATTGGTCATTAGTCATTAGTTCTCGACAAATGACTAATGACTAATGGCAGACAATACAGGAGGAATCTCGCGATGGCAGTCCGCAGCACGGCGGCACCCCCAACCCCGTGGTCAAGGAATTTAGCTGAACCCAAAATCCATGAAACTGCCTTTGTACATTCATTCTCCAATCTGATTGGGGATGTACGAATAGGTGCAAATGTAATCGTTGCTCCGGGGACTACGATTAGAGCAGATGAAGGCACACCTTTTTATCTGGGTGAAAACACCAATATTCAAGATGGTGTTGTCATTCATGGGTTGGAGCAAGGGCGAGTAATTGGCGATGACCAAAATAAATACTCAGTATGGATTGGTAAAAACGCTTGCATTACCCACATGGCTCTAATTCACGGGCCAGCTTATGTAGGTGATAATTCCTTCATCGGCTTTCGCTCTACGGTGTTTAATGCCAGGGTGGGTGCAGGTTGCATCGTAATGATGCACGCTTTGATTCAAGATGTAGAGATTCCCTCTGGTAAGTATGTACCTTCGGGAGCGATAATTACCAGCCAGCAGCAAGCCGATCGCTTGCCAGATGTGCAAGATCAGGATAAAGAATTTGCTCATCATGTGGTTGGGATTAATCAGGCATTACGAGCGGGTTATCTCTGTGCTGCGGATAGCAAATGTATAGCACCCATCCGGGATGAGAACGCTAAATCTTATACAGGTAATGGTATTACTGTTTTAGAGTTGGAAAGGAGTAGTGAAGTGTCGAGCAATAGCTTGGGTGCAGAAACAATAGATCAGTTACGGTATCTATTGGGGCAAGGGTATAAAATTGGTACGGAACATGTAGACCAAAGACGTTTCCGCACGGGTTCTTGGACTAGTTGCCAACCAATCGAACCGAGATCGCTCGGTGAAGCGATCTCAGCATTAGAAAGCTGTGTAAACGATCATAGCGGCGAGTATGTCCGACTGTTTGGCATTGACAAAGATAGACGACGTGTGCTAGAAGCCATCATCCAACGTCCCGATGATGATGCCAAACCAGCTACCAGCTTTAAAGCGCCGACTGGTCGTAGCAATAGTAGTTACAGCAGTAACAATGGTAACAGTAACGGTAACGGTTCTAGTAGTGGCAAAGTCAGTGGCGAAACTCTAGAGCAAATCCGCCAACTCTTGGCAGGTGGTTATAAAATTGGCATGGAACACGTAGATGAGCGTCGTTTCCGCACTGGTTCCTGGACTAGTTGCAAGCCAATTGATGCAACTTCCACAAATCAAGTCATCTCCGCTTTGGAAGAATGTATAGCAAGCCATCAAGGCGAGTATGTACGTTTAATCGGTATTGACACCAAAGCCAAACGGCGGGTATTAGAAACCATTATCCAACGTCCAAATGGTCAAGTATCTTCCTCTGGTGGTCAGAAATCATTTACTACTAGTGCAGCACCCTCTGGTACGGGAACAGCTAGTAGTAACCGTTTGAGTTCTGAAGTAGTAGACCAACTCCGGCATTTATTGGCTAGTGGCTCAAAAATTAGCCTTGAACACGTAGATCAACGGCGGTTCCGTACAGGTTCCTGGACTAGTACCGGTCAAATTAAAGCCTCCTCAGAAAGAGAAGCGATCGCAGCCATAGAAGCACACCTCGGCGAATACGAAGGGGAATATGTACGCTTAATTGGTATCGATCCAAAAGCCAAACGGCGGGTATTAGAAACCATTATCCAACGTCCGAATGGTCAAGTAGCCTCCTCTAGTGGTCAGAAATCATTTACTACTAGTAGTGCGCCCTCTACAACAGCAACAGCAACAGCCACAGCTACCCGCTTGAGTTCTGAAGTAGTAGGCCAACTCCGGCAATTATTGGCTAGCGGCTCAAAAATTAGCATTGAACACGTAGATCAACGACGGTTCCGTACAGGTTCCTGGACTAGCACTGGTCAAATTCAAGCCTCCTCAGAAAGAGAAGCGATCGCCGCCGTAGAAAGACAACTCGGCGAATACCAAGGTGAATATGTGCGCTTAATTGGTGTTGACCCCAAAGCCAAGCGTCGCGTATTGGAAACGATCATTCAAAGACCTTAAGGAGTTAGGAAGTTAGGAGTTGGGAGTTAGGAGTTAGGAGTTAAAAAAAATTGTTAATTCATAACTTCTAACTTAAAATTTATAACTCCTTACTTTTAACTAACTCCTAACTCCTCACTTTTAACTTCTAACTCTCTATCTTCTTCCGGCTTCCGAGGTTAAAATTTCCATGTCTGTGCCGCTACTGCGCCTCAGCAATAACTTTGATACTTATATTAGTGGTGAGGTGACTATTCATCCAAGCGCGGTACTTGCACCTGGGGTAATCCTCCAAGCAGCTGTAAACAGCAAGATCGTCATTGGGCCAGGGGTCTGTATTGGCATGGGAGCAATTCTCCAAGTCCATGAAGGCATCTTAGAGGTAGAAGCAGGTGCAAACCTGGGAGCCGGTTTTTTGATGATTGGCAAAGGCAAAATTGGCGCAAACGCTTGCATTGGTTCAGCGACTACAGTTTTTAACTATTCGGTTGAACCTGGACAAGTAGTACCACCTGGTTCAATTTTAGGAGACTCCAGTCGGCAGATTGACCTAACAAAACAGCTAGAACCATCTACAAATAACCCAACTTCTACTACCAATGCACCACCGAAAGAAGAGGAAAATGGCTCAGGTGGAGTTAAGGAAAAAGTAGTTTCCTCAACTAACTTCTCAGCTTCGGCTTTTGTAGATTTCAAACAAAACAAATCTATTTCTTACTTTAAATCTCCCGCCACTCCCGAAAGTCAGCCACCTCCCGTGGAGGAACCGACTAATGATGCTGACTCCACTTTGGAGGAAGCCGCCCAACCGTCTACAGAACATAACTTAGACCCCAGTCAGCCCGTCGCAGAATCCCCTAACGGTTTTGGGACTCAAATTTATGGACAAGGGAGCATAAGCAGACTATTGACCACATTGTTTCCTCATAGACAATCCTTGAGCGACCCAAACTCTGACGATTAGTTCGAGTAAGTGTTAATTGTAAGTTGTCGGCTTTTTCCGTATTTTGGAGAATTCATCATGGAAACATACAATCAACGGTCTATTCGTACCACCCAAGGAGCGAGTAATCACGAAACTTTTCAGGATACTGCTTTGGGTTTAATTTCTACCCGCAGCTTTCCGGCGATCGTTGGGACGGCGGATATGATGCTGAAATCAGCGGGAGTTCACCTGGTTGGGTATGAAAAAATTGGTGGTGGTCATTGTACTGCGATCGTCCGTGGTGGAATTGCTGACGTGCGTCTAGCGGTAGAATCTGGCGTGCAAACAGCTGAACAGTTTGGTCAGTTAGTTTCTAGTTTGGTGATTCCCCGACCTTATCCCAACCTAGATATAGTGCTTCCGATTACAACTCGTTTCACTAAATTAATGCAAGAGGGCAATTCCAGCCGTCTGAGTAACCAAGCAATTGGTTTGGTCGAAACGCGAGGATTTCCCGCGATGGTAGGAGCATGTGATGCCATGCTCAAAGCTGCTGATGTTCATTTAGCAGCTTATGAAAAAATTGGTGGGGGTTTGTGTACAGCAATTATTCGTGGTTCTGTAGCAAATGTGGCGGTAGCAGTAGAAGCGGGAATGTTTGAAGCAGAACGCATTGGAGAATTAAATGCAGTAATGGTAATTCCCCGACCGTTGGACGAAATGGAGTTAACCTTGCCATTAGCAAGCTGTTGGATAGAAGAACGCGAACCGTTAAACTTGCCAGTGAATATTAAAGAACAAGTTGCGGAAATCGAGGTATTAAGATTACCAGACTTAACCAAGTTACCTACAAAAGTTCAAGAAGAATTATGGAATGATGAATGATGATAGATGAATTTTAGAAAACCATCATTCAACATTCATCGTTTAGATGGAAGGCATCTTACGCTTAAGCTATTCTGAATAATAGCTTTTTCAATCCATAAATAAAATACCTTTATTTTAATCTAAACAATAGAGTTTTATCTATGGTAAAACTCGTAACTTTCTGTGAGCATCACTATATCATTTGCCAGTGTTCAGCAATACTAGTTTTATATCTATTAATCGCCATATATAGGAGAATCACCCTTGAACCAAGCGACGCTGCACCAGTTAAAGGTGTTCGAGGCGGCGGCACGGCACAGTAGCTTTACTCGTGCTGCTGAGGAATTGTTTCTCACCCAACCTACCGTTTCTATGCAGATCAAGCAACTAACAAAATCGGTAGGTTTGCCATTATTTGAGCAAGTGGGGAAGCGATTGTATCTGACGGAAGCAGGACGGGAATTATTTGCTACTTGTCGGCAGATTTTTCACAATATAGCCCAGTATGAAATGAAGGTGGCAGATTTAAAAGGGCTAAAGCAGGGACAATTACGTTTGGCAGTGATTACAACAGCAAAATATTTTATTCCACGTTTGTTAGGGCCATTTTGCGAACTTTATCCAGGGATTGATATTTCGCTACAAGTCACAAATCACGAACAAATTTTGGAACGGATGAGTCAAAATTTGGATGACTTATATATTATGAGTCAAATTCCAGACAATATCGATGTGACTTGTGAACCATTTCTAGAAAATCCTTTGATAGTCTTTGCACCAACTAATCATCCTTTATCCAAAGAAAAAAATATTCCTATACAACGCCTGTCTAACGAACCTTTTATTATGCGGGAACCAGGTTCAGGAACTCGTCGCGCCGTCCAAAAGCTATTTGAAGAAGAAGGGGTAACGGTAAAAGTCAAGCTAGAATTGGGAAGTAACGAAGCAATTAAACAAGCGATCGCAGGTGGTTTAGGAATTTCTGTTTTATCCCGTCATACCTTACTATCAGACGCTTCAGAGTTCAGCATTTTAGATGTGCAACACTTCCCCATTCAGCGGCATTGGTACATGGTTTACCCATCTGGCAAGCAGCTATCTATCGTCGCTCGTGCCTATTATGAGTATCTACTAGCGGCAGCAAAAAATATTGTTGACCAAAAAGATGATACCGCTCATAGCACGTTTGAACCAATTCACGGATAAGACAATTCGTAATTTGTAATTACGAATTACGAATTACGAATTAACTAAAGGGGTTGACTGTTAGACCGGTAAACATTGACAATTAACCAGCAGAATCATTAAAAATGGGGGAAGACTGGCAGTGGTTAACCCGGAAATACCATCTTGGCGCAAAACAGTACAAAGCGAGATTGTAGCTGTTATCGTGTATGCTGACAGAGCATTGGTTACACGGCGAGGTGTAGTTGATTTAACAGGAATTGAACAGGAATTAGTAATTACCCCAGTGCCAATGACTTTAGAAACTGAGTCTATCAGGGTTAGCGGTACAGGTACAGTAGGGGTGCGCTTGATGGGGGTTAGTAGCGATCGCATCTACACTACTGAACCAGTAGCAGAACGAGTAGCACATTTGACAAGGCAAATTCAGCAATTAGAAGCAGAAAAACGCCACCTACAAGCCCAGGTGGATGCTTTAGCGTTGCAATCTAGTTTTATCGCTGGCTTACGTGAAAAAACAGAAGAACCCTTTTCACAGAGTTTGTCTCGGAAAAATCTCAGTCTTAGCGAAACATTGGATTTCCTCAACTTTCTTGGAAGCCAGTATAGTGAATATGCGATCGCATCTGGAGAGTGCAAAACCCAACAGCAGGAGTTAGAGAAACAACTGCAAGCACTCCACACTTCATTGCAAATAATCCAAACGCCCCATCCTAAAGAAAGTTTTAGCTTAGTTGTAGCTGTTGAAGTCGCGGGTGAAGGCGAATTTGAATTAGAGGTATCTTACATCGTAAATCGTGCTAGCTGGAATCCGCTTTATGACTTACGCTTTAGCACTACCAGCGATATTGTGCATCTGAGCTACCTTGCAGAAATCACTCAAAGCACTGGCGAAGATTGGATTGGTGCAAATCTCACCCTTTCTACCGCTAAACCAGGATTAGGTACACTTCCACCTAAACTTGAACCTTGGTATATTGATGCCCCACGTCCACAACTGTTACAACGACACCGATTTACTGCCCAGCCACCACTGCTGCCTAGCATACCAGAACCGCCTGCTTCTGCTGCCAGAGCTGATTGGCAAGAACAAGAAGAAGTTGCACAGGATAGTCTTATCGCAGCAGAAACCGTTACAGCAGAAGTATCCAAAGAAGGGAGTGTAGTTACCTTTAAATTGAATGGCGGTGGTAATATTCCCAGCGATGGCGCACCTCATAAAACTACGATTTTCAACGATGATTATCCTTGTAGCTTCGATTATGTGGCAATGCCGCGCTTGGTAAGTTTTGCTTATCTACAAGCGAATGTGAAAAATAGTCCCAACGGTGCGACTTTGTTACCAGGTAAAGCGAATATTTTCCGCGATAACGTTTTTATTGGGACAACTCAGTTAGAAAATATTGCACCAGGGCAAGAATTCAAACTGAACTTAGGAATTGATGAAGGTTTAAAAATTGAGCGCGACTTAGTTGAGCGTCTAGTAGATAAAAGATTAATTAGCAACCAGCGCCGGATTACTTATAGTTATCGGTTGATTGTTACTAACTTACTAGAGAAAGAAGTAAATCTAAAATTAACTGAACAATTGCCAGTTAGCCGCACCGAGCAAATTAAAGTACGCCTCAGTCGCAGCAACCCACAAATTCAACTCGGTGAAATGGGGATTTTAGAATGGCTGTTAACTCTTCCAGCCCAAGAGCGACGAGAGGTATATTACCAGTTTAATGTTGAACACCCGCCCGACTTAATGGTAGTTGGGTTAGAAATTTAGGGAATCTTAAAAAATAAAATCTCTAATAATTAGTAGGGTATACTAATTACTCTGGTGGGCGTCCTGGTAGATCGAGATAGCGAGTCAGCCATAACGCTTCTTGATTTTTTCGTTCAACGTATGCAATTACCGTGAACTCTCCCCAAATATTCAGCCACAGTTCAAACTGATTATTATGTGACTCAGTAGCAATAATTTGCTTTTTAAAAGAGTTGTGTAAGCGATAGGTAACGCGAACACAATTATTAAAATCAACTTCTGAATAAGCCTCTAGCCAAATCTTAACCCGGTAAAGTCCACGTTTTTCTAAAGTTTTGGGTACAATCACCTCAGATGTATGAATTAAATAGACACTCTCATCAATTCCTGTAGAATGTTTTTGATAATTCAGAACTTTTTCATTAATATCTTCAGGGATAGTTATACCACTCACACCTTCCGAAGTTGCAGTCCTTACTTGTGCATTTTTGATCGCTAGTGGAGCATCTAGCTCCACAAAATTTCCGAATTTAACTGGAGAACCATCTTGGATTCTTGCGATAAAAGCATTGAATAAGCTACTAATTTGCGCGCTAAAATTTTTATTAATATATCTGATTATAAAAATCCAAAACACTAACCAGACTATGGTTTGCCAGAAAGGAACCCAACTCGCACCTAGTAGGTTTACTCCTTCCTGTTCCTTTTTTATAATTGGGGATGGCGATGGTTCAGAGGTTTGTGCGATATAAATAGTCTGAAAATTACTAATTTTCATTATGTTGTTAAACCAGATATATCCAAAGTCAAGCTTATCACTAATAATATAGGACTTACGCACAGGTAACGGAAAACGAACCACAGAGGATACAGAGTTCACGGAGGAATGAGAGTTTGAGAGGGTTAATGGTCAGTTAGATGTTGAATAGAGGAATAAACCTTCTTCACCTAATATTTTTAGTTTTAGCTCAAACTCTCAAACATTTTGGTACTCTCTTTTTTCATATATAGAAAACGATTGAACGTATCAGTTCTATTTTCTAATTCACCATTTTTTATTTGTCACTACAATGCGATCGCCATTTTTTCTCTGTCTAGAGTGGTAAAAGAGAGTTATAGACAAGCTACTTTCATTGCCTAGAAGTGCTTCGCTGGAATCTGCGATCGCTCATAAGTCAATTTTATAGATAACATCAGTCTTTTTTTGTCAAGCCATATTGACGATTTGTAACAAAACCGTTATATTTAGTTACATAAGATAACAAAACAAAGAAAAAACCATGTATACCACCACTAACGAAGACGGCATCCTCAACAACTACGCAGCAGAACCCAAGATGTACTACGCTGAGTACCCAGCAATTTGGGAACAACGTAAATATGTTTTACAGGGTCTTTTTGCAACTTTAATCGTCACCGCTTTAGTTTTGGTTGGTTTGAGTGTTAGCTAAGATTTTTTGATTTCAGTATCGCTGTATCTCATCGTCATTCAGACTTCTCTCTGTAACCCCGGTTAGTTTGGCCGGGGTTTTTTGTGTTTTACGTATCCCAAATGGCAGTGGTGTGCTGATAAGTCAGTTTTATATTTACCATCAGTATTTTTTTGTCAAGTCCTGTTGACTATTTGTAACAAAACCGTTATATTTAGTTACATAAGATAACAAAACAAAGAAAAGAAAAAACTATGTACACCACCACTAACGAAGACGGCATTCTCAACAACTACGCAGCAGAACCCAAGATGTACTACGCTGAGTACCCAGCAATTTGGGAACAACGTAAATACGTTTTACAGGGTCTTTTTGCAACTTTAATTGTCACCGCTTTAGTTTTGGTTAGTTTTAGCGTTAGCTAAGATTTTAGATTTCGTTATCGCTGTATCTCATCGTTAATCTCACTTCTCGACTTTACCTCGGCTAAATTAGCCGGGGTTTTTTGTGTGTGTTCTATGCATTCCAAAGTGTGAGTTGTATATTGCGTTTTAAAATAACAGCATTACGCCTCACAACAAGCCACTGGTCAGCCATAAAATAAAGACAAATCAATAAAAGGGGGTGTTTATGACAACCCAAATCGGTGAAGCTAAATCTTCAACAGAACTGGTAATATCTTGGGAAGCGTTGCCCACAGATTTTCACCTAGAGGATGAACCAGTAGAAAATACAGGTCAGCCACTATTGGCTGGTGCTTTGCGCGAAAGCCTTGAGATAAGTGGTTTTATCCAACCGCAGATGTTGATAGCCTCAAATTTTGGACTTTGTGCGACGGTAAACGGACAATTTGTTGCTAAAGCACCCGACTGGATTTATGTGCCATCGGTAAATCAGGTTTTAGGAGAACGCAAAAGTTATACACCCAATTTAGATGGAGATATTCCGGCAATTGTGATGGAATTTCTCTTTGACACTGAGGGTGGAGAATACTCTTTTAAACGAACCTATCCACCAGGAAAATGGTTTTTTTACGAGCAGATTCTTCAAGTCCCAATTTACATAATTTTTGACCCAAATGGTGGTTTATTAGAATTTTACCAACTCGAAAACAGGCGCTACGAGTTAAAGCAACCTGATGAAAATGGTCGTCATTGGATTGATTCAATGGGTTTATTTCTGGGAACTTGGCAAGGAACAAAAGAAGCCAGAACTGGTTATTGGTTGCGCTGGTGGGATGAGGGAGGTAATTTGTTACTTTGGGCAATGGAACAAATCGAACAGGAACGCCAGCAAAAAGAACGGCTAATTGCCTATTTACAATCTCAAGGTATCGATCCAAATAATTTGCCCTAGCATATACAAATAAAATTTTCAAGTATTTGAGTGACTTAGTTTAAGCAAATAAGCGCTACAACCGTTACGCCTATCAAGGAGTAGGGCATCATACAGAAATTCAAGTACGGGTGAAAAAGCTACTCGCAAAGAAAAAAGCACGAGAGAAAAAAATAAGTTTTTGCTGAATCAAAAGCCAGAATTATTCGTCACTTAAACTATCAATTCCCTACTTAATTCTCCTGGAGGATGATTTATGTCATCACAAATGCTGCGGTTGATATCTTTGGGCAGTCTTGGCTTATCTTTGTGTCTGGGCAATTCGGCAGCAATGGCGCAATATGATTCCACTGGCGATGGTGTAGTAGTACCAACAGTACCATCAGGTGGCACATCAGCACCAGTCCCAATAGACACATCGACAGGTGTACCACCTTCACCCTCTGCTGATGGTACAACTCGGTTTACCTGTCAGACTTACAATGGACAGTACACTGTCATGTACCAGCCACAAAGTCAACCAGGACAATTCTTTCCTTGGGCAGCACCTGCGGCTTTAGGTGGTGGTTGGGACGCACAAAGGCGTTGTACAGCAATTGCCAGTCGCTTGGAACTTTATCGCCCAGATGGTTTACAAGAACTTCAGACATCCGTAGAAAATAACGAAAATACTGTCTGCGTCACAACTGAAGCTAATCCAACCTGTAGAATTGTGCTGACAGTCCCCCGTGGAAAAGATCCTGTTGTTATCCGCAATAGCATTTTCCAAAACTTGACTACTGCTGACAGCGGACAACAGACTATAGCCGTTAACACTTATGGCGATCGCAGTAGTGGAGGCAACGAATTATATAATTTAGGACGCACACTTCTAGGCGGTGGTAATAATCGGGTTAGTTCATCTAGAAGTGGGATTAATCTGAAACCTTTCCTCGATCGTCAAGATGGTGGTACTGGAAACAATTTGCGGAGTGGAGTAGCAATTCGTCGTCAGTCTCAACCTAACGGTGTTCGTTTAAGCCCTGGTAAATTCCGGTAAGCAAGAGTGGCTTTTAATACAAAATGAATTTCAAATAAAAAATATCCAACTACTTATTGTGGGGCGGACATCTTGTCCGCCTTTTTTTATGGGCGTAATTGCTGTGCCTCGGACTTCTTCGAGATGTCGGGGATCTAAATCCAGCTGTATATTATTTCTTCTTTTAACCTTTTGCTAGCAGTTTCTTAACGTTACTGAGATAACTTGAGGTTGCTGAATATGGATTAATACTAGTAAAATCCGTAGCTTTTTTGACTACAAAATAGTTTTTATTGATAGTGATATTGCGATTGTCAATGTGACTTGATTATGTTCGCAAATTATTACTGAACATCAGCTTTTCAGGCAATTTTCAAACAATACAAAATAAATTGAAGGAGACGTTATTAATGGCTTTGACACAAGGCGATATTGCTTTTATCTCTTTCAATGCCGATGAAGATGGCTGGTCTATTGTCACATTTGTAGATATAGATCCGAATACAACTATTTATTTCAGTGACGGCACAGCTTCGAGTCCAACCGCCATTGGTAGTACTGAATCTTCGTTTGTATGGAATACAGGATCTCAGACAATAGCCGCTGGTACTGTAGTTCGCTTTAGTGCAATTGACAGCACGAGTCGCGCATCATCTATTGGTACATTTACAGTCGTTAACTCAAGTAACCTGGGACTCAGTGCAACTGCTGAGACTGTTTATGCGTTTTTGGGAAATAGTGGCACTGCCCCAACTACAATTCTGACTGCCGTCTCCAGTGAGGCGAATAACAACAGTTTGGCTACTGTTGGGCTAACTGATGGAGTTAATGCGATCAAACTCACCAGTAGCACTGATTATGGTCAGTATACTGGTTCCCGTACTGGACAAACCAGTTTTGTCAACTATAAAGCGTTGGTTAACAACAGTGCAAATTGGACAGTTGATGTCGGAGGGGACGGGGCGACGGTAATTCCTAACACCACAAACTTGACGATCGCTGATAATGATATTGCGACCAACAATAACTCCAGTATTTTGCAGAAAATTGGCAGCTTCATCAGTACTAATGGAGCCGAAATATCCGCCTTTGATTCAGGAAGCGATCGCTTATTTGTGGTTGCTGGCAGCATAGTTGAAATTTATAATGTCAGCAATACAGGGACGCTAACCTTAGCTGGTTCTTTGACAACAGGATTTACGCCTCCCGCAGGGACACAAGCCATTCCCAACAGCGTTGCGGTGAAAAATGGTATTGTCGCAGTCGCCTACGCCATTCAAAACACCAGCACAAACGCCCAACAGACAGGACAGGTGAGTTTCTACAATGCCGCCAATGGCAACTTATTGAACTCGGTGGCGGTGGGTGCATTACCCGATATGCTCACCTTTACGCCCGATGGCACGAAGGTATTAGTAGCAAATGAGGGAGAACCCAACAGCTACGGGCAACCAAATTCGGTAGATCCTGAAGGTTCAGTCAGTATTATTGACATTGCTGGTGGTGTAGCGAATGCAACCGTTGCCCAAGCCTCATTTACGAGCTTCAATAGCCAGATCGCCACACTCAAAGCCGCAGGTGTACGGATTACTGGCCCCGGCTCGACGGTGGCACAAGACTTAGAACCAGAGTATATTGCTGTATCTCCAGACGGTCAAACTGCACGAATTACTTTGCAAGAAAATAATGCGATCGCCATTCTGGACATTGCTAGCGCCACCATCACCAATATTTTGCCTCTGGGTGTGAAAAATTACAATCTTCCAGGTAACGGATTAGATGCTAGCGATCGCGATCTAACCAGCAGTAGTGGTCAAATTAATATTCAGAATTGGCCAGTATTTGGGTTATATCAACCCGATGCGATCGCTAGCTTCACCGCCAACGGACAGACTTACTACATCACCGCCAACGAAGGAGATTCCCGCGACTACACTGGTTTTAGCGAGGAAATCCGGGTAGGCGCAGCCGGATATGTTTTAGATCCAACAGTTTTCCCTAATGCGGCTACCCTGAAGCAAAATACCAATCTGGGACGGTTAACCGTTACAAATGCCACAGGAGACACAGACGGAGACGGAGATTTTGACCGCATCGAAGCATTTGGGGGACGTTCCTTTTCAATTTGGAATGCCAGCGGCAATCAGATATTCGACAGTGGCGACCAATTTGAACAAATCACCGCAACCAAAGTACCAACTCTGTTTAACTCAGATGGTGCGGCTGATACCTTTGACACCCGCAGCGATAATAAAGGGCCTGAACCCGAAGGCGTGGCGATCGGAGTCATCAACAACCGCACTTATGCTTTTATTGGTTTAGAACGCACTGGCGATGTCATCGTTTACGAAGTGACAAATCCCAACAAGCCAAGTTTCGTTCAATATATCAACACTCCTGAAGATACTGCGATCGAAGGGTTAACCTTTGTCTCGGCGGCTGATAGTCCCACAGGCAAGCCTTTGTTAGTTACTACAGCCGAAGTCAGCAAGACGGTTGCGGTGTTTGAAGTCACTCCATCCGTTCGGATTAGCAACATTCAGGGAACAGCACATATCTCATCCTTTAGAAATCAGACTGTCAGCAATGTAGCGGGAATTGTCACGGTTAAAGCAAGTAACGGTTTTTACTTGCAAGACCCCACTCCAGACAATGACGATCGCACTTCTGAAGCCATTTTTGTTTTCACATCATCAGCACCAACTGTATCCGTAGGCGATTCCATATTAGTCAGTGGAACAGTTACAGAGTTTCGTCCCGGCAACGATGTCAATAATTTAACCAAAACACAAATCACCACTCCCACAATTGTTACCGTTTCTAGTGGCAATGCCCTACCCACTGCTACAATCCTTGGCAATGGTGGCAGAACTATCCCGACAACGGTAATCGATAACGACACGATCGCTAATATCGAAACTGGAACAACCACCTTCGATCCTGTCCAAGATGGCATCGACTTCTATGAAAGCTTAGAAGGAATGCTGGTACAGGTTAATAGCCCAATTACTACTTCACCCACTGCAAACTTTGGCACATCAGAAGAAATTTGGGTATTAGCAGACAATGGCGCAAATGCCACAGGGCGAACAGTTCGCGGTGGTAGCCTGATTAGTGCTTCAGACTTCAATCCTGAACGGATTCAAATTGACGATCTCAACAATGCCTTAACACTGCCTGAAGTTAATGTTGGTACGCAACTTAGCAATATTGTTGGTGTAGTAGACTACAGCTTTAACAACTATGAAGTTCTAGTATCGACTGCTCCCACAGTAATACAGAACAGTAACATTCAAAAAGAAGTCACTAATCTAACTTCTACCACTGACAAACTGACGATCGCTACTTACAACGTCGAAAACCTCGATCCAGGTGACGATCCAACCAAGTTTAACAACCTGGCTAACCGCATTGTTAATAATCTCAAATCACCAGATATCATTAGTCTCGAAGAAATTCAGGACAATAACGGTGCAACAAATGATAGCGTCGTTGATGCCAGCACTACCTTCCAAAAGTTAATTGATACAATTACTGCTGCTGGTGGCCCCACGTATCAATATCGCCAAATTAACCCAGTAGACGATACGAACGGAGGTGAACCTGGTGGAAATATCCGGGTAGGTTTCTTGTTTAATCCTAATCGTGTCAGCTTTGTAGATCGCCCTGGCGGTACTTCCACCACCAATACTACAGTTACTAATGTCTCTGGTGTTCCTACAGTTTCTAATAATCCTGGTTTAATCGACCCCACTAACTCCGCCTTTACTAGCAGTCGTAAGCCGTTAGTAGGTGAATTTACTTTCAACGGTGAAACTGTTTATGTAATTGGCAACCACTTTAATTCTAAAGGTGGCGACCAGCCATTATTTGGGCCGAATCAACCACCAACTCTCGCAAGTGAAACCCAGCGCCAGCAACAAGCTACGCTGGTGAAAAACTTTGTCGAGTCTATTTTAGCGATCGCCCCCAATGCCAATGTAGTAGTAGCGGGTGACTTAAATGACTTTGAATTTTCCAACCCCGTCAACACCCTACAAAGCGCTGGACTGACTTCCTTAATTGAAACTCTGCCGCCAAATGAGCGTTACACCTACAACTTTGAAGGTAACGCCCAAACCCTTGACCACGTTTTAGTTAGTAACAACTTGCTCAACAAGCTGGATGGGTATGATGTAGTTCACATCAACTCAGAGTTTGCCGATCAAGATAGCGATCACGATCCTAGCGTCGCTCGGTTTAATCTCCCTAAAAACAATGCTCCCACGGTAGTACAACCGATTGACGACCAAATCATTTCTACTAATAAAGCTTTTTCTTTCAATATCAGTAACAAATTTACTGATGTAGATCCAGGTGACACCCTGACTTACAGTGCAACAGGTTTACCTACTGGTTCTAGTATCGTTGCCAACACAGGTGTGATATCCGGCACTATCTCCCAAGTCGGCATTTTTGCAGTCACAGTTACCGCAGCTGATGGTAAAGGCGGTAATGTTAGCGATACCTTTGACCTGACTGTTGCCAATAACAAGGCGACATCTGGCAACGATATCATCTTTGTCAGCGAACTTACTGGTTTGAACAAATACATAGTCAACGCTCTAGCAGGGAGCGATCGCGTCATCGGCACTAATACCAGTGAATTAATGGACGGTGGAGCAGACAATGATTACCTGGATGGCAAGGGAGGCATAGATGTACTCCTTGGTGGCGATGGCAATGACACCATCTTAGGTGGACTTGGCAGTGACGGACTTTCTGGGGGCAATGGCAATGACCGCTTACTTGGTTGGGGCGGTGGCAAAAACGAAATTGACCTCCTTAACGGCGAACAAGGTACAGATACTTACGTTTTAGGTGATGCCACTTCAGCTTTCTATACCAGTTCTCGCAACAATGATTATGCCGATATTCTCAACTTTCAAGCAAGCGATCGGATTCAGCTTCAGGGAGTTGCTAACAATTACTCGCTAGGGTCAGTTAGATCGGCTGTAGGTATTTTCACTAACAATGGAACGGAATTAATTGCTGTTGTGGAAAACGGGTTAAACCGCAATACAAATTTGGCAACAGATACTCGTTTCGTTTTTATTTAACGCAGATTTAATCGAACTCCGACAAATCTTGTGTACTCTGCGCCTCTGCGGTTCCCTATTCCCAATTTTCAAAGCAGTCTCATGTCTAGAATTTATCTCAGAATTAAACATGCTAACTACTAATACAATTCGCTTTTCTCAATTCAACGCTTCTTTGAATCGTAATGCCGAAGGTCAGTTAGTCAGCGATTTGTCTACCCCTGACAATGCTCAAGCAAAGGCAGTTGCAGAAATTATCCAGCGTAATAACCCAGATGTGTTGCTAATTAACGAGTTTGACTACTCCCCGGAGGCAGTTCAACTATTCCGGCAAAATTACCTAGCCGTTAGCCAGAATGGTACAACACCCGTTGACTACCCCTACTTCTACATCGCTCCTTCTAATACGGGTATTGCCTCTGGTTTTGACTTGAACAACAATGGCACAGCAGTTACAACCCCAAGCGAATCGGGATATGGGGATGATGCTTTCGGATTCGGGAATTTCCCTGGTCAATACGGGATGTTGCTATTGTCCAAATATCCCATTGACACTGCCAACATCCGCACCTTCCAAAATTTTCTATGGAAGGATATGCCTAATGCTTTGCTTCCTGACGATCCGACAACACCACAGCCAAATGATTGGTATTCTCAGGAGGAATTGGCAGTTCTACGCCTTTCTTCTAAAAGTCACTGGGATGTACCCATCCAGGTAAACGGCGAGACAATTCATGTCCTCGCCAGCCACCCCACACCCCCAACCTTTGATGGCGCGGAAGACCGCAACGGTAAGCGTAACCACGACGAGATCCGCTTTTGGGCAGACTATATTACCCCTGGTAATGGTAATTACATTTACGATGATAAGGATAAAACTGGCGGTATTCCTGCTGGATCGAGCTTTGTGATTGTGGGCGATCAAAATGCAGATCCGTTGGATGGTGATAGTTTTGACAACGCTATTCGCCAACTGTTGCAAAATCCTAATATCAACACTAATGTCATCCCTACCAGTCTGGGTGCGCCCCAACAAGCAGACTTACAAGCTGGTGCAAACGCTAGCCAAAAGGGCAATCCTAACTTTGACACCGCAGACTTTGCTGATAACACTCCCGGAAACCTGCGGACTGACTATGTATTACCCTCCGCTGACCTGACAATTGCCAACTCAGGAGTATTTTGGCCTCTAAATACTGATTCAACGTTTCCTTTGGTAGGTACTTTTCCCTTCCCCAGTTCTGACCATCACTTGGTGTTCGCAGATGTGCAAACTGGAGCAACCGAACCAGGTAAAACCATTCCCAATGTTGGATTTGTGGGGCAGAGTACTTTTCCCACAGGGTTTATTCCTGCTGGTGTAGCGGGAACGGTGAATGGGGTACAAACTCCACTAGGCGGACTATCTGGTGTTACTTACGATGCTGTGAATAATCGCTATTACGCCATCTCAGACGATCGCTCCCAAGTTGCCCCTGCCCGTTTTTATACCTTCACTGCCACCGATTCCGAGGTGGATTTTACTAATGTCACAACCCTGAAAGATACCAACGGCAACTTTTTTGCAACATTTAGCGTTGACCCAGAAGGCATTGCTTTAACCAACAATGAGACTATTTTCATCTCTTCTGAAGGTGAAGTTAATCCTGGTGCAGGTCGAGTTAGCAATCCCTTTATTAAAGAGTTTTCACTAGCTACAGGGAAAGAAGTGCGATCGCTATTTGTCCCCAGAAAGTTCTTGCCAGTGGTAGAAGATACCAACAGCAACGGTATTATTGATGCAGGTGATACGCAGACATCAGGTGTTTACAATAATTTAGCCTTTGAAAGCCTCACCATCACACCTGACCAGAAAACCTTATTTACTGCGACTGAAAACGCGCTGTCGCAAGATGGATTAAAGGCTTCGCTCACCAGTGGCAGCCCTTCCCGGATTCTGCAATACAATCTGGCTACTGGACAACCAGAAAAAGAATACCTTTACATTACTGATGCGATTTCCGAAGCGCCCAACCCTAGCACAGGCTCTGCTGACAATGGTTTGACAGATTTATTAGCAATAGATAATCGTAGCACATTACTGGCGTTAGAACGTTCCTTTGCCCAAGGTGTAGGCAACACCATCAAAATCTACGAAGTTTCTTTGCAAGGTGCAACTGACATTAGTTTCTACGATTCTCTCAACAATCTGAGCGCTGAAGAACTAGCAGCTATTAAACCTGCTCAAAAGCGCTTACTCTTGAATTTAAATGACTTAAACTTGCCTAACGGTACAGATAATATTGAGGGTATTACCTTTGGCCCAAAACTAGCAGATGGTAGCCAATCGATTGTGCTGATAAGTGATAATAACTTTAATCAAAGCCAATTTACCCAAATTCTCACTTTGGATGCAGACTTAGTTCCAACTGCTGCACCCACGCTAGAAACCCGTCCCGATTTATTGGACGATGAAACCCTACCAGTCGATCAACGTGCCGATGCTGACGATCCTGCTATCTATGTTAATGCTACAAATTCTGCTGATAGCCTAGTATTAACCTCAGTCAAAAATGGCGGACTGCGGATTTATGACTTGTCTGGTAATTTGTTAGAGACAGTTAATCCTGGTGGTATTCGCTACAACAACATAGACCTGCAATACGGTTTTAAATTAGGCAATCAATCAGTTGATATTGCAGTAGCTAGCGATCGCCAAAATGATAAACTAGCAATCTTCAAAATTAACCCCAATCCCACCACCCCCGGTCAATATTTGGAAAATATCACCGATAGCAATATTGGTACAATCTTCCAAGGATTGCCTTTTGAACCTCCCTATTCTGCATCAACTCGCAGTTCTTACGGACTTACCTTATACCGAAGCCCCATCACCAATGATTACTATGTCTTTACCAGTCGCCGGGAAACTGGAGACATAGCTCAGTTTAAACTGATTGACAAAGGTAATGGCAAAATTGGGGCTGAACGAGTGCGGGAATTCACCATACCGACAATTGAAGGACGCGATCCTCAAACCGAGGGTATGGTAGTAGACCAGGAAACTGGCTTCCTCTATATCGGACAGGAAAATATAGGTATCTGGAAGTTCCAAGCAGAACCAAACGGTGGCACAACTGGTAAGTTAATTGATAAAGTTAGAGATTTAGGTGGTACTTATCTCACAGATGATGTAGAAGGACTGACAATTTATTACGGCAAAAATGGCACAGGTTATTTATTAGCATCCAGCCAAGGTGACAATACCTTTGTTGCTTACACCCGTGAAGGTAACAACGAATATGTGGGTAACTTTGCTGTTGGTAACAATGGGGCAATTGACAGCGTACAAGAATCAGATGGTGCTGATGTAATTAACGTACCACTAGGGCCAAACTTCCCATTTGGTTTATTTGTCACTCAAGATGGCTCTAATGAACCTGCCAAAATAGTTAGCGATGAAGGCGAAGAAGAAAACATCAGCTCTAACTTCAAGCTTGTACCTTGGGAAAATATTGCCAATGCCTTTCCCAATTCTCTAAATATCGACACTACTAGTTACGATCCTCGCAATCCTGTTGCCCAACCCAAGCTGACTATTTATGAATTTGAAAACCTACCAAAGTTGGGTACGACCTCTGAGAATCAAGATATTTTCTTAGGTGGTTTTTCTGGGTTATATTTCCAAGGGTTTGCAGCCAATGGCAACCTGAAATTTGTTACCAACACAGACCGTGGCCCCAACGGAGAACCTGATGGTGTTAAAAGACCATTTTTATTACCCGACTTCCAGCCAGAAATAGTTAGCTTTGAACTCAAGCGCACTACAGGCGAAATTACCATTACCAACAGAACAGGACTATTTCGCCAAGATGGAACGATCCCATTAACGGGATTGCCTAATTTGCAAGCTGTAGGAAAGGGTTTAGCCTACACAGATGAAACTGCCGTTGACTTAGACAACAATGTTCTAGCTAACGATCCTTTGGGTGCTGATTTAGAGGGTATCGTCGTTGCGGAAAATGGAGATTACTGGTTGGTGGATGAGTACCGTCCGGCAATTTACCACTTTGACACTAATGGTAAACTGATTGACCGCTTTATCCCTCAAGGAACAGCCACAGCGTCCAATCCAGATCAACCAGCTGAAACTTTTGGCACTGAGGTATTGCCAGCAGTTTATGCCCAACGCCGCAATAACCGAGGATTTGAAGCTGTCGCTCTAGAAGGAAATAAATTATATGCTTTTATTCAGAGTCCAATTGATAATCCAGATGTCGCCAATGATGCGACTTCCAAAGCTTCTCTCAACCTGCGAATTCTAGAGTTTGATATTATCACCAAGCAGGTAACAGGAGAGTATTTATATCGCCTAGAAGGTCTACCAGGAACCGATAAGATTGGCGATGCAGTTTCTTTGGGTAACGGCAAATTTGCAGTAGTTGAACGAGACGACAATGCTACATCTGCTGGCAATAAATTAATTTACCAAATTGATTTAGCTGGGGCGACCAACATCAACAACCCTGCTAACTTAACCTTGCCAGTTGATAAAACTATTGAACAACTGACCTCTGCGGAGTTAGCTACTGCCAATATTACCCCTGTCAGCAAGAGTTTGATTGCTAATGCTGCTCAGTTGGGTTACACCGGGGTGGATAAATTAGAAGGTTTAGCATTGGTAGCACCCAATACTCTAGCCTTGATTAACGATAACGACTTTAATATTACAGGTAATACGGCTGCTGAAAAACTCGGTATTCTCGAATTACCTAATAATCTGACAACTGTACAACCTACTTTTCCGAACGGTTTTGGTTCTAGCAACAGCGATACTGTCAATCTTGAGCCAAGACAATTCTTTAGTGGAGGTGATGGAGCAGACTTTATAGAAGGTGCTGAAGGTAACACAATCCAGGCTGGAAACGGAAATGACACAGTGCTTGCAGGGAATAACTCTTCAGTTTCGGGGGAAGATGGTAGCGATCGCATATTTATCGGTCAAAATGGCTCGGTTCAAAATACCAGTGCTGATGGTGGCAGTGGTGATGATGCTATTACTGTGGTAGAAGCCAGTGGTAGTAATAATTTGTTTGGGGCGACAGGTGATGATACTCTCACAGTAATTGAAGGTTCTCGTCAATCATTATTCGGTGGCTCAGGTAATGACACCCTCACGAGTAACGGTAGCAATAACCTTCTCTACGGTGGTTCTGGAGATGACAAACTCTTCTCTAGTGTGAATGATTCCCTGTTTGGTGGCGCTGGTGATGATGTGCTATTTGCTGGCCAACTGGGTAGTAATAGCCTGAGTGGCGGTGCTGGTGCTGATCAATTCTGGATTGCTAATGGCAGTCTGCCAAATGGCAAGAACATCGTCAGTGACTTTACCCCAGGAATTGATGTGATTGGAATTGGTGGTATTAGTGTCACTCAATTTAGTCCTTTAACCCTATTACAACAGGGTAGTGACACCTTAGTGAAAACCGGAAATACAGAATTGGCTTCATTAGTTGGAATTACATCAACTAGCCTTACAGCAAATGACTTTGTTTTCTCTGCTAGTGTAGTTTAGCCTGTTTGTATAACGTAAGTTTTACAGCTTCATTACACAGTCAAAGTTAATGAAGCTGTATTTAGTTATTGCGAAAGCGTCTAAAGATAAAAATTAGAAATAAATGAGTTTCTGACGCAAAAAACTTTTTTAGAGCATCAGAAATATGCATTGGTTTGTACATAACATATTAGCTAAAAGATTGCAATACAAGATTTCTTAACCAGCCCACAATTTTTTCACAACTTTGGCTATGTATGTTAATTAATATGCATTTTTTCATCGTTGATTTTGATACCAAAATGCTCTAGTGAAATGTCAATTGTAGTGGTGATTGACATTTAATAGTTCAGACTCAACAAGCTTACAAGTCAATTACATCTTTGAAGCCCAAAACTATTAGTTTATCCTCACCATATTACTTTTTTGATTCCACTGGAGCGAAGACCATCTCAACAATTAAACACAGGGAGATTCTCTTTCATGGCTAAGAACGTCATCATTATGATTGGGGATGGTATGGGCTGGCAAATGGCTCGTGCTGCGTCCATCTACAAAGAGATTCAAAATGGTAAGACAGGTGCTAACCTAAGTGATTTTTATACACAAGGTAAGGGTCAAGGACTCAACTTTCAAACACTCCAAGGCTACGGTTTGGCAACCACCTACGGGACAACGATCGCTGATAGTAATGGAGTTTTTAATACTGGTAATTCCGCTCTTGACGGGACTAATCCCATCACAGGAGAAAGCCCAGTTCGTCCTGGTTTCACCTTCGATCCAACTTTTAACCAAGGTAATACCCCAACAGGTGGCGCAAAAGTCAGTGATGGTGCTGTTGGGAATCTAGTAGGTTATGACCCTACCAGAGGCGGCGTTAATCCTTGGACTCCCGGTAACGATCCTGAATATATTAAGTACAGCTATCCTGACTCTGCAAACACCGCGACAACTCTATACACTGGCGTTAAAAGCTACAACAACGCTGTTGGCGTTGATATTTTTGAGAATCCTCTAGAAACAATTCTCAAAACTGCAAACGAAGTTGGTAAATCTACTGGTTTAGTAACTTCAGTTCCCATTGACCACGCGACACCTGCTGCTGCTGCTGCCAACGTTAACCGTCGCAGCAAGTATGATGCTGATTATCCGGCATTAGATAACATCCTGCAACAGCAACTCCGTGTCTATCAACCAACAGTATTACTTGGTGGTGGACACCCACTCTCTGCTCCTGGAGACTTATTACCAGCAGGGGTTGAGCCGAATACGAGCAATGAATACATTAGCCAATCTACCTACACAGAACTTAGCACTAAACCAACAAACAACCTCTACGATTACACCTTTTTAGAGCGGGGTGAAAATGCCGCCCAGAAACTCGCTGAAACTGCGGCGACAATCGATCCAGAAAAAGGCGATCGCCTCTTCGGTCTATACGGTGCGCGTGGTCAAAATGGTAACTTACCTGTCAGTTCTGCCAACGGCGACTACAGCACCACTGGTTTAGATATGTTCAGCGTTTTCACTAACCAAGGTGATAACACCAAAGTGGACACCACACGTCCACTGCTTCCCGGAGAGACGGATGCATCTTTCATTGCCAAAGAGGTTAATGAAAACCCAACCCTCAAAGAATTGACAAGTGCTGCATTAGATGTGTTGGGTAAAGATCCCGATGGTTTCTGGTTAATGGTTGAAGGTGGCGATATCGATTGGTCTGCCCATGATAACAACATAGACAACTTGATCGGCACCACCCTGGACTTCGATAAAGCAGTTGGATCTACGATTGACTGGATCGATAACAATGGTGGTTGGGATGAAAACCTACTAATCGTTACTGCTGACCACGATCACTACCTGACTCTTGACGGTAATTTTCCGACTTTAGTAAAAAATCAAGATGCTGAAGCATTAACCAATTTGGATACTCCAGCAGAAGTTGGACATTACTGGGGGTCCGCTCCCAATGTCAAGTATGGTTGGGGAACTCACACCAACCGTCCCGTACCTGTTTACTACCAAGGTGCTGGTTCTGAAGTGTTAAATAGCTTGGTAGGTAAAGGTTATAACGCCTACGGTTCTGATATTCCAGGAATTGCGGGTTTAAACGATCAAACCCACATCTACCAAACGATGTTTGCCTCAATAGTGCCAAAAGTTGAGTTAGTCGGTTTTGCTTCTTTACCTGCTGATACCTTTAGTGATGGCCCAACTTCTGGTAAAGATGTTTCAGCCAATGGCAGAACCGGGCCTTTCCCAGGACGGCCAATTCAAGGCTTTAGCGGTGTTCAATTTGCTAACAGCAACTCTTTGTACTTCCTGTCAGACAATGGTTACGGTAGCAAAGACAATAGTGCAGATTTCCTGCTGCGGATCAATCGTCTAGACCCGAATTTTAAGGGAACAGAAAATGGCGATGGCAGCGTTAAAGTTTTAGACTACATTCAATTGTCTGACCCTAACAATAAAGTTCCTTTTGAAATTGTGAATGAGGGAACTACTCAAAGATTGCTGACTGGTGCAGACTTTGATGTAGAGTCATTCGTCTTTGATAAAGATGGGACAATCTGGATTGGAGACGAGTTTGGCCCTTACCTGCTGCATTTTGATGCCGCTGGTAAGTTATTAGAGGCTCCGATCGCTACACCCGACCAATTTAAAACTTTAGATGGAGAAGCTCCTAAAGTTATTGGTCACAGAGGTGCAAGTGGCTATCGTCCAGAGCATACCTTAGAGTCTTATAAACAAGCAATTGAGCGAGGCGCTGACTTCATTGAGCCTGACTTGGTTGTGACAAAAGATGGTGTGCTAATTGCCCGCCATGAGCCAGCTTTAGCAGTTTTGAACGCTGATGGTACTGTCAATTTTAACAATACAACCACAGATGTTTACAAACATCCAGAGTTTGCCGATCGCAAGAAAACGGTAAGTTTAGATGGAAACACACTTACAGGTTGGTTTGCTGAAGACTTCACTTTAGCTGAAATCAAGACTTTACGGGCAGAAGAACGTCTACCTTTCCGCGATCGCTCCTTTGACGATAAATTTGAGATTCCCACCTTCACGGAAGTCATCAATTTAGTTAAGCAAGTAGAAGCCGAGACAGGTAAAAAAATTGGCATCTACCCTGAAACTAAGCATCCGACTTATTTGGCTAATGAAGCCACTTATATAGGCACCACAGATAAAGTTAACAGAAACATCAGTCAGTTATTAATCGATACGCTCAAGGCAAATAACTTCACTGACCCCAGTCGGATCTTCATCCAGTCCTTTGAAGTTGGCAATCTCAAAGAATTGCATGATACCATCATGCCTACGGCTGGGGTGGATATTCCCCTAGTTCAATTGCTAGATGCAAGTGACATTGATATTAATGGCAAAATTATCGAAAGTCAGCCTTATGATTTGAAAGTCAGTGGTGACACTCGCACTTATGGCGACTTGCGAACTCCAGAAGGCTTGGCTGAAGTTGCCACTTATGCCGATGGCATTGGTCCTTGGAAGCGGATGATTGTTAGCGTCAAAGGTACTGATGCTAATGGTGATGGTAAAGCCGATGATGTGAATGGGGATGAAGCAGTCAATGATGCTGATAAGACAACATTACCTCCTTCTACCTTAATTCAAGATGCTCACAACGCCGGGTTACAGGTTCACCCCTATACATTCCGGGCGGAAGATCAGTATTTAGCAGCAGATTACAAAGGAAAGCTAGAGCTTGAAATTCAGCAGTTCTATCAATTAGGTGTAGACGCGCTATTTAGTGATTTCCCAGATATCGCGGATGAAGTACGGGATCAACTCAGAGACGATCCTCAGTATAATGTGGTGCGATCGCCACAAAACCCAGATGTGCTTTCAGGTGATGCTTTTGCTAACTTGGGTGGTTCCAAAGGTTTTGAAGGTGGAGCAATTAACGCCAGTAAAACCAAGCTTTATTTTCTTCTAGAAGGTACGGTTCAAGGCGATACTCCTGGTGCTTTGCGGATTAACGAATTTGATTTAGCCAGCCACAAGTACACTGATAAAAAGCTCCACTACAGATTGGATAATCCGTCAAATGCGATCGGAGATTTAGCAGTCATTAATGATAATGAGTACCTAGTCATTGAACGGGATAACAATCAAGGGGCTGCGGCTAAATTTAAGAGGATCTACAAAATAGACTTGTCCAAGACAGATTCTAATGGCTATGTAGCTAAAGAAGAAGTTGCAGACTTGTTAAATATCAAAGACCCCAACGACCTGAATGGTGATGGTAAGACTACCTTTGACTTCCCATTCCAAACCATTGAAAACGTTTTAGTTGTTGACAAAAATACCATTTTGGTAGCTAATGACAACAATTATCCCTTCTCTACAGGTCGTCCTGGAAACGATCCTCAAAATCCTGTCATAGACAATAATGAAATTCTACAACTGAAGTTAGAGAAGCCCCTTAACCTTGCTCCTGGTTTAGGTCAACCTCAAGCTGAAGAAATTAATTTTGGCTCCGCTACCAGCGATGATATTACCGTTGAGCCAAATCAAACCTTATTAACAGGTGACGGAGCAAATTTTGTAGAGGGTACTAAAGGTAACACAATCCAGACTGGAAACGGTGAAGACACGGTGTTAATCGGCAGTGACTCTTCAGTGTCCGGTGGAGAGGGTAACGATCGGATATTTATTGGTCAAAATGGCCCGGCTCAAAATACTACTGCTGATGGTGGCAATGGTAATGATGTTATTACCGTAGTGGAAGCTAGTGGTAGTAATAATTTACTTGGGGCGGCAGGTGATGATAGTCTCACAGTAATTGAAGGTTCTCGTCAATCATCATTCGGTGGTTCAGGCAATGACACCCTTAAAAGTAGCGGTAGCAATAACCGTCTCTACGGTGGTTCTGGTGATGACAAACTCTTTTCTAATATCAATGATTCTCTGTTTGGTGGCGATGGTGATGATGTGCTATTTGCTGGTCAACAGGGTGGCGATCGCTTGAGTGGCGGTAGTGGTGCTGACCAATTCTGGATTGCTAACGCCAGTCTGCCAACTAGCAAGAATATTGTGACTGATTTCGCGATCGCCATTGATAAAATCGGGCTTGGCGGTGTTGGTATCACTCAATTTAGTGCTTTAACACTGTTGCAACAGGGTAGTGACACTATCGTGAAAACCGGAAA
This sequence comes from Nostoc sp., assembly GCF_036917355.1. Taxonomy (GTDB): domain Bacteria; phylum Cyanobacteriota; class Cyanobacteriia; order Cyanobacteriales; family Nostocaceae; genus Nostoc. Next base: position 48,501 of record NZ_JBALDP010000051.1, read on the forward strand.
TACAGAGTTGGTTTCATTGCTGGGAATTGCAGCAACTAGCCTTACAGCAAATGATTTCATTTTTTCTGCTAGTGTCGTTTAACCAAAAGATGATTACAGCTTAGATTCAACATTCATTCATTAGTTAAGCTGTAGCGATTTTGCTAATGCGGGGGAATGATATTCCCTCGCTTTTTATATCTATTAGTAATTTTGTCTTTAAAAATACGTCTCCTTTTTGTCCCAAATCTTAACTTGTCTATAACTTTCCTTAAACATTGAACAACTATCTTTTGAGACAGTAACCAAAGTTAAGTTCATTTAATTGTCTGCACTATTTTTTGTGGACACTAAGCATTTTGTCGCCAAATACTATTTAGGTTTCTGTAGCCAAGAATTTTTTGCTTGGGTTGAGCGTAATTAATTGCTCATACAGATACAGAATCGCTGCGATTAATCGTAGCTCACAATACTTAAGGAATAGTAAGCATGGCTGATACAAATGGCAACGGTAGAAATGTTATTATTTTTGTTGCAGATGGATTGCGTAACGGTTCTGTAAACCCCACTGATACCCCAACTTTATATAGCATCCGTCAGCAAGGAGTTAGTTTCGCCAATAGTCATTCGCTGTTTCCGACATTTACCACCCCGAATGCCTCTGCGATCGCCACGGGACATTATCTTGGTGATACAGGTGACTTTAGCAACACCATTTACACTGGTTTTCCTAGTCCTAATGCCAATGGTAGTGTCACACCATTCATCGAAAATGATGCGGTTTTGGGAGATATTGACGAAAAATTTCCCGGTAACAACTTTTTAGATGAAGAGTCACTCTTAGCTTACGCGCGATCGAAGGGTTTCAACACAGCAGCAGTTGGTAAATTAGGACCTGTTGCGATCCAAGATGTTACCCAAGTTAACCGAGAAGGTGGTACTACAGGTACTATTCCTACTCCCGATACAATTATTATTGATGACACTACAAATGGTGCAACCCCTCCACCTACAGCCGCCGGTTCACCTTCTGCTGTTCCACTCGATCCAGATATTGTCAAACGCTTACAAGCTGCTGGTTTAGATGTAAAACCGACAACGCGAGTCCAACCAGCTGGTACCAATACAACTCCTGGCACCCTGAATGCCAATGTTGCTCAACAACAATACTTTGCAGATGCCACTACCAAAGTAGTTTTACCCAAGTTTCAGGAAGATGGTAAACCATTCGCATTGGTTTACTGGTCAAGAGATCCCGATGGTAGTCAACATAATCAAGGTGATAGTTTAAACACGTTGACACCAGGTATCAATGGTCCTACTTCAAAAGCTGGGGCCAAAAATGCTGATGATAATTTAAAGCAACTTCTTGACTATCTCAAGAGTACAGGCTTGGATAAGACTACTGATGTCTTTGTTACTTCCGACCACGGTTTTTCTACCATCAGCAAACAAGCTATTGATAGCCAAGGCACAAAAACTACAAGTTATGCTGCCACCCAAACTTATGCAGGCGTAAATCCGGGATTTCTACCAGCAGGCTTTGTTGCTATTGATTTGGCTCACGATCTCGGTCTACCCTTATACGATTCTAACCCTACAACCCTTCCCCCAGACCTCAACAAGATCCAGTATGCAACTGTTGATGCCACAAAAGGTCAACGACCTATTTCTGGGAATGGTGTAATTGGTGGAACAGGTGAGGTAATTAATGGCCAACTTGACCCAGGTACAAAGATAGTTGTAGCTGCCAATGGTGGTTCTGACTTGATTTATCTACCTAATGGCAATGCTGACTTAGCTAAACAGGTAGTGAATTTGCTTGCACAAAAAGACTACATCAGTGGTATTTTTGTAGACGATGCCTATGGAAATATTCCAGGTGCTTTACCACTGAGTGCGATCGGGCTAAAAGGTGATGCTCAAACACCAGTTCCATCTATAGTTATCAACTTCAAAACCTTTAGCACCGACCCAAGTAATCCAAACAACCCTCAAGCTCAAGTAGAAATTGCTGATACAACTTTGCAGCAAGGGCAGGGAATGCATGGCAGCTTTGGTCGAGGTGACACCTTCAATAACATGGAGGCTATTGGCCCTGACTTTAAACAAGGCTATGTGGATTATGCGCCCGTCAGTAATGCTGATGTAACACCTACACTTGCTCGGATTCTGGGGTTAAACATTCCCACTAATGGCGATTTGAAAGGTCGTGCCATTACAGAAGCACTGGTGGGAGGCCCGGATACAGTTTCCTCCACAAAAGAAGTCTTGACTTCGCAAGAAGCTACTAATGGTCAAGCAACAATTCTCGATTCTCAAAGTGTAGGCAATACTCATTACTTTACAGCCGCAGGGTTTGATGGTCGCACTGTTGGACTAACAACACTAGACCTTCAATTTGGTTCTACCAGTAGTGATGATGTCACCCTTAAGCCCAATCAAATCTTATTTACAGGTGACGGAGCAGACTTTGTAAAAGGTAATAAAGGTAACAAAATTCAGACTGGAAACGGTGAAGATACTGTGGTAGTTGGTAGTAACTCCTCTGTGTCTACTGGGGATGGTAACGATCAAATCTTGATTGGCGCAAATGGCCCTGCTAACAACACTAATGCTTATGGTGGCAATGGTAATGATGAAGTTACCGTAGTCGAAGCTAATGGTAGTAATAATTTGTTTGGAGGCGCAGGTGCTGATACTTTGACGGTAGTTGAAGGTACTCGTCAATTATCCCTCGGTGGCTCAGGTAACGACACCCTCACCAGTAATGGTAGCAATAACCGTCTCTATGGTGGCTCTGGAGATGACAAATTATTCTCTAGTGTAAATGATTCACTATTTGGTGGTGATAATGATGATGTGCTATTTGCTGGTCAGCAGGGTAGTAATAGCCTTACTGGTGGTGCTGGTGCTGACCAGTTCTGGATTGCTAACGCCAGTTTGCCATCTAGCAAGAACATTGTGACTGATTTTGCGATCGGTATTGATAAAATCGGGCTGGGCGGGATTGGCGTAACTCAGTTTAGTGCTCTAACCCTATTGCAACAGGGTGCTGACACTATCGTAAAAATCGGAAATACAGAGTTGGCTTCATTACTACAAATTACCTCAACGAATCTGACAGCAAATGATTTCGTTTTCTCTGCTAGTGTTGTGGCTTAGTCTGTTGACCTAATGCAGTACAGCAGAAATAACTATCAGTAGAAACAGCGGTTTTCAATTACGTAGACTACAGCAAATAGTTGGTTATTATGGGGTGGGCATTGTAATGCTCACCCTATTCTCATTTCGCTGGAGTCCAACCTGCCTCGAAGAGTTTACATTACTTATCAGTTGCTAAAATCGCAGTATTCCTTGTTCCTCAAGGTATTAATTCTTCTTGTTATCTCAAAATAAGCCTGCGTACAGTTAATATTCCCATTGCAAACATCTCTAAAGTTTTAATTTTCAATGAAGATGTACTGGAAATAACTGCGATTTAGAGGAAATAGGTCAGAATGAGAGAACTAAATCTTAGAGTCAGTGCCCTTTCACACAAATATTGTAGGATTGCGGCATAATTTTTTGTCAAACTAGTCTTTTGATATAAATTTAAAGCTAACAATATAACCATAAATTCTACGTGAAAACACTAATAACCAAACATATAAAAACCCTTTCCCACTATTTATTTTATCTGTTTATGTAAATACGAAAAATAAACATCTCATTTTAAATTTAAATACACCCAATTCCTTGTTAATCATTGATATAAATATTTTGCTTTAAGTTAGAAATGAAACTAATAACTAATTCATTGGCTCAAAATAAAAATGAATTAATGATGACTAATGGTCAAACTTCATCATCAAAAAACAACTTAGAACGAGATAATTTAACATTACCTATTTTGAAAAGATCTGAGAATAACTTACTAATAGAGTGGAATCATACTCAAACTGATTATCCTCAACAAGCGTCTATTCATCAGTTGTTTGAAGCACAAGTCGAGAAAACACCTGATGCTGTAGCACTAATTTTTAATAATCAGCATCTTACTTATAGAGATTTGAATAGTCGTGCTAATCAACTAGCAAAACATCTACAATCACTAGGGGTAGGAACAGAAATTCTTGTAGGAATCTGCATAGAGCGCTCCTTAGAACTAGTTGTAGCACTCTTAGCTATCCTTAAAGCAGGTGGAGCTTATGTACCATTAGATCCAGGGTATCCACAAGAACGTTTAGCTTTCATGCTGTCAGATACCCAGGTATCTGTATTATTAACTCAAAAAGAACTAGTTACCAAATTACCTACTCACACAGCATTTGTAATTTGTCTAGATGCAGATTGGAATACAATCGCCCTAAATAAAAAAGATAACTTAAGCACTAGTGTCACTGCTGATAACTTGGCTTATGTGATGTATACATCAGGTTCTACAGGTACACCCAAAGGTGTTAGTGTTATCCATCGTGGTGTAGTTAGATTAGTCAAAGAAACTAATTATGCTCAACTCACGCCTGAAGAAGTAATTCTGCAACTTGCTCCTATTTCCTTCGATGCTTCCACTTTTGAAATTTGGGGTTGTTTACTTAATGGTGGGCGACTAGTAATTTACCCTCCTAATACACCATCTTTAGAAGAATTAGGGCAGATTATTCAGCAATACCAAGTTACTACTCTTTGGCTGACTGCTGGTTTATTTCACCTGATAGTAGATGAAAAAATTGATGCTTTAAAATCCTTACGTCAACTTTTAGCGGGTGGTGATGTCTTATCTGTTCCCCATGTGCAGAAGTTTCTCCAAACAGTAGAGAACTGTCAACTAATTAATGGTTATGGGCCAACTGAGAATACAACTTTTACCTGTTGTCATCCGATAACAGCCCCACTGCAACCAGATGTTTCGATTCCTATTGGTCGTCCAATTGCTAACACCCAAGTTTATATATTAGATAACAACCTCCAGTCAGTATCAATTGGAGAAGTTGGTGAATTGTACATTGGTGGTGATGGGTTAGCTAGAGGCTATTTAAATCGCCCAGACTTAACTGCTGAAAAATTCATTTCTCACTCATTTGATGGCAATTTAGCAACGCGCCTTTACAAAACTGGGGATTTAGCTCGTTATCTTCCAGATGGCAATATCGAGTTCTTAGGTCGGATTGACAATCAGGTAAAAATTCGCGGTTTCCGAATTGAACTAGGGGAAATTGAGCGAGAAATTGCACAACATCCTGACGTTCGGGAAATTATCGTCTTAGCTCGTCAAGATGAAGCAGGCGAAAAGCAGTTAACGGCTTATATTGTTCCTCACTATAACAGTGGGTATACGCACAATAAATTACGTGGTTTCTTACAACAGCGATTACCTAATTACATGGTGCCATCAGTATTTGTGATGTTAGAGTCACTGCCTTTGACTGCAAATGGCAAAGTAGATAGACATAAATTGCCAGCACCAAGTAAAGAACGTCCGCAACTGGAACAAGCGTACATTGCTCCCCAAACAGATTTAGAACGTCTGCTTGCAGGTATTTTATCCGAACTGCTCAAAATAGATCGCGTTGGGATTGATGATAATTTCTTTGATTTGGGAGCAACTTCAATCTCAATTCTCCAAGTTGCCGCGCGAATAAAACAGGAACTTGGTATTGAGCTACCTGCTGTGAAGCTATTTCAGTATTCAACAATTGGCTCTTTAGCAAACTATTTGCATTCAAACCAGAACAGCCAACCGTCTTCTGACAAGCTGCAAAATCGCGCCCAACGCCAACAAGCAGCTCGTGCTCGTCGCCGTAATCATCAACAAGGTGTTTAAGCAATGGTAAATATGCAAGCATCCGATAACCAAGATCCTAGTGATGGTGTTGCCATTATTGGCATGGTAGGAAGATTTCCTGGCGCTGGAAATGTCGATGAGTTTTGGCGCAATCTGTGCGAGGGATTAGAATCAACGACTTTCTTTGAAGATGAAGAATTAGATCTTAGTATCGATCCGAACCTTTGCAAAGATCCTAGCTATGTAAAAGCTAGAGGGATAATTCCTGGGGGAGAAACCTTTGATGCCGCTTTCTTTGGCATTAATCCGCTAGAAGCTGTGGTTATGGACCCACAGGCTAGAGTATTCCTAGAGTTGGTTTATGAAGCCCTAGAAAATGCTGGTTATGAATCAGAGTCTTTTGAAGGTTTGATTGGTTTGTACGCTGGTTGTGGTCAAAATACTTATTTTGCTAACCATATTGCTGGTCGGATGGAAATTGTCGATCGCATCGGTGAATTCCAAACGATGTTAGCCAATGAAAAAGACTTTTTAACCACCCGTGCGGCTTACAAACTCAACCTCAAAGGCCCAGCTGTCAGCGTCAATACAGCCTGTTCTACTTCTTTGGTAGCAGTCATTCAGGCTTGCCAAGCCTTAACCAGCTATCAGTGCGATTTGGCTTTGTCTGGTGGTGTATCTATGACTACACCCCAAAACAGCGGTTATATAGCTCAAGAAGGCAGTATGCTCTCTGGAGATGGGCATTGTCGTCCCTTTGATGCCAGCGCTCAGGGCACAATGTTCAATAATGGCGCAGGAGTAGTTGTCCTCAAGCGTTTAGAAGATGCACTCAATGATGGCGATCGCATCTATGCTGTAATTCGAGGTTCTGGTATCAATAATGACGGCGCTGATAAGGTGAGCTTTACGGCTCCCAGCGTCGATGGACAAGCAGAGGCCATTGCAATGGCCCAAGCTTATGCCAACTTTCACCCAGAAACCATCTCTTATATTGAAGCTCACGGCACAGCTACACCTTTAGGCGACCCAATTGAAATTGAAGCGCTGACGCAAGCATTCCGGGTGCATACAGATGCTAAACAATTTTGTGCAATCGGTTCTCTTAAAAGCAATGTCGGACATTTAGTTGCGGCGGCTGGAGTAGCAGGGTTAATTAAAACCGCTCTCGCCCTGCATTATAAAAAGATTCCACCTAGTTTAAATTTTGAGGCTCCCAATCCCAAAATTGACCTTGCCAACAGCCCTTTCTATGTAAATACCAAACTAGCTGAATGGTCGGAGGGTGAAACTCCGCGACGAGCCGGTGTGAGTTCTTTTGGTGTCGGCGGGACTAATGCTCATATTGTGCTAGAAGAAGCGCCACAAATTCAAAGTTCCGGATCTTCTCGCCCACAGCAGCTATTGTTGCTCTCGGCAAAAACTAGTCAAGCTTTAGAGGCTGCAACCGCGAATTTACAGCAGCATTTACAATACAATGCCGAAATTAACTTAGCTGATGTAGCTTATACCCTACAGCGAGGGCGCAAATCTTTTAACTACCGACGCAGTGTAGTTTGTCACGATCTTACAGATGCGATCGCAGCCCTGCAATCTTTAGATTCAAATCAAGTAAATACCCGTCACATAGAAATCCGCAATCCAGCCGTTGTCTTCATGTTCCCCGGACAAGGATCGCAATATGTGAACATGGGACTGAATCTCTACAACCACGAACCTGTATTTCAGGAAGCAGTGGATGAATGTGCTGAAATCCTTAAGCCTTTACTGGGTAGGGATTTACGAGACATCATTTATCCCGCACCGAGCGATGCCTACGGTGGGCTACGCCTACGCGAAACTGCGGCTATGTCCCTGCGGCAAACCTGCTTTACTCAACCGGCACTATTCGTCATTGAATACGCTTTAGCGCAACTGTGGCAAAGTTGGGGAGTCAAGCCCCAAGCCATGATTGGTCACAGTATTGGCGAATTTGTCGCCGCCTGTATTGCGGGTGTATTCACCTTAGAAGATGCGTTGATGTTGGTTGCAACTCGCGGTCGCTTAATGTGGGAGTTACCAGCAGGGGCTATGCTTTTAGTGCGCCTACCAGCCAAAGAGGTAGAGCCGCGATTGAGTGCAGAACTAGCGATCGCTGCAATTAATGGTCCTTCGCTGTGTGTAGTTTCTGGTCCCACAGAGGCGATCGCGACTCTGCAAAAACAACTAGAAAGTGAAGAAGTTATCTGTCGCCATTTACACACTTCCCACGCTTTCCATTCCCCAATGATGGATAGTATCATAGCCCCCTTTGCTGAGGTAGTTGGGAAAGTTAAATTATCGCCACCCCAAATTCCCTTTGTATCTACAGTTACCGCCGACTGGATTACAGCCCAGCAAGCAACCGATCCGATGTATTGGGCTACACATCTGCGTCAGACTGTGCGATTTGCAGAGGGCGTACAAACCTTATGGCAGCAGCCAGAACGCGTACTGTTAGAAGTGGGGCCGCGAATCACAACTACGACCTTAGCCCGCCAACAAGCAAAAGATATTAAACAACAGATTGCGATTCCTTCTTTGGGTGATAACGCCGAGAACGAAGCCGAATGGACGGCATTACTCAAGGCAGTAGGACAACTGTGGCTAGCAGGAGTATCTATTGACTGGAGCAATTTCTATCAAAGGGAAACGCGCCAACGAATTCCTCTACCAACTTATCCCTTTGAACGCCAACGCTTCTGGATCGATCCTCCACCTCATCCCAATCGTGCAGCAACTCCCAAACTTTTAAATCCCCAATTATTAGAAAAGGCCCAAATTATGACAACATCCCCTCAGCAAAAGCTTATTCCCCTGCTCAAAGAAATTATCGAAGAAACATCAGGATTGGAAATTGCTAGTGTTGACGACTCCATAACATTTTTAGAAATGGGATTAGATTCCTTATCTTTGACACAAGTCGGGCTAGCGTTAAAGAAAAAATTTCAAGTCAAAGTCACACTTAGGCAGTTACTAGAAATTTACCCCAATTTAGGAACACTGGCCGACTTTATCAATTCAGCCTTGTCTTCCGAAACTTTATCCGCATTAGGATTAACAGAAACCGTTACAGATATCGTTCCAGAAACCTCATTGCCAGAACCTGCACCTGTAACCACATCACCCACCTTGGTGGTTCATGAAGTTCATACAAATGGATCGAATGGATCTGCACCGAAGATTTCCCTCCAACCTGCTGCATCTAGTAGCGTTCTAGAAGGTGTGATTAATCAGCAGCTACAAATTATGAGCCAGCAATTGGCGCTATTGGGTAATAGCAGTCAATCTGTAACAATCCCAGTTGTACCTGCGGCAACATCTCAAAATAATGGTGTCAAGCCACAAAATGCTGTATCCGTCCCCCCAACCCAAACCAGCAAAGAATCAGCATCAGTAGAAACAGAGTCAAATGGTGCTAAAAAGGCATTTGGTGCGGCTGCTCGAATTGAAAAGACCCAGACTAAAACTTTGACAGCCCAACAACGCACTCATCTAGACAAAATTATCCAAAGATATACAAAACGGACTCAAAAATCCAAAGAATATACTCAAACTCATCGCCCTTACTTAGCAGACCCAAGAACTGTTTCTGGGTTTAACCCGATGATGAAAGAGATGGTTTACCCCATCGTGGCGTCTCGTTCATCAGGTTCTAAACTTTGGGATGTTGATGGTAATGAATATGTCGATTTAAGCAATGGCTTTGGCTTGAATTTGTTTGGTTGGTCGCCACCTTTCATTACTGAGGCAATTGAAGCGCAACTCAAACTCGGCATGGAAATTGGCCCGCAAACTCCCTTGGTTGGAGAAGTGGCAAAGCTGATGTGTGAGTTGACTAACTTTGACCGAGCAGCCTTTTGCAACACAGGTTCGGAAGCGGTGCTGGGAGCGATGCGGATGGCACGCACCATCACAGGGCGTAACTTGATTGCCATTTTTTCTGGAGCTTATCACGGTATTTTGGATGAAGTAATTGTTCGGGGTACAAAGAAACTCCGGTCAATTCCTGCTGCTCCTGGTATCCCACCCGAAATGGTAGAGAACATTTTGGTTGTGGACTATGATTCGCCTGAGTCTCTAGAAATCCTCAGAAGTCGGGCTGATGAGTTAGCAGCAGTGATGGTGGAATCTGTGCAAAGCCGTCGCCCTGAATATCAGCCTAAAGAATTCCTCCAGCAATTGCGTGATTTCACAGAAGAAGCTGGTATTGCCCTGATTTTTGATGAAATTGTTACCGGATTCAGAATTCATCCAGGTGGCGCTCAAGCGCATTTCGGTATCAAGGCGGACATAGCGACTTACGGTAAAATTGTGGGCGGTGGGCTACCAATTGGAGTCATTGCTGGCAAATCACAATATATGGATGCTTTGGATGGTGGGTTTTGGCAGTTTGGCGATGACTCCGTTCCAGAGGTAGGTGTGACTTACTTCGCTGGCACTTTTGTCCGCCATCCTCTAGCACTAGCAGCCGCCAAAGCAGTACTTCAACATTTAAAACAGAGTGGCCCCAGCTTGCAGCAAAACCTCAATGCCAGAACCGATAAGTTTGTAGCGGAACTTATGGGCTATTTCCAGCAAGTTCAGGCTCCGTTTACAGCTTATAATTTCGGCTCCCTCTTCATGGTGAAGTCTTTACCAGAGTTTCCCTACGGAGATTTACTGTTTTACTTGCTGCGGGATAAGGGAGTGCATACTTGGGATCACCGTCCTTGCTTCTTGACGACAGCCCATTCCGAAGCCGATCTCGCTTTTGTAATGGCAGCCTTTAAAGAAAGTATTGCCGAAATGCAGTCTGCTGGCTTCTTGTCTGCACCGCCCATAGAAGTAACAAACCGCGAAGTTACCAATAACAGCCTACGCAATCGTCCTCCGCAACCTGATGCCAAATTAGGACGAGATCCCCAAGGAAATCCCGCTTGGTATATCCCCGATACCGAGCGTCCTGGGAAATATTTACAAGTCGCAAGTGTTTTCTGAAGTGCTTTAAAAAAGCAATTGCAGAAAAAGTATAGTGTGCGTCAATAATTTTTGCAAATAGCAAATACTCATCCATCCAGGTTTTGTATGTCAGTTGATAATCTACTTGAACCCAGTTCTATTAAGTGCGATCCGAAGCTTCCTGAACAAATCATTGAAACTGATGTTTCAAACTTCCGGGAAAACTTCAACTCTTCTCACTTCATGTTTTCGCATAACCTTGCAGGACATCCTTTATTTGAGATCCCCCGCTTAGTTGAACTGGCAAATACTATGCTAAGTCAGGGTAGAACAAATAAAATCCAGTCTTATATCAGCAAAGTTCCTGTTGAGCAAAAGTGGAATCAGCGACCTGGAATCAAGCAAATTAACGAGGCGATCGCACATATTAGTGAATCGGATTCTTGGGTCATGCTTGAAGATGTTCAAGCAGATCCAGAATATGCTGCCTTGGTCAACCAGATTATAACTGAACTCGAAACTCTTACAGGTAGACCCCTTCGGAAGCAGATGACCTGGCTAGGTGCTTACATCTTTATTGGTTCCCCAAATTCTATTACACCTTACCATATCGATAGTGAGTTGAATTTCCTGTTTCAAATTCAGGGCGAGAAAGATATGAGCCTCTTCAATCAAAGCGATCGTTCTGTACTGAGCGAAGAGGAGATTGAAAAATTTTATGTAGGCGACCTGAACGTAGCAAATTATAGAGAGGAGAATCAGAGTAAAGCAAGGGTTTATCATTTGCAACCAGGCAAGGGACTCCATCATCCGATATTGGCACCCCATTGGGCTAAAAATGGTAATAATGTCTCTGTAGCTTTGAGTATCCTCTTTTATCTGCGACCTTACGATCTCAAAGCCAGAATATATCAAGTCAACAGCTACTTACGCAGACTGGGATTAAAACCCACTCCACCAGATAAATCTGCTTTGAAAGATCGGCTCAAAATTTTTGCTCTGGGTCTTCTATCGGATCGCCAACCGAAAAGTAAATTTATGATCTTGCGCTCTGGTGTATTAAGACTCAAATCTCTTGAGGGAAAGTTAAAGCAATTTATCAACAAGATTGTGAAAAAAAGCTAATTTTTATCAAATGACTAATTATTAATTAGCCTAAATACTGAATTGGTGTTCTATAGCAATTCTAAATCATTTGTAAAATATTTTCTTCTAGACACTTTGCGTAGCTTGTTTTTATACAAGAGCAAGCACTTGTTACATCCTTTATGTAGCTGACATAAATCAACTACGCATCTAGTTTTAAAAATAATTTTTACAATTTCAATAGGATTGCTATAGAGAGAAACTAAAACCAAAAATATCAATGTATAAACACATCAAATCGCTCACTTCTTTACGCGGTATTGCAGCCTTGGTTGTTGTTATACACCATTTTTCTTACTACGGTTTACCGAAAACAGGTTCAACTTTATCAGCCTATACTAATTTTTTTCAAAATGGATATTTATGGGTTGATTTTTTCTTTATTCTGAGTGGTTTTATCATGACCCACGTTTATGCAGAGACTTTTTGTTTAAAAGTCAGTTTAAAAAACTATCGTTCATATTTATTCTCGCGTTTTGCTAGAATTTATCCTCTGCATATATTTATTATTTCTCTATTTGTTGGATTAGAGGTTGTAAAATTACTTTTCCTAAACACTTCTGCTTTTACTGGTAAATTTAACTTAACAGCTCTTTTTTCCAATATTTTTCTTCTCCAAGCATTTGACATAAAATGCCCACCTTTATTATGGTGTACTACTTATTGGAATGAGCCAGCTTGGTCAATAAGTGTAGAGTTTTTTATTTATTGCATATTTCCAATTTTATTATTAGTTTTATTAAGAAACAAATCTAAAAATGATTGGATAATTTATAGTTCTACTCTATTTTGTATATTACTATTAATTACCTTTACCCGTGGAAATTTAGATACTATTATTGGCATACCTTCGATAGCTAGATGTGGGCTAGAATGCATCCTTGGTATTATAACTTACAAAATTTATCATAGAGGTAATTATAAAAAGTATTTTAATCTTAATGTACTAGGAATTATAGCTATAACTTGGATAATTTTGATTATGCATTACTACTGGCATCATTTTCGTAACATTCATGATTGGCTAATTTTACCAGCTTTTTCTCTACTGATTTTATCTGTATCTATCAACCACAAAAGTCTAATATCAAAGTTTCTCAATTCACACTTAATGCTATATATCGGGACTATCTCTTACTCAATTTATATGGTTCATTGGTTTCTTCAAGAATTATTAAATTTTTTCTGGCTTTATAAATTTAACAATGTTTTTGGCAAAGAATTCACAGGATATCAATCGTTGACATCTTTAGGAGTATTTCTTATGATTGTCTTATTGGCTGCATCATTGACATATAGATTTGTAGAAGTCCCCGCACGTAATTATTTAAAGTCTACAATCTTGGCTAAACAAGGTATTTAAAGTCAGGAATATAAAAAAGATTGAGATTTGTCCACATTCAATAAACTGAGAAAATAATAGAGTTTTATGACATTATCACCTGTAGATTACCAATCGACATTAACTGCGGTTGATTTTGATCCATTTGCAGATGGAGAATTACTTCTAACCGCCCCCGCTACAGAATCCCAAAAAGAAATTTGGGCTTCTGTGCAAATGGGCGATGCTGCTAATTGTGCTTATAATGAGTCTCAATCTCTGCGACTAAAAGGCGAACTTGATGTCAAAGTTTTCCAGTCTGCGGTGGAAAAGTTAGTACAACGTCATGAAGCACTACGGACAACTTTTAGTACCGATGGCAATACACTCTGCATTGTTGCTTCTCGGCAAATTGAAATTCCGATTATTGAACTGTCTAACTTAGAACCACAGGAAAAACAGGAAAAATTAGCTAGTATCTTGCGACAAGAGGTAGAGCAACCTTTTGATTTGGAACATGGCCCTCTATTTCGGGCAAAAATTGTCAAATTGCAGCCGCAGGAGCATCTAGCTATTTTGACAGCTCATCATATTATATGTGATGGTTGGTCTTGGGCAGTACTGATGCCAGATTTGGGTAAATTTTATTCTGGCTTGCAACAGGGTATTGTTCCTGAATTAGAAGAACCAGACTACTTAAGTGAATATGCGATTTTGCAGGAAGAAGAGGCGGATAGTCCAGAAGCGATCGCCACAGAACAATATTGGTTACAACAATTCGCTGACTCTGTACCTGTACTCGATTTCCCTAGCGATCGCCCCCGTCCCCCACTCAGAACCTTTAATGCCGCTCGCGAAGATTGGCATTTAAATCCCGAATTAGTTACCAACCTCAAACAACTAGGAACAAAACTCGGTTGTAGCTTTATGACTACGATCCTGGGAGGATTCGAGGTCTGGCTACACCGTCTGACAGGACAAAACGATTTAGTTGTAGGTATTCCAGCCGCCGGACAAGCTGCTTTAGGGCAATATAATCTTGTAGGTCACTGTGTAAATTTACTACCATTGCGTAGCCAGATTAATGGTGAAAAATCTTTCAGCGACTACTTGCAAACGCGGCGATCGGCTGTCTTAGATGCTTACGATCATCAACAATTTACCTTTGGCAGTCTGGTCAAAAAATTAGTATTACCACGGGATTCTAGCCGCATTCCCTTAGTACCAATTATATTTAATGTCGATCAAGCTTTAGACAGCGATCGACTTCCTTTTATCGGGTTAGAGGTAGAATTTTTCTCCAATCCCCGCGCATTCGAGAATTTTGAACTGTTTATCAATGCTACGGAATCGCATGGTGAACTTATCCTCGAATGCCAGTACAACACTAACTTATTTGACGCTGATACTATCCGCCGCCGGATGGCAGAGTTTGAAACTTTGTTATTGGGTATAGTTGCTAACCCTAATCAAATTATTGCTAAATTGCCAATTTTGCCAGCATTTGAGCAACAGTTATTAGCAGCATGGAACAATACTCAAACAGCTTATCCCCAAGATATCTGCATTCACCAGCTGTTTGAAACTCAAGTGGAGAAGACTCCAGATGCGATCGCTGTAGTTTTTGAAAATGAACAAATTAGCTACCACGAACTGAATCAGCGAGCCAATCAGCTAGCCCATTATCTCCAAAGCTTAGGAGTAGGGTCAGAAGTTCTGGTTGGTCTGTGTGTCGAGCGCAGCTTGGAAATGGTTGTAGGAGTTTTAGGCATTCTCAAAGCCGGGGGAGCCTACGTACCATTAGATTATGCTTATCCTCAAGAACGTTTAGCTTTCATGCTGCAAGATGCTCAGGTGTCAGTGCTACTAACGCAGGAGAAGCTAAAGTCGGGGCTACCCAATCATCAAGCAAAGATTGTTTGCCTTGATAGCAACTGGCAATCCATAGATTACGGGTTAGATAACCCAACACATAACGTCACTTCCAATAACTTAGCCTACGTCATCTATACATCTGGCTCGACAGGTCAACCGAAAGGCGTTCAAATTCAACATCAGAATGCTGTTAATCTCCTGAATGCGATCGCTAAAGAACCCGGTTTAACTGCTGAAGATACTCTCCTCTCTGTTACTAGCCTATCCTTTGATATTGCCGTTTCAGAAATTTTTCTACCCCTGTCTGTAGGTGCGAAGTTGGTGTTGGTGAGCCGTGAAGTTGCGGCTGACGGCACACAACTGTTAAAAGTGCTAACCACCTCCGGGGCAACTTTTATGCAACCGACACCGGTTACTTGGCGCTTACTCCTGGCAGCCGGATGGCAAGGTAGTCCTCAACTCAAGATGATTTCCACAGGTGAAGCCTTACCTCAAGACCTCGCAAATCAATTATTACCGAAGGGAGCTTGTCTGTGGAACCTTTACGGGCCTACAGAAACAACGATTTGGTCAACAGGCTACAAGGTGACAACGGCAAATAAACCAATAGGCATTGGTTGCCCTCTAGCTAATACGCAAATCTACATTTTAGACTCCCATTTACAACCCGTTCCCATTGGTATATCAGGTGAGTTGTATATTGGTGGCGAAGGACTAGCAAGGGGATATCTAAATCGTCCCGAACTGACTGCTGAAAGATTTATTTCTAATCCCTTCAGCCCAAACCCTAAATCGCGCTTATACAAAACTGGAGATTTAGCTCGTTATTTACCAGATGGACATATTGAATACTTGGGTCGTATCGACTATCAGGTAAAATTGCGTGGTTTCCGCATAGAATTGGGTGAAATTGAAACCGCACTCCTGCAACATCCAGGAGTAAAAGAAGCCGTTGTCATTGTTCGAGAAGACATTCCTAACGAGACTAGTTTAGTCGGTTATGTTGTTGCCGAAACTGGTCAAGATAACTTGGAAGTGATTTCGCAATTGCGTCGATTTTTGAAACAACAACTTCCTGACTTTATGGTGCCAACAATCTTTATGGCACTAGAAGCGATGCCGTTAACCCCCAATGGCAAAGTCGATCGCAAGGCATTGCCAAAACCAGATGCTTCCCGTCCGGAACTGGAGGCAAATTATGTAGCGCCTCGCACTCCCATTGAACAGCAGATTGCAGATATCTGGGCGCAGGTTCTTAATGTCAAACAGGTTGGGATTAACGACAACTTTTTTGAATTGGGTGGATATTCTCTGCTAGGAATTCAAGTGGTTTCTCGAGTTCGCCAAGCCTTGCAAGCAGAAATTCTGATGTCCAATTTATTTGAATTACCAACGGTAGCGGATTTGGCTGAACGAGTGGAAACTCTGCGGTGGGCAACCCAAGGCGTTCAGGCTGCTGAGAGTGAAACAGCTGATGATTACGAGGAAGGTGAGCTATGAAAACATTAGATGAACTGCTATCTGAGCTACGTCAGCGCGATGTCAAACTTTGGCTAGAGGGCGATGCCTGCGGCGGGCATAGCCAACGCTTACGCTATCGGGCCGCAAAAGATAGTCTCACACCAGAATTGCTGACCGAGTTAAAAACTCAAAAAGCCGAGATCATCAACTTTCTCCGACAAATTAACACAGCCGCCAGTTCACAGATTCCCCCAATTGTCGCTTGTGAAAGGAATGGCAACTTGCCGCTTTCTTTTGGTCAGCAACGGATATGGTTCCTCCATCAGTTTGAACCTGATAGTTCCTCAAATAATATGCCAGTTGTTGTGCGTTTTACGGGGAATCTGAATGTTGCTGTCTTAGAGGAAAGTTTGAGAGAAGTTGTCCGTCGCCATGAAGTTCTGCGGACAACTTTTCCAGCAGTGAATGGAAAACCCACTCAAGTCATTGCTACCGATGTTTCCTTGACACTGCCAATAATTGACTTGCGGCAAGTACCAAATGAACAACGAGAGCCGGAAGCTCACCTACTGGCAACTAAAGAAGCTCATCAACCCTTTGATTTAGGCAATGGGCCGATTTTGCGGGTGTTACTGCTACGGTTGAGCGATCGCGAACATCTGCTAATTTGGAATATGCACTGCATAGTTTGTGATGGTGCTTCATCCGATCTGTTCTATCAAGACCTGATTACCATCTATAAAGCATTATCAGCAGGTCAGGTTTCTCCTTTAACTCCTTTACCAGTACAGTATGCTGATTTTACAAATTGGCAATATCAATGGCTCCAAGGAGAGGTTTTAGAATCACAGGTAAACTACTGGAAGCAAAAGCTAGAAGGCAATTTACCCATCATTGAGTTACCTTACGATCGCCCCCGTCCTCAAGGAGTGCAAACCTATCGAGGCGATCGCGCTGCCCTGCTGCTATCAAAGGCGCTAAACCATGCCCTGACAGACCTGAGTCAAAAATGGGGTGTCACCCTGTTCATGACTCTACTAGCAGCATTCGAGCTATTGCTCTACCGTTATTCTGGACAAGAAGACCTACTAATTAACTTTGCAAGTGCAGGTCGAGGGCAAGTTGAAACCGAGGGGCTGATAGGATTTTTTTCTAATACTCTTGTACTGCGGAGTAACTTTGCAGGCAACCCAACTTTCCGAGAATTATTAGACCGAGTGCGTAAGGATTGTTTAGAGGCTTATACCCATCAAGACCTACCCTTTGAGAAGCTAATTGAAGAACTTAAACCAGAACAGCGAAGTCGCAATACTTCACCCCTGTTTCAGGTAAAATTCTCCCTCAATCCTCCTTGGTCGAATGGTCGTGGTATGGCATCAGTGCAACTACCTGATTTGACTATCACTTCTCTATTTGGCTACATCTATCATGGCAAAACCAAATACGATCTGACATTGGTCTTGCGGGAACAGGATAATGGTCTAGGCATGGTATTTGATTACAATGCCGAGATGTTTGATGCCAGTACCATAAAGCGGATGTTGGGACACTTCAAAACTTTACTCGAAGGTATTGTTGCTAATCCCGATCGCCCGATTGCTGAATTACCCCTGTTGACAGCACCCGAACAACATCAATTGTTAGTTGAGTGGAATAGCAAACAAGCTGATTATCCCCAAGATACTTGTATCCATCACTGGTTTGAAACTCAAGCTAAAAGAACTCCAAATAATATTGCAGTCAGTTTTAAAAATCAGCACTTAACTTATCAGGAACTTAACCAGCGGGCAAATCAACTAGCCTACTATTTGCAAACTTTAGGGGTAGAATCGGGGGTACTCATCGGTCTTTATCTAGAGCCTTCCCTGGAGATGATTGTGGGGCTGTTGGGTATTTTGAAAGTCGGTGGAACTTACGTACCGATCGCTCCAACATCTGGGCAAGATGGTCTGGCTGTCATCTTAGAAGATGCCCAAATATCTTTGGTGTTAACCCAAAGCTCATTAGTTGAGAAGCTTTCTGAGCATCAGGCACAAGCTATCTGTTTGGATAGTGATTGGGAAGTTATCGCCGTACACGTGACTGAAAATCCAGAAAGTTATGGCACAGATCGGACTCTCGCCTGTGTAATGTATGTATCCGGCTGCAATGGAAAACCCAACGGTATAGCTATTACCCACCATAATCTTGTCAGCCACAGCTTGGCAATTAGCGAAACTTGGGAGTTGACTCAGAGCGATCGCTTACTAATCATACCTAGTATTAGCTGCGATACCTTCATTGAATCACTCTTTCCCACTTGGATTACTGGTGCTACCGCAATTCTCCAGTCTCAGGAGATGCAATCAACGGGGCAGTTTTTCCCGTTCATTGCTCAACAACAAATTACTGTTGTTAATCTAGCCACATCTTTTTGGTATGAGTTAGTCAAGGAGCTATCTGTGTCTCCCCAAAGCTTACCAGCCAGCTTGCGCTTAGTCATGGTTGGTGGTGAAAAAGTCTCACGCCATGCTTATCTAACTTGGGTAGAAAAAGTTGGCAAGCAAGTACGCTGGCTGAATGCTTATGGATCGCTAGAAACAACTTTAACCGCTACGGTTTACGATCCGGAGACTGTAACTGAAGCCAGTAACACTCGGTCAGAAATTCCTATAGGAAGGGCGATCGCCAATACCCAAATCTACATCCTTGATCGTCGATCGCAACTCCTCCCTATTGGCGTGACTGGCGAAATCTACATCAGCGGTATCGGTGTTACCCAAGGCTACTTTAATCGTCCCGAATTAACATCTGAGAAATTTATTCCCAATCCCTTTAGCAGCGAATCTGGAGCATACCTTTACAAAACTGGTGATTTAGGACGCTACTTAAGTGACGGCAATATTGAGTTTTTAGGCCGCTTAGACAATCAGGTAAAAACTCGCGGCTTTCGCATTGAGTTGGCTGAAATTGAAACAATTTTGGGTCAATATCCAGGCGTACAAAAAACTGTGGTGATTGCCAAAGAAGATGTTCTTGAGGATAAAAGTTTAGTTGCTTATGTTGTCCCCAAACAAGGGGAGACTTTTGGAAGCGAGCAACTGCTGAGTTTTCTCCAGCAAAAGCTGCCTGAAAATTTGTTGCCTTCTGCCTTTTTCATAGTCGATTCTCTGCCATTGAATCCTAATGGTCAAGTTGATAGCAAAGCCTTATCTGGGCTGAATCCAACTCATTCTAAAATAGAAAAAATATTTGCCACAGCAGAAGATCCATTACAACTTCAGTTAACTAAAATCTGGGAAAACCTTTTAGGTATTCATCCCATTGGCATAAAAGACAACTTTTTTGATTTGGGTGGAAACTCACTACTTGCAGTACACCTGTTTTCTCAGATAGAAAAGACATTTGGTCTAAATCTGCCTTTAGCTATTCTCTTGCAATCTTCAACTATTGAGCAATTAACCAATTTCATTCGCCAGCAAGGATTTTTGCCAGAAAGCCATAATCAGGTTGAGAGTAATACTAGTATCAACTCAGAAAAACCGATGCCTTGGTCATCGCTAGTACCAATGCAGCCCAATGGTTCCAAGCCACCTCTCTTTTGTATCCATGCAATTGGTTTAAGTGTCCTCTACTACCGAGATTTATCACTTCATTTAGGTGAAAATCAGCCATTTTATGCCCTACAAGCACGAGGATTAAATGGGAAAGAAGCTCCCTTTACCAAGCTTGCACAAATGGCGGCTCACTACATCAAAGAGATACAAACTATTCAACCTGAAGGCCCTTATTTTTTGGGTGGTTCCTCCTTTGGTGGACTAGTAGCTTGGGAAATGGCTCAACAACTCGTAAAACAAGGTCAAAAAGTAGCTCTGTTAGCTTTATTTGATACTACCGGCCCAAATTATATTAAACAAGCGCCATTAGAAAAGCGAGTTTCTCAGCATTGGGACAACCTGACAAAACTTGGGACTAATTACATGCTTGAGCAAATCAGGAACAAAAGCTCTTGGCTGAAGTATAAACTTCAAGAAAAGTTCCGAAAATTGCTCTTTAAATTTTCCTTAAGAATCTGGCGGACTGTACCTTATAACTACCGTAAATTAACAATCGAAGAGGCCAATAAACAGGCAGCCAGAGAATACGTTCTAAAAGCTTATCCAGGTCGAGTCACTGTATTCCGAGCAGAAGAGCGTGTTGCATTAGAAAAACGCGAGGTTGACCCCCAAATGGGTTGGAGTGAAATGGTCTTAGGAGGTTTGGATATTCAAAATGTCCCAGGAAACCACGACTCTATTTTTAGAGAACCTCATGTCCGAACTCTATCTGAAAAGATGAGGGTTTGTATAGATCGAGCTATTGTAGACATCTAAATAATTTGCAGAAATAGTTACAGCTTTCAACCTCATCTCGCTTTCGGGATGGGGTTGTTTTATTTGCGCATAGTAACTTCAACTATGTATGTATAAATTCGATTGCTAATAAAGCCCTTACATCAGTTTTAAGCTGGAAAATACGTAGTATATCTACTGAGGCTTGAATAAAAATCAGACAATAAGCTATATAGTACATTCTTCTCTTTGCTAGAAAAGAACATTACTTTTACAAACTATTTTGCAATCTCAAGGGAAATATGACGCAGAAAATCCTGAATTTTGTAGAAGTTCAAAAAGATGATACAAATGGTGTCGATGGGCTTGCTGGTGCTAAATCCCTCACCGTCAGCCCCGATGGAAAATTTCTTTATGCTGCTGGATATAGTGACTCGGCTGTAGCCGTATTTGAGCGGGATACAACCACAGGCGCACTGAGTTTCGTAGAAATTCAAAAAGATGATACAAATGGTGTCGATGGGCTTGCTGGTGCCGAATCTCTCACAGTCAGCCCCGATGGAAAATTTCTCTATGCTGCTGGATATGATGACTCGGCTGTAGCGGTATTTGAGCGGGATACAACCACAGGCGCACTGAGTTTTGTAGAAGTTCAAAAAGATGATACAAATGGTGTCGATGGACTTGGTGGTGCTAAATCCCTCACCGTCAGCCCCGATGGAAAATTCCTCTATGCATCTGGATATGATGACTCGGCGATAGCGGTATTTGAGCGGGATACAACCACAGGCGCACTGAGTTTTGTAGAATTTCAAAAAGATGATACAAATGGTGTCGATGGGCTTGCTGGTGCTGAATTCCTCACCGTCAGCCCCGATGGCAAATTCCTCTATGCTGCTGGATATGATGACTCGGCTGTAGCTGTGTTTGAGCGGAATACAACCACAGGCGCACTGAGTTTCGTAGAATTTCAAAAAGATGGTATCAGTAGTGTCGATGGACTTGCTGGTGCTAAATCCCTCACAGTCAGCCCCGATGGAAAATTTCTCTATGCTGCTGGATATGATGACTCGGCTGTAGCTGTGTTTGAGCGGGATACAACCACAGGCAAACTAAGTTTTGTGGAAGTTCAAAAAGATGGTATCAATAGTGTTGATGGGCTTGGTGGTGTCTCTTTCATTACTGTCAGCCCCGATGGAAAATACCTCTATGCTGCTGGATATGATGACTCGGCGGTGGCGGTGTTTGAGCGGGATACAACCACAGGCAAACTAAGTTTTGTAGAAGTTCAAAAAGATGATACAGATGGTGTCGATGGACTTGGTGGTGCGGTTTCTCTAGCTCTCAGCTCCGATGGCAAATACCTCTATACTGCTGGATATGATGACTCGGCGGTGGCGTTGTTTAGTGCGCCTTTCAATCATGCGCCAGAGGTGGCAAATGAAATTCTTGATCAAGAAACCACCGAAGATAGTGTCTTCAACTTCACCCTTCCAGTTGACACCTTCAGCGATGTAGATGTTGAAGATACCCTGAGTTACACTGCAACTCTAGAAAACGATGACCTACTGCCTACTTGGTTGAAGTTTGATGCTGCTACTCTTACCTTCAGTGGGACTCCCACAACTAAGGATGTAGGTAATCTAAACATCAAAGTCACTGCTAAAGATATTGCTGGAGAGGAAGCTAGTGATATATTTACGCTTGGGGTTGCCGATAAAAATACTCCTACTACTCTATTCACATTAATTACAGGCGATATCTTTAGTGTCAAGACTAAGCTGAAGACTAAAGGCAAGAAAGCAAAAATCTCCATCAAAATTAAAACCAGCACTTTTAAAGAGGTGAATGAGCTGTGTGTATTTAATGTTGATGATGATGAAGGTAAGATTGATGGCATAGCCCCTGGTGCAGAAGGCTATACACAAGCTGCTCTTTTACGCTCCAAGGTGATTTTCTTTTCCCTTGCTAATATGCCCAAGGGTTTCAAGCATGACGATGTGAATAACGTCTTAGAATTTGACTCTGATACCAAACTCCGATTCTATAGCGTATCCAACAGTACTACTCAGGCTATACTGTCTGGAAAAGCATCTTTTTCAAGTGTCGTTTTTTCCTCAGCCACAAATACTAACACAGGAGAGGAAGGCTTTTCTCTTAACTTCCAAAATTTTGCTGTAACGGTTCAGGCAACAAATCAAGAAATATCTTTGGGTACAAATTTGCAAGGCAAAAAGGAAGGCGAACTGATTGATTTACGGGGTGTAGGACAATCGGTAAAAGCTGACTTCAAGGTTTATAGAGAAGCTGCACTGAACAACTTTGTCGGTTTTTATCGGGTGGCTGATGAAAATGGTGGCATTGACACCAATAGCGATGGTAAAGCAGATATTCTCGTTGGACAAGCAGGTTATGCCGAAGCCGCTGTGCGTGGGCGTGTTACAGGCGTTGACTTGACGGTGAGCAATCAAGGTTCGGCAACATCTACCAGCACTTTCGGAACTGATTCGTTATTTGCACCCTTTATTATTATCAATGGTAAAGCGGATAAGTTTCTCGATAATAATGCCAATAACGATCCGAAGATTTACTTTTCATTTTTGGGTGCTAACTCAGATAAGGTAGATCACATTCGACTGTTGGGAAATAACACCTTTGGTTTTGAAGATTTAGCCAATGGTGGTGATAAAGATTACAACGATATGATTGTACAGATAAATTTGAGTGTCAATCTTGCCTAGAGCAAACTCGAGTAATTACTTAGAAAAATAATACAACCTCATCCCGGTTGCGGGGTGAGGTTATTTTATGCATAACGATTAGATAGACTCACTATTAATTAAACTAGTAAATTTACTGAAGGCACTTGTTGTCTTTTCTTCATAAATTTAATAGTTGATTCCTCTAGGGTGCCAAACAATTTTCCCCTTTAATTTTTCAGTTAATTTTTATTAAATTAAGCGAGTAAAAAAGTGATGGAGAGTTATTTCATAATCAGGTATAGGTAATGTTTGACGAGGAAAGCTCCTGTTTTTCGCCATTAGTAATATTGTCAATCCCTGTATTCAAGAATTTGTAAAAAATAATTCAGAAATTTAAAGTTTTTTTATTACATAATTCTTAACTAGGGTATTTACTTAGGAAAGCATCTGTGATATTTTCATGTTGATTATCATAAAGTAAAATATACATCTCTAAATTTAACAGCCATGTTTATGTGTTTTAGTTTGATGATGAATATCGATATTGCATAGTTGCAATCCTCAATATTGAGTTTAATTTTGTATAAATTATGTAGCGTTAACCAAGTGATAACTTGTCCTCGATCTATTTACAGTATGCTTGATTTTGAAAAATGCGTAACAATCGTAACCGTGTGATATAAATACAGGTCTGCAATTAGACTAAATTCCCCTGTATGCTGTTACACATTTAAACGCCTAAATTACCCATAAGTATTGTCACTGTTGGCATAAAACCAAAAACTGCCACTGTTATTAAAAGATATACTCCCTAATATTTTCGACTTAATTACTCACTTTAACTTGTTTTATATGACTTATATTAAGAACACTTTTCCCGAATTTCTCACCACCCTAGAGGGGTTTGAGCAGTTGCCAGATGGAGCGATCGCTAATCTATCAGAACAACTGCAAGCCTGGCGCTATCGTATAGGCCAGAAGATCATTGGTAAAGAAAGTCTCCCGGAACGCATCACCATCATTTATGAGGGACAAGTGCGCCTGTTGGGATACGACCCTCAGACGCAAATGCCAATTACCCTAAAATTAATGCAACCGGGGGAAATTATTGGTGAAATAGGTTTGTTACGCGATATCGCCTGTGAAACAGCGATCGCTTCCACCGAAGTAGTATGTTTAACCTTGAGTGCATCAGCATATTTTAGCTTTCTGGCTTCATACCCAGCTTTTGCGGAAGCTCGGAAGAACCGCAGCTATTTGGTAGAAGTTTTCGATATTCTCGGTTCCTATTGGCAAAAGCAAGCGATCGCTACCTTAAATCTCAGAGAACTGACAGAAAAAGCCTTACCCCAGGCGAAAATACATTATCTCCCTTCCGGAAAAACTCCCTTCAACCAACTGGATAGCAAAAGCGTTTGGTTTGTGAGTGGCGGTGGTACAGTCACGAATTTCTCACCTGGCGATCGCTTAGAATCAGACGATGACAGAGACAAGATTCAGGTTATCGGTCAAAACCCCGCACGCTTGCTTGGTATACATCCGTCAGATTTGATCTTAGAAGATAGTCATGAGATAGAACTTGCAGTAACTGAAACCAGAGTAGATAGAGATAGCGCTGGCGACCTAGAGATTATTCCCTACGCATCAGACGAAATAGTTCCACAGACAGCACCCCAAAACTCAAAGAATTCGTCAAAACAAAAATACCCATTTTTTGGCGGTAAAGGAGAACTAAATTCAGCCTTCGCCTGCTTCCAAATGATCGCGAAGTACCTAGAAATGCCGTTTCGGCGAGAGGTAGTTCGCCGCATCTTAACTGAGCAAGTCAAACGTCAGGGGACTATATCGTTTCAAGTTACTGCTTACCTGGCAGAGTTAATCGGACTGAAGGCGCAGTTGATAGAATTACCAGTCGCTTCAGTGACGCGCATTCCGACACCAGCGCTGATTCGCTACGGTGATAATTTTGCCGTTTTATATGAAGTAGATGCCAATACCGTGGTTGTAGGTGTTCCATCCAAAGGAATTGTGCGCTGCAAACCCGCTCAATTGGTTGAACAATTAGATGTCGATCCAACTGACTTTCCGCCCAAAGTTAGGGTATTACTGCTGACTGCGACCAATCAAACACCCCAAGAACGCTTTAGTTTACGGTGGTTTCTGCCCTATTTGTCAAAGCACCGTCGAGTCCTGATAGAGGTCTTTATCGCTTCGTTTTTCGTGCAGTTGGCAGCGCTGGCAAATCCGCTAGTTGTTCAGTTAATTATCGACAAAGTTATCACTCAAAATAGCATTGGCACACTACATATTTTGGGTGTTTTGCTATTAGTAGTTGGGCTATTTGAAGCAGTATTGACTACCTTACGAACCTACTTATTTGTCGATACTACTAACCGGATCGATATGGGTTTAGGATCGCAAATCATTGACCACTTACTACGTCTACCGCTGCGCTATTTTGAACGCCGACCAGTGGGTGAACTTTCTACTCGCATTAACGAACTAGAAAATATCCGCCAATTCTTGACTGGTACTGCTTTAACAGTCGGATTAGATGCTTTGTTTTCGCTGGTCTATATCGGTGTAATGCTGATTTACAGTTGGCAACTCACGTTAGTCGGCTTAAGCACAATTCCAATATTTGTGATTATCACCTTAGTTGCTTCTCCCACCATTAGTAGACAGTTACGTGCCAAAGCCGAACGCAACGCCGAAACTCAATCTTATTTAGTGGAGGTGATGTCAGGAATTCAAACAGTAAAAGCGCAAAATATCGAATTGCGATCGCGCTTTTCCTGGCAAGAGCGTTACGCCCGGTTTGTCGCCGCTGGCTTTAAAA
The DNA here is from genome assembly GCF_036917355.1 of Nostoc sp. GTDB lineage: Bacteria > Cyanobacteriota > Cyanobacteriia > Cyanobacteriales > Nostocaceae > Nostoc. Next base: position 74,860 of record NZ_JBALDP010000051.1, read on the forward strand.
CAGTTGTGACTTCTACCCTCGCTAACTCTACCAGCAACTTTCTCAACAAACTCAGCAGCTTACTAGTTTTGTGGGTAGGAGCTTATTTAGTACTGCAACAAGAATTAACTTTAGGCGAATTAATTGCCTTTAGGATTATATCGGGTTACGTTACCAGCCCAATATTACGTTTAGCTCAACTCTGGCAAAGCTTCCAAGAAACTGCCTTGTCTCTAGAGCGTTTAAGCGATATTGTCGATACGCCACAAGAAGGAGAAACAGACCGCTACAATATACCCTTACCGACGATTAAGGGAGCAGTGAAATATGAAAATGTTTCCTTCCGTTTTGGCACAAGTGGCCCTCTGCAACTTTCTAATGTCAACCTCGAATTTGAGCCAGGGAAATTTGTCGGCATTGTCGGACAAAGTGGGTCTGGTAAAAGTACGATGATGAAGTTACTGCTGAGACTTTACGAAACTGAGTCTGGCAGAATTTTGATTGACGGTTATGATATTGCCAAAGTGGAACTTTATTCGCTGCGACGACAAATTGGCGTAGTTCCCCAAGAGACATTATTGTTTGACGGCAGCGTTCAGGAAAATATTGCCCTAACCAATCCTGATGCCACAACCGAAGAAATTATTGAAGCGGCTCAGGTTGCCTGCGCCCACGAGTTTATCATGAACTTACCCAACGGTTACAACACGCGGGTGGGAGAACGGGGTTCTGCACTTTCAGGTGGACAACGACAAAGAATTGCGATCGCTCGTTCAGTATTACAACGACCAAAATTATTAGTTTTAGACGAAGCAACTAGCGCATTAGATTATCCCACAGAACGGCAAATATGTCTCAACTTAGCCAAAGCATTCAAGGGTGATACAGTATTTTTTATTACCCACCGACTGAACACCGTAAGTAATGCAGACATGATTGTTGTAATGGATAACAGCAGGGTTATAGAACAAGGTAGCCATCAAGAATTAATGGCTACTAAGGGTCATTATTATTACCTGTATCAGCAACAAGATGTAAACTTGTAATTAGTCATTCTTGAGGGCAAAGGTTTTTGGCATCGAGAAACATTGCCCAACCCACAAAAAATTCAAAATCGTTCGACTGAACGCTCACGACAAGTCCAAAACCCAAAATCGTTATGACTCAACTTAATGGGAATCACCTCAATGGCAATCACAAAAACGGCAATCACAAAAATGGAGTGAAGCACGATTCACAGGTACTGACAAAACAACAAAAAGCTGCTCAAGAGTCTTTAACTAACTTAAACAATCTGGAATTTGAGCAATCTATTGTCTTGCGCCAATCTCCAATTTGGTCGCGTACAATCATGATTACACTAGTGGGGCTAGCCTGCTTTGGTATTGGTTGGACCTATTTTGCAAAAATTGAACAAGTAGTGCCAGCAACCGGGCAATTAAAACCCCAAGGAACAGTCAAAGAAGTTCAGGCTCCTGTGAGTGGAGTGGTGAAAACAGTTAATGTAAAAGATGGACAAGAAGTGAAGCCAGGTGATTTACTGCTAACTTTTGATTCCATAGCCTCTGTTGCCGAATTAAATTCTTTGAATAAAATTCGCCTTGCATTAATGAAAGAAAACCAGATTTATCGTCGATTGATGAATGCAAGTACTGCCAACGGATCTGAACTGTTATATTTGCGCGGTAATTTGCCACAAGAAACTGCTTTTCTGTTGAAAAGTCGGGCAGCATTAGTAGCAGAAAATGAATTATTCCGCACTCAATTAAAAAATTCTGGTCAAGATTCTGGAGTAGGAATTGATGAACAACAACTTCTACGAGTTGCCAAACAGGAATTAGACTCTCGGTCTTCCGCAGCACGATTAGAAGTAGAAAAAACCAAAAAACAACTGGTTCAAAATCAAATTAAGCTGGAAGATAGTAAATCAAGTTTAGCTATTCAAGAGGGGATTTTAAATAAGCTGAAGATATTAGCAGAAGAAGGTGGGATTTCTCAACTTCAGTATCTCAACCAGCAACAAGAAGTTCAAAACCGCACGGCAGAAGTAGCGCAACTAGGTGAAGAACTGAAACGTCTCCAGTTTGATATAGAAAAAGGACAACAAGAGTTAAGCAATACGGTGGCTGTTTCTGATAAAAATATTTTGGATAAGATAGCCCAGAACAAACAGCAGATTGCCACAATCGATAGCCAATTTATGAAAGTTGTGCTGGAAAATGAGCAGCGTTTGGCAGATGTCAATAGTAAAATATCTCAATCACAGTTAAACGTTAAATATCAAGAACTCCGCGCACCTGTAGCTGGCACAGTTTTCGATTTGCAAGCAAAAAATCCTGGATTTGTCGCAACTCCAACTACAAAACTGTTGCAAATAGTCCCCAAAGAAAACTATATCGCGGAAGTTTTCATAACTAACAAAGATATTGGGTTTGTGCGAAAAGGGATGAAAGTAGATGTTAGAATCGACTCCTTTCCTTACAGCGAGTTTGGCGATATTAAGGGAAAAGTGGATGAGATAGGTTCAGACGCATTACCGCCAGACCAAACACATCAGTTTTACAGATTTCCGGCAAAAGTCTCATTAGATAAACAATCTCTAATGATTAAGGGCAAAAAAGTTAACTTGCAATCAGGTATGTCCATCAGTGCCAATATCAAAGTGCGCGAAGAACGGACTGTGCTTAGTTTATTCACTGAGTTATTTACCAAACAAGTTGATGCTCTTAAACAGGTACGATGAAGAGGGTTAAGTTAAAAGACCGCAGTCACTCCACAAGGAGAGTTGCTGCTTCACTAAGTACATTAGTACTAAGTACTTTTTCCTCTTTTAGAACTCAATACTCTTAATGATGGTTAATTTTCAACGCATCGAACCTGCTCCCGGACAAGAATCAGTTTGGGATTATCCCCGTCCTCCTCTTTTGGAGGACACAACCAAACATATCCAAATAATCTTTAACGGAGTAGTAATTGTAGATACTCACAGCGCCAAACGTGTTTTAGAAACCAGTCATCCTCCTTCTTACTATATTCCTCCAGCGGATATCAAAATGGAATATCTACAGATGACTCCGCAATCTAGCTTTTGTGAGTGGAAGGGAAGTGCTGGTTACTACACAATCCGAGTTGGTGATAAACAAGTCCATAATGCTGCCTGGTTCTACCCCAAACCCACACCAGCCTTTGAATCTATCAAGGACTATGTGGCTTTTTATGCTCATTTAATGGATAAATGCTATGTTAATGGCGAAGAGGTGCAACCACAACCAGGTAACTTCTACGGCGGTTGGATAACCAGTGATATTGTTGGCCCATTTAAAGGCGCTCCTGGTACTTGGGGATGGTGAGTCGATTTTGGATTTTAAATAGCGAAACAATATCTTAACGGTATCATCGGATACATGGATGGGAAAGATGGGTTCATCAAAGAGATGCAAAAGAAAGGATTGGTATGGTAGACACTGAATAAATCTGAATAACACAATCTCTTTTACCCATCTTCCGTAACATCTAAAATTCCAATTCTATATTCCAAAGATAGACTAATAAACCAAATTTCCTGAAATATCAAGAAACCCAATTTCTAAGATTACTGAATTGATGTTCTAGCTACCTAGCAGCTTTCGCTTCAAACATCAAATACGTCCCTCCTAGTCCTTCTACAATTGTGCGTGTATTGGCAATCATCATTTTCTGATAAGTGTCCGCGTCGCTTCCTGGTTCACCAAGTCCCTCAGTATATAGCTTTCTGTCAGAAATGTTCACTTCAGCTTCTCTGGCTACAGATTGAATCAAATTAGGATTAATTTCCACTTCAGCAAAAATTGTTGATACTTTAGCTCGTTTAATGTTGGTAGCCAAATTATTGACTCGTTCGGTTGTCAAGTTTTCTTTAGTACTAATACTTTGCAATCCTCCTGTTAATGAAATACGGTATGCTTTGGTGTAATAACTCAGTGCATCAGAAGTTGTAACTAACTTACGTTCTTTGGTAGGAATACTGACAATTCTTGACTTAATCCAGCTATCTAGCTGAGTGAGTTCATTGGTAATTTTTTTAGTATTACTGCTATAAGCCTCTGCATCACTAGATTGTAATTTTCTCAAATTACTATTAATTACCTCTACCATTCTGATAGCATTTTTGGTATTGTGCCAAACATGAGGATCGGCTATATTTTTACCACCTGTCTGAAATTTTTGTGGCTTAGGCACTGCCAGTTGAGCGACGGCTATTTTTGGTATAGGGTTTTTAGTCGCTTTAATTAACTTGATCAGATTTGGTTCAAAATTGTAGCCATTATAAAGAATAAGATTAGCTTGCTCAATGGCTTTACGATCTTCCAATTTTGGTTTATAAAATTGGGGGTCGGCGGTAGGAGAAATTAAGCAGGTGAGGTTAACTGTATTTCCAGCAACCTGTCTGGTTAAATCACACAGTACGCTTGTAGTCGCTACAACTTGGGGAAGATTCTCATTTACCTGGGTGTTAGTCTGAGTGAATGTAGTTCTTACAGCTTGATTTCCACACCCAACAAATCCAATTGTCAAGGCAGCAAGAATAACTGGGAAGAAATTATTCAATGGTGATTTTTTTGACATCCTTAACTCCTACTGGATGTATAAAAAAAGATAATCATTATTGGTAAAGTATTAGTAAAATAACAGGGGACAATCTTCAACAGGGAAGAAGTTAATGGCTGAGGGGAAGCCTTCGGCAAAGAAAGGGGTAAAGGTTAAGGGAAGAGGAATTAAGAGACTTTCTCCTCTATCACTTAGAGCTAATTTGTAAATTAAAGTAAAGTCTTTATCTCGTAAGGGTTTCAGGATTTTGAGCCAATCAAGCGTTTATTCTCTGAAAGTCATGCCCAGCAATAAATTGGGTTTCCTTAAGATTTTCTTTACGAATCAGCTCTTATCTGTTTCCCAAGTCCACACCCAGCAATTTTTGGTTAGTGAACCAGCAATGAGGTTTTTACAGGCAAAATATTAATTAACTGCACACGACGGACTGGAAAACTGGTAGAGGTAGAAGCACAATAATAAAGGCAATGCAGGGGAGTCTCCAAGGAGTGTAGTTCTCTCACCATCTGTTGAGGGGTTTATACCATTGTGCTTACATCCCACAAAGCTCTCAAATTGACTAGGATTATCAGGTTAAGGAGTGGGAGGTAGTAATGATGGGGCTTATGGAGCATACGGGTTGATTTCGCAAACCGAGTCGTGAATCTAAGGCAATTGTAGCTGTGGTTTTGCGAGATGTGGACATATCATTGTTACAAAATTGGCAAATTGGCGATTTTTTAGCTATCAGCCTTTGTTACACTAATTTTCACCTAGTAAAGTCTTTCAATATCACTTAGAGCATTATCTAACTACTTTTTATTGCCAGAATACAGATGTACTTTGTGCCATCAATTTTATTCTTGAATTTCTTCATCATTAAATAAGAGCCAAATCAAGTATATAAAACAATTTCTCAAAGCTAATATTGGTCAAGATAAACAATGGTAATTTTAGTTGTCATAATTAACACCCTGATTTCACTGGTACTACTCTATGTGGCTTGGCGGGTGTGGCAACTTAAGCAGCAGCTAGCATATATAGCAGATAGATTAACCGCCTATGAAAGTTGTACTAATGCAGCACTGAATAAAGCACCCGAAAATATTTATCTCAGCCAACAGAATATTTATAACTTACGGCAGAGAAATCAAGCGCTACAAATACAAATTCAACAAGTGCGGCAACTTATCAGTCTGCTTTTGCTAGGGCGGCAAATCTGGCAGCGTTATTTTCCGAAGCTAGAGTTAATATCTGGGAAAAAAAAAGTTGCAAAATGAGTTATGTCAGGTTCATATGAACATTTATGATTAAGGTGGACGGGTCTAGGAGCGGTGTTTCGCTTGGTATCAAAGCAAATACCGTTGTCTCGTCCTGAGATGGGAGCTTCGAAAGGTTTATTTTGGCGAATTTATAGACCTTGCCACTATCCACATCTGGATTCACAAAATATTATTAGTGGGATAGGTTCCTGTATAACGACGCTCAAATTCGTGGCGGGTTAAGCGATCGCCACTTTCTAAGGGAGGGATAAAACACTATTCTTTAAGCCATGTTCCACAAAAGCCATAAAAAGCGCCCCCCATTTCTGGAGGGCGCTTTTTATTTAGCTAATACTTAAGTATTAGCCGTTGATAGCAGGAGCAGTCAGAGCGACAGGAGTAACTTCACCAGCAGCTAAGTCTAGGGGGAAGTTGTGAGCGTTACGCTCGTGCATTACTTCCATACCTAAGTTAGCGCGGTTGATTACATCCGCCCAGGTGCTGATGACGCGACCTTGGGAGTCAATGATTGATTGGTTGAAGTTGAAACCGTTCAGGTTGAATGCCATCGTGCTGACACCCAAGGCGGTGAACCAGATACCGACGACAGGCCATGCTGCGAGGAAGAAGTGCAGTGAACGGCTGTTGTTGAAGGAAGCGTATTGGAAGATTAGACGACCGAAGTAGCCGTGGGCTGCAACGATGTTGTAGGTTTCTTCTTCTTGACCGAATTTGTAACCGTAGTTAAGGGATTCGGTTTCGGTGGTTTCACGCACCAAGGAAGAAGTTACTAGAGAACCATGCATTGCTGAGAACAATGAACCGCCGAATACACCAGCTACACCTAACATGTGGAAGGGGTGCATCAAGATGTTGTGTTCTGCTTGGAACACAATCATGAAGTTGAATGTTCCTGAGATACCCAAAGGCATACCATCAGAGAATGAACCTTGACCGATGGGGTAGATCAAGAATACTGCGGTAGCGGAAGCCAGAGGTGCGCTGTAAGCTACACAGATCCAAGGACGCATACCTAAGCGGTAAGAAAGTTCCCACTGACGACCAAGGTAGGCAGCGCAACCGAGCAAGAAGTGTAAAATTACTAACTGGTAAGGACCACCGTTGTACAACCACTCATCTAAGGAAGCTGCTTCCCAGATTGGGTAGAAGTGCAAGCCGATAGCGTTTGAAGAAGGAACAACTGCACCAGAGATGATGTTGTTTCCGTAGATCAAAGAACCTGCAACTGGTTCGCGGATGCCATCAATGTCCACAGGAGGAGCAGCGATGAAAGCAATTACGAAGCAAGTTGTAGCAGCTAGCAGGGTTGGGATCATGAGTACACCAAACCAACCGATGTATATGCGGTTGTCGGTGCTGGTAATCCACTCGCAGAAGCGATCCCATACGTTAGCGCCGGAGCGCCGTTGTAAGGTTGTGGTCATTGTTTTATAAGTGCTATGGGTTGTTAAATATGGGACAAGCGGTAGTTTATTTCGCCTGCTGAAATACAGTCTACATGAATTTACTTTGACGCAATCTGTGACTTAATATTCTGTAATAGAATTCTTTAACAAGCTCATCGAACTGTAAAGTTTTCCTACTATCAATAAAGCTATACAAGGTAGTAAATTAAAGCTTTTTGAGCCACTTCAACAACAAACTAACTATCACTTTCAAGGATGCGATCGCCTATTTATCTACCTTTACACTTCTTTACAATTAGCCCATGAAAAACATTTTAAGTCTTGTCGATTTGTAACAAGATATTAAGTTCTATATTGTCTGATGGTTCAGTTAAAAATCAAAGTAGATGTAGGGCAAACTGCCTTCAGGAGCTAATAACCAAACAGCGTAAAAACATAGGGGGACGAAGACAAGCTTAAGGGGCCAGTTAAACTCTAACTTCAATATTCGATTGAATGCATAGACTACGGCCATAAGCGCAGCTAAACCTAGAAGTACCCAAGCGAGTTGGGATTGGCTCATATTTAAGGCTTCGACATAGACCTTTTCAGCAAACTGAGCGTCAGCCGGATAACCCCAAAGATGCCGAAGTACTAAAGAAGAGTCTTGGAGATTAGGCAGACGGAACCAAATCCAAGAGGTAAAAACCATCAGTTGAGTTAAAAACCAAGCAACAAAGATACCTAGAGGATTTTGCCAGAATTGTTCTAGATTTTCAAAGCGATCGCTTATAGAATCTGTAAGTCGATGAGCTACTAAGGCCAACCCGTGGAATATGCCCCAAACAACATAGCCCAAAGCGGCACCGTGCCAGATACCAGCAATTAGCATCACAATAAATAAATTCCAGCAAGTACGGACTAAACCCCGCCGGGAACCACCCAAAGGAAAGTAGACATAGTTACGTAGCCAATCTCCCAGAGTCATGTGCCATCGCCGCCAAAATTCGGAAATATTGGTGCTGAAATAAGGAAAGTCGAAATTTTCAGGTAGAACTAAGCCGAAAAGCATAGCACTACCACGGGCAATGTCTACGTAACCGTTGAAATCTAGATATAATTGCAAGCCATAAGCGAATGTAGCTAACCACAAATCGGTACTACCGGCCCGTTGCAAATTACCGAAACATAAATCGACGAAAATTCCCAAGTGGTCTGCAAAAATACCTTTTTTGACTGCGCCCCTAGCAATCAACCATAGCGCTTCAGCTACTCTATTGGTGCTAGGTAATTCTAGTGTATTAAATTGATTTGCTAAGTTGTGATAGCGCGTAATCGGCCCTGAAATCAGTTTTGCAAAGAATAATTTGTACGTAGCAAATTTGAGAAAATTATCAGTAGCAGGGGCACCGCGATAGACATCTATTAAATAAGCAATACATTCAAAGGTGAAAAATGAAATTCCTAAGGGTGAAATTAATTTAAAAGAGCTATCTGGTGAGTTTGTTTGGACATGAAAAACAAACTTGAATAAAGGGGTAAAATACTTAAAAGCTAATAGCAGCAAAACATTTAGAATTATACCCACCCACAAAACCTTTAAACGGCGACGATTCCAATCAACTTGAGCAAATTGCCACTCTTCATTAGAAATTTGCCAGTCAAGAGAATGTTTTCCTGGTGATGTGTTGTTACCAATCTCCAGTCCTATACGGAAGTTAATAAACGTTAATGCTAATAGTAATGGTATGTATTGAATGTGCAAAGATGAATAAAAAACTAGACTGGCAATTAGCAGCGTCCACAATCGCAATTTATGTTGTGCTAAAGACCAGTAAATTCCTAATACACTCAATAAGAACAGTCCATAGAAAATTGATATAAAGTTCATTTTTTAGTCATTTGTCATTGAACATTGAGCATTGGCTTTAGTAATCCCCCTTGTCTACTTCTCTCCCTGCTACCTTATCCCTACTCCCTACTTCACTGGCCAAGGAATCATCGGATCGTTAGCTAGCTTTTTCGAGACTTCGTATGCACCAAACCGATTGAGGTGGCTAGGATCGGAAAAGAAATCATTTACTTTTGGCCACTGTTGACTCAAATCACGATAAATAAAGTTGGGATTAGTAGCCAAACGCAACATATATTGCTGAAATTGTTGCTCATATTGTTTACGCACTGGATCTAAATAATCTGCCGTCAGCGGCATATTGACAAATACTAAAGAGATTTTCTGAGACTGGGTAAACTGAAGCACTTCTTGAAAAGCAGTATCTTGCTTTCCTTCTACTTGGAAAGATTTATAGTCGTTGTCATAATTTCCGGGAACTCTAGAATGTTTTTGATAGTATCTCGTGGGATTAAAGCGAATAGACAAGGGTAGAAAGCCATCAAAATCAACGGCTTGCTGGGAAATACTTTCATCTGAAGTACCGTCTGTCAACTGTTTTTGTGATGCAACTGTCTGATTATTACCAAATAAGAGCAGTTGTTTTTGCAGTAAACTTTTAATTTGGTCGCGGTTTTGATAGCTAGTAGAAACAGAGGCTAGAGCCTGATTTAATGACTGATTGACGGCTTCATAAGTACTAATCTCCTGTTTTTCTTCGTTTGTCTTTTCTTCTCCCGAATTTACTGTATTTTCTGGCAAATCATTGCTACTTGCCGTTGTTGCTGTTTTTTGGAATGCTTGCTTATAACCAACGGATGCAGCAAGCGATTTAAAGGTAATATCCTCGCGTCCACCGTTGAAAGCACGCGCCCCATCTGCCCAAATAATTATTTTGGGTAGTTCTGATGGTTCTAGTACGTGACGAATCACAAAGTCTACAACTTGTGCCGTAGCACCGTTAATTCCAAAGTTAAACACGTCAAGATTTGGATAGCCTTGAGTTGCTAAAGCTTTAGAAAGTGCTGCGGGATCTACTCCTCTGAGGGCACGAGAGGAGCCAATAATCAATACATCTGGGGGACTACCAGTTCTAGCTAAACGCTGTTTATAGAGTGCTAGTTGCTCGTCTAACTGCCTGACATTAAAACTTGGCATCTGCGATCGCGCTGCTAAAAGAATAGCTGTTGCGGTTGCTTTTTCCTTCAGTGGTGCGGCTGCCAAATTATTTTTTGGGGTATCCTCACTCTGGGTAAATTCCGAAGCGTTAAATACAGAACTCTGATTTGGAGGAGATTTTTTCTTGGAAGTGCTACTAAAAAATGTCTTTTTCTCAGTCTGATTTTTCCCAGATGTCAAAGATGCCTTTTGCTCGGAAGATGAAGATGGCAGGGTGGCACTAGCTACTTTTGGCGAACTGGGCGTATTAAGTGCAATAATTCGACCCAATACCCAATCAGTTTGGAGGGTGAGCAATAATCCCAGTGTTCCCCAAACCAGAGCAATTTTAATTCCTTGAAGATCGTGGTTACGTTCCGCTGAATCGTTGCTTTCGGTAAATAGCTGGCTTTTCAACAGGAATTTTCTCGCAGTTGAACTCGCCGTTGCTATCCAATCTCGCGCTACTTCGGTTACAAAATTTTGAACTTCTTCTGTCGTTAAGTCTGGGCGCAAAATTGGTTCACTAGTCTCAGATGTTACTAAATCGTTAATGTATATAGAAGTAGCAGCAAATTCTGGGGTTGCTTCTGGTACTAAACGTTGGCGATGTTCAAGATCGACGCCATAATGCCAAAAAGGTTCTTTATTCCCAGCCCGGCGACCGTAGATACGTACTCCTATGATACCGGAAATTTTTAACTGACGGATAAACTGCGTAATTTTACTTGCTACTTGTTGCCGCTGTGGACAAACAGGTGCATCACACATAATGTGCAATAAACCATTTTTGTTCAGTAGAAGTACGCGAGTTCCACCTGTCAGTAGTCGCCAATCCAAATCAGGATTGAGTAAGCGCTCTATTAAAAATACGATCGCTTGTTCATCACCAGTATTTGCCAAATCAAGTGGTGATATGGCAAAGGCAGGATGGTTTGCTGCGGGTAAAGCCAGCCAATCAACCCAAGTGGGTTCCTTGTCGCCTGCTTTTTGCCCGTATATGGTGGCGGCGAGAATGCCTTGAGGAGCGATCGCTTCTAGCTGCGGTAAAATCGCCTCTAAGCACACTACCTTGTCTGGGATCGGGGCAGTTCCTAAAGGATCGAAAGCTGGGATACAAAAAATATGTAGCGTTGATTCTTTCAAAGAAACTTGGACACCAACTTTTAATCCTGATAGTACTTCAGCTAATAATCGAGCGATCGCTTGGACATCTCCCCAACGCGCCCACTCCTTCAGCATCACCTCTGGGGGTGTCAAATCAACCCGCAGCAGCCAATCAGGGGCGGTTTCGCCGCTCACCTGAGAAACAATTACGGCATCTTGGTAGCCGGAAAGCTTGAGATAACGCAACTTTTGGGCTATGGGTTCGGCAAGCAACGATGCATCAGGGCTATAGCTTGAATGGCAAAATATCCACAGGCGATTTTCTTCTGGCTGAGAATTCTTGGGCTTATATAGCTTAATTTTTACCTGTACTGATACACCTAACGTACTCAGAGTTTCGCTCAAATATCGAGCGATCGCTTCTGGATTCCCTTGGCGTGCCAAACTTTCGTTAGAGACAATTAGCGCCCCACCCGATTGTTTTGATTTTTCCGAGTCTGCTAGCAGCGCTTGTTGCACCTGATCGAGATGCTTATCTATTTGATTCAAGTGAACTCGATGGCACCACGAAGGACGCTGTTCCCCTTTTCTGCGACCATAGACAAATACTTGATATATTGAGGTTTGTTCGCTGCTTGTGAGAATATCTAAGTTTGTTTGCTGTAATGCTTGCAGCAAATCAGACAAAGTACGCCAACGCTGCGGACATTCTGTACCTTCACAAAGAATATGAAGGTCATTTCCCCGCAACCGGACTTTCACTCCGAAAGTGTTGATCCCTGTTGCTTGGCTCACCCATTGCACTAAGGATTGCTGGCGATCTGGTACTAATGTTTTCATGCTCAGTTAACTTTACAGGAAGCGATGGTTGGGGGATAGTGCCTGCACTTGTAAACTAGAACCATAGGTCTATCACACTCTGACGTTTTTTTTTAACAATTTTGTTACCTTCGTAGCTCACAAAATCGGACAAGATAGTCTTGTATAGGTTGCAAGTCTGACTAATGTTGAGTTTTGCGTTTATTTTACTAATAGGGAGTCAAAAATCAGAAGTTAGGAGTTAGGAGTTAGGAGCCAAAAGTTAGGAGCCAGGAGTCAGAATAATTCTATATGACTGGCTGATGACTTGTCCTTGAAAGCCGGCCTTGTGTCCCACTGCGCTAATACCCCTGATGGGCGAAACAAACAATAAGCTTATCTCATTAAACTCCCTCCCTTTATCGTTGGAGTCATCTTAACTCCTAACTCCTAACTCCTTCTTACTCATGCTTCCCATAACCAAAAATTAGCAATGCCTCCTACCAACCAACAGTCTTCACCTAAACCCACATCCAATCTGGATTTATTTCCCATTCCTCAATCGTTCCTTTTACAAATAGGTACAGCGTCTATATTACTGCTGCTGATTACTGGAAAAGCTACAGTAAGAGCACTAGAAGCCTTAGGAGAAGCCAGTGAAGAATTATTTCGAGGCGATCGCCTACCCAATCTAGATTTCCCAGATGAACGCGAAATCAATCAAGATGAGAAGATATACACCAAATAATTATTTGCTCAGGAACAACCCGGTGAGCATTAAGTGCAAAACCTAGAACCGTAAACAGTAATTAGCTTTACAAGAATAGAGAATATGGGTTCCCTTTTATACTCTTCGTCTCAAACTGCTGATATATACCCGGTGTCGGAATTATTTTTGCGCCATCGTCTCCAGGTAGTGGAAGAATTGTGGGAGTCAGTTCTCCGGCAAGAATGCGGTCAAAATATGGTGGACTTGTTGCGTCAGTTGCGCGATTTATGTTCGCCAGAAGGACAAGCAACAAATGACCAAGCATCCTCAGCCGTCAAATTAATTGAACAACTAAATATCAACGAAGCAATTCGTGCGGCTCGTGCTTTCGCTCTGTATTTTCAGCTGATTAACATCATAGAGCAGGAATACGAACAACGGCAGCAATTGAGCCGTTATGAAGCAGAAACAGAGGAAATAGAGCCGGAAACACCGTCTAATGTTAACTATTCGTCTAATCAAAGAGAAGATGACGCGCCTGTTAGCAAAGGAATAGCAGCAGCCTTTCTCAAAAAGAATTATCTCGAAAAGGCGCAAGTCAAACCAAAAGGTACTTTTGCTGCCTTGTTTCCCTATTTATTCAAACTGAATGTACCACCCCAGCAAATTCAACGTTTAATTGCCCATCTGGATGTACGCTTAGTTTTTACAGCGCATCCGACGGAAATTGTTCGTCATACCATCCGAGATAAGCAGCGACAGGTGGTACAACTTTTGCAAAAACTGGATACCTTGGAAAATCACTCTGGGACTACGCCAGGAGCATATCCTTGGGAAGCAGTAGATGTCCGCGAACAATTGCTCGAAGAGATTCGCCTGTGGTGGCGTACAGACGAACTTCACCAGTTCAAACCCACAGTGTTAGATGAAGTAGATTATGCCCTGCACTACTTCCAAGAAGTTTTATTTGATGGCATTCCGCAACTGTATAAACGTTTCAAACACACTCTATCCAATACCTTTCCTTGGCTGGAACCACCGAGTAAAAACTTTTGCTCTTTTGGCTCCTGGGTAGGATCGGACAGAGATGGAAACCCATCAGTCACACCTGAAATTACCTGGAAAACGGCTTGCTATCAGCGCAAAATGGTGCTGGGGAGATATATTCAGTCAGTGAAAAATCTGATTGAATTGTTGAGTGTGTCGATGCACTGGAGTGATGTTTTACCAGACTTACTGGAATCTCTAGAATTGGATCAATCCCAGTTGAGTGAAGTTTACGACGCACTGGCGCTACGTTATCGACAAGAACCCTATCGGCTCAAACTGGCTTATGTGCTGAAACGGTTGGAAAATACTCGCGATCGCAATCTCGCTTTGTACAATCGGGAAACGCCAACAAATCAAGATAGCCCCCTATATCGTTCGGGTGCCGATTTTTTAGCAGAACTGCGAATGATTCAGCGCAACTTGACAGAAACAGGTTTAAGTTGTCGAGAATTAGAAAATCTCATCTGTCAGGTAGAAATTTTTGGTTTTAACTTGACACAGTTAGATATCCGCCAAGAATCATCTCGCCACGCCGATGCGCTCAATGAGATCCTCGAATACCTGCAAATATTACCTCAACCTTACAACGAACTATCCGAGGAGCAAAGAGTTGCTTGGCTCACAGGCGAACTACAAACCCGCAGACCATTAATTCCGGCAGAATTGCCATTTTCGGAAAAAACCAACGATGTCATTGAAACCTTTCGGGTCGTGCGATCGCTGCAACAAGAATTTGGTCTCAACATCTGCCAAACTTATATTATCAGCATGTGCCGCGACGTAAGCGACGTGCTGGAAGTACTACTGTTAGCCAAAGAAGCCAGACTTTTTGACCCCGCCATTGCCGTCGGAACTATTCAAGTAGTCCCTCTATTTGAGACAGTAGAAGATTTACAACGCTCCAGAAGCGTCATGCGGAACCTGTTTGAACTCCCGTTATATCGCGCTTTATTAGCCGGCGGCTACGAACAGACAAAACCAGAAGGTGCAGATGAAAATTCATCCCACCCTGCCTCCCCTGCTCCTCTGCTCCCCTGCTCCCCTGCCTCCACATCCTCCGTCACCCCCAACCTACAAGAAGTAATGCTGGGGTATTCTGACAGCAACAAAGACTCTGGTTTTTTAAGCAGCAACTGGGAAATTCATAAAGCTCAAAAATCACTGCAACAAATCGCAGAAAACTACGATCTAAACTTGCGGATTTTTCACGGACGCGGCGGTTCTGTGGGACGGGGAGGTGGCCCCGCTTACGAAGCAATTTTGGCTCAACCTGGTCATAGTATCAATGGGCGAATCAAGATTACCGAACAAGGAGAAGTTTTAGCTTCCAAATATTCCTTGGTGGACTTGGCTTTGTACCACATGGAAACCATCACCACTGCTGTAATTCAAGCCAGCCTGCTGCGAACAGGGTTTGATGATATTGAACCCTGGAATGAGATTATGGAAGAATTGGCAGCGCGATCGCGTCAACATTATCGTGCTTTAATCTACGAACAGCCTGATTTTGTTGATTTCTTCCACGAAGTAACCCCCATTGAAGAAATTAGCCAACTGCAAATTAGTTCCCGTCCCGCACGCCGTCCATCTGGTAAAAAAGATTTAAGCAGTCTGCGGGCTATTCCTTGGGTATTTAGCTGGACGCAAACTCGCTTTTTACTTCCTTCGTGGTATGGCGTTGGCACAGCATTACAAGAATTCTTGAACGCAGAACCAGAGGAACACTTAAAATTACTGCGCTACTTTTACGTTAAGTGGCCATTCTTCAAGATGGTGATTTCTAAAGCCGAGATGACTTTGGCAAAAGTAGATATGCAAATGGCACACCACTACGTTCAAGAACTCTCAAAACCAGAAGATCGACTTCGCTTTGCCAAGGTTTTTGACCAAATTGCTAGCGAGTTCTATCTGACAAGGGATTTGGTGTTAAAAATCACCGATCACAATCGACTGTTAGATGGCGATCCTGTATTGCAACGATCTGTGCAGTTACGTAATGGGACAATTGTCCCCTTGGGATTTATCCAAGTTTCACTACTCAAGCGTCTACGGCAGTCCCAAAATACTACTGCTACTTCTGGAGTCATTCATTCTCGTTACAGCAAGGGCGAGTTACTGCGAGGAGCATTGTTAACTATTAATGGTATTGCAGCCGGGATGAGAAATACAGGTTGATTGGGAATGTGGAAGAAGCACCTAGCCCTAGCGATTAGAAATCGCGGCTATACAAACGAACGCGAGTGCGTCTTGCAGAGAAGTCCGCCTATCGCGCTTGCGCTGCGCTTCTCTACGAGAGGCTTCGCCAACGCGAACGCGCACCACGCGGACTAACCCAAAATCAAGTCTTTTCAACCTGCGGAGGCAGGTTTTGTCTGTGTAGCCGCGACTTCTAGTCGCCTGGTGCAAAATATAAGTTGTCCTTTTCCCATTCCCAATGACAAAAAACAGAATTTTAATTTGCACTTTCTTGGCGCTGTCATCAGGTTTTTTTGGCGCTTACACCAGTGGGCAAATCACCATGATGCTGCATAGCAAAAAGTGCCAAAACCAACCTTGGGGTTTAAAGGAGATGTGCAACGCTTGGATAACACCAAGAGCAATATGGCAAGGTAGCACAGCAGGACTTTGGACAGGCACTATCTTAGGGGCGTTTGTTGGTGGTGTGGTGACGCGACAAGCTCGTGATTAGTCTAACTTCAGGAGTACTGAGTACTGAGTTACCCCATAGTTAAAACGTTGAGTACGATTATTACTTTTTTACTCAGCACTCAGCACTGTTTCGGTGAGTTTGAAGGTTGGCAACTTTGGTGTCAGCAAGGCTGGTAAAATCTACCCATAGCGAAGAAGAGTAAATCACCATGCCTATCGAAACTAACCCAGGGAATCAAACTACTACAGGGGCTGATGCGATTGATAAAGCGATCGCACAGGGAATTGATTTTGATGGTTCTCCCATTCCCCCTGCCAAGCTAGAACTTTATGGTAAAGTTATGGCGCTAGAAGGCAATAGACAGCGCAGTGGTGTATCTAATACGATGCGATCGCGCATTGTACGAATTGGTGCAAAACACATTCCCCAAGCAGAACTCGACCAATTACTTGTAGATGCCGGTTTCGCACCTCTAAAAGAGAAAGAAATTGCCTTTTTCTATAGTGGTAAATAAAGTTAGGAATTAGGAATTAGGAGTTAGGAGTTCGTTGAGATAAGATACTTTAGCGATGTCTGGCGACAAACTCTGACACTCCTTCGCACAGGGTAATGCTGCTAATTCTCTACCGCCACACGTCTGCGCTTATCTACCTCACACATCCCAAATTGCCATCTGTATTTTGGCTTCTTGAGTTTTTTCCCATCGTGTCGAAAAGTGTATCTTCAGCAAGATATTGTCAACTTTGCCTTGTGCTTGAATTGGCAGGTGGCTATATGTACTTAATTAATAGCTGAAAGACCTGGAGAACACATGTCAGGAACTACGCCAAATTCAGAAATGCAATATCGAATACTCGGTAGTACAGGAGAGAAAGTTTCCGCCATCGGATTGGGTGGTTGGCACATCGCCTTGAAGCACGTTGATGAGCAAATGGCTATCCGCATTGTGAGAACAGCCATTGATCGCGGCATCACCTTTATGGATAACAGTTGGGATTACAACGGTGGAGTCAGCGAAATTCGTATGGGCAAAGCACTGCGCGATCGCTACCGGGATAAAGTTTTTCTGATGACGAAAATCGATGGTCGCTCTAAGAAAGAAGCCACAAAACAATTAGACGAATCACTTAAACGCCTACAAGTGGATTGCATCGATCTTGTTCAGCATCACGAAATGATTCGATACGAAGACCCCCATCGAATTTTCGACCCAGAAGGAGCAAATGCTGCTTTAATTGAGGCGCGAAAAGCTGGAAAACTCCGATACATCGGCTTCACTGGACACAAAGATCCCCATATTCATTTACATACGCTGGAAGTTGCAGCTGCTCACGGGTTTAAATTTGATACAGTGCAGATGCCGCTAAATGTTATGGATGCCCACTACCGGAGCTTTGCAAAGCTGGTTGTACCAGAACTTGTGAAACAAAACATCAGCGTTTTGGGAATGAAAAGCTTGGCAAACGGTATTCTTTTACGGTCAAAAACTGTAACGCCAATTGAGTGTTTGCATTATGCTTTGAATCTGCCAACATCGGTTGTGATTACCGGAATTGACAGTATGGAAATTCTAGAGCAAGCTTTTGAAGCAGTGCGGACGTTCCAGCCAATGAATGATGAGCAGGTGCGATCGCTCTTAGCAAAAACGGCAGAAGCGGCATCAAGAGGAGAGTTTGAGCCATTCAAAACTTCATCAATCTTCGACAGCACTGCCCAAAATCCAGATTGGCTGGGAGAAGAACCACAGCGTATCCAGCAATTGATGTCAGCATAATGCGTTCTTAGTGTTGTCTGTGGAGGAACTTCACACATCGACTGTGCTACCACTGATATCTTTCTGGTTTCATTCGCTCCCAAGCAAAATTCATTTTTACCCAAGCATCCTGCCAATAACTTTTAAAACTATTTCCTCCGGCTTTGAGTGCGCAATGATGACCAATCCAGACTAGAATCACTGGTATACATTCATCTGATTCTAGCAACTTTATTAATGAATTTAAGATTATAAAAACTGTGGAGCGATCGCAACTTGGTTAAAAGTCGCACTTAACACCCAAAAGTGGGGTGTTTACTCTCAAACCGTTACTCCATAAAACTTTAGCGTATGATTACTATTGTTATGAATGCTGCGACTTTCTTCCTACTTGAGTGTAGTTAGTAATATTTAATACATTGTATTGTCAACCATCAGCTATCCTATGCCTATCCATCAGCACAATTAATCACGGGATCGCTTGCTGTATTCTTCATGATTTGTTACAAAAGTACAAAGAACTTCTAGAGACCCAAAACCACATGTTCGGCGGACTTACTGGTTTACAAGATCCTAAAGGCACAGATTGGGGAGAGCGGATGCTCAACACAGTCGCCAGCCAAACGATTCGCCACCTGTTTACCCAAAGCGAGTCAGTAGAAGTCTTTGTGCGCTGCTACCCCTCCAGCAAGCTCTTGCAAGGCAGCATTGATAGCTTCAAAATGAGCGGTCGTGGCTTGGTGATTCGGAGAGATTTCGCGGTTGAGGAGATGTCGTTTGAAACTGATGCGGTGGCCATTGACTTCGGCTCGGTTTTAAGTGGCAAACTTAGCCTTAAGCAGCCCACTCAAGCGATCGCTCAAGTAATCTTATCAGAAGCAGGCATAAACCAAGCCTTTAATGCGGAACTGGTGAAAAAACGCCTGCTTAACCTCACCGTACCATCACTGACAGAATTATCTGGTGGTGAACCAGTCTCCTTTACAGATGTTCAGGTACAGCTATTGCCAGAAAATCGCTTACAGCTTGTAGCAAAAGCAGATTTAAATAATGGCGAACTCGTACCCCTGAGCATGATTTTAACTGTAGGTATTGAAAGACGGCGGCGAGTTTCTTTCAAAGATCCGAAAATTCAACTTGACCAAGTGCCAGAAGCACAACGGGAAATCTCGCAAACCTTGAGCGTAGCGCTGGTAGAAATTTTAGATAATATGGTCGATTTAGATCGTTTTGACCTTGATGGAGTGAAAATGCGTCTCAACCGATTAGAAACTGAAGGTCAAAAAATTATTTTCAGTGGATATGCTGAAATTGAACGTATTCCACATAGCGCTTGATGCCAGATTACACGCAAAAAGTTAATGTAAAATGAAGCTTTAAACAAATTAAATACCGCCTAGATGATTCTAGGCGGTAGTTTAAATCCTTAGGTTTTGAAAGGAATTAGGAGTTGTTAATCATAGATTGTAATTAATTTTTATTTGTCACTCCTAACTCCTAACTCCTAACTTTCTATCTTCCCACACCTACATATTGAAATCCAGCGCGTATCATTGCTTCGGGGTCGAGGAAGTTACGACCATCGATGATAACGGGGTGGGCCATCAGTTTCGCCATCTTCACATAATCCAGAGTGCTGAACTGCTGCCATTCGGTGACTAGTACTAAAGCATCACAGCCATCAGCTAGTCTTTCAGCATCGGTTTCTACTAACACCCCAGAAAGACCATGACGCATACCTGTTTGGGAAATAATGGGGTCGTAGGCTTTGACCTTGGCTCCCAGTCGGTTTAGCTGCTCAATTAGAATGAGTGCTGGGGCGTCTCGCAAGTCGTCGGTATCGGGCTTGAAGGTCAGTCCGAGTAGTCCGACTGTTTTGCCTTTGAGAATTTTCAGAACTTGTTGGAGTTTTTCCAAAGCAATCAACCGCTGACGTTCGTTGACACTGACAGCGGATTTCAGTAGCTGGGCTTCATAACCATAGTCATCAGCAGTATGAATCAGAGCTGAGACATCTTTGGGAAAACAAGAACCACCCCAACCAATACCAGCTTGTAAAAACTTGTTACCAATGCGTGAATCTAGACCGATACCTTTGGCTACTTGGGTGACATCAGCACCAACGCGATCGCAAATATTAGCAACTTCGTTAATAAAACTAATCTTAGTGGCTAAAAAGGCATTAGCGGCGTATTTGATCATCTCCGCCGAACTCAGGTCTGTTGCCAGAATTGGCACTGGGGGTAAAGATTGATCCTCAGCGTACTTGCGTTGCACAATCGGGGCATACAGTTGTTGCATTAAGGCTACTGCTCTTTGGCTATTGCCTCCTAGTACAATGCGATCGGGGTTAAAGGTGTCGTGAACTGCCGAACCTTCGCGCAAAAACTCTGGATTGCTGACTACATCAAACTCGGCTACAAATTCAGGTAATTTCTCATCATTTGGCACTCCACCAGCGGGTATCAGTTTTTTCTGCCGCTCTGCAACACCATCTAGAACAAGCATCCGCACCCAGTCACCTGAGCCAATGGGTACTGTAGATTTATTCACTATGACTTTATAACCACCGTTGAGATTTTCCCCAATCCCACGGGCTACAGCTTCGACGTAACGAGTATCACTTTCACCAGTCGGTAAAGGTGGCGTTCCCACAGCAATAAACAGAATTTCTCCGTGGGAAACTCCAGCAGCAAGATCGCTAGTAAAATGAATCTTCTCTGTTTGAATGGCAGACTGCATAATTTCTGAGAGTCCCGGCTCAAAAATTGGAGATTGCCCAGACTTCATCAACTTAACTTTTTCTTCGTTGTTGTCTACGCAAATTACATCATGCCCAATATGAGCCAAGCAAGCACCTGTAACTAAACCAACGTAACCAGTACCAATAACGCAAACACGCATTTATTTAACTCCTCACTTATTTGGGCTTAATCTTCAAAAAGAAGTTATCAATTTTACACTTAGACACTTGGGAAAACTCAGCAACTAAATATACTAGCTACCGATGGGTTAGCCTGGATGAAAATTTAGAGCGACGCTAGACGTAACTCAGGTGGTTGAATTATTGACATCGCTTTGAATGCGATCGCGAAAATCTTCTATTGTTAGTTTTAAACCCTCTTGCAGAGGAATGGTAGGTTCCCAATTTAACCAATTTTTTGCCTTTGTGATATCCGGCTGGCGACGTCGGGGATCGTCCGAAGGTAGTGCCTCGAACTTAATCTGCGCATCTGGATTGATCATATTTTGCACTGTTTGTGCCAATTGTAAAATCGTGTATTCACCAGGATTACCCAGGTTCATTGGGCCAATGTAGTCGCTATTCATTAGGCGGATGAATCCTTCTACCAAATCGGAAACGTAGCAGAAACTACGAGTTTGCGAACCATCACCGTACACGGTTAAAGGATTACCCTGCAAGGCTTGAACTATAAAGTTGCTCACTACCCGACCATCATTTTCTAACATTCTCGGCCCGTAGGTGTTGAATATCCGCACAACTCGAATATCAACTTTATTTTGCCTGTAGTAATCAAATGCTAGAGTCTCAGCAATTCTTTTACCTTCGTCATAGCATGAACGTATTCCAATGGGATTGACGCTACCTCTATACTCTTCAGTTTGGGGATGAACTTCTGGATCTCCGTATACTTCACTAGTAGAAGCTAAGAAAAACTTTGCTTTCACACGTTTAGCTAGCCCCAACATATTCAGTGTTCCCATCACGTTAGTTTTAACGGTTTTAACTGGGTTGTACTGGTAATGTACTGGTGAAGCAGGACAAGCTAAATGATAAATTTGATCCACTTCTAAACGAATTGGTTCGGTAATATCGTGACGGATCAATTCAAAGTACGGATGGCCTAACCATTTCAAAATGTTGCGTTTATGACCGGTGTAAAAATTATCCAAGCATATTATTTCATTCCCAGCAGCCATTAGTCGGTCGATGAGATGGGAACCAATAAACCCAGCACCGCCCGTCACCAAAATTCTCATAGTTTCCCAGTTACTTACAAATATTTTCAGTAGCTATTGCACTTACTTTTAGATTACCCACCTTGGGTACAAAAATACAAAACAAAAAAAAGAACAAGGCTCAATCAAAAATTGTTGTTGAACTTACTTATTTTTTCACAGTTGTAGTTTTGTTATATTTTTACCTGTTTTCTTAAGAATTCAATTAGCAAAATAACAAAAATTGTTTAAAAATTATTTGTTGTTCAGCCGATCTTTATCAAATCTTCAAAAATATAAAGTATTTTTACGGCTATTAATTTTTTAATTGGATACCAGAAATTAGTCGAGATCGGGTTGACACTCGCGCTACAAATATATGCAAATAATACAGATGTAAATCCCTACAGCCGATTCATTTATTGCCAATATTTTTGGAAATTTGATGCCTCCGGCGGTCACTGAGGTTGTCGTTCGCGCAGCGTCTCGTAAGAGAAGTGCGGACTACGCTAACCCAGCCCAAGTCCACTTACTTGAACTGTATTCTTCCTTACATCATACAGCAGATGTAATGCTGCTAACCGTGGTAGACATAATTAAATTTGTGCTTTGAGTGCGTTGCGGTTCTCCAAGCATGATAATTGAGCAGGTGAGTTGTCTGGCTAACTGGGTTGTGACATCGCTAATGGCTAACCCTCCAGGACTGGTACGATTACGTATAAAAGGTAAAACTACTAAATCATATAATCTTGCTGCCTGTAAAATCGCTTGGGCAACATTTTCGTGAGCGATGATTTGAATTTCTGGGGCATTGGCTAAAGCCAATTTAGATACCAATAGAGAGAGATGCGATCGCCTCCAAGCAATTTTACTAGAACTAGTACGGCGATCGCACACATTCAGCACAGTAATGTGGCTCTGATTTGCCTCTGCTAGCATCTGGGCAAATTGTACAGGTTGTAATGTCGGTGCTGTTAAATTTTCTATTGGTACTAAGATCCGCTGAATTTTTTTCGGTGATTCTACTAGACGTGTCACTGCTACTGGACAATGAGATGCCCAAAGCACACCATCAATCACATTCCCAAATAAACGCGCTCGTAACCCAGTCCGTTTACCCCAACCCATAACAATTAAATTAGCCTTTTGTTCGCGAGCCGCTCTGCTAATTCCTTGAGCAAAGGCATCATCAATTCGCAGCATTGGTTCTGCGGCTACGCCCAAGGCTCGACTTTGTGTCGTGGCTTTATTCAATAACCACTCACTCCGTTGTAGAGAAGCTTCTAACTGGGGCGCATCCATGTGAGCAGCAGCAGTAGCGATCGCCAAGGGTATAATTTTGCCCTGAGACTGAAGCGCTAATAATGACGCCATTTCAATCAAATACTGCTGGGTCTGAGGATTATATATAGGCACGACTATAGTAAAAGCACTGTCTATTTCTGATGTGTTCTCCTCAGCTAGGGGTGGTGCTGGTTCTTCATCTGGTGGGGAATTCAAACCAACAGCTATTCGACTGGTTATCAACGGCCCCAATGTTGATGTGACAAGCATTAAGACAATCACACTGTGTAATACTTCTAGTGGCAGCAACCCAGCTTGATATCCCACTAACGTTGCTGCTAACGTTGTACCAACCTGGGGAAGTGACAGCGACCACATGGTTAGCATTTCTTGCCATCTATAGCGGTAAAACAGTTTTGTCAACAAAGCTGCGATCAATTTACTGATAATTAAACTAACTACGAGCAACAGTGTTAACTTGAGCGTGTTCAGATTATTCACAAAGGCGGGTAGATCGATCAGTAAGCCAAGGTCAACAAAGAAAATGGGAATGAACAGCACACTGCCAATAAAGACCACCTTTTCTTTGACTGGGCCTTCACCCACAGCCTCATTCACCGCCAAACCCGCTAAAAAAGCACCAACAATTTTTTCTACCCCAATCAATTGAGCGCCCACAGCTGCCAAAAACACAGAAAGCAATACAAACAAAAACTTGTTTCCTTCATCGTCTCCAGACCGTTTGAAAAATTCTTTGCCTGCCCAATCAAAGCCTGTCACAACGGCCACAGAGTAAATAATTAACCAACCAGACAAAGTGAGTAGTTTCGCAAAGCTGAATACTTCAGTATGAGAGACAGCTACACAAATGGCTAATATCAGTACTGCGCCAATGTTTGTAAAAATCGTAGCTCCGATGGTGACAGTAACAGCTTCGTTGTTTATCACTCCCAAACGGCTGATGATGGGGTATGCCAAAAGGGTATAGGAAGCGAATAAAGAGCCAATTAAGATTGAAGTATTCCAGCCATAGCCTAAAATTAGCCCTACTAAGGTTCCCATGAGTAGGGGTACACAGAAAGTAAAGCTAGCAAACCCAAAGGCACGACTTGTTTTCCGGCGAAACTGTTCTAGATCAATTTCTAGCCCGGCGACAAACAGCAAATAAATTAACCCAATGTCTGAGAGTAGGTTAATCATCGGTGAGTCAGACTGAAAAAGATTCCAACCTGAAGGCC
Source organism: Nostoc sp. (assembly GCF_036917355.1). Taxonomy (GTDB): domain Bacteria; phylum Cyanobacteriota; class Cyanobacteriia; order Cyanobacteriales; family Nostocaceae; genus Nostoc. The sequence continues at coordinate 99,671 of NZ_JBALDP010000051.1, forward strand.
CAAGTACTAGCCCTGAGAAAACCAAGCCCACTAATCCTGGTAATCTTAGCCGCTCAAACATGATGGGTATAACTAAGATGACCACCAGCAAAATAGCAAAGGGAACAATTGGTTCTTTGCCAAGAACTTGGGAAGTTGGTTCCAGAACAAGAACTTGTGATATTAGTTCCATATATAGGAATTGAAGGGGCTATGGTAAAACAGCGATTACCTTGGGGGCGATCGCCCGATCAATATGAATAAATAGAGAAGCCACCTGACGAAAAATCAAAAATCTTCTTAATTTACACTAACTAGGCAATTATTTAAGAATTAACTACCTACGGGTGGATTTGACTCAAAATAAACCGTAAGCGATCGTAGTCATCTTTAAGTAGCACACTTAAGCTACGTCCAGCTTTAATTAGCCATTGTCGGTCAGCTTTGCGTAACTGGTATACATCTCGAATGGCAGCTGCGGTTAAAGATTCTATTGGCGCACCATTTATACAAAGCAGTGTCCGTAAAAAATCTAGTTCTTCAGTAAATTTAATGATAGCTTCTGGTTCACATCGATAAACAGCTTGATGAATTTGCGGGGGACGGGGTGGAAGATACTGATATACTCTTTGGTTATAACTTTGATTTTGCGAAGATAGTTCAAATCCCACGATCGCAGCTCGGAATTCTGTGCGGAGCATGGCAAATATTTGGGGTTGTTCTTCCCGTAAGTCTTGCAAAGATAACCCTAATGCTCTCGCCCTGTGTACGGAATCTATGGGCATAGTGGTGGCATAATAGACTACAGCATAAATTTGATTGCCAGATTCTTCATCTACAGAACAGACCCAACTACCAAAGGGTGGCATCGAGGGAAAGCTTAAATCTTCCGGTTCCAAACACTGAGCTAAAAATTCGGTACTAGTAGTTTCAATCACCTCCGCAATATGGTTCGGATGGCGATCGCTAGTGGCAAACTGTGGTAGGGGAAGGCGCATGGGAGTGCTGTTAGCGATAGCGGGGCGTTTAGCCCGTGCTGAGTTAAGAGTTAGGAGTTAGGAGTTATGAGTTGAGGAATCATAACTCCTAACTCCTAACTTCTCACTCCTAACTAAGTCTTATTTGGCTTTTTTACGTCCGGCGGTGGTTTCTACGAGTTCCAATTCGCTCAGGCGGAAGGTAACTAATTTATCCCAGTTACCACCTTCAAATAATACGGCTACTTTGCCGTCACTCACCCGTTGCACGAGTCCTTCGTAACGATAATAGGTATCTGCGGGATTATTGACGCGGACAGTTGCTCCAGGCAGAATCATTTTTTTAGCCTCGCTTGTTTCCTTTTAATAGCTTAATACTTGTTAATAGTCATTTGTCATTAGTCATTAGCAAAGGACAAATGACTAATGACGAATCAATAATACTTCTGCCTTTGTCGAAAATTTGCTACCGATTCTACTATTCCCAAGGAAATGAAGTTAGTCAGCATCGCAGAACGCCCATAACTCATCCAAGGTAGGGGAATTCCTGCCACAGGTGCTAAACCAACAGTCATGCCAATGTTGACAATCAGCTGAAACACAATCATGGACAAAACGCCAATAGCCAACAAAGAACCAAAGTTATCTTTGGCGGTTTGGGCAATATGCAATAGACGCAAACAAATTAAGCAGAAGACAAACAGCACTAACAAACAACCGACAAAACCAAATTCTTCCCCCACTGCGGAGAAAATAAAGTCTGTATGCTGTTCTGGTACAAAATTCAGTTGCGTCATGGGCCCCTTGAACAGACCCCATCCCCAGATTTCACCAGCACCAATAGCAATGCGAGATTGGATTAAGTGATATCCAGCACCGAGTGGATCGTGATCGGGATTCATGAATACAGTTAGTCGGTCTTTTTGATACTCTTTCAAAACATGGTTCCAGGCGAAGACTCCCAATTCGCCACCCAGTATATTGAGAGTCCACGCACCGATAGCACCTAAACCAAATCGACGCCAGGGAAGAGTTTGCCAGCCCACAATAGCCATTGCAACTGACCAAATTAATCCTAATGGGCCAAAAGATAGTTCTTTGAATAAAACTATCGGCGCTGTTAAAGGCCAAGAGATACTAAACAAAATGGCGGCAACCACCGGAGAAATCATCAGAATTAACCAGCCTGGGTTGGCATTTGCCCAGTAAAGCATTCCTAAGACGATCGCACCAAATACCAGTGATGTTGCTAAATCTGGCTGCAAAAATACTAATCCCCAAGGTATAGCGGTGATTGCCAGAACGCGGAAAACACCTTCGAGGCTAGAAGCAGTCCGCCTGTGTAGCAAAGCAGCTAAGGTGATGATCATGCCAACTTTGGCAAATTCTGAGGGTTGCACATTAAAGCCGGCGATACTAATCCACCGTTGTGCCCCTTTGGCGCTAGTACCAGCAATCATCACGGCAATTAAACTGAAGTTCGTCAGTGTGTATGTTACCCAGTGCCACTGCATCAAGAGTTCGTAACGGATGCGAGATAAAAATAGGGCTATAAGCACGCCGATACCCGCTACCATCCAGTGCCACCACCAGTCAGTTACTGGCTGCTTCAGTTCCGTACTGAGAATCATCAGGCCGCCAAAAATACTGACAGCAATCGGCAAACAAAAAAGTAGCCAATCTACATGCTGCCAGGGCTTAACCCAAGACTTCCAGCGAATTTTGGGGAGCGATCGTTTTAACAACATTGTGCCAGTTTAGACTTTAGCTTTAATTGTTGGGGATTGGGGTTTGGGAATTAGTCAATAATCAATATTTATTCTTCCCCAACTTCTCTAATCCCTAACACCCAATTTCTAGTATTCCCAAGCTATAGCCCAGGAAGTAGATAGAAATTAAAATTTATAATTATGTCAGGGCAGCAACTGATACTTTACCAGCAATGGTAAGAGCGATCGCTGTTAATGCTTTTGCTGAAGCTGAATCTGGATCGCCAACAACTATCGGTACACCACTGTCACCACCAACTCGTGTGGAAATCTCTAGCGGCACGCACCCCAACAGTGGTACTCCCAATTCCGCAGCTGTTTTGGAGCCACCACCGGAACCAAAGATGTCATATTGCTTATCTGGTCGATCGGGGGGGATAAAATAGCTCATATTTTCCACGATTCCCAATACCGGAACATTCATTTGCTGGAACATCCGCAATCCCTTGCGAGAATCTAACAGAGCTACGTTTTGCGGTGTCGTGACAATTACTGCCCCTGCCATCGGCACTGCTTGCGTTAAAGTTAACTGAGCATCTCCCGTTCCTGGTGGCATATCTACAATCAAATAATCCAGTTCTCCCCATTCAACTTGATAGAGAAACTGACGAATTACACCATTGAGCATAGGCCCCCGCCAAATTACTGGTTGATCTCGGTCAATCAAAAAGCCCATTGAAACTAATTTGACGCCGTGATTAAAAGCAGGTTCCAGGATGTCACCCGTTTCACTAGAACGCACAGTAATTTGAGCATCAGACAAACCCAGCATGGTTGGGTCATTGGGCCCGTAAATATCAGCATCTAGCAAGCCGACTTTCGCCCCAGTTTGGGCTAGAGCCACTGCTACATTCACTGCCACCGTACTTTTACCAACGCCACCTTTGCCGCTAGAAACAGCAATGATATTTTTGACTCCAGAAATGCCAGTGCGGTCAGGTAAACTTTTTTGTTGTGGTGTTTCTGCCGTCACTTCTATGCTGACATCTGTCACGCCTGGGAGTTTTTTGACAGCTTTCTGACAGTCTTCGACAATAAATTCACGTAAAGGACAGGCAGGGGTAGTTAACACTAAAGTGAAGCTAACCTTACCACCGTCAATTTTTACGTTGCGAATCATATTCAGTTCTACCAGACTTTTGCGAAGTTCTGGGTCTTCCACTGGTCGCAAAATTTCTAAGACAGAGCGGGAATCGAGGACATCGTACATAAAAATTCAAAATTCAAAAAGAATAAATACACTTGTGCGGAACATCTTAGCTATTAACTGGATGCCTTCTTAAGTAAGGTCAGCTTAGTGTTATCACTGTTACTGCCGTGATAAAACTTAGCAAATCGCATTATTACCTAATAGAATCTTAACTTTCTTTGGTCATTGGGCATTTAAAAGAAACAGAGGGGCAGGGTGCTGCTCTTGCCGAGGGAAACTCTTCTTCTTTACTCCCTGCTCCCTTGCTTCTTCCCCAATCCCCACTACCTAAAAATCAAAACAACTGTCATTAAGAGATTTTTTCTGACCAGATACCGCTGGTAATGTCGTCTTTTCTACTGCCTCGACTAAAGATCGTGCAACGCGGTCTGCATAAGGACGGGATAAAGACCAAATCAAGGGCGATAACCAACCTCGTAGGGTTACAGAATAAGACAAACAAGTACCACAAACTGTTGACTCTACTTGGTAAGTTACCCGTTCCTCTATTCCAGGAATCGCCATCACTCGGATACTCAACATCTCTCTGGGATTGACGCGTTCCACAAAAATTCTGATGGGTATCGGCGAAAAGCGTGTTACAGCTTGAAAAATTAATCCTGGCTGGGGTACTAATCCACGGGGGACATTAGTACTCTTAAGTTGTGGATGCCAGGAAACATCTGTTAAGTCAACCACTTTTTGCCACAGTTCATCTACAGAAGCAGAACTAATCTCTCGATACGTCCACACCAGAGAAGCGCAAAACCGACGACGTTTGCGGTGGATGAATTTGGATAACCAACCTTGCATTTTCCTAATCCTCCTCCCTAGATACTTTCTGGGAAATCTGGTATGGTGTGCAACTACGCTTAACTGCTAAATTAAAACTTTCTCAAAAATGCCCTAAACATAGCAAGCCTCGATTCGATACAGACCCAAACAGCCGACATCAACAATATGGCAAATATGGCAAAAAATTTCTGAGTAGACCAGTCAAATCTTTGATACTTCAAGCTTAAGACTAAAATTTAGTCTTTATACCAGAATATTCCAATTAAGAATTTCAAAAAAAACTAATTCAATATACAAGCCTATACGCATTTGAGGGAAAATAACTCTAGTGATGCCCATCAATCGGATAAATGCTTAACCCAGGAAGAAAAAAGCGGGTTGGGCAAATAGAGCTAGATTGTTGGCGCTTGTTTCCCCCAAATTTTAAAATGAAAAATTTGTGGCTTTCTGGAAATTGTAATTTAGGTTCGGGAATCTATGTTGACCAACTCGCAAACACCAACTGTAGAAGCAGAATCATCAAAGTCTTTGCCAGCAAATGACGCTCAGACTAGGGTCAGTCAGTTTATGAAACAACTGCAAGACGAAATTACCGAATCATTGGCAAAACTAGATGGTGTGGCTAAATTTAATGAAGATAGTTGGGAACGCCCAGAAGGAGGGGGAGGGCGATCGCGCGTGCTACGAGAAGGTGCAATATTTGAACAAGCAGGTGTAAACTTTTCTGAAGTTCAGGGTTCCCATTTGCCACCCTCAATTTTAACCCAACGCCCTGAAGCCGCAGGGCATGGCTTTTATGCCACAGGCACTTCAATGGTATTACATCCTCGCAATCCTTATGTGCCCACAGTTCACCTCAATTATCGCTACTTTGAAGCGGGGCCAGTGTGGTGGTTTGGTGGCGGTCTTGACTTGACACCTTATTACCCCTTTGCTGAAGATGCGGCACATTTACACAAAACATTAAAGCAGGCTTGCGACCAACACCACCCAGAGTATTACCCAGTGTTTAAGAAGTGGTGTGATGAATATTTCTATCTGAAGCATCGGGATGAGACACGGGGTGTCGGTGGCCTATTTTTTGATTACCAGGATGGCCAGGGTGCTTTATATCGCGGACCAAATCCCAATGGGGAAGCGGCTATTTATAGCAACCAGGTGGGAACACCAGCAACCCGCAATTGGGAAGATTTGTTTGGCTTTGTACAAGGCTGTGGCAGAGCATTTTTACCAGCTTACGTACCAATTGTAGAACGGCGACATGGAATAGAGTATGGCGATCGCCAACGGAATTTTCAACTCTACCGCCGGGGACGTTATGTAGAATTTAACTTGGTTTATGACCGAGGCACTATTTTTGGTCTACAAACCAACGGACGCACTGAATCTATTCTCATGTCCCTACCTCCCCTAGTGCGCTGGGAATACGGCTATCAACCGGAACCCAATTCCCCTGAAGCCGAGTTGTATGACACTTTCCTCAAACCTCAAGATTGGATTAACTGGACACCCAAATAGTGCTGAGTGCTGAGTTAGGAGTGAGGAGTTAGGAGTTAGGAGTTAGGAGTTATGATAATTATCCCGATCTTCCCCGACTCTCTCATCTCACTCATCTGCCTCATCTCCCCACTCCCCACTATTTTGGTGAGTTATAACTACTAAAGTTAAGCACTTAGCCGAAAAAGGTGACAAATTTAGCTATAGCTTGTTAATCTCAAGTGACAGCATTAGAAAATTCTGTCACTAGTTAATCTTAAAAGGAATGCCACGGGGAGGGCTTTAGTGATTCATATAGACCAAAAAACTTATACAACCCAAGACGGAAACACCGTTATCGTCTTGACACCATCAGGCCGTCTGGATATCACCACGGCTTGGCAATTTCGCCTGAAGTTACAAGAGTGTATTTCCAAACTCAGTCGCCATGTAGTTGTAAATTTGGCTCAGGTAAATTTTATTGATAGTTCTGGTCTTACATCATTGGTAGCTGGAATGCGTGATGCTGATAAAGTCAAAGGCAGTTTCCGCATCTGCAATGTACATCCAGAAGCCAAACTAGTGTTTGAAGTGACGATGATGGATACTGTTTTCGAAATCTTTGAAACAGAAGAGGAAGCTTTAGAAGGTGTGCCTCGTAGCATTGCCAGCTAAAAAAAAAGTTAGAAGTTAAGAATAAAGAGTTAATTCTATAACTCAATAACTCATAACTCATAACTCATAACTTTATTTTATTGAATACTGATTTCGCTTGGTGTAGCGATAAGGCCCCATAATCGCTCCCCAGGTTGCTTTTCCAGTTGCGGGATCAATTCCTTTGTCGTAGCTGTGAAATTCTGTCGCTGTAGCTGCAAAACCTAAAGAAACATGGATGCTATTGCCAAGATAAGTAAAGCTACAACTAGTCTCTGGTAGTGGGGTAGCGGTAAACTTATAGCGATCGCCAGCTAGTTTCTCCTGAGTAACTGTTAGGATACAACCTGGTAGTAAATCTAATTGTTCGGATGTCAGTGTGTTTAGTAGAGCAGGGTTATTACCTGCGCCTTTTAATGCACCTGGATCTTGAGGCATATAATATTGAACTTCCACAGTTGCGTCAGAGTCGCTGCTTTGACGCAACCGGATAATTCGCTGGCGATAAGGTTGATCTAAGGTAATAACGTTAGCCTGTTCAGCAAACAAGGTGATGCTATCTTCTGCGAACAGATTAACTGGTCTTTGCCACAGACGGAGGTGGACATACCAAACTGGTTCTGCTATGGCTTGTTCCCGATTATCAAATTCACCAGCTAGGTACTCACCTAAAGCAATTAACTGTGGCGAGAAGTTCATAATTACAATAAATAAATCATTAAGGATAATAATTTTCGGCTAGTTTTTTAGGAGAAAAGGTCTTATTTCCTGTAGCTACCAGCTTATAAAATACTTTTGATGTATATATATTGTAAATGAAACCGTCACCCGCTAAAAGCTCAACTTGGCAAAGTAGCCTTTAAGCGAGAAAATAAAGATACGTCGCCCTTAACATTTCTTTTTTCTTTGTGAATAACGTCCGTACAGTCTCTGATACAAAGCGAACTTTCTATAATCTTCACACCCGTCCGATCAACACTATTTATCGTCGGGTTGTGGAAGAATTGATGGTGGAAATGCATCTGCTGTCAGTAAATATCGATTTTAGCTACAATCCAATTTATGCCTTGGGTGTCGTCACTACTTTTGATCGCTTCATGGAAGGCTATCAACCAGAACGGGATCAAGAATCAATTTTTAACGCCTTATGTCAGGCTATAGAAACAGATCCGCAACGCTATCGACAGGATGCCCAAAGATTGCAAGCTGTAGCTAAAGGTTTGCCAATTAAAGATTTAATTGGGTGGCTGGGCCAAACTACTTACTTAGATAGAGATGGTGACTTGCAAGCAAACCTACAAGCGATCGCCAATAATCCTAACTTTAAATACAACCGTTTGTTCGCAATTGGTGTATTTTCGTTATTAGAACAATCAGATCCCGAATTAGTCAAAGACGAAAAGCAACTCACTGAGGCGCTAAAAGCGATCGCTGCTGGCTTGCACCTCTCCGATGACAAACTCAACAAGGATTTGGAGTTATACCGTTCTAACCTAGACAAAATGGCGCAAGCGCTAGTAGTGATGGCAGATATCCTCTCAGCCGATCGCAAAAAACGCGAGCAACGTAAACAACAATCAACTTCCCCAGTAGCTCCCCCAAGTTCCAACGAATAGTTAGAATTTGGCAATAATGAGTTAGGAGTTATGAGTGAGGAGTTGTTAATAACTCCTCACTCCTAACTCTTAGCCTTAGACGCCCAAGATTTTGTATATTAAGCTGTTAATTATAGTCAGCGTAAATGCCCCAATAACAGCACTCCAAATCCCGTAACGCAAGCGAAAACCCTCTACTAACCAAGCAGCAATACTAAAACAAACCACAGCAATCATAAATGTGAAAATGCTGGATAATAAGTCCAATGTGAGTAGATTTGGTACTGCAAAAATGAGGCTTAAAATCGGTCTGACTATTGCCGTTACGATACCAAGCACTGCGGCAGAAAGAAACGCTTTACCAGGAGTATCAATTTCAACTCCCAAAGGCAACTTACTAATTATCAACAAGCTGATAGCTGTTACGACCCAAACAATTAAAAGCGTTACGATGTTCATGCCACAACCCCTGATACTAATTAGTAATTTGTAATTAGGCCACAATGAAAGACGCTTGATACAAGCGCTTTTCAAGCTGTTAACCTATTTGGACATCCTTCCCCAATTTGGTATGAAATGTGGATGGTAATTGGTGATGAATTGCTCAGTCTATAGGTGGAAAAATCTTTAAAGCTCAACCAATTATTTGTAAATTAGCAGTTTTTTTTTATCTAGCCGAAATTTATTATAGATATCTTTAGGTTTGGGAAAAGACTTGAAGGGGAAGTGGGGAGTGATGAGTTTGAGCCAGTACTGAGTGCTTGAGTGGGAAATCTCATTTATTTACTCAGAACTCGGAACGGGCTAAACGCCCCGCTACCGCTAACGGAACTACTATGCCCCATCCCCAATTCCCCATTCCCCTATCTCATCTTTTAAGAGGAGGTTGCGTTTGTTTTGGTGCTACAGGCGCTTGAGGCGCTGGTGAGTTAGGAACCACCGGAGAAATACCAGGATTGATAGGACTGATGCCTTGCCCAGTTGGAGGCTGAGTGATGCTAGGAAAGGGTGCAGAATTAGGTGCTAAGGGAAATTTTGGGGTAATATTCCCTTCGGGATTGATTCCTGGAAGTGGCGCAGCACCAGGATTGATTGGAAAAGAGGGGACAGCAGGCTGGTTAAGCGAGTTTATGGATGGTTGAGATGGGCCAGGAATAATTCCCAAAGAAACGCGATCGCCCCCTACTTGTCGTAGCAAATCCAATGTCTCAATTACATCATTGTAAGTTGCTGTGCGCGAAGCATTCAGCACGATAACGGCATTAGGGTTTGTTTGCAGATACTGTTTTAAACTCTGTCTCAAATCTTCCTGTTTTACAGGCTGTTTTTCTATGTAAGTATTGCCCACAGCATCGATGGTAACAATCACACTTCCACTCTGTGACGTTATTCCAGAAACTGTACTGGGGCTGGCTTTAGGCAAATCAACATTTATTGCCTGTTGCCGTGTAAATTGTAAAGCCGCTAATAAAAAAAATGTCAGGATACAAAAAACGACATCAATTAAAGGGATGATTTGAATTTGGACTTCTTCAATTGGAGTATGTAGATTAACTTTCATGTCTCACTCTCAAGCCTGGTTCAGGGGTTGAATTATTGACTATTAATTAGGTGTATTTGGGGGTTCAGGAGGTTCAGAAACTCTAGTCTTTCCTGGCTTGCGGGGTGGAGTGAAATTTTCTGGCACAATTGCTGATGTCCTATTGCTAAAGTCAGGAGGAGACTGGCGATAGAGCAATTCCATCTCATTCCCTGCCTTCCGAAAAACTTTGACTTGGTTGACTACAAAACTTTGAAATAGGCGGTAAAATACCAAACTAATAATGGCAACTATTAGCCCACTTGCCGTACTAATTAAGGATTCACCAATACCAGTAGTCACCCCAGCAGTAGATTCAGTTCCCAAATCGCCAATCCGAATTGAGCGAAGAGAGTGGATTAAACCCAAAACTGTTCCCAACAATCCTAGCAACGGCGCTAGAGCAATCACGGCTTCTAAAAGTTTTTCGCCCCGCCGCATCCCAGCTAATTCGTCTTCTGCCGTAGCCTCAAGTGCTAGTCGAAAAGTTTCTGCATCAGTTTTCGCGAAACGTAGAGGGGCGTAGAGAAAACGCCCGACAGGCTGATGGCTTGCAAGTCTTGCGATGTCCGCAGCTACTTCCCAATTATCCTGGGCAGCATCCAGGATGCGATCGACTATTTGCTTTTCCTGAGTCAAAATTCGCAACCAGAACCACAAACGCTCGAAAATCACGCTCAAAGCCAGAATCGAGAGAATTAGCAAAGGCCACATCGCTGGCCCACCCTTGTAAAATAAATCTAAAATATCCACTGTTTAAATTTCCTCCCTCCACGACTAAAGCAAATGTGTTAAGGCATTTTAATTCTAGAGATTAATGCAAAATGAGGGACTTCCAAAATATAAATTTCTCGAAAACCTAAAAAAACAGTGCAAAGATGGTACAAACTTGCTGCTGGGTAGGCAATTGAATGATAGACCGATAATTTTTGGCATACTTTTGCTAGACTTCCTTGTAATACCAATTTGAAAAAAGAATGCAATACATAGATAAGACCTTACCCAACCCTCTACAAGGCTTCGGGGAGGGTGCGTGTTAGTGAGAGTGGGGTTGTTTGGTCGCAAACGTTTTTTGAATTGATATAACCTGAAATTTCACCACAAGATATTTTCACATAAAGGAGAACAAATTTTGGCAGCAGTCCGAGTCCGCCAGCATGTTAATCCACTTGGTAAAAAGTATCAAACACCAGCAAGTCCCCTTGACTGGGAAGAAATTTATGCAAAGCCAAATCAACCACTACATTTAGATATTGGCTGCGCTAAAGGACTGTTTTTGTTGAATATGTCCAAGATAGAACCCAACTGGAATTTTCTCGGCTTGGAAATTCGGGAACCGCTGGTGGTGGAGGCGAATAAGTTACGTTCTGAATTAGGTTTAACAAACCTGCACTATTTATTTTGCAATGTGAATAACTCACTGCATTCACTTTTATCTTCCCTGCGTCCAGGAAGTTTACAACGCGTTACTATTCAATTTCCCGATCCTTGGTTTAAAACGCGCCACGCTAAACGTCGTGTAGTCCAACCAGAACTAGTGGCAGACTTAGCTAATTATCTCGCGGTTGGAGGATTGGTATTTCTACAATCAGATATGGAATTTGTGGCAGTGGAAATGCGCGATCGCTTTGCTGCTAATTCAGCTTTTCAGAAAGTTGGTACAGAAGAATGGTTAGCTGAAAATCCTCTACCAATCCCCACCGAACGGGAAATAGGCACGCAAAAAAAGGGTGAGCCTGTCTATCGAGCTTTGTTTGAAAGGGTGAAGAGTATTGACTAGAGATGTTAGTCATACCAACTGTGCCTCCCCATTTTGAATTTGAAGTTTTCTCGATCAGCCTTTAAACGATTTACTCATATAGACTTAAGTCTTACTTTTTATATTGCCGTTAAATATTACCCATTATTTAGAAAAGTCTTTGGGACATAAATGTTTTATTAAAGGTTAAAAAATAGTGAAATATTATTGGATCATTGGTGCAAAAGCTTAGTGCTAGAGTAATTGATAGATACATAACCTTGATAAATAAATAGTTTTAACTAAAAATGTTGATTTATTAATGGGTGACATAAAAGTTTTATTTATGTCTATTCAAAATTCGCAAAACATAATTAAATCATTTTACTTATACCTAGAATATAGACAGATTAGGTAATTACAGGACTTAGTTATTCAGCCTATATCTAGTTATATATTCTGAGGAAAAGCAAAATGAAAGACAAGAAAAATAATTCAAATATTCAATTTGAAGTTAACAATTTAATTGATAATGCTGTTAACAATGCAGTAGCACGACGGAACCGAAATCAGGATTTAGAAGATGCTTTGCTAACTCTGTCTGATGAAGAAATGGCAAACGTTGCAGGTGGTTTTACAACCGTTGCAAGTGCTTCTCTTGTGAAGAATGTGCCGATCATTGCAGGTGGCATTAGTTTACCGAGTATTGCAGATAGCATTACTTTGAGAAAACCGATTACTTGTGGACTAATTGCACAAGACCTAAACTTGAATGCACAAGCCTTTTAAGTTGCTAGTAAGTATTAAATTCTTGGACATTTAATTTGCTTATTTAGGTTGATGGAGAGCAGTCCGATCCGAAACTAGATGTAAATCTCCATCAGCTTAAAACTACAATTCACTATAGGTTCAATTTATGGAAGACATAGCTACTGAAAAGACTACACTTTGCCCTAGTGCAAGACCAGAATGGCAGAACAGTGTTGTTTTCGGCGTCATTGATGGAACAGTTACAGAACCCCGCGTAGCTTATCTCAAGCAGCCAAAAGCTGTCACAGATGAACTGATAGCAAAGGCTAGTCCAGTAACACCCACTGAAATTTTTCGGACGGCTGCACCCTGTGCAACTAAGGGTTGTCAACATTTTGATGGCAAAGATTGTCGTTTGGCAATGCGAGTTGTAGAAAATTTACCAAAGGTAGTAGAGGATTTACCACCTTGTTCCATACGCCGAGATTGTCAGTGGTGGCAACAAGAAGGTAAGGCAGCTTGTATGCGTTGTCCACAAGTTATTACAGATAACTACAATCCCTCTGAACTACTAGTTAAGGTGGCGACACCGACTGTTGGCTAAACAAAGCTACAAAGTTTATTTAAGTAATTTAAGAAGAATATCATGTCAATGAAAATTCATCACAAATATCTCACAAGTCAAATTGAAATTACGAACTTGATTGAAGAAGCTGTTGTGAATGCATCTGCAAGACGAAAACAAGTTTTAGAACAAAACTCACTTTCAGAACTGTCTGAAGAAGAACAGAAAAACATTACGGGTAGTGGGGTAGCAACAGATGTGAGAGATGCGATAATTTTATTAGGCGGCTATCTACTGGGTTAGTACTGCTGGGCGTAATTTGTAATTTATATACCGCAGATATTTGATTATTTTGGAATGAATGGTTTATTTCCAAGGTGCGGTACTACTTTTAATAATCCTTGCAAAAACAGGTTGTGGTAGTAACTTAACTACCACAATTTTATCTACATCAAAATTGTTTGATAAATTTAAAAATTATGACATTTCTCTTAAACTCTCATAATCTTGTCGATTATTTAATTGAACAGGGATTATGTAATCAGTCACAACAACCACCGAGTAAGGTAGAATTACTTACAGCTAAAAACTTTAATTTATTAGTTACTTTACCAGGCGATCGCAAACTTCTTGTTAAACAAGAACGGCACAATAAAGAAGGGAAAGCGGCTGGTGAGTTTTTAAGTGAGTGGCGAATTCAAGAGTTTTTACAACAATTTCCAAACCTTGGCAACTACTGCTCATTTTTACCAGAGGTACTGCATTTTGATGCAGAAAATTCCATTATTGTCTTTAGATATCTGGATGATTATCGGGATTTAATGGATTTATATACCAAGGAAAATAGCTTTCCTACAGAAATTGCTACGGCAATTGGTAATATTTTAGGAACTATCCATCATGATACTTTCAACCACCAAGAATATCAGGAATTCTTTTCTAAAAATTCAGAGAATTTAATGGCTGATCAAGTATCACATTTAGTTCAGAGATTAGAAAGAGTTGAACCAGAAATTTTTGGTCTAGTTCCTGGGGATGGGTTAAAGTTTTTTGCTCTATATCAACGTTATGATAGCTTGGGGCAGGCGATCGCTAAATTGGGTAATGCTGTAACGCCCTCTTGTCTCACCCACAATGATTTGAAACTAAATAATATTCTCCTCTACAAGGATTGGCAGAATTCCAGTAACAATATTGTCCGGCTAATTGATTGGGAACGTTCCGGCTGGGGAGATCCAGCTTTTGATTTGGGAACACTTATTGGCAGCTATGTACAAATCTGGCTGAGTAGCTTGATTATCAGTAATTCTTTAAGTATTGAAGAGTCTCTACGCTTGGCAATAACACCTTTAGAACTACTTCAGCCTTCAATTGGAACATTAACTCAAGCTTATTTAAACACTTTTCCAGACATTCTAGAACACCGCCCTGATTTCTTGCAGCGGGTGGTGCAATTTACTGGTTTTGCTTTGATTCAACAGATTCAGGCGATGATTCAATATCAAAAATCTTTTAGCAATATGGGGATTGCTATGCTTCAGGTTGCTAAGACGTTATTAAGCCGTCCTGTACAATCGATGCCAACAATTTTTGGTGATGCTGCTGTTGAATTAAATCACCTGAGTAGTTCTGCTGTTTAAATCATTTTGTTATTACTAAAGTAGTCGTTATGCAATTATTAAATTCTCCTCAAACTCAGCTAGAAATTGGTTTAACTGGGCAATTACTGGATGTTCTGCAAGATATTGTTCAGAAAATTGAGATAAAATCTGATTTCTCCATTCACCATCCAGATTACAAACCTTTAGAATTACCATCTGAGGCAGTAAAACGTTTTCAGAAGATGCCAACCCAGATGCAACAGAAATATCTGAGTCTGCAATTGCGAAGTTTTCTTTACGGTATCTATTACAACGGTTCTATGCAAAGTGTGCTGGCACTAGATGGGGACGAAAATGGTTTACCCCTAGATTTGGAGAATAATAGTGTTTTAGGGGTAGATGTGGGGTTTTATAAGCGATTACATGAAAGTAATTTTGGAGAGGGCTACTTTGACCCTGGTTGGTCTGTTTTGAGAGAAGAAAGTGATGGCAGTTTAGCCGTGACTAAAGGCGGTTTGAGACTACACATTGAACGGAATAAGCATCTTAAACCTGTTGAACAAGCAGCTATAGTTGGTGATTATGTGGCTATTCGGATGCCTAAGAATCGAGTACAAAATGGCTTTTACATGGCCGTTGGCAATGCAGGCTTCAGTCGTATTGAAGATGTGAAAATTCAGCCTGTAACTGTACGAATTTATATCAATATAACTCCTGAAGGTGCTGTGGCATTGATAGGTAGTTTAACACAAAGATTGAATGAGTTAGCAATTCCTTTCAGTTTCAAGGTTTTGTATAACCCCAAAGAATATCAACGCTACGATTCAGGGGTACTTTACTTTGACAAGAGAGACTATGAAGTTGTTAAGCAAGTTTTAAAAACTGTTTATCAACAACACCAATTGCATTTTAAGTCAGAAATTCCTTTATTTACCAAACAACTAGCATTAGGGTTAGGGTTGGCAGAAGAACCAGACCAAAAATTTGCTGTTCAAGAAAGTTTTGGTATGAATCGCTGTCAGATTGTGGCGAATGGGTTACTGGAAGCTTGGTATCAAGGAGATGAATTAATTGAGGAGAGGATGCAGTCCATCCTTAGGCAATTTTCTTGTTTGGAGATTGACTTGCAGCGCCCTTATCTCAATGCTAATTCAGAGGATATTTATTAGTGATTATATTGATTAAGCAGGGTTGTTTCTTTGCATTAGGAACTGCGATCGCATCATGTTTAATATCTGTTGATCAGCCTAGAGTTTGGATACCGACGCAGAGCGTCTGCGACTCTCAGGGATTAACGAGAGAGTAGATTTAAGAGCGGCTGTGGAAAGCGATCGCGCAGTTTGCAGCACGTCTCACCTGAGTTCGACAGTTCATAGCGGATAGTATGGGGTTTGCTTCTACCATCAGAATGAAATAGCTCTAAATTTTTATCGTTCAGCCCAAGAGGATTCTTGGACTGATTTTTTATTGGCTTTTCTAATTTGTAGAAAATAAGTAAGCAGTGAAAAAGGAAAAAGGTCATAAATGTTTTATATATGTCATTAAAACTTAGGTATTTTGTCCAAATAAATATAATATTTGTATTTACAGCAAAATAACGCAATAAACTTGAGAATAAACAAACCTATAACTGCATTATTTATGGACTATTTGTTAGTAATATAAACATTGAAGTTCTAGATTAAATAACACATTATATTAATGGAGTAGAAAACTTAAAAGTCTAATTCCAACTGAAAAAACTTTAACTTTACTTAGGAGTAATTTCACAATGGCTAACATCTTAATCTCTGAACTACGTCCTGCTGGTGCTGAATTGTTCTATGGTTCTGAAAGCTTTATGAATGATTTGACCGATAGCGAACTGGATATCACTAAAGGTGGTATGACTCCCGTTTTTACTGCTGGTGTCATAGTTGGTTTCACAGTTGGGTTGGCTGTTAGCGCTGTTCTTTATTCGTAGTACCGTTTATTTGCGCCGACCTACTTAGTTAAACCTAAAAAAATTAAAACGTTTGTAGTAGCGCTACTCTGGCAGAACCCAGTCTGCGTCTATAGTGCTAAAAGCGCTACTACAAACATCAAAGCAATTTATGTGTAATTAGGTTGACTTACTTATTTCAGACTGTTCAATTTGTTGGTTAAGCCACTGAGTGAATAAGTTTAAAATGATATTTGTGCGGAGTTTTTCATTTAGGTCTGGTTGAATTAGTTCCTCTACTAAAATCAGATGTATTCCCTTAGCAGTCACAATTGGTTTAATAACCTGAAGTGGTTTAGCAGTAAAAACAGCAGCAGAAATCTCTGGTTTTAAATCCTTGCGGCGCACTATTCCCAAATATCCACCTTTGCGACGCAATTCTACATCCTGAATATATTTGTGAGCAACATCATAGAAACTCATCTCACCTTCCTTAATAGCATAAAAGAGTTCTAGGGCTAAATCTTCATCATCCAGAACAACTTCATACATCACCACGCCAACATAATTTAGTTGGTGTTCAAAAAAATAGGGTTCAACCTGATCAGCCAAAAGATGGCTAGCTAACTTACCAGAGATAAGACTGATGTAAGCGATTTCTTCAAAATCATCTATAGACAAACCATGTTTCTCTAACCATTTCAAGGTATCATCAGCACTATCGAGTTTATTAGCTAACCGTATTTGATCTGCTGCTTTCTGAAGTTCCTCAACCTCTACTTTTATCCCAGCTTCTTCAGCGGCCGCTATAATCACCTTGCGGGTAACAATCTGCTCAACTATCTCAGGAATTTTACAAGATACCTTAACTTGGTGAAGAATGTCTTCGTTGGTAATGGTGATAGATGTTGACATGATATTTATCCTAAATTTGGTTAGCAAAATTAAACATGAGAGCATAACTTATTAGCTGGATGTAGAAACATTACATGTAACGTCTCTACATTCCCAATTCCCATATCCTTTGGACGTAGGGAAGGGGGTTGGGTTTTCTACAATTTCACCCCACCCTGCTGCAACTGCTTAAACGGGTCAAACAGAAAATCAATAATCCGACGCTGGCGCACAATTACCTCAGCTGTCGCCGTATCCCCAGGATGCAAAGCAATACATTTATTAGCCGAGGCAATACAATTTTGTTTTAGGGCAATTTCCAAGTCATAAGCTGCCACCTTTCCATTAGGTGTATCCACCTCTATGGTAGTAGGAGAAATCTCTAACAATTCTCCTTCCAGCACGCCATAATCCTGAAATGGATAAGCATCAAACTTTAACTTTACTGGCAATCCTCTTTGCAAAAAACCACTCTCAGTTGTCGCCATTTGCGCCCGAATTATTAAAGGCGAACCTTGGGGTGCAATCTCCGCAATCATTGCTCCTGGCTGCACTACAGACCCAGCCCGTTGTATTGGTAGCTGAAATACTCTACCATTCACAGTGGCTCTTAACTCTCGTTGTCCTAACTGAAACTTTAAGGAAACAATCTGACTCTTACTTTGAGCAATTTCTGCCTGAAGTGTAGTAATTTCTGTCTCCAAATTCTTCTGTTGTTCGTCAATTTTTAGCAGAGCTAGCTTGCTGGAACGAGTTAAGGTTTGATAACTTCTTTCCTGTTCTTTCAGTCGCAACTGTGCCTGCTCAATATCTGCATTGGCTTGCCGAATAGTCCGCTCATAACTACTCTGTTGTTCTACTAAACGTAATTTAGCTTGCTGAATATCTGACTGATTTTGTTCGTATAACTGTTGCTTGTCTTTAGCTATATCTTGCTTCTCCACAACATTAATTTCTGGAACAACCCCTGACTGCCAAAGACTGCGATAGCGTTCAACTTCCCGCTCGGTACTCGCTAAACTACTGTTTACTAACTTATTAGCTGTTTGACTATGCTCAAGAGTTTGCCGTGCCTGATTCACTTGAGCTAATTTTTCATCTTTTTGTAAGTCATAAGAATTCCTTAGAGCATTCATATTCTGCCGCGCTTGGTCAATTTGAGCCTGCTTTTCTAGCTGTTGAGATTGGTTTTGTTGCTGTTGTGTTGTCAAAGATACAACTAACTGACTCTTAGATGAATTTAACTGAGAAAGTCGATTTAATTGTCCTTCCAACTTCTCCTGTGCCTGCCGCATTTCTGCCTTAACTAATTCTGATTCCAACACCAATAAAGTCTGCCCAATTTTAACCGAATCACCTTCCTTTACCCGAATTTCGGCAACAGTACCTGCTACAGCAGCATCCAGCCTAACCGTCTTTCCCTTTGGTTCAAGTCGCCCTCTGGCTGTACCCGTTTCATCCACCTTAGATAGCATCGCCCAAGGTAAAATAATCGACACAAACACCACCAAAAAATACAGCAATCCCCTTGTCCAAACCTGGGGCAAGCTATCAAGTAAATCCTTGGTTGCATAAGCCCAATCATCAGTTGATATGGCTGGTGTTTGCTTTGTTAAAATTTCCTCGCCCTGTTCTACCTCATAAATTTGGGTTTTAACCCTTCCATTCAATGTGTTTGGCATGATTTTTCCTGATATCAATTTGGGATTTTGGGAGACGACGAAAGCTTTCTGCTTATCCTCTTGTTTCACCCCGCAACATCCATCTGCTGATGATTGAGATAAAAATAATGTCCCCGCTTCGCCATCAACTCTCGGTGAGTCCCACTCTCAATTAACACACCGCGATCTAGCACTAAAATCAAATCTGCATTCCGCACAGTTGAAAGGCGATGGGCGATTACTAAGGTGGTTCTGCCTTTGAGAATTGTGTTTAAGTTCGTTTGAATAATCCTTTCTGACTCTGCATCCAGATGGGAAGTCGCTTCATCCAAAATCAACAGCTTGGGATTGCCTAACAATGCTTTAGCGATCGCAATTCTTTGTCGCTGTCCTCCAGACAACATCCCCCCTCCCTCACCAATCTGGGTTTCATAACCCATAGGTAACTTTTTAATAAACTCATCAGCACCCGCCAATCGCGCCGCCTCAATAATCTCTACTAAAGTTGCCCCAGGATGTGCCAAGCTAATATTTTCCCGAATCGTTCCGCCAAACAAAAAGGTATCTTGGTCAACTACCCCAACTTGTTCGCGTAGAGAACGCAACGAAAGACTGGTAATATCCTGTCCATCAATCAACACTTTGCCATCTGTAGGCGGATACAACCCCAAAACCAGCTTAGAAATTGTGGTTTTACCCGAACCACTCCGCCCCACCAAGGCAACCATTTGCCCGCTGTGTACTTCAAAACTGAGATTTTCTAAAACATTTATATCGCTTTCAGGATGATAGCGAAATGTCACGTTGTCAAAGCGAATGTTACCTTGAATGGGTGGTAAAGATTGCCGCACCTGATGCTGCAAATCCTCTTCTGGTTCTGCATCTAATACATCATTAATGCGTTCTACGGCGATGACCACTTCTTGCAATTGATTCCATAAAACTGTTAATCGTTGGAAGGGTCTAATAATATTTCCCAACAACATATTAAATGCCACCAATTGCCCAATGGTTAGCTGATTGTGAATCACTTGGTACGCACCAAACCACAGCAAGATGGTAGTTACCACTGCTTCAATTGTGTTGCTAAATATTTGCAGGCGATTGCTGATAATTTGCCCAGAGAAGTTAGTTTTTACTTCTTTACTTAATAACTCTTCCCAATGCCAACGCACTGTCTGTTCTACTGCTGTAGATTTAACTGTTCGTACACCAGAAAGGGCTTCAATCAGATAGCTACTTTCATTAGCAACAGCATTAAAGATTTCTCTAGAAATCTTTTGTAAAAAAGGTGTGGCAATCAATGCCAGAAGGAAAAAAGGCGGTATAATCACCAACACCAACAACGCCATTTTCCAACTGTACCAAAACATCAATCCTAAATAGATAAAGACAGTGACTAAATCTAGCAAGATGGACAACGCCTCACCGGAGAGGAAGCGTTGAATTTTACGGTTTTCCTGTACACGAGAGATAATGTCTCCCACATAACGCGACTCAAAGTAACTCAAGGGTAGCCGCAGGGTATGGCGAATAAATCCGACAATCAGTGCTAAATCGAGCTTATTCGCCGTGTGGTCTAACAGATATTGCCGCAACCCTGTCATTGCCACACGGAATAAACTAAAAATCAGTAACCCTAACCCCACCGCTGTTAAGGTTAGTTCCGACCGCTGCACCACTACGCGGTCTAAAATTAACTGCGTGAATAAGGGAGTAACAAGTCCAAAAATCTGGATAAATAAGGAAGCAATAAACACTTCCAGCATTACTAAAGAGTGAGGCTTCATCAATTCAAAGAATTGCCAAAAAGGAGTAGAAGTCTCTTTGGTATCCTTTAGCATGGCTGTGGGTTGCAGCAGCAGTGTATAGCCAGTCCAGTTGGCTTTAAATTCGGCGTGGCTGAGGCTGCATTGCCCAATGGCGGGGTCGGCGACAATGACGTATTTGGGGGTAATTTCGTAGACAACGATGTAATGCTTGCCTTCCCAGTGGGCGATCGCAGGCAATTTTTGCTTCGCTAATTGGTCAAGACTCGCTTTCACAGGTCGCGTGGAAAACCCAATACTTTCCGCCGCAGCCGATAACCCTCGCAGTGATGAGCCATTGCGGTCAACATTGGCGATATCGCGCAGGCGATTTACACTAAAGTTTTTCCCCCAATAGCGAGACACCATTACTAAACAAGCTGCACCACAATCCGATCCACTCTGTTGGGCAAAAAACGGATAGCGCCGAATCACACGCTGTAATAAATGCCCGACTCGCTGCGTGGAGTTGGGAAAATAGGCTTTGCTAATCTTTTTCTCGCGTGGCTTTACTGCTGGCGTTGACAAAATCTTTGTTTCATGAATCCGTTTTGAGTCAGATCGCAGTACTGGGGGGTTATCCGAGTCCACCTGTTGGGGATTACGAGATAGCGCCTTAGCCCACAAATGCTTCCGAATTTGGGGATATTTAGCCATCAATGGCCATAGCACTTCACGCGAAACAAAGCATAGTTGTAAGTTGACTGAAGCTCTAGCAGCATAGGCTTTAAAGTCTCCCTCCTTAAACAAGGTAAATTCCCCAAATGAGTCACCTGCCTCTAAAGTGGCGATTAACTCATCGGCGCTATCTAGCAACCTGACCTTACCAGCGATCGCAATATAAATTCCTGGTTGGACATCAGTTCCTTGCCAGAATTTGCCGACTTTCGGGTTAATAAATTTAACTTGTTGAAGATAGTGTTGAAATTCCTCTGTCGAAAGAGAATAACCCAGAGTATTGTTGAACTGTTCCAGAGAAATCAACTGAGCAGATATATCTTGCGCCATAAATGTCTGAATCCTTTCCTAATTTTGGAAAGTTAATAGATAAAAATTCGGTCTCATCTGGAATAGCTGCCGATTTGAGATCGCTAATTAAAATTTTGGAACCCTGAGCTTGTTCGGTACTATTTGCTTTGGAATTGTTGGGTTTTGGTAGTGTGGATAATCCCATCTGTTTGAGCAGTCGCTTGAGATGGCGATCGCTCACCTCAATCCCAAATTCTTTCGCTAGATGTTTCCCTAACCAGTTTGTTGTCCACCGACGAAAAGAATAGCCATGATCGCGGGGACTGCTTTTAATCAGTTCTTTCAAACGTTCTAAATACTGTTCATTTACTGCTTTCGGGCGACCAATGGGGCAATCTTGCCATTGGTGCGCCATCCCTGTCCGGGCTATGTGCATCCAATGCCTTGCTGTTGCTGGGCAACACCCCAAAATTTGACAAATTTCAGTTTGGGTTTTTCCCTCATCTGCCAACAACATGATTTCAATACGTTGTCGGTAAGATTCCGGTAAAATTTTTTCCAAACTTGCTAACAGTAATTTCCGCTGAAATGAGGTTAAATACTTTCTGTTAGTTACATTTATGTATCTTGTTTCAATTTTCGTTTGACAGTCGGACATATAAGTATAATTAACTAGATTTGTAGACACGCAAATGTCTTATGAACGATGCAGAATTTTGCAATATCTCTATAGGTAGAGATATTGCAAAAGTTAATTTTTTTGATGATGTAATACTTCTTACGATTTGTTTTTTATTTTATGCAAAAAATAAATTAGTTAAGTAGTATATTTGTTTTTTAAATATTCCTTTTGTGACAGTAGATTAGGCTACAACACCAAATTTATAAATTCCGAAAATAGTTACTAAGTTTTAGTAACCTTTTTGTAAAAATGAATTTCTGGCGAGTAGAGAAAAAATACTCATAACGGAGTCGCCATTATCACAGATGAAAATTCGTTTGGGAGACCACATACGTAAGGGCACAATATATTTGTGCCCTAAAAGTGAACTGTATTCTTCAGATATGAAAATTGCTGTAACCGCTTAAACTTCTAGTAAAGGAAGGGTAACGGTAAAGGTTGTACCTACTCCAACTTGACTATTGACTACAATCTCACCTCCTTGTGCATCGACACACTTTTTGGCGATCGCTAGTCCCAAGCCAGTACCAGGAATATTTCCCACATTGTCTGCACGTCGGAAAGGCTGAAACAGTCGCTTTTGGTCTTCTTTAGGAATACCAATTCCCCAATCTTGAATTCGGAAAATTACTACTTTTTCCTGCCCAATTA
The DNA here is from genome assembly GCF_036917355.1 of Nostoc sp. Taxonomy (GTDB): domain Bacteria; phylum Cyanobacteriota; class Cyanobacteriia; order Cyanobacteriales; family Nostocaceae; genus Nostoc. The sequence continues at coordinate 122,924 of NZ_JBALDP010000051.1, forward strand.
GTTCAAAGCGCACTATGCCGCCCGATAGTGAATATTTAATAGCATTGCTAAGTAAATTGCCCAAAATGTGGCGCAGCAAACTTTCATCCCACAGGGCTTCGCTTAATTGCCCAAAACTGGCAAATACCAAAGTCAGTTGCTTATCATTTGCAAGCAATCGAACTTCTTCGACCATTTGGCGGCAAAAAGCTTCTAAATCTAAGCAGATGAGGTCACACCCTAATCTACCAGAATCAGCTTTGCCGATGAATGTAACTTCATCTAATAGCTTCGCCATGTTTTTGATTGCCGAGCGAATCATTTGTAAATGATTCAGTTTTTTCTCTTTGGTCAATCTTTCATCTTGGTTTTGTAGTAATCCAGCAGCCAACAGAATAGTATTTAGGGGGTTGCGGATGTCATGGGAGAGCATTGAGACAAATTCAGATTTGAACTGGTTGAGTTCATTGGCTTTTACCAGTTCAGCAGTTCGTTCTTCAACCCTAGTTTGTAACGTTTCATTGACTGTGCGTAATGATTCTAAAACCTGCTTACGCTCGATCGCATAACGCAAAGAGCGAACCAACACATCTACATTTACCTGGCGCTTGACTAGATAATCTTGTGCCCCCTGACGCACTGCTTCAATTGCCAGTTCTTCGTCATTTGTATTGGTTAAGACAACAATCGGTGTACTTGGCGCTCGATCGATCAGAGGAGGTAGAGATGACAATCCTTGACTGTCAGGTAGAGTTAAATCTAATAAAATAACATCATAATTACATTGACTTAATTCCTGAAGCGCTTCCCCCAATCGCATCACATGAACCAGAGTAAAATCTTGGGATTGCGCTTGTGTTAGAAACTCTTGTAACAACCTAGCAGAAGCTAGGTTATCCTCAATTAACAAGATTTTTACTGAGTAGCTCACAACCATAATCTTCGGGTTTCACCCCCTATTGCTTCTCTATCTTGTCATTTGTCATTTGTCATTTTTCACCTTGTCCTCTTGTCTCTCTCTGCCCCCTGCCTCACTCTGATGGTAGTGTCACAGTAGAAAGCCAAAAATCTTCAATACTCTTGACGATTTGAAATAATTGGTTGAGGTTGCGAGATTTAGTGATATAGCAATTCACATGTAAATCGTAGCTGTGAAAAATATCATCCTCATTTTTTGAGGTTGTTAGCACAACAACTGGAATGCGTTTTAGTACTGGGTCAGCTTTAATTTCTGCCAGCACTTCTCGGCCATCTTTTTTAGGCAAATTCAAATCCAATAGAATGAGGTCAGGGCGTGATGCATCAGCATATTCACCTTCTTGGCGTAAATAAGCCATAGCATCTATACCATCCCTGACCGTTACCACTTGGTAGGGAACTGAACTATTTTTCAACGCTTCTTGGATTAAGCGAATATCAGCTTTATTGTCCTCGACCAAAAAGATGGTTTTGTGTCTTTCTCCCGTTTCTACGCTCAAGTTCGCGTCCTCCAACTGGAATCGTAAAGTAGAAGGTTGCGCCTTCACCTAGTTCTGACTCTACCCAGATCCGCCCCCGGTGACATTCGACAATCTTCTTACAGATGGCTAAACCCATACCTGTACCAGTATATTCATCCCGCGTGTGTAAGCGCTGAAAAATGACGAAAATGCGATCGCTAAATTTCGGATCAATGCCAATACCATTATCCCGAACTGAAAACAACCATGCATCTTCTATCCTTTCTGCTCCCACATGGATTTGTGGCGGCTGGTCACTGTGGAACTTAATGGCGTTACCGATGAGGTTTTGGAATAGCTGCATCAGTTGGGTGCTGTCAGCCATGACTATTGGTAAGGGGTCGTGGGTGATAATAGCTCCAGTTTCATTAATGCGTTGACGCAAATTGCCCAATGCGCGATTTAAGGCTTTCTCTACCTCGGTCATTTGAAATGCGATCGCTTGCATATCCACTTTTGAGTATGCCAGCACGTCATCAATCAACGTCTGCATCAGGCTAACTCCCTGTACAGCGTAGCTAATAAACTCCTGAGCATCTTCATCAAGTTCTTCGCTATACCGCATCTCTAACAGCTGCACGTAATTCACAACTTGATTAAGTGGTTCTTGCAAGTCATGGGAGGCGACGTAGGCAAACTTTTTCAGTTCAGCGTTAGAACGTTCTAAATCTTGGGCTAACTGGGCTAGTTCATCAGCTTGACGCAACACAATATTGACAATTGCTTTCCGCAGTTCCAATGCTGCTTTTACTTCTACATCTTTCCAAGGTAAAGATGTTAAGCGAACCGTTTCCTTCCACAATTCAAATGATTTACGCGGACACAGACGGACATTTCCTTCTGACTGGTTGACTTCAAACGCCTTATTAGGATCGCCACCCCAATTTACAGTTTGAATTACTTCTGGTCGGAACCACAAAACATAATTTCGCTTGGCGATCGGAATCGCTAACAAACCGCTAGCGACATTTTTAAAACTTTCGGCATCTGGATAAATCTGCGGCAAAGAATCTGTAGAGAAGACTTCTTCTTCAACATTATTCTTGAGCCATTGAACTAGAAAGTTCAGGTCTTCTTCTCTAGGGGTTTCACCAACTACTGTGCAATTTCCCCCAAAACACACGGCTGCACCTTGAGCGCTCGCCAAATCTAAAAGATGTTGAGGGTTTTTAACTAAACCATCAATGAAGTTTTCTTCTTGAGACATGTATTCAATCAAGATTGATTGAAGGTGTGTCAGATTTATCCGGTGATAGTAATCTTCTGTCTCTTCTCTAGCTGAGATTTCTGCAAATATTACTCGCCCCAAAAATTCGCAAGCTTTACGCAATTCGTATGAAACATATTTAGGGGACTGATGATGACAAGCAATTAGCCCCCAGAGTTTTTGGTCTTTAATTAAAGAGATAGTCAGCGAGGCACCAACACCCATATTATGCAAGTACTCTGTATGACAAGAAGCAGCACTTCTGAGAATAGAGTTGGTTAAATTAATCGGGCGATCGCTAATGGGATTATTGACAGGAAACAGTTTTACTGGGTGAGAATAAGCATCTGGGATGATTCTGATCGAATTGGCAGCAAATAATTTTCTCGCTGGTTTGGGAATATCTGATTCTGGATAATGCAGCCCTAAGTATGGTTCTAGGCTTTCTAGTTTTTCTTCAGCGACAACGGAACCATGCCCATCATCATCGAATTTATATAGCATTACCCTGTCAAATTCCGTTATTTTACGAACTTCTTCAACAATAACTTGACAAAAGTCACGGAGATTTGCTGTTTTTTCTAATTGATTAATAGATGCTCTAGCTAGATGATAAAAGCTTAAAAATGGAATATTTTCTTGAGTAAGAGCAGGTTCTAACTCCAGAATTAAAAATCCTTCTGTATTGCGGTGAAATATTGCATCAAATACTATGTAATCATCACCTTTTTTTCGCACCCAGACTTTGGTAGGATTGATGAAATCAAGATTTTCGCCAGATAGTCCTGTTTTAATTCTCTCTATTTGGAATGGGTCGAGTAAATCTTCTAGCTTTTTGTGTAACATATTTTCGGGAGCAATACCGAAAATTTTTAATGTATTAGTGCTAACTTGTAATATTTTTAGCTCAGGCTCCTCTAAAACTAACAGGACACCATGAGGCTGAATTTGGCTAGAAATATGAATCGGTGCCTCTTTCAAGCTAGTTAAATTAATACCTGGCAATTGTAAGTTCATTTCCATGACGATCCTCCTGTGTTGTCCGGGAGCATCAAAACTAGAGTATCTATAATAATGCAGAATGATGAATGTAAAAATTTTATAATTTCCATTCATCATTTTTACTTAGTATCTAATTTCCCATGCCCTGGTGTTGCGTTTTGCAGCCTTAGTTGCATCTGCTTGCACTTTGAAAAGTCTAACAGTCGCTAAAGTTACATAGCGATAAGAAATGTAAAAACCGTCTGATTAAACAATTCTATATGTGTGTAGCTATGTTAAGAACAGAATTCAGGAGCCAGGTGGTTGCCGAGCCTGTCCTGAGCGCAGTCGTTGGCGCAGCCTCTCTACCAGAGGTGAGCCAGAATTCAGAATTTAATTCTGCGTAAATGGCAGATAGTGCAGCGATCGCCCCAGAGCAGCTTGATTGTGACTGCTGAATTCTTCTTTAATCAAATCCAAGAGTTGAACCACATTCGCAGCTTGTAACCGTTAGGAGAGAGGGGTAAACCCAAATAAATAGGCATCCAGAAAATAAAAGCAGCCAGAATGATAAAAGTAATGGTGACACCTAGCGCCCGGAGTTGTTGATAATAGCTGCAAAGACACCGATCGACAAACCAAGCGATCGCTAAAAATACAAACACGACTGCACACATATAGTGGTAGATAAAAACGCACCTTGTCACCTTCACCCAAGGTAATAAGTTCGCAGCATAATTTATAACTAAATACAAAGCAATCCAAGTATCAACACTAAGAGTTGCAGGCATAGAAAAACGCTTTTCTTTCACCCAAGGAATTACTGCTTGTGATACCAGCATTCCTACTAAAAACAACATGGCAGCGACACCAAACCACCACAAAAATGGATTGCCCATTGCATGGACATCATAAATAACTTGTCCAGCACCAGCAGATAAAGGCGGGCCCATCACAGGTAAGGGTTCGGTGATACTTTCAGCCGTTTGATAATAATATGCCATTGGTCGAGTCATCAAAGGCCATTTATACCAAGCAGCACAGTAAGGATGCACATTAGGACTATTACCACCTAGATGTAAATGAAACTTTAAAATTTGCTGATGTACTGCAATAAATCCATAAGTTTTATCTAGTTGAAGGTGAGGAATCCAGATGATGCTATAGATAAAAGCTGGGATAATTCCTAGATAAAATAGCATCTGAAAAATATTTAGCTGAGTTAAATTTTGTAGTGGTGTCTGAGATGAGGGGGATGAGGAAGATGAGAGGAGTGAGGGAGAATAAGTAGAAACTCCTGCCTCCTGACTCCTGCCTCCTGACTCACTTCGACTACGCTCAGTGACCACCTGACTCCTGTCTCCTGCCCCCTGCTCTAATGAGGGGGATCTAAAAAAGAGTTTGGAGTTAGGAAAAGAATGTATTAAATGAATTACCCAAGCTGCTATCCAAATGAGATAAGCACCTGATAGGAACCATAAACCATTCCACTTAGTACCCACTGAGGCACCAAAACCAATGCCAGCAAAAACTAACCAAAAAGAACGTCGCCGATTTTGGTTATCTAATGCCAATAATAAAAACCAGTGCCCTAATAAACCAAAAATGACGATATAAATATTACTTAAAGCATACCGAGACTCAACTAGAAAAATACCATCACAAGCTGTGAATAATCCTGCAAGTATTGCAAAGGTACGACGATAACTTAACTGATAAGCGATCGCAGCCACAACTAGAGGAATAAATGAGCCTGTGAGGGCATTTAACCAACGATAAGTCCAAGGCGATCGCAATGAACCTGTCAGTCCATTTACCGTATCGTGCCCAAAAGGAATGTGACTGCCAATCCAAATGCCGATGCCAATCATATATTGACTTAGCGGCGGATGAGCATTAAAAAATGGCGTATGCGTAAGATAATTATTACCAAATTTGGCAAAGTAAACTTCATCAAATACCAGAGTGTTGAATCGCTCCAGTCCCCAAAACCGTAAGGCAAGTGAGAGAATAAATACACTCACCATCCCAATTCGGAACCACTTTTTATTCATTGGTCATTTGTCATTGGTCATTTGTCATTAGGCATTAGGCTCCCTTGTCTCCGTTATCTCTCATCCCCTCTATTCTTCAGGTACATTTGGAACAGGAGAAGCTCGCCACAAGTGCCAGCCTACCTCATAATCTTGAGTGGGTAAACCATCATTTTTTGGGCAATTGTTTAAGAAGAATAGTTTCCTTTTCGACAATTGCCCAAGATCCAGTACCATTGTTGCGTCGGTGCGTAGGCGTAGCCTGTCGTAGACATCGCTCGATTTAACACACCAAAACCCACTGCAATCAAGACTCAGGACTCTCGACTTTTGCCACTTCTAGCATCGTCTTTAAAACCGAATCAGGATTTAGACTAATGGAGTCAATTCCTTGTTCCACCAAAAACTGGGCAAATTCTGGATAGTCGCTGGGTGCTTGCCCACAAATGCCGATTTTGCGATCGCATTTTTTCGCTGTTTCTATGACCATTTTTACCATTCGCTTAACAGCTGGACTGCGTTCATCAAATAATCGCGCTACTAACGCTGAATCTCTGTCTATCCCTAGTGTCAATTGAGTTAAATCATTAGAACCAATTGAGAAGCCATCAAATACCTCAGCAAATTCCTCAGCCAGAATCACATTACTCGGCAACTCACACATCACATAAACCTGCAAGCCGTTAACACCTTGCTTTAAACCATTTTTTGCCATCTCTGCTAAAACCAAACGCCCCTCGTCAGGAGTGCGACAAAAGGGAATCATTGGGATGACATTTGTCAAACCCATTTCTTCCCGTACCCGTTTGAGGGCGTGACATTCTAAGGCAAAAGCTTCTCTGTAGCCTTCATCGTAGTAACGCGCTGCCCCTCGCCAACCTAACATTGGGTTTTCTTCATGGGGTTCAAACTGTCGTCCACCTAATAAATTGGCATATTCATTACTTTTGAAATCTGAGGTTCGGACAATCACTGGTTTGGGATAAAATGCTGCGGCAATTCTACCAATGCCTTGAGCTAATTTATCGACAAAATATTGGGGTTTATCGTCGTAAAGTGCGGTAATATCAGCAATTTTAGCTTTGACAAATTCATCTTTTAACGAGTCATAGTGAATCAACGCCATTGGATGAATTTGAATTTGGTTAGCAATGATAAATTCTGTCCGCGCTAAACCTACGCCATCGTTAGGAATTGCCGATAAACTCAATGCTTCTTGGGGATTACCCACATTCATTAAAATTTTGGTGCGGGTGCGGGGTAAGTTTTCTAAAGGGACTTCTTTAACTTCAAAAGGTAATAAGCCTGCATAAACTTTTCCTTCTTCCCCTTCAGCGCAAGAAATTGTTACCTCTTGACCAGGTTTCAAGATATCCGTAGCATTGCCGCATCCCACGATCGCAGGTACACCCAATTCTCGCGCAATAATTGCTGCATGACACGTGCGGCCTCCAGAATTGGTGACAATTGCACTGGCGCGTTTCATAATTGGTTCCCAATCGGGATCGGTTCTCTCTGTCACCAAGACTTCCCCGACTTGGAACTGTTCTAGTTTCTGAACATCTAGAATTAAGCGTGCTTTTCCCTGACTAATTGCTTCCCCAATTGCACTTCCCGTAACCAGGGGAATTAAGGATTGGGAATCAGGGAGTGAGGAGTGGGAATTTTCCCCATTGCCTATACTTCGACTGCGCTCAGTACAAGTTCCCCATTCTCTATTCCCCAATACCAACCGATAACTCCGCAACACATTTCCCGTCTTCTGCGACTGGACGGTTTCGGGGCGCGCTTGCACAATAAAAAGTTGGTTAGTAATCCCATCTTTTGCCCACTCGATATCCATTGGAGTGAAAATGCCGTGGACTTGGGAATAATGGTCTTCAATTAAACACGCCCAACTTGCTAGTTGTAAAATCTCTTCATCACTCAGAGCGAATTTACCTCTTTCGCTGGGTGAAACCGAAACATTTTTCGTAAATTTAGAGCCATCATCATAAATCATTTTCAGTTCTTTACTACCCAATTTTTTATCGATAATTGGGCGGAAACCAGCTTTTAAAGTCGGTTTAAAAACATAATATTCATCGGGATTTACAGATCCCTGGACAACATTTTCACCTAAACCGTAGGCGGCTGTAATTAGTGCGGCATCCTTAAAACCTGTTTCTGTATCAATGGAGAACATCACTCCAGAGGTTGCTAAGTCAGAGCGCACCATTTTTTGCACACCCACAGCCAGAGCAATGCTAAAGTGGTCAAATCCTTTGGCGTGGCGATAAGAAATAGCGCGATCGGTAAATAGAGACGCAAAGCATTTATGACAAGCTGCTAAAACTCCTTCGACACCGACAACGTTGAGGTAAGTTTCCTGCTGTCCAGCAAAACTAGCATCAGGAAGGTCTTCAGCAGTGGCACTGGAACGGACTGCCACATCTGTGTCTGCATGGTATTGTTTGCAGAGACTATGGTATGCTGTGGCGATCGCCTCGCGTAATTCTACAGGAAATGGTGTGTGGATTAAGAGCGATCGCGCTTTTTTGCCGCGTTCTCGTAAATTTTTGACATCTTCAACATTCAAGTCAGCAAAGAGTTTGCGTAGCTTTGCTTCTAACCCCGCAGATTGAATGAAATGACGATAAGCGTAAGCAGTAGTGGCGAATCCTGTGGGAACGTTAATACCTTTGGGTGTTAGCTGTTGAATCATTTCCCCCAGTGAGGCATTTTTACCACCAACCACAGGTATATCAGCAATCCCAATTTCATCAAACCACAAGATGAGCGATCGCTCTTGGGCAGATAGAGATAAAGTGCTTTTAGATACTGTAGCCATAAATATTACCTTTTCAGTTTATACTCAATTTGTAAGTGCATAACTGCTACTATATTTATTTTTCCCATATTCAACTTGAGATTTTTGGTTCTGTCGCGTAGTTTGATATTTGGCGATAAAATCCAAAACTATAAGCAATAAAAATTAACAATTATTCAGTTTAATAACTCGATCAAAATACCGAATGTAATAAATTATGGCGCAGCTAGAAAGACTCCTGAAAATGGCAGAAGATGAACTAACTGAATACAGTACTGATGCCCGTAAAATAGAAAAACTACGCCGTAAAATAGGTTTAACAGTATCCATAACAGAACAGCAGCAAGTAAAAGAGGCATTACTTGCTACGATGAAATCTAATATAATTACCCAAGTTGTAGAAGAACAAAGACAAGCAATAGCCTTACCATTTTGGGGAATTGCTGGATTGGGTTTGTTACTAGGAATTTCTTTAAATCAACCCATAGGCTTGTTAGCGTCTGTAGTTGGAACTGTATTAGCTTACAGAATTCAGAAATGGGGTTGGAAATTGCAGGCAAATCGTTTATTGTTACAAACATTAGAAGATATTGAAACGCGTATTGCCCAACCTACTAAGTAACAATAAAGATGTATTGTACAGATAAATCATCTATAGTTATTTGTATTATATTATACTCAATGAATAATTAATCACTTAATTTACATCTCGTAAGCACTTAACAATTCCTTTGGGATCACCATAGCAAAAAAATTAGATATTTGGATTTAAGATTAGGTATTTATTAAGAAAGACAGCAAGCAGAAGGCAGTCTTCCGTAAACTCGAACTGCCCTTCGTCTTTATTCAATATCCTGGTTTATCTCGTTCCCAGTCCGAAACTGGGAACGAGGAAATTTCTATCAAGCAAGGTTTTTAGGACTTGTGTGTACACTGTAGTCCTCAAAAGAAAAGAAGCTAGTTCTTCAACAGATACTTCTTTTAAAGCAACAGTTTCTATTCAAGATTCTTGAGTTTCTTGACTGATGTAAATATAAGTACCAATGATTGTTAACTCTTTCTACTTTTTTACGCGATCTCAAAAATCGTCAGCCAAAATTTTAGTCATGTAATATTGGTTTTCTTTTCTCTAATCAACTAACCAGATCGGCGATCGCTTCTGAAGCAGGGACTACAGCTTCAGGCTGATAGCGGATGCCAGCTTGCTTGAAGCGGTTTAAAGCTTCACCTAAGCGATCGCAGTCTGCAATCAAACTGATTCTGACATAACCCTCACCTGCAACCCCAAAGGCATTACCTGGAGTAACCACAACGCCTGTTTGTTGCAACACGTTCAGGGCAAAATCTGTGGAACCAACGCCAACGGGACACTTCACCCAAAGATACATCGTCGCCTTGGTTTTAGGGATATCCCAACCTAACTCTCCTAACCCGTGAATCAGGAAATCGCGGCGGGTACGGTAGCGTTGTTGTACCTCATGTAAATACACATCTGGCAGTTGCAAAGCTGTTTCGGCTGCCGTTTGTAATGCTGCAAAAATGCCGTAATCCAAGTTAGTTTTCAGCGTCCGCAAACCTTGAATTACATGGCGGTTCCCCACGACAAAGCCAACGCGCCAACCAGCCATATTGTAGGTTTTAGATAAGGTGTGAAATTCTACACCAATATCTTTCGCACCGGGAATTTCTAATAAGCTAGTGGGTTGATAACCATCAAAAGCTAACTCGGCATAACACAAATCATGCACCAGCAAAATTTCATATTTGCGGGCGAAGGCGACGATTTCTTCAAAAAATTCGCGGGGGGCGGTGGCGGCGGTGGGATTGCTGGGATAGTTGAAATAGAGCATTTTGGCTTGTCTAGCAACCTCATCAGGAATGGCAGCTAAATCAATTAACCAGTCATTTTCGGGTTTGAGAATCAAACTATGGATTTTGCCGCCAGCGATCGCCGGGCCGCGAAAATGTGCCGGATAAGCGGGGGAAGGAACCAAAACTAAATCACCAGGATTAACGTAGGCGAGTGCTAAATGAGTTAATCCTTCTTTAGAACCCAGTAATGGCAAGGCTTCGCTATCAGGATTGAGAACCACATCATAACGCCGACGATACCAGTTAGTGATAGCGCGGCGGAAACTAGCTGTGCCTTCAAAAGGAGGATAACCGTGATTAGCGGGATCTTTTAAAGCTGCGATCGCCGCTTCTACTACTGGTGCTGGTGTTGCACCATCGGGGTTTCCCATACCCAAGTCAATTAAATCTAACCCTTGTTCCCGTGCTTTAGCTTTCAGTTCATCTAAACGGGCAAATACATAAGGTGGTAGTTTTTGTATGCGTTCTGCTGGGACAATCCAATTTAAACTCATAAAACCTCGTCACTCATTCCCTTGGGCGAAACTCGATTTGCAGTATCTCTACTATCTATAGGTGCAGTGGTAGAAACCATTGCCGCCATCAACTGTTCCGGCGCGACTTTAAACGGTAGTCGATGGATGTCAGAATTAGGAACTAGAGCCATTTCGGCGGCTGTTTGCAATTCACCTAATGTAATATTGCCCAATCCCAAATCACTTAATTTCTGGGGTAGTCCAATTTCTGTGTAGAACTTTAACAACTGTTGTCGTGCCGATGCTGCGAGTTGATTGCCTTGTAGCATTTCTTCTAAACGCAGTTGCACTAAAATCCCAAAAGCAACTTTTTCGCCATGAATACTGCCATGTCCCGAAATATGAGTTAAACCGTTATGCACGGCATGGGCGGCAACTGTGCGACACTGCGCCCCTCCAAGTCCCCCAACTACCCCAGCGAGTAAAACAGTGGCATCTACCACTTCTCGCCAAACCTCATTACCTGGTTCTTCGAGGGCGGTGGCTGACTTTTGCAACAAGATATCTCGTAAAACTCGTGCTTGTTGCACCGCAGCAATAATTAAAGTGTCTTGCAAGTGTCCACTGCTAACTGAGGCTTCGTACCATTTAGCGATCGCATCACCAATTCCAGCTACTAGGGTACGTTGTGGTGCAGTTTTAATCAAGTCATAGTCGAGTATCAATAAATCGGGACAACGAGATAGCCCTACATCGTAGAGAAAAGCCCCATCTTCCGAATAAACATTTGATAAGGCACTCCAAGCTGCACAAGTAGCGCCGGAAGTAGGAATTGTCACCACTGGTAGATGTAACTGCTGTGCGACTAATTTCGCTGTATCTAGGGCTTTACCGCCACCAACACCGATAATTACATCAGCTTTATGTTCTTTTGCCTTTTTCTGTAAAGATTTCAGGCTAGTTTCGCAGCAATCTGCACCATAAGAAGCTTGGACAGTATGTAACTGCTGCGCTTCTAAAACTGGTTGTAAATTATGTTGGCTGATAACAAGAGTGGACTTACCTGCCACAATTAAGGGACGACTTCCCAAACAGGCAATCTCTGCTGCGGCTGTTTGCAACACCCCAGAACCACGGATTACTTTTGCGGGGGAAACTGTGAGCGTAAAGAATGAGTTAGAGGTTTGAGTAGACAAAGAAGGTTGAGTAGAAAAATTATTGGGCATATAATCTCGTTTACCAAAACCTTGATATTTCTTAATAATATAGACTAGCGATCGAGGATACTTGTTGCCAAACTGGTTTTTGGATGGCTCTAACCTGACACCCAGATCGTCTGGATTTGAGCCAAGCAATTAAATAGACAAGTCCTGTTGCCGACTGATTGAGTAGTTTGACGACATTGCTTGAATCTATAAATACCCATTGACCTGAAATTCCGAACTATCAAAGTTTTGAATAACCGTATAATTAATTAACATTACCATTGTCAGATTCTCAAGAAAAGCAATCGAGAATTGATAACGTGTAGGCGATCGTGCTATTTGATGCAATTTTTAGCTACAGATATATATGTAAAGATATGCAAATATATGTCCCTACAACCCCTTGATTTGCTGCAAAGAATTTTGAAAATGGCAACAGGGGCAATTAGGACAACAACTGACAAATTACAACTGTCAGTACCCATTACCCCACGCTGATTAACTTTTTCCCACAGTATAACCACTAAAGTGTGAATATCTTAATCTGAAAATAACTATTAATGTATCAGTAAATACAAAATAATGTTTGTCATCCTGATAACAGGTAATTTACTTTTGTTCTTTGGGCATGAGGCACAAGAGGAGAGATGCGGAGGGGCATCACTTCGGCTACGCTCAGTGGCCAAAGGACAGAGGGGAAAGACTTACTGCTACTTCTCCTCTGCTCCTCTGCTCCCCTGCTCCCCTGCTTCTTGTGCCCTCCTGCCTCTTAAGCAGTAGGTTTTGGCAATTTGGCGAAATTGTCTGTGTAAATTTTGACTGTTACCGGGGAGTTTTGATGAGAAACGAGCGATCGCTTGACCTCACCCAAGTAAACTGGGACAGAAATCCCTGTTTCCGGGTGGATAATAGTACGGGCGCGAACTGTCAAATTATCGTCTTCCCGTGTACCTGAACGACCATAAGAAAAGAGATTGCTAGCTGCTTGACGTAAAGTTGCTTCTAACTGTGTGGGTGTAATTTGGGGTGATGTGGCAATCACCGCTTGTGTTGAGCCATTGTCATAAACTAGAGTGTATCGGGCTGCTCCGGGAATCACAGTCCGACTCAAGGGGACTATTGAGAGTCCAAATAAACCAGCAGTCACCACCAGCATAAAGCCAGTTGTACCCACCAACCGAAAGCGAATGCCCCATTTGAGAATAAAAGCCAAAAATGTCAAGGCAGCAAATACCAAGGTAGCTATACCTGACCATTGGGTGTACTGAAGAAAGTTAGCTGTTGTGAGCATAAGGTTGGTTATGGAGGCGTCTTTTTTTCGTTACCGACACACCCATTTTACCGAGAGCTTACACCATAAGGGTTATCGTAGTCTTTAATGCCAATCAGAATATTGAGCGCGATCGTAGTCATAATAAAGATTTTCGGTCTTCAACCCTCGGATTTACCAGAGCTAAAACTGGTATTACTTTTCCAAATTCCTCAGTTATTCAGAACAGTATTGCCTCAGCAGAGACAATGTGGGAATTTTGAGATATCTGCAACTTAGTTTGAACACTATCAAGAATTGCCGTCCAATCAGCATTCTTTGTTCCATTCAGAGCGAATCCTGATTTTAGTCGTCACGTCGTAAAGTCGACAAAAAACCACATTTTCTTTACCAGCAATTGTAGCGATAATCATGAGCTTGGAAAAGTCCTGAACTAGTGATGCAGCCAAAATAAAAATTTTAGCAGAGTTCGTTTCTATCCCAGTTCTAATAATATAAATTTCCTCGCCTCTAATAACAATATCTAATTTAATATTATCCCTTTCTCTCAATTATTTTGTCGTTAACTTAAGTTCTGATATATACCTAGTCAATCCTGTCTTTGAATTGTGTTTAATTAAATAAAAATAATAAATATACAAAAGGGCATCTACAAGAGATGCCCGTCATGCAGGAAAACCCTAAATGGGTGTCCCTACACCTTCCCAACAATCAGCAACAGTGACTAATTAGGTACTAGTCACACTCACAGACGTGAATATAACAATATTATTAACTTGAAACTCTCAATGTCCCCAGTGCATACACTGAAAAAACTAATAGCTAATTTTCACGAGATCCAAGCTTGTCTTTTTCGTGATAACCATGTACTACTCCAGCAATGGCAGCCAAAATTAGCCATGAAAGCGTATTCAAACGAAAATCAAAGAGGGTTACATCTACTGTATTCAATAAAATCCACCCAACAAAAGACAGAAGATAACTGAAAAAGATCAATTTGTCTCCTGTATTTATATATTTTGACTTTTGCAGTAGTTGGACACTTATAATCAAAATCCAAGCTAGTAAGCCACAAAATAAAAAAGCACTGGGAAAACCAGTTTCAGCAGATAACATCAAAAATAAGTTATGGGGATGACCCAAGGGAATCTGCATCTTTGCTTTGTAAAGTGTACTAAAACTGCGCAATCCCCAACCAGTCCAAGGATGTTGTTGAGCTAAAAACCAGGCAAACTCCCACTGAGTTTTTCGCATTAAAGCGACTGGTCTATCTGGATACATATCGTCATTTAACCTTGCCCAAAAGAAGGCAGGAACTACCCAGCGAAAAATGTGAGCGACTGGTGAGGGAGCAAAAGCCGCTAAAAGAATACTAGAAACGATCGCAGCAACGCTACCTACAAGAATGCGCCAACCTTGGTAGAGTGCATAAGCTAAACAGGCAAAAATAGCGATCGCCCACCCATTACGCGAGTTGGTGAAAATCAAGGTAATAAAATTCGTAATCACCGCGACAGTTAGGAAGAGAAAGGGAACTGGAGAGTGGGGCGCAGTAAGTCTTTCCCCTCTGTCTCTTATGCCCAATCCCCAATACCTCATCCCTAATCGCCATTGTTCGATCCACAACCCTAGACTAAGGATGAAAACTATTACTACATAAGCTGCGAAGGTGTTAGCGTGCAAGAAAAGTGAAGCGATACGACCTGGTGGGTTTCCGCCTGGTCTGATTGTCCAACTAAACACAACCCACACAAACTGGAACTTGAAACTCCAGCCTAAAAATAATTGTCCCAAGCCCATAATTGCTACTGGCATGGAACCAATGACTAAAGCCCAAGCCATTTGCCGCAATTGGGCAAATGTTTGAATCAGAGCGCTATGGGCAGCGAAAAGTAAAAAGAATGGTAATAAATTAAATAAGCCGAGGAAAGCTGCTGTTTTGTCTTGGGCAAAGCCAGCACTCACGATCAGTAAAATACTCAACAGGGCAAATCCCCAGTTGAGGGGGCGGCGATTAATTTTGCGGGATTGTTTCAGCCAAGTTATTAATGAGACAATACCTACAGTCACAGCCCCCACTAAAGGACTCAATGGGAAGATTAACAGTGCCCATAGAGAGTAGTTCCAAGAAGATTGCCAACGAGATTTGAAATAGTCAAAAACCTTGTTCAAGCTGGCTCCCAACATTCCTCACGGGTGAGGCGAATTTGAGCTAAGGCGAAGATGGTGGGGATGATTCGACCATAGTTAGTAGCGATCGCTCTCCAGCCCAAATCTGCAATAAACCAAGTCCACATCATTGGCCCAATCACGGCAAACATCGTCCGGGCTGCTCCATAACGAGCTGCACTCACTGTCATACCCCGTTGCGCCATTTGCATCGTTACATAGCTTTGAAATTGCGTTGCAGCTGCTTCTGAGCCTGTAATTGCCGCTTGTTTGGCTACTTCATAAGTAGCAAAGTGAATAGCAAATTGACGGGCAATTTGCTTAAGTACAAGCGGCTGGAGAAGAGAAGTAACCGCGATCGCACTACCGCCTTTGAAAAGTAACCCCAAGGGGTCACGTTGTAATAAAAGTGGTAGGGGTTGTTTTAGTTCTGATTTAAGCAGCTGGCGCTGCACCTGTATAGTCAATTTTTGTTTTTCTTGTTCTGGCAATTTTTTCCACACCTGTCCTAGTAGATGCAAAAATACTTCTGCTTCTAAATCAATAGTTGCCAGCTGATTAGAATAGGGAATTTTTAGATACTTACATACTTGAACGAGGGCTTGTCGGTAAGTTACCTGGCCTGTGCGTCCCCGTAATACTGTTATTCCATCTGCGGCCAAAAAACGAAAGCGACCTTCTAGTGCGTCTAACCAAGCTTTGCGGTCTTGGCTTTGTACTTCGATGGGTTCGGGTGTGTGTACATAGTCTAAGGGATTGAACTTACGACTAAATAGAATTGCCGTTAAATCTTGCAATTCTTCTTCGGTCGCTAACTCTAGCGCCGCCCTCATTTCATCCAATTTCCCTTCCTCCCTTCCGTGCAGCTTTCTGTACCTTATTCTACTATTAGCTTTCAGCAGTCATTAGTAGTAATTTTGTCCTTTGATAATAACTAATGACCAATAACTAACTAAGGACTATTGACTCATGACTGATATTGCAGTGATTGGTGCCGGAATTGCCGGTTTAGTCTGCGCCCAGCAGTTAAGTCAAGCTGGATATTCGGTGGTAGTGGTGGAAAAGTCGCGTGGTTTGGGAGGAAGACTAGCTACACGCCGCTTGTATGGAACTTTGGCAGATCATGGGGCTTGTTACCTGAAACCAAAGGGTGAATTATTTAGACGTTTTGTGGAGATATTGCGCGATCGCCATATCTTGGAAGTTTGGACAGATGAGGTTTACGAACTTACAACAGGCGCTCCTTTATCTGAACCGAAAAACCGCAGTCCGCGTTATGTTGCGCCTGGGGGAATGAGTGCGATCGCTAAATCCCTCGCCCCAGGTTTAGAAATATTACTGAATCAGCGTGTCATAGCTATTACCCCAACTCCCGAAAATAGCTGGCGTTTGACTCTCGAATCTAGTAATGAAGAATTAACTGCAAAAGCTATAGTTGTCGCTATTCCTGCACCCCAAGCTGTGATGTTGTTGGAATCTTTGGATGAGAGTGTATTGGATGGAGCCTTTCTGGATAACTTGCGTTCTGTAGAATTTTATCCTTCAATTAGTGCGATCGCTGGATATCCTTCTACATCTCAACCCCTCCCTCAATGGAAAGCCCTAACTTTTGTAGATAATGCTGATTTAGCATGGATTGGTTTGGACAGTAGCAAGCGTCCTAACCCTCAACAACCACATTTTGTGGTGCAAAGTAGCGCTGATTTTGCTCAACGTCATCTAGAATCACAGGATTTACAACCTGCCGGACAATATATGTTGCAACGAGCAGCTGAATCTCTGTCCCTTCCTTGGCTGAATACTCCCGAATGGATGCAAGTACATCGTTGGCGTTATGCCTTTCCTAGCCGTCCTTGGCACGAAGCTTTTTTGTCTACCGATACTCCCTTACCTTTAGTTTGCTGTGGTGATTGGTGTGGCGGCAATCTTGTCGAAGGTGCGATGCTTTCTGGATTAGCTGCGGCTGATGAAATTAATAATCAGTTACGTCATTTACTTTTCGATAATGTGAACTTTTTAAACGTTTTTGCCCGATCATTTCATCTGTCGCTAGACTGATCCTGCACTATCGTGAGTCGCTATTTTTCTGACTGACTAAATCAAAGTGCAACAAATAAGTTTTTTAGATGAAATAGCAAATTTTGCTGCGAACCTAAAAAGTGATGCCAATTAGCCAAAAAGCTTAACTTCATTAAAAACTTGTTCCTAATTCAAGTGGTTTTATTGCTGTTAATCTTGATCCCCTAGCCTTTATGCTGCGTTTTATGTAGATTTCTGCCAAAAGAGCAGAAATTTGAAATAATTAGGATTATAAATATAAAATGTCGGTAAATTACCAGCTTATTGGACGCTGTTTTAATAAGTCATGCTGTGAGACAGTATAAACTTTAACTAAAATAAGCAAAGCCAAATGTCTGAGATTGTACCAAGATTAGAGGCTAGTTTCGGGATTGATTGCATCTGTAAGTTGAGTTACTTTTAACTGATTGTCATCACGACGTTGCCATCTAAAAAAGTTATTTTCTCCGCCAAGCATTGATTTGATTAAAAAAGGAGTTTAAAAACCATGAAAACGGTAGTCAATTTAACACAACAATCAATAGTGGGAGAAATTGAAAGTATTTTGAATACATATCCATCCCATCCATATCAACAAGCCTTTGCGATTCCTGATTTACGCCAAGAGCTAATTACTTTCGTCCTCAACCGCATTCCCTCCTTTTACAGCGTCATGTCTGACGAACAGATTCCAGCGGAGGCTGAACAAGGAAGCTTGGCTTATTACAAATTGCCTCGTAAACCCTTAGAGCAGCAACTACATTTACAGAATTTGATTCACCAAGGCATTTGTCTAATTGTTCAAGAAAAGTCAGATTGGATTAGCCATCGTGTTTGTGAAACAGTTCAACCAGCTTGTGAACCTTCTCACTGGTTTGGTTAATAGTTCTAACTAGATTTGGCTCTCTACTGAGATATCATAACGCCCGCAGTGAATTTTGAATTTTTGAGCTAATCCCACGACTAAAGGCTGTGGGATTAGCTCAATATTTTTTTAAGTAGATTCCTCTTGAGGTGTAAACTTTGACAATCACTAATTTCTAAGGATATTCCCAGGATATGAGAAAAATAACTGCTCTAATGCTAAGTATTTCCGTGACTGTCGGAGTAGGAGCATTAACACCCAAAGTCACTAATGCCCAACTGTTTTACCCACCAGCAAGCGATCGCCATTCATTAATGGTAATCGGTCAAGGGGTTGTGAGAGTGCCAGCCGATACAGCGGATATTGAGTTAGTATTCAGTAGTGGAGGTAGCAATGATGAGTTACAAACGCAACCATCAGCGTTCCCAGAAACTCGCCGCCTATCCTCACCAACTTTACTCTTAAATGACAAAACAGCAGCAGAACCTTTACCAAACAAAAAATCCCTAACTAAAGCAACTCTTCAGCCTGTAGTGGATAGCTTAGTTGCTAAAGGCATTAGGGCTGATAAAATTCAAGTGCAAATTAATCCGAATTCCAGTGAAAATAACGCCAAGGTATTGGTGAAACTAGAAAAACCAACGCGCGATCGCGTTCAGGAAATTGTTGCTACAGCGAATAAGTCCACGAGCCAAATTGAAAACCTTTCTGTCAAGAGTGTGGGTGTTGAGTATGCAGTAAATAACTGTCAAGCTTTGCAGAGTTCAGTTTATCAATCAGCCATGAAAGATGCTCAAAGCCGCGCTCAGGCTTTAGCAACTGCGATGGAAGTTAAACTTGGTACTCCTTCTGTTGCCGAGCCATTTTACACATTATTTTATCCCTCATGTAGTTCTAAAACTGGAGTTCCTTTGCCGTCGTTTGCTAGTTTTTTGTTATCACCAGCTTACGATCCAGAAGCACCGGCAGAAGTTGAAATGAAAAAGGATATTTTTGTAACATATACAACGAAATAAACATTTATATTTACTGCGATCGCACTTTGATTTAGTCAATACTTTGAGTGCGATCGCTTAACTATTTTCTTCTGATCCGAATCAATAAGGATAGGTGCAGACTCACTTCTAATTTACTTCATATTGCTATTATTGATTTATTCACGTAATAAAATAAAAATCCATATAATAAAAATGGTAATAATAAAACTTGGTTATAAACGTATTAGTAAACATTGCATACACTTGGAATCTGTAGCTAATGCAAAAAAAAATTATTTAACATGGTGGTTTATTAAGCAGTTGCTTAGTGTTTTATTAATAATTATTTTTACAGTATTTCCACTTAATCAACTAATTGCCCAATCCCATAATGCTAATTCTAAAAATATGGTGTCTATATCAGACATAGCACGTAACCTTCGTAACTTAAACTTCATATCGGAAGAAACGTACCAGCAGATACAGTTTTCAATGACAGAAGGTGAAATACCTAGCCGTTCGATGTTGCTTGATGAACTTGCACAGGAGGCAAGAAAGCGCCGACTTAGCCCTGATTTTCCTAAGTTATTTAGAGTTGCTATTGTATTTGAACCCCCCACTGAGTTGACTGAGGAAATGCGCTTAGAACTACTCCAATTGTTGCATGGTCTCAAACAGTCGGGAGTTATTACCGAACGTGTTTATCAACGACTAGAAACAGAGGTTAAAGCTAGTTATATCAAAATGGATATCGATTTATTTCAGCAAGCTGAAAATCAAATGAGGGTTTATGAGAATTTACAACTGAAGGATTTAGAACCTCACCTTAAAACCTTGCGTTCTAGTAGTATATTGTCTGCTGATGGTTATACCAAACTAATACAAGATATCCAAGCAGAAAATATTGCTAGTAATATTCAGTTATTTAAGTATTTTAATAATGCAGTAATTTTTGACCTCAAAGATTACTCTAAAAAATTATATGAGTACTTACCAACCATTTATCAATGCATTGTTAGTATGCTGCATCAATCAGGCATAGCAAACATTAAAATTGATAGCTTTTCTATTGATGAGCCAATGATGTTTTCAATATATACAAATAGGAGAAAATATCAATATAATTTATATCCAGTTATCAAAAACGAATTTTCTATACCTATCGCTGATACAAGAGAATTTTTTTTCTTATTTAATAAAATACTGCGGGATATGGGTTCGTCGTATCGACTTTATGATATAGGAGTTGTTAGTGACCAACTAATAGGTTTATCAGCGCTAGAAAATAGTAATACTTTTGGATTTATTGCACTTACAAACAAGCAATTTAAATTATTTTTAAATAAATCATATATTTTTAATCTAAATAGTTTTAACGAACAAGAGAAAGAATTAACAACAAACCGGATAGAAGAAGTTATTGTATTTTTAGGTAAAATTGGATTATTGAATCACTTAACACCTCAACAAATAAATGTAAATAAAGAGAACATTAGACAAAGTTATATTACTAACTACTATCAATTATTGCAAGTTTTTGATACCTTTGTTCCTACTATTGATTTGGAAGCCAATTCTAGAGAAGATAGTTATAAGCGGCTTATCCATAAATTTGCAAATGTTTCACGAGGTAATTTTGCTCCAACTGATATTTTATTTGAATGGAAAAATAACCAAACTGCTGAAGTTTCTTTTAAAGTTAATGGCAAAATATATAGTACAAAGCTTGAGTCTAAAGATGATTTGCTCGATGTTCGCAGGCTATTTAGTTTAATCCTACAAGTAGTTGATAAAACTGTGTCTAATGGCGGCAGATTTTACCCACTTTATAATGGACATAATTATATCACTGGGTACATTTTTTTAACCAACGAACAGCGACGATTGCTCGAATTTGAAAGATTGGTTGTACTTTCTTCACCAACTAACTGAAAAAAGAGAAATTGAAGTTACTCATTTGAAGTTCTGGTATATGTAAACTAAGGGTGATTGCGCTGACTTCGACCACGCAATCACCTTTCATGGTTGTACCTATTTTAAACCTTTACTGGTAAAGCTTTTGAGTGATTAGATAAATTTGATTTCTTAATTTTTTTCTTAATTACATCCAACTTCATACATATATAATTAATACTATTTAGGTATTAATTCCACAAGACTTACGCAACTGGCACAGTTTGATCGTTAATTAGTAGTACATACGCGTTCATAATCAAAATAAAATATTCATTAGAGTTTAGATTAAATTGCTAATTTCAAATTTCAGTAATGAAAAAACTCCAGAAATGTTTGTGACAAATCTGGAGTCAGGAAAGATACGCATTTACCTATACCAAATTTTCACCCTGAGAAAATCCTACGTCATCAGGGTATACACTCAAATGTGGATAAAAGTGTTTGAGGATTCTTGTTTACAATTCCTTCTCTGTGGGAAGTAACGCAAAACAGCCCCAGATAAGCTGAGGCTGTTTTGCGAGAGTTGTTTGGCAGGAAGGGTACATCAATAAGTGATGCCCGTGTTTAAATATAGATAATTCAGTATGCATCCTTATTCAGCTATGTTTTGCCATATCAGGATGATTGGGAAAATTTTTATGGCTTTTTCCAAAAAGAAACTCCAGATGCACTTAAGGCATTCTGGAGCAGTAACAGGTTTCTAACATCAATCAATTTTTACATCTGCGATCGCTCGATGTCGTTAGGGTATATACTCAAATGTGTTTTATGTCTACTTATCCGCAAATAGACCAGCAAATTACCTTCCTTTCTACCCATAATCTCAATGTATCTACAGAATTCTACGAACAAAAACTAGGTTTGAAGTTATGGCTTGACCAAGTAACCTGTCGAATTTATACTGTTAGTGGTTCTGGATACTTAGGATTGTGTCAAGCAAGCGAAAAATCAACTCCTCCAACCGATAAAGACTCAAGTGTCATTTTTACCCTAGTAACACAGCAGGTGGATGAATGGTTTAAATATCTCAAAGAACGTGGCGTCGAATTTGAAAAGCCACCTACACTAAATGAAAAGTACAATATTTACCACTGCTTTTTGCGCGATCCTGATGGTTATTTGATTGAAATCCAACGTTTTGAGACTCACGACAATAAAAAAGACATAACCAAATAAGTTATGTCTAGACATTAATTTACAGGGCAGGATTTTTACAGGCTAGAACTTTTTGATTTACTGGGGTACATGATACCGACTAATGTTGTATGGACATTATCGATAGGAATATACCTTTTCTTCCATAGATTTATCGGGATGAAGTGGCGGATTTATGCAACCACTGGAAAATCTCTACATTTCTTTACAATTGCCTTGTAGGCATCGCTTTTGACTTTTATATAATATTTACCTAATTGACGATCAAAAAACTTTTTGCCTCAGTATTAATAATAAGTATTTAACCTGGCTCGAAATTTTATAACAGCAACTAGAATACAATACATAGTCGTCAGTACATAATGTTCTTAGCAAGAATAGTTTTTCAAGTATCTCTTTGCTAATTGTGCTATTTTTATAATGATTATTTTTAAGCTAACAAATGCCGAATTTGTCAGTTCAATAAATATTTTACTAGGGTGGATACATGATAAACGAAAAAATTAAATGGTTCAGCACAGCATTACAACCTAGAGGTTCAGTCATAAAAGCAATTTCCAAACATGTTTTATGGTGTGGAGCTTTTGGAGTTTTAATTTCTCTGCTTCACCATTTTGAAAAACCTGTATCCCAGCCTATTTTAGTTAATGTGATTCCTAGTATTGTTTTAGGTTTGTTACTTGTCTTTCGTACAAACACTGCTTATGAGCGATTTTGGGAAGGGAGAAAATGCTGGGGTTCTATAGTAAATCACGTCCGAAATTTAGCGAGGCAAATTTGGGTATCAGTTGATGAAATTTCACCAGGAGATAAAGACAATAAAATTACAGCATTAAACTTATTGGTAGCGTTTGCTGTAACAACTAAACTACATTTGCGAGGAGAAGGTGTCAATAGCGAGTTAGAAGACTTAATGCCATCTACTAAGTACATAAAATTGAAGATTATGAATAATCCTCCTATAGAGGTTGCTTTTTGGATAGGAGATTATTTACAGGAACAGTACGATCGTAATTGTCTTAATAGCTACCAGCTAACATCAATGCAAGAATTATTGAATAGTCTTGTGGATAATTTAGGTGCTTGCGAACGTATTTTAAAAACGCCTATGCCGCTTGCTTATGCTATTCATTTGAAGCAATTACTGATATTATATTGCTTTTTGCTACCATTTCAAATAGTAGACAGTCTCGGTTGGTGGACAGGTTTAGTTTCTGCTTTGGTTGGCTTCACTTTGTTTGGCATTGAAGCCATTGGCTTAGAAATAGAAAACCCCTTTGGTTATGACGCTAATGATTTACCATTAGACGCAATTTGTGAAACAATGAAGCGCAATATTGACGATTTAATTACTTTGACTCCTAATGCGCGATCGCATCAACAAGATAGTATAACCAATTGAAAAAACTTGAAGATATTGATTAATAAAAAATATACAGCAGTTTGCAACAAGAAACTGAGGTAAAAAATGCAATACCCACGCATCAAATGTATAAATCACAACCATCTAATCGCAATTTCTAACCCTTCACATACACGAGTCAGAAAATCTAAATCCAAAGTAGCGATCGCATCACTAGCTTTGTGATAATGTGGATTTCGCAAGAATGCCGTATCTGTCACCATCATTGCCGGATAACCTAAATCCCAAAAAGGTGCATGATCGCTAAGTCTGGTTTGGGGAACGATTAAACCTCGATTCGGCACGGGTAGCCATTGACTAGATACGCCAGCTTTGCGAATATTACGGCTCATCCCAATTAAGTCAGGCAATGTCCGCAAGTTACCAATTAAAGCAATAAAATCACCTGTATCTGGGTAGAAGCGTTCCAGAGGAGGGGGGTAACTTTGGGAACCAGGTGTAGAATCCTTATAGCCCAGCATTTCTAGGGAGATCATTAAGCGTAGCTGTTGCTTTTGTTGATGCAACAGCGCTGCATAGTCAGCACTACCCAGTAAGCCGTATTCTTCCATATCGAAAGCAACCAGTCTTAAGGGATATCTGACAGGTTCGGCAGCGAATTTTCTCGCCAATTCCAGCAACACTGCAACACCTGTAGCATTATCATCAGCCGCAACTGTTCCCGGAACGCCATCATAATGAGCGCCAATTAAAATTGGTAGTAAATCCTTTTTTTGCCCTTTAGCTTGGGATGGTAAATTTAATATCAAGTTATTACAAGTTTTACCTCTGACTTCAAAGGTGTGGATTTCCACACTCCCCCATTGAGAAAATTCCTGGCGGATGTATTCTTGGACAAAAAAATGCCCAGCCGTTGCCATGTAAGGATCGCGTTCTCGCGCGATCGCACTCAGGGAAGTCTGTAATCGCTCTGTTAAATTCAAATCTTTTAAGTAGTAGCAATAATATTAGAATTTTCAGGCACTCAAAAAAGCAGAGCAAGCATTATTAAAGTTAACTTACCAATTTGCAGATAACTTAAACAGAAGTAGGCGGATATCAAGAATTGAGGCTGCTTGGGCACACCAACCGTCTCAATGCTATCCTAGTCTTGCAACTATCTCCTCTAGCTGCACTTCTTAGCTTACTGCCTTAATGATGAGTATTATACATTGAGGTGTTTTTATCTTGTAGCACAAAGCTAGAGGTAGTTCCGCCCAATCATAATAAATATATAAGACACTTTAGGAGAAGAGTAACGCATGGGCAAGGTAGTCGGCATCGACTTGGGTACAACCAACTCAGTAGTCGCCGTTATGGAGGGTGGCAAGCCGGTGGTGATTGCCAATGCAGAAGGAATGCGAACAACCCCCTCCGTAGTTGGCTTCAGCAAAGAAGGTGAAAGGGTGGTTGGGCAAATGGCACGGCGACAAACCGTCCTCAATCCTCAAAATACCTTTTTTGCAGTTAAACGTTTCATTGGGCGGAAGTATGGCGAACTTAATGCAGATTCTAAGCGTGTGCCCTACACCATCCGCAAAGACGAAGTAGGTAATATTAAAATTGCCTGTCCTCGTATGAATAAAGATTTCGCCCCAGAAGAAATTTCGGCAATGGTGCTGAAGAAATTGGCAGACGATGCTAGTCGCTATTTAGGCGAACCAGTTACAGGGGCAGTGATTACAGTACCCGCCTATTTTAATGATTCTCAGCGGCAGGCAACCCGCGATGCTGGCAGAATTGCTGGTTTAGAAGTGCTGCGGATTCTCAATGAACCGACTGCGGCATCTTTGGCTTATGGATTAGATCGGGGTGACACGGAAACTATCTTAGTCTTTGATTTGGGCGGTGGTACTTTTGACGTGTCGATTTTAGAAGTTGGCGATGGGATATTTGAAGTCAAAGCTACCAGTGGCGATACGCAACTTGGTGGGAACGACTTTGACAAAATAATCGTAGATTGGTTAGCAGAGCAATTTCTGGAAACAGAAGAAGTAGACTTAAGACGCGATCGCCAAGCTTTGCAACGTCTGATGGAAGCGGCGGAAAAAGCCAAAATTGAGCTTTCTGCTGTCAGTGTCACCGACATTAATTTACCCTTCATCACTGCCACGGAAGATGGCCCGAAACATCTCGAAACTCGTTTAACTCGTTCCCAGTTTGAAGGTTTGTGTGGTGATTTGGTGGGAAGATTGCGGACACCAGTGAAACGCGCCCTCAAAGATGCCGGACTTTCACCTAGAGATATTGAAGAAGTTGTATTAGTTGGCGGTTCTACACGAATGCCAATGGTGAAGCAGCTTGTGCGGGACTTAATTGGCACAGAACCGAACGAAAACGTAAACCCTGATGAAGTCGTGGGAGTGGGTGCAGCAATCCAGGCAGGAATTCTTGCAGGCGAACTCAAAGATGTGCTGCTTTTGGATGTCACACCCCTCTCTTTGGGATTGGAAACCATCGGCGGCGTGATGAAAAAACTTATTCCCCGCAATACTACTATTCCAGTACGCCGTTCTGACATTTTTTCCACATCTGAAAATAACCAAAACACTGTGGAAATTCACGTAGTCCAGGGCGAACGGGAAATGGCGGCAAGCAACAAGTCTTTAGGGCGGTTCAAGCTCTATGGCATCCCACCAGCACCACGAGGAATTCCTCAAGTTCAGGTGTCATTTGATATTGATGCTAATGGGATTTTACAGGTAACAGCCCTAGATAGAACCACAGGGCGTGAGCAGAGTATCACCATTCAAGGCGCTTCCACCTTGAACGAGTCGGAAGTGAATCGGATGATTCAAGACGCTCAAAAATACGCCGATGTCGATCGCGAACGTAAAGAGAGAATAGAAAAGCGGACTCGTTCTGAGGCGTTGATTTTCCAAGCAGAACGACAACTTAGAGAAGTGGCCCTGGAATTTGGGATGCAGTTTGCCCGCAGCCGCCGCCAAAGAATTGATAATATTTGCCGACAACTGAAGGAGAGTCTTCAGGAAAATAGCGATCGCGGTATCGATCAAGCCTACGCCGACTTGCAAGATGCTCTCTATGAGCTAAATCGGGAAGTCCGCCAGACTTATGCTGAAGATGAAGATGACGACTTGTTTGGAACTATCCGTGACATCTTTACTGGCGGTGATAAAGAACGAGAACGCGAATCTCCCAGAGATACATATCGAGAACGCGACTCATACAGTAAAGACTATGGCAAAGATTACGGTAGAGACTATGACAGAGATTATAGCCGCGATAATCGTTCTTCCTCTTATGAAAGCCGTCCTCCACGCAAATCCCGCCCCAGCTACCAAGATAACTGGGATGATGAAGAAGACAATGATTGGTTATAAGAAAAGTTAGGAGTTAGAAGTTAGGAGTTAAGAATAAATCTTTCAACTCATAACTCCTAACTCATAACTCATAACTCTTAATTAATCTAAAATCTAAAATTTAAATAACTGAACTATGCAAAATTTGCCGAACTTTCGCGATTACTATGAGATTTTAGGAGTATCTAAAGATGCCTCTGCTGAGGAAATTAAAAAGGTTTATCGGCGGTTAGCAAGGCAATATCACCCCGATCTAAATCCGGGTAACAAAGAATCTGAGGAAAAATTTAAGGATATCGGCGAGGCTTATGAAGTTCTTTCCGATCTAGCCAAACGATCGCAGTACGACCAGTTTAGCCGCTACTGGAAGCAAAAAGGCTTTGCAGGCAACAAACAAACGCCAAAGGCTAAAACTTGGCAAAGTAGCGCTAGCGATCGCAACGGCAACCAAGACGTAGATCCTAGCCAATTCTCCGACTTTGAAAGCTTTATTAATCAAGTTATTGGCGTTAAAAATAAGAGTGCAGCAAATAACTCCAGTAATGGCAATAATAGCGATCCGTTTCGTTCCCCCAGAACAAAAGTTGCCTACACAGTTAACACTCCACCTCGCACAACCCGTCGAGATATAGAAGCCAGATTAACGCTTCCACTAGAAAAAGCCTATCAAGGTGGTAATGAACGGATTCGTTTAGAAGATGGGCGATCGCTAGAAGTTAATATGCCTCCAGGGATGGTAACAGGTCAAACCATCCGTTTGCGGAACCAAGGCGTTGGTGGTGGCGATCTATACTTAAAAATTACCGTTGAACCTCATCCATTATTTAAATTAGAAGGTTTAAATATCGTCTGCCAAGTCCCTGTTACCCCCAGCGAGGCAGTTTTAGGAGGACAGGTAGAAGCACCTACTCTTGATGGCCCTGTGAAAATGACCACCCCTCCCGGCGTTAGGTCTGGTCAAAAATTTCGACTAGGTAATAAAGGTTATCCTAACGATGACGGTAAACGTGGCGATCAATTAGTAGAAATTCAAATAGTTACACCGAAAAATATTAGTCAAGAAGAACGGGAGCTTTACGAAAAGTTACGGCAAATTGAAACCTTTAAACCCCGTGCTGATTTAATACGTTAGGAATGAGGTTGTGTATCTATATTTAATACCTTTATTTCCCCTGCATTCATTACTTTGGAAATTTAAACTTCACCAAATTTCTGGCGCCGTAGAAGCCCCTAAATTCTATTTATGGGGGCAAGGGGCAAATGGGTCAAAAGCATTGTATATCCACTTTAAAAGGGCAAAATCCTAGTCATAAATCTAAATTTCTCAGGTTAGCGCCATATTATCGCAAACTTACAGAGATAGGTAGAAAATTAAATTGTCAGGTATGTTATTGCTCAGAGTAGGGCACAGGGAATAGCAAGTTAATTCTCTTGCCCCATACCCCATGCCCAATTATTGATATCCCTTCCAAGGAGTGACTTCGAGCTTGCCGTTAGGCTTGAATATAACTTGGAAGTGAGCTAGAGGTTCTTTGTCATTGGGAGCAGCTACATTAGAACCATAGATGGCGTTAAACATCTTAGGAAGAGGTGTTTCTCGGAAATAATCAAAGGCTACTTGATTGAGTGGTTCATAGTCAGCAATTACACCATCTTTGTTGACTGCTACCCGATATTTCAAATCTCGCGTAAAGGTGGGGGTGCCACTCCAGGTTTGACGAACTGTATTATAAAGTTTTTTATTTAAACCTTTAGTGATATTAGAGTCAGTAATTTTTGCACCGACTACCTCTGGTGTCTTAGCATATCCTCGCCAAGGGCTAACTTGCAGTACACCATTTGTAGTAAACACTATTCGGAATTGGGCTATCGGTTCATTAGAAATGGGAGCGCGATTAGCAGGATTGTAAAGTAGGTTAGGTAGAGGAGTTTGCCCGACTCCTTGATTGGCCTCTTTATTCACCGCTTTATAACCAACGATCGCTCCATCCGCAGCTACACCCAAACGATAGATCAAATCCTGTTGCAATCCTGAACGCTTAGTCCAAGCTGGATGAACTTGATTATACACTTGACGATTCAATGCACGCAGCTGGGATGGATCGGTAATTTCTGGAACTGTATTTAAAAGTGCTTCTAAATCTTTAACTACTGGCTTTTCATTAGCTGTGGGTTGTGTTGTAGGTGTTGCAGCCTCGATGGGTGTTGCAGCTGCTGATGCTGGAGGATTTAGGCTCTTTGTTGTAGAGTTAGTTTGCTCATCTGGCTTAGGCTGCGGTGGACGAATTTGGGGAGGTGGAATCAAGTTAAATGCGATCGCTGCTACTGCTAAACTCGATACTCCCACAGCCGCAGGAACAGCTTGCCTAATTACAGCCTGACTAGCACCGCCATAGCGTCTAGTAACTGGTTGTAGCTCTAGAGATAATTCTGGTAAAGTCTGGGTATCAGCAAAAAACTGATCCACTGCTTCTACCAAATCAAACAACTGCACCGTATTCAAATCTATTTCAATAGGCGGACGTTTAGAATTATTAGAGTGAGACTCGAACCCCTCTGGAGCATTCTCTGAATGTATGATTAACCTGTGGCGGTTGCCGTCAATTTTTTGAAACTCTACTAGCTCCGATTCCTGGTTGTGTGCTTGCGGATTGGGTACAGTACTTAGAAATTCTTGGGCGTAACCACTAACAGCCCTCACCAAACTTTCAAAAAATTCTCGCCCTCCGGTTAGGGGTTGATTGTAACCAGATAAATAGCATTCTGCATTTACCAATATTGATAATTCTGGGCGCATTTCCTGGAACTGTGCAGCCCTAGTGACATCACTTAACCCTTCTAAAAGAAGAGTACAATTAGGTAGACTGTACTTACGTTGAATATTCATTCCACTTCACCGTCAAAAAGACTAATCCAGAACCGCTGCATTCCAGCAGTACCAGTACAAAATAGTAATTGTCCTAACAAATTTATTGCTAGCGCATCTAATTTTTCATCAGAGGTTAATGCTAGTACACCAGAACGTCGAGCATTCATCCGGCTTTTAAAATGCGCTCTAAACCGCTCTAAATAATTAGATAGCCGCAAATTCTGTTCTAATGGAATCTGTTTTTCTTCCATTTGTTGACATATCATTAATAACTGGCGGATGACAACAGTTAAACGCCGTGCTATGTAGCAAGCAATGACCACCAAAGCTTTTGCTTCCATAATAGTTAAGGGACGGCGCATGTGCGCTCTTCGTAGCGGGTTAGAGCTACGCATCCGCCATAAATTTACTCTGTCTTTAACAATTCCTTTAAGATCCAACTCTTGAGCAAAAGCCAGGATTGCTTCCGAACCACCAAGTTCTAAAGCTTCAATTGCCAGTAAAATCAGGTCAATTTGCAGCCTAGTTCTCCGAGGACACGTTTTGGAAGCGATCGCAGGATCTGGTAAAGTATCCAAAATCATCGGCAGCGAGTCTTGGGTTGAACTGTTGAACGGCGTTAAACTTGCTGAAACATTCATTCTATAAATACCTTGTGCGGTTCCAACAGACTAGATAAAACAAATTTAAGATCGGTAGCCAGTAGCATGACTACCTGATATATACATTACTTAACTCTTTCTACTCAAAGTTTTCCCTATATTGAAATCAAAATTTTAAAACATAACTAAATTCACCTCATTTATTAGTGAAATACCTTTTATAGCTTGGTTTAGATTCTAATTATCGTCAATGAAGAGCGAAGCTTTAGCCTTTATCCTCACTTGACCCCCAGCGTATGACATTATAGTGTACGATTTTTCAGGTATCTGAAATTGGGCACTTGTACTGAGTTTCGACACAACGACTGCGCTCAGTGCATCGCTGCGCGGTAATCGAGCGAAGTCGAGATTCAACTACCGCGAACGCGAGTGCGTCTCAAAGAGTAGTCGTTGGCGTGGTCACTGAGCGTAGTCGAAGTGCAGCCTCTCGTAGAGAAGTATTGAGCATTAGGCATTGGGCATTGCTTATTAATTTTTTTTACCTCATTCCCCATGCCCCATTCCCCATTCCCTACTCCTTTATTCCCCATTTTATGGATTTAAAGTCTCTCGTTCGTGACATTCCAGATTTTCCGAAACCCGGAATTTTATTTCGGGATATTACTACGTTACTGCGCGATCCAGAGGGACTGCGCTATACTATTGACTTTTTAACACAAAAATGCAATGAAGCTGAAATAACAGCTGATTATGTCATTGGTATGGAGTCGAGAGGATTCATTTTTGGTTCACCTCTGGCTTATAAATTAGGAGCTGGTTTTATTCCCATCCGCAAAAAAGGAAAGTTACCAGCAGCCGTTCACTCAATTGAATATGAACTAGAGTATGGTACAGATTGCCTAGAAGTGCATCAAGACGCTTTACATCAAGGTAGCCGAGTTTTGATTGTGGACGATTTGATTGCCACAGGTGGAACAGCGAGTGCCACAGCTAAATTGGTGCAGAAAATTGGCTGCGAACTAGTAGGATTTGGGTTTATTATCGAGCTACGGGATTTACAAGGGCGTACACATTTACCGGACGTGCCGATTATCTCTTTAATTGAATATTAGTCATTAGTCACTTGTACTGAGCGTAGTCGTTGGCGCAGCCTCTCGTAGAGAAGTATTGGTCAATAGAAAAACAATTGGCAAATGACGAAGGACAAAGGACGAAGGACAAAATATAAATGACAAAGGACAAAATATAAATGACAGCTACGAAAATTCCCTTGGAAACAGGTCGGGATTGGCTAATCGGGCTAGTCACGAGCGAAACTTTTGTTTATGTGGCAAAGCGACTATTGCAGGCACTGCTAACTTTGTTGTTGGCGTCAGCGTTGTCGTTTTTCATCATTCAACTCGCTCCGGGTGATTATGTAGATACGCTGCGGCAAAATCCGAAGATATCCCCAGAAAGAATTGAGGAAATCAAACGGCAGTTTGGTCTAGATAAGTCTTGGCCAGAGCAATTTGGACTGTGGCTATGGCGAATCTTGACCAAAGGGGATTTTGGCACGAGTTTTATTTATCAACGTTCAGTGGCATCGCTGTTGTGGGAACGAGTACCAGCGACTTTGCTATTAGCGATCGCATCTCTAATTGTCACATGGGCGATCGCTATCCCTCTAGGGATCTTTGCCGCCGTTAAACAAAATAAGCCAGCAGACCGGATTTTACAGGTGATTAGTTACGCAGGACAAGGCTTTCCTAGTTTCATCACTGCCTTAGCGCTGCTGGTTTTAGCCCAAATCACCTCGCCATTTTTCCCAGTGGGTAGCATGACTAGCATCAATCACTCAGAACTGTCGTGGTTTGGCAGAATCTTAGATATCGGCTGGCACATGATTTTACCCACCATCGCACTCTCAATTACTAGTTTTGCTGGTTTGCAACGCATCACTCGCGGCGAATTATTAGATGTGCTGCGTCAAGATTACATCCAAACCGCTCGTGCCAAAGGTTTGCCAGAAAACCGCGTCATCTACGTTCATGCACTCCGCAACGCTATAAATCCCTTAATTACTTTATTAGGTTTTGAATTAGCTGGTTTATTAAATGGTGCCTTCATCGCCGAATTTTTCTTCAACTGGCCAGGTTTAGGGAGATTGGCTTTACAAGCTTTACAAGCTCAAGATTTATATTTATTAATGGCAAGCTTGATAATGGGTGCAGTACTGCTGATTGTTGGCAATTTAATCGCCGACTTGATGCTCAAAGCAGCCGATCCACGCATTCGTCTAGAAAATCTCAATTAGTAGCAATTCTAAATTCAAAAAATCAAAACTTATTAGGCGTTTTTCAGAGTCCTGTCAACTATCAAACAATAAAGGGTAGCCAGAGTGCGGATGTTGTTGAAGAAAGTGTTGCTTATTCCTGATCATATCTTAAATTTGGCTACTCTCAGTTTCAAGCTATTTCTGCACGCTGCAAAAAATTGTGAATTGCTGTTTAAATAATTATTTTACTAAGATTTAGGCTTAGGTTTTTGCACTCGTATATTTAAGAGTTTTTTCTAAGCGGGCGGCGGGAATCGAACCCGCATTAATAGCTTGGAAGGCTATAGTTTTACCACTAAACTACGCCCGCAAATTTCCAACCCTATAAGCCTAACACAGCTTCTGTAAAAATTCAAGCATTTAGTTGGAATTTGCGGGTTGCATTTTGATCCTCACATACAAATTGCTCAATTCTGGTTTTTTACCATCGTTATTGTGGGCAGCAAGAAAGTTTTCTGTTTTGAAAACTTCGCTCAGGACTTGCTCGTATGTACTTTTTTCACTTTGCAGTTTTGCTGGTTCTATTTCTAGAACTACAGCCTGTTGAAAGTTGCCATTCTGATCAATTATCAAGCTAGCCAAGAGTTGTGCTGGCTCAAGTTCCGAATTCTGGACAAGAAAACTTGGGTCTAATTGTTTTGTGTTGCTTCCCCTGTATAAAGCGATAACATCGGGTAAAGCATCTTGTCGGAATCCTTTTGATTGTATCAAGCTAATCACTTCATCTCTAGATAAGGGAGCTACTATTGCTACCGATGCTCCTCGAGTCGAAGTTGCTGGAGTTTCTCTAGTCGAAGTCGGTGAGGTTTCTCTAGTCGAAGTCGCTGGAGTTTCTCTATTTTCAGGTTCGGAAACTGGTCGAGTTTCTCTATTGGAAGTCGCTGGAGTTCCTCTATCTTCAGGTTCTGAAATTGGTCGATTTGATGGAATACCTGTTGGTAGTTGCGTTCCCTTTCCCAGTTTTATTTCTTGACGACGGTTCCAAGGTAAATTACCGACTGGAACTGTAGGTGTCGGTGTGACTTTAGCTATAGGTTTCGGCGTGGCTTTAGGTGTCGATGTCGGTGTCGGTTTCGGTGTCGCTTTAGCTATAGGTTTCGGTATTGGCGTGGGGACTATCTGCTGTCTATAAGGTTCGCTATTAGGTTGAGAGGCGTAAATTGGGCTCTTTTTCTGGAGATTCTTAGGGGAATTTATTGCACCAAAATCTTGATTTATAGGCGTAGTTCGTGCTGTTTGTGATGAACGTGCTGGTACAGACTTTTGAATAGAGGATGGTGGCTTTGACGAAATTATTTTGGCTGTTGATTTTGATTTGATTATTGATTTTGTTTTAGGAGCAATGTCTATCAATTCAACGGGAACAGCAGATTGATTTTGCTGGGGAAACCACAGACTAAATGCATTAGATGAGCGCATCAGCCAGAACACCAGCAAGTGCAGAGAGACTGAACTGACAACGACAAAAATCCACAAACCTGGTGGATCGGTGTGTCGTCTCCAGACCTTGGCTGGAATTGGAGTTTTGTCTGCAACCGATGGTGTCATATTATATAAACTGGATATGATTATGCACTTTTACTCATTGGTAATGCTTTAAAATACCAGTCTAAATTTTAGCGATTAACCATTACCTCTGGTGAAACAGCGAAAGTCAAAACTGTTTCATCTACTCCTTTAAGTTCTAGCGGACTCCCTTTAGTAATTTCTCCTTCCTGCAAATAATCTGCTACGGCAGCAGAAACCAGGATTGTACCGGGAACAGCAGCAGCTTGCAACCTTGCGGCAATATTCACACTTGGGCCAATAGCAGTATAATCGGCGCGTTCAGCGCTACCAAACATCCCCACAACAGCAGTACCTTGGTGAATACCGCACCGGAACTGTACGCTAGTAAGTTTGTCGCTATCGAATACACCTTGCTCTCGCCAGCGCTGGTTTAAGTCAGCCAGTGAGCGGTGCATTGCTCTTGCTGTATTAATGGCACGACGCACTTGTTCATTAGGGGTTAGTTCTTCCGGCGCTCCATATAAAGCTAAAATAGCATCTCCCATAAATTTATCTACAGTGCCGCCATTGCTAAAGACAACTTTGGTCATGGCTTCTAAATATTCATTTAGCAACTCTGCAACTCGTCGGGATCTGAGAGTATTTGCTAGCTGTGTAAAACCCACAATGTCGCTAAACAAAACTGTAATTAAGCGTGGTTCTGGGCGTAAATCTAACGTTAAATCTCCGGTTGCGGCTTTTTGCACCAATACAGCAGGCAAAAAGCGCTTTAGCACCGATTCTGTTAGATAAGTGTTTAACTCCACAATTCGCCGTTCATTTTCTTTCAATGCTAAAAGATTCCGAACTTCTGCCAAAAGTTCCCGATCGTTGAATGGTTTTGCTAAATAAGCGTCCGCACCATGTTCTGTACCTTCGATGCGGGTTTCTTCATCTACTTTCGCTGTCAACAGAATGATTGGTGTTCCTTTCAATGTCTCCTCATTGCGGATCATCTGAATCATCTCTAGTCCGCTCACTAACGGCATCATTAAGTCAGTCACAATCAAGCTGGGTAGAATTTCCTTAGCTCTACTGTGCCCTTCATGACCATTACGAGCTGTCTGTACATGATAGCCATTACGGCGGAAAATTTCAGATACATAGGTTCGCAAATCGGGGTTGTCATCTACAACTAAAATTGAGTGCTGAGTCTTATGTGCTGAGTCTTGAGTATCAACACTGGGGGAGAGGTTTATTGTAATATCTTCAATATTGTCTGTTGTTGACTCTACTAGTTCTAAATCAGCTAATTCTACGCTAGCGCGGCTTGTATTCAGTTCGGTAGGCGTTTCTAGTACTTGCTGTGCAGGTAAATGAGCATTTCCAGTCACCAGCCATAAACTAAAAGTAGTACCTTCACCATAAACTGATTCCACAGTAACTTGACCACCATGTAATTCTACTAATTCTTTAACTAAAGCTAAACCCAAACCACTGCCTTCATAGGAGCGGTTTGCTGAACCTTCAGCTTGGCGAAAGCGCTCAAATAGGTGGGGAATTTGTTCTTTAACAATACCAATTCCAGTATCTTGCACTTGTAATATGCAGCGATCGCGCTCAGATTTTAGTCTGACACCGATCGTGCCACCTTCGGGAGTAAACTTCATGGCATTTGACAAGAGGTTATAAACCACCTTGTCAAATTTTTCCATGTCCAAGTACACCGTCGAACATTCATCTAGCTGGGTGACGAGATGCAGTCTCTTTTTCTCGCAGTAGGGACGAAAAGATTCTACTATTTGGCTGACAAATTCGACTAAATCACAAGGATGGAAGCTAGGCTGCATTCTCCCGGCATTCAGGCGTTGTAAATCCAGGAGTTGATTTACCAGTCGCAGCAGGCGACGGGAGTTACGTAGGGCGATCGCACTTTGAGAGTAAGATAATCCTTCACCAGCCGCTACTGCCGACTCTAAAGGCCCTTGAATCAAGGTAATCGGTGTGCGAAACTCATGGGAAATATTTTGAAAAAATTCAGTTTTTTGTTTGTCTAATTCCAGTAAGCGTTCAGCTTGTTGGCGAGTTTTTTGATATAAGTGTGACTGCTGCACAGCGATCGCGGCTTGCGCTGCCACTGCTTTCGCCAAATCAATATCAGATGGCAACCATTGGCGAACTTTTTTACCTTCATGCAACGTAATACTACCGATGCATTTACCATCAGCTAATAATGGTACAAACATTAGCGATCGCGCTGGCATTTTTAAAGGCAAATCAAAACCCCGCACATCTGAGGGAGAATGGCTCACATTACCAATTACCACAGGTTCATGTGTCTGTAGCATTTGTTGGAGGATGGGATTCTCCTGTATAGATGCCTGAGAATAGGGTAATCTCTGGTTTGGTAGGTGATGATTGCTACTTGAATTATTGTCTGGGGCTGGCGCTCTTAAATTTTCTAGATGTTGAAAACTGTCATACAAACCCACACACTCAACAAACTCATCTTCCTCTGTCCACAAAGACAACACGCAGCCATCAACTTGTAAAGCTTGTCCCAATTGTTGGGTAATTGCCGCAAAGATGTCTTGAGGATCTAAGCTAGAGCGAATTGCACTAGTAATCGTGTTAATCAAGCTCTCCCGCTTGGCAAGAGCACGTACTTGTTCGTAAGCATAAGCTTGAGACAAAGCTAAGGCTGCCTGATCCGCTACCATCAACACTAACTGCACCTCATCCTCACCCCAGAAGCGAGGAACAGAACACTGATGGAGTGCTAGCACTGCCATCAGTTCTTGTTGGCAGATCAATGGCACAACTAAACTAGAACAAATGTTAGCAGCAGCAAAAGCTTGCCCCCGCTCACGCAGTTCGGGAGTGTTACCGTGAATGCGCTCATCATCAATCACATCGTGAATCACTTGAACTTCGCGGGTTTCCCACACTGTCTGAGCCAAAAGAGGCAGAGGAGTTGCAGAGGATATAGCGGGCACAGAGGAAAGACTTACTCCTACTTCTGCTCCGATCTCCTGCACCTCTGTTTCTTCAGAAAGAGGCTTCTGATAGATAAACCCTTTATCCGCCAACTGCTCATCTTGGAAGGGACGTAGCAGACAAACATCCACTTCCAACATGTGACCCACTGTGTCTACAATTGCTTGCAAAATTTGTCTGTAGTCTAAAGCACTGCGAATCGTATTGGTAACGGTATTCAGCAGCGATTCTTGACGGAGTGTGCGGGTAAGTTCGCGGGTTCTAGCTTTGAGGACATTGTGGGTGTCCAAAGCTTGGCGTACCACTGCTTTTAGTTCCTCCGCTTCCCACGGTTTAGTGACATATTTAAATACCTTACCAGCGTTAATTGCTTCCACCAAGTCTTCGACATCGGTGTAGCCAGTTAAAATAATCCGGATAATATCTGGATATTGGGTTGCTGTTAGGCTCAAAAATTCTGTACCGCTCATCATCGGCATCCGCTGATCGGAGATGATCACCGCGATCTCTCCCTCTTGAGCCAGCAGATCGAGGGCCGCAGGGCCAGAGGTTGCCCTTAGCACCTTATAATCACGATAGAAAGTGCGGTAAAGCAAGTCAAGGTTGTCTGGTTCATCATCGACAACCAAAATTTTAGGCTTACTGTTTGCTTGGGATTTCATGCACCGCTTTCCTGCTGCAACGGCAGTCGGATAAAGAATAATCTGATCAGGTAAGGATTTTTCTGAGTCAGGTAAGAGCAGAGCATTTCGACCAATAGGGCTGCTTGGCTACATGACTGCTGAGTGTAGGAGCGTTTACTCACAGTAATTCGTCTCAATTGCTTGTGCCGATTACCGTTTGCGTTGGTGCAGTGTAATTGCTTTCATTGTCAGTTTTAGTGTTACAGAGTCGACGCTTGCTTGCCAAATCCTTTTTCACCTCCTGTGAGCAATGTCTGATAATACATACAGCGCTCATAGCCAGCTGAAAAATCCAGATAAAGCTGCATATTAAGTTTTCCCTCCACAGCTGTTGTAATAACACTTGCAGGTAAATTTTATTTATGGTAGTCATGGTAGAGTCAGCGAAATTAAAACAATAAGATTTAAAGCCAAAGTATACTATTAGACAAATACCTCTTTCTAATTTAGCAATCAGAACTATCATTAAGACAAGTGGTAGTGCTTAAGGAGTTAGAGATTAGGGATTAGGGAGCCTTACAGATTCTTGTCCCAGTAACTGTACAGCCTATTTGGATGACTTAGTAGCAAAGTAGTATTAGTGTAACGGTAACTGCAAAAAACAAGTTAAGTAGTGTAACCAAGGGTGGTCTTAAACCAGAGTTTGCCAATAGTGTACTTACTTAACAATTTTGGAGATGCTGCTTACAGACAAGTTATGCTATTCTTCTGCCCACTGGCTCAAAGCTCTATCACTTTACAAATGTTTTTGTGGCAATCAGTTTGAGATTCTGCCTACCTAAAACAAGGGATGCAATGAATATACTGAATTTAAGGTTATAGATTTATGAAGTTGTAACTCCTAATACTCTTTTAAAAATGCAGGTTATAAAACTCCAAACTAAAGTGTCAAAATTTGTTTAATCTACAAGCAAAAGCGAATTAGCAATACTGGTTCAGTTAAATCTCCTGGGCAACTCTATAAGTTCTGATTTAGTTTAAATCTTGTTTTAGGATATTTGAGAAAATTTTTGTTGAATAAAATCAATACTAAACTAGCCTTGAAATATCGGTTTTTTCACCCATACCACCAACAGCCAATCGATCCAGCTTCCTGCCAATTCCAAATTCGTACAGCTACACCTGCTGATTTGATTGGTGTTGCTCAAATTATTACTGAAAGCTTTCACTCCCACAAGGGTATATGGGGATGGGCTTTCCCGTTGCTACGTCTGGGTATTTACGAAGACTTAAGGCATCGAATGGCATCACCTGCGCCCCGTCATCTTTGCTTAGTTGCCCTTGAAGCTACTACTGGTGAGGCTAATAACTTAGTAGGAAGTGTGGAAATGGGTGTACGCTACAGTAGTGATTCATGGAGCCAGGTTGGTGTAGGTTTTCCTTACTTATCTAATTTAGCGGTTCACCCAAAATACCGTAGACATGGTGTGGCTTCAGGATTACTTACTAGCTGTGAAAAAGTCTCTCGCGAGTGGGGATTTCAAGACTTATATCTCCATGTTTTAGAAAATAACCATCAAGCACGACAGCTTTATTTCAAGCTGGGATATCGAGTGCATAAAGTCGAATCTAATTGGAATACATTTCTTCTAAGACGCTCAAGCCAGATGTTATTGCACAAGCACCTGAGTGCTGACTCTATTATCTGAGTTTTGTTTTGGTAATTGTCAAGTTTTGTATTTTGCTCCAATTAATTCGATAAAATCTGTAACTTATGACGGTAATCAAACACAAACTAGGCTAAACCACGTCTACCTTGAGAACCATAGTTATTTAGACTCAGAGAAAGCTCAAAACTCAAGCCAGGACTAGATAATATACTCTTATTAAGAACTCTAGATTTTCAAATGAACGGGGTTTAATTATAAATTTAGCCAATATTATAGGACTTACGCATTGACAGAATAACAAAATAGTGAATTCATAAATAAGGGTCGTCTACTTTACAGGTATCGGACAATTAGAGAAATTACTAAACCATCGACAGGACAATGCAATCTAGACCTCTACAGCTTATTTTTGCTGTCAGAGCCAAAGTTTGGAGGGTGCAGTAGTTTGGCAGAAATATTGGGAGACGTTTCACATGATAGTGTGAATCGCTTTTTATTGAAAAAGAGATATGAATCGAAAGATTTATTCAAGATAATAGAGAAAATCATTAATTTGGTAAGAGGAATACTAAGTGTAGACGATACAGTGATAGAAAAGATTTACAGCGACCCAAAAAATGCCGAATTAATCAGTTATTTTTGGTCAGGGAAAGCCCATAAAACTATTGTTGGCTTAAATTTAATTACTTTATATTACAGCGATATTAATGGTAATTCAGTCCCAATCAATTACAGAATATATGACAAAAAGGAGGAGAAAACAAAAAACGATTATTTTAGAGAAATGGTGAGTGAAATAATAAGCTGGGGAGTCAAGCCAAGAATTAGAACAGGAGATAGTTGGTATTCAGGAGTAGAAAATTTAAAATTTCTAAAAAACCAGAAACTGGGTAATAATTCGGGATTGAAAAAAACAGAACTGTCTCAATGAGCCGCATAAGTATTGCCAGGTAACTACTTTGGTGATTCCAGAGTCAGGATTAAGAACTCATCTGAAAGAATTTGGATTTATAAAGTTGTTTAGGAAAGACTTCAAGAAAGAAGACTTTAGATCGGAGGCGGAGCGTCTCCGGCTCCGCACTATATTTTGTATATTCCAGATGAGGAAAAAATCAAGGAGATAACCAGAAATGAATTTATCACAATTCATGATACCCATTGGGGGATTGAAACCTTTTCTCGAGCTATAAAACAAGTATGTGGAATTTGTCGGTTCATGGTTAGAGATACCTATGCAATCAAGACTCACGTATTTTGTTCACTTCAAGCTTTTATTAGATTGGAGTTTATGCGGTCTGAAAAAATAATTAGCAATTGGTACGAAGTACAACGGAATATGTTCACGTTAGTTGTACGTGAGCATATTTTTGCAAACCTTAGCAGTGATGGCATTATCTAGACCTCATAGATGATTCTTTTTGTCAATGCGTAAGTCCTATATTAGCTAAATATCCATATAAATCCGCTTTGATTTCCAAGACTTATTTGATTTAGCAGGCAAGAGCTAATGATAAAGAAGGATCTTTGAGTTATACTGAGTTTTTTCACGCAATCAAATAGGAGTCTTAATAAATCAAAACTCAAACATGTTTGTTAATTTACGAAGTGAGTAAAAAGCTTTTGATATTTTTTTTCAAAAGAATATTTGATTTAAACTTTTTACCAAAGATCCCCTCGTCCCTATAAACAAATTATCCTTTTTGGTAAATATTTTTAATATTAAAAAATGTTAAATTTAGCTTTTGGGATTTATTTATGGTTAAAAAATTTTTTAAAGCATTCGATATAGATGAGAATGGACTATAATGGGAATATACGCAAAATCGCGTTGAAAGAAATCATTACTTCCTCATAATAACTTTGTAATTCATATATTCATCTTTATAAAAACTTTAAGAAAACACTAGTATAGTTTACAGACAAATCTAGTTATATCTCATAAAATATAATCACTCAATTACTCAAACAACGCCTATATATTGCTATTTTTACTTGGATTGACCAGAAAGGTTCTGAATAATAAAAGAATTCAAAAACTTGATTTGATATAACAGCTAGTTCCGTTTTGAAGTGCATACTACAACAACATTCATTAAAAGTTTAAAAAACATGGATAGCGAACAGCATCGACGCTATCAGACCTCTATGGTATCAACTTATTACCCTGAAACTACTTTCCTTGACTCTGTTGTCATGTCAGACGGAACTGAGCAATCGCAAGGCTCGGATATCCTTACACGTTTGCACAGTGGAGAAGTTTTCATCGTCAATAGTCGGAGGCGAAATGGATTAATACTCTTTAAACGCTACCATGCAGAGTTTGCTGGGCCTGGGGCTGCTGTGGGTGGGGATTACGATTGTGATTGCCAAAGGGCACTGCCCATAGGTAATCTTTCTTTATTAACTCCTGAATCTAATGAAGAACGCCAGAAGGCTTACTTGATTAGGCGACAGTGGATTCGATTGATCAAACAAATTACAGAAAATCCACTGCCTGGACAGCGAGTACAAAAGATTCTCGATCAATTTGAACAATACTTTCCACCAGAAATAGTGGCTCTTTTGCCGGATGTTGCTTTTGCTCTTTTAGTAGGTGTGCTGCCGCAAACAGTGGGAGTAGTACGCCGTTTGGGCAGTGAGGTAAATAGTAGGTTTAATTACTGAGTAAATTGCTAAGATGACAAATTTGCCAGAGCAGCTTTTACTCGATTAACGGTGCGGGCGTTTTCTTCTATCGTTCCGACAGTAATTCGTAATCCTCCGCTAATGTGCCGTACAAGAGTGCCGAGTGTTCTAAGTTTCTGGTGGAAAGTTTTTAAAGCAGTTTCTTGTGAATTAAAGCCATTTAGTTTAAGACGCAGGTATATAAAGTTAGCAGCACTTGGAGTAATTTGTAGTTCCGGTTGCTGGGATAAAATTTCGATGAGTTTAGCTCGTTCACTCAAGGTCTGGGGAATTGATTCCAGCAAGAGTGTACGATTTTGTAAACCAACTAAGGCCGCTGCTATGGAAAAACTGGGGAGATTGTAGGGTAAGCGAACTTTTTCTAAAATGGCGATCGCTTCGGGATGAGCGACGCAATAACCTATACGGAGAGATGCCAATCGGAAAGCTTTAGAAAAAGTGCGTAAGATTACCCAATTAGGATACTGTGCTAATTCACCTACTAGGGTAGTTTGACTGAATTCAAAGTAAGCTTCATCAATTACTACTAAAATATGCTGTGGCAAGCTTCTTAACCAAGTTAACTCTGCCTCAGTTAAGCTGTTAGCAGTCGGCGAATTAGGATGGACTACGAAAACTACGCGAATAGGGGGATTTTGAGTTTGTTCGATCGCAGATTGTGCGGTGCTTATGTCAATTTCAAAATTTGTTTCATTTCTCCCCACCGCCACCACAGGGATGCCCAAAGTTTGCGCCAAAATCCCGTACATTGAGAAAGTGGGATTAGCAACGAGAATTGACCCTTCTCCTCTTAGACAGGTGGCGATTAATAAAGAGCGGATTAGTTCATCTGAACCATTACCAACAGAAATATTGGCAGCAGTAAATAACGATGATGAGAGGATGGCTGACTGATTAACGTACTCAGCAATCGCATCCTTAAGTATTTCATGTCCGCCATCAGGATAACGATTTGTTTCAATGACTTGCTGATACGTCCACGCCAGCTTCTCTTTTAACTCAAATGGTAAATCGTAGGGGCTTTCATTTGTATCTAGCCGATCGAACTGTGTGGCGACAGAATTGGCTGTATCGCTGCTAGGATGAGGTTTATAGGCGGTGAATTGGGCTAAATCTGACCGGATGAAGGGAAGCATAGTTTTAGTCATTAGTCATTGGTCATTAGTCACTTGTACTGAGCGTAGTCGAAGTATTGGTCATTAGTAACTAACAAAGGACAAATGACTAAGGACATTATTTATGTGTGAGTCTA
This sequence comes from Nostoc sp., assembly GCF_036917355.1. GTDB lineage: Bacteria > Cyanobacteriota > Cyanobacteriia > Cyanobacteriales > Nostocaceae > Nostoc. The sequence goes on from NZ_JBALDP010000051.1 coordinate 166,642, forward strand.
ATATTTTACAACTTTAAGGTAATTGGCAAAAGAGGCGAATTGCCTGCCAAATTTCTTCCATAACATTACCCAAGGCGTGGTCACTGTCTAGTTCGACTAACTCCACCCAAGGATGCGCTCGCGCAAAGTCACGACTAGCTTCGACAGGAATGACTTCATCCTTTTTGCCGTGCAAAATTAGCGTCGAGATAGGACGTTGCAAAAGTTTTTCTTGGTATTGGGCAGCATCTATGACGAAATCGTAACTTAAAGGAATTAATCGCTCTTCCCCGTAGTGGTAGACCATGATAGATTTTTCTTGCTGCCAACGCTGTACTTCTTCATCTCCTAGCTTGGGCACCCAATGGGATAAAAACCCAAAAGCTGGTGCTAGCAAAACTAAGCGTTGCACTTGCAAATTTTGTTGTCCCAAGTGGGCAGCGGTCAAACCACCCAAACTTGAGCCAATTAGTGTTACTGGTGTAAAATCATTGCTGAATTCTGCGGCAACTTGAATGAGCTGACGAGTGATTGTTAATTGGGAAAAATCACCAGCATTGAGATCGGGAATTTTCAGCTTAGTCTGAATTTGGGTAAAGCGATCGCCTATATCCTGTGCTTTAGCAGATTTAGGGCTAGAAGCAAATCCGTGAAGATATATGTAGTCCAAAGTTGTAAATAGTTAGGAGTTAAAAATTATTGAGTGTTGATAAATTTTTATTTATCATTTTTTGTGCATCACTTATAATTCATAACTCAGAACTCCTTACTCCTAAGTTTTATTAGCGCATTGTGACAAATTCCTCTGCGGATGAGGGATGGATACCCACAGTGGCATCAAAGTCTTTTTTAGTTGCGCCCATTTTGACTGCGATCGCTACACCTTGGATAATCTCAGCGGCACTTTCACCTACCATGTGAGCGCCTAGAACTTTGTCGGTGTTGCCATCAACCACCAACTTCATCATTGTCTTCTCTTGCTTACCAGTCAAACTGTGGTACATGGGGCGGAACCGAGTGCGAAATATTTTGACGGCATCACCAAGTTTTTCCCGTGCTTCGGCTTCTGTCCAGCCGACTGTTGCGGCTTCTGGGGTAGAAAATATTGCTGTGGGTACAGTTTCGTGACTGAATTCGCGGCGGTTATCCCCAAATTCACTATCAGCAAAGGCACGACCTTCGCCAATGGCCACGGGAGTCAAATTGATTCGGTCGGTGACATCACCAACAGCAAAAATATTCGGTTGACTAGTTTGACTATATTCATTGACTGCGATCGCATTTGTGGTTGGGTATCCAGGCCCTTCGATAGAACTAGCCACAACATCAATCCCAGCGTTTTCTAAACCTAATCCATCTACATTGGGAGTCCGACCAGTTGCTACTAAGAATACATCGGCAATTAGTGGTTCTTGGTCATCCTCTGATAAAGTCAGTTTCAACCCTTCTGGGACACGTTCAATTGCTTTCACCACATTATTCTTAATCAAACGAATTCCGTGGTTCGTCATACCCTCTTCGATTTCTATGCGGACATCTTCATCAAAACCATTTAAAATCTTTTCACCTCTGGTAATTTGTGTCACCTCAGAACCCAAACCGCGCATAATACAAGCAAATTCCGTGCCTATATAACCAGCGCCAATAATAACGATGTGTTTCGGTTGTTCTTTTAGATGAAAAATTTCGTTGGAGGTAATGCCATGTTCCATCCCTGGTAAATCTGGCTTGACAGGACGCCCACCAACAGCAATTAAAATTTTGTCTGCTGTAACCTTACGTCCATCAACTTCTACAGTGTGGGGGTCTACCAATGTGGCGCGACCAGAAAATAGTTCTACTCCGGATTTTTCCAAGAAGCTTATGTGTAGTTGCGACAGTCGCCGAACTTCCTTATCTATAGATGTAATGAAATATTCCCAGTCAAACTCAGCCTTACCCACTTTCCAGCCATAGCCTGAAGCGTCAATGAACAGTTCAGGAAAGTGAGAGCCATAGACCATGAGTTTTTTGGGAACGCAACCGCGAATCACACAAGTGCCACCAACTAAATCATATTCAGCGATCGCCACTTTTGCGCCGTAGCTAGCCGCTCGTTTGGAAGCCGCCAAACCTCCAGAACCCGCACCAATTACAAACAGGTCGTAATCAAAAGTCATAAGTTTATGTTCTCTTTAGCAACAAGTGAGTTCCTGGGAACTTACACACAGAACGTGATTGAAGTATATAAGAAGGATATCCGGTGAAACGCTGTGTAAGTCCTGTCCTTGATTTAATCTAGCGTTAGCAGATGCTATCTGGTCGTAGGGAATATCACTTTTTGCTTTGGCGGCCAGTAACAGTTGTATAGTTCTGCCCTTAATCGAGCATAATTCTGTGCTATTGCATTGGAGCAGCTAAGTTCCACAGGAATTACGCAAAATTATGACAAAACGTACTGCCTTCGGTGTTTGCATAGCATTGTTTACCCCCATTAGCAATTTTTATGTACTTGGAGAGTCAGTTGGGGTTACAGGTGTTGGTGTTACGGGTGTTACGGGTGTTGGAGTGACGGGTGTTGGGATTACAGGTGTTGGATCTGTTGGAGTGACGGGTGTTGGTGTTACAGGTGTTGGTGTTACAGGTGTTGGTGTTACAGGTGTTGGAGTGACGGGTGTTGGTGTTACAGGTGTTGGTGTTACAGGTGTTGGTGTTACGGGTGTTGGATCTGTTGGTGTTACAGGTGTTGGAGTGACGGGTGTTGGTGTTACAGGTGTTGGTGTTACAGGTGTTGGTGTTACGGGTGTTGGTGTTACGGGTGTTGGATCTGTTGGTGTTACAGGTGTTGGATCTGTTGAGGTTACAGGTGTTGGAGTTACAGGTGTTGGATCTGTTGAGGTTACAGGTGTTGGTGTTACGGGTGTTGGATCTGTTGGAGTTACAGGTGTTGGATCTGTTGAGGTTACAGGTGTTGGAGTTACAGGTGTTGGATCTGTTGAGGTTACAGGTGTTGGTGTTACGGGTGTTGGATC
>NZ_JBALDP010000052.1:0-20630 GCF_036917355.1 Nostoc sp.
TAACTCTGCTTTCTTTTTGATATTTCTTAGTTCTTGTGTACTACTCTGTCTGCTTTTTGCTGATCTGTGACAGTTAGGGTGCGGAAGGTGGGTTAGATATTAACCATGAACGTCACCATGCTTATGCTGGTTATGCAGGTTTGGTAGTACTAGCACGCGAACTACATGAAGCCTTGTATAGTCCTATATGGGAGCAAATTAGCAAACCTGCCCCTTGGGATGAAAAATTCGCTTATCAGCTATAGGCGCAACTTTCTTCTACCAAGCTGATGTAATTGATCGTCTTCCACTACACTTTGAAGGTGTGGTGGAAGATGCTTCTTTTCCAAATATCTGCTTTGTTGTACAAAAAGAAGCGACTTGTTTAGCGAGTAATCCAACGGCTTACTGCTGGCAATTGTGCAGAGAACCAGAGCGCACCTAAAATAATCAGACTACCACAGACAATCAAGGCATTAGTCGCACCAAAATTATCTGCCAAAGTCCCAGCTAACAAATTTCCAAAGGGCATTGTACCCACCATTGCTAGGGCGTAAAAACTCATTACTCGTCCACGCTTATCCTCGGTAACTAGGGTTTGAATAATCATATTACTACTGGTAATGTTGAGGATAGAAAAGCAGCCTACAAATACCAGAATAATTATAGATAGCCAAACTTGACGCGAGAGTGAAAAGAATATCAAACTCATTCCAATCAAAACTTGAGCGATTACAATCAAACGCTCTAAGCCTACAATCCCTCGTCTGACACTTAGATACAAACAAGCAAACAACGAGCCAATCGGTGCTGAAGTGCTGAGGTGAGCCATCGTTGTTGCATTCCCATTAAGAATCTTTGCTGCAAAAACAGGCATGAGCGCAACATGAGACATTCCGACGAAACCATGTAACGCTAGCATTAATAAAATTACTCTAATCGGCTGGAATTTCGAGACATATTCAAAGCCCTCCCGCAATTTCTCCAAAGTATCGCTAATGCCCGTAAGGGGTTGCATCTGTCTGGCTGGCAGCCGCATCGCTAGCAAGGTAAATATGGCAGGAATATAGCTGAGGGTATCGTAAAGAAAACAATATTTTACCCCTAACGTAGCAATCAAAATCCCGCCCATAGCAGGCCCCACGACAAGAGACGAACTTAACATTACTGAATTCAAGGCGATCGCATTACTCCAATCGGCGCGATCGTCTACAGTTTCGGTGACGATTGTATGGCGCACGGGCATATCTAATCCCTTGAGCAAACCATTGAAAGCACTCAATACCAAGAGGATAGGAAAGGTAATCCAATTGGTAAAGGTGAGAATTGTTAAAGCTAGGGAAACGCTAATTCCCAATATCTGCACCACCATTAACAAGTCACGACGACTCCAGCGATCGGACAATATGCCCGAAAAGGGAATCACTAATAACGTAGGTAAAAATTGTACAAACCCTGCAACTCCCAACAACCAAGGCGATTGAGTCAAATCGTATACCAGCCAAGGAATAGTTAACTGCTGGGTCATAAATGTCCCAGACATTGATAGTAACTGTCCCCCGAAAAACAGGCGAAAGTTACGCCAGCGCAAGGCGGGTAAATGGTGATACGTGATATTACTGATGCTTTCCCCGAGTTGTCTATGCCAAATTTTCATGAGGAAAATTTTATCATGGTTTACTAATAATTAGACTAACTAAGAATTATCAAATAATCGCGTAGTTTACTACCCAGGCATCGCTGATCTGTCTGAGCTAAGGCTTTTGCACATTGACATCGAATCACTATAGAAGAGGATTTATCTGAAAAACATAGGAAATTACTATTTAGCAACTGCATACTACGTTAAATCTATCGGAATACTGTATGATAATTTCAGTTATACTCCCAGCATTGGAATGTTGCTATCAGAGTATCGGCAAAATTCCCAAGGAAATAGGCGAGTGTGAACACCTCCCGACAGATAAAACTCTGGAGAATCCTAATGGGCTACAAACATATAGAAGTTAAACAGGTAGCTGGTTTCATCGGTGCAGAAATCGGCGGCGTAGACCTTTCGCGCTCTCTTTCTGAGGATCAAGTCCAAGAAATTCGCAAAGCGCTATTGAAGTGGAAAGTTGTGTTCTTCCGCGATCAAAACATCGATCATGCTGCCCAGGTCGAGTTCACATCTCGTTTTGGCGAAGTGACTTTCGCCCATCCCTTGGGAGAGCCTGAACCAGTTCCGGGATTTCCCCAGATCAAACCTGTAGACCGTAGACTCTATGAAAAGCAATATGGTTTTCGCACTGGCGGCCCTTGGCACACAGATGTAACGGCGGCGATCAACCCACCAGCAGCGTCAATTTTACGCGCAGTTAATGTCCCTAGTTTCGGTGGTGACACCCAGTGGAGTAATCTCGTTGCCGCTTATGAGGGACTCTCAGCACCCCTGCGATCGCTAGCTGATACATTAAAAGCGGAACATCGCTTCAATGGAGGGGGTTATCAACCCCGCAATAACAAATTCGACGAGCGTATTGCTGTCAATCCTCTGGTTTCTATTCACCCAGTTGTCAGAGTTCATCCTGAGACTGGTGAGCGTGCCTTGTTCGTAAACCCTGGCTTCGTCTCCCGCATTGTTGATGTGTCACCAGAAGAGAGCAGACTGTTGCTAGAGTTGTTCTTTAACCAAGTCACCAAACCTGCCTATACCACCCGTTTCCGTTGGAACAACGGTGATATCGCCTTCTGGGACAACCGCGCCACCGTGCATTTGGCTCCTCAAGATTTGGATCATTTGGATGTCGAACGTCTCCTTTATCGCACCACCATCACAGGCGATGTTCCAGTAGGGGTTGATGGTTCCCGTTCAGAAGTGGTTCAAGGTGAAGCTTTCAGCGCTGAAGTACCAAGCGTCTTCAAGCAGAAAGCTGAGTCTAAGGAAGCACAACCAGTCTTTTCATAAAGCTGAGTTATAAGTCATGAGTGCTGAGTAAATTAAAAAGTACTCAGTACTTATGAACGCAGATATGAACCCTTTGTAAAGCAACAAGGGTGAATTTGCATGACTGATGTATAGCCCTAAATCTAAGGAGATCCAATTATGACACTCACGGCAAGCCGGATTGAGATTACACCCACCGAAGCGGCTCTTGGTGCAGTGATTACCGGATTCGATGTTAATTCTGTGGAACCAGAGGTGATTCTGCAACTCAAACAGGCATGGCGATCGCGCCATCTTCTCATCTTCAAAAACCAAATATTAACTGACGATCAGTTGTTAGCCTTTGCCAATTACTTTGGCGATATTCTTCAACAACCTGCTTATATCCGCAAAGGAGAAACAGAAGAATACCTGCCGCCCCTAGTTCTCACTCTCGCAAATGCTGCTTCTGAAGAAAGTTCAGTCAATATTCGACCGAACTATCAGGAACTTTTACCTCACATCGATCACTACTGGCTGCCTGTACCATCTAGCGGTTCTTTCTTATATGCAGTAGAAGTACCTGAGAATGGCCCCAATACCTATTGGATAAATTTGGCTCAGGCTTACGACGAGCTAGATGATATCACCAAAGAGCAAATTGCTGGTTTGCAAGCTCGTTACTTCAATTCCTATGGCAGTAAGGAGCAGGATGAGTATGGTAATCCTAAATATGCAGCTGGTCGCGCTCCAGAACCAGGCGAACGAGTAGCAATTCATCCTCTGGTTCGCACACATCCAGATACAGGCAAAAAGATCCTCTTTTTCAATGCAGCTAGCGATGTAGACATCGTGGATTATGACCATGTAGAAGGAGCAAAACTAGTTGCAAAGTTGCAAGAGCATATCAAACAACCCCGATTTGCCTATCGTCACCAATGGAGCAAGGGCGACCTACTTTATTGGGATAACCAAGCAACGGCTCACTACCGCCCTGAATTTGATGCCAATGCCACTCGTATTCTCAAACGAGTTAGCCTCCGGGGTAGCCGTCCTTTCTAAAGGTTTAACAATCTAAGAATATAGAACGAAATGAGGTCGTTGATTATTGACAGTTAACAGTCAACGGTCAACAGTCAACACTACAGGATTGACAACCATGATAAAACCCTATGTCAGGAAACGATTAACTTCCAGGCGAGATTTGCTTTATACGTTGTATGGGTTCGCCTCTTTCGCTACATTGGTAGGCTGTGGAGCAAATGCTGGTAGTGGAAACAAGAATACGATAAGTAACAATAACAACACTATTGGCAGTAATAGCGGTAGCAATAATAGCAAGCCTAAACTTATTCGGCTTGGCTTCACATCATTTGGCGATCTAACAAGAGAAAAAGGTGTAATCGAAAAGCGTTTAGCTCTTTTGGGAGTAGATGTTAGCTGGTCGAAATTTATCTCCGGGCCACCCCTGCTGGAAGCCTTAAGTGTGGGTAGCCTTGATGGGGGACAAGTCGGGGAAACGCCGCCTATCTTTGCTCAGGCTGCTGGTAACAATTTGGTTTACCTAGTGAATATCCCGGCAGGTACGGGAGAAAGTTATGGGATTATTGTGCCAAAGGATTCTTCTATTAAAACGGTGGCGGATCTTAAAGGCAAAAAGGTTGCCTATGCCAGAGGAACTGCTCTGACCTATTTTTTGGCGAAAGCGCTGGAAGAAGTTGGGCTGAAGTTTAACGATGTTCAAGGTGTGAATTTGACTGTTGCTGATGGACGAGCAGCATTTTTAAACAAAACTGTTGATGCCTATGTAGCGATCGACCCTACACTAATCAAACTTCAACAAGAGGGAACAATTCGAGTGTTGCGGGATGCTCAGGGAATTAAAACACCAGGCTCTTTCTACTTAACTGCCAGGGAGTTTACGAGTAATAACCTTGAACTCTTCAAAGCAATTCTAGAAGAGTACTACCAAGTTGGAGAGTGGGCAAATCAAAATAGGCAAGCAGCCGCCCAAATCCTTGCTCCGAAGTTAAAGGTTGATGTGCCAACGATGGAAACAATGTTGTCTCGACGAAAGTACGATATGCAACCTATTAATGAGCAAGTGCTGCGAGATCAACAGCAGGTTGCCGATCTGTTGTACCAGTTAAAAATCGTGCCAAAACAAGTCGATGTCCGGGAAGCAACTCTGACTTCTGAACAGTATGCGGCAATTATACCGGATAGTATCAGAAATAAGGCATGATTTAGCGATCGCAAACTAGCTAAACGAAAATAAAGAGGCTGTGATCAGGAGATGCAAGACTGGGTGAAAAAGAGGATAACTCATGCTGAATAGCTAATATGTCCTTTTCCTGACAGCTATTGCCTTTCTTCCACATCTATGGGATTTTTATTTTAAGGAAGTACGGTTTGGCGACCAAATTATCGTAGTTTAAATCTGGAAAATCGTCAGAAACACGCTACAGTATTTGGTTGCTTGTTAGCGGTAAATTTGACCCTTTAGCTTAAATCCCTAGAAACAATCCAGATGTGCATATTCAATAAATTCAGTAGGGGTCAGATTTTTGCTCAGTCGTTGCTGGGCATTTTGTTGTTAACTGCTTGTTCTTCTCCAAATTCTCAGTCTTCAACCACCTCTACTCCCAGCGCGTCTAATCCAACAGCAGCGAGCGATACTTTAAAGCTTCTCTATTGGCAAGCACCAACTATTCTTAATCCCCATCTAGCTCAAGGTAACAAAGACTTTGAAGCCAGTCGAATTACTTACGAACCCTTAGCCAGCTTTGATAAAGATGGTAAACTAGTCCCCTTTCTCGCAGCAGAAATTCCCTCTTTAGAGAACGGTGGAGTAGCAAAAGATGGTAAATCAGTGACTTGGAAACTCAAACAGGGAGTCAAATGGTCTGATGGTAAACCATTTACGGCTACGGATGTGGTGTTTACCTACCAATTTGTTAGTAATCCATCTGTAGGTGCAACCACTGCTGCTAACTATCAAGCTGTCAAAAGCGTTGAAGCCGTGAATGACTATACTGTTAAAATCAATTTTCAGGAGCCTAACCCAGCTTGGTCATTGCCGTTTATTAGTTCCAATGGGTCAATCATACCTCGTCATATATTCGAGAAATACAACGGTAGCAACGCCAGAGAAGCGCCAGCTAATCTACTTCCTGTAGGAACTGGCCCCTACAAAGTAGTAGACTTCAAGCCTGGTGACACTGTTGTCTATGAAGCTAATTCCTTTTTCCGCGAAGCAAATAAACCTTTTTTTAAGCGAGTAGAACTTAAAGGTGGTGGAGATGCAACTTCAGCTGCTAGAGCAGTATTGCAGACTGGAGATGTAGATTTTGCCTGGAACTTCCAAGTAGAAGCTCCCATCTTAAAACAACTTGAGGCAGCAGGAAAAGGTAGATTAGATATCGTCTTCGGTTTTTATTTGGAACGGATTACTATTAATCAAACTGACCCTAACAAACAAACCAAAGACGGTGAACGCTCCAGTATAGAGTTTCCCCATCCTTTTTTTAAAGACCTGAAAGTGCGTCAAGCTTTTAATTATGCTATTGACCGTGACACTATTAATCAACAGTTGTATGGTCAAACTGGTCGTGCTGTTACAAATATCGTGGTAGCGCCAGATATTTATAATTCAACTAATACGAAATATGAATTTGACTTGAAAAAAGCTGCTGCTTTGCTAGATGAAGCTGGATGGAAAGACACCAATGGCAACGGCATTCGGGATAAAAATGGTGTAGAACTCAAGGTTTTGTTTCAAACTTCAGTCAACCCAGTCCGCCAGAAAACTCAGGAAATCATTAAACAATCACTAACTTCTATTGGCGTGGGGGTAGAACTCAAGAGTATCGATTCAAGTATTTTCTTTTCTAGTGACCCTGCTAACCCAGATACTCTTGCTCACTTTCACGCTGATTTACAAATGTTTAGTGGTGGCAATAGTAACCCAGATCCAGGTACTTATCTAAAGGCGTGGACTTGTAATGAGATTTCCCAGAAGAAAAATAATTGGTCGAAACCGAATACTTCTCGTTACTGTAATCCAGAATATGACAAGCTTTGGTTACAGTCCAATACAGAATTAGATCCACAAAAACGCCGACAGTTAATTATTCAGATGAACGACTTGTTAATTAAAGAGCAAGCTGTAATTCCGCTAATTTCTCGCGCCAATGTTAATGGAGTCAGTAACAGACTCACTGGTATAGATTCAACTCCTTGGGACGATCGCACCTGGAATATTAAAGATTGGCAACTCAAGTAAGTAAGAATTGAACATTTGGGAGCAAGTTTCCTTGCTCTCTTTTCCTGAGCTAAATATCGAGAGTTGGCTCGACGTTGCCAATAGTCGTAATGTAATTGATTCCTCACTACTTGGCAAGATTTAGACTAGCTATCAAAGACAATATTAGCGAAAGTACTTTTGATAAAACAGAAAAATATTTCATGAGGAGAATATCATGTCGGAGATTGTCAAGTCAAATATAAAAGTACGATGTTGTCTGCCATCAGATGCAGAGAGCGTCTTAAACGTACATCGAGCAGCAATTCGTGAAACTGCTTCATCGTGTTATCCAAAGGAAATTATTCAAGATTGGGCATCTCCAATTACGCCCTCTAAAATTAAGGCTTTTGCAGCAATACAGTTCAGATAAGACCAAAACACTTGTAGAAATGGCGATTTATCGCGTCTCAAAACCCACGAGTTTGTACAAGTAGCCCTTAACTGAACGGTATTGGCTTTTGCAGATAATACTGTTATTGGGGAAGAAACCCGAATCGTGGCAGAAATTAATGGTCAAATTGTGGGATTTGGTGCAATTGTTGTTAGCAATAGTGAGTTACGTGCAGTGTATGTGTCTCCGAGTTTTGGCCGTTCTGGAGTGGGAACTGCAATACTTCAAGAGTTAGAACGTTTAGCACGTGAGCGAGGATTGTCGGAATTACATTTGAACGCTTCGCTCAACGCTGAACCGTTTTATCAAGTTAATAGTTATATAAATGAAGGTTTTGAAGAACATATCTTGCGTTCCGGTCGAAAAATGCCATCTATTCGGATGAGAAAAAAATTGTAATTGAAGGCTAGGGATAATAGTGTTGTGTTTCGATGAATTTACAATAACCTCGGATCTAGCGCATCTCGTAAAGCATCACCTATATAGTTAATGCTTAACACCGTGAGAAATATTGCTGTGCCAGGGAAAATAACTATGTGGGGAGCATATTCTAGAAAGTTTTGCCCTTCGTTGAGCATTCGCCCCCAAGTTGGCACATCAGGTGGAAAACCTAAACCAAAAAAGCTTAAGGTTGATTCGGTAACGATCGCAGTACTTACTGAAAGAGTAGCAGCAACTAGTACCGGACTAATGACATTGGGCAAAATATGAACCCAAATCAACCGTGCAGGGGAAGCACCAAGGGCGCGTGCTGCGGTGACAAATTCTAACTCCCGCACTGTCAAAAAACCGGCTCGCACTAATCTAGCTACAGACATCCAGTTGAGTCCACCAATCACCAGTACTATCAACACAAATATACCTATTTCTGGCCCAGCGATCGCCTTTATCGCATCCCGAAACAAAAATATCACCAGTAATAATAATGGCAGTCGTGGTAAAGCTAAACACAAATCTGTGAAACGCATTAAAACAATATCCAGCCAGCCGCCATAAAATCCAGCAAGTGCGCCGATGAGTGTACCGAGAGTTATGGCTACTAACATCGAAAAAATTCCGACTGCGATCGATATTCTCCCACCATGCAAAACTCTGGCTAATATATCTTGACCTAAATCATTAGTACCAAATGGATGCGCCCAACTGGGGCCAAGAGTAGATTTGGTAAAGTCAATTTTGTTGAAGGGAATTTGATAAATAAAAGGCCCAAAAATTACACTTAACACTATGATGAGCAAGATTACCATCCCAAACATAGCTTGACGATTACGCCGAAACTTGCGCCATGCTTCTTGAGTAAGTGTTTCTGGCTGAGAAACAAAATTGGTGGATGGTGGAGAAACTGAACCCTTGGATGCTTCGGAAGTTTGATTAAGCGATCGCTTCAACATAAAAGATATTATAAATTTAATTTGTATACTACCGAGCAGAGAGTTAAAAGCACTTTTGAATAGACTTTTTATAACCTTTAGGCATTTTCAAAATATTGACTTGTTCAAGGGTAAAGAGCCATACGTCTTTTTTCTTCATTGTTAATTATTTAGCTACTTCGTATACTTGACGCGAGGATCTAGTAAACCATAAAGAATATCGGCAACGAGATTAAAAATAACAATCAAAATTGCATATATAAATGTAATTGCCATGACTACTGGTGTATCATTCTTATAGATAGAATCAATTAATAAAGCACCAATACCGGGAACACGAAAAACTTTTTCTGTTACTAGAGCGCCTGTAAACACGCTGGGAATATCCAAGGCCACCAATGTAACTACAGGAATTAATGCATTCCGCAAAACATGACGATTGATCACCAAGAATCTGGGTAATCCTTTAGCATAAGCAGTACGCACATAGTCTTGATGGATATTTTCTAAAATTTCTGAACGCACAAAGCGCATGAGCATCGCTGTCTGCCAGATTCCTAATACAGATATAGGCATAATAGATTGTTTAACTTGAGCGATAAAACTCCGCAAATCTGTTACCTGTAAGGTGCTGTTATAGATGAAAGGAAACCATTTTAACTGGATACTGAAGATAATAATAAATAGTAAACCAGTAAAAAATGTTGGTAAAGAAAACCCAAAGAAGACTAAAGTAGTCAAAACTGTATCAACAATGGTATTACGTTTGAGAGCCGAAATTACCCCCAAAGGAATAGCTAATAATACACCAACTATGTAAGCAGAACCCACTACCCACAAGGTTGTTGGTATACGTTGGAGAATTAAACCAATTACGGGACTACGGCTAGTAAAAGAATAGCCCATATCTCCAGTGATAAAAGCGGTAATCCACTTGACATAGCGGATATAAATTGGTTGATCTAAACCTAAAGATTTTCGGATATTTTCTCGCACTTCAGCTGTGATGGAAGGATTCAGGGCAAATTCGCCCATTGGATCGCCTGGTGCTAATGCTAGAATAGCAAATATCACAATACTGATGGCAATTAAAGTCGGAATAGCAATTAGTAATCGATTGATTAAATATTTACTCATTAGTCATTACAAAATCAGCTTGACTGATAGGATGCATCTGACAATTCAGGGGTATCATCTCTCAACTGCACGATTTTATAGGTTTACAACACAATCCCAATATTAGTAGGTAGACGTGCAATATGGTTCGGATAAGCATTCTTCATCTCTGATATCGGCTGGGAAAGGCTTGAAATTACCCTTTTCCCTTCCACCTAACCCTATTGGGACATCGCCTGGTTCAAGTCGGGATGATGAAACTACCTAGCTAGACCAACTTTTGTCGCTTCAGGAACTTCAATTAATTGCCCTGTTTTAACATTGTAAATATAACCATAAATAGGAATTTCAAGAGGAACTAATGGATGTAAACGAATCCTTTGCACATCTGCATAAACGCTTTTGGCAAGATCATCAATAGTCAGCCAATTGATAAACTTGCCTTCGCTTGATCCCGGATCAGATCCAATATCAGACCAACCTGTTTCATCCAGTTTGGCTGTTTTGAGGCTACTAGCAAGTAAATTACTGATGATTTCATTTGTGAAGGTTTCCATCCCGCAATTAGTATGATGAATTACGAACCATTCACGAGTACCAAGTAATTTGTAAGAAATTACTAAAGAGCGAATTACATCATCGCTAGCACGTCCACCTGCATTGCGAATTACATGAGCATCCCCTTCAGCTAATCCAGCAAATTTAGCTGGGTCAAGTCGAGCATCCATGCAAGTGAGAATTGCAAACCGACGAGATGGGGGTATGGTGAGATTACCTTTATCACCGAAGTTTTCACTGTAAGTAAGATTAGCGGTCAGAACTTCTTCTACAATTTGGCTCATTTTTAGTATGTGTAGGCAAGCACTTGATTAGCAAACCAAAAGCTAAATTTATATCTATTTCCTCTAGTTTCGATAAAATTATGAGTATATACTACAGTAAATCGATAGGATTTTGCTATTTTATCAAGAGTAATTTGCCACAAATTAATACAAAAGGCAAGTTACAGAAAGTCGGCGCTTGATTGGCCATGTCCCATTTCCAATGCCCAAAAACTTCACGTATAAGGGGATGGAGTTTTTCATTGTTCCCTGTTCCTTACCATGAAAGGGTTTCTAATACATCAGGTGTGATTTACCACTTTTGCTCAGGAACCCAGTTGTAGTTTTTATCTTTAACATCAATTTTCTTGGGAATAACCTTGAGTTTGTAGAAGTTGTCTGCCATATTTTGTAATCCTGTGAGAACTTCATCAGTCACAGGCAATACTTTGCGATCGCCTCCGCGTTCCTCTACAATTTCCATTGTGGCTAAATCAACTTTGTAGAGTTTGGAAAGTAGTTTTGCTGAGTCTTTGTTGTTATTTTTAGCCCAGCTACCTGCTTTTTCCAATTCTTGCAAAATTATTTTCAAAATATCTGGATAATCGCGGACAAAATCTGGTGCAGCATAATAAAAACCAGGACTTTCTACAGGAGCTTTATCACCAAATAGCGTAGTATTATCTGCCAACAGACGAGTACGCAGCTTACGTTCAGCTTCCGCAATATAAGGGTCCCAGATTACCCATGCGTCAAAATCATTGCGCTCAAATGCTGGTAAAGCTTCGGCTGGAGTTAGATAGACAGGTTGAATATCTGTATATTTCAAACCTACTTTTTCTAAAGCACGTACAATCATGTATTGTGAACTTGAGCCTTTAGCAAAAGCGACTTTCTTACCTTTTAAGTCAGCAAGAGTTTTGATAGGTGAATTTTCTTTCACCAAGATTGCTGAACTTCTAGTACTACTGGTACTCGCAGCCACTCGCACGAAAAGTTTGTCACTGGATTGAGCAAAGACGCTTCCTGTACCGCCACCACCACCAAAAACGATTGCACCTACACCCATTCCCTCAAGTAAAGGTGCAGTCGAGGAAAATTCATTCCAGGTTACAGAAATACCTTGAGGTTGTAAGCGCTTCTCTAGACTACCTTGGGCTTTGAGGATGTTCAGCAGCGCCATCCCTTTTTGATGCCCCATTTTCAACACGGTTAACTTGCTGGCTTGGGGTTTTTCTGTTGGTGCATTCGCTGAATTACCAGGAGTGCAAGATGCGATCGCTAAACTCAAGCCTAAACTCATGACAAATAGTAATGCAAACGAGCGAATTCCAGGTTGTTTAAAAAACTTAAACAAACCCTTCTGACTTATCCACACTAAAAACTGATTGATCAGTAGCCTTAACATATTTTTTCCTTTTGCTTCTGGTAATGTTTGCAGATTATTTTTTGTTTTTATGCCTATGAAAAATTCTTAATTTTATTGCAATAAATTAAAATTTAAGCATTAAGTGTAGGGTGTGTTATGCCGGAGGCTAACGCACCATAAATTGTTGATGATAAGTAGGTGCTGCGCTTGGCGACAACACACCCTACATTCAAATTTCTTAATTTAGCAGGACTTACGCAAAATCATGAAAAAACGAACCGCAAAGGACGTATTCACGCAGCATCTCGTCAGAGAAGCACACAAAGAAATAGGAGTTTCAGAGAGGAGAGCTTTTGCGTAATTCCTATTTAGGTGGGAATAATGCTTACTTTCTATTTAATAGAAGTAAGTTGAGGATTAGGAATATCTAGCAAGTAGGAAAGTACTTCTTTGCGCCAAGCATCATATATTGGTTCAATGCCTTGGCTATTAGAGCCATTAAAGTTTTCTGCATCTTGCCAGCGCTGTTTTATATAAGCAGCACGTCGTTGTTGAATTTCTTCATCCAGTTCTAATACTTGTGCTGCAAGTTCAGCGCGTTCATTAGGTGAAGCTTTTTCAAACTTGTTGCGCCACCAATTAGCAATTGTCACGCGATGAATTGCTTCATCATCACTGAATCTTTCACTACTTTGTTGTGCTAATACTGTATCACCAATTGTTGATGTCAGTTTATTAAACCAAACTTGGGGCAGAATATGATGTTCATAGTGCAGTTCCCAAGCAATAAATCCTAGCCAGTTACGATAGGGTACATCTTCAAGAAATTGCCAGTGGCGTTCTGCTTCTTTGCGGATATCGTTAATCGGATCGCGTCCAGTCAGCGCAATTATTCTGTCACGAAAAGCAATCGCGTGTGCGCCGTCATCACCAATTTGTCTACTCAAAATTAAATGCAAATCTGGGTCAGGAATCAATAAAATTGCCTTACTTGCAGCTTGGACAATAGATAAATCATGACCACCAGTAGCAGCCCAATATTGATAGAAATGCTCTTTTTCTTCTTCTGTAATTGGCGGACGGCTAGGGTGTTCACGAGTCAATGGAACGTTTGGCGCGTACTGCCTAAAGAGTTTTTCCAGGTTTTCTTTTTCAAACTCTACAGTCCAGCTTCGAGTCAAAGTTGCAGGCATAATAAGTTCCTTGAGTTATTGTGGATCTGACTTTTCACGGGAAGTCCTCAAGCCCCCAAAAAGCGTGGCTTTTTCCACAGGCTAATTCTCAATAACTCTGAGTTAATGAAAATAGCTAACGGAAAAATCAGGGCTTGGGAAACCATCAAAATGACCTTTTCCACATACCGTTAAAGCCAGATTGTGGATTGCGTCTTAATTGTCAATGCTTACGAGTTTGGGTAGCTGAAAAACTGGAATATCTAAGAAGTAAGAAAGTACCTCTTGTCGCCAAGTATCGTAAATTACACCCGTTTCCTCCACTTCAATACCCAGCGCACGACGGCTAATCTTTTCATGCTCTTTGAGATAGGGATTGCGACGGCGTTGCACTTCTTCGTCTGCTTCTATTACCTGTGCAGCTAACTCAGCTTTTTCCGTTGAAGAAGCTTTGTCAAATTTACGTAACCACCACTCTGCAACACCTGCACGGTGGAATGTTTCATCTGGGATGATTCTCGCTGTCGCAAAGCTGGAAGATTGTGGATCGTATAACCGTGACAAACGCCGATTTAATGAGCCAATGGCAACAATATGATGTTCATAATGCAGCTCGAAAGCTAAAAATCCTAACCAGCCACGGCGGGGTATATCTCCCATAAAATCCCAATGCTTTTGCACTTGCTTTTGAATATCTCCAATGGGATCGTGACCAAATAACGCTTCTACACGGCGACGAGTATTTTCTGCGTGTGCGCCATCATCACCTAATTGGCGACTTAAAAATAGCTGCAATTCCGGATCGGGAATTTTATCAATAACGTTGGCGACAACTTGCACAATAAATAGGTCATGGGCTGCACCAACAACGCGAAAATGGTAGAAATTCTCTAGTTCTTCTGTTGTGGTGATCGCTTTTGGCTCCTGTAACCGCTTTTTTGGAATATGGGGAGCATATTTATCAATTAACCTATCAATAGTTTCATTTTCAAATTCAATTGTCCAAGCTGGACGGGTGATAGTAGCAGTCATATTTTGCTCCTGTGTGTGAGTCGTTCACTTGTGTCGAAGAGAGCCGATTAATCTGCCAATTTTAAACTTTTGTAACGCGATCTTATCAGTTGCAATCTCGCGTCATTTCCTTGTTTGCTCGTAAAATTTAATGATGTGTTGTGCTATCCAATTTGTTCTCATCAATACATTTTCTGCAACTGTGTGATAGTTCTTGGCTCATAGTAGGGTTTGAAAGAATGGTGAGTCTAGTTGGAATTTAACTCCCATAGCTAGGCTCAAACAAGCTTTCCAGAACCTTTATAATCGGCACTTGGCAGTTAATTTTTAATTTCTTGAGTCATAAAATACTTTAAATCGACTGATAAATCGTATTTTATAAATATGAGATTTGCATATATGACAATAAAAAACAAGGGGTGACATTCTCAAGCTTGCTTCTTCAGGTAAAGTATGGTAGGTTCATATTGCATAAATGCAGTAACTTGACCGATTTACCGTAGTTAAATAAGAAATGTTACCAATCTACTCCAAAGAGTTGCTGTGCTAGATAATTTCAAATCTAACTTTGGGTAAATAATAATGAGACGAAAGATTTTATTAGCCCTCTGCGATCGCGTCTGTTAGAAAATTAATCAAATAATTCTGCCAATAGTTTGACTTTGCAGCCATCTGAGTCGTAACTGGCTGCATTTATTAAATAATCTTCTATTCATAGGAATTGAGAATCATGGTGCAAACTTCCATCGTCCGCAATGGTACTCTTGTTAAACCACCAACCTTTACCTCTGTAGAAGCAGAGCGTCGTCATCGTAAAGAACGCTTGGCTGCTGCGTTGCGAATCTTTGCCCGTTTAGGTTTTGCCCAAGGACTAGGAGGACACATCACAGTCCGCGATCCTGAACTCACTGACAATTTTTGGGTCAATCCTTTTGGTATTCACTTCAGTCGCGTTCGTGTATCAGACTTGATCCTAGTGAATTCTGAAGGTAAAGTTGTTCAAGGTGATGGCGCACTTAATCAAGCAGCTTATGCTATTCACTCGCAAATCCACGAAGCCCGTCCAGATGTAGTAGCAGCGGCTCATGCTCATTCCTTCTATGGCAAAACTTGGTCATCGCTAGGTAGGTTAATCGATCCGATTACCCAAGATTCTGCTGTTTTCTACCAAGATCATGCTTTATTTGATGATTACAAAGGCGTTGTGTTAGATAGCAGTGAAGGAAAACGCATTGCAGAAGGATTAGGTAATAGCAAAGCCGCAATTCTCCGCAATCATGGATTATTAACCGTAGGATACAGTGTAGACGAAGCAGCTTGGTGGTTTATCCGTCTAGAAGATGCTACTAAATCCCAGTTATTAGTAGAAGCTGTAGGTAAACCCATCCCCATTGAACACGACCTCGCCTTAAGTATTCAAAAACGTAATGGTAGTCACGAAGCAGGTTGGCGTGCATTCCAATATTTATGGGATGAAATTACCCGCGATCAACCAGATTTATTGGAGTGAAAGGGAACAGGCAATAGAGAGTAGGGAGTATTCAGGAGAATTATCATGCCAGTTGAGTTCATCGGGTTAATCCGAACCAAACCGGCTTCGGAGTTAAACAGTGTACCGGGTAATCTGGCGGATGACATTATTGACCCCGGATATGTACGCGAGTTTGCCCAAGTCCATGAAAAAGGCGATTTTGATAAAGTATTAATCGGCTATAGCTCTAGTAGCGCTGATGGTTTTACTGTTGCTACCCATGCAGCTGCATTTACCGATCGCTTGGGCTTTTTGATTGCTCATCGACCAGGTTTTGTAGCACCAACTTTAGCAGCACGCAAAGCAGCTACCCTCGATCATTTCACTAATGGTCGGATTGCGGTGCATATTATCACTGGCGGTAGTGATGCTGACCAGCAAAGAGATGGCGACTGGCTTGACCATGACAACCGTTATCGCCGTACTGATGAGTATCTCGAAATTGTCCGTCGTGTCTGGACAAGCGATACACCCTTTGATTACGAGGGTGAATTTTACCATGTTAAAGATGCTTTCTCCGCCATCAAGCCACTGCAAAAACCCCATATTCCCCTTTACTTTGGTGGCGCATCTGGGCCAGCAGTAGAAGTAGGAGCCAAGCATAGTAGTGTATATGCTTTGTGGGGTGAGCCAATTGCCGCAGTAAAAGAACGGATCGCCCAAGTTCGTGCAGCTTTACCTCCTGGTCGTTCTATCCGTTTTAGTGTATCTCTGCGTCCTATCTTGGGTGTGACAGAAGAACAGGCTTGGGAAAAAGCCAGAAATATTTTAGGACAAATTCAAGAACAACGAGGAGGTGCAAAAGTCGCTCCCCCAGCTAGACCACAGGCGGTAGGATCGCAAAGGTTACTAGATTTCGCAGCTAAAAGCGAAATCTACGATAAGCGTTTATGGACACCGATCGCTGCTGCTACTGGTGCTGCTGGCAACACAACTGCGCTAGTAGGAACACCGGAACAAGTTGCAGAAGCTTTAGTTGATTACTATGACGCAGGTGTAACTACCCTGTTAATCCGGGGCTTCGATCCGCTACAAGATGCCATTGATTATGGGCGCGAAGTCATTCCTTTAGTGCGGAAAGAAGTAGCAAAACGAGAACGCCAAGCTGTTGCAGTTGGAAGATAAAAAATTATGGTACAGACATCTACATCTACAAGAACTGTTGAATTAATTACAGTTGATACCGCATTAGCAGCAATAAAAGCAGGTTTAAAAGAAAGCCAAAATCTAGGTGCTGGCGTATCTATTGCTGTTTACAACTCGCTTTTAACTTTGGTAGCCTTTGCACATGGTGATGGAGCGCCACCTCATAGTGTAGAGACTAGCAAACGCAAAGCACAAACAGCAGCTTCAATTCGTCGCCCTACAGGAAATTTTGCCGATCATCTGACTGTGGCATTACCGTTAGCTTCTGGCAACTTATTAACAAATCTCGGTGGTGGTTTACCTATCCGCTTTGGCGGCGTGCATGTAGGAGCCATCGGTGTTGGCGGTGGTACTGTCGAGCAAGATATTGCCATTGCCAAAGCCGCGTTAAGTGCGATCGGTGCGGAACCAATAGATTAGTTATCTACCTAAATTGAGCGATGATCCTTAGCCATCACCCCGGTTCGATTGTCGGTAGCGATCGCTTTCTGGCTCCGACAGATTTTGCCAACAGTCCCCTCTCCCAAGCATTGCAACAGCCTGTATTGTTGGGGTTATTTCTCCCCATTCAAGCAGGTGGTTGGAGTGCCTCCACACTACCACGCACCACAGACTGGAGCTTTGAATATAATAAGGCTCTCGTGCTGCAAGCCGAGGCGCTGGGGTTTGATTTGATATTTGCGTTGTCACAGTGGCTACCCAAAGGTGGCTATGGCGGCGTGTTCAACGGCCAAGCCCTGGACTCTTTTGTGACCACAGATGCACTCACGAGCCTGACACAGAAGATCATGCTGATCTCCACCATCCATGTGTTGTATGGGCCGATTCATCCCTTGCACTTAGCCAAGTATGGCGCAACACTCGACCATATATCAGGGGGTCGCTGGGGTATTAACGTAGTGACTGGACATCGCGCTGTTGAACACGAGATGTTTGGTTGGAAGCGCATTGAGCATGACCACCGTTATGAACTTGCAGCTGAGTTCATCGAAGTGCTGCAACGCCTGTGGGGTGATGACGAGAACTTCTCATTTGAGGGCAAGTCTTCGTGGAAGCTCAATGATGCCTATGTTACACCTAAGCCGAAATATGGCCGTCCAGTGCTAGTCAACGCTACAGGCTCAGATGCAGGAATTTCTTTCGCTGCACGCTATTCTGATATTGTGTTCATCACCAGCCCCGCAGGTTCAGATTTCAAGAGCGCCATTGAAGCTTTACCTGCACATACTAAAAGAGTGAAGCAGGCTGCACGCGATATAGGGCGGGAAGTGCGAACCCTCCTCAACCCGATGGTAATCAGCCGCGAAACTGAGCGGGAAACTTGGGAGTACCACGATGCGATCGTTGCTCATGCTGACCCTTCTGCACCTTTGGGCTTTAGCCGATTCAACAGCGACGCACACGTTTGGAAGGGTCGAGTGGGTAAAGATGAACCAAAGCGCCGGGCTATTGGCGGTAACATCGAGGTCATCGGTACGCCTGAGCAGGTAGTCGAGCAGTTTGTAAAGTTGAAAAATGCTGGTGTTGATGGGTTGCAGTTGAGCTTTTATGACTTTAAGCCAGACCTGGAATTTTTTGGTGATCGCATTTTACCTCTGATGAAACAAGCGGGTCTAAGGTTATAAGTTGCTTGTAAATCAAAATGTATGCCTATAAATATATGAATTAAATATCAAAATAATTTTGATATTTAATTTTTTTATAAAAATTATTATCAAATTTTTATACTGCTTTCCAATTTAAATTTAGTTGATATGGGAAGTACTTGTAAACATATTTATCTCAAATAGCGAAGATTTAGCTATTCAGATATGGAATTGTTGACATTATTAAAAATAGTGCTGATATGAAACTAAAACGCCGTGATTTACTGGATTTGGGTAGATCAGCAGCAGCTTTAGCTGCTTGCAATAAATTTGCCTGAACACGGTTTAGGTGATGGTGGTTATAATGGCGACCCGTTTATGCGTTCGCTTATGGATTTTTGCTAGCATGGCAAAACTTACTATAGAAGAGTGAAAATCCTGTAATCTTGACCTTGTAGCGAAATAATGGTGCAAAAACTTGGCATAAAATTGTCTAAAACCAGAGGCAACATCGTTTGAAGTACTCGATTGTGTTCAAAAAAGATGCCCTTCGTGCGGGGAAGCAATGTGGAATGAATACAATAATCCTCGACATATAAGAACATTAAATGGGTAGTAGAACTACAGCTAAAAATTCGTCGATGTCAAAATAAGTCATGTCTGCGGTATAAAAAAGCATATCGACCAGAGCAAGAATGGTCACTCGCTCTACCACAGAACGAATTTGGTTTAGATGTGATTGCTTATATAGGAGCATTACGCTACCAGGAACATAGAAGTGTTCCCGAAATACACACTCACCTCGATATTATTGGGTATATGTATAAGTCAATGAACGGTCACGCACCTCATTGACAGATATGACGAGAAAATTCTTTATGGCTAAAAGACCATAAAAGGTTAAAAGCAATATTTAAAAATCAAGGACGGGTGATATTAGCGATTGATGGGATGCAGCCAGAAAGTGGACATGAGGTATTATGGGTAATTCGAAATTGCTTATCAGGAGAAATAATACTAGCTAAAACCTTATTATCATCAAGGAATGAAGATTTAGCAGCATTATTATTAGAAGTAATTAATACCCTAAATGTACCAATTGATAGAGTTGTTAGTGATGGACAACAATCAATTCGCAAAGCTGTTGGGATAGCATTACTTAGAACACCGATTCAGTAATAAAACGCGAGGCTGGAAAACCAGATTTTTAGGTCATTTCAACCACAATTTCCTTCTTGCGCCTAAAAGAAACTCGAGTTTTTCGTCATGACTCTGAATACTGAATCGGTGTTCTAGTATTGCTCATGGTTTGTGTCATTATCATTACCTGAAAGAAGCAATTAAACCGTGGGGTCAGGCTGACGGTGGAGTGGCTTGTGGGGGCGAGGATTGAACAGTTGAGTTTGCTCCACAACAGTTCAAGCTTCATTTTGCATACTAACTAGCTTGGCGTAATAACCATCCTGGGCAATTAGTTCGTTATGGCTGCCAGCTTCCACGATACGCCCTTGCTCAAGTACGTATATCCTATCTACATAACGTGTCGCCAACAAACGGTGAGAAACTAATACTGTAGTAAGTCCATTCCTGACCGCTCGCAATTGCGATAGAACTAAAGCCTCAGTTTTAGTATCTAATGCAGAAAAACAATCGTCTAATAGCAAGATGGGGGTCTGGCGAATCAGCCCACGAGCTAGGCTGGTTCTTTGTTTCTGCCCACCTGATAAAGTTACCCCACGCTCACCAATTAATGTGGATAAACCTGCACTAAATTTGTTAATTGTTGCTTCAAGCTGTGCATATCGAGCAGCCTGCCAAATAGATTCGGGCGGGGGAGCATCTCACCTTTGCAAATATAGGTGTAGGTGAGGGAAAATAGTTACACTCTCCTTCACGAGTGGCAAGTGCAACTACTATGACCCCTGAA
>NZ_JBALDP010000053.1:0-50795 GCF_036917355.1 Nostoc sp.
TTAACTCTGCTTTCTTTTTGATATTTCTTAGTTCTTGTGTACTACTCTGTCTGCTTTTTGCTGATCTGTGACAGTTAGGGTGCGGAAGGTGGGTTCCAGCGATCGAGAAAACTAGTTATGGAGCGATGCGATCAACGCATCGCTGCTGTGCCGCTTTTCAAGCTTTTGTTTAGTAGACTTCTTGCAGAAGTAAGGGAAAGGGGAAGGTGGGGTCCCCTTTGGGGATAACGGGCGGGGGTAAAGGGGAAAGAGATGGAATTTCCCCTTAACCTTTAACCTTTGACCTTTCCCCAACATCTTGGCATTTGTTACTTTTGCAAGATGTCTAGTATTGAAAAGCAACCATCACAAGATACCGACTGAAAGTTCAAAAGGAACCGTTCGATTTCTGTCCTTACTGCCACCCTTTAGATACACACGAACTGTATAGTTACCACTCTGTGACAAACGAAGGTTTCCGTCGTTGCCCGATATTGAGCTGTTATAAATTGCCCGATCTGTGCTGCCTGGTGAGAGAATGTTGAAGTATGCTGCTCCTTTGGTAATCAACGAAACCGAGAGCCTCTGCCCTGCCCGCGCATTTAGAATATAGTCATGGTATTGGTTGCCCGCGATCGAAGACTGTATAAAAGTGTTGTCTTTGCCAGTGGAAAACCGTACGGTCGTATGAGCCTGAGCTAACGACGGTGCAGTGAAGCTAAATGTGAGCGATGTAGTGATGACCGAGGCGGCTAAAACACTACGAATAAGAGTCAAGGCAGAGTTTTTCATGTGATAGTTTCTCCGTCCCAAGCAATTAATTGCTTATTGTTCTAATTAATTAGCAAACCGTTTAGCTTAATTAAATTACCCCAAGCAAAAGTATTAATCTTCAAATTTGAAGATTGGTACTATGTTGTTGATGGTATTAAAATCTACCTAAATAAATGTATCTTGATTTTTGTTTTATCGTTTTGCCTTTAGTATTTCTTTAGACTTACCTCGATTTTTCGCCTATTAGCTAGTGTCGAAGAAAGCAATGTTCTTGCGATCGCGTCTGCACTAAAACGAAATCTTGATGCCACCGATGAAGCAAGTTTTCAACTGCGAAGACATGGGTTTCGTCTTTGTCTTGACGAAACCCAACAATACAACAGACTAAAAACGAGTTCTGCTATTGCTCCAGTCGCCGGAATCACAATTACCACGGAAATGCTCAATCCCATTAATGGCAATCCGTCCACTGCGTCGATCGATCTCAACACGCGGATGATTTAGCCCATTTACTTGGTATTTTCCCGTGATTTGCTCAGGTGTGACACGGAGATCCTTGAGGTTCCACCATCCATCAGTACCGCCTGAATTAATTGGCGGGATGAGCCTTCCGCCCAGATGAATTTTTCCCTGCATATTACGAATCTCGACTTGAACCTCGGAATCGAACTCGTCTGTCGAAGAC
Organism: Nostoc sp.; assembly: GCF_036917355.1. Classification (GTDB taxonomy): domain Bacteria; phylum Cyanobacteriota; class Cyanobacteriia; order Cyanobacteriales; family Nostocaceae; genus Nostoc. The sequence goes on from NZ_JBALDP010000053.1 coordinate 1,439, forward strand.
TCTACACGATTTTGCAGTTCATAGCGATGACGGCGTGAGTTCCATTCATAGCTGTTACGGTTTTCAAGACTTGGTTTGCGACCTTCACCGTAGCAGATTAAGGTCAGTCTTTGCCCCATTGAATTGTCACTGTTGCGCTCAGGTGCGCCTTGCTCCCGGAGATAGGTATCGATCGCAGTTTGAGCTTTACCAATTTCTCTTGAACTACAGGAACGACCATTTTGAAGTAGCTCCCCTTGAGGGCTAAAAAGGACAGTGCAACCGCTTCCTCGTGTCATCCCCGTCACACTTAAATTACCATTGTCTACAGTATCGATTATCGCTTGAGCATTCACAGAACTTGCGACCGTAAGCGTAAGTAAACCCAGCGCGATCGGTGTTAAAGCCCGCAATGTTTTCATTGTTATGTTGATTGTTATTTTGAATAGATATGAATTGATTGGATAACTCTATCACCAAGAGGTTGAATGGTAAAGTCAGTAGACCGAAAAGTTTTGTCAACGCCAAAAATAATAGCCTATAATACCGTTTTTGGATAATAAGTTATTAGCTTTACTTACGAAACGAGTTTCTGACAAAAAAATAAAAAACCATATTTTGAGATACAATTTTTGAATTCAAAATAAGCTTACTGAAGCTGATAATCCAGAGCGATACTTCTCCCAATTTTGGGAGAAAGGGAGACTACAAAGTCCCTCTCCTTTGGGAGAGGGATTTAGGGTGAGGGCTAAAATTACTCCTCATTTATCGACTTTATTTCTTCTGGGAGTAAAGTAGTTTCATCTTTAGGACGTTCGCCATCTACGGATTTGGCTATAGCTCTATACGGTTTGATAATTAGACTGACACCAATTGTCCAACCTAATGCAACCGTCCAACCTGCGAGAATGTCACTAGGAAAATGAACCCCCAAATAGAGACGACACCACGCAATTGCGATGATGTATAAGCTGCCGAATATGAGAACCAACCAGCGCCAAGAGGTAGCCCAAGTTAAGAACAGCAAAATTGCTACCAGCGTTACACTCGTCATCGCATGAGCGCTGGGAAATGCAAAACTAGACTCAGGTGCAATGGACTGCCACAATTGTGGACGCACTCGATGCATTAATTGCTTTGCGGTGCGGTTGATGATGACGCTTCCTGCTGAGGCGGTAAGTAAATATGCTAGCGATCGCCAGCGTTTTTGAAGTAGTAGCATCAGTGCGATCGCCCCCAAAACCACCATCGCCGTCCAAGGCAACCCAATTGTAGCTAGGGTGACAGCTAAAACATCTAACTGTGGGTTTTCTGTCGAATGAACCGCTAACAGAATCGGCACATCCCACGGAAAGCCGGCTTGATTCTCCCATATCTTCACTGTCAGGATTTCAAAAATCTGCAAAGGTAAATAGACTCCGATCAAAAGGAGTAAGAGCGATCGCCAACGAGCAATCAACAGGTTTTTGAGAAAATCAAGCGGCGACTGACTCTCTTTATTGATTTGTTTCTCTTTTTCCATATCTAAATTTAAAAGGCGATCGACGACTTCATTGATTACAAATTACTGGAAACTTGAGAAGTTCCACAATGTTTACAGTACGACAAATGCTTATAAGTAAGATTATGGCAGTTATGGCATTCAATGTACTGATAATAACCGCAGTGTGGACAGTAATTATCAAGATGTCGAATTTTCTTGGCACAATTGACACATCGTGATTTTTGAACTCTGCTAGCTGCTTGGACTTTAGCGTTAAAGACAAATTTTTGAAAAAATTGGATGATTCCAAAACCAATAACTGGAATTAGCAAGATATAAACATAATTTATCAGGAAAAGTAAACCGCCAAAAATGGCACTGATTATATCAAATAAAAATTTGAATATTGCACCTATTTGCAGAAATTCAAATATTTTAACGATTAATGGGATAAAAAAGATAACTAGCAAATGCCAGCTAATTAGCGAGACGAGTCCATATCCTCTTCTTTGCGCAAATTTATGAACTGATAAAGCAATGAGAATCAGTGGTAAAAGAAATAGGGACTGAAAACCAAGTTGGATACTTGGATACCAAAATGATGCCTGATGATAGCCTTTATCGACTTCTTGAAATAGATTGTCATTTTTAAGAAAGGCTATAAAACTAATGCTTTCTGGTTGGGCAAGTAGTTCATTTTTAAGAGTAGAAGTTTCTTGTTGAAGAGTAGAAATTTGGCGATTATTTTCTTCTAATGTCTGTTTAGCTTTTTCAGCACTGACTTGATTAATGGATTGTTCGCGATTCTGTCCGGCAATTTTTTCTAAAAGCGTTGAGTCATACTGAGATTTAATAGTGCTATTGGCTTGTTCGAGTCTACTAATTTTTGCTTGTTTTTGCTCGATAGTTTGGATAATTTGCTGCTTTTCAGAATTCTTAATCTTATCTTTGTAATCGGCATATTGCAAACACGTTTGAGAAACCTTACCTAGATGTCCTGTTTCGGCTTGTTGATAGTTTCCCCGAAAACTAAATTGACTGTTTGTGTAAGATGACAATGAAAGTCTAACAATTTCATAGTCTTTATCTTTATTAGTTTTCGCTCGGTAATTTTGCCACTCTGAATAACATGGATAAGTCTCAGTTGGACTGATATGCCATCTGCTAATATCATCGAGTCCAGTAAAAACATTAATTAAGATAAAAATATCAACTATAATAATCACAATCAAACTGACTTTATTCAGTGGCTCGTTGTTGATTGTTCTGGAATTACTAAAAAATTGACTCAAAATTCGGCGAATTCTGGCAAACATATTGTCTTTTAAAGAAATGTAAATTTAATCCGAATCAATTTTATGCGATCGGTAGTGAATAGCTGGACAAAAATACATCTACCCATCTGAAGATTTGTTAAATGCTGACGAAAAACAAAATCCCCGACAACTTTTACTAAGTCGGGGATCTGTGGTTTTCAATTCTCACAAATCAGGCTACGGTCAAAAATATCATGATTTTCACCTGAAGTTAACACAATTGATGGTTGTGCAATTCTACTTAATACCGCTCGGTTTCAGAATATTCGTAGGTTGGGTTGAGCAATAGCGAAACCCAATAAACCCTACCAAATCTTGGGTTTTGTTCCTCAAACGCCACTTGATTTAAGCCGGGGAACCCGTCCAACGCAGTGGCTCCCCAACCTACACATTTCTGTTTTTTAGGCAAAACCTACGCAGTATTGCAACCCTACTCAACCCTATTTAGCGGCGAAGTAGGCTTCTAATGCCTCAGAACCACCAATTAATTTACCATCGATAAATACTTGGGGAACTGTTGTCGCACCTGCAACTGCTTTTAGCGATCGTGTGGTGATATCCTTACCCAAGGTAATTTCTTCGTAGTTGATGCCATGTTCCTTGAGCATTGCCTTAGCACGGGCACAGAAAGGACAACCCACTTTCGCAAACAGGGAAACTACTTCCGGTTTAACTGCTTGGGGGTTGATGTATCTGAGCATTGTCTCAGCATCCGACACCTTAAAGGGATCTCCAGGCTCTTCCGGTTCAATAAACATCTGGTTAATTACACCATCTCTCACCAGCATAGAATAGCGCCACGATCGCTTCCCAAACCCCAAGTCTGATTTATCTACCAATAAACCCATGCCTTCAGTAAATTCACCATTTCCATCAGGAATTAGTGTGATATTTTCTACTTCTTGATCCTTTGCCCATTCGTTCATCACAAAGGCATCATTAACAGAAATACAGATAATCTCATCGACACTATTCTCTTTGAAAACTGGAGCTAATTCGTTGTATCCAGGGAGATGAGTGGATGAACAAGTCGGAGTATAAGCACCCGGTAAAGAGAACACAACTACTGTCTTATTAGCAAATAGCTCATCAGTTGTCACATCTACCCACTGGTTATCCTTGCGAGTATGAAAAGTGACATTGGGTACTCTTTGTCCTCGATGATTGGGTAACATAATTTTGCTTGCCTTTAGTAATCAATTCCAGTCATAACCTATCATGGGAGAACTGGTACAATGTAACTATCAATCGGCTAAGAAACTTCATTAATGAATGGAGCGATCGCTACTACAAATTCAGTGGTTGATTCATAGGGTAAAACATTACGTCCGTTTATTTTTATACCTCGACTTTCAGGCAAACAAACAAGATAGTGAGCCAAGCGTTCATCTGGTGTTTCTTTTTTATTGTCTTGGCTAATACTCGATGCAGTTTCCCCCATAACTGCTAATGTTGGTTGCTGAATCGAGGCAATAAAACTAGTATAATCATCTCGCCAAAACCCTGCTAAAAAAGAAAACACTGCATGGCGACTAGCAGGATTTTCTGCACCTGCAAGCAATGTATTTAACCACTCTGTATCCACAGCATTTTCAGAAGCAAAGAGTTGACGAATCGAAAAAGAACGTAAAAATTTTGGGGTGCGTGCATAGCGATAAAAAGCACTGCCAAAAGGCGAATCTAACACGTTCCAAAGGAATTTTTCCTGCCATTCTGGTGGTTTATTTGTCATCAAAGCCCACGTTGGTGGCCCAGAAAGTACCAGTCCGGCAATTAAATTTGATTCCTTTTGGACTAGTTGGATAGCAACTGGCAATAAAGCGCCTTGCACTACTAGAATAACCGGTTTTTGGACTACTTTTTGTAAAAAAGACTGCAATTGTTCTGCCCAATCACTAGGAGTGTAAGCTATACGGGGCATATCACTTTCACCACATCCTAGTAAATCAGGGTTGTAAATTGAATTACGCTGACCTGTACTATACCACTCGCGACAAAATCGTTGCCAAAATCGCCGCGACAATCCTACGCCAATCGGATGAATTAACAGTAAGGGAATGCCCTCAGATGTTGTATTAATTGGTTGATGAACTTCGTAGGCGCAACGATAATTTTGCCAACTGTAAAACTTGCTAGGAGATGCTGTCAAATTAGTTGTGTTAGCTACAGCAGATGTTTGCATAATTCCTAGTTTTTAATACTTGCTAAAAAATCATCTGTGGATGAATCAACTCGTATCCAGCTTCTTTGAGCTTTTCATTCGATACCCAAGCATTATATGGGCGAGTACTCTTGATAGATGTATCCCATTTGACTTTGGGTAAATTATGTTTTTCAAATAAGCTATCTAGCAATTCTCGGCTGGTGAGATGTGCATCATCTACCAGATTGTAAATCCCTTGCAAACGACGTTGACGGGCAAATTCTATCGCACCAACAATATCATCTAGATGAACCCAATTTGTGGTATCCTCACCATTGCCCGGACGGGTTGTACCAGAATATCTACCAAATATTTTCAACAGTTCTCTACCAGTTCCATAAATCCCTCCTAAGCGGAAGATACAAACACGGAGATTTTCGCTAGATGCTGATAGCAATACCTCTTCTGTTTTTCGGAGAATTTGGGCATTTAAATTAGGAGGTGCAAGCGGTGTTTCTTCATCTACCCATACACCATTCCTGTCACCATATACTGCATAACTACCTGTGTATATTAATTGTTTTACATTCTTAATCTGTTGTAGGCATGAAACTAAAGTTTGGGCAGTTTGTAGGTAAGTTTCTTCATAAACTTCGCTATTTTTTGCCCCAACACTCAAAAGTACAACATCTTGATTATGTAAAACTGATTTTAGACTATCTATGTCATTACCACAGGTAACTACAACTCTTTGAGATACTGATTGTAAGGTAGGGATACGCTCAGACGAAGTTGTGGTTACACTGACAACAAAATTCATATCTTGCTGCCAATATTGAGCAACTTTATAACCAACATAACCACAACCAATGATTGCAACGTTCATGACAAATTAGACACAAATAAATTAAACTACTCATTGAGACGATTTTCTCAATTAATTCTCTGGAAGTAAATAATTTTAACAGTCCAGAGCTAACAGTCAATCATTAATAGTACAGAACTTTTATCTAATGACTATTTTGCTAATTCCTTCTCAATTGTGGCAATTATCTCTGGTGAATTTGGCTGGACACTACTATTAAATCGAGCCACCACTTCACCTTGCTTATTAACTAAAAATTTTTCAAAGTTCCAAGCAACAGTTCCCGTTGGCTCAACGGCTTTAGTCAGTCGCTCATAAAGTGGATGCTGCTGTGAGCCTTTGGCATGAACTTTATCGAATAGTTCAAAGGTAACACCATATTTACTCGTGCAGAATTGCACAATTTCCTCATTGCTTCCCGGTTCCTGCGCTCCAAAATCGTTACAAGGGAACCCCAAAATACGTAAACCTGCTTCTTCATACTTTTGGTTCAACTTTTCTAACCCCTCGTATTGAGAAGTATAACCACAGAAGGAAGCCACATTTACAATTAAGAGTACCTGACCGATGTAGTCGTTTAATTGCTTATCTTCACCGTTGATGGTCTTGACTGCAATATCCGAAATTGTGTTACTCATCTTAAATCTGATTTATAGGGAATATTGCCAAGTCTCCCATATTAAAGGTACTCTAAACCCGGTTTTTTTTAAGGAAATTAGGTTTGTTAGCCTTGTTGTAACAATTCGATGTGAGTCATGTAGTTGCAAAACGCTCTATCTTGTATAAATAGCTCGACCAAGCTGCTATCTCAGGATAAGTGTGGGAAATCTGCGTTGTTTTTAATACAAAATTTTGAGTGTAGTGATGGAATGATATACCTTTAAAGTCGCAAAGAATTAAATCTTTGTATAAAAAATTAATAACATTCAGAATTATCCAATTTTATAATATCGGAAAATATGTAGCTAAATCAGCGATAATTTTTTAATATACCCGCACAGGTAAGTGGAATTTAGTTTATTCTCTCAATGGTTCGCTCGCAGGATTAGTGGCAATCACAGCGCCTTGTGCCTACGTTGCACCTTGGGCTTCAGTTTTGATTGGGTTAACGAGTGGAATTTTGGTTACTCTGGGAATGGATTTAATTGAATCACTCCACATTGATGACCTTGTGGGGACATTTGTCGTACACGGTATCAATGGCATGATGGGTACTCTCTCAGTTGGCTTCTTAGGTCAAGCGGAACTGACCCTCAACAAAAAGGCAGGGTTATTTTTGGGTGGTGACTTTGATTTATTAGTTATACAAATTTTAAGCGTAGTAGCGATCGCAGTTTTCAGCGTCGGCTTTAGCTTTTTGATGTTTGGTGGTCTCAAAGCGCTGGGACACTTACGTGTCAATCCCGAAACCGATCGCATTGGCATTGATGCCTACGAACATGGCGCATCAGTATGGCCTGATGTTTATGCGATCGAGCAACTTGTTGAAGAAGAATACAAAAATCGTAATAATACTCCAGAAGTCGGTCTTCTCGATAGTGAATAGAGCCAACAATCAGATTTTTAGCTTAAAAAAGCCATTTTACGTTAGTCATAAAGTATATTCTACAGATTCCTTGCTACTTTCTACCTGCTTTTTTATTGGCATCATTCAAGACAATTTTGGGCAATTTCTCAGCCAACTTTTTTCCAAGATTAAAGATTAAATGAAGAAGACTTGACTATTTCAGAGAATACATCATAAATTTCTTACGAAGAACTATAAAAAATATTTACAGATGTGCCAATAGTTTCTTAAACTCCTACTAAGGTTATTTGAGCTTCTGGTTTTTAAACAAGTGGTCTAAAGGAAAAATATCAAAAAACACTGGATCTAACTTCGGTCGGTAGTTTTTTCTGCTTAACCTGTTTTTTCCCTTTTTTAAGGATGGTTTGGAGGATGATGCTCAAATTCATGTACAAACAAAAATCGAAAACAAAAAATAGGCATTTGTCTGGAAGAAATTACGTTATCAATTCACAATCTCACTCTAAAGTCAAGCTATTTAATCTGATTAAGCGACTTTCTCCCAGTTGGCAAGCTTGTTTACCTATCGCTTGTCTAATTGTGTTGGCTTGGGGTTATGCCGCAGTTGCCCAAACTCCAGCCGCAGCGCCAACGACAGCAGAACTCAAAATTGCTATTGACACCTTATGGGTAGCGATCGCTGCTTTTTTAGTGTTCTTCATGAACGCCGGTTTTTGTATGTTAGAAACTGGTTTCTGTCGTCAGAAAAACGCTGTCAATGTTCTTTCCAAAAACTTGATTGTATTTGCTCTGTCTACTGTTGCCTTTTGGTCAATCGGTTTTGCCTTAATGTTCGGTGATGGCAATGACTTCATTGGATTGAATGGGTTTTTCTTAAAAGGAGTAGACAACAGTCCCGCTACAGCAGACGCTTATAAAGGTGTTTTCAGTGCCATTAATTGGGCTGGTGTACCTTTAGCAGCCAAGTTTTTATTCCAGCTAGTGTTTGCTGGGACAGCAGCAACAATCGTTTCTGGTGCAGTAGCCGAACGGATTAAATTTGTTGACTTCCTAATTTTCAGCCTCTTACTTGTAGGTATTGCCTATCCCATTACCGGACATTGGATTTGGGGTGGTGGTTGGCTAGCAGATAGAGGTTTTTGGGATTTTGCCGGTTCTACGGTGGTTCACTCTGTAGGTGGCTGGGCAGCTTTGATGGGGGCAGCATTTCTTGGGCCCCGTCTTGGTAAATATCAAGACAAGCAAGTTGTAGCAATGCCGGGTCACAACATGAGTATTGCTACGTTGGGCTGTTTGATTCTGTGGTTGGGCTGGTTTGGTTTCAATCCCGGTTCTGTAATGGCTGCCGATCCTGGTGCGATCAGTCATATTGCTCTAACCACTAACATGGCTGCTGCTGCCGGTGGAATTGCTGCCACCATCACAGCTTGGTTGTACTTAGGTAAACCAGACTTGTCAATGATTATCAATGGTATTTTAGCTGGCTTAGTTGGGATTACAGCATCTTGTGCTTACGTAGGTGTCGCTAGTTCTTTAGTAATTGGTTTCATTGCTGGAGTACTGGTAGTTTTCTCTGTAACATTCTTTGATAAACTTGGCATTGATGACCCAGTGGGAGCTACCTCAGTTCACTTAGTTTGTGGTATTTGGGGAACTCTAGCAGTTGGTTTATGGTCTGTTGGGCCTGGTGTTTTTACCTGGTATACACTTGGCCCAGAAAAAGGTTTATTTTCAGGTGGTGGCTTTGGACAGTTTGGTGTTCAGTTGCTGGGCGTTGTCTCAGTAGCTGGCTTCACTGTTTTACTCAGCAGTATTTTTTGGTTGGCACTAAAAGCGACTTTAGGTATTAGAGTATCCAAAGAAGAGGAATTAGAAGGTTTGGATATCGGCGAACACGGCATGGAAGCCTACAGTGGATTTCTTAAAGAAGGTGATGCAACGGTATTTTCTGATGAACAAAGCTCAATTGGGAGACTTTAGGGGAAATATTTCTTTGGTTCATCTTCTGGCATATTCTTAATATGAGCTATTAAGATACCATTAGTCGATTGAACTGATTCCGCAAAATTCTCTATCCAAGCGGGGAAAAGTAGGGGGTATAAAACCTCCTACTTTTTGTCTGATTAGTGCTTTATCAAGAAAGCTAGGAGGCCTCCTGCCTCCTTCAAAAATTTAGCGATCGCATTTTACCTTGTAAAAATTTTATGCTTAAAGGCTTAAGAGTTAGTATGCTGCTATTGGCAGTGATGGGAAATTTAGCATGGTCATTTAGTGCCAAAGCAAATTTTAATGGCAAACTCACCGTGGAAATTGATGGCTTGAAGAATAAAAAAGGACAAGTCTGTGCCAGTATATTTGCTAGCAGTGAAGGATTTCCTAGCGATCGCGATCGCGTCTTACAAAAGCAGTGTACCAAGATTACTGAAAATCCCTTACCACTTACCTTTGATAACTTGAAAGCAGGTAGTTACGCCGTTGCTGTCTTCCACGATCAAAATAATGACCGCACTCTCAATAGCAATATTTTTGGTATACCAAGCGAAGGTTTTGGATTTTCCAGCAACCCAGAAATTCGCACAAGAGCGCCCAAATTTAGCGAAGCAGCATTTTTAGTGGCAGGGCCAGATACCAATATCCAAATCCAGTTGAAATACTTTTAAGCTGATAGCAGATTCAGCTTGGTACACTGCCAATACTTATCGGGTTTTGGGGAAAAAAAAACCTTTAACCCAAACCCAGTACTCTTTTCCCAAAACCTGATTCCTAATTAAAAATGCACAAAGCGAAAAGTATTGGGTATACAACCAATCTCTATTGTTGTGAATCACGATCGGAATCTTCCTGTAGACTCTGTTGCTCCGGCAAGTCACGTATTCGTATTCGATTCATCTGAGTTAAAGCATATCGTGCTGTTGCTTGCACATCGGCATCTGGGTCTTCTAGCGCATGGTGCAACATCTGACTCATTTGACCCATCATGTCATAAACGCGTGTCAGGTCACGGATCGCATTTTGCCGAACTTGTGGACTTTCATCTTGAATTGAAATTGCTAAAGCACGGTTCATCGGTTTGAGTGTGCGAATGCCAATTTCTGACAAAGCTGCCAAGATTAAGCTCCTTTCTTGAGAATCAGCATCAATTATCAGGTCAACCAGATGCTGAATTGCCCGCGAATCTCCCTGCTGACCTAAATCCCAAATAGCCTTGCGCCGCTTCGTTGGGTCAGAACTGCGTAAATCTTGAATTAATTCCTCCACGATATTGAGTTTAGCAAGACGGGAAGTTTTTTCTGGTAGCAGTAATTGTGTGGAAAATGGTGGTGGTGGGGGTATTTGTAGACTAGTGACAGTCTCCAGTAAAGGTGGTGTAATCGGTTCTTTGTTAGCTTCACTCAAACTTTTAGGCTCTGATATTTCGGAGTTTTGCACTTGCTTTACCTTCTGAAACGACCTCAGCAGATAAAAAAGTGCGCCAGTACATCCTAGAACTCCAATGGTAAATAGTAACCACCAGACAAAACCTCTCTCGGATGCTTGGGGATTTGCAGAAGTCGGAGCAATAGAGGTAACTATTGGGGAGGTAACTTTTGGAGAAGTAATTATTGGAGAGGTGAAAAACTGCTTTTTAGCCTCCATTGCTGCTTGCAGTTTCTCCTGAGTCGCCGGGCCAGCAATCCCATCTAATTTTAAACCCTTTACTTTCTGGAATCTAGCTACAGCGATTTCCGTACTGGCGTTATACTGTCCATCTACTACGCCTCTGTAGTATCCCAACTGCTTTAATTGGGTTTGTAGTCTCTGCACATCTGATTTTCGACTACCATATTTCAAAACAGCCGGACTAGCAGTAGCTGTCGAACTAGCTTGTGCAAGTTCTAGAATTTCAGGTGCTAGGTTAGGTGTGGCTGCATTTGAGCGATTTTGGTAAAAACCCACGCAAGAAAAACAGGTAAATATCAGAATTGAGGAACGGCATAGCCTCATATTGCAAGTTCCAGCCTGAACGTGCTTTTGAAATCTTCGATACCACAATAGCTTCTAAACGACCAAATGTTAACTGTCATTTTTAATTGGGAATTGGGAAAAAGGAGGCAGTGTTTCGACTACGCTCAACAACCAGGCAGAAGTTCTTTAATTTTAAATTTTGAATTTTTAATTGATTTATCTTTCATCTCCCTACTTAATTACGAATTAAGAATTATTTTAGCAAGTTAAGGTGATGTTTCTGGTTCAGATTCTCTAACTGCTAGGCTGATGGGGTTCAATTTTTTAGCAGATGCTTCTAAAACTGGTTGCTGTATATTAGCTATCTCGCCGACAGTAACTGTGTCATTTTGTCCCCCTAAAGTATCACGTTGGTTAATGAGATAGATACTGATTAAAGTGAGAAATACTCCTACCCACTGCAACGGACTTAGGACTTCTGAGAGGAAGAGATTGCCGAATAGTAGTGCAAAGACGGGTGTCAGGAAGGTGAGAGAACTAAGACTCGTGAGACTGCCACTAGAAGCAAAGTAGAAGAATAACCCATAAGCGATCGCACTGCCAAATACGGTAGCATAACCCAAGGCCATGAAATCAGATCCTCCCAGATTCTCCCACTGCTGGGATTCAACAACTGATGAAATTCCCCATAGTGGCAATCCGCCCAAAATCATGTGCCATCCTGTAGCGCTTACAGGGTCAGCATGTCGGCATACAAACCGAATTAACACTGTTCCCACTGCCATTGATAGTGCTGCTAACAGCATTAACCACTCGCCACTAGCAAACAAATCTTGCCAGTTGCCGATTGTCATATTTGCGCCTGAGTCAAAAAAATGTAAAATCCACTCATCAGGTAAGCCAATTAAACTAATACCTGTGACTCCCAAGCCTAGCCCTAGCCATCCCCAAAAGCCAATGTGTTCTTGGAATAGCCACAATGACAGCAAGGCAACAGCCAAGGGTTGCGAGTCAATCATCACAGACCCTAACCCGGCACTAGTTCTGACTAATCCCTCTGCCAAAAAGCCTTGAAACAGCGTTCCATCTACTAGGGCAAATAAGGCAATCCACAGCCATGCAGTCCAACCCTTCGGCTGGGGTTTACCCATAAATGCTGCTGCAATCAGAATTAACATCCCTGCTGGTATCAGACGCACACCCGCCATGAATAGCGGTGTGGTATGGGGTATGACTCCTTTCATGGCTACCATTGCCGTCCCCCATAGGAAAAAGGGGGCGATTAACAAGAGGGGGGCGAAGGGAAGTCGAGATGCACTGAGTTTCAGTTGCATGGGTTTGCTGATGCCTTTCTTTGTTTAACAAGCGCAAAAATTGCTTTACCCAATTTTACCGAATTATGTAGTTTTGCGTAGATATCGTCTTTGGTGAGTGCTTTGCACCATCGCGTAGCGTCTTGGAGACGGTAAAACTGTCCAGCCTGAGCCTAGTACCGCAAGGTGGAAGTCAAGGCTTCTCTGCGAGAGGCTGCGCCAACGGCTTCGCTCAGCCTTGACCCTGAGCGACTTGCCTTGACTTGTGCCGAGCGTTCGCGTAGCGTCTCGTAGAGAAGCCGAGGTAGCGCAGTCGAAAGGAATCGAAGGGTCAAAAGTTAAAAGAATTATATTCCAAGCTCTTGCGCCGTTTGAAATGGTATGTTTATTTACGCCATGCTGTACTAGTGCGATCGCTTGTACCAGAAACACGCTGTAAATCAGATTTGATTTTTGAAAAAATTACTTACTCTTAAAGCTTATGTATGAAAAAATTGCTATTCCTATTTTAAGTCTCATGTTTGCAACGCTTATGTCTAATGTGGTAGCTGCTGAGACTGTGATGAAAAAAGTCGTTAGAACAGGAGTATTAACAGCTGGTACTAGTAGAGATGCGCTACCTTTTGCCTATGTGGATAGTCAAGGAAAGTTAAATGGCTATTCTGTAGACATGCTGAATTTGATTAAAGAGCAATTAGAAAAAGAAACAGGAAAAAAAATTAAACTGCAATTAGTTGGACTTAGCCCATCTGAGCGGATTCCTAAAATAGTTAATCAACAAGTTGATATTGTATGTGATGCAAGTAGTTTTACATGGAAGCGAGATAAAAAAGTAGATTTTTCTGTCAGCTACGGTGCGACTGGAACCCAATTATTAGTTAAGAAAGGAAGTAATCTAGGTTCTCCTGAATCACTTATTGGTAAGCGAATTGGTGTGTTGGCAGGAACCACAAATGAGCAGGCGATCGCTCATGTACAACCCAAAGCTAAACTAGTATATTTTAAAACTAGAGCAGAGGGATATACAGCTTTGGAAAAAGATACTATTGATGCTTTCTCATCCGATAGCATTCTTTTAGAGGGATGGCTGCAACAGCAAAAAAATCCAGATGCTTTTGCGATCGTACCCGATCGCCCCTATTCACGAGAAGGTATCGCTTGCATGGTGCCAGAAAATAACTCCAAATTCTTGGATACAGTTAACTATTCTCTGGTAAAGTTCATGCAAGGATTCGTCAATGGAAATCAGCGATATGTCACTATTTTTGACCGTTGGTTTGGGCCTCAAGGCTCTGTAGCGCTCAATCGAGATTTACGCGATTTGGTAGTGGAAACTATGCAATTGGTCATAGAATTTCGTGAGGAAATTCCTAAAAATGACCTGTGATATCATGTCCGGTTAAAGACTTATCATTAAGACCACAGAGGTTCAGAGGGTAGCGGTTTTTGGGCTTTCTGCATAGATTTGGGAATCATAAGTATTAGCTGGACATGATATAATCTCTTTTCAAGTTAGCCTGTCTTTTAGCTTAATTGACTGCGAAACTTACTAACACTAATAGTTAATAACACAACAGCAAAAGCGACTAAAGCCAAAACATTCATCCACAGTACATCTAAGCCAACACCTTTGAGCAAAATACCTCGAACGATCGCAATGTAATGGCGCAAGGGATTGAGTAGGGATAGGGCTTGAAACAAAGGTGGCATGGCTTCAATAGGTGCGATCGCTCCAGAAGTTTGTACCATTGGTAAATTAATAAAAAAAGATGTCAAAACTACCTGTTGTTGCGAACTACTCACAGTTGCCAACATAATACCCAAGCTAATCCCGACAAATACATACATACTTGATAGAGCCAAAAACAGCAGAAAACTACCTCGAAATGGTACATGAAATATGACTGTTGCTAAAGTAATAGCTAATAAAACATCGCCCATTAATAAAAATGCTAAAGGGACAATTTTTGATAGTAATATTTGCCAGTTAGCAGCCGGAGTCATTAATAATTGTTCTAAAGTTCCGGTATCTTTTTCTCGGACAACTGTAATTGCTGATACTAATGTGCCAATTAATGTTAAAACTAAACCCATAACTCCTGGGACAAAAAACCAACTACTTGTCAGTCCGGGATTATAAAGAAATACAACTTCAGGTGCAACTGGGGGATTTACTTTACCTTGAGTTAATTGTAGATTATATTGCTGGATAATTTGATTCATATAATTTCCGGCAATCCCGGCTGTATTAGCATTTACAGCATCAATAAATACTTGAATTTCTGCTGATTTTTGTGCCAGTTGACGCGGAAAATCGGGAGGAATTACTACCCCGACATCTAATTTTCCTTCTTCTACCTGACGACTCAATGCTTTTTCACTACTTGGTACAGATTCTAAGGTGAAAATTCTATTTGATGTCATGGCTGAAACTAACTCCCGACTAGCGCTGACGTTGGCATAGTCAATGACACCTAATCGTAAGTTATGAACGTCGGGATTGAGGATAAAACCATACAACAATAATTGGACTGTTGGGGGGATAACTAAAAGAACAATTAATTGCTTATTGCGGAGAATTTGATTAATTTCTTTCCGCACTAATGCCCAAAATGGACTATCAAATAATCGCTGAATAAGTTTCATAAAATTCCTTTTTATTGAACCGTAGAGAAGACAGAGAGATTAATTTGATAATTGCATTCGGCTTAAAACTCGGCGTGATACGTTGAAAAACACTAATCCCAAAGCTGCAAGCATGAGTAAATCAAACCAAACTCCGCCAAATCCTGTACCACGCACGAAGGCATCACGAGTGATATCGATGTAATAACGTGCCGGAATTATGTTAGGTAGTAGTGATAAGGGAAAAGGAATATTGTTGAGGGGATAAATAAAACCTGAGAGTAATAATGATGTGATAAAACCTACAAGAGAAACGCCTTGGACAGCAGCATTTTGGTTACTACTGCGGACTCCTAAAAGTAATCCAAAAAAAACGCTATCTGTCAGAAATAGTAAAGTACCAATTACTAATGTTATGGGGTTGCCAACTATGCCAACTTGGAAAATAATTGAGCCTAATACCATAACTAATAATGCCTCGGCAATGGCAATTAACAGGTATGCTAATCCTTTACCAAGTAATAATTCAGTGGCACTAATACTAGAAGCGTAAACTTGTAAAATTGTCCCTTTTTCTTTTTCCCGTACCATTGCGATCGCAGAGAGCAATGAAGGAAAAATCCACAGTACAACTCCGTAGGTTCCTGGCACAATATACAGCGATTCTAATCTCCCAGGATTAAACCATAGACGCATTCGTGCTGTAATACTATTAGTAGTAGGTAGCAGTCCATGCTCTTGCATAAAAAAGTTTGTCACTCTTTGAATACTATTTCTAATTACACGGGCATTGTTAACATCAGTGGCATCGATTAATACTTGCACATTTGTACTTCTACCTGCTTGAATATCACGGCTAAATTCCGGCGGAATAATTACTGCGACTTTGGCAATTCCCTTATCTATAGCATCGCGAGTGGGATTGCCACCAGACCATTGTTTTGGTATAAATTGATTGGTGGCATAGAGTCTTTCAATATAGCTAGTACTTAGGTTTGTACGGTTGAAATCTTGCACAATTAAGGGAATATTTTTACTCTCCAATCTAATGGCAAAGCCAAAAATTACTAAAGTAATGAATGGCAATAAAAATGCTAGTGCCAAGGTCAGGCGATCGCGGCGAAATTGAGCTATTTCTTTTACACATTGAGCGAAAATTCGTTTCATATTTATTAAGGAGAATCCTGGCGGATTTGCAAAATTATTTATTTTTATATTAATTTTGCGATCGCTGTACTATACCAATAAAGGCATCTTCTAAAGAAAAAGGAATCGGACGTAAAGAATTGATGGTAATTTGATTAGCTTTTAAAAGTTGAGTTAGTTGATTTATTTCCTGTTCGGGACGATCGAGAACAACATGTAAACTATCAGCGAAAATCGAGACTCGCCAAGACTCAAAGTGTTGTTTTAGTATTTTAGAAGCTACTTGGTTTTGATTAACAATAATTTCTATTAGTTGTCCCGGTTGCGATGCTTTGACAGAACTGGGTGAACCTTCGGCGACGGTTTCTCCTGCAACCATAAAACTCATGCGGTTACATTGTTCAGCTTCTTCTAAATAGTGCGTTGTCACTAAAATGGCTGTACCGTTGCGGGCAAAATCATTAATCAGCTTCCAAAACTGGCGACGCGCTAACGGATCTACTCCCGATGTTGGTTCGTCTAAAAATAAAATATCTGGTTCGTGCATCACACAAGCACCGAAAGCAACTCGCTGTTTCCAACCACCTGGTAGTTGCCCTGTAATCATATTTGCTTGCCCCTCCAAGCCACAGGTAGCAATTACCCAATCAATTTTTTCGCGTCGGAGTTTGCGAGGTACGCCGTAAACTCCGCTATAAAATTCGAGATTTTGCAAAATAGTTAAATCGTCGTAAAGGGTGAATTTTTGACTCATGTAACCAATGCGTCGCCGTAAGTCTGCACTACGCAGATTTCCTGTCTCACCACCCAAAGAAATTTCACCGCCACTTGCTTCTAGTAATCCACACAGCATTTTAATTGTGGTGGTTTTGCCAGCACCATTAGCACCTAACAACCCAAAGATTTCGCCGTAGCGCACTTCGACGTTGACATCTTTAACGGCTTGGAACTTGCCAAAAATACGGCTGAGATTGCGAGCATATATCGCTAGCGCTGAGTCCTGAGTATTAAATACTCCCTCTGCTCCCCTGCCCCTCTGCCCCTCTGCCCCCCTGCTCCCCTGCCCCCCTGCTCCCCTCTTCCGATAACGAGGAAACGAGAAAAACTGCGGCGCGGAACCTTGTTGTCGCAAGCGCGTGACAAAGACGTTTTCTAATGTGGGTTCGCCATACTCGATACTGGGAGAAGGTAAGTGATGTTGTTGCAGTAGTTCGCGGACTTGGGTTTCGCCAGAATTTATATCTTCAACGAGGACATCCAAGCGATCGCCAAAAGTTTGCACATCTACTATATTTTTCTGAGTAGCCTGGGAGAGTATTTCTTCTGTAGCTTCCAGATTGGCTGTTCGCACTTCTAAGCGATGCAAGCCTAAGTTAGCCCGTAAGTCTGCGGGCGTGCCAATTTCATGAATTTGGCCACTGTACATCAAAGCCACGCGGTGACAGCGTTCAGCTTCGTCTAAGTATGGTGTCGCAACTACAATTGTCATCCCCTCGGCTGATAATTCCCCTAGCACATCCCAAAACTCTCGCCGAGAAACTGGATCGACACCTGTAGTAGGTTCATCTAGTAACAATACTTCTGGTTGAGAAACCAAAGCACAACACAGCGCCAGCTTTTGTTTCATCCCACCAGAAAGTTGTCCCACTAAGCGATCGCCAAATCGCTCTAAATTCATTAATTTTAAATATTTATCGCGGCGTTTCTGTAACAAATCATCTGCTACTTGCCGCAACCCTGCTGCATAACGCAAGTTTTCATCAATACTCAAATCCAAATACAGCGAAAACTGTTGAGTGAGATAACCTGTAATTAATCGGGCATCTCGTGCAGGCTGATTAAATATTTGCACCTCCCCCGCCGTTGCTTCCATCACACCGCCCAAAATGTGAAATGTACTAGTTTTCCCCGCACCATCAGGGCCAATTAATCCAAACATTTCACCTTTGTGGACACTCAAATCAATTCCCCGCACAGCAGCTAAGTTTCCATAGTGCTTGTGCAAACCGCGAACTTCAATTGCTGTGGTTGGCAGATTAGATGATGAGGGTAAGTTTCGAGAGAAAGTAGTAATTTGCTGTTTCATTCCCTTCTACCTCCTGCCGACGCTCTCTGCGAGACGCTGCGCGTAGCTTGCTTCTCTGTAAGAGTACGCGGACTCGCTACCACTGCGCTCCCCTGTCCGCCTGCTCCCCTGCTCCCCGGTCACTGAGCGTAGCCGTTCGCGTAGCGTCTCGTAGAGAAGTGCTGCTCCCCTGCTCCTCTGCTCCCCTGCCTTCAAACTAATTTCAGCATCTGCTGGCATACCCATTTTGGCGCAGGGTAAATCTGATTCCCTATAAGGTTTTTCGGGATTAAAGCAGCTATCAGGGTTTTGAACTTTGATCCGAATTCCTACTACTTGCCTGACTCGATCTTTTTGAAAGTAAATATTCTCTGGTGTAAATGAAGCTTGCGGATCGATCGCAATTACTTTACCTTCTAATGGTTTCCCCGGTGCAGAATCAATGAAGATTTTTGTTGTTTGCCCTAGACGCACTCTACCAATATCGCCTTCGGGAATAAAACCTCTAAAATAGACTGTTTTGGGGTCAACAATTGTCAAAATATTAGTCTGACTGCTAACTATTGCACCTGGTTCGACATTACGGGCTGTCACTACTCCATCTAAGGGACTAACTACATTTAAATCTTTTTTGGAGTCTGCAATCTGGGTGAGGATTTGCTGATTTGATGCTTGGGCATCTTTCACTTTGGCACGGGCAGAGTTGACTTTTGCCTGTGCAGATTTAAGTTGAGCATAACTTTGCTGCTGCTTTCTGACTAAAGCTGTTAACTGGGCGTTGCGAATGTCAGGATTGAAACCTGTAGTATTAACTTGAGTTAACGCTCCTGATGTAGCCTTTAATTGCTGGCGTTCGGCATTCACTGCTGCCTGTCGTGCTTCTAGGGTTGCGATCGCAGTATCTAAAGTAGTTTGGGCTTGATCGAATTGTTGTTGATTGACTGCCCCTTCTTTTACCAATTGGGCATAGCGATCGCGGTTGATTTTTGCTAAATTAACTTCTGCTGCTGCCTGTTTAACTTGCGCTTGTGCTTGCACCAATGTGGCTCTAGCTGCTGCGACATTTGCTTGCGCCTGCTCAATTCTTCCTTGGGTATCTCCTTGAGACTGCCGTAAATTCAGTTTGGCTTCGTTAATTTGGCTGTTAATTTCTTGAATTTCTCTGGTGACTCGCTCTACATCTGAAACTGCTTGCTGTTCATCATACCTAGCAGATGTCACTCTCGCTTGACTACCAAGTAGTTGTTGTTGCAGCAATCGATCGTCTGTGTCATCTAATTTAATTAACTCTTGCCCCTTTTTAACCGCTGCCCCTTCCCGCACGGCAATTGTCTCAATTCTTCCAGAACGCTTGATCCCAATCTCGGTTTCATAACCCTCAATCCGTCCACTAACTTGCAGTATATTTGCCGATACTTGCGGTTGAGAACGCCACACCGCGTAGCCAATACCACCCGCCACCAACAGCACCCCGATCGTTAAAAGGATCGGTTTCTTGCGGCTTTGCTGCTTCGATACTGCATCTTTGAGATTTTCCGGGGATGTTGGGATAGTCTGAGTCATGGTATCACCCTGGATTGTGAAAAATATTTTGTAAATTGAAAATTTTGAATTCAGTGTCATATACTAGACTGTCTAGTATGATAATACAAGATATTACGTCAAAAAATTTACTCTTCATGCCTATAAACCCTACTTTCCAACTAGAAAATCCTTTACCTGCGATCGCTCCCAAGCAGGAGCAAATCTTGCAAGGAGCTATACAGGTATTTTTGAAGGAGGGTTACGCTAGAACAAGTATGGATCGTGTTAGTGCGGCGGCTGGAGTATCTAAGCAAACAATATACAGTCACTTTCAAGATAAAGAAGGGCTATTTAAAGCGTTGATAGAACGGTTGACCCTCGCTTGTTTTCAAAGTATTTTTTGCAAAGAAAAATTACATGATGAACCAGCGATTTTTTTGCGTCAAATTGCTGAAATTTATTTAACCGAAGTCGCTGATAATCCTGATTATTTAGCATTGTTGCGTTTGATTATCACCGAGTCACAAAACTTTCCAGAACTAGCCAAACTTTATACTCAAACCGTTGTGCTACGCGGTCGGCAAATGCTAAGTCAGTATTTTGCATCTCATCCAGAATTAGGAATCAACGATCCAGAAGCAATGGCTCATATTTTTTTTGGTTCGCTGGTATCCTACGTAATTTCACAAGAAATGTTGTATGGAAAAGAACTTACATTTTTGTCGCGCGATCGCTTGCTAGACAGCTTAATAAATGCGGTCATGAGCCAGTCTCTAAATATGGTTGAGTAAATAACAGCACTATACCCGACAACCTTCAACGCTCAGGGATAATAGGTGTATTTGTTTGAGATTATGAAGTCGAATCACAGGTAAATATTATGCTGAGTCAATTACCGAATTGCATTACTAGCCCTTCGTGGTGGCAACTGATCGGATGGATTGCCGATCCGATTGGATTTCAGAAAAAGTGTAATCAAGAGTATAAAGATATTTTTTCCATGCGACTGAGTGGACTCGGTTCTTATGTAATTCTTAGCCATCCCCAAGCCATTCAAGAAATTTTCAGTCAAGATTCTAAATTTGATATTGGTCGTGGTAATAAAATTGCAGAACCTTTGATTGGGCGAAATTCCCTCATGTTAATGGATGGTTCCCGCCATCGACGAGAACGAAAATTATTAATGCCCCCCTTTCATGGAGAAAGGCTACAGACTTATGCTCAACAAATCTGCTTAATTACCGAGCAAATTGCCAGTCAATGGCAAATCGGTCAACCTTTTGTGGCTCGTTCTGCCATGCAGAAAGTTAGTCTAGAAGTAATTTTACAAATTGTCTTTGGTTTAAGTGAAGGGGAACGCTATCAACTAATTTTACCTCTACTTACTAGTTGGTTGGATATGACTGATTCTCCTTTGCGCTCCAGTATGCTATTTTTGCCATTCTTACAACAAGATTGGGGAAAATGGACTCCTTGGGGGCAGATGAAAAGTAGACAAAGCCATATTTATGAGCTACTTCAAGCAGAAATTGCAGAGAAAAGAAAAAAGAACAATCAGAGCCAAGGTGATGTTCTGAGTTTGATGATGGCAGCACGGGATGAAAATGGGGAAGCAATGACCGATGATGAATTAAAAGATGAATTGATCACAATTTTATTTGCTGGACATGAAACTACAGCAACAACTCTAGCGTGGGCTTTCTATCAAATTCACCGAAATTCAGATGTTCTCTTAAAATTGCAGCAGGAACTCGACAGCTTGGGAGAAAATCCGAACCCGATGGAAATTGCCCAACTTCCTTACTTAAGCGCAGTTTGCCAAGAAACCCTACGGATGTATCCAGTTCTGCCAGTGCTTTTCCCACGGATTACCAAATCATCCATAAATATTGCAGGATATGAGTTTCCTCCTGATACAACTTTAATGCCAAGTATCTACCTTCTGCATCACCGGGAAGACTTATATCCTAATCCTCAACAATTTAATCCCGAACGTTTTTTAGAACGCCAGTATTCTCCTTGGGAATTTATTCCTTTTGGTGGTGGAATTAGGCGCTGTTTAGGATATGCCCTGGCTCAGTTAGAAATTAAATTAGTCCTCGCAACAGTTTTATCCAATTATCAACTTACCTTAGTAGAAAATAAACCTATTAAACTGCAACGACGTGGATTTACCCTTGCTCCTAATGGTGGAGTTCGGATGATGGCTATTAAAAAACGATCGCTTGCTCAAGTTTATTCAAATTCTGTTTCAATTTAGCGATCGCCTGCGCCCTTGCTTGTCAAAACTATTGCAAGGCTCAGGCTCTTACTTGCACTTTTGAGGGTTTGTAGTAAGGACTTTAGTGCTTAGAAAATAATGACTAAAGTCCTTACCACAAACTTGCTTATCTATCAATTTAAACTTGACAAACTACTACCTGAAAATCATTCTTTTCGGCTATTCTTTGCGTAAGTCCTGTTCACTTTTTGCTGTCCGGCTGAAGACTCGATAGTATAGTGACGTACTAGTTTCCTTTAAGGGAAACAGCAGATAGGTGAGAGGATTTATTGCCACAATAATATTTCGGAAGTCTCGCCGCGCCAAAAACAAGATCGCACGAGCAACTTGCTGTGCAGACATCACACCATAAGGATTTAATTGACTCTTAAACGGGCCAAGAATTAACTTGCGAATTACACAATCCCCATCCAAACGCTTGAGGGTAACAATATCTCCTAGCGCTCTTTTGCTGAGTTCATAAAGCGGACTCAGCGCTGGAGAAACCTCAGCTTCAGAAGTGTTTACCCAAATTTCCTTGGTTGCTTTTGCTTGTGGGCCTGTTACAGTTGTCAAAAATATATCTATCAACCGCAATGCTGAAAAGGTATTCACCTCATAAGAGGAATTGATAGCCTCCGGTGTGCGGCTGGCGTAGACATTGACTCCGTGGTTGATAATTAAAATATCTACTTTTTCTAAACTCTCCTTCAGATTGGCTTCGTTACCCAACTGCCAGGAAACCACCTTTACCCCAACTTGCTCTACTAATTTTTCTGGATTAGTAGTTAATGCCACGACTTTAGCATTATTCTTGACAAGTTCAGCCGCCAACGCTTGCCCCAACGCTCCTGATACTCCGGTTAAAGCGATGGTTTTACCTTTGAGAGACAATCCTGTACCCAGAATTTTATCCACTAGGGGAAAGACGCCACTGTAGTAGGCGTTCACATCATCAAAATGATGCCGCCAATGGTAAGACCGATTCACCCACCAAATGGATGGAATTGTCTCTAAAGGGCCGGGTAGGTGATTGTAATCTGTATCAATTTTTCCCTGAAAATATCGCACAGACGCGCCATACAAAAAGGTACAACCATAAGCTACTCCCAGCCATAACCCCATTTGCTGGACAATTAAGGCAACGGCTACCAATACCACTAGCAGTAAACTCGACTCTAAAATGTCGTGATAGAGTTGGGATTCTTGATAAATTTTCAGGGAAACTATCGATAAATCGCGGCGATAGGCCATGTGATGCTTGTTGTGCCATTTAGCAAGCCAATTGACTTGGTGACACAAAGCATGGTAGCTGTCTCTCAATATCTCAGCAAGTAAAAGTGAGAAGAGTGCCCAACTAGCAAACTGTAAGCTGGCATTTAGCCAAACCCAATTAATTTGTAAGCTTGCCTCAATTCCCATCAAGTTTTCAGCTAGCATTTTTATCATGTTTGTCTATACTCGTTTTTCTTAATCATTCTTCACGATCTGAGGTGCATTAAGGTCGAGTCTAAAACAAATTAAAATCAAAGTGAATAGGGAGTAGAGAGCAGGGGAGCAGGGGAAGTTAGTTACAGTAAGTCTCTTCCCCTCTGCCCTTTTGCACCTCTGCCTCTTGTACCCCATGCTCAATTAGGAATTAGTTATGATATCCCAGTTGACTTTCAGATAGCCAGGTTCAATATGGGTAAAGTGTTTGCTTAATTGCTGATGTGCTTTTGGTAGGGCGTGGAATGGAATTGATGCATACAAATGATGCTCTGCATGAAATGGCATATTCCACATAAAAAATCGTGCAGGCCAAAATGTAAGCGTTGTGCGGGTATTGGTGAGCAGATTTGCATCAAGAGTGCAACCTGTATGTTCTGCTAGCAGAATGAAACGGAGAATCGGCTGACCGACAAGCAGGGGAAGCAGCCAATAGAGGAAAAACCAAGGCTGATTAACTACAATTGAAAGAGCGATCGCACCTGCATAAATACTTAGTTGCCAACGTGTAGAACGAATAACTTCGGCTCGTGCTGATTCTGGCACAAATGGAAAATTGTCAAATTGACCAGTCGCAACTTGAAAATGCCCGCTTATTTTACCCCACCACCACGGTAAACCGCTAATTATCAACAAGTATTTGCCCAGGTTGTTCGGTTTGGGATCGGTCAATTCTGGATCTTTGTCAGGAACGCGAGTGTAACGGTGATGCCATTTATGATAGCGGCGAAAAAACGTGCTGTTGTAAAATGAGAGCAAGCCGGAAAACCAAGCCACAGCATCATTCAAACGATTGTTAGCAAAAGCCGTTCTGTGAACGCATTCATGCATTGGTGCAAACATTGCAGCCAGACTGAAGCCGTAGATTACTAGTGCTGGTATAGCCACCAACCAATTACCAAACTTTATTGCCCATAGGTAGCCACTGCAACCCATGACTGTAAGGTGCAAAATCAGTTGAACTAGCCCTTTGGAGTTGGAGCGATCGTTTAGAAGACTTAATTCTTGTACGCTGAGAATTTTACAGATGTTTT
This sequence comes from Nostoc sp., assembly GCF_036917355.1. Classification (GTDB taxonomy): domain Bacteria; phylum Cyanobacteriota; class Cyanobacteriia; order Cyanobacteriales; family Nostocaceae; genus Nostoc. The sequence goes on from NZ_JBALDP010000053.1 coordinate 26,153, forward strand.
GCTCTTTATCAGCTTTGTGTTCTAATAATTCAGATTGAATAATTGCGTCATTAGACATAATTTTAAGTAGATCGGCGTAAACAGTTGCGCGGGGGTTCCTTTGTGACTCCTGAATTCTAATGTAATTTTAATAGACACTCTGAATTTAGCTGACCACACCAGCGCGAAAAATTTGTTCTGCGGTTAAATTAAACTCTGGAAAAGTTGGTGATTGGATATGGTCATTACCTTGAAATTTATTAATTAGATACTCACCTTCTTCCAAACAGCAAACTAAGATAGTAGATTGTTTTGGCTTACCAATGAATTCCCTACCACCCAATGCGGCATAGTCTACAATCCAATATTCAGGAATTCCCATTTCCTCATAATCAGCATATTTTTTGTGGTAATCATCACGCCAATTAGTACTCACTACCTCCACCACTAAAGGAATGGATGTAGCTTGGCTTACAGTAGATGTTTTTTTCCATAGAGGTTCATTTATTAAATTAGGCTGATTTAGTATAAGGACATCTGGTGAATAAGCTGATTCGTTTTCAAGTGGTTTGACGAATACTGTTTTTGGGATGAGATAGGGAAGATTTAAGCGGTCAAATTCTACACTCAGTTTTCTGACCAAAAATCCTGTAACCTCTTCATGGTCGCCTGTGGGTTGTGCCATCTCAACAACTACTCCATCATGGAGTTCATAATGTCGTTGTGGGTTGTCTGGGTATTGAGCAACAAATTCATCGAATGTAACTAGTTTGCGTAAGGCTTGAGTCATGGTTTTATTCCTCAAAGCAAAACTGATATCGCAATCTTAAATCAATTGTGACAAAGAAGCTCCCCGACTTTTTTGATCCTCGCGATCGCAATCATAGTAAAGTTAAGCAAGTTAAAATTAACTTCTGCCTTCACATTTCAGTGTTTCGCGCAGCCTGTAGCAGCTTTCGCCTTCCCTGTAAGAACTTCTGCCTTCACGTTTCGGTGTTTCGCGCAGTCTGTAGCAGCTTCCGCCTTCCCTGTAAGAACTTCTGCCTTCACGTTTCGGTGTTTTGCGCAGCCTGTAGGAGCTTCCGCCTTCACGTTTTGGTGTTTCGCGCAGTCTGTAGCAACTTCCGTCTTCCCTGTAAGAACTTCTGCTTTCACGTTTCGGTGTTTCGCGCAATCTGTAGCAACTTCTGTTTATATCAAAAGCCCCCTACAGTTTTAGAATTAACTCGTAGGGAGCTTTTGTTATACCAATTGGAAAAAAGAATGCGACAAATAGACCATTTGTAGAGACGCGATTCATCGCGTCTTTACCCAAGGATGTATTGCAATCATTAATTGAATTAGTATTAGTTTGTAAATGGGTTATGAGGATAGAACTAGCTAGGAAATGTCCTAAGACTAGTTGCGAGCAGCTTCTTCCATTTTCTTGCGAAGGCTAAGTGGTCTCATATCAGTCCAAACTTCTTCGATGTAAGCCAGACATTCTGCTTTTGAGCCAGTTTTGCCAGCATCCCGCCAACCAAGGGGATTCTCTCGCTCAGCTGGCCATATTGAATACTGCTCCTCATGATTCACTACAACTCTGTAAATCGTATTATCTACAGTCTCATCGCTATTTATTGCCATCAGCGTATTCAAACTGCTGAAATTAAAAGCAAAAGCAGGGGTTGCCGCCCACGAAAAGACAAGAGAGAACACGAGAGTAGCTACAGCTACTAACTTAATAATTGTATGCTTCATAATCCTACTTTTTGTGTGTTTTTATTGATACCGGAATACTTGATGTTATATTCTGACTTTCATAATGGAAATGCAAGGACAGATAAGACAATTAAGACAGTTAAGCAAATATTTAATAAAGGCTTAATAAAAAAATCCTATTTTTCCCAGAATAGACCTCTTGCAAAAGTACTTTTTGCAAGAGGGGGAAAAGGGTAAAGGTTAAAGGGAAAGGGGACAATACAGAACCTTTCCCCTTTCCCCCTTTCCCTTTTCCCGACTTATGCAAGAAGTCTAATGAATCGTTGAAACACGACTGAACAAATGAACCAAGTGTTATTTGTTCAGTCGGGGGAGTTTTAAATTGGCTGTTTGCGCCAGCTGCGTTTTTTCAGCTTGGTTTGCCAAGACTCCATGTAGGTGTAGAAAACGGGTGTTAAATAAAGTGTGAGAAACTGCGAGAACACTAATCCCCCAACTACAGCTAAACCAAGGGGACGGCGTGTATCTGCTCCGGCTCCCAAACCAAGGGCAATGGGTAGCGTACCCATGAGTGCTGCCATTGTCGTCATCATAATTGGGCGGAACCTCACCAAGCAGGCTTCATAGATCGCTTCATAGGGGGTTTTACCGTTTTGACGGGCAATAATCGCAAAGTCAACCATCATGATCCCGTTTTTCTTCACAATCCCAACTAGCAGGATAATGCCCACGAAGGCGTAAATATTCAAGTCAACTTGAAACAGCAACAGGGTGAGTATTGCCCCAAATCCAGCAGAGGGTAAGCTAGAAAGGATTGTCAGCGGGTGAATGAAGTTCTCGTAGAGAATCCCCAGCACGATATAAATCACCAAGATGGCAACTAGCAGTAGCAATCCTAAACCCTGAATTGAAGATTGAAATGCCTGCGCCGAACCTTGGAAACCTGTACTAATAGTAGGTGGCAGGGTTTGACGGGCGAGTTGCTCAATTTTGCCAGTGACGTTACCGAGTGAAACTCCTGGTTTGAGGTTAAAGGAGAAGGTAACAGATGCTAGTTGCCCTTTGTGGTTAATAGTCAGCGGCCCTACATCTTTGCTCAAGGTTGCGACAGCGTTAAGAGGTACAAGTTGTCCGCTAGGGGCACGAACTGAGAGTAAATCTAGAGCATTGGCATTTTGCTGATATTTTGGTTCCACGCCCATAATTACTTGATACTGGCTATCGGGGGCGTAGATGGTGGAAACTTGGCGAGTGCCATAGGCATTACTTAGAGCAGTTTCGATTTGATTTGCGGTCAAACCTAGAGCCGAAGCTTGGTCGCGGTTGATGTCTACTTTGACTTGCGGATTCTTGATTTGCAAATCACTGTTAACATCTTGTAAATCTGATAGCGATCGCAATTTCTCTTCTAAAGCTGGAGCATACTGGTAAAGTTCTTGAATATTGGGAGTTTGCAGAGTAAATTGATACTGCGCTTTTGTCTGTTGTCCACCGACATTAATGGCTGGGGGATTTTGCAAGAAAACCTTGATTCCCGGCACAACTGACAACTTCGGTCGGAGTTCTTGCACAACTTCATCAGCACTGAGATGGCGCTCATGGCGAGGCTTGAGTTCGATTAAAAGTCTGCCAGCGTTAGCAGAAGCATTGGGCCCACCAGCCCCAACACTAGAGTTGATAGAATCGACATTCGGATCTCGGTAAGCGATCGCAGCTACAGCCTGTTGATGTTTTACCATCTCATCAAAGGATATATCTTCTGATGCTTGAGTAGTTGCCGTAATTTGTCCAACATCTGCGTTGGGAACAAACCCTTTCGGCACAATGATAAATAGATACACTGTCGCTACAAGAATCGCTCCCGAAATCACCATCGTTGTGCGGTGATACTTGAGTGATTTTTTCAAACTCCAATCGTATCCGCCCAATATCACATTAAAAATGTTTTCTGAAAAGTTATAGAGACGACGGTTGAAATTTTTGATTCGGGACTGAAGACTAGGGGCTGGGGAAGGTGGAGCCTCCTCTGGCAATAAGGAATTAGAGACTGGAGACTGAGAGTTAAGAATTTCTTCCATACTCATCTGCTCCCATACTCCCCGGTAACTGAGCGACTTGCCCTGAGCGTAGTCGAAGGGAGCCGAAGTGCTGCTCCCCTGCTCCTCGGTAACAGAGCGTAACCGTTCGCGCAGCGTCTCGGAGAGAAGTGCTGCTTCCTCACTCTCTTGCTCATGATGAGGTGGACTCAAGAATCTGGAACACAGCATTGGCGTTAAGCTGAGGGAAATTACGCCAGATACCAAGATTGCAACGCTAATAGTAACAGCAAACTCGCGGAATAATCGCCCCAGAATGCCTTCCATGAACAGTATCGGGATAAATACTGCTACTAAAGAAATGGTCATAGATAAAATTGTGAAACCAATTTCTTTAGAACCATTTAGGGCTGCTTCCATGCGGCTTTCACCCATTTCCATGTGGCGGACAATATTCTCCAGCATGACTACGGCATCATCAACCACGAAACCTACTGAAAGGGTTAACGCCATCAGCGATAGGTTATCGAGGGAGAAGCCTAGAAGCACCATGACTCCAAAAGTCGCTACTATCGAAAGCGGCACTGCCAAACTGGGAATGACTGTTGCAGAAATATTGCGGAGAAACAGAAAGATTACCAGCACTACCAGAGCGATGGTGAGCAACAGCGTGAATTGTACATCATCCACCGACTCGCGAATTGACTGAGAGCGATCGTAGAGAATATCCATGTTCACAGCCGCCGGAATCTGTGTCCGAAAGGTGGGTAACAGTTTCTTGATTGCGTCCACAACTTGAACAGTATTAGTTCCCGGTTGGCGCTGAATTGCCAAAACGATCGCCCGCACACCAGAATTTTGGATTTTAGATTTTGGATTTTGGATTGAGGACTTCTCCCCTCCTCCCTGTTCCTTACTCTCCTTCTTAACAGGAAAATACCAACTCGCAATCTTATCATTTTCCACGCTGTCTAGAACTTGACCTAGTTCACCTAACTGAACTGGTGCGCCGTTTTGATAAGCCACATTTAGAGAGCGATAGCTGGCGGCATCGTTGAGTTGACCGTTTGCTTGGATGGTAGAATTCTGCTGTTGACCGTAAAGTGTCCCAGTAGGTAGATTGACATTTCCGTTAGCGATCGCATCAGCTACTTCATCAATTCCTATCCCTTTAGCACTAAGCGATTCGGGATCAAGCTGAATTCGTACCGCGTACTTTTGAGAACCAAAAACCTGCACTTGCGCCACCCCATCCACCATTGATAGGCGTTGTGCCAGCAATGTCTCAGCATATTTGTCTACAGTTGACAGAGGCAAAATGGACGAATTCAGGGAGATATAAAGAACTGGCTGATCCGCCGGATTTACCTTTCGGTAAGATGGCGGATTAGGCATATTAGTCGGTAACTGCTTCGCTCCCTTAGAAATAGCAGACTGCACATCCTGGGCTGCGCCATCGATATCCCGATTTAGGTCAAATTGTAGCGTCAGCTGTGTAGTACCCAAAGAACTGGTAGAGTTCATCGAACTCAATCCCGCTATGCTAGAAAACTGCTGCTCTAAGGGAGTTGCAACTGAGGCAGCCATCGTTTCAGGACTAGCTCCGGGCAGATTAGCTGTTACCTGGAGTGTTGGATAATCTACATTGGGTAAGTCACTAACGGGTAGCTGTTGGTAAGCGATCAGCCCAAATATCAAAATGCCAACCATAACTAGAGTCGTCATGATTGGACGCCGGATAAATAGCTCGGAAATGTTCATCGCGTTCCCTTGAATGAGTGCTGAGTTCTGAGTTCTGTTAGCGTTAGTGGTAGCGGGCCGTTTAGCCCGTGCTGAGTTAGGAGTTATTATTTCTCCCCTGCTCCTCGGTCACTGAGCGTTGGTCATTGAGCGTAGCCGAAATGAGCCGAAGTGCTGCTCCCCTGCCCCTCTGCCCCCTTGCTTCCTACTTCCGGTTTCACTTGGACTGTGGCACCAGGCACGAGGTTAAATTGTCCATCAGTAACTACTTGCTCACCTGGTTTCAAGCCTTGCTTAATTACCGTTTCATTCCCAACGGTGTCGCCGACGGTAATTAAACGCATTTCTGCTGTTTTGTCAGGTTTGACTACATACACAAACTGCCCCTTTTGTCCACTCTGTACTGCCTGAGAAGGAACAGTAATGGCATTTGGTTCTTCGCTGAGTTTGAGTACTACATTGACAAACTGCCCCGGAAACAGGCGCTCATCAGCATTGGCAAAAGTACCCTTAAGTTGAATAGTGCCTGTTTGGGTATTGACTCCACTATCAACAAAGGTAAGTTCGCCCCGTACCGGATGCCCTGCATCTTTAGGAGGTAAAGCATCCACTGCTAACTTGCCGTTATTCGCACTATATTTTTTGATATCTGGCAGCAGTCGCTGGGGAATAGAAAAGTTGACGTAAATCGGGCGAATTTGACTGATTGTAATCAGCGGATCGGTGGCATTCGCCTGTACCAAGTTCCCTTGATTTAGCTTCAGGCTACCTGTGCGTCCGGCAATTGGCGAGTAAATAGAACTATAAGAAAGCTGAACTTTGGCATTGTCGATCGCAGCTTCATCTGATGCTACTACTGCCTGAGCATTTTGGACATCTGCTTGGGCTGCCGCCACTGCTGCTTGAGCATTTGCCACTGCACCTCGATCTGCGTTCACCGTCGCTTGTTGAGCATCAGCACTGGTTTGATACTGTTCGGCCTGTTCTTTACTGATTGCCCCTTGCTTGAGCAAACTACTATAACGTTGCGCTTGTGCATCTGCATTTGTTGCCTGGGCTTTATCCTTGACTACATTCGCTTTTGCCTGGTTCACTTGAGCGATCGCTTTGAGGACATTTGCCTGTGCCTGTTTCACCTGGGCTAAATCTTTCGCTTTGGCAGCATTAGCTTGCATCAGCGCAGCTTGTAAAGGACGAGAATCAATTTTAAATAACAAGTCTCCTTTTTTAACGTTCTGTCCTTGCTGAAAATAGACACCAGTAAGCTGACCGCCTACTTGAGACTTGACAGATACCGTAGAATATGCTTCCACCGTTCCCGTCGCCGATAGCTGTATTGGAATCGTTTTTTGAGTCGCAGTAGCAATCACCACTGGCACAGCTCGTTTTTTTCCTGCTTCTTTGCCACTTGATTGGGCTTCAGAAGCATTACAGGCACTACACAAGTAGGCTAGAGTTAATATAAGTAGCGAAAACCGCCCTCTTTGAATAATGCTCTGAAAACGAGGAACAGTTTCAGCAGCCAAAGACGAAGGCTTTATCGTCTGAACAGGAGCTAAACAGCGCATATCAACAATCTGGGGGAAAGGGGAAGCACAGACACATACTAGCTTGTCTTTAGACATCGCATCTTCCGCAAAATGGTTGGTTGCGATTCATTCTAATTAGATAAGCGCAATATTAGTTAAACTAAACATTAGTGTACTAATAATTTATTTTTTAGCCTACCCCTTTTGGAAAGAAATTCTTTTTAAGCCGTTGCGATCTGTGACTTTATTTATCTTTGATCTATGTACGTCAGAGTGGAAGCCTACTGACGGCAAAGCAATCTAAACATTGGCAAACTAATTCGTGCCCGGCAGCATTTTTTGTTTTTAATAAATCAATTTAGTTGCTCTCAGACCCTTTTGGCTATGAAGAACATGATTCTCTAAAACCTGCTGCTCCCCTGCTCCCTTAACTCCCCCTCATCTCTTGCCTTTCTTTGAGTTTCAGCATAATTTCAGCGTGCATCTCGCGAGTAATTGGGTAAAAATACGTTAAAATCAAGCCAAAAATCAAGCAAACTGTAGGTATAGGCCCAACAGCAACGCGAATAGCAAAAAGTGCTGATTCCGGTTGGATGGGTAGTGAACTTCCAGCTACAGATTCTTTGAAACCGGCTACTTGCAAAGCATTTCCCACCAAAAATAGTCCCAAAGCTAAACCAAATTTTTGCAGCAAAACCATGAAGCCATAAAAAATGCCTTCTCTGCGTTGTCCAGTTTGCAGTTCATCTAATTCAATTACATCTGGAATCATTGACCAGGGAATTAGATAAGCTGTGGATACACCAATACCTGCCATCACAGCCATCACATACATCAAAACTATTTGACCAGGCTGTAAGAAAAATAGTCCGGCTGCTGCTATAATCCACAAACTCATTCCCAGAAAATAAACAACTTTTTTGCCGATTTTTTTACTCAACGCTCCCCAGACAAATAGCATCAACAGAGCAGTTCCTTGGACTGCAATCATCACTGTGGGCACATCTGATTCTTTGAGTCCCATACAATTGACTACAAAATAGGGAATAATGCTGGCTGTTACCTGCACACCTAGCCAAGAACAAAGATATATACCAATAACAAATAAAAAAGGTCGGTTACTAAAGACAATTTTTAGCTGTTCAAAGAAGGGGAGAGATGCAGGTTCCTCGGTTTGGCTGCGTTTAGCCTCAAAAGCTAAGATGCGATCGCGGACTCCAAAAACGCACCAATATAATCCTAAAATCGAAATTACAGTAGAAACTGCTGCTAAAACAAGATATTGTTGTTGGCGATCGGCGATCGCTGAAAAAACAATTTGCGTTAAAATCAACGATAAAATGCTGCCACCAATAGAAAATGTAAAGCGATAGCTGTTAAGGCTGGTGCGTTCGTCGTAATCTTGAGTCAGTTCTGGAGTCATCGCCGTATAAGGCAAATTCACAACCGTGTAAAACGCCTGAGATACCACCCCAATGACTACGTAATACCAAAATAATGGCCAAATATTCTCACTCTGATTTGCACTAAATTGCGGTACAATCCACTGCAAGAAAAAGAAAATTCCAAAGGGGATTGCTCCATAAAACATCCAAGGAAGACGACGCCCCCAACGACGAGATTTCGTTTTATCAGTCAGGAACCCGACAAACGGATCGTTTATGCCATCCCAGATTTTGCCAATCATCAAAATACTGCCAGCTAAACCCGCAGGGATACCAGCAACATTCGTGAAGAAAACCAGCAGAAAAAAGACGGAGATATTTGCGGTGATTGCTGGTCCTAAATCTCCTGCACCGTAAGCCAGCTTTGTTTTTAAGTCGAGTTTTTCACTGAGAATATCTCGTTTGGCACCGCCATCAGCTGTAGAATCATTCATAAAACTTTGCACTCATACTAAAATAAAAAATCTGCGATGCCAAATAGCCCGTCGTAGACATCGCCTTCAATACAGCCATCTACCACTCCCGTTAGACTTATGCCAGACCTTTATGTTTCTTGGTCAGATTATCACCAAAAAATTGAACAACTGGCTATTCAGATTTATGAGTGCAGTTGGGAATTTAACCAGATTATCTGTCTTGCCAGAGGAGGACTACGAGTTGGAGATATTCTCTCCCGTATATACCAGCAACCACTGGCAATTTTAGCAACCTCATCTTACAGTGGCAGTGGCAATGGCAAGCAAGAAAGAAGTAATTTAGTTTTCTCTCGTCACTTGACAATGACTGCCGAAAAGTTAGGTTCGCGCATTCTCCTAGTGGATGACTTAGTAGATTCTGGGATCACACTCCAACAGACTATACCTTGGCTCAAGCAAAATATTGATTTTCCCATTGAGGAAATTCGCACTGCGGTTCTTTGGTATAAAGCTTGTTCAGTTATAGCACCCAATTATTATGTTGATTATCTGCCTGACAACCCCTGGATTCACCAACCCTTTGAACACTACGAGCAGGTGAACATCGCAGAACTTGCGGGTAAGGTAAATAAAGTTAGGAGTTAGGAGTGAAGAGTTATTAATTCAAAACTCCTAACTTTTAACTCCTAACTCCCCAAACTTAGGACTCCACCACCCTTTTGGCGTACTAAAATAAGCCACATCTTTATGTTTGGTATCCTTACGGGATTGTGAGTCAGAACATCGCAACATTGTTTTACTCTGTCCCTCTTTGATGTAACTGTACTCCTCTAGAGGTTTCTTACATACCGGACAGGGATATGCCGTTATCTTCACGGGAGGCTTTTGTTGATTCTCAGCTTGGACTGCTTTAGTTTGTGGCGGCTGCCAAGTTTTGTTAAAGTCGCTCCAAAACAGCACGACATTTTCACAGCCTTTTGTGCATTTGAGGAAATATTTCTTTTTAACCTTAGTACTCGGAATTTTGGCAAGAAAATTTTTGCATTCAGGGCATCGAGTTTTAGAAGTTTCATATTTGCGCTCTGTTATCACATTAGCTTTACCTATTGAGGAACTTGGAACTATAGTTTTAGCTTTGGAGAGCGCTGGTATAAAGTAATTTTGATTCCAACTAGTTAAATAATGCTGCCAAGAGTTTTTTCCTTCAGAAATTGCATCAAGGGCATCCTCCATTTTTGCTGTGAATTCCGCCTCTAGTAAATCAGGCAGTGCTTTGAGCAAAAACGCATCAACTTCTAACCCTAACGCTGTCGGTTGCAGATGGTCTTTTTTCAACTCAACATAATTGCGTTTTTTTAAGGTAGCAACAGTAGGAGCATAAGTACTTGGGCGACCAATTCCTTTACGTTCCATCAACTGTACCAATTTTGGTTCACTGTAACGGGGTGGTGGCTGCGTCTGCTTTTTCTCATGTCCAGCATTCTCCAGTTTCAGCGCTTGTCCCTGTTGTAATGAAGGTAAAACACTATCCTTGCTGAGATTGTTCCAGTATCGGGCATAACCGTAAAATTCAATTACTTGCCCTCTAGCTGACCACAGTAGAGAACCAGATTGAGTAATCACCAAAGTTTTACGCAATTGAGCAGCACGACACTGAGAAGCAATTGACCGTTTCCAGATCATCACATACAGATTAAACTCATCATCAGGAAGTTCTAAACGCAACTGAACTGAGGGACGAAACACATCCGTTGGACGAATCGCTTCATGTGCTTCTTGAGCCGATTTGCTACTGCGATGCTTGGCGACTTGCTGCGGTACATTCGGCGGATCATTTTGCTCCAACCATTTACGAGCGCTGGCACAAAATTCTGGACTCAGCATTACTGAGTCTGTCCGCATATATGTAATCAACCCAGCTTCATAGAGCTTTTGGGCCACAACCATAGTTTTGTCGGGAGCAAACCTCAGCTTTGAACCGGCTGCTTGCTGAAGGCTGGAGGTTGTAAATGGTGGCGGTGGCTGGCGGTTAACGATTTTTCCTTCAAAATGAATCACCTGATGAGGATGTCGCTGTGCTTCTTCAACTAAACGTGTAGCCTCTGCTTCGGAAAGAACGCGCTTAGACTCCGGTGTTTCTGGACTATTACCTACCTTTGCATCATCATGAGTTTCAGTTTCTTGGTCTGCTGCATCTTTTGCAGAATCGACCGTCCCTTTGTAAAAAGCCCGAAATCCTTCAGCATAATCTACCCAGACACTCCAGTAATCTTGGGGGACAAAAGCCAGAATTTCGTTTTCTCGCTGACAAATCAAGTGCAACGTCGCGCTTTGGACTCTGCCAACACTCTTAGCGCCGTTATTTAATGCCCAAACTAAAGGACTACCCTTATAACCCACCAGCTTATCTAGGCAATCTCGGCACAGTCCAGCACCGATTAAGTTTTGGTCTAGTTTTCTGGGATTAGCGATCGCACTCTGCACCGCCGATGCTGTAATCTCAGTATAAATTACTCGTTTCGGTTCCCTTAAACCCAGCGTTTCTTTGAGATGCCAAGCGATTGTCTCGCCTTCCCGGTCTGGGTCAGTTGCTAAAACAACTTCATCAACCTGCCTCACCGCAGACTTGAGCTTCTGGATTGTTTCTTTCGCTCGTTGGTCACGCGGAACGTAATTGCATCGGACATTACTGCCGTCCATGACGAAGCCCAAGGAATCGTCCCCTTCATTGCTGAGTTCGCGGATGTGACCACAACTAGCTAAAACTTTCCAATCCGAACCCAGAATTTGACTGAGTTTTTTGACTTTTCCGGGAGATTCTACTACAAGCAGGCGTTTGATCATAGCAACTGCGTTCTAGATTTTGAGCAATAAACTGGCAATTGTAATTAGCGATCGCCTATTCTCGTGATATGGATTTTCTAGAATACTGTACCAAAAAGCTTTGGAAATTGCTTAACTGTGTAGCTCAAGCAAAAAATAAGTCAAGGTTTTCCAGCTAATTCCCCAATTGTACGTATACACAACCAAACGGAGGCTAGTCCACCGAGTCCCATTGCAACTACACCATCATTACTGACAAGTTTCTCAAGGCTATCGTAATGTATCAATGTTTTAGATATTAAATAGCTACCAGAAATTCCCCCGGAAACAGCAAGTGCTAAATTAGCAATTACCATGACGACATTTAACCATCCTCCCAGAATTTTATTTTTGTATGGCTCCCTGCGCGAGCGTTCCTATAGCCGCCTTTTGGCAGAAGAAGCCGCACGCATCATTGAAGAATTTGGGGCAGAGGTAAAGTTTTTCGATCCCCGCGAACTGCCGATTTACGGTAGCGTACTTGACACCCACCCAAAGGTGCAGGAGTTGTGCCAATTAAGCCTGTGGTCAGAAGGCCAGAGTTGCACGGTCAGATTTCTGGCATTATGAAAAATCAAATTGATTGGATTCCGCTTAGTATTGGAGCCGTTCGCCCGACTCAAGGGAGAACTTTGGCTGTGATGCAAGTGAGTGGAGGATCTCAGTCTTTTAACGCTGTCAACACATTAAGAATTCTTGGACGCTGGATGCGGATGTTCGCGATCCCCAATCAATCGTCAGTGGCTAAAGCATATCAGGAGTTTAACGAAGACGGGACTATGAATGATTCACTCTACCGCGATCGCGTTGTCGATGTGATGGAAGAACTTTACAAATTTACTTTGCTATTGCGTGACAAAGTTAATTATCTTACAGACCGCTATAGCGAACGTAAGGAAAAAGCTGCCAAAGAGACAATCACGATCGCCTCTCAATCTCTTGAAATTAACTCTAAAACAAATTGACTATTGAGCATCAAAAAAAGATAACCTCCTGGCAGATTGAACCAGGAGATTTAAAAAAATTGATTCATCTTTACAAGCGTTGTAGCAGACTCAAACCGTGGCTATCAGTACCACAGGTATTGAAAAGAAAGTATTCATCAGCCAACTTTTGCACTTGTTCTGATTCCAATACGCTGGGTTTCCAAGGGTTAGGATTATTATAGGCGTAGAAAGTTTCCACGCCATCGATCCCCTTTTGGGCCGCAGCTGGAATTAAGTCAAAATGCGATCGCTTGTAACGAGCTGGATGAGCCAGAACTGCCAATCCCCCAGCTTCATGAATAGCGTCAATCACGTTACTTGCCTGATATTCTTGCCCTGTAGTCGGCCTTCTTTGCAGATAGGGTTTCATACTAGGGTGTTCTATGGCAAAAGCGTAAGCCAAAATGTGAACTTCTATATTCAAAAGGTTGGCATTGATTTCCACGCCACTCCACAGGTGAGGAGTTGTTGCATGAGAATTATTCCACTTCCAATCTTCTAACCAAGCAAGTGCAGCTTGATAGCCGATAATACCATGATGATCGGTGATGGCTAACCCTTTTAACCCAATAGCGATCGCCTGCTCCATCAATGCACTAGGCTGCAATCTACCATCCGAGTAGACAGTGTGCATGTGAAAGTTGAATAACCTTGGACAACTATGTGCATCAATGTTACGGAATACTTGCTTTAAAAGTTCTGCCGAAGTTGTAGTACGGGCCAAATTTACAGCCATAACCCCCTCTGAAGAAAAATATCTATCCTTAACACACCAAAATGCTACATGTCTGGATGAGAAAGAACCAACACTAAAAATTAGTATCGGTTGCTACTTTCTCAGCTTTCTCAGCAAATTTTTCAATATGTTAAGACTACGTTAGCAAATCTTAATCTCAGTAGTCATGGGTAATTTGCACTACTTTGCAATCAAGTAGTAGTAAATATTACATATAAATCTTCATAAATGTGCCTATAGCATCTGTGTTAAATGGCTTATAGAATAAAGGTTTAGTAGAGTAATTATCTCTAATAAGCCTGAAATGCAAATTGATTTTGTGTGTAAAAAATATTATTTTTCTCAGTAATTACAGGTTTTTTATCACCAATAATGACTTTAGCGTAGGCGTAGCCCGCCGCAGGCATCGCATAAGTGAGTCTAAAATAGCTTTGAGAAAACTAGCGATGTCTACGATGGTCACTGAGCGCAGCCGAAGTGCGGGCTATGCCTACGCTTGGGCTGCATTATACCCCTCGCGCAATTCCAAAAGAATCTCCCTTCAAGGTGACTCCAAGGGGTTCTATTACTACCTCGCGGGAAACAGACGCTTCAACTCTTCCGGCAATCGCAGCCGAAAGTTGATGTTCTCTTGCAAGCAGGACAATTCTTTCTGCATCCTGTTCCGACTCTGTATAGAATGCGAATCCTGCACCGTAATTGAACACCGAAAGCATCGTCTCGGCTCCGCCCTCAAGATGACTCTCAACAAATGTAAATATCTCTGGGACTGGGAGCATCGTTTCAATAACATACCGAAGCGGCTTCACCGACCGCATCAGCTTTTGCCAGCCATGACCAGTTATATTCTCCATCGCCGTGGGACGAATTCCTTCGCCAAGCACCGCCTGTACAAGCGGCGTGTAGAGATATGAAGCAGCATTCATCGCTTCCCAGAATTCTTGCCCACTCGGAAGTTTTGTTCTGTAGCCATCAGGAAGCGACTCAGCAAGCTTTCGCAGTGGGGTAAAACCGTTCTCATGGGGGCCTGAACTTTCGATGAGAACAATAGTGTTTCCGGCATCCAGACGCGAGCTATCAATGGGAGCGACACCAGGAGGCATAACCCCAAAAACCGAGCCGGCGATGTCGAGCCGACCTGGAATCATCTTGGTTTTTAGTTGAGGAGTTTCCCCTGAGAGATACACACACCCGACTCGTTTGCAGCCTTCAACTACTCCATCAAGAAACCCATCAAGGAAAGCGGGGGTAAAAATTGTTTCAGGAGTACTCGAAGGCAGATAAAGACCGAGAAGTATAGTCTGCATACCTGAAGTTGCGGCATCGTTCGTCAGACACGAGATGATCTTGATACCAATATTCCACCAAAATCGTCGAAGTTCTTCTTCAGAAAGATCGTCAGGTCGAGTATCGTCTGCGGTTCCTAGTCCTTCCGGCACAAGTGTCATCGAAAGTTCTCTAGCCCCCGCCTCTAGAAACGGAGCGAGGTTGAAGCTGAAAGCGTTAGCACTTGCTCCCAGACCTGATGCGGGGACGATGCCATAAGCGCTTGCAAAGCCAAGTGTGCGTTTTGCAGCATCGATGAAGCGTCGTTTTGCAGCATCGAGAGTATCGTAATCGACTTGATCGAGAGCTTGAGCCATCAGGTTGTGTTTTAAGCTAGAAGTTAGGAGTTAAAAGTTAAGAAAATTCATAACTGATAACTCCTCACTTTAAAATACCTCAAAATACCTCATCTTCAATACCGCGCCACCATTCCCCCAAATTCATCAAGTCTTGGTAAATATCTTCTAATTCTTTGGTGTAGACATCGTTTGTCAGGGTGGCTCGACGCTCTTGCAATTTTTTGAGGCGCAGTTGTACCAATACCCAAGGTTTAGAGATGCTATTCGTTGCTTCGATGTATTGCGCTAGTTCTTTGCTATCCATATATTTTGATTTATCCACCATCCTCCTCAACGCCTAACCAAAAACAGCCACGATACTAGTACAATGTCTAAGCTAGTTTTCAGGGT
Source organism: Nostoc sp. (assembly GCF_036917355.1). Classification (GTDB taxonomy): domain Bacteria; phylum Cyanobacteriota; class Cyanobacteriia; order Cyanobacteriales; family Nostocaceae; genus Nostoc. The sequence continues at coordinate 41,598 of NZ_JBALDP010000053.1, forward strand.
TTGTAGTAAGCACTAAAGTGCTTAGAAAATAAGGACTTTAGTCCTTACTACGAACTCGCTTACCCATCAATTTAAACTTGACTGACTACTGTCGTGACTGCCGATAAGGGTGTTAAATGAATTATTTCTACTTTACATATCTGGCACAAGCTGCGTAGCCGTAAGGCAGCTAGCTAAAAGACATTGCACCCAGTTCAAAACTGTCAAGTAATTAAGCTTTAGCCAAGTTTTCAGCAGCAAAGTCCCAGTTGACCAAGTTTTCTAGGAAATTCTTGATGAACGCTGGACGGGCGTTTTTATAGTCAATGTAGTAGGCGTGTTCCCAAACATCTAAGGTTAGGAGTGCCTTCTTACCATGAGCTAGGGGATTTTCTGCATTTGGTGTTTTGATCACCTTTAGCGTACCACCATCATCAATGAGCCAAGACCATCCACTGCCGAATTGAGTTGCAGCCGCGTTAGAGAACTCTTCCTTGAATTTGTCAAAACTACCAAAATCTTTATCAATTTTGGCTGCGAGTTCACCTGTGGGTGTGCCACCACCTTGTGGTTTCAAAGAATTCCAGAAGAAAGTGTGGTTCCAAACTTGGGCAGCGTTGTTGAAGATTCCCACCTTAGAAGAGTCTTGGAAGGAAATTTTGATCACTTCTTCTAGGGACTTATCAGCAAGTTCTGTACCTTCAGTGAGCTTGTTGAGGTTGTCTACATAAGCTTTGTGATGCTTGCCGTAGTGATACTCAAAAGTTTCAGCTTTCATGCCAAAAGGCTCTAGAGCATCTTTTTCAAAGGGTAGTGGGGGCTGTACAAATGCCATTGTGTCAAATCCTCTCTTTACCGGTTTCCAGTTTTAAGCTATTGCAAAAGTTTGGGAAATTAATAGCTTTTATTTGTAGGGGTTTTATGTCTTTGATTAGCGAAACATAAAACTTAACATCGTCATTCTACTACCAAAGTGTAGATAAAGTGAAGACGGAAACAAAGTACTTTGGTGATAAGTCAAATCAATAGTAATTCCTGACTATAAATAAAAATGACTAATATCTTGTAGCGAAAGGCTAATAACTAACTAGCATTTAGCAATTAAAGCTTTAATACTTCTATCTTTAGTAAGATTAATTACGATTTGGAAAATCAGTCGAAAGCAAGATGATTTAATATTAAAAAAATAAATGTGACAATATTATTTACAATTAAAGAAATGTTAATTTTCAAATAATAATTATAGTCAATAGTCAAATTATCTATTTTCTTTTTAAATACATTTTTAAGGATGGTAAGTAAATAATCACTCACCTACCACCCTTTGAAACTAGAAAACTAACAGCAAATAGCAGTAATTAACACTGAGATAAACGTTGTTGGTAATAGTTAACAATCTGTGCCGTGACTTCAGACACGTCCAAACCATCAGTTTGAAGTTCGATCGCATCTGCTGCTTTCCGCAAAGGAGAAACCTTGCGTGTACTATCTTTCCAGTCACGTTCGGCGATGTCGTGTTCCAACTGCTCTAAACTCACTTCAGGTTGACCTTGGGAGTGAAAGTCTTGCTGGCGGCGACGGGCACGTTCACCGACTGAAGCCGTTAAGAAGATTTTAACTTCGGCATCGGGAAATACGTGAGTACCAATATCCCGACCTTCAGCAACTAAACCACCTTTTTTACCCCAGCTTTGCTGTTGTTTAACCAGTGCTTGACGGACAGCGCTTTGTGCCGCGATCGCAGATACTTGAGATGTTACCTCAATGGTACGAATTACCTGAGTAACATCAGTACCATCAATCCAAACCCGCACGGATGATTGTAAATCCTGGGTGGGAGTCAGTTCAATTTTACACTGATTAGCTAATTCTGCGATCGTACACTCATCGTCAATAGCAATCCCCTTTTGCAGTACTAACCAAGTGACAGCACGGTACATCGCTCCTGTATCTAAATACACTAAATTCAGATTTGCTGCCACTTGCCGCGCCACTGTGGATTTTCCAGCGCCGGCTGGGCCATCAATGGCGATGATGGGTTGACGATCGCGCAATATGATATTGTCAATCAAACGTGTAGCACCAAGACGAGCTGCGATCGCCAACATTCCTTCCTCCTCAACTTTTTCTAAAGACATCAACGTAGTCGGTTCAACCAATTCAATATATTCCACTGAGACTGTGCTGACCATTGCCACTTCTTGCTGTACCACTGCTATCAACTTGTTGCTATTGCGATCGCCTGCAATGAATGCAGCTTCAGCTCGTTGCAAGCCACGATATAAGACTGCTGCTTGCTCTTTTGCCGTTGCAGTCAAATATTGATTGCGAGAACTGAAGGCCAGACCCGACGCTTCCCGTACTGTTGGACAAGCAACAATTTCTACTGGCAAATTTAAGTCAGCCACTAAGCGTTTAATAATTGCTAGTTGCTGACCATCCTTTTCACCAAAGTAGGCACGGTCAGGCTGTACCAAATTGAAAAGTTTGGTAACAATCGTAGCGACACCCTGAAAGTGACCTTGCCGAGAACGACCACACAAGCCTGTCATCATAGCAGATGGGGGGATAACTTGTGTAACCTTTGATTCTTGTATACTCTTCTGAGGAACTGCCATTTCTTCCGGAGTCGGTGCAAAAATGGCATGTACCCCAGCTTGTTCGCAAAGTTTTTGGTCTTGCTCTAAAGTGCGGGGATAGCGTTGATAATCCTCATTAGGAGCAAATTGCAGGGGATTGACGAAAATACTTACAATCACCGTAGAATTTTCGTGCCGCGCCCGTTGGATTAAGCTTAAATGACCTTGATGCAAATTTCCCATCGTTGGCACCAGACCGACTGCCGTCTGATACCAGCCAGTCATCTCATCTAGTCTCAGATCCTCAGCAACCGCAATTAGCTTGTTTTCTGAGCAGCGTTTAGTTAAATAGCAGCGTAAAGCTGCGACTGTTGTCAGCAGGCGCACAAAAATACCCCTAGTTCTTATCGATCCCTCCCCCGTTAGTTTATATCCGAAATAGAGGGAAGAGTTGATTGAACTAGGGGAATTAAGTGATACGGAACTGGGATTGGGTCTAGGGGAAAGGTTATAGGTGACAGGCGATCGGGAATAATTTTTCCCCTGTAACCTGTAACCTGTAACCTACTCGATTATTTCCCCAAAACTTCAATATGCACTGGTGCCACGCCACTGCCCATCATTCCCAAAATTCGAGCCGCGCCGGCAGACACGTCAATGACTCGACCCCGAATGAATGGGCCTCGGTCATTAATCCGCAGCACTACGGAACGACCGTTGCGAGTGTTAGTTACACGAACTTGCGTACCAAAGGGTAAACTACGATGAGCGGCAGTCATTGCTTCTGGATTAAATCTCTGACCGCTAGCAGTCTGAGTACCAGAACCGTCATAGCCGTAAAAAGAAGCCATGCCTCTCAGGGTGGCTCGCACTACTCCGACGGCAACCTGTTGGGGTAGCTTTGGTATTGATATTTGTTGACGTACTGGTAAATTCGCAATCTCTTTTAGGGGAGATGCATTGCCTAATAGTCTCCGCAAGCGATTGGTTGCTTGCAATGCATCTTGCGCTAGATCGTTGGTACTACCTGCTAATCGCGTACCTTCGCTGATTTCGACCAACTCTTCGCCATTAATTTTAATTACATAGCGATCGCCATTTTGTTGGACAGGAACACTTTTGTTTTGCGCTCGATCGGCAGTAGATTTTTCCCCTGCTTTCCAACTAACGGTAATCTTACTCCCGTCCACGTTTTCCCGATTCAACTGGTTGATCTTAGCTGCTATTACACTAGCTATCTGAACCGGGTCATTGTCAGCGGAGCTAATCTGGTTACTCGCATCTGTGACGTTCCCAGTATTGAATGCATTTGATGAATTGCTAGCAATAAGGGCGTACGATTGTACGCCCCCAGTATTGCCAATTGCACCAACTTTTTTAGTCTCAAGATTCGTATTTGATACAGAACTCAAAAAGGTGAGAACAGGTATATTTTTGATAAAAAGGGTTGCCGCCTTACGTCCTTTAATGTTGTGAGGATGAATTTCTGTAATCACAGCATCCAAGGTTTGTTTCCCTGCTGTTGATTGGTACTCTCCCACCTTAACCACATCAGGGGCAGGTGATTTTTGGGATGCTAGCGCATTTCCTTTGGTGGTTTGAGTGCAACCGACTGATGGTATTCCCAAAACAGTCAGAAACAGGGCAACAATAGTCCACAAATGTCTTTGATTCATGCGTCCGTTTTTGAAAGCGACTGTAGAACTTAAAGTTTTATAACTTGTGGGATTTATCACTAATGAAAGTGATTTCCCTTTTGAAAAACTCGAACTCGTTCCGTTTTCACTTTGTTCTTTATAACTGCAACAGACTAACACGAACCTTTTGGCTTGGGGATCAGGGTTTTAGCGTAACTATCGTCTACTTTCTCAAATTCCCATTCCAATTTGAAGGTCGAAACCTTTCTCAAAAGCGGACTTTGGCTATGTAACGCTTTTTTCCGTAAGTCAAAAATTTATTAAAAAAACTTTACGCTTATTTCACACTAAAGTAGCGATACCCTATTCACATCACTTCTAAAGGCTCGCAACTATCCGTGTATTCTAGATCACATTGTTTTTGGCTATTTCCTATAAGAAGTTAATATAACTTTAATTAAATAGCATCGGCATAAATACTTAAAATCATTTATTTAATGAAATATTTAGATTTAACTATGAATAAGTTGTGATATGAGTTACATCTTAAAAAATTATGCAAATTAGTTTGAGTTTAATATCTTTTTTCAAAGTTTTTTCTACTTACATCAATCATTACTTTTGTTCTCCACAACTAGACTGATATTGGTGATCAATATAACTTCCGTTAACCGTATTGCTGAGTATAAAAAAAAGGACAATACTCAAACTAATATTTTTCAGGATTATTGACTTAAAAATTAAGAAAACTTTGCGATCGCTTAAACAACAGATGTTGCATGTGATAAAAGCTACATTTTGTCTTGTTTGTCTTCAGTAATTGCTCAAGTATGATTTTTTAGAGCAAGCTGTTTTTGACAAAATCTTTGTAACTGTAGGGATGTACAGCTGCACCTCTTCTATATATAGTAGGTATTTTGGGAAATGCCATCAGCCTAATGACAAATCAAGGAGATATAGAAATAGAACCATCGCCCTTATTAGCTTTTCTCAACGAGTTACATTCCCAGTACAAGTCTCTGCGGGAGGGTGCAGTAGCAAAATACATTCCTGAACTGGCAAAGGCAAACCCGGATTTGTTCAGCATTTGCATTGTGACAGTAGACGGTCAGGTTTATAAAGTTGGGGACTACGAGCAACTTTTTACCATTCAGTCAATTTCTAAAGTGTTTGCTTATGGACTTGCCTTAGAAGATCATGGGCTAGATTACGTTTTGACAAGAGTTGGCGTTGAACCGACGGGAGATGCATTCAACGCGATTGTTTTGGATGAGCAATCGAAGCGACCTTATAATCCAATGGTAAACGCTGGAGCGATCGCCACCACCAGCTTAATCAAAGGTTCCGGCCCCACCGAACGCCTCAACCGAATGCTGGATATGTTTCGCCGATATATTGGCCGCGATGTATTCGTTGACATTTCAGTTTTTACCTCAGAACGCAGCACAGGGCATCGCAATCGCGCAATGGCGCATTTGATGCTCAACTTTGGCATGATTGACCGAAACATTGAAGAGGCGCTGGATCTTTATTTCCAGCAGTGTGCTGTGATGGTGAATTGTCAAGACTTGGCGGTGATGGCGGCTACCCTTGCTAACAGAGGTATTAACCCCATCACCAAAGAACAGGCGGTAGATAAGCGTTACATCAAAGATATTTTGAGTGTTATGTATACCTGTGGGATGTACAACTTTGCAGGTGAGTGGGCTTATAAAATTGGGATTCCGGCGAAAAGTGGAATTTGTGGTGGGATTATTGCCGTTGTACCCAATAAGATGGGCATTGGAGTTTTTTCACCGTTGTTGGATGTGCGTGGTAATAGTGTGCGGGGGGTAAAGGTGTGTGAAGAACTTTCCCAACGGTTAGGTTTACATCTATTTGATTGTTCGGGTCAAGAGTAAATTAGAAGGCATTGAGTAGAAGGGAGAATAAATACTGTCTCCCAACTCCAAACTCAGCACTTAGCAGGAGTTAAACGCCCCACTACTGCTAATAGCACTCAGGACTCTTCTGCTTGGGGAAGCGGGAAGGTTTCACCAGCTAAGTAAGCTTGAAAGTGCTTTTGGAAGTACAACCAGGAAGTCATATCTTCCCCATCTATCAATGCTTTTGGGGCTTGTTTATATAAAGGAATACGGTTATTAATTTCGTCTTGCAGCACTGGGGGCAGTTCTGTTAAACCATTGACTTTGCTGCCAACAGCACTGTAAATAAGTTGACCGGGGCGATCGCCCATTTTCATCCAAGGAAGCCATTGACCAATCCGATCCCAACTCAGTTTGAGTTCAGAAACTGATTTAAGGGCTGGGTTGAATAAATCTGCGGTTGGTACAGTTAATTTAAACAACTCCGCTGCCTGATAAATTGGATTTGGGCTGTATTCGGCAAATTTGCGATCGTCTGCTAAGGGATTGGGGTAATAAGGAAATATATCAAAAACGAAGGTTGTGCTGTCACCATCGACTTGTGCGGGGAAGTTTCCCTCAAACTTACCCTGCACAGGATTATTGGCAACGTGAATCACCGGAACTGTCTCGCCTGTCCAAGGATTCTCCCATTTGGATAAAACCTCATCTGTTTTTGGGTTGAGGTAGTAAGTTAGTTCCCTAGAAGTAAAATCCCAGCTACCCTCTGCTGTGGGAATACATCGGCTAACGCTTAATCCCAGCATCTTAAACAGGAGTTGTCTCTTCTCACCGGGAATAAAAGCGTAAATTTTACCTTTCCAAATCAGGAAAGTGGATTCGCTAGGGTCAAGGGAAGAACGAGTTTTAACCCAGTGCTGCGCTTCAAGTTCTTGAATTTGGGCAACCATCTAAAGCATCCTTAATATTTGGATAACAAAAGAATAAGCTAATCAGCATTCAAGTTGCATCTTTAGAAGTTAGAAGACAGGGGAGGAGTAGAAGAAATATATTTTGGAATGAATGCAACAATGAGTCTTTGAACTCCGTTAACGAGTCTTTAATACTCGCCGACGAGTCTTTGATACTCGTGAATGAGTCTTTGAACTCCGTTAACGAGTCTTTGATACTCGTGAATGAGTCTTTGAACTCCGTTAACGAGTCTTTGATACTCGCCGATGAGTCTTTGAACTCCATTAATGAGTCTTTGATACTCGTGAACAAGCATAAAAACTCTACTATTTTGCCCAATGCCCAATGCCTTTATCAATTAAACTGGTTCAGAAACCTGCTCATCCAGACGGCGAAACAAAAACACCCAAAGAGGCAAGGAACTATTGATCGCAATTAGTCGCACTAAATGACCAGTTGTGACAATTTCAACATTATGATTCAATGCCAGGGAAACTAAGATCATTTCTGCCGATCCTCCTGGTGCTGTGACTAAAAGACAGGTTAACCAGTCCCAAGAGGTTAATTGAATCGCAAGTATAGCAGCGATCGCTCCGGCTACAAGAGTCATCCCCACAGACATGAAGGCATAGGCGACAGTCCGCTTTCTCAAGTTGGGTTTGTCTCCCCAATATTCACCAATCGTAATTCCCAGCAGCATTTGGCCCAATAAGTTTATTATTGGCGGCGGACTAAAGCTAATATCACCCACAAAAGGCAGCCAATGTAGCAAAGGATTAAACCCGATGCCAATCAACAATGCACCAAAGAAATCGCCAGCGGGAATTTTAAATAATATAGCTGGATAAACTACTAATCCAGTAATTAGCAGTACTAACAACAGTAATTCTAGTTGAGATGGATCGAGATTGAGCCAGGCAGCGTTGATTGGGAGCGTTTGCGGATAGTAATTACCAGTTGATGTTTTAACGACGAGGGGAATTAGAACAACTACACAAGTGACGCGAATCGCCTGAACTAGGGCAACCAAGCTAACATTTTTATTGTAATCGGCTGCGATCGCCGCCATAATTCCTACACCGCCAGGAACTGTAGCCAGCATTGCTGTAAATAGGTTGGTTTTGCTGACGCGAGAGTAAATGTAACCGATACAGCCTCCACTCAGCAGCAGAAATAAGGTAAGAAAAATAAATATAGGAATACCAGAAGCAACACTAGCTAGATTAGCGTGGGCATTGGAAGCGCCGACAGTTAAGCCGACAAGTACCATTCCCACTTTTCTAGCGGTGCGGTTAGGTTGGGGGGAATATTGATAAAAAATTCGACACCCTTGGAGAATCACTGTACCAGCTGCAATCCCACCAAATATCCAGGCAATCCTGCCAATTTGGAACTTTGTGAGGAGTAAACCTAGAGGTAATGCCAGAAGCATTTCCAAGACAAGGACAATTACTTGCTTCCTAGATAGCTGTTGTTTCGTAGCAACAGGATTTTGATGAGTATGTTCTTCCAGGCTGGGAGTACCACTTACACTTTGATTCATCGATACTAAGCTTTTTTTTAAGTCTAAGCTATAGGTGCAAAAGTGGATCTCCGGTGATGCGATCGGACACGACACATTACCGGAAACAAGCTAGATAGTAGAGGTGTAGGGTTTGGTTCCAGTAGCAGGTTTATTTTATATTTAGATTTAAGTTAGGCTTGGTGAAAAATCAATTCACTATTAAGCTGGACTTAATGTTCCAATTTTCTTAAAAAGTCTATCAACAAATTCTTGTTTTGAAAAGTTGCTCGAATTGTATCGCTATTATTATAATCAACGATAACTTAAAATTTTTCAAATTCTCCTACTGGACTGTCAATCTTAAGCGTATCCAGCCCACTAATTGCATCATCAATACTATTAAATTCGTATCTCTTTCCGAAAAGCGGAATTAAAACTATATTACTAAATTACTAATGTAACGCTCAAGACAATTTCTAAGCGTTTCCATAAACCTATCTACTTCTTCTTGACAAACTCGCATCAAAGCCTGTCGCAGTTTTTCTTTATCTGAACTAGTAAGACTATCAAGTTGTCTAAATGCTGTAGCCCACCTTCCGCACCCTAACTGTCACAGATCAGCAAAAAGCAGACAGAGTAGTACACAAGAACTAAGAAATATCAAAAAGAAAGCAGAGTTAATA
>NZ_JBALDP010000054.1:0-27422 GCF_036917355.1 Nostoc sp.
GTAACTCCTAACTTTGTCGCCGCCGCTTTAAAATCAGGTCTGGGTGGACGCTGACTGCGATCGCCTGGATTTGGCGGATTGGCTGGGACTCCTAACGCCGCCTTTAACTGGGCTTCTGTAACTCCTAACTTTGTCGCCGCCGCTTTAAAATCAGGTCTGGGTGGACGTTGATTGCGATCGCCTGGATTTGGCGGATTGGCTGGAACTCCTAACGCCGCCTTTAACTGGGCTTCTGTAACTCCTAATTTTGTTGCTGCGGCTGCAAAATCAGGTCTGGGTGGACGTGGCCGTTCGTTTGATGCTTCGTTGGGCGGTTGTTGCGCCTGTGCAATTCGATCGAATTGATTAGCGGCATTTGCTTGATTGAGTGAAATCAAACCAAATGTGCCAACCAGAACAGGAATTGCTGTTACTACTAGTACTCTACGAATATTCATCATTAAATCTCCAAAGGTTTATATTTCTAATTAAGTCTTCTCAAAATAACAGTTTGCCCTGTTTCTAAATTACAGTTTTGTAATTTAGAAACAACAATACTCTGACGATATCGCCGCTGAGGGCGAGGCAAAATGCAAGGGTGCATAAATTAACGGTTATTGCGTTCTACCCGGTTTTGAACTGCTTCTTGATTATGAACTTGGGGACGTTGGGGAGAACGCTTTTTCTGATGTGGACGGGGTTTAGAATGTCTGATTTGTGGTTTTTCATCAGATATTTGCCGTTTGTTGGGCTGTTGTGAAATCTCGGCGTTCCGATGAGATTGATTAGCGGCATTTGCCTGATTGGGTGCAACAAAACCGAATGTACCAATCAAAAAAGGAATTGCGGCTACGGCTAAGACTCGACGGATATTCATAAAAATCAACCTTCAAAAACTAGTAGTCTGCCAACCTAAAAATGTTAGGTGGAGGTTGGGTAAAGGTTAAAGGTAAAAGGGTAAGGGATAAAAAACCTTTCCCCTTTCCCCCTTTCCCTTTACCCCGCCAAGTTGCCTTGGCGTACTACTAGGGTGTTCATATTTCTAATTGAGCCACCTCAAAATTACAGCTTTCCTATTTTCTAAATTACAGTTTTGTAATTTGAATAAAAAATAATGAATTTAGAATAGAAGAATATATGAATTAATAAAAACTTGTGAACGTTCTGTTTGTTGAAGATGAAGCGAAAATTGCTAACTTTGTCCGGGCTGGATTAAAGGAGCAGGGATTTGTTGTAGACTACTGCGATAACGGTGATGACGGATATCTGCGGGCATTAGACAACGAATATGATGTGATAATACTCGACATTATGATGCCGGGAAAAGATGGACTATCGATTCTAAAACTATTACGGCGGCAAGGTCGGAATGCTCCGGTGATTTTGTTGACGGCTCGGAATGAACTAGACGATCGCTTGCAAGGGCTAAATTTGGGAGCGGATGACTATATCGCTAAACCGTTTTTTGTGGAAGAGTTAGCGGCTAGAATTCATGCAGTTGTGCGCCGGAGTGTGAGCGATCGCCAAAATCTACTTTGCGTTGGCCCGATCAAACTCGATCGCATCACTAGGGAAGTAACTTGTAATCAGCAGGCGATAGAACTCACCAGCCGCGAGTTTAATCTTCTGGAATATCTCATGCGTTCTCCCGGACGGGTTTTCACTCGTACCCAAATTTTAGAACACGTTTGGGGCTACGACTTTAACCCCAATACCAATGTTGTGGATGTTTGTATCCAGCGAATTCGGAAAAAAATTGATCCCCTTGATGAAGCAGTCTGGATTGAAAGCATTCGAGGGGTTGGATATCGATTTCGCAAGCCAGATTCTTCATCATGAAACTTCCTTCGTTTCGACTCCGCATTGCTCTATTGTCTGCGGCTCTAGCTGGCAGCACATTAGTCGGATTTGGCGCGGTTTCCTGGTTTCAGATTTACAATGCTAAGATTAGCCGCCTAGATGCAGAACTATTAAATCACTTAATGCGGGCAACTCCGAACTTCCCTCCACGAGAGGAACCTCCCCCTGGCGCAGCGTCTCCCAGAAGAGAAAACTCAGGCGATCGCTCCCGATGGCAGTTTTACGAAGATTCATTATCTTATGCTTTCGGAACCAATACAAAAACCCCTGTCGCCCTGGTGGTGATGGACGCAAATAACAATATACTTTATCAATCCAACTCCCTACCTACCGATCTTGAGGTGAATCGTCTGTTGCTGAAGCGTCTTGAGTTGACACCTCTAGGACAGCCCCCAAAGAGAGAACCACCTCCTTTACCCTCCAATAGAAATCCATCCTTTGAGGGGCCACCACTGATTCGTCCACGCCCACCTCAATTTGTCACAGAGAATACGGCAACAGCAGTCTGGCGAATTGGCGCAACTAAATTTCCCAATGCTCAGGTTGCCATTGCCGTTAGCTTGCAAGCCGTAGATCGAGATATGGCTACCATTCGCAATATTTTCCTGGTTTCAATTCCGGGAGCGCTGCTATTGGTTGCGGTGGGAGCATGGTTAGTTTCTGGCGGTGCTTTGCGTCCCATCCGGCAATTAACTGGTGTAATTCAACAGGTAACTGTCAAAGGGCTAGATCAGCGAATTCCCATTGGGACAACTGATGTTGAATTTGTCGAACTGATTCAGGTGTTTAACCTAATGTTGTCACGCTTGGAACGTAGTTTTACTCAAGCTTCCCGCTTTAGTGGTGACGCGGCTCATGAACTGAAAACCCCACTAACTATTTTGCAAGGCGAACTAGAACGAACACTCCAACAGGTCGATCCCGGTAGTGAAGTACAACAGCGCTTAAGTAACCTGTTAGATGAGGTGCGCCGCCTGAGTGGAATTATGCGAAAACTCTTGTTGCTATCTCTGGCAGATGCCGGAAAAATGAGCTTGTATCTGGTTGAAGTGGATATGTCTGAGTTGCTGATGGAGATGCTAGAAGATGTGGAAATGCTCGCTCCCCATTTGACTGTGCAAACTGACTTTATTGATGGATTGCGGGTAAAAGGCGATCGCGATCTTTTAATTCAAGTTTTGCAAAATCTATTTAGTAATGCAATTAAATATAATCTCGCCAACGGCTGGATACAAATTCGTACTCATCAAACTCCAACAACTCTTCACGTCACCATTGTCAATGCATCAAAAGATATTCCCCTAAGCGATCGCGATCGCATTTTTGACCGATTTTATCGCGGCGATCCCTCACGTAACCGCAAGGTAGAAGGAATCGGACTAGGACTGAGCCTAGCCCGAGAAATTGCCAGGGCACATCGGGGCGACCTTACTCTTGACTTAACATCTTCTGGTCAAACAGCGTTCACCCTCACCTTACCGATGAAGTAATCCCTCTTTTACTACTACAAGAAGTCGGAAAGAGTAAGTACAATACCGCCTTCGGGAGGGCGATTGATTTCTCCGTGTCCTCTGCGGTTCGTTATTTTGTAACTCGCGCCTAAGTCCTAAAAGCGATCGCCTGGCACTTGCATTGATTAATTCAAAGCATCAGCGATCTTAATACCAAGGTGCTGCAATGTTTTTTCTTTAACAAATTCAGCTGCACTACGAGCCGATTCCGCCAAAATAGTATCAGTGTTTGGAGTCAGCTTCAGCGCTCCTCCCAGATATCCCAAAGCTTTGCAATAATCATCAGTCAAGTTCGTAGATGCCAGTCTCTTTACAGTTTGATAATCGCCACTCTGAAAAGCTGTTAACGCTTTGTGGTGTAAATCATTTTCTGGCTTTCCTAGTACTTCAAGAATTGCGCTCACAGCTTTATCGACTTTTTCTTGTGTTAGTTCTGTAGATAGTGTTGCTTGCATATTTATCTATCTCCTTTTGTTCATGAATTTGCAAGTTGTCGATAGCGTTCTTGAACTTCCTGAATCGAAAACAAAGTTTCAAACTTCAACCCCGCTGACTGGTACAACTCACCTCCCCCTTGTTGTCGATCTATCAGTGAAATTACTTGATTTACGGTATAACCTGCATCTTTAAGACGCTCAACCGCCTTTAGAGCAGATTGCCCAGTTGTTACTACATCTTCCAAAACTACTACTTTTGCGCCCTCTGGTAAACTGGGGCCTTCTATATAAGCTCTTGTCCCATAACCCTTGGCTTCCTTGCGAATAATCAGCGCTGGGATTGGGCGGTTTTCATAAACAGAGACTATACTCACTGCTGTCACAATTGGATCGGCTCCCATTGTTAAACCACCTACAGCCTGTGTATCTACAGGTAATAAAGGAAATAGTAATCGTCCGACTGCTAAAGCGCCTTGAGGATGGAGTGTTACCTGTGTTTTATTGACGTAATAAGAACTACGCAGCCCAGAAGATAGGAGAAAATCACCCTCTTGATAAGCAAGTTGGCAAAATAAATCTAGTAGCTTGTGGCGTAAAGTGGTCAAATCAGAAGTGGTTGCCCAAATATCTGAGTGGGTAAGAGTTTCAGTAGGATACGTCATTACAAAACATTAAAAGTTGTGCTACACCAAAGGTTGAACTCATCAGAGTTCTGAACTTCAGCATAAATTAAGATTCGCCCAAAGCAAAAGTTGAGGAGTCAGAAACGTGCGTATAAAATTTAAAACCTTTGGTGGTTTATTGGTACTGCTTGCTGCTGGTATTGCTTTTCCCTCTATTGCATCTGCCCAAACGGCAACACCCAATTCTGAAACTACGAATGATGTATTCGAACGAGCTTATTTTAGTCACGATCGCAATTTCTACGAAAATGGCGGCCTCAAGCGTCAGCTAGACTCATTTTTTGGATCTGGTTCTGGTTTCGGTGGTTCCTTCCCAGAAAATGAAATTGCCCGCGATGCTAATTTGGTTAATACTTTATATCATGATGCCCTGACTCAGCAAGTTGGCAACGATCCTTATATTCGTACTCCTGATTTACCAAATCCTTATGACACATCGCTGCTCGTGTCTCCTCGCTATAGCAACAAACTCAAAGTAGGAACTGAATTCAGGTTTGAAACATTACCATCTCGGTAAGATTGGGGAGTGGGGAGTGAAGAAGGTAATAGGGTACAGCTTACAGGGTAAAGATTATTCCCTCTCACCTCTCCCCTAATCCCAATACAAGTCTTGGAGACGCACTCGCGTTCGCGGTTCCTGAGCCTAGTCGTTCGCGTAGCGTCCCGCAGGGAAGGGCAGTACAAGTGCCCCATACCTTCTATTACTATTTTTTGATCGTTCAGTGCGCCCTGCTGGAATCGAACCAGCCTGAAGACGAATTATGAGTTCGTTGCCTCCCCAATCGGCCAAAGGCGCTTGTTTTTTGGTTTGTGGGTTGCTACGAGCAAATTACTTTAACTCTTCGGTCAACCTTATTTACTAAATTTAGAGTGAGCAAAATACCTCACGCACTGAGTTTAGCCAATTCCATGAATATAGCACAAATTTACCACGTGTGAATACTGGACAATAGTTTATTAGATTTTTATACTACATAATTTGATCATAGATATAGTGCAAACTAATATTGATTAAGTTCCTTTAAGGATTGAGGTCAAAAGCTTCACTATTCTTAAATAGACCAGCATTCTATTGTGATAGCTTGTCAGCGATGAAAATAAATTCTACTGTACTTCTTACTTTGATTTTGTTAATTCTGATGATGGGAGCAGGTTCTGTGAGCGCGTTTTTAGGCTTTGAACTGGGGAGTTCAGCACTTAAAGGCGTGACTACACCAGATGGGCGTCCTACAACCAAATTTGCCAGCAATAAGGCAAATAGCTCTCAACAGGGAGGGCTAGTGCTATTAAAAGAGGAAGAAATTCTGAAAATAGTCAAGGCGCGAATTGAGGGTAAGACCAAAGCCGCTAAATCGGAAAAGCCCGAAGAAGATGATGAAGAAACCAATAGCAGCAAGCAGAAGCCAGAGGAAAAACCCCCAGAAGTAGTTGAAGAAAAGCCCCTACCAGGTTTTCCGGTTACTGCCCAAAGTCAGGGTGTAACAATGACTGTGCAATCTGCTCGCTACTCTGGTGGTGATTTACTACTGAAAGTGAAAATGCAGAACAAAGGTAAGGATTCTGTGCGCTTCCTGTATAGTTTTTTAGATGTTACCGATGACAAAGGACGAACCCTGAGTGCTAGTACAGAGGGTTTACCAACAGAATTGCCTGTAAATGGGCCAGCATTTTCAGGTACAGTGAGCATTCCTACAGCTTTACTTGATGATGTCAAGAAAATATCACTTGCTCTCACTGATTATCCCGCTCAACAATTGAAGCTAGAGGCATTGAATATTCCTGTAGAAAGGTAGAAAGGGCATTGGGCATTGGGATTATGGGAGAGGTGATAGGTGACACGTGATAGGGAATAATCTGTACCCTGTAACCTGTAACCTATTCCCTATTTCCTATTCCCCCTAAATGGAGGACGTGAGTTTTACACGAGCTTTGGCGGTGAGTGTTTTTCCTAATTTAAGTTTGATAGAAGTGGCGCTGCGGTTGTTATCAGTGCTACTACTGATTGCCATAAATGCCTTTTTTGTGACGGCGGAATTTTCGATGGTGAGTGTGCGACGATCGCGTATTCACCAGCTAGTTAAGGCTGGGGATATTCCAGCGATCGCTGTAGAAATGTTACAACGCAGTATTGACCGACTGCTATCTACCACCCAGTTAGGTATTACCCTCTCTAGTTTGGCACTGGGATGGATTGGCGAAAGTACGATTGTTGTACTGGTGAATGCCTGGTTAAGATCCTGGCCTTTACCCAGTGGGATGACTACCTTCCTCGCCCATTCCTTATCAATTCCTATCGCCTTTTTCTTAATTGCCTATTTGCAAATTGTGATCGGAGAATTATGCCCCAAATCCTTAGCCATGCTGTACTCAGAACAGCTAGCAAGGTTTTTGGGGCCTCCGGTAAAAGCGATCGTGCGTTTTTTTGGTCCCTTCATCTGGATTCTTAACCAATCAACTCGTTTTTTATTACGGATTTTTGGCATCCAATACACAGGTCAAGGCTGGCGACCGCCTGTAACTCCCGAAGAATTGCAACTGATAATCTCTACAGAATGGGGGTCTACTGGATTACAGCGTGCAGAGCGAGAATTGCTCAATAATGTCTTCGAGTTTGGGGATGTCATGGCGCAAGATGTGATGATCCCGCGCACCAGTATTATCACACTGCCGAAAGATGCTACTTTCCAGACATTACTTAGGGAAATGGCTTCTACTGGTTACTCTCGCTATCCCGTAATTGGTGAATCTTTAGACGATGTTCGCGGCATTGTTTATTTTAAAGATTTGGCACAACCTTTGGCTGTAGGAAAGCTCAGTTTAGAAACACAGATCCAACCTTGGATGCGTCCTGCTCGGTTTGTTCCAGAACACACGCCTTTGAGTGAACTTTTGCCCATGATGCAGCAAGAGAAACCCGCTATGGTCATGGTAGTGAATGAATTTGGCGGTACTGTGGGACTAGTGACAATCAAAGATGTCATTGCCGAAATTATTGGCGACCCCAACGACCTTGAAAGCAGTGAAGACTTACTGATTCAAATGTTAGGTGAGCAAAAATTTTTGGTGCAAGCACAAATCAACCTTGAAGACCTCAACGAAGTTTTGCATCTCAATTTGCCCCTGACCAGAGAATATCAAACACTAGGGGGCTTTTTGCTGTATGAGTTACAGAAAATTCCTGCCAAAGGTGAAATATTTTGTTATCAAAATCTCGAGTTCACCGTGGTATCGATTGTTGGCCCACGCCTGCATCAAATTCAGCTGCGACGTTTAGAGGAGTTAGGAGTTGAGAGTTAGGAGTTATGAATTTTAACTCCTCACTCCTAACTCCTAACTCCTCATTCAAGAAGCATACGCCAGTGGATCGACAAGTCCCAATTCGGCAAAAGCTGCTAGCCGTAAGCGACAAGAATCACACACACCACAGGCGACATCTCCACCTGCATAGCAAGACCAAGTTAGTTCCCAAGGAACTCCCAATTGGTTCCCCAGTTGGATGATTTCGGTTTTTTTCAGGTTGATTAGGGGTGCAACAATCTTGATTGGTTGTCCCTCACGCCCTTGTTTAGTTCCCAGGCGAAAAACTTCCTGCATTGCTTGGATATAGTCGGGGCGACAATCAGGATATCCTGAGTAATCTAGGGCATTAACGCCGATATAGACACGCTCTGCTGCGATCGCTTCGGCGTAACTAAGAGCAAAGCTTAAAAAGATGGTGTTACGAGCCGGAACATAAGTGACAGGAATATTTTGAGACATTTCATCCAGCGATCGCTCCTGGGGTAAATCAATGGCATTATCAGTAAGGGCCGAACCGCCCCATTGTCGTAAGTCAAAGTTAACTACCTGATGTTTTGCGATCGCAGCTTTTTGAGCGACACTGAGCGCTGACTGTAACTCTCGTCGATGTCGCTGCTGGTAATCAAAAGAAATAGCATGACATTCACAGCCATCAGCTTGAGCTTTGTACAGAATTGTGGAAGAGTCCAATCCCCCAGATAACAGAATTACAGCTTTCATCTCGGTTGCAAATTTTGGATTTCAAATCACTGCATCAAACCTTAACAAGATGCCAGAAAGCGATGCCAAGGATAATTTATACTTAGGTTTTACTGAAAGGTTTAAAGTTAATAAAAATACATATATTTTTATAGAAAGTGTAAAATCCAAAGCAAACTCGAAATATCTATACAAAAGATATTTAGATTACGGGAACCGATCGCAAACTTTGAAATTCTTCATAAACATAGGCTCTATGTTACCATCTGGATGGTTTTAGACGGATCGTAACCGGCTTTCGAGTATAAACGCCAACGGCCGTAGCGTCTCTAAATTTGGTGGTTGAGGAGAGAATAATAGTGCAAAATAGCATGTCAGTGGCAGAACCGAATCCATATACACAGCGCAACCAGCCACGACCAATCCGCATAGGCGTGATTGGAGTGGGTAACATGGGACAACACCACGCTCGCGTGCTGAGTTCAATGAAAGATGTTGAACTAGTCGGAGTGGCAGATATTAACGTCGAGCGAGGATTAGAAACTGCCAGCAACTACAAGGTGCGTTTTTTTGAAGATTACTGCGATCTGCTACCCCTTGTGGAAGCAGTTTGTGTAGCTGTTCCCACCCGTCTGCACTATGCCGTGGGCATCAACTGTCTGTTAGCGGGAATTCATGTTTTGATTGAAAAACCGATCGCAGCCAGTATTTCTGAGGCAGAGTCTTTAGTAAATGCCGCAGCTGAGTCTGGGTGTATCCTGCAAGTGGGTCATATTGAGCGTTTCAACCCAGCTTTTAAAGAACTGAGCCAAGTTCTAAAAACAGAGGAATTACTGGCGCTAGAAGCCCACAGAATGAGTCCTTACTCAGATCGGGCAAACGATGTTTCAGTTGTGCTGGATTTAATGATCCATGACATCGACCTACTTCTGGAATTAGCTGCTTCCCCAGTCACAAAATTGACTGCTAGCGGTACTCGCTCCCTAGACTCTGGTTATTTAGATTACGTAACTGCCACTTTGGGGTTTGCCAATGGTATTGTTGCTACTCTAACTGCCAGTAAAGTCACTCACCGAAAAATTCGCCGGATTGTCGCCCATTGCAAAAATTCATTTACTGAGGCAGATTTTCTCAAGAATGAAATTTTGATTCACCGACAAACGCCTGCCAATTCTCTCACCGACCACCGACAAGTACTTTACAGGCAAGATGGTGTGATTGAAAAAGTCTACACCAGCAATATTCAACCTCTAAGTGCAGAATTAGAACATTTTGTCAACTGCGTACATGGTGGCAATCAACCCTCAGTAGGTGGCCAACAAGCTCTCAAAGCCCTGAGACTCGCAAGTTTAATTGAGCAGATGGCGCTGGAAGATCGAGTTTGGAATCCCTTAGACTGGCAATCGGAACCAAGGGTACAATCTTTGACTCCCACAATCTAGAAGAAGAGGGGATGAGGGGTATGAGGGGGACAAGGTGAAATTTTCTCCCTTCTCTCTCGGTGATACCCCACAGCCCCAACTTCAGAAGAAAACCTAGAATATGTTTTTAAATTTGCCATCAAATCTTTAGATCCTTCCTAGTCCCTTGAAAAAGGCAGGCTAAGGGGGATCTAAAAAATTAGAAAACAAAACCTAGTAGTTCGTTCCATTAATTTTGTCAGGTTCGTAGTGAGCGATTTATCGCTTAATCTTAATGGCTAGAGCTACTTACGAACTTTTATAACTCTCGACATTAATGAAACAGACACCTAGCTTCCACTTGTCTGACTCTGTTTTTCAGTTGTGATGCTAATTTTTAGTGCAACCAAATTTCCTTGACTCTAGCAAGCGGGGATAATTACCCTTTAAAAAAGCTAAAGCTGAATTTAGCACCAAGACTAGTCCAGCAATTTCAGGAATTGACTCAATGCTTGAATGGATAACTAATACTATCAATTATTTTGGCTATTGGGGAATCGCCCTACTAATGTTTTTAGAGAACCTTTTTCCCCCCATTCCTTCAGAATTGATTATGCCACTGGCTGGATTTACAGCAAGTCCATATCAACCAGGAGAGGCAAAGCTGAATATTATTGGTGTATTTTTCGCAGGACTTTTGGGTTCTGTATTGGGCGCACTTATTTGGTACTATCCGGGTAAGTTTTTGGGTGAAATCCGTTTGAAAGCTTGGGCTGACAAGTATGGCAAATGGCTGGCCATATCCAGTAAAGATATTACCAAAGCTAAAGAGTGGTTTGACCGACAAGGTAAAACAGCAGTATTAATTGGTCGTCTTGTGCCAGGAATCCGCACCTTGATTTCTGTTCCCGCAGGTATTAGCAATATGCCTTTGCTACCATTTTTGTTTTACACAACATTAGGTAGCGCTGCTTGGGTAGGTTTGTTAACATACTCAGGATACATATTGGGTAGTCAGTATGAACTTGTGGACAAGTACCTTGCTCCTGTATCTAAAATCGTACTTGGCGGTTTGGTTCTAGCATTTGCTTTCTGGATATTCAAGCGCCAGTTAAGACGCACTAGACGTACTAGAAGATGAAACACGGACGCTTTTGGTTTGAAAGCAGTGAAAGCAGGGGTTACATCTGGCCAAAATTCGCCTACACTATGCCAAATAATACTAGATGTGCGTTGGCAGAGCTTACCAGAGGTATCGCCGGAATTAATTTTTGGCGTATTTCTAGCTACACTTGACGCAACCTAGAATTTCTGGTTGCTCGCATTTTTGTAAGATGAGCATGACAACTTTTTACAGTTAAGTTTGAACTAGGAGCTTTCATGACAGACCAACCTTCCGCCGCTACCCCAATCAATGCTGCTGCTATACCCATGAATAGGCAGCCGTTAGCATCGACTCCCATCAATGCTGTTAATAATAATCCTCCCAAGCCAACTGGTGTTCCGGGAAAAACTATTCTCAGTGTTGATTTAGGCAGAACTTCCACAAAAACTTGTGTGAGTCGTGAACCAGGCAGTGTGGTGTTCGTACCTGCCAACGTCAAGCAGATGTCAATCGAACAAGTACGCGGTGGTGTTTTTGAAGCCAGGGCTACTGACCCCTTAATGGATTTGTGGCTGGAGTATCAAGGAAATGGATATGCTGTTGGTCAACTGGCAGCCGATTTTGGGGCGAATTTAGGAGTCGGACAATCTAAGGTAGAAGCTGCACTAGTCAAAGTATTAGCAAGTGCTGGCTACTTCAAACTCAGAGACGATATCTCAGTTGTACTTGGTCTACCTTTTCTTTCCCTAGAGCAATTTGAAAAAGAAAAAGCACAATTGATTAGCCAAGTAGGTGGCCCTCACGTGTTAAACTTCCGAGGCGAATCTGTGTCGCTGAACGTTAGTAAGGTATGGGTTATGCCAGAAGGCTACGGCAGCTTGCTGTGGTCTGAAGCTCAACCCAAGAAAAACCCTGGCAGTCCCGATTTTACAAAAATATCGGTGGCGATCGTCGATATTGGTCATCAAACCGTGGATCTTTTGATGGTAGATAACTTCCGTTTTGCCAGAGGTGCTTCTAAGAGCGAAGACTTCGGCATGAATAAGTTTTATGAATTGGTATCTGCCGAAATCGAGGGAGCAGATAGTCAATCTCTAGCACTGATTTCCGCTGTCAACAAACCCAGAGGTGAACGCTTTTATCGTCCTAAAGGCGCTAGCAAGCCCACCAACCTAGATGATTTTCTTCCTAACCTTACGGAGATGTTTTCGCGCGAAATCTGTAGCCGTGTGCTAGCCTGGTTGCCAGAACGTGTCACCGATGTGATTCTTACTGGCGGCGGTGGTGAGTTCTTCTGGGACGACGTTCAACGTCTGCTCAAGGAAGCAAAGATTAATGCTCATTTAGCAGCACCTTCCCGTCAGGCGAATGCTTTGGGGCAGTATATTTATGGAGAGGCACAATTATCCTCCAATCGCGCTGCTAGGGCATAAAGCTGATGTTCCAATGGTCAAAAAAGGTAGTTAAATCCGTCACGTTCAACCCAGAGCTTGCTGATGAAAGCTTGTTAGCGCAAGTAGAAAGTTATTTGGAAAAACAACCAGACAAGACTTTCAGCGACCTCTGTAAAGAAGCCTTGTGGCAATCTTTATGTGTACCGGAAACTGTACAACCTGCTCCACAAACGGCAGTAAACACACCGATAGATCAACAAATCGGTGAACTGCAACGTCAAGTGGCTGGACTTGAGGAACGTTTTTTTGCCAAGGGATCTAATCGTTTGGAGGCGATGGAACATCATCTACTGCAACTTTCTCAACAAGTTGCACAACTGGCGCTCATAGTCAACGATCGATCGTTCATTCCGTCTCCAACTCAATTAGAAGTAGTAAATAATACTTCTTATACTGTTGCTACCCCTCCTCAAGAGGTTGACCCCGTAATCAGTCGCCTTAGTCAGTTTCTCGATGATTTTTAAGGAAAAATCAGGTTTGTGAGCAGTTTTTGCTCATATTAACAATCCTTAATAGTTAATACTATTAAGGATTATTAATGTTTATATATAGAAATATTGAGATTATTGAGATTTGTGTATCTATAAATATGAGCTTGACAAACAAAGTTTGGACGTGGTGAAGTTTTTGGAGTTAGGTAAGTCTTTGGGTATTACTTCTTGTGAATTGTTGGGAAAACTAGAAAAAGTAACTGAAACAGCAGATTTTACCCAATAGTAACTGTGAGCAATAACCTAAAAATACCGGATTTTGATGCCAATCTGATCGTGTCAGAAGCTGAAAATATCGTAAAACTCCGTTCTGGGATGTTCTGGAATGATTCTTTAAAAACAGTTTTATCCGTCTGTTGTAATTCGCCTGAATTATTTCCATATTTAAAAGTATGCAATTCTCGCTTAGATTACATTAGTAAGTGGTTAAATAAGTATTTTGGCGGTTATAATAATCGAGCCTCAAAGCGAACTAGTAAGAAGATAGGCACCGTTTCTGACAAAATTATTGACACGATTATTTCTGCTCGTTTACCTACTCTCAGCACTAATGACATTAATCATATAAAGTATGCTCATCGTCTTTCTATGTCGGCAGAAAACGTATTAGGTCTTCTTTTAGAAGAATATCTTGCCGAAAAATTATCATTTTATGGTTGGTACTGTGCTTGGGGTGAAACTATAAATAAGGTTGATTTTTGTACCAAGAAAGGTGAGCTATTACAAGTTAAAAACCGTAGTAATTCTGAAAATACTTCGAGCAGTAGTGTCCGTAAAGGAACTATCATTCGGAAATGGCATAGAGTCAATGCTCAAAATGGAGCTTACTATTGGAAAGAACTGAATCAATTAATAGGATGCTCTAATCTTTCTGAAGAAGATTTTGCTGCCTTTGTTAGACAAACTATCGCTGAAAATCATGCAGCATTATATGTAGAAGATAGTAAGTACTGGCAACAAATTCAGTAGTAAAAGTCTTAAAATAATCAAAAGGCTAAGGATTTAGTGATTAAATAGTGAAAGCTGTTCAAAGACTGGTATCCCTTTAGGTTTTTCCTGTCTCATTAAACTATGTAAATAGTCACCAATAGCTTGAGCTAAGAGTACAGGTACAGCATTACCTATCTGTCTGTATTTAGAGGCTGTCGAACCATAGAAAATCCATGAGTCTGGAAAGGTTTGAATCCTGGCGCACTCTCGAACACTTAGAGGACGCAGTTCCTCTGGATGACACATATCTGTAGCCTTTTGGTAAGGACTTGTAGTAACAGTAGGAGACGGCTTATCCCAACATAACCTTCTGTAAAACCCTACTTTACCGCCTCCAGATTTGTAAGCGCCTCCCATTGCTTCTTTTATCAAGTCGTTAGGTAAATCTCTCCAGTTTTGACCACTTTTTAAAAGCTTTAAATATTGAAGACGGTTTTTTGAGTAGGAAGTATACTCTGGTTGTGGATCTTCTAAGTTTATCAGAGCATCTTTAAGAGTGCGCCATTGAGGTAATAAAGAGCCATCTTTACTATGAGTAGGCAGAGGGAATGTAGCTGATTCACCATCTCTTGAGCCAATAAAGATTACTCGCGCTCTGTTTTGCGGAACACCGTAATCTGCTGCTTCCATTACTTTATAAATAACTTGATAACCAAGGCGCTTCATTTCTTCTAAAACAATCTCAAGAGCGCTCCCTTGCATTTCATCTAGTTCTAGAGGAGCATAACCCGTTCCTCGTTCCAGATGAGGTCTATGACGAATAGGAGCCGAGAGTAAACCTTTAACATTCTCCATGACAAAAAAGCGTGGCTGCACTTGTTCAACAATACGTATAAAGTCCATAAACAGGCTGCCACGTGGGTCCATAACTGAACCACGTTTTCCTGCTGTGCTGAAGGGTTGGCAAGGGGGACCGCCAGTTATTAAATCTACTTCTCCAATACGTAGGGGTCTACCAAGGTTAATAATATATCCCCCTTCTTCCAAAAGATTTTGAGCAGTGATTTTCTGTATATCTCTTGCTACGGCACTGTTTAGGTGAGGTCGGTTAAAAGCTATAGTCTTCGCAGCATCAGGATCTTTCTCAACAACACTTACTATCCGAAAACCTGCCTGTTCTATCCCAATATCTAGTCCACCTGCTCCTGTAAATAAACTGATTGCTATTGCCTGATTGTCTATCACTGCTTTTATCCTTACAGCCTTAATCAAATATACGATTTGCTGGAACCCTCAAGTCTGCTTCAATGCTAACGATAGATACCTGCAATTCTAATAGTGTAAGCATTTTGAAACAGTATGTTACAAAGACACTATTCTCTTTATAAATGTGGCAGGCTTAAACGGGTTTATCGTTAGACATTGCATTTGTACAATACACAAATTGACTCACTTTTGTGTTGAATATTATTAGATACATATTATTACTAGTATTCTTTTTTTACTCTGCACACTGTATAAATGCTAGAATCCTCAAGTAGACAGTTAGGATACCTAGATGCCAGTTGTAGCTAACTCAATCAAGTTTGGTACAGACGGCTGGCGGGGCGTTATTGGTGACGAGTTCACCTTTGAACGTCTAGCCCTGGTCGCGCCAGTTGCCGCAAAAGTATTATATGATACGTATTTTTATACGGTGGGTAGCCGGACAATAATTGTCGGTTACGATCGCCGATTCATGGCTGAAGACTTTGCTCGTGCTGTCGCCGATACTGTCAGTGCTGTCGGATTTGATGTGCTGTTGAGCGAAACTTATGCCCCAACCCCAGCTTATAGTTGGGCCGCAAAAGAACTCAATGCTTTAGGGGCACTGGTAATTACAGCCAGCCATAATCCAGGTTCATATTTGGGTTTAAAAGTCAAGGGTTATTTTGGTGGGTCAGTACCGCCAGAAGTCACAAAAGAGATAGAAGATCAGTTATTGGTGGGAGTACCACTAGCAGCTACCCCAGGTAAGCAAGAAAAATTCGATCCTTGGCCTAGTTATACCCAAGCACTAGAACGTAAAGTTGATATTGCCAAACTTCGAGAAGCGATCGCATCTGGCAAATTGACGTTATTTGCCGATGTCATGCATGGTGCTGCGGCTGGTGGATTGGCGAGACTACTAGGCAATCAAGTCAAAGAAATCAACTCAGAACGCGATCCCCTCTTTGGTGGCGGCGCGCCAGAACCCTTACCTAAATACCTTTCAAAGCTATTTGAAGTCATCAAGACTCACCGAGAAACCGATAAATCAGGTTTAACAGTGGGGTTGGTATTTGATGGAGACTGCGATCGCATCGCAGCAGTGGATGGAGAAGCTAACTTTCTAAGTTCCCAAGTATTAATCCCGATCCTAATCGACCATTTAACCCTGCGGCGCGGTTTTACTGGAGAAATAGTCAAAACTGTTAGTGGTTCCGACTTGATGCCCCTTGTAGCGGCACTACATAACCTCTCAGTCTTTGAGACAGCAGTTGGTTATAAATATATTGCTGACAGAATGTTGGCAGCAAAAGTGTTGCTGGGTGGCGAAGAATCTGGAGGAATTGGCTATGGTAGCCATATCCCTGAACGTGATGCCCTGCTGTCAGCATTGTATGTGCTAGAGGCGATCGTCGAATCTGGTTTGGATTTAGGTGAGTATTATCGCTACTTACAGAAAAAAACAGGGTTTACCTCAGCTTACGATCGCATTGATTTACCCTTAGCAAGTATGGAAGTGCGATCGCGTCTTTTGCAACAACTGCAAACCCAACCCTTAACGGAAATTGCAGCGAAAGCAGTGATTGATTGCCAAACAATTGACGGCTACAAGTATCGCCTCGCCGATCAAAGCTGGTTAATGATTCGGTTTAGCGGGACTGAGCCAGTTTTACGCCTCTACTGCGAAGCCGCGACAATTGAGCAAGTCCATCAAACTCTTGCTTGGGCGAAACAGTGGGCAGAGTAAAATTAACTATTAGTCATTTGTCATTAGTCCTTTGTCCTTGGTAAATGACCAATGACTAATTACCAATGGCCAATGACTTATTACCAATGACTAAATTACTTGTAGTAGCCACAGGAAATCCTGGTAAGTTGCGGGAAATGCAAGCTTACCTGGAAAATTCTGGTTGGGAATTAACCCTTAAACCGGAAGAATTGGAAATTGAAGAGACGGGCGAAACTTTTGCGGCTAACGCTTGTTTGAAAGCCTCACAAATTGCTAAAGCCACAGGAAACTGGGCAATTGCTGATGATTCTGGCTTGCAAGTAGATGCCCTAAATGGCGCACCCGGGGTGTATTCTGCACGTTACGCCAAAACCGATTCAGAACGGATTGCTAGGCTATTGAGGGAATTAGGCGATGAGGTAAATCGGCAAGCTCAATTTGTTTGTGCAGTAGCGATCGCTCGTCCTGATGGTGCGATCGTATTACAATCTGAAGGTATTTGTCGCGGCGAAATTCTCCATGCACCGCGTGGTGATAATGGTTTCGGCTACGACCCAATTTTTTATGTGCAAGAGTTGCAATTGACCTTTGCTGAAATGCCAAAGGAGTTGAAGAGGTCAATTAGCCATCGAGGCAAGGCTTT
Source organism: Nostoc sp. (assembly GCF_036917355.1). Classification (GTDB taxonomy): domain Bacteria; phylum Cyanobacteriota; class Cyanobacteriia; order Cyanobacteriales; family Nostocaceae; genus Nostoc. The sequence goes on from NZ_JBALDP010000054.1 coordinate 17,470, forward strand.
TACAGCTTTACTTCCGCAACTAGAGAGAATTAGGAGTTAGGAGAGACGCGATTAATCGCGTCTGTACAAGAGTTAGGAGTTATGAATTCTGCTAAATCTTCATTCATTAGTCCTGACTCATAACTTTTAACTCTTAACTCTTAACTCATAACTTTTTTAAACTGCTTCTGTGTTCTTTTCCCCGGTGCGAATCCGAATCACTTGCTCAACAGGCGAGATGAAAATTTTACCATCGCCGATTTCACCAGTGCGGGCAGCAGCAATAATTTTGTCTACCACCATATCAACCTGATTGTCGTCAACTACGATTTCCACTTTGAGTTTTTGCAGAAACTCAACGGTGTACTCAGAACCACGATACCGTTCAGTTTGACCTTTCTGGCGTCCGAACCCCCGGACTTCAGAAACAGTCATGCCAACAATACCAGCGTTAACTAAAGCAATTTTCACCTCATCTAGCTTAAATGGGCGGATAATAGCTTCTACTTTTTTCATCTTCTTTACTCCTGACTTCTACTAGCTTCGTTTATATATCTAACCAGATCCGCTGTCTGAAGCTGTAACTAGCGGTGCTTTTCCTAAAAAATATGTAATAATTACAACTTTTTTAAAGTGTAAGTGCTTTACTTGAGGGTTTATGACATAAAAAGCGGCAAGGATTTATTAATTGGATAATCTTTGAGGTTCTAACAAAAAGAAGTTGCTGTCAATTTAGCATTTTATGTAGCTTTTATAACCTAAAAATAGATCGTTTCCATCATTTAGCAGATTTGTTCGGATATTTAGAGAGTGATTGCAGCCAAATTATACGGTCGCCCGAAAGCCTGCTACTGCTGCTGACTGTGGGAATATCAACTAATGTTTCTGGTGTTCAAACAAGGGACGCACAACGAAATATCCAGCACTAAAGGCAGTCAGCATGATTAACAAGATGGTAATAATTAACCACCAGCCATTAAGTCCTTTGACATCTGGCTCAGTAGTGGAATAATAACTGACTTGTTGCTCTTCTATAAAAACTGGTTCTGGTATCGGAAAATTCATTTCCATTACAGGTGCAGAAAAGTCTTGGTGGCGGCTTTTTTTAGCTGGTTGTTTGGACACAACAGATGACCGCGAACGAGAAACCTGCTGAGGTGAACGCGGTTGTGCTACTGGCTGTTTAGCAGTACTTTTAACGTCACCAGAAGCTTGGTTAGCTTGGGGATAATTAGCTGTAGCATGGGAATCCACAAAATTTTGCAAACGAGAAAAAGACTCAACGACTTTGATAATTTCTTGGCGTAATAGTTGATTTTCTTGTACTAGTTGCTGATTTTGGGTGGTGAGTGCATTTAGCCTCGCCTGTGCTGCTTGCAACTCTGTTGACAATTCCCTGTATACAGATAGTGGTACAGAGGGAGGGTAGGCTTGAGTACTCGGTGTTGGCGAATTTCTGTGAACAGAACCTATGGTTGTTCGCATCGGGGGCTTGGTATTAAAAATCAAAGTAATTAGATCGTACAGAGATGCTAACAGAGATAGTCACCCCTGAAACTATGCCCAAGAATAATAGAAAAATACCGAAAGGGCAAAGATTTTTTATTTGGGCATTGAGGATGAGGTACTGAGAAAAGTTTTCTCTAGTCCCCATCTCCAATGCCCAGTCTTTAATCTCTAATCCCTAGTCTCTAGTCTCCACAATGGGAAGAAGTGTCCCACAGGGCCTTGCCCTTCGCCAATATCTAGGGCATGAGTGAGTGCGGTAGTCACATATTCCTTTGCCTGTTGCACTGCGTGCCACAAATCTTTTCCTTTAGCTAGATTAGCAGCGATCGCAGCCGATAGTGTACAACCAGTACCGTGGGTATTTTTTGTCTCTACTTGCTGGCAAGTCAAAACTTCCAACTTGTTCCCATCAAACCAGATATCAACGCCACGCAAATCTCCCTGCATACCTCCACCTTTGACTAAAACAACCTTCGTCTTTAAAGTCTTGTGAATAATTTCAGCAGCGGCTTGCATATCCTCTAAAGAATTAATTTGTAAACCGCTCAAAATCTGGGCTTCATAGCGATTAGGCGTAATCATAACCGCTTTGGGAATCAAGGCATGGCACAGAGTCTTTACAGCATCATCATCAATCAATTGTGCTCCCGTGCGTGAAACCATTACTGGATCGACTACTAGATTATTGATTTGTAAAGCTTCCACTTGCTGGGCAACAGCAAAGATAATTTCCTGATTGAGCAACATTCCAGTTTTGGCAGCTTGTACGCCAATATCCTCAACTACTGCCTGAATTTGCGCCACAACAGCCTCTGTTGGCATCGCATCAACCCTCTGCACTCCTAGAGTGTTTTGTGCCGTGACGCAGGTTATAGCACTAGTACCGTGGACACAGTGAAAAGCAAAGGTACGTAAATCAGCTTGAATTCCGGCACCACCACCGCTATCTGAACCAGCAATGCTTAAAGCAACAGGTATTCTGGAGTTTATTTCAGTGTTCATATTATTGAAGATTAAGTAAGTTAGCGTTATCAAACCAAACTATCTCAAAGATTGATGAACTAGACTAAAATCCTCTTTCTTCCTGCGCGATCGCTCAGTGTTAACTTTTGACTTGCGGTACTAGTCCTTTCTTTCAAAATAAAATATTTAGAGAAACTTCATCAAATCCTTGCGCAAAGCGCTTTTTATTCTCATATCACTCTGGAAATTAATAGAACTCCACCAGATATATCCATAGTGTTTTGAGTTTTGTTGTAAAAAAACTTACCACATTACGGGCTTTTACTGATATCAAGTGCTATTTGTAAAGGTTAGTTTTAACTAAGTTCACAACGCTCAGTTACACCGCTTAAAACAGGTTCAACTAAGTTGTTACATTAGTCCCCTTAACTTAAAGGGTCAACCTAACTAAAGTTTCAACCAATTTAACTTTGATCGCTTTAACTTTAAGTTCCCAGTTATCAGCCAAGGGTGAATTTTACCATGCAGATTTGGCAACCTCCTGACCGAAAACAACGCATAAAGTTCAGAGGAATTACTATGCCAAATACGATCGTTTTATTGAAAAAAGCAGATGCTAAAGCTGGTTTATAAAGAGCAGCAATGTCTACGATGGTCACTGAGCTTGTCGAAGTGCGGGCTACGCCTACGCAGCTGCTAAAGATACGATTCAATTCAACTCCATCCAGTCTTGCTAAGAGGATATCTGGCGACAAGTCTGGAGTAGAAGCATCTACACGCTAATCGTCCAATTACTCTCAACAAAACTCTGACGATTGACGGTATCGATATTTCTAGTTTAACCATCAACGGTTGACAGGAGAAAAAATTTTCAGGTTTACAACAGCGTTTCTATAATCGACGCGATTTTAATTCGCGCTCGGATAACTGTGACTGTCCTTAACAGTGCAGATAGATGACTCATTCAAATAACTACTCAGCAACTAAAGAAAGTTGCTGAAATTGTACTACCAATTTTCCTTACACATATTTGGAGTAAACAGATGGCTGGCACAACATACTATGTTTCTGCAACAGGCAGTGATAAAAATAATGGCTTAAATGAAAATTCTGCATTTCTCAACTTGGGTAGAGCCGTGTATGAGATGAAAGCAGGTGACACGCTCTACGTGATGAATGGAAATTATCAAATGAAAGGGCTTACGCTTTTTAACTTGAATGGCTCACCAGATAACTGGACAACAATAAAAGCTTATCCCGGAGCTACGCCTAAGATAACAACAACGGGAAGTGGCATTAATATATTGAGTTCATCCTACGTGCGGATTGAAGGACTTGATATAAAAGGCAATCGAGAAAACATCACTCTCGAATATGCCTTACAAGAGAAGGATAACCTTAACAACCCCTTGACCAATAGTAATGGTATTGCTGCTAATGCATGGAAAAATGCTGATGGTGTAGGTGGTACTAATCCCCATCATATTGTCATAACTGGTAACACAATCCGTAACTTTCCAGGTGCAGGCATAGCATTCAGTAATTCAGACTATATAACTGTTGAGAAAAACATTGTATCTGGAAACGCTTGGTATTCGCCTCACGGCAATCAGGGAATAACCTCTCTTCACAGTTTTAATTTTGATAACAATACCAGTGACTACAGAATGATTTTTCGAGACAACATTGCCTACGATAACCAAAGTTTAATTCCGTGGAAAGCAGGAGGCACTGACAAAATCACTGAGGGACATGGGATTATGCTTGATACTACCAATATCGGCAAAGATAATGTGGCCTATACAGGTAAGGCATTAATTGCAAATAACATCACTTACAACAATGGAGGTGCAGGCATTAATGTTTTTCGTGCTACTAATGTCGATGTTATCAACAACACAGCTTACAAGAATGCCCAGGTTCTTACAGATTCTGGAGAGATTGGTGTTACTTACTCGGAAAATGTACGTGTCTACAACAATATTTTGTATGCAAGTGATAATCAAAATGCTAACAGAATTAAGTATGCCACAAATGTCACCTTCGATCGCAATCTTGTTTATAACTCGAACCTATTCCAAGCTTCAGATAATTTAAACGCTACAGGGTTACAGAATCTTTTGGGTCAAGATCCTCTATTTGTTGATGCAGACAAAAGGAATTTTGCGCTTAAGCCTGAAAGTGTTGCGATCGATGGTGGTTCTAATGCCTTCAATAGCATCACTAAAAAGACTCCTCAGGATGGTGATGGCAATGGTAGTACAGTCACTGATATTGGTGCATATGAAGCTCCCCGCAGCTCTAGCAAAACTCCAGAAATTCAAGTTCTGAATGGCACAGTTAATATTATTGATGGCAACACTGCTATTAACTTTGGCGAAACCCTTGTTGGTGAAGCCTTGAGCAAAACCTTTACTATCAAGAACACTGGTATAGCTGTACTTAACCTAAGTAATCTTCAACTTCCCGACGGATTTAGTTTGGTCGGAACTCTTCCAACGAGCCTGGCTGTCAATGCTTCCACCAATATAGTGGTGGCACTCAACCCCACTACACCCGGCATCTATAGTGGCAGCCTTAGTTTAAACAACAACGATATTAATGAAAGCACCTTTGACTTTGCCATTAGTGGCACAGTTACTACCCCGGAAATTCAAGTTCTCAATGGTAGTGTTGACATTACAGATGGCAACACCACCGCCATTAACTTTGGTGAAACGACTGTTGGGGACACCTTGACCAAAACCTTTACCATCAAGAACACCGGTACAGGCGCGCTGAAGCTGAGTAGTCTTAAACTTCCAGACGGATTTAGTTTGGTTGGAACTCTTCCAACGAGCGTGGCTGTTAATGCTTCTACTACCCTATCGGTGGCACTCAACCCTACTACATCCGGCAGTTATAGTGGCAGCTTCAGTTTAAACAACAACGATATTAATGAAAGCCCCTTTGATTTTGCCATTAGTGGCACAGTTAGACCCGCTCCTGCCCCGGAAATTCAAGTTCTCAATGGTACTAACTCCAATGACACCTTTATTATCCAACGAGGTGATGGCAATTACAGCATCACCAACTTTGGCGGTGTAGGTATTGGCTCAAACCCTCCGGCTGCGGTGATTGCCAAGATAGACACCTTGCAATTTATTGGGACTGAATTGACTGCGAGAAATCTGCAATTAACTCAAAATGGCAGCAATTTAGAAGTGACCTTTGGAAATGTAGCTAATACCAAAGTCACTCTGCAAAACTTTAAGTTAGAAAACCTAGACAACTTAGCTGCATCGACAACAAGACCTGCCATCGGCAATATCATATTTGACGGAGAAGCCAGTGTTACCAAAAGCTTTGATGTGATTAATGCCAACTCCACTCAAGCGTATATTTCTACAGCAAATACTGTCACTTTCCTCAATGACTTGAACAATAACATCAGCGGTTTTTACAGTTCCAATGATGTGATTAATGGTCAAGGGGGTAATGATACCATCGATGGCAGCGGTGGTGACGACCTGCTGCGGGGTGGTACTGGCAACGATCTTCTCATTGGTGGACAAGGCAATGATACTCTTGTGGGTGGTGCAGGTGCTGACTCTTTCCTCTACGACACCAATTCCATCTTTAATAGCGCTGTTGTCGGTATTGATACCATCGCTGACTTCAATCGCTCTCAAGGTGATAAGATTATCCTCGATAAGACCACCTTTACTGCTATTACTTCTGTTGCAGGAACGGGTTTTAATAATGCCAGTGATTTTCAAATCAGCAGTTCAGGGGCACTTAGCAATGCTATAATTGTCTACGACCGTATGACTGGGCAGTTATTTTACAATCAAAATGGTAGTGCTGCTGGTTTCGGCAGTGGTGGTCAATTTGCACAACTTACTGGTGCGCCCTATGTTACTGCCTCTGACTTCATCATTCAAGCATAGCTGGGTCGGGTCAACTGAGTGGAAGTGTAAGTCAAACATTAATCGACTTTTAAGACGGCTTTCAATTAGATAGATAATACCCATAGGGGCGCAATAAACATAGGAGTGAAAAAGAATGTAGAGATGTAGCACGGCTACGTCTCTACAAGGGTTTTGGATAACGTATATTGAATTTATGGAGATGTTTAAGAAATGGTAGTCAAGTAAAAGCCATTCCAAAAAACATTTTTCCAATAAAAACGTTGTTACCCATGAATAATATCAGTATTACCGATCTAACTTTTTGACCAGAAATAGCCGTCTTATTTGGAACTTATAGTTTTAATATAATTACTGCTGTGGTTGCGATCGCAAGTCTTGTAATAGCCCCTGCAAAAACTTACCCCATTCTGCTGCCAAAGGGATTTCTGTAAACGGAACCCGCACTGAGTTAATAGATTTAGAAAATAGAAATTCTAATTCTATAGAACGACCTTTCTCCGGTGGATTGTTTACATCTACTGATTTTTCATCTACTAAAAGCTGGATTTGTTTAATATCAAGCAAGGAGAATGTTTCTAGTTTAATAGGACCTTGAGGCGTCGGTTTTCCCCAAGTAATATTGTTGTCTTTTTGACCTAATACAGCATAAATATCATACTTGGCCCGTTCAAATTGCTCTGCCCAAGTGCGATAGGCTTCGACTTTTTGATACTCCTTCGAGCCTTGCCAAGCCAACCAGAAAAACATTACTAACAGCGGCAACCACAAAAGACCACGTTCCATCGTTTAAAAAAATCCTCAGTCCTGAGTGAAACTTGTAACTAAAAGTGCAAAATCTACCAACAAGGGGTGCAGATAAGTTATGGTATGAGCAAACTGGCAAAAAGCGGTGATGAGTTAATATGAGAAAACTTATATTATGGTGCTTGTTTGTCATTGGGCTAGGGGCTGCCATATTTGGTTTCCTGAATTTCCAGGGATTGGCAGCTAAAGGAGAGTTTGAGACGATTTTGCTTGATTTTCGGGAAGATATTCCATCACTTGTAGTGGAACAGGATTTGCAAGCGATCGCCAAACAATACAACGTTACACCCCAATTAGACAACAAGTTTTCCAAAAAAGATAATGTGTATATTATCAAGGGCGATCGCCAACGGCTCCAAGAACTGAAAAAATCTCAGTTTGCCCAAGCTACAGAATTCATTGAACCAAACTATATCTACAACAAGATTCCCCAACCAGGTAAAACCGCTTGGCTAGGTGAATTTTTAACACCCCAAGAAGATGAAGAAGCAAGTCCTTCATTAACTGGTCCTAATGACCAATATTACAGCAAGCAGTGGAACTTGCACAAAATCGGTGTTGAAGGCGCATGGAGTCAAACCAAAGGCAGTGGCATCACAGTCGCAGTGATTGACACTGGAATTACCAAGGTTCGCGACTTGTATGAGACAAAATTCGTCAAGGGTTATGATTTTGTTAACGACCGAGAAGAAGCTACAGACGATAACGGCCACGGTACTCATGTTGCCGGAACTATTGCCCAAGCCACAAATAACAAATATGGCGTCGCTGGAATTGCCTACGAAGCCAGTCTGATGCCGCTGAAGGTACTCAGTTCTTATGGCGGTGGTACCGTTGCCGATATTGCCGAAGCGATTAAATTTGCTGCTGATAAAGGCGCAGATGTGATTAATATGAGCTTAGGCGGTGGCGGTGAAAGCCAGTTGATGAAACAAGCGATCGAGTATGCCCATAGAAAAGGTGTTGTTATTATTGCCGCAGCCGGCAATGAAAACGCCAATGGAGCAAGCTATCCAGCCCGCTATCCCTACGTCATCGGCGTTTCGGCAATTGGCCCAGATGGCGAAAGAGCGCCCTATTCTAACTTTGGTGCAGGGGTAGATATCTCTGCTCCAGGTGGTAGTGAAGCTGGTAAAATTCTCCAAGAAACCATCGACGAAAAGGGCGAAGGGGTATTTCTGGGCTTCCAGGGTACAAGCATGGCTTCTCCTCACGTTGCTGGGGTTGCGGCATTAATTAAAGCTGCTGGCATCAAAGAACCAGATGAAGTGTTAAAAGTCCTCAAACAGTCAGCGCGAGTTATTCAGGATGATGGTTTGAACTATTATGGCGCTGGACAACTCAATGCAGAAGCAGCTGTTAAACTAGCCTTTGGAGGGCAAATCAGTTTCCCAGATTTCTTTCGGTGGTTACGGGATAACGGCTATCTTAACCCCGGCTTTTGGATTGATGGTGGTGCAGTAGCACTGTTACCCAAGGTTTTAATGGTAGTTGGTTCCTATCTGCTGGCTTGGTTTTTACGCGTTTACTTTCCCTTCACTTGGAGTTGGTCTTTATCCAGTGGACTAATTGTCGGCAGTTCTGGGTTATTCTTCCTCAAGGGAATCTATATTTTTGATCTTCCTCAATGGCCTTTCCGGGTTTTGGGTAGTTCAATTCCTGAATTGGGCAATACTCTCCAGGGAACTGATGCGTTGAATCCCTTATTTGCCAGCGTACTGATTCCCATTGTGTTAATGGCATTGCTGCTGGGACATCCTAGTTGGAAATGGTTTGCTATTGGTTCAACTTTAGGTGTGGCAGTTTGCTTAACTACAAGTGCGTTTTTCGATCCGGCAGTTTGGGGATTGGGAAGTGGTCAATTAGCACGCCTCTTTCTCATTGCCAATGCTCTAGTCTGTTATGGACTTGTTCGTTTAGCATTGAAAAACGAAGAGAAAATTGCGTAAATTGAGAATGGGAAATCAATTTTCATAACTCCTAACTCTTGTACAGACACGATTAATCGCGTCTCTCCTAATTCCCTACTCCCCACTCAGCACTGTTATGAGCATTACACTTACAGGTACAGTCGAACATCGTGATATTGGTACAGGCGCATGGGCGTTAGTTACAGAAGAGGGCGTTACTTACGAAATCCTCAGAGGGGCTGATAAAGATTTACTCAAAGCCGGACAAAAAGCAAAAGTTAAAGGGCAGGTGCGTGAAGATATCATGACAACTGCCATGATTGGCCCTGCCTTAGAGGTCAAATCGTTTGAGGTAATTAGTTCTGATTAGCTGTGGAATCCAGAACCTCTTGCAGACGGCTTCTAAACTCCCCTTTGGGATGACCTCCTTTTACTTCACCAACAATCTGAAACTCCCCGTCTGGAGAATTGCAGATGATGTAAGTAGGCCATCCCATTTCTGATTTATCGGGATATTGAGTCAATAAAATCTTGCGATACTTGCGGTAAGCAGTCGTATCTTGCATCTTTACATCGATAAATTCTAAACCCAGTTCTTCAGCCACCTTTTTGTCATAAAAAGACATTTTGTGGCAGATGCCGCACTCTTCTGAAGAGAACTTAATTACAGCTAAACTCATGGGTTGGCTACTCTTTGATTCTAGGCAAAGTTTTTTAGCATAATGCTATGAAATACTACCATATAGCTGGCCATTAATGTCAACTTTAGGCTAATCCCTCTTCTAACGGGACTTAGACAAAACAGGAGAGTAAAAAAGAGTACAATGCTTAATTAGCATAGCTTTCACGTTGAAAAAAGCTCATGAAAGAAACCACC
>NZ_JBALDP010000055.1:0-5703 GCF_036917355.1 Nostoc sp.
TACCTATTTGCCCAAAAAACCATCGATCGATATTTACCCAAAAGACTTACCTGCACTGCCTCCTGCTATTTTTTAGTTCCGTCGAACTCACGTTACTTTAACAAAGTTAGCAGATAACATTCAAGTAGCTATCTATTAAATCATAATTTGCTCTCACGAGCTTGCCTTTCCCAAACAATTTTGGGCTGACAGACTACCAGATACTCATGTTTGAAGTAGATTGTGAGCTAAAATTTTATTTTTTAGTTCAAGTCCTAGTAATATTCAAAACTGACCTGAACATAGATTTTTATTTGCGCTAGTGTACACAGTTTCTAACAATTATTAGTGAACTTCATAATTCACTCAAGAGCAAATTAAAAATACCGTAGAAAAGAAACAACAAACACAAGAACAACTATTAATTCTCGATTTTAGATGTTTGGAATGTATTAATTTGACTTCTATTAACTAAACGCTTTGCTTTTCCTTCACTACGAGGTAAGCTTTGTGGTGGCATCAACTTGATTTTAGCAGCTATCCCTAAACGGTGTTCAATATTAGATACTAATTGCTGCTCTAGCTCAACAAGTAAAGTTTGTTTTTGCCAAACTGAATTAGAAACTTCAACCCAAATTTCAATACTATCAATTAAGTTGATATTATCGTCAATCACAATCTGGAAATGAGGTATCATCTCAGGCGATATTAATAGCACATCTTCAATTTCTGTAGGAAATAAAGTTTTATTTTCTATTCTAATTAAGTCATTAATACGACCTTTAACACGATCCATCCGAATCAGAGTTCGACCACAAGCACAAGGTTCATAAAATAGGCGTGTAATATCACCAGTTCGGTAGCGAATCAGGGGAACAGCCTCTTTAGTAATAGTTGTTAATACAAGTTCTCCATATATTCCCTCTTCCATTTGTTCCCCTGTTTCTGGGTTAATAATTTCAGGAATAAAGTGATCTTCATAAATATGCAGACCAACTCGATGAGGACACTCATGAGCTACCCCAGGGCCAATCACTTCGCTTAATCCATAAGTATTATAAGCTACCATATTCCAACGTTTTTCGATGTCATCTCGTAAAGCTTCACTCCATGATTCAGCGCCAAAAATCCCGGCAGCAACAGACAATGAACGTAAATCGATACCTTCGTTTTCTGCTACTTCACTAATAGTGTATATGTAGCTAGGGGTACTCAATATAATGCCACTGCTAAAATCTTGTAAAAGTGTTAAATTCCGTTGGGGTGAAGAGCCAGAAGCAGGAACTACTGTAGCACCAATGCGTTCAATACCGTAATGAAAGCCAAGCCCACCAGTGGCAAGACTGTAACCGTAAGTGTTCTGGACGATAATTCCAGGTTTTGCACCACTAGTTGCTAATGCTCGTGCCGTTAGTTCTGACCATAAGTTTAAATCGTTATGAGTATAACCAACAACTGTCGGTTTGCCAGTAGTACCAGAAGAGGCATGAAGTCGAAGAATTGAATCCATTTGGACTGCAAACATTCCAAATGGGTATTGGTTGCGTAAGTCAGCTTTGGTGGTAAAAGGAAGCAGGGAAATATTTTCTACAGACCGAATATGACTAGGATGTATGCCAACAGCATCAAGCTTTTGTTTGTAAAAGGGTATGTGTTCATAAGCTCTTTCTACACATCTTATTAGTCGATTTTTCTTTACCTCACATAATTCTTCGCGTGGCATGGATTCATACTTGCGATTCCAGATGTATGGTTCAAGAGCTAATTTATTCATCGTCCTTAGAAAAGGTTTTAACAGTGAAATTCCGCATAGAATATCATTTTCGTAAGAAAAAAGACAAGGACAGTTAAGACAGTTAAGGAAATATTTCACAGTTTTTTTAAATGTTGGCTAGTCAGGATTTGATAGAGTTCTAGGCTCACGCTTATTCCCCAGCTCCCCCAGCTTCAACTACGCAAGAACAGTATGAGACATTGGTGACTGTAATCCTTATAGATAAAGCTTTGAAGCCAGTAAGAACTAGCATTGCTTAATCTGACTTTTCCCGTTAAGTCTTGAAAGGCTTACCAACAAAGGATTTGAGAAACAGCACAACAGATACTGTACAGTAATGGAAATTGGGTGCTAAAGGTGACTAGCAATGCTGGACTGGTAGGAGAAAAATTTTGCAACCATAGAACTGGGCGATAAGCCTGACGGCATGGCTACGCTTACCGCCGATTGAATGAGCGTGCAATGTCAATCGGGTATGCTCTAAGTCTGGGATTCGGTAAAGCACTGTCAGAAGTTTTTAGTAGTGGAACCGTACTCAAGAGAGCTTATGAGCTAGTGTGGTAAAACTTACTAGAGAAGACGACTCTCTAAATTAGCCAAGTAACCCTTGGGGTCTCTGCGAAATCGATATTGTTCAATTCTGGCTTTATGGTGTTTTTTCATTTGAGAGCGTAATTCGAGCCAAGTATGAATATCAACTTGTGCTAAATCAGATGCGGTAAAAGAATGAAGTTTAGTAGCGATTGCACAGGCAAGTTTGACAGAACCACGAATAACAAGGGATGAGGGGGCAACTTTACGACCAGTACAACGACGTTGATGATGACGTAACATACCAAAAGCATGTTCTAAGTCATTATTAGTTCGGGGAAAATCTTCAATTTCGTAACAATCAAAAAGTCCAGACCAGTAGTTATGGGTGGTTTTTATAAAGTTATCTATTACGGTATTGAGTGTACCAGATTTCTGCAATTGAGAGGACATTTCTGTTAATAGTTCTTGATAACTTTGTTTAACTCCAGCAGCATCAAGACCTATTTTATTATTGAGAATGTTACTAGCTTTATCAACCCACTGATATGCAAATATAACAAGTGAAAATAAAGATCAGTCGCAGATAATCCCTTAGCTATCAGGTGTTTTAGGTTGACTGCATGTGGTGGTAAAGCACTTTTTTTCCATCCTTTCTAAGCTTTGCTCTATCAACGTCAAATTTTCTTGTAACTTTAATCCAGATGCCTTTAACGGTGGATGACCATCATTGGTTATAGAACTACGCACTACCGAGCAATAATCTTCAATAATAGTTGCCAAATCCTTATCTTGATTGGTAACACTACGTTCAATGTCTCGTAATCCTCTTACTTTTTTTTTCAATTCCTTTTTTGCATGTCGATCCGCCTCATATATGGGTTTAATTGCCTCCTTCAGGTAATGATAATGACATAAACCATGAGCAATACTAAGTAATGCTAACCTAACAGCTTGTGCGTTTTGATTGTTGTCCATCACTAACAACGCCATCAATTGGTACATTTAAGGTATTAGTTACTTCTAATAATAACGCCACTAAATCTTCGTTTCTTGATGATAATAAGGTTTTAGCTAGTATTATTTCTCCTGATAAGCAATCTCGAATTACCCATAATACCTCATGTCCAATTTCTGGCTGCATCCCATCAATAGCTAATATCACCCGTCCTTGATTTTTAAATATTGCTTTTAACCTTTTATGGTCTTTTAGCCACAAAGAAAGTAACTCATCATATCTGTCAATGAGGTGCGTGACCGTTCGTTGACTTATACATATACCCTTTTATTCCAGGTGAGTGTGTATTTCGGGAACACTTCTATGTTCTTGGTACCGTAATGCTCCTATATAAGCAACCACATCCAAACCAAATTCGTTCTGTGGTAGAGCGAGTGACCCTTCTTGCTCTGGTCAATATGCTTTTTTATACCGCAGACATGACTGATTTTGACATCGACGAATTTTTAGCTGTAGTTCTACTACCCCATTTAACGTTCTTATATATCGAGGATTATTGTATTCATTCCACATTGCTTGACCGCACGAGGGGCATTTTTTTTGAACACAATCGAGTACTTCAAACGATGTTGCCTCTGGTTTTAAACTTTTTCTTGCCAAGTTTTTGCACCATTATTTCGCTACAAGGTTAAGATTACAGGATTTCCACTCTTCTCTAGTAAGTTTTGCCACGCTAGGCTTTTAGTAATTTTCCCCATATTGCATTGTAAGGATGTACAATCTTTGCCGGATGTCCATTTTGAAAGATCGGCCTGCCTTCGTTTGCCCACTGAAAAATTCCACCATTTAAGTTATAAATGCACTTCATCCCGGCTTCATCAAATTTTTGGACTAATTTTGCGCTTCGGTAGCCAACAGCACAGTACACAACAATTGGTCTATCTTTTGAAACTGTTGCAACTGCTGCTAAGTCCTCTGTGAGAGGATCTATGCGTACTGCTGTTTCGATATGGCTTACTGCATACTCAGCTTGACTTCGTGCATCTAGCACTAATGGACGAGGCTTTGGAGAATCTGATAGTAATTGAGCTAATTGGTTACAATTAATTTCCTCAACAGTAGGAAACTGAAATCTAATCAGAAGTTTAAGAAAGTTAAAGGTGAGCGATCGCACTTGTGAAAAGACTCTCTGGTTGAGAAACAATACTAACGGGGGCTGTGTTTAATATTTAATAGTAAAAAACGATCGAAGAATAAGCGATCGCATTGGCATCAACTCTCCAAAACAAACAGATAACTCATCAAGATTAGCTGATTTGCAAGTAAATATACTTATAATAATTACAGCATTTACTAATCACCTGCGATGATTTATGGCAATTCTTCAACTGATTGAACCCGAAGTTAAAAATCTGGGTGGTTTTTCTGCCCGCCGCAGTTTGCCATATCCTAATCGCCAAACGGTTGGGCCGTTTATCTTTTTCGATCATCTTGGCCCGTCCGTTATGCCCCCCAATCAAGGCATTGATGTCCGACCACATCCTCATATTAATCTGGCAACGGTAACTTATTTATTTGATGGTGCTTTGATACATCGCGATAGTTTGGGTACTGTGCAAGAAATCCAACCAGGTGCAGTCAACTGGATGATAGCGGGAAAAGGGATTGTCCATTCAGAACGCTCACCTGACTTTGACCGTCACCAAGAAGCTACTATTCATGGCATTCAAACCTGGGTCGCCCTGCCTGTTGAACACGAAGAAACCGAGCCAACGTTCATTCACTATCCGGCTGACATCCTTCCCACTTGGGAAGAGAATGGCGTTATCATCAAACTTATTGCTGGGCAAGCATTTGGCTATACCTCACCTGTAAAAGTTCTCTCACCTATTCTCTATTTAGATGCAGTGTTACCTGCCAACACCCACTTCACTATCCCTACAGATTATTCACAAAGGGCAGTATACAGTGTCACGGAGGGATTGAGGATTAACGATCAACCGATGGAGCAATATCGTCTAGCTATTCTAGAGCCAGGCGACCGGGTTGAGGTTTCTGCTACAGCTGCTGCTCGATGTATTGTTATTGGCGGTGAGCCGTTAGGTACACGCTACAAATGGTGGAATTTTGTCTCTAGCCGACCAGAGCGAATAGAGCAAGCTAAAGCCGATTGGCGCGACTCTCGTTTTGCTAGCGTGCCAAATGAAACAGAGTCTATTCCACTGCCAGAAGTGGTAACAGAAGCTAATCCTTTTTCATAAGTGTGTCACACTTCAAGGCTCACTACCTCGCTTTAAGATGGCCTTTAACCCAAGTTGCCAGTTATATCATGTCCGGATAAATAGTTATGATTCTCACAGTCATTGCACCCCACCCCCAACCCCTCCCCGCAAGCGGGGAGGCAGGGTGGTTTCATACAACGAGAGAAAAATAATAATGATTTATAGAGGGTGGAGAAAAA
>NZ_JBALDP010000056.1:0-112929 GCF_036917355.1 Nostoc sp.
GCGATTTCAATCTCAAAAGGACGGCTCATGAGTATTCAAATTTATCAAGTTTGCTTCCCTCTATTATATGCAGCTTCATATTAAATTGGTATAACGACTAATAACTTTTTGATAAAGAGTATCCCGTTGTTGGTAAGGTCGTCCTAAAGATGCGATCGCAGTTTGTAAGTTTTCTACTTCCATACACGTACCGCCCAAAGCACCTGCCATTGTGGTAATATGCTCCTCCATCAAAGTGCCCCCGATATCGTTGCAACCCCAAGCTAAAGATTCTGTCGCACCTGTAAGCCCCAGTTTTACCCAACTCTGTTGATGGTTGGGAATCCAATTACCTAAGTAAATTCGCGCTACAGCTCCTAGCAGCAGTGCATCGTTTAAAACTGGTTGATCGCGTCCGACACGGCGACGTAAGGATTTGGGGGCTTCTTGACCTACGAAGGGTAATAAAATAAATTCTGTGATCCTGGCTGGATATCCCCGATTGATGGCTGTTTTTTGGAGCGATCGCAATTTTTCTAAATGTCCGATTTGCTGTTCGTGGGTTTCAATATGCCCAGATAACATGGTGCTAGTGGTATGCAAGCCTAATTTGTGAGCGGTGCTGACAATTTCTAGCCAAGTGGCTGTATCAATCTTCTCTGGGCACAATATCCGCCTTACTTCATCGTCTAATACTTCCGCTGCTGTTCCCGGCATTGAGCCAACACCAGCATCGCGCAAAGCAGTAATCACCTCGGCATATTCCAGTCCGTCAAGTCTGGCGATAAATTGCACTTCTTGGGGAGAAAAAGCGTGTAAATGTATGTGGGGAAATTCCTGTTTAATGGTTTCTACGACTTTCAGGTAGTAGGGCAAAGATTTACCATTTATCAGTGCTTGTGGATTTAATCCCCCCTGCATACAGATTTCTGTCGCACCCCGTTTTACTGCATCTGTCGCTTTTTCCAAAATTTGCGCCGAATCTAACCAGTATGCATCGGCATCACCATCATCTCGACGGAAAGCACAAAAACTACAGTGCTGCTCACAAATATTAGTAAAGTTAATATTACGGTTAATTATGTAGGTGACAGTATCTCCTACTTGGGTGTGGCGGAGTGTGTCGGATGTAGTACGTATTGCTGCGATCGCTTCTGGCTCAGTTTGTTGTAACAATACCACTCCCTCTTCGGGAGATAAGTCGTATCCCATCAAAGCACGTTCCAAAATTGTTTCAAACGCAATTTTTGTTAGCATTACTTTCTTAATTTCTCGGTAAATCTTAATTTTATGAGCTTGTAAATAATAAAATTCTACTTAATAAATATACCAATTTGGCGAAAATCTTAAGCTCTAACATAAGTTTTACCTTTAAACCTATTGCAATCGCCTCCCTTGTCCTATCACACTACCTTTTTATAGTTCGATATGGTTCAGTTAGCGCCAAAAACCTTAAACTATGTAGGTTGAGGAGCCACTGCGTTGGGCGGGTTTCCCGACTTGTTCGCGCAGCGTCTCCTCTTGGGAGAAGCAAGTGGCGTTTGAGGAACGAAACCCAACTTATCCGGGGCTTTGTTGGGTTGCACTTTGCTTAACCCAACCTACATTTTTTTTCACTGAACTGTATTATTTTATGTTTATACAATCCATTAACAAAAAAAATAGTTGTGGTTCAACCACAACTATTTTCATTGAGTAATCTACATCTTTGTATTAGCAGAAATTTTTAGTAAAACTCTGATATTACTAATTTGTCCTTGCTTGTGGTTTTCGTCGATGTTGTATTAGCAATCCAATCGCCATGCCAATACCAACAAAAGCTGTAAAGTAAAATAAACCAATTAATCGGATGTAAATTGGTGGTGCGATCGCTTCAACTTCAACTTCTTGCGCTACTTTCACTGGTGCAAATTGCCGGCTAGATCCTGATAAAGGAGTGGCTTCCACCTCGATTTTGTGCGGTGAACCATCAAAAAATTGTTCAAGCCATGTTAACTTACCTTGTTCGTCAGGAATACCTTTATAGTCAAAGACTGTTAAATTGTGTTCTATAGCGATCGCTTTTACTTGCAAAGCTACATCTGTAATAGGCTGTCCGGTTGCGGTATCTTTCACCTGTAACGCTAAATTCGCAAGTTTTCCGACAGTTGCGTTTTTATCTCCGCCAAGGTTAATTTCTAATCCCTGAGATTTTTGAGATGATGGTGCGATGGTTTCAGTACTAGTTGAGTGATGTCCGCTGCCATGAGCTTCTGCAACTTCTGCACTAATATTGATAACTAATAGGGTTACTATAGCCACTACAGTTAATGCACTTAATAAAAGGCGGACTGACTGTGGTGCGATTTCTCCTTGTTGTAGTTCTTCTTGTCCACCGATAACCCAACCACCCAACAATCCAAGTGACAGTAAAATAGCTGCGATTACAACAAAATATTTATATTTGATTGGGTTTTCGTGAACATTGAGATTTAAGGTTTGTTCATAAGCAGTAAAAGTGTTTGCTACCAAGGGTGACACTTTAACTAACAGTTGGTAATTACCACGAATGGGTAACATCTGCTGAATTTCTAGCTTACCATCAGGTGCATTGGCATTCATTTGCAACAATTGTGTCCCCTCAACAATGGGAAAATCTGTTGTTAACCAAGGATTATGCGGCGGTGTCAGAATTTGTAAATTAATTTTGGCATTTGTTAAAGATTTACCCGCAGCATCAACAGCTTGTAAAGTCAAAGTAACAGGAGATTGCGGTTTTTCTGCCTCTGCTTCAAAGGGAAGAATACGTTCTAAAGGTGGGTTGGTGGAAAGTAGCACTCTAGATGTAGGAATTTGGGAACTTCCCACAAAAGAATAAAGAACTGACAAAACAATGCAAACAGCGCTGATAACTCCAAAAATTCGATATTTTTTCATACGAACCTACGGTAAATGTGAAGCTCATGTCATTTCTGCAAGTTAAACTTTCATAGCAGTGGATGAAAGTTACTCCAGATTATTTTTACTAAGTAAAAAAATTCCAGTTAAAGAATTAGTCAGAAATCAGACATCATCTTATACCAATTTAATGTGAAGCTGCACTAAATCAGTAACTCTCTATTCTTGGCGTTGTTGGCGTTGTTGGCGGTTCGTTTAATATTCTGTGCATCTTCATCCAGAATTGGTATCAAGTTAAGGTGATGTAGAGATGATAAACAAAGCATCTCTACAAAACCTAAAAGTTATTTCCCAGCAAAAACCTGGCGCGAAATTTGCACTATTTTAGCGTCGTAAGTTTGTTATGTGATGTCGCAAAGCTTCATGCACCTAAAAATCTTGGGATTATGATAATTTAGTGACAGGCAACGCCTAATGTGTGGTGACGCGCTGAGTGTGCTGTGTTATGAACCGCAGGATAGGTGGAGAACAAAACAGTCCAGATAACTAAAGAAGATAGCATTATATAAAGTGTTACCTGCACAGGTTTGGATAAGGTAATACCTGCGGTCTTCTGCAATAGTGAAATATGAGAAAAATTAGTCATTTTTGACCTCCTAATAATAAATTTCGGTAGTTCATCAATCAAAGGGCATAACGCCGCTTGATTGCAAAAAGATATACCATCAACTTTGTATTTGACAAGTGTGTATCAAATGTATTGTGTAATTCGACTTTAGTGAATACTATACTATCCTTTGACATCGGCCGATCGCGATGCAGAAATCTACACATAAAGTCCATACAAATAACAAAAGAATGACACATGATTTTGAGTGACGGCATTTTCAGCGCTGCTAACACGAAGGTAACAGATAAAAATTAAAAATTAAAAGTTCTTACGTTGCCAAGCATTCAAAAATCCTTGAATAAAGGTAACTTATGTTATCTCTAAACCAATTCAATACACTAGAGATTAGCAATAGTTTTTTGCTTGTGTCCATATTCAAGGTGTTATTATACTCATTGTTTATACTGTAAGTATTGCTGAAGGAATAAGTATATCAGGAATATGTATGAAACAGCTAGTTTTGTGTGAAGGTTATTTATACATAACTAAGCGTATAACTACAGTTAAAATCACGAAAATATTGCGATAGTTTTTAGAGTTCGATCTAGATTCAACAACTTAACTGGCAATTTAGAAGCACTGAAAAATTATTGACAATAATTATTAATTCCTCTAATATCTAAAAGCAATTGCAAATCTTTTGCAATTCTTTTTTGGCGCTAACTGTAACTAAATGTCATGCCCAACAACTTCGCTCTAGGTAACGGAAAACCTTGGAGCCGCCGTCAATTATTGCAGCTGGGACTAGCCGGTGCTGGAATAACTGGTGCAGCTGGACTTTGGCAGATGCTAAATCTACAAAGTAACTCAATCGTTAAAGTGCCACCATTCGATAGGTCAGCACCAGATGATGTTACTAACCCAATGAAGATGTTGAGAGATTTTGATTATGGGACAGTAAAGCAAGAAAATGGACGGACTATCCGGGAATTTCAGTTAACTGCTGGTTCTTCCATCATAAAACTCAATAGTGCTGTCTCTTACAACATCTGGGATTTAAACGGTCGCATACCAGGGCCAACGCTACGGGCAAAACAGGGCGATCGCATCCGGGTACTATTTCTCAACAACGCGGGACATTCTCACTCTTTGCATTTTCATGGCGTTCATCCAGCGGAAATGGATGGTGTTCGCCCAATCAGCAATGGTAATGCCACAATCTACGAATTTGATGCTGAACCTTATGGCGTTCATTTATACCACTGCCATATTGAACCAGTGACCCGTCACATTGCCAAGGGACTGTACGGAATGTTTATCATCGATCCACCGACTCCCCGTCCCCCGGCTGATGAAATCGTACTAGTGATGGGTGGATATGACGTGAATGATGATAGCCATAACGATTATTACGCCTTCAACGGTCTGCCTCACTATTACATGCATCATCCCATCGGCATTTACAAAGATCAGTTGATTCGGCTGTATGTCCTCAACATCATTGAATACGATCCAGCTGTGACGTTTCATCTCCACGCCAACTTCTTTGATGTTTATCGCTATGGCATGACTATGACTCCTAGCGAGAAAGCAGATGTGATTACGATGGGTGTCGCAGAAAGGCACATCTTAGAGTTTGCTTTTCGTTACCCAGGTAAGTATATGTTCCATCCCCATCAAGATGCGATCGCAGAAAACGGTTGCATGGGTCAATTTGAAGTACTTGCTGAAAGTAACTCTCAAAATAATGTTAAACATTCCTGACAATATTATTAGTAATTTGTAATTAATTTATTAAAGTTTCCGTAAGTAGTTGATAAAAAATCTCATTATATGCAACAGTAAAATCTATGACAATTTGTCAAACAAACTACTTTCTAGATAATAGTTTGAAATGTTTCAATTAATACCTTTTAATTAGTGTGAGGAGCAAAAATGATAAAACTTCGTTATATATGTTTAGCAGCAGCAGCAGCGGTAATAGTTACCTTGAGTTCTTGTAGTAATACCCCAACCGCAGAAAATCCATCAGCACCAGTTGCTAGCACTCCAGCTACAGAGGCAGTAAGTAATAACAGTCATAGTGGTCACGGTAGCAAAGAAAAAATTAACATTAATAGTGCTATCTTGTCAGAATTAGATAAGTTTGAAGCCAAACTAGGTGTTCCAGCTTTATCTAACAAAATCCAGGCAGGTCGTCCTTATGGTAAACCAGAAGATTTAGTTACTAAAAAAATAATTACTCAAGAACAGTTCGACCAAATTAAAGACCAGGTTGGCGTTCAGGAAGTAGTACTCACAGGTGAGGCAAAAGATGTTGATTATATGTCTAAATTAGGCTTAATGAAAGGGCATCTTTTGGTAGCCAAAGAACTGCTAGATCAGAATCAGCCGAAACAGGCAGAACCTCATATTGGGCATCCAGTAGAAGAGATTTACGTTGATGTAGAAGATCAATTGAATGAACGAAAAGTCAAAGAATTTAAGACCACTTTAGTAAGTTTGCAAGATTTAGTGAAATCTAGTCCGAAGGATAGCAAAGTTAAGACTAATTTTACTTCTTCAATGCAAGCAGTTGATGGAGCGATCGCAGCTTTGCCAGAAGCTCAACGCTCAAAACCAGGATTTACGCTACAGGTAATTAACGAACTACTAGATTCGGCCAACTCCGAATATGGCGCGGCGATCGCAAATGGTAAAGTAACCGCGCCAATTGAGTATCAAGATTCCCGTGGTTTTGTCTTTTACGCTAATGAATTATACAAAGGGATTTCTAGTCAAGTAGCTCAAGCAGATCCTGAAGCACACAAAGCGATCGATACTAGTTTTGCTGAACTAATAAAAGTTTGGCCTGCTGCCATCCCACCAGCAAAAGCAGTCAAAACACCTGATGATGTTACCAAACTAGTAAAAACCATTGAGGAAAACTCTCAAAAAGTGGTTGACAAATCCAATACCCAAGCACAGAGATAACACTTTAATTTAATGGAAAGTATAGGTTAAGGAGTTTAAAATAGTTAGGAGTTAGGAGTTATGAATTATGAGTTATGAATTCCAGAATACTAACTCTTACAGTTCCAACTCCTCACTCCTAACTAATTACACTCCCTTCGTTACTTTAACTAACAACTGATGCAAGAACTTGACCATAAAAAGACTATTGACCTGCTGAACGCCATCATGGAATTTGAACTAGCAGGAGTAGTGCGCTACACACATTATTCTTTGATGGTAACTGGCCCTAACCGTATTCCAATTGTGGCTTTTTTCAAAGCACAGGCAAGTGAATCTTTACTTCATGCTGAACAAGTGGGAGAAATTCTCACGGGTTTAGATGGGCATCCTTCACTGAAAATTGCCCCAATGGAAGAAACCTACCAGCATAAAGTCAAGGATATCTTGGAAGAAAGTTTATCCCATGAAAAAAAAGCATTGGATCTGTATAAAAAATTGCTCGAAACTGTCACCAATGCCAGCATTTACCTTGAAGAATTCGCTCGCGGTATGATTGGACAAGAAGAGATGCATAATCTCGAACTGAAAAAGATGCTACGCGATTTTGGTTAATAGTCATTAGTCATTAGTCCTTAGTCATTAGTTATTGGTCATTAGTCAAAAATAAATTCAAAGGACAAAGGGCAGATGACAAAGGACAAAGGACTAATGACAAAGGACAAAAGACAAAGGACAAAAGATGAATTTTAGTACTGCTCTACCTACTTTTGTAATAACACTTCGAGAAGGAGTGGAAGCTGCCCTTGTTGTTGGTATTGTGCTAGCTTTGCTAAAAAAAGCTAAACAATCCCGACTCAACTCTTGGGTATATGCTGGTGTCGGTGTTGGTATTGTCGTCAGTGCCTTAATAGGCGTGTTATTCAGTTGGATAATTCAAGTACTGGGAGCCGCGAATCCTCAATATACCACCGTAGTTGAACCAGCGCTAGAAGGTGTATTTAGTGTATTAGCGATCGCAATGCTCAGTTGGATGCTAATCTGGATGACTAAACAAGCCAGATTCATGAAAGCTACAGTTGAGGGAGCAGTAACAGAAGCGCTGACACAAAACTCAAATGCTGGCTGGGGTGTTTTTACTTTAATTTTAATTGCCGTTGTTCGCGAAGGGTTTGAAACTGTTCTGTTCGTTGCAGCTAATTTTCAACAGGGATTAATGCCAGCCTTGGGCGCTATTGCTGGTTTGGTAGCGGCAACTGCTATTGGAGTGCTGCTATTTAAATGGGGTGTCAAAATTAACATCCGCCAGTTTTTCCAAGTAATGGGCATTTTATTAGTGCTGATTGTGGCTGGATTGGTAGTTTCAGCCTTGAAACACTTTGACGAAGCTGTAGCTAACCTTGCCCTTAGCAGTCGTGCCACAGAAAACCTTTGTTTTTATTACGAACGTTTTACAAAAGTCCATTCCTGTATTTTGGGGCCAATGGTTTCCAATACTTCCACAATCTTGCCTGACGAACAGTTTCCTGGCATTATTCTCAAATCTTTATTTGGCTATAGAGACAACCTCTATCTTGTGCAAGCAGTAGGATACGTGGGATTTTTACTCATCATTGGAGGACTATATTTCCGCAGCCTTGGGGGTGCTTCTCCTGAAGGTAAAAAGAATGTCCCTTTTGGTCAAAAACCAATTAGTTCTGCAAAAGATTAAAAGCACAGTCAGTTACCTTGTTTGCAGTCTCCCTTATTCCCAGTCTATGGCTGGGAATCGCTTTTGCATAGCTACGCTAATGTCGATTTAGAAGTAGCTGCCTTAGTTAAAACCACAGTTAATATTTTTGCCATTGTAATTGAATACAAATGTTTTCAAGTAATACCAATTTGAAAAAATAATGCAACAAATCAACTATTTGTAGAGACGCGATTCATCGCGTCTTTAGCCAAGCATATGTTGCAATCATTAATTGAATTGGTATAATCAAAAAAGGAAATGAGCAAAATTTTTATATTAAATTCCTTACTGTTACTTTCTCAAATACCCAATTTAGAAGGAAAATTTTTAGATTTAAAAAATCAATTGGAAAAAACAGGGTTTCAGGTAATCATTGCGCTACCACCAAAGCGAGGAGCTTATGGGTTACTAAGAGAAACTGACAAAAAAATCTGGATTAATCCCGTAGTGTTTGAATTACATATTGGAACTCAAACACTAATCCATGAAACTGTTCATGCAGCCCAGGTATGTGCCGGAAAAGGAAAAATAAAAACTTTAGGTTTAGACATTCAACCAAGCAATTATGCTCGACCATTTTTTAGGCGCTATACTGATGTCAAACGACAAGATTTAGAAAAAGAAGCTTATGCAGTGCAAACTCAACCTAATAGTTTTGAATTAGCTGTATCTCTTCTTCAACAACACTGTAAATAGCTAGTTTAGTAGATGTAAAAGCTGAAGCGCCCTGATTTAACTGCTTTGTAATACAAAGTGTTGTTGAGTAATAATCTTGAGTGCAAAGAATACTTTAAAACACGAATTTATTAAGGATTTTTTAGTACAAAATAACAATAAAAATGCTTTGCAGCAGTTTCAAAGTAATTTGAATGTTGAAGTAATCATAGTAATTGTCAAATTTATGTTGTCTTACTATTGAGTACACGCATTTATAAGACGGTTTGGAAAACTAGGTTCTCTAGTATTAACTTGACACTTCTTTGTTCCAACTTCCTTGCTGTTTTTGATAGTTCCTATAAAAATTCTCTCTTGTTGTAACTCAAATCGGCAAATAGCGTCATCAGAAGTGATGAAACTCGGTTCAAAGTTCTCATAAACACTAAAAATTTTCCCATTTGAACATTCTACTCGCTCAACAAGATTAATATTATTACCTAGAGCTAATTGTACTAAAAACACAAAAAGAATGAAACAGCCAAAAAATCCTGCTACTAGAATACTAAAAAATTTTAGCAAGTCTTCTTTGAACAAAAAGCTATTGATAAATAGTAATAAAGGTGTGATATAAAAATATAATGTGGTAATTTGGTTGAATAGATCAAACTCGAAAATAATTTTGCTTGACCAATTTAAATCCCAGTTAAAAATGAGTGGTATTAGACTAATTATAATAACAACTAAGTTGTCTGAGGGTCTATCAAGTCTACTTATCAAGAACCAGCGAATCCATCGCCAAAAGTTTTTGATAAGTTTAGCAATCTGCATTTTTCAATACTGATATCTATAAATAAATAATACTCTTTAATATAGGACTCAGATTTTATTTTTGAAAACATACTGACACTGAAAAGACTGTTTTATCAGGGTTTTATCTAAAATCACCTCCGATAAATGCATTCTTTATTGACTGTTCTTTCAGTATCGAGCTAAGTGCCTTGTTATGCAAACAACGCTTGCTTAAGCTGCTGACAAGCTTTTTCAATTGCATCTATACTACCTGGATTCACCAGACCAAAATAATCAAACACATAGACTCGGTTATTTTTAGTTGCTTGCAATTGCTGCCAAAAAGCTTCCTTTTTCAAAGAATCTAAAAGCGCAGCTTCCGAATTTCCTTGTGGAGGATTAACTAAAATTATCACTTCTGGATTTGCTTCTAAAACTTTCTCAGCCGAAAGCGTCACATAGCCACCAACTGGACTTTTTCCTTGTAAATCTGCTGCTATATTTTTCGCCTGAAACTTCGCTAGCAAATCCCCTGCCCAACTATTTTTGTTCGGCGCTAAAATTGGTTGACGACTGACCAGTGCTAGAGTGGAAGGACTCTGAGTTGGCTTATCTGGCAAAAAAGTTTTATAACGGTTTAACAAAGGCTGAGGATCGGCATTAATTAATCCAGCCAGTTTTTTAGTAAGTTCTTCTAGAGATTCCCAGCTATTCACCTTAGTGAGCAAAGTCGCAATTCCTAGCTGCTGAAGTTTTTGAATTGGAATGTTAGAAAAACCTTCAGCACCAATAACTAAATCTGGTTTGAGTGCTACAACTTTCTCTAAATTTGGCGGGCTCTGACCTTCACTAACGCGGGGAATATCCTTGAATCTTGAGTCATTCTTAAATAATTTACTACCAGTGATTCCAACAACTTTTGTTTGATCGAGTCGAGAGATGATGTCAGCAGAAAGAGAAGAAAGAGCAACCACTCTTTTTGCCGATACTTTTGGTAATTGCTGAGAGTTCGTGTTAGTCGCCTCAGTGGTATTTTCCACTTGGGTTTGTGGTTGCTGAGTATTTGCAGTGGTGCAAGCAACTAAAACTATACTCAACAAAATTGCTACAGCAGATAAGAGCCAACGACGATGCATATTAAAA
This sequence comes from Nostoc sp., assembly GCF_036917355.1. Classification (GTDB taxonomy): domain Bacteria; phylum Cyanobacteriota; class Cyanobacteriia; order Cyanobacteriales; family Nostocaceae; genus Nostoc. Next base: position 10,740 of record NZ_JBALDP010000056.1, read on the forward strand.
TTCCTTATATATATGAGTAAGAATGTATAACAGAATGTTTGTAAAGCACTGGCGACTAGAAGTCGCGGCTACACAGACTTGTGTTGAGCGGAGTCGAAATACAAAACCTGCCTTTGCAGGTTAAAACACCTTAATTTTTCTTAGTCCACGGAGGTGGAATTTGTTTGTGTAGCCGCGATTTCCAATCGCCCAATACTTTTAAAGCATCCTTTAAAATTGATATCGATTAGGCCTGTTGTAACTGCTAAGATCAATATACGCCCATCTCAATGTAATTTTTCCAGTCCCCAATCCCCAATCAAACTTACTTCGTCTCCATCCAATTGTCACCAACACGCGCCTCCACAAGCAAAGGCACACTCAACTGCACTGCCTTTTCCATCACCGATTTAATTTGTAGTTGTAATTCTTCCCACTCATTAGGAGGAATTTCAAACACTAATTCATCGTGAACTTGCAACAACAAACGCGCCTGATAGTTCTTCAAAACCTCATGCAATCTCACCATTGCAATTTTGATAATATCAGCGTTAGAACCTTGAATTGGTGCATTAGCCGCAGAGCGTAATAAACCCGCATCAAAAGCACCCAAATTCTTCAACTTACTCAGATCGATATCTTCTGGATTACTGCCTTTTAATTTGCGTAAACTGTTATTAGTAAAGTCAAAATAACGACGGCGACCGAAAATAGTTTCTACATAACCAAGAGCGATCGCTTCTTTTTTCACTCGCTCCAAATATGCAAAAACTTTGGGATATCGTTCATTAAACCGCTTAATGAACTCGTTGGCAATAGTCTTATCTATCCCCGTTGAGCGCGAAAACCTTAGAGAACCCATTCCATAAATCACACCAAAATTGATAGTTTTCGCCATCCCTCGTTCTTCTGAGGTTATATTTTCTTTTTCAAACACTAACCGCGCCGTCACAGTGTGAACATCTTCATTTTGCTGATATGCTTGCACCAATATCGGCTCTTGACTCAAATGAGCCAAAATCCGTAATTCAATTTGTGAGTAATCAGCAGCCACCATTAACCAACCAGCTTCTGGCAAAAATGCCTTCCGAATTTGGCGACTAAAAGCTGTACGAATAGGGATATTTTGCAAATTCGGATTAGAAGAAGATAACCTACCCGTTGATGTTGCTGCTTGATTAAAATCAGTATGCACCCGTTGGGTATCTGGACGCACCAATGCAGGTAATGCATCAACATAAGTAGACTTTAATTTAGATAGGGTGCGATATTCAACGATCGCTTCAACAAATCCAGTTTTATCATCTTCTTGAAGTCTTTCCAGTGTTGCTGCATCTGTAGAGAAGCCCGTTTGAATTTTACGAGAATGTTTGGTGCTTAACCCCAACTTTTCAAACAAAATTTGGCTCAACTGTTTAGGAGAACCCAAGTTAAAATTTTCCCCAGCTATTTCGGTTGCTTCTTCTTTTAACCTGGCTAACTCTGTTTCTAAATGCTGCGAAAGCTCTTGTAAATAAGCCGAATTAATCCGAACGCCTGTATATTCCATTTGGGCTAAAACAGCTTCTAGTGGCTGTTCGACTTCCACAAATAGCTTAGACAAAGCTGGAAATTGCTCTAAATCCTCACGCAATTTCGCCACTAAACCAAAGGTAGAATAAGCATCCATCCCGCAGTAATCTGCAACGGCGGGAATATCTATATCAGCAATGGTTTTGCCTTTAGGAACTAAATCTAAGTAACTTTTAGCTATCAATCCCAAATATCGCTGCGACAAATCCATCAAGTTATGACTTGAATCTGGATTTAGAATATAACTTGCCAGCATGGGATCAAATACGACTCCCGCCAAATTAATTCCTTGACATCTGAGAACTAAGCGATCAAATTTGGCATTCTGTAAAGCTTTGGGATAATCAGCACTTTCGAGAATTGGGCGTAATGCTTCTAGCACCAAACCTTTACGCAAATTTTCCCCAGTTTTGTGCCCCACGGGAATATAGGCTACTTCATCTGGTTCCGTTCCCCAACAGCAACCAATTCCTACTAACTCAGCGTCTCTTGGTTCTAAATCGGTGGTTTCAGTATCCCAAGCAACGGGTGTTTCTGGATTAGTGAATTTTTGCAAAAGTTTCACTAACTCAGTTAGTTTGGCTTCGGTGTTGATGATGCGTGGTGTAATTGGAGAAGTAGATTGTTGTGGAACTGCTGCTGTATCACTAGCACTGAAAAACCACAAATCATTATCTTCATTTGCGCTGAATTCTGAGTTAATATTGGGATTAATTGCATCTGTTTTGGCTTCTTGCTTTTCTTCAATTTTCCCACCAAAACGTTGCTGAAGGTCGTTTATCCTGCCTAAAAAAGACTTAAATTCTAATTTTTCTAAAATTGGTGATAAGACGCTTGTATCAAAGCCTTTTAATTTGCAATCTTCTAAATCAAATTCTATAGGGACATCTAATACTATGGTTGCCAAATAGCGAGATTTCTCAGCATCTTCTTTACCCGCTGCCAGTTTTTTCTGAGTTGCGCCTTTAATTTCTTCTAACGCAGCATAAACATTCTCAAGTGAACCATAGGTATTCAGCAGCTGTACTGCTGTTTTTTCCCCAATTCCCTTAACACCAGGAATATTATCTGATTTATCACCACAAAGAGCTTTGAAATCAACAATTTGTGAAGGTAAAACGCCCATCTTCTCTTTAACTTGTTCTGCTTCAAATTCCGTGATGCTATTTGTAGAGCGCTTTAGGGCATCTGGACTAAAATTCAGAACAGTGATTTCTTTGTCAGAGTCGATTAGTTGAAATAAATCGCGATCGCCAGTCAGAATCTTCACCCTATAGCCAACCGCAGTGACTCGCTGTGCTAAGGTTCCCAAAATATCATCAGCCTCAAAACCAGGGGCAGTGAAAAAGGGTAGATTAAAGCCATTCAGCAACTCATGCAGGTTTTCCAAGTCGGGAATGAAGTCTTCTGGTGTTTCCGGGCGATCGGCTTTATAAGTCTCGTCCGCTTCGTGGCGAAAAGTTGCCTCAGCCAAATCAAAAGCGATCGCCATTGCTTGAGGCTGTTGTGTTGCCATTACCTCTAACAGGCACTTCACAAAACCAAAACATATACTCGTAGGAATCCCTGCTTTAGTACGCAGTCCTCCATCTCGCCCTTTGGCGAAAGCAAAGTATGAACGATAAGCCAGCGAGTGCCCATCTACGAGGATGAACGTGGGGCGTGTTGTAGTTGCGGAAGTCAAAGTTTCAGACATAGCCCTATTTTAGCCAGAAGCCTTGTCACATAGTTAGCAATTTCAGATGCTTGTTCTACTTGGCTTTGGCGACAATAGCCCAGTTTTTGCGTACCAATTGCTCTTGAGTATGATTTTAGACAAATTTATATTTACGCATTTGCAACTTTAGTACGGAAGGGAAGTAGAAACAACTTTTGGCAGAAATACCAGCTCAATTAAGTACGTGAGTATAAGCATAGTAACCGGATAGTAAATAGATCCTCAACTTATCAGCAAAAGTCGGGGATCTATCTCCTGAGCGTTTTATGTTTAATTAGGTTGACCTAGCTTACTTCTCAGGAACCAACAAAAACTAGCTTAATATTTCGACATAATATTACCACTATCAAAACCTCTTGCTTAATAAAACTTTATATGTACCAATCAAAAAGTCTATTTATCGAAGGAATTTGAACATAATAACTTTACATAAAGTTACGTGTATTTATCAAGACTACAAGCAAAGTTTCAGAGTTAGAAATAGGTTAGTAATCCCGTAATGATTCGTTTCAGAAAGGCATCTTTTATCCATGACAACAAAACTATTCAACACTCTAGCTGCTGCTACAACTTTGGCAGGAATTGTTGCAACATCTGGAGCAGCTAATGCAGCATCTCTCTCCTACACTAATTCCACTAATTACGATTTCACAAATATCATTGATGCACCTCTGAGCGTCCAAAAATTTGACTCATCCCTGGGTACACTCAAGGGTGTAACGATAAGTTTTACTGGCGACATACTTGGAAATGCAGGTTTTGAAAACAGGAGTCCAACCCCGACTCAGGTGACAGTAAATCTTGCTAGTCAACTCAGCTTAAAACTAAATAATCAGTCTCTGTTTGCGCTCAATCCACAAGATATATCGAGTTATCAAGCTGCTAAATATGACGGTACCACTGATTATAGTGGCGCCTCTGGAAAGACTATTTCTAACTTAACTGCTACACAATCTGCAACTCAGTCTTTCACCAATACCCAATTCTTGCAGTCTTTCACTGGTAATGGCGACATAGACTTTTTGTTCTCAGCTTTAGCCAACTCAGTAGTTACGGGTTCGGGCAACATGAGATCCTATATTGATACTTATGCCAAAGCAGGTATCAAAGTAACTTATGACTACGATGCTAAAGCAGTACCTGAATCCTCTGCCACACTGGGAATTGGTTTAATTGCTGGGCTTTGTCTATTGTCACAACGCAAAAAAAGTTGGATCAAGATGTTTAATTAATAGACTTTCTTGAATAGGTAGATTTTTTTATCCTATCTATCAAGCAGGCTCTCTAATTTAAATGAAAAAACCCGATTTTTTCGAGAATCGGGTTTTTTCTTGTGCCTAATAGCCATAATTTTTAAAACTTTTTAAGTAAATCCAAAATCCTCAAAGCAAGTGTATTGCTCGCTGGGGTCAATCTAAAATCTAAAATTGTGTAATTCAACATCTTCACGGTAAGGAAATTAGATTGACTAGAGATGCCATTTTTTCTACTACTCCCCACTGGTCACTAGAGCCTGTTAACCTCTTACTGGAACTTAAAATCTAGGAAATCATGCAGAAAGCATCTACAGACAATCAGGCTGCTGCAAAAGACATTAAACTACTAGTTTTGGATATAGATGGCACGATCGCTGGACACTCTAACACTATCAGCGAACCTGTAAAGCAAGCAATCTTTGCAGCGCAAGCACAAGGAATTCAAGTGGCGATCGCCACAGGTAGAATGTATCGTTCAGCCTTGCGCTTCCACCAAGATATCGGCTCTACCCTACCATTAATGGCCTATCAGGGAGCCTGGATTCAAGACCCAATCACCCAAAAAATTCATCGCCATTGGGTTGTTTCCAGAGAAATCGCCCACCAGTTACTCGACTATTTTGAAAAGCCTGAGTTGCGATCGCTTCTATCTGTTCACTTTTACATCAACGATCGGCTATACGTTCGTGAGTTAACTAAAGAAACCAAAATTTATGCAGAACGTTCTGGTGTTATCCCAATTCCTGTGGGTGATTTGCGTCAAGCCTTAACGAATGAACCGACAAAAATTCTTGCTTTATCTGATGACACTGACGTAATCGATAAGTTATTAGGAAATTTGCGCCGCCAATACACACCAGCTGAACTTTATCTGACAACCTCTGTTGCTACCTTTTTTGAAGCAACTAACGCTTCTGTAAATAAGGGGACTGCTATACGTTACCTAGCCGAAGAATTGCTGGGATTACAGTTAGCCAACGTTATGGCGATTGGCGATAACTTCAATGATGTGGAAATGCTGGAGTATGCCGGACTTGGTGTAGCTATGGGCAACGCACCAGCAGGAGTACAAGCGATCGCTAATTGGGTAGCTCCTAGCGTAGAAAAAGATGGGGCAGCAGTAGCAATTGAAAAGTTTTTGCTGTAGTGAGGGCACTTTTTCAAACCTAACCCATACAAATCAGAAAGGACACCGACGACTGGCCGTGTTTCGTCTCGGTGCCCCTGCTGGTTCGCTCCTCACACACCTGCTAATGTATCCGAGGTGGTGCATTGAGTCAATAGCTATATAAAAAGTTTTTATTTTTGCCTAAGCGACATTACCGATTTATAGCTCCAAAGGCGCAAAAACCCCCAGATTTTCCTCTAGGACAAATTTTAATACTGACTGAGTAGCCATGAGCAATCCGAGTCTAGCTTGGGCCAGTTCTAGTGACGTAATTTTCACCTCACCCCAAATCCGGCAATTAGACCAAAACTTTTCAAAAGCTTGGCTCAAATTCAGCGCTACTTTTTCCCATTTCACAGAACCGCTAACATCAGCGCACTCTATGTTGTCTACCACTTGTATTAATTCGCCAATTAGACGACGCTCATCTGGGTGATTGAGTTGTAGTGTTCCGTCGCAATTAAGCCAAGGCACTGGGTTAGGAGAGATAACATCCCAAAAAGCTGGACTAGTATTTGAAACTGGTTCTCTAAGTTTAATCAAACCCTCTCGATGAGCCAGTAGCACTAACGAACAGCAGCGTGCATGAGCATATTCAACAGCAAACAATGAATTGGGCACTGGGCATTGGGCATCAATTGTCTCCTCTGCTCCTCTGCTCCCCTGCTCCCCTGCTCTCCCCAAACTCCCGACTACGAGACTTTGTAACCAAGTCGCTAAGGTTGCGTGAGTTAATTCAAAATTTATCCAACCAGGGGGAACTATTTGGATACTAAAAACGTCCTCACAAATCCCTGATAAATCTGAAGCGATCGCACTGGCAAGCTCCATCGCTTTTCGATTCTGAGATTTTGATAGTCGCAAAGACACACTTGAGGTATAGAAAACTCTATTGTCATCTATACCTTTATATAGAGGAATTTTTTCCCATTTTATGCATATCTTTTTTGCATTATAAGTATCAATGCTTAGTGATTTTTTTAGATAACTATATAATAGCTGTTTGATTGACTTATATTTGCTAACTGGTAATTTATAATGCACGTAATATTATTTAAATAGTCATGTAAGATATATTTGTTACATTTCTGTCATCTGTCTTGCGGTATAAATTTAATTTAGATGAAGAAAAATGAGAAGAGGATAAAATTTGATGAATAATCGATGAATAGTAAGTAAACTTTACTACCACCATTGTACAGTAGGAAGTATAACAAAAGAGTAGAGAGTAATTTGCTTTCTATTCTTTGGATTGGCTGGCGCTGTTAGGCGTTAAGCCTGCCTCGTCAACACAAAGACACTCCTTGCACCCTTTTATTTACGTCTTTGTCTTCAGCCGAACGCTCTTTGTTACCTATGCAATCTCCATCCTCCTTTTCTGAGGCATCACGGCCTTTTTTGACTTGGCAACGCATTCTTGACTGGGCTCAAGAACACTATCGCTGCCGCACCTTTAGCAAAGATGAGCGCATTCCAGCCCGGCCTGGATTGCTGTATTTGGTGCAAAGGGGTGCGATCCGTATGGTAGGAACCGCCCAAGTTAGTGCGACTGCCAGTCAGCTAACGTCTCGACGAATCAACAGAACTCCAGAAGAAGCGTTCTTGGGTTTTGTGGGAGCGGGACAGCCATTTGAAATTGTTGCTCAATCACCATTCACACTCCAGGCTTACGCCCATGTCGATCAAACAGCGGTGCTGTGGATGTACTGGCATGATTTAGACAATTGGCCTCACTTCCGTCGCGAAGTTATGGATGCCTTTAGGTATCAGCACCAGCGTAAGCTGCTGTGGCTGAGTGCCTTGGGACAACGCCGCACAATTGACCGACTCTTAGGATTTCTCACATTGTTAATTGAGGAATATGGAGAGCCAGCAATGAGCGACACCGATCCTGATGTGATTCGCGGTTATTGTCTGCCCTTTCCCCTCACTCATGCCCAAATTGGTAGCGCGATTGGTTCGACTCGTGTCACCGTCACCCGCTTGATGGGTAAGCTGCGTCAACGTGGTTTAATCTTGACTCAAGGGGATAATCTCATTTGCTTGCCAGCAGAGTCGATTAATAGAGCTGGTTAAGGTACAGTTCAGAGCGGCGATTTCCGCCACTCTGTCTTGAGTGCGATTCGCAGGTGTCAGCGAATTTTGACAAACCCTGCTTGGGTAATCAGTTGCTGTCCCTGCTCAGTCAGCAGTAAGTTGGCGTAAGCGACACCTGCTTGCTGCTCAGTCTGACTATTCTGTTTGACCACCACAAACAGATTGCGGGTAATCGGGTATTTTCCTGATTGGAATGCCTCAATGTTTAACTTGTTCCGTTTACCAGGACATTCAGACGGGAGGACAGAAGGTTCTTGGTATGGAGCAATGTATTGCCCTTGCGTGCGCCCCAACGGCAAGGCCTTGATTGAGCATTGAGGAATCACCTCTGGGGCAGAAGCGTAGTAGATGCTACCAGGACTATCAGCCAATTTTTGCAAGGCTTGGGTGGTTGTGGAGATAAATTCTACATTGGAGCTGAAAGCTTGACCACCCAAGATGTCTTGGACAAAAAGTTCTACAGTACCGCCATCAGCAATGCGGCGCGAATAGGCCTTAATCGGGATATTGGGGCCGCCCACCTGGCTCCAATTATTGATTTTGCCTGTGTAAATTGACTTTAACTGGTCTACTGTTAGTCCTGGAATATTCAAGTTGGGGTTAACTGCGACCGCTAAACCATCAATTGCTACAGGAATTTGTTTTAAACTGAATCCACGCTGCTGGGCACGGCTTAATTCCTGATCTAGAACTGGTCGGGAGGACTGGGCAAAGGCTAGTTGACCGTCTATCAAAGACTGAATGCCAGTACCAGAACCAGGCGATGCATTGCTGGGTTCTACATAGCGCAGCCGTAACTCTGGCCGCGCGGCTTGAATTGCCGGATCGACTACTAGTCGAATCGGTGCCCAAGATGTACTACCTCCGTAATTGAATAATCCTGTAGGAACATCCTTTACTGAAGTGAAAGTATTGCCACTAGGTTGTTCTGAAGCAGTTTGGGGCGTTTTGGTGCTACCAGAATTAATTGTATTTAGATCGACACCAGATTTTCTAGTAAACCACCAAAAACCGCCAGCTATTAGCCCGACGGTGATTAGGATGGATAATACAAGAATAGTTGTTTCATTTTTTTGGGACATAGTATAATTACCCGCGCGTCCATTCAATATAAGTGCTTGACTTGACAAGTGCTTGCTACTTGAGATTGTATTTGGAGGACGGGGATTTTGTTAGCAAATCCTAACTTCTAAGTAATTTAGAAGTCAATGTATAATAAATTGCATTTGGATTATTCGTCTCTGATCTCAAGGTTTGAGTAGTGGTAAGAATAAATTGACAGTAAGATTTTTCCCCATAAAACTCAATTTCCCATCTTGAGAGGTTTTCCAGGTTAAGTATTGGTTAATTTTTAATTTTTTATTGCCGATTAACGCACTGGTTCAAAGTCATAACCAGTACGAGAGCGAGAACCAGGAACAATTTTTACAAGTTGAACTGGTGCATTGCGATCGCCTGATGCTAAAAAGCGAATTGTATCAGAAGCCCCACTGGCAGAAAAGTCAGATGACAAGAGTGCTTGTTGGACTCCAACTCGCGTGGGATTACGTTCTAATGCCGCAATTAGAGCTACAGTGGCATCATAGCTGAGGGCACTTCGCCAACTCACATCACCGCCCCATAACTGCCGCGATTTCTGGGGAAAATCTGACTTAGGATCGCTATCAATATGCCAGGGAACAGCTACTACCATCCCCACAGCTTGTTCTCTGCCAATTTCCAAAGTTTTAGCGGTGTAAACATCATCTCCCGCCAACAAAGTTAACTTTTTCTGATTAATTTGAATTACTTGCAGTGCTTTATCGAGAGTTTCAGTGTTAGCAGCTAACATCAATACTTCTGCACCTTGTTTAGTTGCTTGTTCTAGACTTTTAGCCGCACTAAAATCAGCCTTGGATAAGTCAAATTCGCTGGCTACCTGTCCACCCTCTAGGGAAACGGATGAAACAAACTCCGACTTTAACGATTGGCTATAGTTACTCTGAGAATTAAAGAAAACCACTGCATTTTTTTTCTGCAAGGTTCTCACCATATAGTTGGCTAAACTTCTCGCAGCCATAAAATCACTGGGAACTGTGCGAAAAACGTAGCGGCTAAAGTTAGAAATTTTAACAGATGTACTAGTCGGAGATATAGCTACAAGTTGTCCAGAAGTATAGATAGTACCTGCGGCTAAGGTGCAATCGCTAGTATTCGGCCCAACTACACCTAATACTTTGGAATTGCTGACTAGGGTAGAAGCAATTTGCTTGGCTATTTCTGGATTATCGTCGTCATTAGCTATACCTACCCTCAAAAATACTCCCTTGATTCCTCCAGAGTTATTAACTTGATTTTGGGCTTGGGCGATACCACGTAAAATTTCTAAAGAAGTATTGGGGTCAGTGCCAAATGGTACAGAAGCCACGATGGTATAGCTCTTGGAGGAGTCGATTCGGGCATTATTAAGAAAAATTAACGTTTCTGGATCGTTACGGTTGAGTTTTAGAGCAGCTGTGAAATTGGCGATCGCTTTATCATAACTTTTAGCTGCGATCGCCTGTACTCCTTCTTTTTTTACTGGAGAAATATCACCTGGAGTAAAAGATTTTTCTCCAAAACTAATACGGTCTTGTAAGGATGGATTGTTGCCTGGTTGTTGATTTGGAATGATGTTATTACCAATTTTGGCCCCATTGTTACTAAACCACCAAAACCCACCGCCAACTATGCCAGCTGTCAGCAGCAGAGCCAAAGCTAAAATTGTGGTTTCATTCTTTTGTGACATAAATAAGTTTCAATAAAGTAAAAATATTTATTATGAAGAATTCAGAACTCAGGAGTCAGTATGAATTCTGTACGACTGAGTGGTGAATATTGGGTTAAAACCGTACTTCTCTACGAGACGCTACCGCGAACGTCTCGCTACACGCTTTCGCTCTTGGTGGATGAAACTATTATTAAATATAAATTTTGTTTAATTGCGCCCACCGTTCACAAAAAACTATAGACCACTAAAGATTAAACCAATAGTGATGACAACAGCTAAAAAAAGACTAAATATTTCGTTTCTCTGAGACCTTAATGTAGCTGTTAGCACCAGAATTTTTTAAAGTAAGAGAGATAATAATTTATAAATAAGTCGAAATACAGCTGTTAGTGAAATAGCTACTAAGCCTGCTCCAACTGCTAAAATCACCACTGACGGAAGATCAAGACCTCCCCGTAACAAGGGGACAAAAAAAATAATTGTAAAAGTAATTGTGGGAATAATTAATAAATCGAACTTTTCAATCCACCGCCTAGTTTGGGCAAAAATTAGTATACCTAAAATCAGGGCGGAAGTAGTCAAAGTAACTATTGGTGATTTTACTAGACTGAAGAGGGCGATCGCGATCAATGCACCCTCAAATCCACTAAATGCCGCCCCACCCAATAATTCCAATGTCGAAAACGCTGGCTGAGTTGGTGGACGACGGGGAACAACAGGACTAGAACCTTGGGGTGGTTGTGGCGGGAGGGTTACAGAGGGCGAATTAAGTTGTGTAGGGGTTTGAGGCTGTGAGTTAAGTGCATCTAGAACCTCTTGGGCTGACTGGAAGCGCTGATTGGCAGCAGGTAACAGCATTTTGTCTAATATGTCAGCAAGGCGAGGGTTAACAGTCACTTGCGATCGCCATTTCCACTGGTTGCTATAGGCATCAAATAGTTTAACTGCTTCCTGATTTGTCAACAAGGTAATAAGAGTTACAGCTAAGGCGTATAAATCTGTAGATGGGAATACTTGACCTCCAGCCATCTGCTCAGGCGGTGCAAATCCCATCGAATAAATTCCTGTGGAAGAAGCAGCAGAACCCAGCGCAACATTTGTTACTTGCTTAACTGCACCAAAATCTAGTAAAAAAAGTCTACCATCACGACGGCGCATGATGTTAGAGGGTTTAATATCTCTGTGAATAATACCTCTATGATGGACAAACTTTAGTACCTTTAGGATTTCTTCCAGCACCTCCAACACTTGCTGCTCAGAAAATTTGCCTTGTTGAACTAATTCTTCTTCTAAGTTTTGCCCATCAATATATTCTTGTACTAAGTAAAAAAATTGATCTTGTTGTCCTGGTTGCAAACTATTAACTATCACTGGAAAGAAGGCAAATAAGTCTGGTATTTGCTCGTGATCGTTACCAAGTTGTGCTAAAACTTCTGCCTCTCTCTCAAACATCAACTGTGCTTGTTGCAGTTGATTTAAAGTTAAATTTCCCGCTGGTTGAAACTGCTTAACCACGCATTGACGCATTCCTGGTATTCGGCGATCGCGCGCCAAAAATGCTGCTCCAAACCCACCCCTTCCCAGCAGCTTCGTTGGCACGTATCGACCATCTAGCATCAATGGCATACCACAGGTAGTGCAATACTTTTGCTGGGTTGTTTTCAGTGTCGTAACATCATCTAAATCGGCAAAATAGTTTTGTGGGCGTGGACAACGTGGACGAGTGCAGTAAACTTCCATTTTCGTGATTAGTCAAAATCATTCGTAATTGATGATACTCGCCTTCTCTACGAGATGCTACGTGAATGGCAAGAAGCAAGCTACGTAATTCGTAATTAGTTCAGGTTACAGAGAAACTAAATTTGTTAATGAGGAACACGAATTTTTTTCCTGATATCAAACTCTTGGTTTGCCATCAGCGCGCTGCACAAACACAATGGGTTAATAATTACGAATTAAGTTAGCGACAGAGGAGCGTCATTACGAATTATTTGGTCATTTACAAAAAACAAAGGACAAATGACAAGGGACTAATAACCTGATTTTAGTCTTCGCCAGATGAGGTGGGTGTTGCTACCTCCAATGTAGTTAACACTAGACTTTTTTGTGTTAATTTTAACACATCTTGATTCCATCCTGGGTTAGCAAACTGGGGCAAAATTTCTTGACTAAAGGCTTCGGCGGCCTTGGATCTATAGCGATTGGGATTACAAATCAGCCATAGGTTCCGTTTGACGACAACGCCTTCAATGGGAGTACGGTGCAAAACGCCCATTTGTAACTCTTTAGCGATCGCACTAGTTGAAACAAAGGCAGCCCCTAGACCAGATTGCACAGCATTTTTAATCGCTTCAATGGAATTCAATTCCATTTCAACTTTAAAACGTCTGGTATCGATTTCACAGCGTGCTAGCACTTGGTCAATTACTTTGCGGATAGTTGATTGGGAATCTAGAGCAATGAATTGTAATTTATACAGGTCTTCTTTCTGGATTTTTTCAAGTTTTGTAAAAGGATGAAAGACAGGTAAAATCAGCGCTAGCTCGTCCTCAGCGTAAGGAATAACTTCTAAAGATTCTGACAGTTCACCAGGAATTTCACCACCGATAATTGCCAGATCGACTTGTCCGTTAGCGACACTCCAAGCAGTCCGTCGGGTAGAGTGCACGTGTAATTGCACTGCCACATCTGGATATTTTTGTCGGAACATACCGATCATTCTGGGCAAAAGATAAGTGCCGGTGGTTTGAGAAGCACCGACAATCAAAGTACCACCTTGGAGATTTTGTAAATCCTCAATGGCGCGGCAGGTTTCCTGACAGAGACTGAGGATTTTTTCACCGTAGTTTAAGAGTAGATGCCCAGCTTCGGTTAATTGGGCGCGTCGTCCTCCACGATCGAATAAGGGGACATCGAGTTGCCGTTCGAGATTTTGGACTTGTAAACTAACGGCGGGCTGGGAAACGTAAAGACTATCAGCGGCACGCTTGAAGCTTCCTTCTTGAGCAATCGCTTTCAGGATACGTAACTGATCTAAAGTGAAAGGAAGGTCAGACATAAGGCTCAACCCACAAACTTTTAAAGGAGCAGATGCACGTAATAAATCCGGTTTGGCAGCAATCAGCCGGACATGATTTGTTGCATATTAAACTTGAAGGCTTGACTCGAAAAAGACAGTAGCACAACATCTTGACTAAAGTCCCCTTTTGAATACTTTGTGGTATTGGTTGTACTGAATTCAGTTTTCTTTAAATTACTTCACCTGTGTATATGCTGCTGATTTCTTGGTTGACACCCAGTCATTTTGTCATACTGGGGTTACAAATAGTTTTTGCGATCGCTCACAGTGGAGGCGCTGCTTTACGCCCTTGGGCAGAAAAATATATTGGCCCAAGGTTTTATCGCATTCTCTTTGCATTAGTCAGCCTATCGTTGGCTGTGATATTAATTATTTACTTTTTTGGGCACCGTTATGATGGTTTGCAAATTTGGCAGGTACAAGGGGTGCCAGGAGTGCGAGAATTTGTTTGGCTGCTATCAGCAATCTCGTTTTTGTTTTTATATCCTGCTACCTTCAATCTACTAGAAATTGCTGCTATTCAAAAGCCCCAAGTTCATCTCTACGAAACAGGAATTATTCGGATTACCCGTCATCCCCAGATGGTAGGACAAATAATTTGGTGTGTTGCCCATACTCTCTGGTTGGGTACTACCTTTACCCTTGTGACTTCCATTGGCTTGATATTGCATCACTTGTTTGGGGTTTGGCATGGGGATCGCCGCCTGAACGATCGTTATGGGGAAGCTTTTGAAATTGCCAAACAGCGGACTTCAATTATTCCCTTTAAAGCAATTATTGACGGGCGTCAATCTCTCCAATGGCAGGAATTTCTGCGCCCTGCCTATTTGGGAGTTGCCATTTTTATAGCTTTGCTTTGGTGGTCGCACCCTCTGTTAATGGAAGCAACTAGTAGGATAGGATGGTAGCTTTAGACGATCCCCAGTGTCAGCAGAAAATCCGAAATAGATGGAAATTTCAGCTTATCAATTGCTCCAAATCAATGTAGGATAAATTCAAACATGTAACAGTGGAGGGTGCGTTCAGTCAGCTTGAGATTTTATTATTGGTAGTCGTTGGTCAGTTGCCTTTCCTTGAAAGAAAGTGGCAGATTCAGTCAAATCCCCAGGCGATCACGGCAATCAGGAGTTTAACATCCAAAAAAGCCAACGCGACTTCTAAGGTCGCTTTTCTGTCAGAGATACATTAACGCGCTCAATTTTTGCCAATGATTCTGTGTCCTGAAATTTCTGTCCTGAAAGCATCTATCGGCAGTTAATGACTTGCCAATCCTCCACTGAAGCAGTCCTGAGTCCTGAGTCCTGAGTAAAAGCAAGCAACTTAGTATTCATTGCTTGGCAAGTAGTCCCAATTCCCGCTTTACTCTAAAAGAAAAAGAAACGAGTTCCTCATTCAATCCCCTAACTTTTTGTTATGGACTTCTACTCAGCAACCAGAACTCGGAACTCAGCACTACTCAATTCAGTACTGATAGCTAGTTTGATATAAAAACCTTATAATCCAAGAGGCGTCATGGTGTTGTCGGTTAGTGAGCGAACATTTACTCAAGAAGTTTTAGAATCTCCTATTCCTGTTTTAGTTAACTTTGAAGCACCTTGGTGTGGCTTGTGTCGAGTTATCCACCCACTATTGTTGCAATTTCAAGCCCAGTGCGGGGATGAAATTAAATTAGTCGGGGTTAACGCAGATCAAAATTTTAAATTGTCTACTACCTATAGGCTAAAATCACTACCCACTTTACTATTGATTGAAAATGGCACTATTCGCCATCGCTTGGAATGCTTTCGCGGCAGAGAAGATTTACGTCTAGCTTTAGAAGAGATTAAAGCCAGCTACAGCAATTACCCCAAAATCTACAAAAGTTCAAAAATAGTGGACTTAGAATGCCGATCGGCCTGATGGATATTGGGTATGGGGTATGGGGCATGGGGCATGGGGCATGGGGCATGGGGGAGGCAGTGCGGTGAGGCAGCCCCGTCTTCTCCCTTGACGCTAGCCTCTCCCTTTGGGAGAAGGGGAGACGCGAAGCGCGATAGCGCCGGCGGCAAGCGAGTCCGCGAGCGTCTGGCGGTTTCCGTCGATAGCGCCGGCGGCAAGCGAGTCGTCGAGCGTCTGGGGGACTGCCTTATCCCGTTGGGTCGTGGGGTCTCCCCAAGTGGAGCAACTGCCGTCATTGGGCATTGGACTAATGACCAATGACTAATGACTAAATCTAAAACCATGCTTAATACCCCACCCAATCAGTCTTGGGTGGGTTATTTTATCCTAAAGGGTGTAGTCACAATTATTAACAGTTTCGACACGCTAATCATGAATTCTAAAAGTAGGCGTCAGTGATGGAAGTAATCTATCAGTATGCCTGGCTGATTCCGGTGTTTCCTCTTTTTGGGGCAATGCTGGTCGGTCTAGGGTTAATCTCGTTGAATCAGGTGACAAACCGCCTCCGCCAGCTTAATGCTGTGGTGATTATCTCCATGATGGCAGCAGCTATGGGGATGTCGTTTGCCTTGCTCTGGAGTCAAATTCAAGGACACCCGTCTTATATTCGCACCTTTGAGTGGGCGGCAGCAGGTAATTTTCACCTGAGCATGGGCTACACTATTGACCACCTGACAGCCCTAATGCTGGTGATTGTCACAACGGTAGCCTGCTTAGTCATGGTTTACACCGATGGCTACATGGCTCACGATCCCGGTTACGTGAGGTTTTACGCCTATCTCAGTTTGTTTGGCTCTTCAATGTTAGGTCTGGTGGTCAGCCCCAACCTAGTACAGATTTATATATTCTGGGAACTGGTCGGGATGTGTTCCTACTTGCTGGTCGGTTTTTGGTACGATCGCAAGTCAGCAGCAGATGCCGCTCAAAAAGCGTTTGTAACCAACCGGGTGGGCGACTTTGGTCTATTACTCGGCATTTTGGGGCTGTTCTGGGCAACAGGAAGCTTTGATTTTAATATCATGGGCGATCGCCTCGCCCAACTTGTCGAATCAGGTTCTATCAGCAATTTTCTCGCTGTCCTGTTTGCGATTTTAGTTTTCTTAGGCCCAGTAGCAAAATCAGCCCAATTCCCCCTCCATGTCTGGCTACCAGATGCGATGGAAGGCCCCACCCCCATTTCTGCCTTGATTCACGCGGCAACAATGGTGGCGGCTGGTGTTTTCCTGATTGCCCGGATGTACCCAGTATTTGAAGACGTTCCAGCCGCAATGAATGTCATTGCCTTTACTGGGGCGTTTACGGCGTTTTTGGGGGCAACCATTGCCATTACCCAAAACGACATCAAAAAAGGCTTGGCTTACTCCACCATTTCCCAACTTGGTTACATGGTGATGGCAATGGGAATAGGTTCCTACAGTGCTGGACTATTCCACCTAATGACCCACGCCTATTTCAAGGCGATGCTGTTCTTGGGTTCAGGTTCTGTAATTCACGGTATGGAAGGTGTCGTTGGACACGACCCCGCCTTAGCGCAAGATATGCGCTTGATGGGTGGACTGCGAAAATATATGCCTGTCACAGCAACTACTTTCTTAATTGGTTGCTTGGCAATTTCTGGTATTCCACCCTTTGCTGGTTTCTGGTCAAAAGATGAAATTCTAGGGAAGGCTTTTGAGGCTAACCCATTTCTTTGGATGATTGGCTGGCTAACTGCAGGGATTACAGCTTTCTATATGTTTAGAATGTATTTCATGACATTTGAAGGCAAATTCCGGGGTACTGACGAGAAAATCAAGGAAAAACTCAAGAAAGCTGCGGCGACAATTGTCCTGGAATTAGAGTCAGAAGAACCAGTCCCGAATTTTGGGCCTGGGGCGATGAAGAAAGGAGAATTGGCGGCAACTAGTCAGCATCATGATTCCCATGACTCCCACGGGCATCACAGCGACTCCCCGCACGAATCGCCGTGGACAATGACGCTGCCGTTGGCACTGTTGGCTGTGCCTTCGATTTTGATTGGTTTGGTGGGAACTCCCTACGCCAATTATTTTGAAGAGTTTATCTTTCCTCCTAGTGAAACTCTCTCCGAAGTTCTAGAAAAGGCTTCCGAGTTCAATCCGACGGAATTCTACATTATGGCGGGTGCGTCAGTGGGAATTTCCTTGGTTGCGATTACCTTAGCTTCGCTGATGTATTTGCGCCGTAAAATTGACCCGGCTGCGATCGCTGCTAAAATCCAACCACTTTACGAGTTATCGCTCAACAAGTGGTACTTTGATGACATTTACCATCGAGTTTTTGTCCTCGGCTTGCGTCGCCTAGCTAGACAAGTTATGGAAGTTGACTTCCGCGTTGTAGATGGTGCTGTTAACCTCACAGGCTTTTTCACCCTTGTCAGCGGTGAAGGTCTGAAGTACCTAGAAAACGGTCGCGCTCAATTCTATGCCTTGATTGTGTTTGGGGCTGTTTTGGGCTTAGTGATTGTCTTTGGTGTTACCTGATTTTCACAGGGGTGGACAAATGTCCGCCCCTACATTAATTTCTTGAATTTTGTGATACAGCCTTTTTAGGTAAGTGAACTAAATCTTTTTTGTTTCACGCAGAGGCACACGAAGAAATTGAGAGTTGAGTTTCAAAAGATGACCAAAATTTTTTAATACAACCTATAAAAGTTTAGCTTTCTAGTTCCGCTCTGATTTTTTCAAGATGTTTAATAATCTTCAAAGAATAAAATCGTTCAGAACATTTAATTATTTATGACAGAAGAAGAGATCAGAATCAGGCGGCACCATATACCAGATGATGAAGTTTGGCAACGAAGTCATAATACATGGAAACAACTCAAGCCAAGACTCAACTTTAATTATCGACTTGACCCATCTAATGAAACACCTCTAGAATATTCACAAAGGATAATATCAATATTTAACAATATTCCTATAGATGTACTTCTTCAGTGGCAATTTGAGCATATTTATGACTTGGATATGGTAAATAACTATGGCTGGATTAATTACCATCAAGTGACTTTCAACCTTGTTTATTGGTCTGAAAAAGAGTTTTCTAAAGTGCAGATATTTTCAGGCTTTAAGGATTATGTAGACCGCAAAAGTTATATATCAAATTTTGAGCATCTATCATGCACTGATGAAGATAAAGATCATTGGAGGCACTTTGGAACTTGGCTAGTTCCAATAATTGTATTAAAAACTGAAAACATGATTAATATACCAAGTTATGCAGAATTAAATTGCCCATACCAGCTTGTAGAAGGACATACGCGGTTTGGAAACTACAATGCTATTAAATGCTTAAGTGAGCAAGGAAAGGTTCAAATATCAAATAAACACAAAGTTTTTCTTATGTCTGTTAGTTGAATAATCGGTTCTCGCTGAAATTCGCTGCAACACATTATCATAAATTGTCCGACACATCATTATTTATGAGTATTTCATACTCGGTAAGAAAGAAAGAAATGTAAGAACGAATAAGATTACAGAATAAGCGACCTTCAGAAAGAGTGATTGGTTTGCCCTCTTTTAGATCAAGTCCATGCCGACCACCACCACCAGTTGGTGACGAATGATAACCATGTAAACTTTCTAAAGATTTTAATATATACTTGATTGCTGTCCCTTCATTTGCATTGCAGAGTTCCTTCACAATTAGGTTAAAGTATGTCCCTTTTATTATTGTGCCAGATGGTAATTGCTCACCTCTAAAAGCAGTTGTAATTGATTCTAGAATCCAAAGCAGTTCTTGAACTGCTTCTCTAGCCCGATTTTCAATCAGTAGTTGTTCAGAACGGCTTAGAGACTTAGTAATGAGTTCCTTTGCAGACTCAGTAAAGGTTGATGGGGATTCGGCCACAGGGATAGCTTCTTCACCTTCGGATAGCTTCACAAGTTTTGGTGGATGGATTTGATAAGCAATCTTGTGTTCAAGACAAATACTGTTGATACGTTCAATGTCAGGGATTGCATATTTATCCCGAAGATTCTCACACGCCTCGTAGAACGCCTCCAGAAACAGAGGTGAGTTTTTAGCCGCGTCTTCCAAAGATGACCGTAAATCTGTGCTTGCCCAACTCTCTGAAGTACTCCAGTCACTCGTAGAGCCTACTACATGGGCAAAATACTCTTTAAAATACTCTAGTAACTTCCAGCGATCTCCCTTAGCTACTATTATGCCAATAAGTTTCTCAAATTCATCAATCGCTTCATTAGGAATAACTGAATCTGGTGAAGATATAAAGCGCCATGAATCAGGAAATTGAAGTGGCATTTAAATGTTATATAGACAACACTACTTGGTATAACCTATTAGAAGTTGATCTTACAAATTTTCCAGCTACTCTTGGAGTAGAAGTAAGACAAATTCAGGTGAGACAACCTGATAAATCACCCGATATTTACCACTTTTACCCGTTGGGATATCACTGTTTTTTGCTCGAACTTTAAAAACAGTCAAGTCTATCCCAGAGATATGATCGCCGATAAAATTTCCAGCCTCTAGCTGATTCGATAATGGGTTGAATGTCAATTTGAATTTGTCGATAGCGTTTAGTCAGAGTTTTGAGACGGCGTTTGAAGGGAGGAGTAAAACGAACTTCTGCCATAAATCTAGGCTTCGATATCGTCCCAAAGTTCTGAAACTGGGAAAGTTTGCCCTACGGCTGCTTGTCGCACAGACTCTTGTAGGTCGGCTAATATTTGTGCTTTTGGCTCTTGTTCATCAATCCAACCTAAACCACTGACGTTATCAGAATTTATGGAACTTATAAGCTGTTGCCAAAGTTCTATAGGGACGAGTACATCTGTTGTTTCTCCATCTACGTTAGTGAGATAACGAATTTGACTTTTAATTTGTGCCATTATCATTATGGTTATTTCTCCTTTGATGCATTTTTGCACCAAATCGCTTTTTTCAACAACCACCAAACAGCATCGTGTATTTTTAGTGATAGGTTGGGCTACGCGTAGACGCAGAGCGGCTTGTCGTAGACATCGCACCACTAAACTATAATTTTACCGGCTTTTTTAGGGTAAATTGTTGACTTGCTTGGGAGTATCACAACCCACATTCCGCACGCCCAAAGGTCAAAAGAGACTCCCAACAGAAGAAAGGGGGAATTGCCAATTTAATTAAATCAACCTAACGAGGAAGACGAAATCCCCAAAAAGCTGTTACTTAATAACTAGTGACTTTTTGCCAAACATGATTTTGATAGCAGACGAATTGTGATGAATATAGCTAATTTTCCGTGGCTGACGACGATTATTCTGTTTCCGATAGCCGCGTCGCTACTTCTTCCCATCATCCCTGACAAAGAAGGCAAAACAGTGCGCTGGTACTCCCTCGTCGTAGGGCTGATAGATTTTGCACTAATTGTTTATGCTTTTTATACTGGGTATGATTTCTCCAATCCAGATTTGCAGTTAGTGGAAAGTTACCCTTGGGTACCACAATTGGGCTTGAATTGGTCAGTAGGGGCTGATGGCTTGTCCATGCCCTTAATTATTTTGACTGGATTCATTACCACGCTGGCGATTTTAGCAGCTTGGCCTGTCACCTTCAAGCCCAAGCTATTTTACTTCTTGATTTTGGCAATGTACGGCGGTCAGATTGCCGTGTTCGCTGTTCAGGATATGCTGTTGTTTTTCCTGGTGTGGGAACTGGAACTAGTACCGATATACTTTCTGCTGTCGATTTGGGGAGGCAAAAGGCGGCAATATGCAGCGACCAAATTCATTTTATACACTGCTGGCGGTTCGCTATTTATTTTGCTGTCTGCCCTGACAATGGGATTTTACGGTGATACGGTGACGTTCGATATGAGAGCGATCGCCTTAAAAGATTTTGCCCTGAATTTCCAACTTGCCCTCTATGCTGGCTTCCTGATTGCTTACGCTGTCAAGTTGCCGATTATTCCTTTGCACACCTGGCTACCTGATGCCCACGGTGAAGCTACAGCCCCAGTACACATGTTATTGGCAGGTATTCTGCTGAAAATGGGCGGTTACGCTTTAGTTCGGATGAATGCCCAAATGCTTCCCGATGCCCACGCTTATTTTGCACCAGTGTTGGTGGTTTTGGGGGTAGTTAATATCATCTACGCTGCCTTGACATCCTTTGCCCAGCGCAACCTGAAGCGAAAAATTGCCTACTCCTCAATTTCTCACATGGGCTTTGTAATGATTGGTATTGCCTCCTTCACCGATTTGGGATTGAGTGGGGCAGTATTGCAAATGGTTTCCCACGGGTTAATTGGGGCGAGTTTGTTTTTCCTTGTCGGGGCAACTTACGATCGCACCCACACTCTGATGTTGGATGAAATGGGCGGTGTTGCTAAGAGAATGCCGAAGATTTTCGCCATGTTCACTACCTGTTCAATGGCTTCTTTGGCATTGCCAGGGATGAGCGGTTTCGTGGCAGAATTAATGGTATTTGTTGGCTTTGCTACTAGCGATGCTTATAGCTCTACCTTCAAAGTTATCGTGGTGTTCTTGATGGCAGTAGGAGTGATTTTAACTCCCATTTATCTGCTGTCGATGTTGCGAGAAATTTTCTACGGTAAAGAAAACGAGGAATTAGTGTCTCACCAAGCTTTGATAGATGCCGAACCCCGTGAAGTATTTATCATTGCCTGTTTGTTAATTCCAATTATTGGTATTGGTTTCTATCCAAAATTGCTGACTCAGATGTACGACGCTACAACTGTACAATTGACGGCAAGATTGCGTGATTCCGTACCGACATTAGCACAGCAAAAAGACGACGCACTAAAGGTTTCTTTGAGTGCGCCGGAAATTGGTAATTAAGTTGCAATCGCTAGTTTAGTGTAAATATTTATTACTTAGAGGGCGGGTTTTCTACCTGCCCTTTTTTTTACTAAATCGAAATTTTTGATTCGGTAAAGTAAAAAATAACCCATCGAACTGAGTTAAAAAATCGTATATAAGATAAGTCATTAGATGTATTTTTTAGAATTTCTATAAAAATAGATTTTAAGCTTATTGATTTGTTTGCAACCAGTTAAATAAATCTTCCATAGCAGTAAAATATAATAAAGCTTCGCCAAGGTTTTCTAATTGATTTAAAGAAAGAGATTTGATGCGCTCTTGCAATTCTGGTGATAATTCTCCCACTCGTCTTTGTAGTAACCTTAAAAGGATAATTGTAACTGTAATTGCTTGGTCGCCATTCGCGGTTTGGATTGCAGAGAATTGCAAGGCTTATTGCTGGTCAATCAAAGCGGTCAAATATGCGAAAGTTGTAGGTAAACATCCGCTTGCTAAAGTTATCTTCTTTTTGTGCCTGAATTTCAACATGGATTAATAACCAAAGTTCTTCCCCTTGGGTTTGCCAAACCTTGACTAATTGATCGGCATATCGCTTACCCTGTTCGGCTTCACGAGCTATTTGCTAAAATTCTTTATCTAAAAACTCGTATGGACGCCCCCAATCAATTAATGCATAAGTTTCTGGAAAAAAGAAATGCATTGCTTGGGGAAATAGGCTTCTATTATTTCTTTCCAAGGGCTATCAAAATCAGAGCGTAGGCGTAGTCCGCACTTCTCTACGAGACGCTGCGCGAACGACAAGCTCAGTGACCATCGTAGACATCACTAATATTAGTCATGTCATTTTTCAAATTATGGATAGAGTAGCAGTACTTGCAGTCGCTAGTTTAGAACTTTGCTTAATCGGAATCTCAACCCAAAATTCTGCTCCTTGTCCAGTTTCCGAAATACACCAAATAGCTCCGTTGTGTTTTTCTGTGACAATTTGAGCGCTAATTGCTAATCCTAATCCAGTGCCTTTACCTGCGGCTTTAGTGGTAAAGAAAGGGTCAAATAATCGTTGCTTAACTATTTCGGTCATACCAGGGCCATTATCTGCAATTTGCACAGTTATACGATCCAAGTTGCGTAACTCAGTACGAATTACAATCTGGCTGGGTTTAGCTTCTATCTCCTCAAGAGTTCGCTTACTGTTATAACTATCCAGAGCGTCAATGGCATTACTAATCAAATTCATAAACACCTGATTTAGTTGTCCGGCATAGCATTCTACTAAAGGGATATCACCATATTCCTTTACTATTTGAATTCCGGCATTTCCAGACGTTTGTTTGAAGCGATTTTGTAAAATCAGTAGTGTGCTATCAATACCTTCATGAATGTTAACAGGCTTCATATCCGCTTCGTCAAGTCGAGAAAAATTCCGCAAGGAGAGAACTATTTCACGAATGCGATTAGCTCCCATTTTCATTGAAACTAATATTTTAGGTAAATCTTCAGCCATAAAGTCAAGGTCGATCGCTTCGATATGAGCTTGTACTTCAGGTGTTGAATGAGCATTGGACTGTTGATAAAGTTCTACTAGTTCCAATAAGCCCAGTGTATATTCACTTACATGAGTCAAATTACCGTAGATAAAGTTAACTGGGTTATTGATTTCATGAGCGACACCCGCCACTAATTGACCTAAACTCGACATTTTTTCGGTCTGAATCAGTTGAGCTTGAGTCTGTTTGAGATTGTGTAGTACTTGGTTGAGTTGTTCTGCCTGAATAGTAGCAGCAGCAGTAGCAGCGCGGCTTTGATTATACAATTGGGCTTGGTCAATAGCGATCGCTAACTGGTCAGCCACGCCTCGAATAATTTCTATCTCATCATCACTCCAGGGGCGAAGCTCTCTACTATGTTCGCAGACAATCACACCCAAGTGACCCGACTGAGTTTGAACTGAAACTGTTAGTAGAGACTTAAAACCCAATGTCACAAGTAAATTCCGACTCTTGAAATCAAGCCATGAATCTGTCGCAATGTCATCGAAGCAAAGCAAATTTCCTTGCATAACAGCCTCACTCAGGGCTTCCACATTCTGAATAGGAGAACAGCCTAAAGGTTCTGTTAAATCGGGAGCGCAAGCTTGCTGACTCAGTTCCAAGCTAATAGATTCATCTTCTTGATGACACCAAAAAAACTGGCATCGATCGATCTGTAGCAGTTGCCGAACTTCAACTACTACTGTACTCAAAATCGTATTTAGATCCAGCGAGTTGCGAATTTGACTAGATAAACGAGTTTTAAGAATTTTCTCCCGTTCAACTAGCTTTCGCAATTCGACTTCAGACTGCTTTAACTCTAGCTGGGCCATCTGACGATTGACACTAGCTTTTGCTAGTAGCCAAGAACCAATGCCAATTAGTCCTACTAATCCAGCATATAGCAGTAGCAATTGACTCAAAAATCGGTTTGATTTGGTTGTCAACGTCTCTGGCGACACCCACGAGACAATCTTCCAGTGATAGGATTTAGGATCGATTTGATTTTGGCTTGGCGCAAAAGCTTGTCCTGCTCCCGTACTAGATTTTTGCCCTTCGACAAGTGGGTAAACTGTGGTAAAAGTGAACATTCCCTCAGCAGTTTGGAATTGTCCCGATTCTTGTTGAGAAATCTGCTGCCATGCTTGAGGAAAAGCTGTGCCAAAAGTGCGGTTTTTGCGATCGGGAAACATAAATCCCCATTCATCTTCAGGCTTTGCTCCTTTTAACCAGTAGCCATCAGCATTCAGTAGCATTCCCTGACTAGAGGCGCTAGCGAAAGCTTGATTAAAATTGTCCAGCAGTTTTGCGCCGAAATAATTTAACACCACAATGCCCCGTTTCTGTCCACTACGATCAAAAACGGGAGTGCCAAAGCGGATCATTGGCTTCAAGGGTTGTTCAACCTGACCTCGTTCGATGTTGAGGTCAAGGGGAGAGACAAATACTTGTCCTTGGTTCAGCCGCAAAGTGTCATTAAACCAGTAGCGCTTGGCTTGAACTTGTAGTTTTTCTTCGGGGACAATTACTGGTTCACCTTGCTTGAAGTTGACTCTAACAACTTCTTTACCCGATCGATCTAAAAAGCGAATTTGGTCGTAAAGTTTTTTATATCCAGAAATTAATAAAAATTCTTGTGAAAGTGCCTGTTCTTGCCTATCCACTCCGTCTAAAATTCTTTCTAGCTCGTTTTGTTTAGAGATAACCATCAAATCTGAGACAACCAAGTGAAAGTCTCCGCTGATTACTTTAGTTTGTAAATCTACCTTACGGAGTTCATTTGTTTTGAGCAAAACTTTCTCGGTTTGTACCTGTTGGTAGTAGATAGTCCCAATAACAACCCCAACTAAAGCTGACAAAGGCAAAAAAACCGTTAGGAAGCTTTTGATTAAAACTCGTGAATGGATCTGTGGTGACATATCTGATACTTAGGTACAACTCAAAAATTGGGCTGAAAATTAGCTAATTTCCAGCTACGCCACGTTTTCTGAGTCAAGGTTGAGAAAAGACTTTTTCTCCTGGTAGGTATAGGTAATCAGCCCAGCTACCAAATTCACCATGAAATTGAATACTCTGCGACTTCTGGAATGTTCTAGTTGAACAAAGTTCCGCCCTTTTTTGCTATTGTCAGTTAGACACTCTGATAATCAGTACCGAAAAACCACGAATATGATGTAAGGATTTTACACTTATAAATATTTTGATACTGAGAAGAGAGCTAGAAGGCGATGTCTAGGCTAAAAATGGTTTTTCATTCTTGTGCTGCGATCGCACATCAATAGATTACGTACAATCTATCTAAAATCAGATTTGGCAAAACCGCTCATGTTAAACTACAATCCGCTGCATTGTTTGCCATCTTCCGAAGAGCTACCTGACTCAAATGATACCCCTGTGGATAATGAAGTCCAAAATTTAATTCCCGGCTTGCTAAAAACGATACTAGCTTTGGTTTGGTGCGATCGCTGGGATTGGTTCTTTGGTGTTGATATGGGTATTTATTATCACCCAGATAAACCAGCTATTGTCCCTGATGGATTTCTCAGTTTAGGAGTTAAACGCTTCGTTGATGAGGATTTACGCCTAAGTTATGTGCTGTGGGAAGAAAAGCAACTGCCAATTTTAGCGCTAGAAGTTGTTTCTCAAATATATCGAGAAGAATATAGCATCAAGAAAGAATTTTATGCCAAAGATTTAGGAATTTTGTACTACGTTGTCTATAGTCCCCTGCGGCGGAAAAAATCGCCTTTGGAAGTGTATCGCTTAGTCGATGGGGAATATATCTTAATGTCAGGAAATCCCGTTTGGCTACCAGAAATAGGTTTAGGAATTGGGCGAGAACGGGGAATTTATCAAGGTATAGTGCGGGAATGGCTCTACTGGTATGACGAAGAAGGGCAAAGATTGCTAACACCAGAAGAACGCATTAGGGAAGCGGAAGAACGCACAGCTTTTGAAGAACAGCGACGAGTGGAAGCAGAACAGCAGGTGAAAATGTTAATTGAAAGATTGAATGCGCTAGGTGTTGATCCAGAAACTTTGTTATAGATTCACTAAATTTTGTAGTTTTCGCTGCCTTAATGTTAATTAGCTTCCTGACTAGGGAATTATATCTATAAAGCAACTTATAGCTTGACGGTACAAATCGTCAAAGCTAGTTGCTCAATAAATATATTTACCAAAACCTTTATCAAAAATATGGAAGTCAAATTAGGATTTGGAGCAGTCCCAAAACCTCAATATGTCTTTGTCAGCAAAGAACCCGATCACTGTTGGTATATGCTGGCTGAAGATGAAAGACGCATCCCAATTTATGAGAGAGCCTTGACTGGAATAATTACAGGGATAGAAGTTAATAAAAAGGTTGAAAATACATTTGGAGAAGTTATCAGAACAGATTTAAATATTTTGGCAGACAAACCCTATATTATCCGTTCAGGAAGTGAGACCTATTTTTGTAAAGGTTTATTGCTGTCTTTAGATATTCTTACTTTTGAACAACTGCGTTATCCACTTACTATTGCCGTTAGTCCTGGAGATAAAAAAGTAGTATTCTGTAATATTTACGATCCAGTAACTTATCGCTCTATAGGTGTTAGTTGGGATGGACATAAGGAATTAGATTGGCAAGCTTTAGGACAAAGAGTAAGTTTAAAAATTAATAATATTCATAATTTTAATCAAGATAAAAATCAATCTCAATCAGAAGCAAGTGACAATATAAAAACGCCTGAACCACGTGATGTTTTTATAGCTAAAACTGACACATATTTAGCCCAATTAAATTGGACTCCAGAGCAGGGAAGGGAGTATTTGCACCAAAAATATGGGAAGCGATCGCGTCTACAACTTACTGATACAGAAATTCTGGATTTCATTGATTACCTGAAGCTACAACTAACCCAAAACTGCCCAACTTAGCTGCTGTTGTTGTTAGCTTTGGGTAACTGCGATGCCTGGGAAAAAGCGTCTACGCACAAGCAGTCTAGTTACTATACTTACTAAAGATAGATAAATTTCTATGAGGCAGATGATGTATCCGATGATGGTTTAGAATCATCTAACTCAGCTAGAGCTATCTCAACACACGCACGAACACTTTTCCAATCAAGTTCTGACAAGTGACCAATCAAAACCAAATTAGCAGAGGGTGGTAAGGTGACGATAAAACTTCTGAAAACAGACGCAACCCGCAAACCTGCTGCTGCCCAATCCTGAAGTGCATAGTCAGTAATTCCAAGGGTAGTTGTCTGAGTAGTAATTAGTCCAATGATTACATCGGGACGGATTGCATGATAAGTGGCTGATGATAAAACTACAGCAGGACGGCGCTTAATACCAGTGACACCAGGAAAATCAACTGTGACTACATCACCGGGATTGAATGTCACTAAACTGTCTCCTCACTTTCTGGAAAAATTGAAGCTGCGTACTCCAAAGAGAAGGATACTAAATCATGCTGATCCTGCTCAGTCCAAGTATCACTTTGGTCGATGATAGACAAGTTTTGTTCGACTAGCTCATTTAGAATCAGGGTTGCCAAGCGTAGCCGCTCAGTTGGTGACAAGTTACAAACAACTTGGCTGTATATCTCTTGGGCAGTATTGGACATAATTAATCCTCCTGTCATCTATCCTAACAGTTGCCATGCCTGCGGCAAGCCGAGTGCGTAGGCGCAGCCCGTCGTAGACATCGCTTGTCCATTGCATTGAGATTTTAGCCCCCGTGCGATCGCACTCAACACCAAAACAATTGACAACTGCATTCATCGCAGTATCAAGTTTATACCTTCTGAATATTCATTAGTTGGTATCCCCGGGAAAAATAAGTATAATGTGATGCCTTGTTTTGATGTTCAACCCTTAGACAAGTACTAACCAAATACTAATCACATCAGGAGTATTTCATGATCCCACTGATTTTGGGTGCTATTGCTTTAGGAACTGCTGCTTTCGGAGCAGTAAAAGGTGCTGAAGGTTTTGGGAATATGAATGAAGCGAAGGAAATTGGTGAACGTGCCCAAAATCGTCACTCCTATGCAGTCAGTGAGTTGAAAGCAGACTGGGAGGCGACTAACGAGCTTGCAGAAGAGTATGGTCAACTTCAGCTTGATGTGATGATGACTACAGTTGGGCGCTTTCTTGACTTTATTGAACGAAATATTGGGAAAGCAAAACAAAGCGAGAAGGAGTTTTTAGAAGGGCTGGAAGGAATTTCAGTTCAGCAGATTAAGGAGTACAAAGCCGCCGCAGTAGAAGCTGAACAGTTTTTCAATGGTGGCACTAAGGCGATTGGGGCAGCAGCAGCAGGATACGGTGGTGCAATGAGTCTTGCTACCTCTGTAGGAGTAGCCAGTACTGGGACAATTATAGGAGGACTTAGCGGTGCAGCAGCTTGGAATGCAACTCTAGCATGGCTAGGCGGTGGCTCATTAGCTGTCGGTGGGGGAGGCATGGCTCTTGGTTCTCTTGTGTTAGGTGGCATCACGGTTGGCCCTGCTGTCCTTATTGGAGGCTTTGTGCTTGCTGGTGAAGGCGAAAAAGCATTGACAAAGGCATCGGAGTACAATGCTGAAGTCAACACTGCGATCGCTAAAATCGAAGCAGCAAAAGACTTTATGCAACAAGTAAGACGGCGGATTACTGAATTGCAGGGTGTATTTGAATGTCTAAATAAATCTGCTATTTTAGGTTTTGAAGAACTTGAATCTTTACCATCATTTGACAAAAACAGGGACGCTAGTAAGTTTCAAAAAGTCGCACTTTTTGTTAAGGCACTTGCAGAAATCATGAAAACTCCTGTTTTAGATAGTGAAGGGCAGTTGAATCCTATTACTGCGACTATACAAGCCAAGTATCATACTTGGGGAGGTAATTAGGAATGTCGGTCAAAAAAGTTACCACAGTAGCCAAGGAATTTATCAATCCTGCTGAATGCTTACAGCAAATGGTTTCAGCTTATACTGAATATAAAATAATTACCGAACAGGAAAAGACAAAAAGACGAGAGATTGAAGCTTGGGAAAAAGAAACAATCATCACGATTAACGCCCAGCGAGAGTTACTGATGGCGTATCTAGATCGCTCTTTTGATGAACGTGCAGAAAACTTTCGCGCCTTGTTTGCTGTCGTCGATAATGCGATCGCATCCGGTAATAATGAACAACTAGCCCTTACCTTAAACTCAATCACAGAAATAGCTAAATCAAGCCCTTTCAAAGACCTTGCTAACTTAGCTTCTGTTCGCGCCGCCCTAAACGATCCAGATCGCGAATGGAAATTTTAATTTTATAACAGTGCGATCGCTCTGCCACAAGTTTCTAAAAAAGCCTGCGTTGTCAGGCTTTTTTCATATAGTGTGAGGCTTACAAGCGTTATTATTTCATAGCGTTCTACATCAACTTCTTGCCAGCGATGCGATCGCAATAGTTGGGCTGTCTGTTCAATCCACAAGTTAAAATCTGCTTTATAAGTTGCGCTCATAGCCGTTCTCGATCGGTTGCATAGCTTAGGCAAGCCAAAATATCCTCTTGTGTCAAATAAGGAAAGTCATCAAGCACTTCCTCGTAGGTCATCCCAGAGGCCAGATAAGATAAAACATCGTATACAGTAATTCGCATTCCTCGAATACAAGGCTTACCACCTCGTTTTCCTGGTTCGATTGTAATAATGTTTTGATACTGCACAGCTATTCAAGCTTCAAAAGTCTTCATCGTCAACAAAAAATTCCGCATCGTCTTCCAATCGAGAATTACCTTGCCCAATACCAGCAAGTCCCCACAGAGGTTGCAGCAGCGCCATGCCAATTAACCCGACAACGGCACTAAAAGCTAGCACTAAACCCATTGGTATCTGAATCGATTGGAATGTTAAGAATTTTAACGATACGGGTGTGGCATTTTGGACTGAAATAATTGCGATCGCAATTACCCAAACCGCTAAAACTAGAGATGTCAAAAAAGGCGCGATTTTCATAGTTTGATTGAAATGAGAAGTTAGAAGTTAGAAGTTATATTTTGCTCGAAATTAGAAACGAGGAGTTAAGAATTGTAAATTAACAACTCTTAACTCCTAATTCATAACTCTTAACTTTTAATTCCTAACTCTGACAAATTAAACTGCTACTGCCTCTAGTTTAGCAATGGCACTCTCTAACTCTTGGGCGATTTGGGTGAGTTTTTCGGGAGTGTTGGTTTCTAGGTAGACGCGCACCAGTGGTTCTGTACCGGAAGGACGCAGTAAAACCCAGCTACCTTCTTCTAAATACAGCTTAATACCGTCTTTACGCCCCACTTCTTTGACTTTAATTCCTGCTACTTCTGTAGGTGGATTTTTGGTAAAGGAGTCGATGACGGCGGTTTTGTGCGCCTCTGTGAGGTGCAAGTCTAGGCGGTTGTTGTAAAGTGGGCCATCGGCTTCAGCGATCGCTTCTTTGACAAGTTGACTTAGCGGTTTGCCTTCATAAGCGATCGCTTCTGCCACCAGCATATCGGCTAATACTCCGTCTTTTTCGGGAATATGCCCAATAATACTCAAACCACCTGATTCCTCTCCACCGATTAATACGGCAGTTTCCCGCATTTTTTCACCGATGTATTTAAAACCAACTGCTGTTTCGTAAATTTGCAGCCCATTTTTAGCAGCGAAATTATCCAGCAGGTGTGTTGTAGCCACAGTGCGGACTATGGCGCCGGTTTTACCTTTGTTTTTGATTAAATGACGTGCTAGAAGTAGCAGCACAGTATTGGGAGTGAGGACGTTTCCTTGTTCATCAACGATACCAAAGCGATCGCTATCTCCATCCGTCGCCAAGCCCAAATCAGCTTGATCGCGAACTACTGCTTCCACTAACTCAACTAACTGTTCTCCTTTGGGTTCTGGCATTCCACCGCCAAATAAAACATCTCTCCAATCGTGGAAACTTTCTAATTGAACGCCACTATGTTGCAAAACTTCATCTAAATAGCCGCGAGAGGTAGAATACAAAGCATCGTACTTTACCTTTAAATTAGCGCTTCTGATCTTTTCTACATCAAGTAGAGTGTAGATAAATTTCAGGTACTCTGGTTTCGGATCGAAAATTGAAATTGAACCTGATGGGTTGCTTCCAGGCAACTCATCCGATGCACCTTCTATATTTGCCACAATAGTATCAGTAATCTCTGGAGTGGCAGGCCCAGCATAATCGGGTATATATTTAATTCCACAGTAGGGTGCTGGATTATGGCTAGCAGTAAACATTAACGCCCCAGCGGAATTTAGGTGACGGGCATTGTAGGCAATTACTGGTGTAGGGCAATCCCGATCGGTAATTTTTACAGTCCAACCCAAATCTGCTAATACTTGGGCCGCTGTTTGGGCAAACTGGTCAGCTAAAAAGCGAGTATCGTAGGCAATAAGTACTGGTCTATCTTTTGTGTAGGCTGTTTCTAAGTAAGTGGCGATTGCCCTTGTTACTTTTCTCACATTGGGAAAAGTAAAGTCATCGGCAATAATCCCTCGCCATCCATCGGTACCAAATTTTATCTTGCTAGACATTTTTGCCACTTGCTCCGGTACATTATCAGTACTATAAAAGCTTCCCGCAAAGCGTGTGTAGCAGCAAGTATCCTCCGAAGTTCTTTTCTAAGCAAGTCTTAGCTTAAACTTCTCCCCACCGTATTTTCTCTCACTGTTTCTGAGCAATGTCAACCCCCGATCGACCTTTTGCCAGTTATCACCTTTGGTCTCTAGTTGCCCCAGCGACTGGGCAAGAACGCTGGCATTGCCAGATGAGACGGGGGTTTATCAAAGCACGGCAACACGAACCACAAGTCAAAGCGCTTTTAACGCAAGCCACCGCGCCCCAGCGGATTGGCATACTAGCCCAAAAAGGCGTTTATGAGTTTCATCATCACACGCATCTGTTGAAGCAAGCAGATGGTGTAGAAAGAGTTGCCCAGCTACTAAAATTAGGCAACTCAAGCGTTCAAGTCCAGCAACGCGTGCTGCAAATTTTGCAAAAATATCACGATTCGCCGTTGCTTTTGGATAAAGATATTATCCAATTAACACCGGGTGATGAAGGCTTTCCCAAACCGATAGTAGTTGAACAAGAAAATTATTGCTTTCGCTTATACGCGGCTATGGACTGCGTTTTTATTGAGTCTGATAGCACTTTACATATTTTAGATTTCAAAACTGGTAAATCAGCTTTCGACAAACGACAGGCATTAGTTTACTTGTTAGCTGCTCGTTATCTTTACCCTGGACGAGAAGCTGTTGCATCATTTTATAATTTAGAAATATGTAAAAAATCTGACTTAATTAGTATTAATAGTAGTGAATTAGAATCCTTAAAATTTGAGTTAGCAAATATTGCTCATAAACATCAGCACGATTTGCAAAAATATCAGGAAGAAACTACTAATTTTAGTAAAATATTCCCTCCTAATCCTGGCTCTCACTGCCGCTTTTGCCCATTTAACTCCATCTGTGAGTTTGCCGATTTTAAGCAGCATCAATCATATCCACTGCCCAGTTTAAGAAGTTTAAGAGTTAATAGCTAAGGGACTCCAAATAAAAAAATATACAACTATTATATTGTGGGGTGGGCGTCTCGCCCGCCCACAGTCAAAGTCAAAGGCGGGCAAGATGCCCACCCCACAAGATTGGATAATTTATTTCTTGGAAGTCCCTAATTAGTTTATTTATTTACCTTAGTTCAATTTTCAAAAAAATCTACTAAATACTCGTGTTTTTACTGACCTGATTCTCTTCTCCTATCAGACAACCTAGATGTCAGATACACCGATTTTTATCTTTGGTTGTAAGGAGTTAAGACTAGTGCGATTAACCGCCAAGAAATCTGTATTTAGATTAGTAGGAATTTCGACGTTTCTTTTACTTCTCATTTTTAAGGGGATTTTACCTCAAACTGTTTATGCATTGCTGTCGTCTCTAGACGCTTGTACTGTTCAACCTGAATGTGCCGCTGCTGGCTCGGAATTAGCTCCTACTGCGAAGGCTGCAATTAGCACAACTAAAGCTCAAAATGAGCAGGTTCCAAATAAAGTTCAAGAGAGATATTGTTCTTTTTATCCACTTAATTTAGTTTGTGGGCCACAAGGTCAACCTTCAGTTCTTTATAATTACAAATTTCACCAAACAGTACATTACAGAAGGTCTGGTTCTCCTGACAAATTTGTAACTCATCATTTTCGAAGTTGGCGACCTGTACCAGGGGCAATTAGAAGTTTAGCTCAACCTCCAGGTATTGAATTTGGTGGTGGTTATCCTCCATCTGGTGATTATGTAACCTGGATTCATTTAAATGATGGAGATGGTAATAATCAAACTCGTGGAGTCGTTTATGAATATTCAAGTGGCGACACCATGACATGGGATGATTATGCAAATTATTCTAACAATAATATTGAGGGAGAATGGATTAGCGATGTGGTTCGTGCTGATATACTGTCAGATAATTCATCCCCTCGTGATACGAAAGATTGATTTCAATAAAAGCGCGATGTGGCTGTTCAATTACTAAATTTTCACCAAATTAGAGGTTGCTGGCATGAATAAGCTTTATACGCTTCTTCAAAAGATTAAAGATAACCCAGTCATATACATCGATAAGCCATCAATTACTTGTCTTGATTCATTCTTAACTGGGTATATAGATGGTCTAATCACACTCGGATTTACTACAATAGACTCTTGTGGAATAGAAGGGTTTCAAGAGTGGATACAAGAAAGAACAAAAACTAATGTGACTCAATCTTGGGCTGGGATAATTCTCTCTTACTCTGGAAGTGAACGAGCTGGTTTTAATAGGTTTTTTGAAGAATTTGAGCAGTTCTTAAAGCAGAAAAGTAATTCAAAAATTCAAAATAGTGAAGGCATTTCAAGGCTTAGTGAGGAGATGAGGTTTCCTCGGTTTGATATTTATAACGAGATTCTCACTAATATAAAGAAAAGACCAGGAATGTTTTTAGGAGCTAATTCAATTACTAGACTAGATATGCTTTTGCGAGGATATAGTCTGGCTCGAAGAGAAGTTGGCGTACCCCCAACTGAGCCAGAAAGACAATTTGAAGGTTTTCAATCATGGGTTGAAGAAAAATATGGAATTAACTCAGGTCAGTCATGGTCTAAAATAATTCTTTTCTATTCTGTAGATGAGCCTGAGGCACTACAGAAATTTTTTGAATTGTTTGAAGAATACTTGAATAGGAATAAGAGCTTAGAAGTAGACGAAAA
Source organism: Nostoc sp. (assembly GCF_036917355.1). Lineage (GTDB taxonomy): Bacteria > Cyanobacteriota > Cyanobacteriia > Cyanobacteriales > Nostocaceae > Nostoc. The sequence continues at coordinate 45,870 of NZ_JBALDP010000056.1, forward strand.
TAATGGTTAAGCAGAGTGTATTAAGGTGCGTTAGCCTACGGCATAACACACCCTACTGGCGTAGCAAGCTTAAATAAAATAAGTGCATTAAACGTAGACTTTTATTGGGTTACGCAAAGCCTCCACCCAACCTACAATTTTTTTGCAACATTTTGGACTTGCCACGCCACTACTCGCTTTCTCAGCGCCTTTCCAGAATGTCCAATACCCTAATTTAAAAGTCCGGTAATTCTTTAAGAATTGTGAACCGGATGTGATTTATCGCCAAATCACCGATAGGAATATCTTCTTTGGTTAACCGCTCACCTTGACTTGTAACGGTTTCAAAGGTGATACCTTTGCCAATTTCAATGTGATACCAGCATAAGCCCATAAAAAAGCGCGTCGGATAAGGGCCACCTTCAGCTATATCATCAGGATTTGATTCCATCGGCAACCAGCCAAAATTCGGGACGTAGAATTCTAGCCAAACATGATTAAAGTCGGGTTGTAGCGGTACTCCTATGAAGTCACTATGGGGAGGACATTTGTACCTGCCTACGGTGCGGCAGGGAATGCCATTTAAACGAGATAAGGCAAGTAAGACGCCGACATATTCGCCACAAGAACCAACACCCCGCTCTAAGACCGTATCTGGTGTATCAATATAAGGTTTAATTCCGTAGGATAACTCATCATAAACGTAATTGCGGATGCTGTGCATTTTGCGCAGCACATTGGTTTCAGAACCAATCGCTTCTCTGGCGGCACGGCGAACAATGGTAGTATCCATTGCTAAATCGTCGTCATCTACTAGGTAGCGTGTTTGTAATTCTGGGGAAAGTTCAGGAACGTCTTCTACATCTCTGGGTGTAATCCGATATTTAATCCCTCGAACTTCTAAAAGTGCTTTCCAGCCAAATATATGCCGTTCGCCTGGGGCAAGAGAATCAAATTTAAAGACTGCTACACGTTGCCCCTCTATCACTTCTTCGGTGAAGGGTATACCAATGGGTTCAACGTGTTTCACCTTTTGACGCTCAGTTTCCGATGGTAGAGCGATGCGCCATTCGACATCGGGTAAATAAACTTCGTCTAAGGGCGCAATTTCCTCAGCATAAGACATTTCGATGAGATAGCCATTAGAGAGGGCGTAACGCTTATCTGGTTGGTAATGATAATACAGAGGATGAATAAAAGTGCGATCGCGGAATGTTAATTCATGACTCGGATCGGCATTGGGGTTATCCCGGATATAAGGCTCCTCTGAGGCGTAGGCGACGTAAATACTTTCTTTGCCTGTTTCGGCATTTTTATGGAGCGCTATGCCTGTGGGACATTCAAAGGGTGTCAGAACGCTAAATTGCAGTTCTCCCGTGGCTCTGTCCATCGCGTAAACTGATTGTTCGGTGCGATCGCAAATCCATAGCATTTCTTGGTTGACTGCCAAATTCTCTATGCCAACTCCAGGGGCATAAAATCTGGTAATTTCTTTTCGCGTTTCGCGGTCAAAAACCAGAATGTAGCCCAGCCTTTGGCAACTGACATAAACTGTTGTTTCCCAAACAGCAACGCCATCAGCGGGATAAGGCAATGTTACAAAATGTTCTAGACCCAAAGCATCGAGCTTGCACAAGTAAACACTATTTTCTCGGCTCATCCACAGGGTATCATCCCACGCCGCTAAACCAGTGACATCGGTAAATTCTTCAACTTGATGGGAATTGAGAATTTTGCTGTTGTCCGAGGTGGGATCAATCTCCAGTAGATGCCCTTTGATACTGTCAATAGCAATCAATCTATCTTTGATGAAAGTAATGCCACACAGAGCAGCAGCAGTAAGCGGTCGAATTGTTTTTTGCCCAAACATCTGGCTAACGGTCAAAGTGGGGAGTGCAAAACTCATAAAACCTTGTGGTAAGTGTAAAAAACCCTCACCTTTAGGTAGGGGAGGAAACATGACTCAAGCGGTTTTACCGCCGTCACACCAATTGCTGGAGATGGAAAATCCTAGTCGAGCAATGGCTCCCCCGATCGGGGTGGATGAAGAGTGCTGAGTTAAAAGACTACCCACAATGGGCGTTGCTCTTACCAAGTACATCAATTAGTGGTTTTCGATCGCCACGTTTACGGCGAGGGACTAAATAATTATCGGTACAATGTGTTCCGATAAACTCTTTCGTGAGAAATAATACTATGTCAAAACAGGAGGAATTTACAAATGTTAAGAATTACATATACACTCATACAACTGGGCGATCGCCTTAATGTAACTTTAGAAGATGGAATTCCTGCCATCACTAAATTATGATCGAATTTTGTAACCATTTGCTGTGACCTACACGATGTCTGCTAATTCTCTGCCTGAAGGTGCCGCCGTTTGGCATAGTTTAGAAGTTGATAAAGCGCTAGACCTGCTTGATAGTAATGCAGACAGCGGCTTAACACCCCAAGAAACTCAACAGAGATTGCAAAAATACGGCCCCAACGAACTTGAAGAAACTGCTGGCCGTAGTGCTTGGGAAATTCTGCTGGATCAGTTCAAGAACATTATGTTGTTGATGCTGATTGGCGTAGCTCTCATTTCTGGGTTTTTAGACCTGATGGCTTTGCGGGAGGGCCGATTAAAGCCCGGTGAAGTGCCATTTAAAGATACGATCGCGATTTTAGCAATTGTCATCCTCAATGGCATACTCGGCTATGTCCAAGAAAGCCGCGCCGAAAAAGCCTTGGCAGCCTTGAAAAAAATGACTTCTCCCTTAGTGCGGGTGCTCCGCGACGCCAGATTGGTGGAGATAGCAGCTAAAGAACTAGTTCCAGGGGATGTAATGCTGCTAGAAGCTGGGATGCAGATAGCCGCAGATGGACGCTTGATCGAACAGTCTAATTTACAAGTGCGGGAGTCGGCATTAACTGGTGAAGCCGAAGCGGTGAATAAACAGGCATCATTAAAATTGCCGGAGGACACATCATTAGGCGATCGCCTCAATGTCGTGTATCAAGGAACTGAAGTAGTCCAAGGACGCGCCAAGGTTCTGGTGACGAACACTGGCATGACTACAGAATTGGGTAAAATTGCTGCGATGTTGCAGGCGGTGGAAAGCGAACCTACGCCTTTACAGCAGCGGATGACTCAACTGGGTAATGTCCTAGTTACGGGTTCTTTAATTCTGGTGGCGATCGTTGTCGCTGGCGGTGTCATCAGAGACGGGGGTTTTAAAAATATTCAAGAACTCTTGGAAGTTTCCTTGAGTATGGCGGTTGCTGTAGTTCCAGAAGGTTTACCAGCTGTAATTACCGTCACCTTGGCACTGGGAACCCAGCGAATGGTGCGCCAAAATGCCTTGATTCGCAAATTGCCAGCAGTGGAAACGTTGGGTTCTGTAACGACCATCTGTTCTGATAAAACCGGCACCCTGACTCAAAATAAAATGGTGGTGCAATCGGTTTCTACCAATAACAAAACTTTTCGCGTCACTGGCGAAGGTTATGCTCCCACAGGGGACTTTCAGTTAAATGGTCAAAAAATTTCCCTAGAGGAGTCTCCAGAAATCTCCGCGTTAGCAGTAGCCTGTGCAGTTTGCAATGATTCAGTATTGCAAAAAGAACAAGGTGAATGGGCGATTTTGGGAGATCCGACAGAGGGAGCATTGTTAACACTGGCGGGAAAAGCCGGAATCGAAAAAGACCAGTGGAACAGTAAGTTACCTCGCGTTGCGGAGTTCCCCTTTTCCTCGGAACGGAAGCGGATGAGCGTGATTTCTCAAGTGGAGGGAGTCGCTACAGGTGACGCATCTTCGAGAGGTGTTGACCCGGCGATCGCTGGTTTTCTCCAATCGGAACCTTATTTAATGTTTACCAAAGGTTCTCCAGAGTTAACCTTGGCGCGTTGCACTCAGATTCATTTGGGTAATGACACGGGTACTTTGACCGAAGAACAACGCCAGAAAATTTTGGCAGAAAATGACCTGATGGCGAGTAAAGGTCTACGGGTGCTAGGTTTTGCCTACAAACCCTTGGTGGAGATTCCACCGGAAGGTTCAGACGAGACATCCGAGCAAGGCTTAGTATGGCTGGGATTGGTGGGAATGCTAGATGCGCCACGCCCAGAAGTAAGAGCAGCTGTGCAAGAGTGTCGAGAAGCAGGTATTCGCCCAGTGATGATTACTGGCGACCACCAATTAACAGCACGAGCGATCGCCACCGATTTGGGAATTGCTCAAGAAGGCGATCGCGTTCTCACAGGTCAAGAATTGCAACGGATGACTGACCAGGAATTAGAGCAAAATGTCGACCTGGTGAGCATCTATGCCAGAGTTTCCCCAGAACACAAACTGCGAATTGTTCAAGCACTGCAACGCCGGGGTCGATTTGTGGCAATGACAGGTGATGGTGTTAACGATGCTCCAGCCCTCAAACAAGCCGACATCGGTATTGCAATGGGTATTACTGGTACTGATGTCAGTAAAGAAGCGAGTGACATGGTGTTACTTGATGATAACTTCGCCACCATTGTCAGCGCCACCAAGGAAGGCAGGGTTGTTTATACCAACATCCGCCGCTTTATTAAATACATCCTCGGCAGTAACATTGGTGAAGTTCTGACAATTGCAGCCGCACCCTTAATCGGTTTGGGAGGCGTTCCCCTGACTCCCTTACAAATTTTGTGGATGAACTTGGTTACAGACGGTTTACCAGCCTTAGCATTAGCTGTGGAACCTCCAGAACCAGATGTCATGCAACGTCCGCCTTTTAGTCCGCGCGAAAGTATTTTCGCTAGAGGATTGGGTTCTTATATGATTCGCATTGGGATAATTTTTGCGATTATCACCATTGCCTTAATGTGGTGGGCTTATCAACATACCCATGCTGCCGGGTATCAGGGAAATCCTGAAGCTTGGAAAACAATGGTATTTACTACCTTGTGTATTGCCCAAATGGGTCATGCGATCGCTATTCGCTCCAACAACCGACTGACCATTGAGATGAATCCCTTCTCGAATATCTTTGTACTAGCGGCTGTTGTCGTCACCACGATTTTGCAGTTGATGCTAGTTTATGTCCCACCCCTGCGAGATTTCTTTGGTACTCATTACCTCAATATGCAGGAATTGGGGGTTTGTATTGGCTTCAGTGCCTTAATGTTTGTGTGGATTGAAGGGGAGAAGATATTTTTGCGGATTATGGGCAAGAAGGCCGTTTGAAAAAGTGAGGAGTTAGGAGTTAGGAGTTAGGAGTTAGGAGTTATGAGTTATGAGTTGAAGAATATTTTGCATTCAAAACTCAAAACTTAAAATTCCTCACTCCTCACTCATAATTTCTAACTCTCAACTCCTCACTCCTAACTTTTCGTTATGTACCTAAAAACTCTAAACCTCCGACAATTTCGCAATTATCAAGACCAAAAGGTTGAGTTTACTGCTGCCAAAACAATTTTGGTAGGTAATAACGCTCAGGGAAAATCGAATTTGTTGGAGGCGGTGGAGTTGCTGGCGACATTGCGATCGCACCGCATGACCCGCGATCGCGATTTAGTTCAAGAAGGGGAAGCCATAGCCCAAATTGATGCCACCCTTGAACGACAAACAGGTGTTAGTGACATGACATTAACCCTGCGCCGCAATGGTCGCCGTAGTGTTGCTCTCAATGGCGAATCGATCCGCCGTCAAATGGACTTTCTCGGCGTTCTCAATGCAGTCCAATTTTCCAGCTTAGATTTAGAACTAGTACGCGGCGGCCCGGAAGGTCGCCGCAACTGGTTAGATACACTTTTAATTCAACTGGAACCAGTTTATGCTCACATTTTGCAGCAGTATAATCATGTGTTACGCCAGCGCAATGCCTTTTTAAAAAAAACTCAAGACTCAGCACTGGATACAGAGCAATCAGAACTAGCGGTGTGGGATGCACAGTTAGCGACCACAGGAACTAGAGTAATTAGACGACGCGATCGCGCCATTCAAAGATTAGCTCCCATCGCTACCACCTGGCACGGCAGTATTAGCGGCAGTACAGAAGTTCTACAAATCAAGTACGTGCCGAATATTCCTTTAGAGGATAACCAGCCAGAAGAAGTACAGCAAGCTTTTTTAGCAAAAATTCAGCAGCGAGCCGTTGCTGAAATGCACCAAGGCACGACTCTTGTCGGCCCGCATCGAGACGAAATAGAATTAACTATTAACCAGACACCCGCTCGTCAATATGGTTCTCAAGGTCAACAACGAACCCTGGTTTTAGCTTTAAAATTAGCCGAATTACAATTAATTGAAGAAGTCGTTAAAGAGCCACCATTACTATTACTAGATGATGTTCTTGCCGAACTAGATTTATCGCGCCAAAATCAATTGCTTGATGCCATTCAAGACCGCTTTCAAACCCTGATTACTACCACTCACTTGGGTTCCTTTGATTCCCAATGGTTGAAGTCATCCCAAATTCTTTTGGTGAAAGCAGGAGAGTTAACAATTAAAAATTAAAAATTAAAAATTTATTTAAAGACATTTTCATCCGGGGATTTATAGCGTCCATCTGTATGCCTCTACTCTGATTTTTTGTGATGTTTTTCTAACCTTTTAAAAACGTTGAGAACCAAAAAAGTCAGGATAGCACTGATTAATCCTAACTGCCATAAACCACAGCCAGCAGCAATTCCCAATGCAGACGAAACCCAAATAGCCGCTGCTGAGGTGAGTCCGTGAATTTCAAGTTGCTGTGAGTCTTGGGAAGATTGGCGCACAATTTCTCCAGCACCGAGAAATCCTACACCAGCTGCAATCCCTTGAATCACGCGGCTAAGTGCATCAGGACTAGCTTGCAGTCCCTCTGTTTGCATGATTATCAAGGTAAATAAGGCTGAACCTAAACTCACCAGCATGTGAGTTCTTAAACCAGCTGGTTTGCGCCTAATTTGACGTTCTAAGCCAATGATTGCTCCAATAAGCAATGCAATACATAGCCGGAAGCTGATATTCAGCCAATCATTAGTTGCAAGGTAGTAAGTATTTGACAATGTTTAGTCTGATATGGAGAATTCTATATGCTAGGTTAAATCGTAATATTTTTATGAAAAAAGTACAAAACTATTCTAATGTTTTATTAATGGAGTTTGATCCAATGGGTGTAGTGCAATAGCCTACCTCAATATTTGGAATCTATCAATTTAGGAATGGTTTTGAAACAGAGAATTAATATTTTCCATTATTAGGATTATTTTGTAACAAGATAATATTATTCTGGTCAATAAATGGAGATTTGCATTGTTAAATTGTGGCAACGATAGTCATTTGGGCAAACTACATGAATTTTAAGTTTATTAAATAGTTGTTTGACTATTTAAAATGACTGAGCCACGAAATTATACCTTAAATTGTTAGATTTAACCTATATACTCAACAATTAAATACGATACGACCATGTATAAGTAGAGCAAATCAGCTATACAGCGTATTTAAAGTTACTAAAGTACACAACGATTCGTCTCAAAGCCAGCTATCAAGCCTGTTTTAATTCTGATTTCTGACTCCTGTTAGCGTAGCGGGGCGTAGCCCATTCCGAATTCTCCTCTATCCTGCTTCAAAACCCGTACCTTTGTAATTTATGCAAAAGAAAACTGCTGTAAGTCCTGAGTAGTTTTTATTCAGAAGTCAATGGATTAACCTGATAACATACCAAAAAGAAATGGCTGTGGCTACAAATAGACAACTAACAAATTGAGTGAATAAACTCTACTGGCTAGATCAAATTAAACTACAAGACCGTGCCAAAGTAGGTGACAAAGCCTTTTACTTGAGCAAAATTATCCAGCGTGGCTATCCGGTGATGCCTGGTTTTGTAGTTTCGGCAGAAATTTTGTGGCAATTTCTCGAACATCTCAATAGTTCAGAATCATTAGTGGCTGACTTACCCCATTCTTCGCTACACCTGGATGTCACTAATTGGCGTCAACTTCAGCAGGTGGCTAGTCGCTTGCGCCAAGAAATTCTGACTGCGACTGTAACCCAGGAGTGGGTGAGTCCAATTTTCCAAGCCGCTAGGGAATGGCAAACTAGCTGTTTGATTCTTCGACCTTCTTTGGCAGTATCAACTGCTACTCCAGGTATAAACAACAATATATCGGGTTTACTGGAGTCGGTATTTTGCCAGTGCGAACCAGAAGCGATCGCACTGGCTCTAAAGCGTACCTGGAGTCAAATCTTTCGGGCCCGGAGTCTATTATATTGGCAGCACTTAGGAATTAATCTGCAACAAATTAATCTCGCAGTTTTGGTACAACCTGTTGAAAATGCGATCGCCAGTGGTTCGCTCACAACCAATGCCTCTGGGTGGGAAATTGAAGCTACTTTGGGATTAGGAATTGCGATCGCTCTTGGTGAAGTCCAGCCAGATGTTTACTACATTCAACCGGGAACTGGGGTTGTGCTTGAGCAACAACTGGGCAATAAAATGCTGGGTTATGGCGTTGATGATGCAGCCTCTGGAGCTTTTTTGCAACCCATGCCGAACTCAGCGTTAACACCAGATCGTACCTGTCTGATTACCTATATGCTTCCAGAAGCACAACAAAAACAGTACTCTTTACAAGAAGAATACTTACAACAAATAATTGCTCTGGGAACTCAACTGGTAAGCGAACTAGGTAAAACCTTTACCATTAAATGGACTATCGCCGGGAAAATTACATCTGGCAAGCTCTACATAACACAAGTGAGTCCTTCAAAATCAATTTCCCACACACACTTCATTAAGGGACTAGGAGCAGCAGGAGGACGTGTTGTAGCTACCGCCCTAGTAATTACTAATCCGCAACAAAAACCCGAACAACTACCTAAAGGAGTAATTTTAGTAGTACCAACGATTACACCCGATTGGTTGCCATTATTGCAACAAGTTGGTGGTATTATCACAGAACAAGGGGGATTAACCAGTCACGCGGCAATTCTGGCTAGAGAATTAGGGATCACAGCAGTAGTAAATGCAACATCTGCCACAACTTTAATCCAAACTGGCGAACGATTGCTGCTTGATGGCGACAGAGGAGAAGTTTATCGCATCAAAGGAGACTCAAAGGAGGAGATGGACAGAGGGAGAGAAGAAAATCTTCTTCCCTTCCATCACCCCAACGCGAAAGCGCCTCATCCTGCTGTTACGTCTCATCTACCTATGATTGCTACCCAACTGCTGGTTAACTTGAGTCAATCCACTTTAATAGAACAAGTGCAAAACCTGCCTGTGGATGGAGTGGGATTGTTGCGTTCCGAATTGATGGTACTAAATATATTGAACGGGCAACATCCTAATAGTTGGATTTTAAGCGGGCGTCAGGCAGAATTGTTAGAGCTATGGTCTGAGCAGATTATGCAATTTGCTCGTGCTTTTGCACCAAGACCAGTTTTTTATCGTTCTTTAGATTGGCGATCGCAAGATTTACCATCATTGCGTGATAGTTTAGAATCTTCACCACAATCGATGTTAGGTGAACGCGGCACTTTTAGCTATTTACGAAATCCCGCAGTATTTGAGTTGGAACTGAAAGCTTTGGCGAGTGTACAGGAAGCTGGCTACACCAATGTCAATCTACTGTTACCCTTTGTGCGGACTGTAGAAGAATTTGTCTTTTGCCGTCGCAAAGTTGAGCAAGCTTTTTTAACCGAGGTGGCGCAGTTTCAATTGTGGATGATGGCAGAAGTGCCGAGTGTACTGTTTTTATTACCAGAATATGTGAAAGCAGGTGCAGCCGGAATTTCTATTGGTACAAATGACCTGACCCAATTATTGCTCGGAGTGGATCGAGAACAAGGACAGCTAGCAAAAGTATTTAATGAACGTCATCCAGCAGTTATGAGTGCGATCGCTCAACTGATCCAGATGGCTAAAAGTGCCGATATCCCTTGTTCAATCTGCGGTCAAGCACCAGCCCTTTATCCAGAAATTATCGATAAGTTAGTGGAATGGGGTATAACTTCCATTTCTGTTGAACCGGAAGCAGTCGAGCGAACATACCAAGCGATCGCTCGTGCTGAACAACGTCTCATTTTAGCAGCAGCACGACGAAAACTTAATTAGGAGTTAGGAGTTATGAATTAATTGCTCGCTGCTAATTTATTTAATGTAGCCAGTTTCGCGCAAAAACTTCCGTAAATCGGCAAAGAATTTGGTACGGTCGCTTTTTTTATAAGCTTGTTGTACCCGTTGCCAACCATCCTTTCCTTGATTCAGCAAATATTTATCTGCCAAATAAGCTGCTAAAAAGCCCTTGCCATCATCGCCTTGTTGTCGTGCCTGAGTATAAGTTTGCCATAGCTCTGAGGCATGATTGGAGATTAATTTGGGATAGCTACGAGTCACATCCACCATTTTCCCTTGGCGATAACGCCAAATTTGCAGAGGGTAGGCAGAAGCAGCATAAGCTGTAAAAGCATAGGCAAAGCGATCGTCTCGACTATCAAACTCTGGCAGTCCATCTTTGTCTAAATCTTTAAGTTGATAACCACCATTGCCCCATTCATGACGAATCTTAAGATACTTTTGAGATTTGCTGTCGTAGCGATAAATCAATGAATAAGTACAACAGTGCGCTCCACCTGTAAAGAAATCGGCAATTATTTCTGGTTCTTTGTTACCGTCCAAGTCTCGCACTGGTAAGTTATTTTCTTGTCCAGATATATTCCCTACAGGTCTGTCATATTCATCTTCTTGCGGCAGTTCTCGATCCAAAACAGTTTTATCTGCTCGGATAATTTTCAAGCGGACATTTTTATACTGATATTCCTCTGGCTTCTCGTAAGATATTTCTGCCCGAACATTGCCTGATTGCCCAGTTATTGTTTCTGCTATTGCCGTCTGGGTAAATATAGCCGCTGCACTCAAAAGAGCTAAACCGATTAAAGATTGACTGCGAAAGGAGCGAATAGTAATCATCGTTGGTGTTGTATATAGCACATTCAACTTTATACAACACCAGCAAAATGTTCAATATCGGTAAATTGCCGCAACGGCTGTGCTATATGGAATCTCTTCAAAGGGAAGAGCGTAAACCGTGCCACCGTTTAATAAAGTATGAGCAGCAACAAAATCCAACAAATCCTCATCACCAGCTTCTTTTTCTGGGTGCAAATAAACCGTTTCTGAGGTTGGATCGAATAAACCCCACTGTTGCTGACCAACTGCAACTAGTAATGAATCCACGCGTTGGTAATAAGCTGCTGAGATAACTTCTTGGAGGTTGTTAGATGCTTTACCAGTATCACCACCAAACAGTTCGTGAAATTGCTCCAAAACTGCTTGCTGTGACTTTTGGAAATCAGCCTCGACAATCGGCCAAGCTTGATCGTGTAATTCTTGGGCGCTGAGAATTTCTGGATTACCGATAATAGCTTCATCCATCAAATGCTGGTAAGTATTTGCCTGTCTATACAAAGGCAAGAGATACTCTACCCCAGCCAGCACCAAAGGCGCTTTTTGCAATTTCAGTTTTTCGTGTAATGCGCGATCGACAATTTGAAAGAATTGGAGGATGTCTTCTTGGTGTTTATCCCTGTCAGGGCTTCCTTGTCCGTGAAACGTACCCGGCTGCGAAAAAGAATTGGAGGTTCCCCCTTTTGGTGTTGCAATGCGAAACTGGCCTTCTTTAGCAGTCTCGTCTCTTTGCAAAGCTTCATCTAGACTTTTAGGGAGATTTTCTACTTCTACCTCTTTGACGCTGTAGCGTGTTCCTTCAAAGAACCTGACATCTTGTTGGCTCAAAGCCAGGATATAGAAGCGACCATTGCCATTTAAAATGGGTAGCAGTGGTTTGATGTGAAATCGGTCTGTAACCACGACTAACTCTTGAAAATCAATTGGCAGGGGATAATAGCGAAAAATATTTTCAGAAATAAAAATTGCCAACCCTTGCTCTCCCTTATGCTCCCAAAACTCTTGGGTATCAAGTTCATGGGATTTTTCTAACAATGCGATCGCATCTTTCTCCTCCAAACCCGCATCAATTAAACGAGTCTCCGCTTCTTTGACCAAATTTTTAAAGCGAATTGGATCTTGTCGAACTTCTGGCCCGGCTGGGTGCGTTGGCATATAAATGGAAACACAATTTCCTTTTGGCTGTTCTATTAATGTCTTGATTTCCTCTCTAGAGATTAATTGCATATTATATCCCTCCTATCAACATGACTAGATACATCAGACCAGACCATCGATATTCAACGATCTGATAGGACGTTATTTTCAGGTGATGGCGGTTGAAGTTCAACCGTTTGCTTCTGAGTTTATTTCACCTCAAGGAGGGTTTAGTTGCATCTTTCTTTTGATAGGCAATATTTCTTAAAGGAATTACTAATTAAAATCCCAAATTTACAAGCCAAAATCGCCACGTCGATCAAATATTTGGCGTATTAGAGTTTGTGCGTCCTGAGTTCATACCTATTCTGCTATTTGATTGGCTAAGACCTAAAGTTACTCGTTTCATAATCCAGTACAAACCCGCAAGTACCACAAAGGTGATAGCAATAATCACCAGGGGTTGTTTTCCCAGAATTTCTTCTACCCCCTTGGTAAGTACGGCATCGGGTTGAGTAATAAAATCCCAACTGTTGAAACGCAAAAATCGCCCCCAATAAACACCAACAGCACAGAGAAAATGTGTAATTGTCTCAACGCGCCAAATCCATTGGCTCTTACCGATACGATGTAAGTAGTGACCCCAATTAATTAACGATATTACATAAGCTTCAAATCCACCGAGAATTACTAGCAAATACACAGGAATAAGTACCAAAGTAATCATCCATACTGATTGAATAGTGCGGATATCATCTATCAAGTGAATTACATCGGTTAACAAATATGGTGCATTTGGTAAGAAAGCATAGAAAACTAAGAATCCTAGCCACCAAAGCCAAGTGCCACCTCGCCTCATGCGAAATAGCCAGACACTCAAAGCCAAAGGTATAAAAGCCAGAAACAAATTCCAAGTCATCCAACTCATATTAATTCGCAAGACCTGCACGACTCTGGCTATCAATTCTTCTTTCATAGGTGCTTACTCGGAAGATGTTTGATTGATGTAGATTCACTTTGTAGTGTTAGTGTTAACCTTAGCGATCGAGTTTTTGTAGCCTCCAATAAAATTAATTTTCTCCAACATCAAACAAGATTTTTATGTCAGTTAAAAGTAAATGCATACTGATATATGTCCAAAATTTAGAGTTTTTGTGTATTTTATGCTGGAGGATGAAATTTATCAATCAATCGGCTTAAGTCTACTAGTATAGCCAGAAAATTATCAGGGTAAAAGATACCATCGAAAGGTAGTCTGAGCAACAAAAACGCTGCAAATAAGTGATGGTGAACTTTTTTAATTGCAATGTATGCCCCTGTGCTAACTATTATATTGATTTCACTTTGCCCTGCTAGAGTTCCAGAAGCATTCAAAATTTTGGTCAAGTTAGCCTTTGCTTAGGGGCGGGCGAGACGCCCACCCCACAAGGAGTTGTTGGATATTTTTTATTGGAAAGTCCCTAACTAACGCAGTAGCACTCGACTACGAGGGCCGATCGCTTGTTTGGGTGAAGTTATTGTACAACTCTTGGCCGAATCTTGCGAACAAGCAGCTTGAGCAAGGGTTGCAGGGTTGACAACTACTTGATTTACCTCTAGGAAATTACCGTTACTCAATTCCATATTAGGTGTAGTAGAAATTGATGGAGAATTAGACCCAGATGTGTACGTTGTAGGTGTCGAGGAAGCGCCACTATCAACTATTGGTGTAACAGTGAATGTGTTACCGCCATCAACTATTGGCGTAACAGTGAATGTGTTTCCATCACTAACTACGGGTGCAGGGGCGATCGCACTACCATCAATTACTGATGGAGGAATGGGTGTACTGCCACCACTAATTACTGGCGGGGGAGTGGGTGTACTACCACCACTAATTACTGGTGGGGGAGTAGGTGTACTAACACTATCGGTAGTTGGTGTAGGAGGTATGAGAGTTGCAGTTGCAGGTACTTTGATTTGTATTCTTGCTAGGGGTGAGTTAGTCATTTCCAAAGATGTCACCTTTGGCGAACCAGGGAGATCGGATTTGAAATCAAAGACTGTGGGGGTGGCGCTACCATTGCGATCGCTATATCGGACTCCATATCCACTCACTTCAAAAGTGCCCTGATACTGGTTTCCAGTGTTTGGATCGGTGACAATACCAGTGTATAAGGCTTTTGTGAGATTAAATTCATCCTGAACTACTCCTTGAAATGTGGTTCCTGCCAATTGTCCTTGGTATTTATAGGGTGTCAACTCACCGCCAGAGAGAATCGGCGAAGTAAGAACGCCATTAAAGGAGACAATCGGAATGCCTTTAAAGTCAACAAAATAATGCAGACTACCATCAGAGCGTGTTTGTACCTGCACATAGTCTGACTTGTATATAGGAACATAATTAGGATTGTTCTTAGTACCTAAGTTCCGCGAGTAAGTCCCCGTATCGTCTGTATCAACACGAGTAATGCTTTGATTGAAATTGGGATTATTTCTGGGGAGTTGGATAGTACCCGATAATGTGCCAGTGCTTTGAATTGTGATTTGAGCAGAAGCACTTGTTCCACTTAAACCGATGAAGACTGCGGCTAAACTGCTGCTGCTAACAAGAACACAACCCAATTGAACTGATGAATTTAATTTCATGAAAAATTTGCTCCTTTAATCACATATAAAAAAAATACGCGTATGTTTACGCATGACTTTTCCTTGCTCCTGATGGATCGTGAAAGCATTTAATACTGAACTCGTCAGTAGTTGAATAGCGTATTTTATAACGTTTACATCAGTACAAAATTAAAACCGGAAACTTGCTCTTAATGTCCCAACGATTAAGGCATCGTTAGCAGCATTGTGATCGGGATTGAAAATAACGAATAAGCCTGGAGTCAAGGCGATATTGTCGCTCAGTTGGGCGCGGTAAAAAACTTCTACGTGAATTGATGTGTCACTACGTCCACCTGCTGTCCCGCCATCAGAAAAGTTGGGAAAATTGAAGCCGTCGGGTAAAGTACTGGAAGTAATTTTGGGCGGTTGTCCAACGAGAACGCCCCCTAAATTCCCAGAACGCAGCAAATTAGGAAAAGCTGCGAATACCATCCAGTTAGTAGTTTCTACGCTTCCAGAAAGGTTGGATGGCTTGGAGGAAGTAAAGCCACCCCAACCGCCCAAATGCAAGTTAGGGTTAATTCGCCAAGCAACGGTAGCGCCAATGGCTTGGGTATCGAAAGCTGTAGGATTTGCAAAAGGTGAGATCAGTTGAGAATCGCCAATACCACCTCCCAGTAAGCCATCTGGGGAGTGGGAATAGAGATAATGTACGCCGATATCGATGTTATTTGTGGGTGCTAAACTTAACTGAGCGCCAGCAGTATATCTACCGCCAAATAGTCCGCCCTGCTTGGTGTCGCCAGGAAAACTGGGTATTTCGGCACTATAAACGCCTTGCAAACTGATGCGATCGCTAATTTGCCAGTCAAAGCCTATACCACCAGTGCCGTTACCAATACTTAAAATCGGGTTCCGCTGACCAAATAGAGAAATTGCACCATCGCTAGAACCTTCTAAAGGGCTAATACCGCGAAAGGTGTTGATGGGGTTGACTCCCGCCGTACCGGCGACAATTCCCAAGTTATTCGAGGCCAGAAATCGATAAGATAAGTCACTAACAACTAGATTGTTGTCTGTATTTGACTCGAAACCCAACCGCCCCATATTGGTAGATAACAACGATGCATTAGAACCAAAATTACCCGCAGACAACCCTGTTAGTAGCAAATCTCGCCCTGTAAAGGAAGTTGCTAAAGTTAGTTGGACGCTACTTGTAAAAGTCAGATTGGTTTTTCCCTGGCGTTCAGGTACTCCATCTCTCGGAAACAAATCGACATCGGGGCTATTGGTTCCCTGCACGCTAAAAATGGCTTGACCAAATAATCTAGTAGTTGTGGAAAACCGATTTCCTTGTAATTCACTAGTCTGCTTTTCCACAACTTCGACGCGCTGCTGTAATTGCTGCAACTCTGCTTTGAATTCGCCTTGCAACCTTTGCAGCGAGATTAAATCTTCATTATTAACAGTATTAATTTTATTGTTAGCGTAGGCGTAGCCTGCACTTCGGCTCCTTTCGACTTCGCTCAAGGCAAGCTGCTCAGTGACCACCGCAGGCATCGCATCGTTAATCTTCTCTAAGCAAGCATTTAAACCAGCCGCAAATTCATAACGGCTGATGCTGCGATTCCCCAGATAAGTCCCATCAGGGTATCCCGCAATGCAGCCATAGCGTTCTACTAAAGACTGCAAAGCACCAAAAGCCCAGTCGGATGGTTGCACGTCCTGGAGTTGCGATACTGAGGTGACTTGAGACATTGGGTTGTCTGAGTCTGGGGGATGAAGAGATTGGTCAAATTCTTCTGTACTTTCCTGGTTCTGTACAACTTCTGTTATAGGTTGAGTATCTTTTAATTCAGGTAAGTTAGGGGAACTAATGAATTGAATTTTTTCTCTACTTTTTCTCAGTATATTCTCGTACTTATTTTTTATCGCTGACGAGGTGGTTATATCTGGTTGCACGAATTCAGGTGGTGTAATTTCAGCAGGTGAGACAACTTGAGATAAATTATCTTGTGTTGACTGCTGCACCGGGTTTTCTGGCAGAATTACGGACTTTTCTGGTAAATTGACCGCAGATATTGGCACTGTTGTCAGTACACTCGCCATCAGTAGACTCATATCACTCCTGGTATTTCATTTGACTTGCACCAATACTTCTTTTGACAGATAAAGTTGGTGTATATCAGGAAAATTTTTGAAAAAGAAGTGATAAAAGTTACTGTCGTTCTGAAAGCTATCGCTGTATCAGTGGGAGAATGAAAAAGCAGAGGAGAAGGTGCAGTCAATACTTCTGGCTTTGTGCATTTTTAACTCGGAATCGGGTTTGGGGTAAAGGGTAAGGGTTAAAGGTTTTTTCTTTCCCTTTTCCCTTTCCCCTTTCCCCTTAACCGAGAAGTATTGAAGGTGCGGTAACGTTTTTCCTCCTTGCCCCTCTGCCCCAGATTGATTATTCTGGCTCGCTACAATACTTATTCATCTGATTCACTAATGTATCTGACCGTTTGCCAAGAGTTGTAGCTGTTGTCAGTGCTGAATCAATTTCGGCTCTAGCCTTTTGGATTTTTGCTCTCCCAGATTCTGAGGCTTGTGCTGTCTTGGTTGCACCAAGTGCCCTACCTGCTTTGGCGATCGCTTGACTAAGATTTTGAAAAATCTTCACAAAACCGCTTTGAAATTCTTTCAGCTTCGGATCTGTTAGCTTCAGTTCTGCAATGGATTTAGTCACAAAGTCTAAATCTTTAGATAACTGTATGCTAGTTATCACTTGCGTTCCTTTATTTTTATCAATTAGAGAAGTTCCAGCATTCACAACTCGAATCAGTCGCTGGCACTGGGAAACTTTATTGTCGGTGCAACTAGTAACGAACAAAGCAATGCTTAGGCTAACAGGAGCAAGAACAGTATATTTATGTAAAACAGACATTAACACCCCAACGGCAACTCAACCCACAATATAGTATCCAATATTACGAGTAAAAGAGGGATTTGGGTATTGAGATTTAGGGGAGAGGTGACAGGTAACAGGTAATAGGGAATAATCTGTACCCTATTACCTATAACCTATTCCCTTCTTCACTCCCCCTCATCTGAAATCACCAATCTATCGGCAAACCCAACTGGTCTAAAGTAGCACCATCTTGCAACAGTGGTTGAATATCGCTGTCTATTTGAATACGACCACCAGACAGCACCAAAGCGCGTTGAGTAACTCTGCCTAACCAATGTAGGTCATGGGAAGCAATTAAGATCGCTTGTACGGGTAACTTTAATAATACTTGCGCCAAATGACGCCGCCATGCTGGATCGAGACCGTTAGTTGGCTCATCCAAAATTAGAATTGTTGGTTCTAGGGCTAAAATCGAGGCTAGGGCGGCTAGGCGTCTTTGTCCACCAGAAAGTTCGTGGGCGGAACGATTGGCGTAGGCTTCTAGACCAAAATCAGCTAATAACTGGCGGGCGCGATCGCTTGCTTCTGCTGGTGACATCCCATAGTTACGTGGGCCAAAGGTAATATCTTCCAAGATGGTGGGCATGAATAGTTGGTCGTTGGCGTCTTGGAAGCTAAAGCCAATTTGACGACGCACTTGGGGTAAAGTTTGCA
The DNA here is from genome assembly GCF_036917355.1 of Nostoc sp. Classification (GTDB taxonomy): domain Bacteria; phylum Cyanobacteriota; class Cyanobacteriia; order Cyanobacteriales; family Nostocaceae; genus Nostoc. The sequence goes on from NZ_JBALDP010000056.1 coordinate 64,093, forward strand.
GTTCTACGGGGATGCCATTAATGGTAATTTTCCCTGCTTGCGGTTGTTTTAAGCCGATTAAGTTCTCCAATAAGGTGCTTTTTCCAGAACCAGTTGCTCCCATCAATGCGACGCGATCGCCTTTGTTCAAGGTAAAAGATATTTCCTGTAATACTGGCTTCTGATGGGAATATGCATATACCAGGTTCTCAACCTCGACTACAGCTGTATGGGGGTTATCGGTTGATAATTGGGGATTAGAAGTTAATGATTTCAAAATTTCCAAACTCAATATGTAAGGGAATTGAGACGCGATTAATCGCGTCTTAGGTAGAGACGCGATTTCGCATCTCTACTAAGGAGTGGGTTAAATTTTGTAAGAAGTTATGGTTACGCTAGCAGCGATCGCCCAAGCTATTAATAGGGCAAAACGTTCTTTTGGTCTGAGGGTAGAATCTATGGGTAATTGTCCGTTGTAACCACGAGCTACCATTGCCGCATAGACTCGCTCTGCTCGATCTAGACTGCGGAGATATAAAGCTCCAATCATGGCAGCACTGGCATAGCGCAACCATCCCGTAGTTCCATTCAGACCGCGTAGTTGGGCGCTGCGCCGCATCCGCGTTACTTCTGAGAGCAAAATTTCCATATATTGCCCAGCTAACAACAAGTTTTCCTTTAAAGGTGCTGGTACTGGCAATGTTTTCAGAGCAATGCCGAAACTGTGGGGCGGTAAGGTTAACAAAAAACTATTCATCGTCACCAGACAAACCAGGGAACGAACTAGCAAAAAACTGGCTCGTTCCCATCCCAAGGGCAATGCTAGCAAGGACAAAAAAATCAATTCTGTACCGAGTAATCCTCCCAATTGGCGAATTGGTACGCGCAAGAAGCAAGCCCAGAAAAGTGCGATCGCGCCATATACACTTAGTCCATACCAAGCATGATGCTTTAATAAAGCTGCTCCCACCACGATCGCTAGAGACAGTTGTAAGCGTAGCGGTAAGGAAAGTTTAAGCATTCTTCGGTTTCACTACCTTGGCAATTCCAAAGGCAACAGCAAAGCAAACCGCAGCTCCTACCAGTCCAGCGATACTAGTGCCAATTGGCCCTAAACCCTCAATTCCATAGTCAGCTAAGGGAGTCGGCACAATTATCCGTACTTTCTGGGCTAAGTTAATGAAGCCAGTATTTTCGGCAACTTTCTCCAAACCATCGGGCCATGCTGAGGCAAAGAGTGACAGAACTCCCGCAATCAAGAAAATGGTGACAATGGGCACTGACCAACCGCGAAACTCGTGCTGTTCGCCTGGTAACAAATCTGGTCTGGCTCTGGCCAGATAAGTCAGCACACCCCCGGTAATCATTCCTTCGCCAATGCCAATCAAAATATGCACACCAGTCATGGCTGGTAAAACTATCGCTACCGGCGCAGTTCCAGAGAGGGCTAATTCAATGGCACAAGCGATCGCAGCTACCACTACACTCACACCAGCTGCGATCCCAGCAGCCAAGGGTAAGCGCCCTTTAGACCCACCAAACAACCGTTGCAAGGTTTCGGTTAAAACCCAGCCAACCCAAACTCCAACTACTGCCATGTTAAAAATATTTGCTCCCAAGGCTGTAATGCCACCATCAGCAAATAGAACGGCTTGAATAATTAAAACTGTGGCGAGACACAATGTTCCTGCCCAAGGACTGCCTAAAACGATCGCAGCTAAGGTTCCCCCTAACAAGTGACCACTAGTACCTCCTGCTACTGGAAAATTGATCATCTGGGCAGCAAAAATGAAGGCGGTGGTTAGTCCCAATATCGGGGCACGACGAATACCAAAAGCCTCTTGCGATCGCCCGAAGGCAACAAACAGCGCTGCCGCGCTCGCTAAACCAGTAGCCCCTGCCACCGGAATAGAAACAAATCCATCAGGAATATGCATGATCTACCCTGTATTTTTAGAGGTTCATTTACTCAAAACAAGCAATAAAACTACGCCATCATTTTAATAACAAACAAAATTTTTCTCTTTTTTGCAATGCCCTATTGGGGGATTTTATAATGTTACTTTTGACATATTTTCAATCCAGTGTCTACTAAATAGTATACTTATTTAGTAACATATTAATTTTTGTTAAGCTTGATTTCTTATATTGCTAAATCTTGACAAATCTTCCAAAACTAGACTGTACATATCTAGTTTCATTCGGTTCATCAAATTACTCCTAAAAACAAGTAAGAACGAAACATTAACTGCCTCTTACCTTATGGAGTAGTTTGTCTTTTAAAAAATCAAATAGGAATTTATAACTGCTTTTATGCTTAAGAGATAGCTATAGCCATTTATCAAAGAAATATGTTAATTTTTCTTTGTTTTGTAGTGTTTAATTAATTCAATACTTATTGCATCAACAAATAAGTTTTTACGGGTGTAACAAGCTTATGTAATCATTATCTGCACTTTATTCTTAACTTGCTGTAAAAACAATAATGTATAAGCATATTACTAAAACTTCCGATAGTCTATATTAAGATAATATTACCCGTAGTATGATTAAAAAATTATAAAGATATGCTGAATAAAATGTATATTTACTGACTTAGTTTACTTAAAAGTACAGGATGTTTTGCTAAAAAATACGTAATTTTTCGTATAGTATCATAAAAACAAGGGGTAAGATGTAAAATTTAGATGAAATTTAGGAAAATAGTGGGAATCGAAGTACGGGAATTACTAAAGTTTCAGGGCAACTAACTGTAACAAAAGGATTCCTCAACTTTTGAGCAACTAGGTTCAGTCAATAAAGTCAGCAGATGTTTGATTCTATTTTCCACGGACTTTACACACCCTCGTTTTGCAATTTGGAATATGAAAACAAACTCATCCAACTCGCTGTTAACAGTATCAACTGGCCCACTAAAAATTTCAGAGTTGCCCCCCAACCCCGTGGATACAGATGATAATTCTATTCATCTTTCTCTAGTAATTCCTACTTATAAAGAGCGTGGCAACATCAAGAATGTAGTCAGCATATTGAGTCAATTACTGGATGAATCTATTGCAGGAAACTATGAACTAATAGTGGTAGATGATGATAGCCCAGACCGAACCTGGGAGATAGCGCAATCTTTGACGCCAGAATACCCCCAGTTGCGGGTGATGCGACGCCAACAAGAACGGGGGCTATCCTCAGCAGTGATTCGTGGGTGGCAAGCAGCTACGGGGAGTGTGTTGGGGGTGATTGATGGAGATTTACAGCACCCACCAGAGGTACTAATACAACTGTTGCATAATATTGAGCGGGGAGCAGATTTGGCAGTAGCTAGCCGTCATGTAGAAGGAGGCGGTGTTAGTAGCTGGAGTGTTGTTAGGCGTTTCTTGTCTCGTGGCGCTCAGTTGTTAGGCTTGGTGATCTTACCGGGGGTATTGGGCAGAGTTTCTGACCCGATGAGTGGTTATTTTATGGTGCGCCGGAGTGCGATCGCAGGTGCAACACTCAATCCAGTAGGATATAAAATTCTTCTAGAAGTAATTGGCCGGGGAAAAGTAGACCAAGTTGCCGAGGTTGGGTATGTGTTCTGCGAACGCAAAGAGGGCGAGAGTAAAGTGACATGGAAGCAATATATAGATTACATCCACCACTTAGTAAGATTGCGGCTTTCCACAGGCAAAGTAGGACGATTGAGTAGAAAAGTCAATTTCCCCGTCGGTCGATTTGTCCGTTTTGGGTTTGTTGGCTTTAGTGGTGTGTTTGTGGATTTAACGGTGTTTCACTTGCTGCGTACTGTAATTCATTTAGGTTTAACTCGCAGTACGATTCTTTCGGCCGGAGTGGCAATCGTAAATAATTTTCTATGGAATGATGTATGGACTTTTAGTGATATTTCTCAGGGGCAACGTGCTTTGCATCAACGTTTCAAGCGATTCTTGAAGTTCAGCGCGGTCTGCTTGGCAGGAGTTATATTACAAGCTCTAATAATTAACTTTCTCTATAATATCTTGGAAATAAATCAGTATTTAGCTAAGTTGATAGCGATCGCAGTTGCTACCATCTGGAATTTCTGGGTTAATTTGAAACTTAGCTGGCGCGTCACAGACGTGAAATAATCACAACGAGGGATTTGAGCTTTAGATTTTTGTTTTTAGATTTTAGAACGAACTTAAATCTCAAACGTCAAATCTACAAATCCATGACTGTGAGGCCCAGCAATGAGAGTTCTTTTCCAAGGTGCATTTTATTTTTACAAAAAAATTATCTCGTTGCTACCTGCATTTGCTACCCATTTCCTGCCTCTGGCAGATCAAAACTCTGGCTCACAACGCAAGCATTGGCATAATTGGCATCGCCTTCCTCCTTTTTGGGTTAATCCCTTGCCGATCTTAATCTGGTCGATCGTCGGCATCAGCTTGCGCCTAGTCAACTTGACTGCAAAGCCTCCTTGGACTGATGAGTTTGCCACCTTGGTGTTTAGCTTGGGGAATACTTTTTTATCAGTTACCCTCGATCGAGCGATCGCACCTGATATCCTATTACAACCACTGCAACCAAACCCAGCGGCTAGTATTGGTGATGTCATTCATAACTTAGCCACACAAGATAATCATCCACCACTGTATTTTGTGCTGGCTTACCTGTGGATGAAGTTATTTCCCAGCGATGGAGGATTAGTATCGCTGTTTGGTGCGCGATTGCTACCAGCGATAATCGGCGCTGCCTCTATCCCGTGTGTTTACGTATTAGGTAGAGTAGCGTTTCGTTCGCGATTAGTGGGAAACTTGACTGCTGCCATGATGGCAGTATCACCTTATGGCGTATTTTTAGCACAAGAAGCGCGTCATTATACTTTGGCAATCTTATGGGTAATTGGTTCCCTCACCTGCTTAGTAATTGCCACACGTCATATTCAAAACCGCACACCTTTACCTATATGGGTAGCACTTTTCTGGATAGGAATTAATGGTTTAGGTATTGCTACTCATTATTTTTTCACCCTTACCCTCTGCACAGAAGCCGTAGTTTTGATTTTTCTGGCTTGGCATCAATTGCAAACTAGCAGTTCGCCAAGTGAACTTGGCAGGGTAAAGGGTAAGGGGGAAGGGGGAAAGGTTTTAAATCCTTTACCCTTTACCCTTTCCCCTTTCCCCAGCCCTCACCCAGCATTTTTGGGTTGGCAGACTACTAGCAGCAAATTTTCTCTCCTCTTCTCTCCTCCCTGGCGGCGGATCTATGCCGTTGCTATAGGTACTGGTGTGGCAGGTTTAATTTGGATACCAACCCTGTTAGAGAATGAAAATCGTGGTGCTTTGACCGAGTGGATTCGAGGTTCGCGCGTTGGACTAGATTGGTTAAGTCCAATTTTTCAAGCTTTAGGAACATTGATTGCAATGATTTCCCTATTACCAGTTGAATCTTCTCAAGCTTTGATTGTGATTCCTTCTGGAGTGGTGATGCTGACTTTCTTTATTTGGGCAGTACCAATTTTGCTGCGTGGGATTAAAATTCAACTACAGCGCCCAGAAAGCCGGATGATGATTCAGGTACTTGCTGGAGTAGTTATCAGTGCGATCGCTTTATTCTTTATCTTTACGTACTTTTTGGGTATTGACCTCACTAGAGGTGCTAGATATAACTTTGTTTACTTTCCCGCGATCGTGGTTTTACTAGGTGCAAGTCTCGCAGTTTGTTGGCATCCTCCCCAAGAATGGATGGAAACAGAGCAAGGGAAAAATGGGATAACAAGTGTAGGTAAATGGGGAATAAACGGCAAAAAAGCCGTAATGTTAATTTGGTTAATGGGATTTTTCAGCGCAGTTACAGTAATCTGCAATCTCGGCTATCAAAAATATTATCGTCCTGACCTGTTTGTGCAACTAATTCAACAAACATCTCCAACACCAGTACTGATTGCCACCACCCACAAAACTTATGTACACACTGGGGAAATGATGGGAGTTGCGAGGGAGATTAAACGTGCAAATTCACTCCAAAATCCTCTGTTTCTCCTAGCTCATCAAGATCGAGATCCGAATGCTTCCACCATTGCTCTGGAAAATACTTTAAAACAATTACCACGACCTTTTGACTTGTGGCTGGTAAACTTTCACGCACCCATAGCAGAAACCGTGAAAACATGTGTTACGTCTGATACTCTATCTTTGCCACCCGTAGACGGCTACGAATATGAACTTTATCATTGCCAATAAGGTGGGGAGTGGGGGAGGTGAGGGGCAGGGGAAAAGGTTAAAGGGTAAAGGGTAAAGGGATAAATTTAACCTTTCCCCCTTACCCCTTTCCCTTTGCCCATTCCCAATCCCCAATCCCCCATGTATATGCATCTTGTGGAAGTTCCTCAAATATCAATATCCATAGGAGACTAGAGAAAGAATAACAAAATCTATCTGATACGTTTTCAAGCAGCAAAGGCTGTAACTAGTTAAGGAGGATTTATGCGTGCAGTACTGATGGCAGGGGGTTCGGGAACGCGGCTTCGCCCGTTAACTTGCGATCTGCCGAAACCGATGGTGCCGATTCTAAATCGACCAATTGCCGAACATATTATCAATCTCCTCAAACGACATCAAATTACAGAAGTTATTGCAACATTGCATTATTTACCTGATGTCTTGCGAGACTATTTTCAAGATGGCAGCGATTTTGGCGTTCAGATGACTTATGCTGTCGAAGAAGATCAGCCTTTGGGTACAGCAGGCTGTGTGAAAAACATTGCCGAACTTCTTGATGAAACTTTTTTAGTCATTAGCGGCGATAGCATAACAGATTTTGACCTGACGGCAGCGATCGCATTTCACAAACAAAATAAGTCAAAAGCTACTTTGATTTTAACCAGGGTTCCCAACCCGATTGAATTTGGAGTGGTGATTACCGATGAGGAAGCACGGATTCGGCGATTTTTAGAAAAACCCTCTAGTAGTGAAATTTTTTCTGATACCGTTAACACTGGTACTTACATTCTCGAACCAGAAGTTTTGGAATATTTGCCAGCAAACGTTGAATGTGACTTTTCCAAAGACTTATTCCCCTTACTACTAGCAAAAGATGAGCCAATGTATGGTTACATCGCTCAAGGTTACTGGTGTGATGTCGGTCACTTAGATGCCTATCGTGAGGCTCAGTATGATGCCTTAGACCGGAAAGTGCAATTAGATTTTGCCTACAAAGAAGTTTCCCATGAATTATGGGTAGGCCAAAATACTTACATTGACCAGACGGCTGTGATTGAAACCCCAGCAGTGATTGGTGACAATTGCCGCATCGGGGCAAGAGTCCAAATTGAGGCAGGAACCGTAATTGGGGATAATGTAACTATTGGTGCTGATGCTAATCTCAAACGTCCCATCGTATGGAATGGGGCATTTATTGGCGAGGAAGCACATCTTTCTGCTTGTGTAATTTCCCGTGGGACTCGTGTAGACCGCCGCGCCCATGTATTAGAAGCTGCTGTGGTGGGTTCGCTTTCCACGGTGGGAGAAGAAGCGCAAATTAGCCCTGGTGTGCGTGTTTGGCCCAGTAAAAAGATTGAGTCAGGGGCAGTTTTAAACATTAACTTGATTTGGGGGAACACCGCCCAACGAAATTTATTTGGGCAACGTGGTGTCCAAGGTTTAGCTAATATTGACATCACCCCAGAATTCGCTGTGAAATTGGGATCTGCTTACGGTTCTACTTTGAAACCTGGTTCTAAAGTAACGGTTTCCCGCGACCAGCGTAATGTTTCTCGGATGGTGACGCGATCGCTGATTGCTGGTTTAATGTCTGTAGGTATTGATATTCAAAATCTCGATGCCACAGCTATCCCCATTGCCCGCACAGTTATACCCACAATGTCGGTAGCTGGTGGTATCCACGTTCGGGTACATCCCGATCGCCCTGACTATATTCTGATTGAATTCATGGATGCAAAAGGTATTAATATCTCCAAAGCCCTGGAAAAGAAAATCGAAGGGGCTTACTTTAAGGAGGATATGCGGCGGGCGCTAATTCATGAAATTGGCGATGTGTCTTATCCCAGCCAAGTCATGGAGCGCTACTGTACTGCTTTTGAGAAACTGTTGCATGTGCATACACTCCGCAACAGTCGCGCTAAAGTGGTGATTGATTATGTTTATGCGGTATCGGGGGCAGTTTTACCCCAAATGTTGGATAAATTTGGCGCTGATGCAGTCGTACTGAATGCCAGTGTCAATAAAACGGCGATGTCAATCACCAATCGCGAAGGATTGCTAACTCAGTTAGGCCATGTAGTGGAGGCATTAAAAGCTAACTTTGGGGTGCAAGTATCCGCTAATGGAGAACAGCTAATTTTAGTTGATGAATCAGGCTACCCAATTCGTGGGGAAATGTTAACAGCACTGATGGTAGACATGATATTAACCGCTAACCCCAGAGGGACAGTAGTTGTACCAGTTCATGCTTCCAGTGCTATTGAACAAGTTGCCCGTCGCCATGATGGTAGAGTAATTCGCACTAAAGCCAACCCTACAGCTTTAATGGAAGCTTGTCAGAAAAACCCAAATGTGGTTCTAGGAGGTAGTGGAGAGACTGGTTTTATTTTCCCGCAACTGCATCCGGGATTTGATTCTATGTTCTGCATTGCAAAGATAATTGAGATGTTGACTATCCAAGAGCGATCGCTTGCTGCTGCGCGGTCAGAATTGCCCCGTGTAATTCACAAAACTTATACAGTCCGTTGCCCGTGGACAGCTAAGGGTGCTTTGATGCGTTACTTGGTAGAAACTCACCCAGCGCAAAATCTAGAATTAATTGATGGAGTAAAAATTTGTCAACCCTACGATGACAGTTGGCTGTTAGTTTTACCAGATGCCAGCGAACCACTGGTGCATTTGTATGCAAATAGCAACGATCGCGAATGGGTAGATGAGACTGTGAGAAACTACCGCACCCGTGTTCAGTCGTTTGTGGAAAGACAACAAGAATATCAACCCGCCGAAGTGTAATTCGTAATTAACCGCCTATAGCCAGAGGCGGGCAAGATGCCCGCCCCACAAGATTGGATCGTTTATTTATTGAAAATTCCTAAGTGCATTTAGCCATTTTTAGGTTAGTGATTTCTAGTCTGCTAGCGCCGTGGGATTTTTGCTTTTAAAACTCTCCAGCTAAGGCTGCAACACACCGTTCGCAAATTAGGGGATGTTCTGCTGATTCTCCCACATGAGTAGAGTAGTTCCAACAGCGATCGCATTTTTGACCATCTGCTTTTACTACAGCAATTGTCCAGTCTTCAGTCTGCGCTGTATATTCCAATCCTTGCAACCCTTGAGCAGAATCTAATAATTCAACTTGGGAAGTCAGCAATAAATACCGCAGTTCGTCGATACCATTACCCTTAACCGGGTTAAAGGCTTTGATAGCATCGCCTAATTGTTTGTGAGGGATATAAATCAAAGCTTTGGCTTCCAGGGAAGAACCAATGAGTTTTTCTATTCTGGCTTGTTCCAACACCTTATTCACATCGGTGCGGAGTTGTCGCAGCGTTTCCCAAAATTCTGCTAAATCTGGATTACGCCATTTTTCCTCAACCTGCACCCAACCGGCTTCAAACACCGATTTGTAAGGTGTTTTGTATGGGAGATATTGCCAAATATCTTCGGCAGTGTGAGATAACACTGGTGCGATCGCTCGTGCTAAATTATCTAAAGCTATCTTCAGCACCGTTTGACAACTGCGACGGCGGAAAGCATTTTTTGCACTGATGTACAGCCTATCTTTAGCAACATCCAAATAAAAGTTGGATAAATCCACCACGCAGAAATTCTGCACTGTTTGGAAAAAGCGGAAGAATTGGAAACTCTCAAAGGCTTCCGTTACTTCTTCAAATACTTCGGTGATGCGGTGCAGCATATAACGGTCAAGTTCTGGCAATTCCTCGAAGGGAACTGCATCTTTTTCCGGGTCAAAATCATCCAAGCTACCCAACAAAAACCGCGCCGTATTGCGAATTTTGCCTCTAACATCATTCATTTGCTTAATGATGTTTTTGCCAATGCGAACATCGCCGGAGTAGTCAACCGATGATACCCACAATCGCAATACATCTGCACCGTAAGGCGGTTCTACTTTTTGATTTTTCCCGCCTTCAATGATTGTATTTGGATCGACCACATTTCCTTCTGACTTACTCATCTTTCGGCCTTGTTCGTCTAAAGCGAAGCCGTGAGTTAGTACAGTTTTGTAAGGCGCAATATCATTTACCGCTACGCTGGTAAGCAAACTTGACTGAAACCAACCGCGATGTTGGTCGGAACCTTCCAAATATATATCAGCAGGGTAGCGTAATTCTGGACGCTGTTGAACGACAGCTGCCCAAGATGAGCCAGAATCAAACCATACATCCATTGTGTCTGTACCCCGGCGGTACGACTTGCCATTGTTACGATAAGATTCGGGTAATAATTCCTCAGTTGAAAGTTCCCACCAAGCATCGGAACCTTTTTCGGCGATGATTCCTTGGACGTGGTTGATAGTTTCTTCGTTCAGCAGTGGTTCTCCCGTGGCTTCATCGTAGAAAACGGGAATGGGTACACCCCAAGCGCGTTGACGAGAGATACACCAATCGGAACGTTCTGCCACCATTGGCGTGATCCGATTTTCACCTTGGGCTGGAATCCATTTTACCGTGGCGATCGCTTTTAGTGCTTCTTCTCTAAATCCTTCCACGGAAGCAAACCATTGTTCCGTGGCGCGGAAAATTGTCGGCTTCTTCGTCCGCCAATCATAAGGATACTTGTGGGGGTATGGTTCTTCCTTCAACAAAGAACCAGCCGCAGCCAGTGCATCAATCACCGCTTGATTCCCATCACCCAGAACATTCAAGCCTGCAAATTCTCCCGCTTCTTCGGTAAAATTGCCATTGTCATCCACTGGTGCAAGGATGGGTAAACCGTAACGCTGACCAACAATGTAGTCTTCTTGACCATGACCGGGAGCAGTATGTACTAACCCCGTACCCGATTCAGTTGTGATGTAATCACCGCCGACGACAATCGGACTTTCGCGGTCATATAGAGGATGACGGTAAGTAGTATGTTCTAAATCATTCCCTTTGAAGGTGGCTTTTACAGTTAACTCAACTCCCAAGGTTGAAGATAAACGTTCGACTAAATCAGCAGCAACGATTAAGTATTTGAAATGACTCTGCGCTTTTGCTTCTGAAGGTGAAACTTCCACCACTGCATAATTTAAATCTGCATTTACCGCCACAGCCAAATTCCCCGGAATTGTCCAAGGTGTAGTCGTCCAGATAGCCACACCCAAATCTGACAGATATTCCGCCAACAGTGGTTTTACAGTTTCCGCCAAACTTGTAACTGCAAAAGCTGCATAGATACTGCGGGAAACGTGACCTTCTGGATATTCCAACTCAGCTTCAGCCAAAGCGGTTTTAGAACTGGGACTCCAGTGAACCGGTTTCAAACCGCGATAGATGTAGCCTTTTAAGAACATCTGACCAAATACGCCAATTTGAGCCGCTTCATATTCCGGCTTTAGAGTTAGATAAGGGTTTTCCCAATCACCCCAAATACCGTAGCGTTTAAAATTTTGGCGCTGGTCGTTTACCGTTGCTAGTCCAAATTCTTTCGCTTTCTGCCGCAGTTGTAAAGATGTTAAATTTTGCCGTTCTGCTGACTTCATGTTCTGCAAAACTTTTAACTCAATTGGCAATCCGTGACAATCCCAACCAGGAACGTAGCGAACTTTACACCCTTGTAACATTTGGTAGCGGTTAATAATATCTTTGAGAATTTTATTTAAGGCATGACCAATATGAAGTGAGCCATTAGCGTAGGGAGGCCCATCGTGCAGTATAAATAATTCGCCGGGGTTATTTTCAAAGAGGCGATCGTAAATTTTATTTTCTTCCCAAAATTTTTGGATTTCAGGCTCGCGCTTGATGGCGTTTGCCCGCATATCAAAGTTAGTCTTGGGTAGGTTTACAGTATCTTTGTAACTTCCTGATTCGGTCACAGTCTCATGCCTAGAATTAGGTGTGCAGGTTTTACTAATTATAGAAGATAGCCTGAAAACCAAAATTTGCTATTTTATTTACCTTTACAAGGCTAGTACCGCAAGGCGGAAGTCAAAAGTCAAAAGAATTGTATTTTAAGCTCTTGCGCCATTTGAAATGGTGAACCAGCGCTGCGGGAGGGTTTCCCTCCGCAGGCGACTGGTGAACCCGAAGGGTATGTTTATTTCCGCCGTGCTGTGCTAAGGCGTGTTTTCATTTCCCCTTGTCCGATCCTAATAAAGGTCAACCAGGGAGCTAATCAGGAATTTTGCGGAGATTGAGAGTTTATCAACAGAAAGTAGTATACTTTTCTGGATTCGCCTAAAGCTATCAAAAGATTTCGTTGAAAAACAAAGAATTTTGGGGTTGCTCTAATGTTAAGTCCTGTGGTAACAGTCAGTATCTTTCAAAAACAACCCGACCCTCAAGCATTTTCAGCAGGTCAAGTCATCTTTGAAGAAGGACAGCCTGGTGATAATATGTACGGCATTTTGGAAGGACAGATAGATATATTAGTCAGTGGAAAGGTTGTAGAAACCATTCAAACGGGCGAAGTTTTTGGTGTTGGGGTACTTGTAGGAGTCAAAAATAGAACTTACACAGCTATTGCTAAGGTAGATAGCAAACTGGTTTTCCTTGATGATAAAGGGTTTCTATTTGCCGTTCAGGAAACACCCATGTTTGCCATAGAGGTGATGAGAAGTTACTCAGAGCGTCTGAGTCGCTTGCAACGTCTGTTGTAAAGTAGGCAGCAAATAGGAGGCAGGAAGGTGCAATTAGCATGTCTAGCTCTGATTTTAAGACTCTGTGCGAAGGGTCTTGCAGAGAAAGGATGCAGTATTTATTTTGCCTCTTGCCACCAGAATAGCTGCCTTTGGTGGTGAAAGGTGCAAGATTTACCGGAGGTAGTAATGGCGCGTAAACGCTTGATTATCGAGATGGGGATGGGAATCGATCAACACGGACAAGAACCAACAGTAGCAGCATCTAGGGCGGTACGTAATGCGATCGCTCACAATGCCTTACCTGGTGTTTGGGAAGTCGCAGGTTTAAGTCATCCCAATCAAATGATTATAGAGGTTCAGGTAGCAGTGCCATACCCAGAACAAGTTAGAGAAGAAGAAGTACTCGCTGTATTACCATTTGGGCGAAAAACCCTCACCGTAGAATCTGGAGGAATGATAGTTCAGGGGCGGGCGATTCCCGAACTCAATGATAAAAATGACGAAATGTTGATTGCGATCGCTGCTGTTACAGTTCTCATCGAAGATGAGTAGCTGAGGCAATTCCTCTAGAAACAGAAAGTTATAGAAAAGTTATTAAGTGATTTGAGCGCCTACTTTATTTGTGCAGACGCTATTTTTAATAGTCAAGTATATTCGCTGATTACTTTATCAAAAAGCGTCATTGCTTTATAAAAATACCCGTTTACTTGCTCCAAATACTTAAATGCTTTCTCAAAATGACCTTTGACTTATTCAAAAGCTGTGTTTGCTTACTCATTTTGGTGTTTTCCGCAAGCAAAATGACCTTTGACTTATTCAAACCCCAGTTTGCTTTCTCATTTTGGTGTTTTCCGCAAGCAAAATGACCTTTGACTTACTCAAACCCCAGTTTGCTTACTCATTTTGGTGTTTTCCGCAAGCAAAACGATCTTTGACTTACTCAAAAGGCTTGAATGCTTTCTCATGGTTAATTTTTGAAGTTTCACTCTAGAAATGTTCTATCTATAGGACTAAAGATTTGCTAATCCAAAAGTCTAAAATAATAGAAACCTGGAGAAAAATATGTCATTAGAAACAGAAACCCTACAGGCGACACCACCAACTTCTACCTTTGAGAAACTAGAGGAAAAGCAAGAATTTAACTGGAGGCAATGCTGGTATCCCGTCACCTTCGTCAAAGACTTACCTGCCAATCGCCCTTATAGCTTTTCCTTGTACGATGAACCTTTAGTTTTGTTCAAAGACAAAGATGGACAATTGATTTGTTTAGCAGATCGTTGTCCTCACCGTACAGCCAAACTTTCTGAAGGACAAATTATTGACGGCAAAATTGAGTGCTTATATCACGGTTGGCAGTTTGGCAGTGATGGCCAATGTCTGCACATTCCCCAATTAGCAACAGATACAAAAATTCCAGTTAATGCTTGCGTGCCATCTTTTAAAGTTGTGGAACGCCAAGGCATGATTTGGGTATGGGCTGGTGAAAAAGAAACTGCTGTTGATGAAATTATTCCAATTTTGCCAGATTTAGATAAGTCAGGATTTGTGTGTGCAGACTTTACATTGGATCTGCCTTACGACCAAACATATCTAGTAGAAAACGTCATCGATCCGGCTCATGTTGCTATTAGCCATAATGGCACTAGAGGGGGTGGTAATCGGAAAAATGCCCAACCGCTAGAAATGGAAGTGCTAGAAAATTCGGTTCAGGGGGTTAAAGGCAGGTGGCGGGGAGCTAACAAATCAAATGAAGCCTGGAAGTATGTCGATTTTGTTGCTCCAAGTCTTGTGCTAAACACTGCTTATATTGAAAAAAAAGATTGGACATTTGGACTAGCTTTGTATTCAATTCCTTTAGGTAAAGGGCGATGCCGTCTTTTAGCTAGAGGTTATCGTAATTTCATGACTTGGGGAGTCAAGCTGAGGCCGCGCTGGCTCGATCACTTGAATACAAACAAAATATTGGAGCAGGATTTGCCTCTGATTGCGGGACAACAGGCAGAAATTGAGCGCTTGGGAAGAAGTCTCAAAGAATTATATTTGCCGCTGAAAACATCTGATACATTAGTGATTGAGTTCCGCAAGTGGCTAGATAAATTTGGGTCATCTTTACCTTTTTATCAAGGCTATTCCACATTTAAAAATGTTGAGAATGACGACTTGAATTCAAAGCCGATTTTGCCAGACAGATTTTCGCGACACACACTTATTTGTAGTTCTTGCAATCGAGCTTATCAAGTGACAAATAGGGTCAAACAAGGTTGTATCGGGGTAGCGATCGCTCTAGCTGCTGTAGCAATACTTGCAGATGATTCTAGAATCAAAATAGCAGCAATATCGGTTTCTATAGCAGCAATTGTCATCTCTGTTATGGCTCAAACACTCAAAACTCGCTTTGAGCGTTCCTACACTCGTCACTAAAATAGATACTGAGAACAGTTTGTAGTAAGGACTTTAGTGCTTAGAAAATAAGGACTAAAGTCCTTACTACAAACTTTTCATTAGACTTCTTGCAAAAGTCGAGGTAAAGGGAAAAGGGAAAAGGGTAAAAAAACTCAAAATCCTTTCCCTTTAACCTTTTCCCTTTTCCCTAAGAGTGCAAAAATATATTTTTGCAAGAGGTCTATTACTAGCTTAGACATTGTACTGATAGATTTGTAGTAAATTTGCTCACCTCAAACGATTTGCTCAAACCCCTTGTGTGGTTAAGTCACGATCGAGTTAGTGGCTCTGCGCTAAAGTAAAAATATTGGGATAAAAATCTCTGGCAGTAAGTTCAATAGACCACTAATCTTTACCACTGCGGCGATCATGTCTCAAGAGCATAACGAATCACTCCAAATTCAGGAAATTACCAAACTCAAACCGAAACACTTTGCTGATTTAGTCAGATCGGCACAATTGGTTTTCGACCCCACAGCCGGAGTTTCGGGAAGACATATCACAGTTGACTGGGAACAATTTGGAATTCCCCGTGATGTAGCAGATAATCTCAAATCACTTGGTCAGCAATACCAGTATGCATCTCCTCACATCCCTGTTGAAGACATTTGGAGTAAATTAACTCCAGAAACTCGTATTTGGTTCGTTGAAAATAAAGATCGGTTGTGGCAGCTTGAAGAAGCTTTCCCAGCCCTTGACGAAGATTGAAGAGGACATGAGGTAGGAGGTTGTCACCTTCTGCCTCTCTACAACGATAAGCAAAAACTGCGATGGCGTAACCGCCCGCTGGAAGCGATCGCAAGTAAATAGCGAATAACGACTACCTAGCATTTCTCCAGGTTACGGTTATACTGCTATCATTGTTGGCTCTACTGGTCAGCTAAATTTACTGAGTATTATTTTATTCAGTTTAATAATGGTAGCAAATTAGTACAGACTAAATTGAGACATCCTTGATCTGGAATGTTTCAAGGTATTTTATTGTTTTCTTTTTTCTCTCAGCAGTAGATATATTAATTACAACAGGCTAGCTAGAAATAATATCAAGTCCGGGTAATTCCAGTTTAATAAGTAATCACGCGGACATGATATAAGGTATGGGAACATCAGGGAGAAACTAATCCCCAATAACTAATAACTAATATTTGAGGAGATTTAATGTGTCTAGTCGTAAATTATCTTTATTACTGAAAATAATAATTGTTATATTGGTTACTAGTGCTAGTAGTTTAGGAATCAGCTTGCTTTTAACCACAAGCGGATTTGAGCATTTGTTGGGAATTATCAAGCCAAAAAGCGAGAGTGCTAAAGCGAGTCATAACAAGCTGATGAGTGCAGATGCACAGAATATAAGTCCAGTCACACAACAGATGAATGAAGTGCCAAAGGCATTTCAGGGAACAATCGTTTATCAAGGGAAACTAAAACCGAATGAGAAAGTTATTGCCCTAACTTTTGATGATGGCCCTGGCCCCAAAAATACGGCACAGATTTTAGAAATCTTGAAGAAAAATGATATAAAAGCCACATTCTTCATGATTGGGCAAATGGTGCAATATTTTCCTCAAGTTGCCAAGCAAGTGGCTGCTGACGGTCACGTAATTGGTAATCACACATGGCATCATTCGTATCACCACATGGACTTAGCTACTGCGGCTAGTGAAATCGATCGCACAGCAGAAATCATCTACAAGACTACTGGAATAAAAACTACTCTATTTCGCCCTCCTGGAGGTTTTTTGAATAATGGACTAGCTGAATATGCCAAAAGCGAGAAATACGCTGTCATGATGTGGTCAGAACAATCGGGAGATGCTGAACGCCGTTCGCCACCAGTTACAGGGCTGGTCAAAAATGTGCTGAAATATGCAAAACCCGGTGCAATTGTACTGCTGCACGATGGGGGCGGCAACCGTTCAAAATCTGTCAAAGCTTTACCAGAAATGATCGCAGGTTTAAAAGCTGAAGGCTATAGATTTGTGACAATTCCTCAACTACTGGAAATACAAGCCCAAGAAAAAAGTGTGGAGACAGCAGCATCACCTGTAGTAAAAAATCAAGAACATCCAAACCAACAACTTAATCATCAGTAGACCTCTCTTGCAAAAATATATTTTTGCACTCTTAGGGAAAAGGGAAAAGGTTAAAGGGAAAGGATTTTGAGTTTTTTACCCTTTCCCTTTAGCCCGACTTTTGCAAGAAATCTAGTGATATCCCAATACGGTTCGGTTAAGGGGGAAAGTGAAAAGGGAAAAGGCTAAATTCAAACTTTTCCCCCTTACCCCTTACCCTTTTCCCAAACCAAAAGGGAGAAGAAAATTGCTTATCCGAACCGTATTGAGTGATATCCCGTCCCGGTATATTAGTTAGTTTATTGGCCAGCAATGCGATTGTGCCGACTAACAATGCTAATGCAGCAATCTAAAATCGAGTTTCATACTCAACTTGAAGTTGATTGTCATCTCCCACATCAGTTGAGCCTCGCATCAGAATTTCGTCATTGACTCGATAGAGGACATTGAAACGGAAAGAGTCATCGCTAGAAAGAGCGCGTGATAAAGAGGCAGAGAAATTTTTATTAATATCAAACACACCTTCTGCTGATAAATTAAGAATTGAAGCTCTTGATGCTTTTGATTCTTCATTATTAATAGATGGAGTCGGAAATATCCGAAATTCACTGAAACCAACAGCCTGTCCGATCGCAGTGATAGTTCCTTGTAAACTACCTAAAATGGTAGAACTAGCGAAATTAGTCAGCCCTTGGCCTGCATCTGCTTGACCGAAAGAACCCAGAATTGAGCCACCCAGCAAAGCAACTATTTCTCCTTTACTACGGCTAGGTTCGCTCGTCAGTTCTAGATTATCGCCCAATTTACTAGCTGGCCCGTTCACCCTAGCTTGAACGGTAACGCTACGTAAAGTCCCAAAGTTGTTTACAGAAACATCGCTGACTTCAGAAGACAATGGTGATTCCAAAGTTTGAGTGTTCCTTGCTGATGCTTCCGGTACAATTGCCGTCAGTCGGACATCCAAAGTCGGGTCAAGTCCTTGACTTGGAGTAAACCGCGCAGTTTGTTCATAGCCCCGCGCTAAGGTGAACTCAGTAGAAAATAAGCTCAGTCGTCCTCCTGTCAAACGAATGACTCCTTCAGGAAGTGGTTTGGCTAATGTACCATTAATGGTCAAGTCACCTTTAGCGTCAAAGCTCAATAAAGGCTGACTCAATGCCTCTCCTCCTGGTACAAAGCTTAGGAAGGACTGAGTTGTAACCCGAATATCTTTGTCTAAAATCAACTTTAAATCTGCAAACTCTACAGGTAAATTGGGTGGAGTTGCGGCGCTAGTGCTTGCGTCTGCTGTCGCCACTGGCTTAGTGCTATTCTCTGCTGTCGGTGTGACGTTAGGGTTAGCCTCTTGTCTATCTAGATTTATGACCTTAGTATTAGCCTCAGTTGTAGCTGCTGATTTTTTAGCAGTAGTAGTCGAGTTGCCAATAATTACCTTACCATCACTCAGTTTAATCTCTCCACCAATTACAGGTTTTAAGGCTGTGCCGCGAATCACGACATCACCGCCAACACCACCTTCATACAGTCCTGCAAGCTTAAAGTTGAGTTTGTCTGCTATTGAAATTGTCAGGGGATTCGCTGCCGTTTGTTGAGCATCAAAAATTGGCAAGATGCCTGATGCAGTTACTTGTCCTTGATTGTAATTACCTTGGATATTTTCAACGCTTACCGTACTACCATTAAATTGCGCTGTTCCTGTGACATTCGTGAGAGGATCGGATAAGGCTTGAGCGCTAAAGGTAGCATTATTAAGTGTGGCGTTGCCGTTGATAATTGGTTCGTTTAAAGTACCTCGAACATTTAAATCTACTTTTCCTTGACCGTCTACCCAAGCGACTTGATTGTTGGTCAACAGATTTAACAGTGCCAATCCTTCATTTTGCACATTGGCGTCGATGTTGATTTGATTGCTATCAGGTTGCACTTTGGCAAAAGGCAAAGGAGCAGGTACGCTACCTGTAATTGCGACTGGCTGCGTTCCTGTTACGAGTAAGGTACTATCAAAATTCAAGCGAGCTTTGTTGTAATCAAAGTTCACCTGTCCTGTTTGTACGGGTTGTTTGTTAAGGGTCGCATTCGCTAGCGCCACTTTCCCTTGAACTCTGGGGTCTTGCAAACTACCTGCTAAAGTGGCATCAGCATTTACATTACCAGTGATATCTACGGGATATTTTTCGATAAAAGGCTCTAAAAGTGATAAAGGCAGACTGGCTACATTCAACTTTCCAGATAGTTGCTCAGTTCCTAACTGTCCTGAAAACGCCACTAGTCCTCGATCAATCCCCACACTCAAGGGCGAAAGGGTGACGATACCATCGGCGAAAGTGCCTTGAGCAACAACTTGATTGATGGAATAATTACCCCATTGCCAGTTAGCACCTTGAAAATTAAAGCCAACATTCAACCCAGATTTTAACGAGCCATTGGCTGTAATTGCTCCGCTTAAAGCACCTGTTAATTCTGCAAGGCTGGGCAAAGATGCGGTTTTTTTGGTTTCTGCTTGCTGTTCTTTTGCAATTGCTGTTGTAATATTCGAGAAATATGCTAACTGTGTTTTTAAGTCTGCATTGGGCAAACTGATAGATTCAGTTGGAAGTGCTTCTGCTCCAGCTAACGTTGGAGGCTGTAACCCAGTACTAAGGTCTTGAAAATCAAAGATATTAAATGCTTGTAAAAGTCTCTGGATTTTGGCTTGGGCAAAATTAGCTTGGAATTGAAATTGCGGATCGTTTCCTGCTTGCACATTACCACTGAGAGCGATGTTGCTATCCCCAATCCGCAATAGACCATTAGCCAAGCTAGCAGTACCATCGGCATAATTGATGCTGCCGCGAAATTCATCGGCTGCAACTCTGGCAACGCGAGGTGCTGCGATCGCCACATCTCCCGCAATGGCATAATTATTCAGATTGACAACTAAATTACCCGATAATTGCCCGCCCAGTGGTTTCAATTGATTGTTAGGTAAAAAGCCGCCAACCAGAGCGATGGGAAACTGTTGGGCGTTGATTATCAAGTTATCTCCCTCAGTTCTACCCGTAGTAACTGCCTCATCGCGTTTAACTAAAAATGAAGTGGGACGATAATCTGCGCCTAAGTTAAGCGCAATCCGATCTTGTTTCCCAGCTAATCGCAGACTTCCTCCTTGTCCGCCTTGAAAATTCACGTTTCCAGTTAAAAGTCGGTCAAATGCCAAGTTACTCACATTGAAATTCCGCAGCCGGATATTCCCATTAGCTTGGGGTACATCTGGAGTTCCTGTAACTTTTCCATTAAAATCAAGTCGCCCTGCTATTGCTACGTCCCCAGGAACTTTAAAACCAGTATTTTGTAAGTTGAAATTCTGCGCCAGTACATTTAAATCAAATCCGGCAATTTGGGGTGCGCCAGTTGGGGGAGACTGAATAGCGATCGCACCATTAGCATTAAATCCTGCGGTACTTGCGTTTTCAACGATAATCTGCTGTCCATTCCACTGAAATCTCGCAGTCAGCGGTTTTGCCAGCTGCGCTATTCCTTGGGGAAGGCTGATTTGTCCGGCGGCGCGAATATCCGCAAGCTGGAAAGATTGGGTTGTGCCAGCTAACTGAATATTGCTATTCAGCCGTCCTCGCAGTTGTGGTGAAAAACGGCTGAGTTGAATTTGAGAAGTTCTGACAGATCCTTGCCAGCGTTGTTGTGCAAGTTGACCTTGAGCTGTGATTGTCCCACCTGCCACGTTCACAACCGCATCGGGAAAGACGATATTCTCTCCTTGTTTGGTAACAACAACTCGTCCGCTAGTGGGATAGGTGGCACTAGGCGCTTGCACCCGCGCAACTGTTTGCAGATTGCTCAGAGTGCCAGAAATATCGGCATTTGCCGAGACATTCCCAATGGTAATGGAGGGTGAGGAATTGTAGGCTTTGGCGATTGCATCCCCTGGTATATTTTTTGCTTGGACATTCAATGCCACTCTACCTTGAGGTGCAAGCTGAACTCGTCCGCTAGCTGTGACTTGCCCTCCCACATCTGGATTTGCTTGAACGCGAGAAACGTTGACGTTTAATGGTGTACCCAGAGAACCAGTAATTTTAGCGTTCGCAGATATACCACCCACATTAATCGGAGTTGAAATCCCATAACCTTGAGCGATCGCATTTCCTGGGATACCTTGAGCTTGAATATCTACGCCTACCTGACCTTGGGGAGCCAGTTGAATTTGACCATTGGCTGTGATTTGTCCCCCGGCTGGCGGCGTTACTTGAACATTAGAAACATCAAGTTTCAAGGGTTGTTTGCGAAGTGAGCCAGAAATTTGGGCTTTTGCTGAAACATTTCCAACTGCGATCGGTAGAGTAACGCCATAGCTGCGTGCTAGTATATCTCCTGATATCCCATCAGCTTGAGCATTAAATATTACCCCATCTTTGGTTCCCAGATTAGCTTGACCGCCGCCGATAATTTGACCGCCAGCTGCGGGGACTATTTTCAGATTGGAGACAGTAAGTTGAGATGCAGTTTGAGATGCATTCAAGCGGAAATCAGTGTTGATAGTTTTAAATTGAACGCGATCGACTTGAATCGGTTTTGTGTTACTTACTGTACCGCTGACGATTGGTTGCTGAAGTGCGCCTAGTATTTTAATATTTGCTTGAATTTCGCCACTAGCTGGGACTGACGAATTCACTTTCAATGTATCTAAAATATTTTTCGCAGTAACTGGTCTGATCTGAGCAGAAACATTAAAACCTGTTTGAGTATTAATTGTTCCATTCGCCAGAATGGGAACTTTGCCAAAGTTCGTACTCAGATTATCTAAAGTAACTGTCTGACCTTGAAATAGAAATTTCCCATTAAAATTAGAAATCGGCTGAGGAAGATTTTGAATCTTAGCGGTGATTTGATTAGCTGTAGCTGTTCCCGTAATTGCGATGTCTGAAAGTTTGGGTGGAATCTGAACCCCTAAGTCAGCATTTAAATATCCTGCTTGCAGAGCGATCGGTAACTGAATTAATCGAGTGATATCAGATGCTAGTAAATTTTGTGCTGAAAGCTGGAGGTTAGTTCGTTGAGCTTTGAGTTGGGTTTCGCCAACAATTTTAACAGCGCCTCCCCTAGTGAGTTGAGTATTGAAATCATAACCAATCCTTTGATTTTGATCGGAAAATCGGGCAATACCACCAACTCGATCTAATATGACTGAGCCTTTCGGTTTAGTCGGTGCAGTGAATGGCATCAACTCTATATTGCCATCTTGAATTTGAAGTGACTGCAACTCAGTTTGAATAAAGCCTTGTCCCTCTCCAGCCTTAACTTGGGCTGTCACCCAACGACCATCTTTATCCTGTTGAACGTAGACGTTGGGTTGAATTAAGGTGACATTTAATGCCAGTTTTCGGGTCAGAAGAAGTTGCAGCGGCGAGAACTGCACCTCCAGAGCTTTTGCTACTACCCGATCTGCATCGCTGGGAGTTGCTGGTATTGATAGAGAGCTAAATCTCAGACTAGAAAGCGAAAAACGTTCAACGTTCCCAACTTTTACTGAACGCCCCAGTAATTGCTCAAGATTTTGCTGTACTAACGGTGCTAAATCTTTGTATACATAGTTTCTAGCCCACCAAGCACCAACTATAATTCCAACTAGTAAAACCCCACCCAGAGCCAAACTGGTACGTCCTAAAAGCAGGAGCCACAGACGACGATTAGATGGTTCCTGATTGTTTTCTGAATTTGGCGATCGCGTCATGATTGTTACTAGTACCAGTAATTTTTTCTGGAGTGAGGCTAAAGACAAATTAGTTTAGTTGTATCAGCAAGTTATAAAATATGGTTTCACAATATCAGGACTTACGCAAGAACTTTGCAGCAAGTTGCTTCTATTTATTAAACGAGACTGAACCAATAAGACGCATTTGCGGTGCGTCTATGTTATTTCATAATTCCGCGTAATTCCTGAATATATTTCGATTAATAATTTGTCACCAGACATTAGTTTTGTTTGCTTTTAATTTTGGAAACTTTGCTGGTATTAGGAAGATTATTTAGAGTTTTCTGTACGTCTTCAAAAGAATTGGTATGGATATTCTCTTTCAGGAATTAGGTAACATTTTATGATTAAATTACTTTAAGCTCGCACCTGTATATACGACTCTGGTTATAAAATTTAATCTTTGTAAAATCTAACTTAGTATAGATGACGATGGTAAGTAATCTTAGATTTGGAAGTAATGTAGAGTGGAAATTAACTTCTTGAAGCTAGATTTAGATCCCCCCTAACCCCCCTTAACAAGGAGGGAACTGGAATCAAAGTCCCCCTTTTTAAGGGGGATTTAGGGGGATCTAAAACGTTTTGCTACTAAGAAAAGGACTTTTCAAACATCCTCTAAATACCAAAATTCCCGACTTCTCTAAAAAGTCGGGAATCTGAGCTTTTCGATTCCTCTTTCGCAAACCCAATTAATCATCAGTTGGATCGTCAATCATTTCTGGTACTAAAGCTGGGTTACTTTTACGTTCTTCTGGTGATTGCTCCCGAATAACATCGTCTATTCTCGCAGGGTGTTTGATTTTGTCCAGTACTTCTGGACTTAATTGTGGCGCATCACCTTCTGGATTAGACTTTTCAGCCTGGCTAGGAACTGTTTCCTTATTCATAATTATTTCCCTAAACCCTAAACTTATACGCCAAGCTTAAGTTCTTCGATGGTCGGGTACACACTATCTTGGGACTTAATTTCACATAACGGTGGGAAGAAAGGCGATCGCTAAAGTAACGATTAACTAAGTTTGCCCCACGTTTTGGTTTGCGATCGGTATTGTCCAACTAGGAATTTAGTGGTGGGTTCAATGCCCAATCCCTTTGAATCCTACTCCTTTCTTTGTGGATTGTGATTTTTGGCTGACCAAAAGAGCAATGTCATGAAAGCTTGATATGTTTGCCATTGCTTAACATGCAAATCCTATTAATGTTATGAAAACATGACAATTAGATCCCAGAAGGGCTTATAAATTCGTGAAACAGCTAAAAAACCTACTTCTTCCCCCTTGATCCCTAGATATGCTTAGTGGTTAATATTGACTTAACAAATAAAAATCCTCCGATCCCAAAGAAATGCTAATTTTGGCACAATGAAGGAATTGAAAGGGTGTTGGCTCAATTTAAAAACAGATTAAAAAACTTAAAAACTGGGCAAAACCAGGAGTCAGGATAAGAAATTCATCTGGAATGGATGAGATTTTACATAGCATTCTTTAACCAGGGGAAATCATTTACCGCTTAAACTACTGGAGGCCAAATTAATGGCAAAAGAACGCCCGCCACTAGAGGAGATGACCTTACGCCAACTACGCAAAGTTGCTAGCGAATATAGCATCTCTCGCTATAGCCGAATGCGTAAATCACAACTACTGGCATCAATACAAGAAGTCCAGCGTAGCAGAACCTTACTCAGTCCATCTCGTTCATTGGAGGCACAAGAAACCGTGGAAGCTGCAAAGTTTGAATTAGGTCAGGAAGATCGTACTGGTGGATCTTTGGCTGATGTTGATGAAGGACTGGCAGATTTGCCCTCTGGCTATGGTGAAAGCCGGATTGTACTCTTACCGCGCGATCCTCAGTGGGCTTACACTTACTGGGATGTTCCCAATGAACACAAACAGGAATTGCGTCGGCAAGGCGGACAACAATTGGCACTACGGATTTATGATGTCACCGACATCGATATTGAATACCAAAGCCCACATAGCATTCAAGAATATCCCGCTGATGAACTAGCTAGAGAATGGTATCTACCAGTTCCAGTTAGCGATCGCGATTATACGATCGATATCGGCTATCGTGCTGCTGATGGTCGTTGGTTAGTACTAGCTCGTTCTAGTAGAGTACACATTCCCCCCGTCTATCCTTCTGACTGGATTGAGGATGTCTTCATCACTGTAAATTTTGAAGAAGATTTACGTGGCAAAACTCAGTACGAACTAGTTCCTCCTGCCAAGAAGATTGCAGCTACTGCCAATGGTAATGTTGGTAATGCTGTGAATGGCAACCCCATCTACGACGAAATATTTGGTTTAGCAGAATCTGCCGAAGCACTACGGGTTGCTGGTTCTATCTTCGGCTCTCAACAAGGTGCAGCGCGTCCTGAACAAGCGATTAGCTCCTACATTTTCCCATCTGGTGTAGGTCTGTGGGCAACTCCTACCGTATCTGGCTTAACCGCTTCCGGTGCAGGAATGTCAGGTGTTGGCTTCTCGGCTTCCGCCGTACCAGTGCGTCCGCGCAAGTTCTGGTTAATTGCCGATGCTGAGTTGATAGTCTACGGTGCAACCGAACCCGATGCTACCGTAACCATTGGCGGCCGTCCAATTCAGCTAAATCCAGATGGAACATTCCGCTTCCAGATGTCCTTCCAAGATGGTTTAATTGACTATCCGATTTTGGCTGTAGCTGCTGATGGCGAGCAAACTCGGTCAATTCAGATGAAATTTAATCGTGAGACACCATCTCGCAATACCAACACCAAAGAAGAAGCTGTCTTAGAATGGTTCTCTTAAGTTTTGGCTCTGAGATTGACTCCAGACTGAAATTTTAAATTATTCCCCGCTATAGTAATTCTGTAGCGGTTTTTTTTGTATTATTATGTCTACAAGAAAATTATTTTTGTTATTTATTTTGATAATTAGTGCAAGCTTATTATCAGGTTGTCAAAAGATTGAAGCAAATTTAGTTCCAAAAGCGTCTAAAAGTTGCCCTGGCAAAGATGCCAAGTTTAGTATTGATTTTTTTAAAACTAATAATCAAGGTAAAAAAAATCCTAAAGGTATTAATAATGTAATTATTTTTAATCCCAAATCAGCCGAATTAGATTTCAAAGTTAATGTTGGTCTATCTCATAAACTTTACGCCAAAGATAGTAGAGGTAAACTACGTAAAGAATATGTAGCAAAACAGTTTCATGAACTCATCGCTGATGAGAATGCCAAGTTAAACGGACAGCTACCCATTGCTGCAATTAATGCGGACTATATAGATACTGAAGATAAACCCCAAGGCTTAAATATTTCTCGTGGCGTAGAGTATTCAGGAGCATTTAAAAATAAACGTTCTTCCTTTGGGATATCAGGAGGTACACCCCAGCAGCGACAGGCTACTATTCAAGCTGGCAGAAGAACAAACGATATTCTCAATTACAATTTAGTGGGCGGTAATGGCAGATTCTATCGTCAGGGTAAGTTTAAAGATATTTGTCAAGATTTGGGAGAATTTGCTTGTAAAAATGCAACTAATCGCTCTCTGGCAGCTATCACTAATCAAGGCTATGTAATCTTATTAGTTAATGACTTGAAAGCTAATTCCGAGATTGAATTATCTCAACTTAATCAAGAGTTACTGCCAGATATGTTTGATAATGTCTTAGAGGGTATTGCTAGCAATAACTGTTTAGGTAAGATTCAAGAAGGAATTTTATTTGATGGAGGTATGTCTCCAGGATTGTATTATAACCAGAAAACTTATGTAGAAAACCTTGGGCCGATTGGTTCAGTTTTCTTGATTTACAAAAAATAAAATAGTTATAATTTCTAAAATTATTGCACCCCTCCCCGATGCTTTGGCGGGGTGGGGTGATTCGGATTTAATTAAGTCATTAATGTAGACTTGATATCATTGGTTATTTACAAATGACCAATAACTAATGACTAATTCACGAGTTAATGCTTAGTTACGACTTTGGGATTCCTCTTGATTTTTAATTGTTTGATGAGAAAAGCGAATTCCTACAAAGATATCGTAAATAAACTCTAAAAAGTCTTTCTTTTGTAGTAAACCTGAAGTTTGATAACAGCCTTTTTCATCTAATAAAGGCTTCATCAGATAGTATGTAGACTGATATTTGTACCAGGGAATACAAGTCCATAAATGATGAATTAAATGGTAGTTCTGACCTAAAATCAGGATGTTAAGAATTGGGCTAGGGTATACACGAGCATTTTTCCAGCGATCGCGTTCAACAAAGGGACGATGGGGCAAATAATCAAAAAATAAGCCCAGTATTAATCCTACGATACCAGAAGGTACAACCCAAAAATTGAGAACGTACATTAAAAAATGATACTGAACTGAGATATAAACAATTGCAACAACAATTGAGCGGCTAATTAACCATTCCCATAGTTCATATTTGCGCCACAGTCGCCGTCGAAAGAAAAACACCTCGTGGGACAAGAATCGAAATGCAATCATCCACAGCGGGCCACCTGTAGAAACAAAATGATCTGGGTCATCTTTGGGATCGTTGACATGAGCGTGATGCTGCAAATGTACTCGTGTAAACACTGGGAAAACGAACCCTAGCATCAAGGCGCTACCATGCCCTAATATGGCATTAATGACTCGATTGCGGTGGGCAGATTGGTGACAAGCATCATGAATTACTGTTCCAGAACAATGCAAAGCAATAATATTAAAACTAAAACACAGCCAGTCTGGCCATTGCCAAAGCCAGTAACCACAATGAGATGAAACCAGTACTGTCACAGATGCAAAAAACAGTAGTAGTGTAGGATTGAAATCACCAGGAGGCGCTAACAATTCCTTCGGTGGAGCTTTCAACAGTTTTTCTGCTTTTGAAGTTACCGTTCTTACTTCTGTATCTACTACGTCTTTAAATATGACTTCCAAGTTGTTGCCATTTAACTTTTTATAGTCATCAACGGCTGGGTCGATGATGATTAGGCTTTTGTCCGGGATGTCAAAAAAATTAGGATCTACAGAGGTCATAATTTTCCTGGTCTTGATTCGTTGATAAAATGGGTTTGAAATCCCAAACTCAGCCAGCACAGAATAGATTTCTTGCCCCGATTAGAGAGATGAAAAGATTGAAAATTTAGCCAATACTCTTCTCTATTCAAATTAGGTATGGACTGTAAGAGATAGGGAATAGAAAAAATTTTGAATTCCTTGCTACACTACACACATAAACAAAATATTTGATTTTTCATTTCGGGAGTTGCTCCTGTTACTCATAATGCCAGCGACAACGGCATACATAGATTTTGGTTTGATATCGACATTTATCGATTTGCCCAGTCAATGTTTTTTGCGATGTGCTGAAATTGTGCTTTGTTATTGATTTTGTGAAAAACAATTTTCAACAATATAAAGAATACAGTTATTTTAACGATCAATGCAAGAGTTTTATCGGAATTTGGCGTATAATAAAAATATTTTAGACACAGATATCATACTTCTAACGAAAATATATATTTTATTTGCTTAAATAAAAATTTCATCCCTTTTTCTGGATGATGCAATAAGTATATATACTAGCGATCGCTTATCCCATTTCGATTTCGTGCAGTTGCTGTCTTCTTCTTTTAACCAAAACTCCATCGCTGGAGTGTACTGGTAGCTAGAATGAACCATGATACTTCTTTGTGGAGCATACCACTTCCTACTCTGATTCTGAGTTCGAGGCTACCAAAAATATCAAATTTCTATACTTAACAACAAAGATTTTGCTATGCGTCAATTATTACTAGTTTTTTCCAGTATACTAACCCTCAGCAGTTTAAATACTCCTGCGATGACGATAGCAGGTACAACGCCTGATTTATCTGAGATGCGCTTAGTTCAAAAGTTAAACTGCAATAATCCTCAAACTCAAGCAGCAATTAATGAATGTACGAAGTTATCTTATCAGAATGCAGATAGAAAACTGAATCAAGTTTATCAACAATTGGTACCTACACTAGAAAGGCCTAGAAAACAGAAATTGATTGCTGCACAACTAGCATGGATCAAGTTTCGAGATACCAATTGTGAGTTTGAAAGAAGCAGATATGAGGGCGGAAGTATTGCTTCTACCATTTATTTTGGTTGTTTGGAAGATACCACAAAACTGCGTACCCAACAATTACAAGAATATCTGAAAACTGACCCTTAAGCTGAAGCTGAAAGTCAGTCTATAAGAAGCTTTTACAGATTAGACTTGTTGCATGAATCTAAAGCCCTCACCTTAAGTCCCTCTCCCAAGCTTGGGAGAGGGACTTTGAAATTTGCATTTGTGTAAGAGGTATATTGAGTCAGAGACTCAATGAATGCATTCCCAGGCAGCAGCCTGGGAACGAGGAAACTTTTAACTACTAGTTGTCACTGAGAACTAGAATAATTATCTTTTTCTGAGATTAACGTAAACCTAAAATTTCGGAAATCGCCGTTACAATATCCAAATAAAAGTTGCCTTTCACTGCCCGAAACAACTCAAATTTAGAGTCAGGCGCACCAAAAAACGGTCTGAGAAACCATCCTAACTGCATACCAACAAAGGCATAAAGCAATAACCAGGATCTTAAAATAGTGGTGCGGGTTTTTTTACCAACTTCATCTTGTTGAGAAAGTAATTGCATTCCTTCATATAGGAACTTCACGCCAAATACGCCTGTAATACCAAAAATAAATACATTCAGCAGTTTAAAAAATTGATAAGAATCGGGTGTAGTGATTAGAAAAAATAGCGTAACTGGTGCCAAGCTAAATAAAAGTACGCTAATCACTGATACAGATGTAAGTAATACAACGAAATGCTGTAAAATACTGCTCCGAGAACCAAACAAAACATTAAAAAAGAACAACGTCGGGAAACAAATAATCAGCGTGATTAAATAGAATACCGGAAGCTTAATAGCACCCGATAATGCCTGTCCCCAACTGTGGGATGCACCGATAATTGCTCCATAAAGGGCAAAAAATATAGAACTAGTTACGAACAGAGAACTGATTTTATTTTGTAATCTGACTCCCAAACGAATTTCTTCTAAGAATGACTGGCGATCGCGCAGTAAATTAACCAAAACACCAAATTGTTGAATTCCGCGATTTTGCTTTTTCAGCATATTTTTTTTAGGTTGTATATTTTGTGGAATTACTAATGACTAATTAACGGAATCCAAAGAGATAGCTAAGAGATTTAATCACGCTTAAATAGAAATTACCTTCTCTTTCGCGGAATAGTTCAAAGACAGAACCAGGTGTGCCAAAAAACGGTCTGAGAGTCCATCCTAGCTGACTGCCTACGAAAGCATAAAGAAATAGCCAAAATTGTAAAATCTTTTGGCGGGTTTTACTACCTTCATCATCTTGTTCTAAAACTAAACTCGTGGCTTGATATAAAGACGAAATACCAATAAATCCAGTGATTGCAAAGATAAAGACATTTAACAGAATTAAAAATTGGTAATTATTGGTGGTAATTAAGAAAAACAGCGTGATTGGGGCAAAGCTAAATAAAAGTACGCTGGTGACTGAAACCGCAGTTAAAACTAATGCTAAATGCTGGGCAAAACTCCGTTTTGAGCCAAAAATAATGTTCGCAAAGAACAACGTCGGGATGCAAATCAAAAGTGTGATTAAATAAAGGGCTGGGAGTTTAATGGCGGAAGACAAAGCTTGCATCCAACTATGATATGCACCAATGATTCCGCCATAAGCGGCGATAAATAAGGAACTGCAAACTAGCAAAGAAATGATTTTATTTGGTAATCTCGTACCTTGGCGAATTTCCTCTAGAAATCCTTGGCGATCGCGCAGGAATCCAATCAGCACTGCAAAGTATTTGATTCCTGATGATTTCCGTTCAATCATGTTATCCTCACACCGATATTATTCTAAGTTTCATCTGAGTAATCACCGCCAGAACCATACTTCCAAGCATCAATCAAACGATGCCAATAATATTGTTGTTCTTTTGGTTGATTCTTAATCCATGTTTCTAGCATTGGACTTAGCGAAAACAAGGCAGTGTATACACCTAAATTACTGTAATGTAACATCCAATCTAGCAAACTTGCCAAACCTACTTGCGGAATTATCTTGGCAACTATTCCAGGATGATATAAACCAGTTTTTAACAGTGTTTGCGTTAGTGCCGAAAATTGCACGATATCTTGTAAAAATGGTTTTAACACTGGTGTACCTAACTGTTGCATTTCCTGAAATACTGCCGAGAGTAATTGGTTAATTTGATCTGGGGCAATTTTCTGATTTACACCAACACTCATCGCCCTTTGAAATAACCAGGTAACAGTCAAACTCGGCTGATAGGGTTGCAGCAATGCTAAGGCTTTTGCAGATAATTGTTCTGTTTCTAGCGCTTCGGAAATGCCATAAGTTAAACGCTTCAGGTGACGCACCATTGCCCCAAAACCACCAAAACTCAAGGGAGATTGACTACCACTGCTATCTCCGGCTGGTAGAATGCGACTCCAAGGAGTTTTTAACGGACTTTGGCGATAGGTGGGAAAGAAACCAAATAGTGCCCGCTGAAATTTCAGTTTGCTCAACTCCACTCCCTGATATTCTGGTAAAAGACGCAGATATTCCTCAAATAAAGCTTCTAAACTCAAACGTTGAGGTTCTGCATCCATATAAGTAAACAAGTAAGTGGTTCTGCCATCCCTGGCTGGAAAAGCTTCCCAGAAATACTGGCATTGATTCTGCAAGGATGTGAATGATAATAATAAATCGCCTGAGTTATTTTCTGGAAAACCTTGAGCGCAACTTCCCACAACTAAACACAGCGCATCTGGTTTTTTGCCTTGGCGTGCTTGTTGGCTGATGGGTGAAAAATGCCCCATCGCGTCGATTAATAAGCGAGTTTTGAATTGGTTATTTACCATCACCCCATCTGGATGAACTACCGCTTCGGTAAAGGGTGTGTTTTCTAACAACTTTCCACCTGCGGCGAGAAATCGGGTTTTCAAGGTAGCGAGTAGATAAACTGGATCTACGCCGATATTCAAGACATCCTCTACCCAAACTTCTGTACCGCCAGCAAAACTAACTCGCGCTGGGTTATATTGAGTGGCGATCGCACTCTCTAATTCTTCCTCAGTTAGTAAGTTCAATTCTACAAATACATCTAATTCTTTGCGAGAAATATTCCACTCTTGTTCCCTCCCCCGCAAAATTCCCCGTTCCAGCAACGCTACCCGCAATCCCTTTACTGCCAAAGCGCAACCAATTAAAATGCCTAAAGTGCCACCGCAGATAATTACATCAAAGTCGGTATCGCCTAAAGGCTGTTGACTTTCTTTAACTAGCGTTGGTACTGGTGCAGTCTTTTCGCGCAGAGATGTTAAGATGCGATCGCCTTGGTGCAACCCTCCTAAAACATCGCCGGGTAATTGGGAAAGAATTTCTTCAGTTAAAGACATCGGGTTTAATTCCAGCAGAGTTACTAGTATTGATCGTATCTTTGCTGGAACAACGCCCTTATCCCAAACCGAATAGTTTTGCGATCGCAGGTAGTAATTTATTACCCGCTTCCACCAGAGAAGCAACAGCAGGTAAGCCTGTAAATATCCCTTTCAACATGGTGATTGCAGTTTTCGCCGTCTTTTGCTTGGTGGATTCTTGAGGATTTTTACCCGCTTCTGCCAAAGTGTTCACCTGTTCTAGCGCTTCGGCTTTGTCTTCTTCTGACAAATATGTGGATTGTACGATCGCATCTTGCAACTGCGACAATAATTCTTTGATTCCTGGTTTCTCGGCATCGGTTGCATCAGGTAACTGATTGAGGGCAATACTCACATTACCGCTAATGCTTCCTAGATTAGCAATAGAATTATTGCCAGCGATACCGCTAACATTACTGCTACCTTGAATATTGATGCCACTGATATCAGACATATTTGTATCTCCTTGAGTATAAAATTTCGGCTGCTTGAGAGCAGTATCTACCATATTTTCTAAACTAATAATGCGCTTATCTTTTTCTACCAGCAATAATTGCTGACTCTGCGATAAAGCTTTGAGTTGATTATAATCATCAAAATATTCTGCACTCAGTTGAGATTTATCGCTACCTGCGGCGGTTTTGGCTCTGAGCAAGATTTTATCATCGCCGCGTTTCTCCATTGCCACGATTTCTAACTCTGCTTCGGGATGTTTTTCAGCAAGGTTTTTGAAGGCTATGGCAACAGCGCGGGGGTCAACGCCTTGATTATGGTAAAGGTCGAGGGTGTCAAAAATTGGCTTGATAAAGTCGGCAAAATCCCCGTCTGCAAATACCTCTTGTTTATTATCAGGTTTGCGGAGGGGGTCGGGGTCTTTTTTGGTGGGTAAACGCATGAAGATATATTCACACCTTACCCCATGCAATTTGGTTGTATTTGTAATGCCCCAATCTTCGATGTATGCGCCTGTGAGTGTTGCACCTGTTAAATCTGTGCCGTCTAGTTGGGTTTGCTTCAGCTTTGCTCTTGACAAATCGGCATCTTGCAAGTTGGCTTCACTGAGATCAGCGCCAATAAAACTGGCATCTGCTAGGTTAGCTTTTTGTAAGTTGATACCCCGCAGATTTTCACGGTTAAAGTTTTTATCCTGTCCCTGTCCTGTAACTAGCAATTCGCGGATTTGTAATTTCTCAAGGTAAGTTGAGCCAGGGCGAACGCGGTCAAGCATTTTGGTTTGATGCCAACAAGTATTAGTCAGGATAGTCTTGCGGAAATCTGTACTTTTGAGCGTGGCTTTGGTGAAATCAGCGTTGGTTAAATTAGCACCACGAAAACTTGTACCTCCTGTTGCAGCAAAGTTGACAGCCAAATTACGAATCAAGGAATATTTTTCGTCTTCTTTCATGGCTCGCCTACCGATGTAGATACTAAATAATGTTCCGGCGACAGCAAAGGCTCCAGCGAGAGCGAAGGCTCCGGCAAAGGAGACGGCGAAGGAGACAGCTAAGAAGACCGCGAAAGCGAAGGCAAAGAAGACCGCGAAAGCTCCGCCCAAGGAGACGGCGAAGGCTCCGGCGAAGGTTCCGGCAAAGGAGATGGCGACGGCGACTGCTCCATCGAAGGCAAAGATGAAGGCGAAGGCTCTGGCGAAAGCGAAGGCGAAGGCGACGGTAACAGCGAAGAAGACGGAGACGGAGACGGCTCTTAAACCAGCTACTATTCCTTGGCGAATTGTGACAAAGAAAAAGACAATCAATACGAATAAAGTAGTCCAGCCTACGATCTGGTACTTTGTAAACTTGTCAAATATTGACAACACCAAGTAACCGTTGAAAGCCCATAACAATTCAGATATTCCCGACAACAGCCAGGAGACAAGAACTAGGAAAATTGCCCAGCGGCGTTGCAGTCCCCTTTGGGCATGGCTGAAGTTTGCACCTGTTAAATTAGCATTGGTGAAGTTTGCCCCTCGGATGTCGGCATAGCTAAAGTTTGCACCCGCAAGGTCTTGTCTACCTTTGAAGTTGCGTCCTCGAAGATTTTGACCGGAGAAGTCTAAAGCCATGTTCCACTTTACAGAGGTGAGCAAATTTTACTACAGCCTCACCCCTGTAAATTCAGGAATGGTTAGATATATTTGTTAGTTGAGTCTCAGAAGGTCAACATTGAGCCTTAGAAGGTCAACATCGAGCCTCAGAAGGTCAACATCGAGCCTCAGAAGGTCAACATCGAGCCTCAGAAGGTCAACATCGAGCCTCAGAAGGTCAACATCGAGCCTCAGAAGGTCAACATTGAGCCTCAGAAGGTCAACATTGAGCCTCAGAAGGTCAACATTGAGCCTCAGAAGGTCAACATTGAGCCTCAGAAGGTCAACATCGAGCTTCAAAGGTTCAATGCTGAACTATAGCTACTGATTACCACTGTTCTACTATGAGATTCTCTACATAACTAAAATGCTCGGCGTTGCACAAATGCGGGATGAATTGGCGGCTAAAAATTCTATAACAGTTTACAGGTGCGATTTCTGTTATTTTAGCGATCGATACTTTTTTACTTGTTGCGGGTCTTCATCAAGTGGATGCCAACCACCTTTGATCCAAAGACGACGAGCTTTGACAATAGAGCCTTCATTATGACGTTCATCATTGAGGTCTAAACGATTACTTGTAGCTCGTCTTACAGAAGTAATGCCAATAATTGTTAGACCATCTGCTGACCAAATAAAGTGGTCAGACTTCTTTTGCTAGCGTGGATTAAATAGAGGTAGCATCTGTTCTGTATCTGGATTAATTCCAGTGGTGAAATTGTAGCGATATCCATTGCAACGCTGACAGGAAGACAGCCCAATACTGCTCGGTTAAGTATTTTTAACTCGGCATTGGGTTTGGGGAAAAGGTTAAAGGGTAAAGGGTAAAGGGTAAAGGTTTTTTCTTTCCCCTTTCCCCTTTACCCTTTTCCCCTTAACCGACAAGTATTGGAAGACAGCCAAGTTATCAGGGTCATCATCCCCTAACTCATTCTCCCAACAGTAGGAGAAGGGGAACTGGAGCGGCTTCTTGAAAAAGTTCGGGATCTGAGCCTTCTCTGTACTAGAAAAACTTGTAAGTAAGGTAGTATAAAGCTAGTGTCTGGAAAATGCTTCTTTTCTCCATACCATCTGCTCTTTAGCAGATAGCTAGAAAATCCAATTAAAATTAATCAATATTGATATTTGTTAATGATTTTGATCTGCAAATATAAACCTTTTGGAAGATGTTTTAAAATTAAATACTGATATTATCTTAAACTTGCCAATTTAAGTTTATTAATTGTTATCTGTTATATCCATTTTAAGTTGGAAAGATTTTAACATGAAAATTTTAGTTGTCGAAGATGACGAGTTAAGTGCATATTCACTCACCACGGTTTTAACTAACCAAAACTATGCGGTTGAAGTTGCCACTGATGGAGATACTGCTTGGAATTTTATTCAAACTTACGATTATGATTTAATCCTCCTAGATGTAGTGTTGCCCAAGCTGGATGGCATTAGTCTTTGTCGTCAAATCCGGTCTAGTGGTTTGCAAATGCCAATATTGTTACTTACAGGGTGCGATAGTAGTCATGAAAAAGCGATCGGATTAGATGCAGGCGCAGATGACTACGTAGTTAAACCCTTTGATGCAGAAGAGTTAATTGCTCGTGTTCGGGCACTGTTGCGTCGTAAAGGCGTAACCTCGCAACCTGTGCTGGAATATGGTGGGTTGCGGCTAGATCCTAGTAGCTGTGAAGCAACCTATGCTGGAAATCTGCTGCCACTTACTCCCAAAGAGTATGCTCTGTTAGAACTATTCTTGCGAAATACTCGCCGAGTGTTTAGCTGCGGCATGATTTTAGAACATCTTTGGTGTTATGAAGACACTCCACAAGAAGAAGCTGTTCGCACCCATATCAAAGGGTTACGACACAAACTCAAAGCTGTAGGAGCGCCCAATGATTTGGTTGAAACAGTTTACGGTATTGGCTATCGGCTGAAATTACTGGCAGAGGAGGAGAAGGGCAGGGGGGCAGCACTTCGGCTACGCTCAGTGACCGAGGAGCAGAGGGGCACCACTTCTCTACGAGAGGCTGCACTTCGACTACGCTCAGTGACCACGCCAACGGCTACGCTCAGTGACCGAGGGGCGGAGGGGCGTGAAAAATCCTTGGTTCCCAATCTCAAATCACAACAGCAAACATTAATGGCAGTTGCGGAAATTTGGCAACGATTTCAAGGGCGGGTAGATGAGCAGGTGAGGGTTCTAGAGGAAGCGATCGCAACTTTAAATCAAAATAGTTTAAATCTCGATTTGCGATCGCTTGCAGCCAAAGAGGCGCACACCTTGGCGGGATCTTTAGGTACTTTTAGCTTGCCTCTTGGCTCAAAATTGGCACGCAATATCGAACTGTTACTGAGTTCCGATCAAACCTTGAGTCAATCTGAGATTAGCAACCTCGAAATTTGGGTAAAGTTATTGCGTCGAGAAATTGACGGAAACGAAGCTGCGGCAATATCTGCATCACCAACCCCACAGGTTTTAGAAGCAGTTACACAACCACTGCAAAATGACCTCCATGCAGAAACAAAAATATTGGTTGTGGATGACGATCCGCAAATTCAGGCATTTTTACAAATCTTACTTAGTCCTTGGGGACTAAAAGCGATCGCTCTTGAAGATCCGCGTCAGTTCTGGGAAACCTTGGAAGTAGTTACGCCAGATATGCTGATTCTGGATGTGGAATTGCCTTATACAAATGGTATAGAACTTTGCCAATTAGTACGCAACGATTCGCGCTGGTGTGAGCTACCCATTCTATTCCTCACTGTGCATAGCGATGCCGAAATGGTAAATCAAGTTTTTAGCGTTGGTGCTGATGACTTTGTAAGTAAGCCCATTGTGGGGCCAGAACTAGTAACCCGGATCGTCAATCGTTTAGAACGGATGAAATTGAGGCAGCGTGTCGTGCAGGGAGGGAGAGGGGCAGGGGGGGAGAGGAGCAGAGAAGCAGGGGGAGCAGGGGGAGCAGAAGAAGTAAATTCTCCCTTGTCTCCCTCATTCCCCTCATCTCTCAATTTACAAGCGATCAACGAACTGGAATTGCGAGTAGCAGAGCGCACTGCTGAGTTAATTCGGGTGAATCAACAGTTGCAGTCACAACTTGATGAACGTCAACGGACACAGGGAGAATTGCGGTTCTCTCA
This sequence comes from Nostoc sp., assembly GCF_036917355.1. Lineage (GTDB taxonomy): Bacteria > Cyanobacteriota > Cyanobacteriia > Cyanobacteriales > Nostocaceae > Nostoc. The sequence continues at coordinate 101,785 of NZ_JBALDP010000056.1, forward strand.
AGCCCGATTTGCACGAATTTTAGATATTGCTGATGATGCAATTATTTCCATTAACGGGTTCCAAAGCATCACTTTGTTTAATCAAGGAGCAGAGAAGATTTTCGGCTACTCGGCCCAGGAAGTGATTGGACAAGGACTTGATTTACTCTTACCGCAGCGTTTTTTTCAAGCCCATCGTCAACATGTGGTTGACTTTGGCCAATCTCCCAATGTTGCCCGTCGGATGGGAGAACGGCGTGAAATCTATGGACGCCGCAAGGATGGTACTGAATTTCCAGCGGAGGCTTCCATCTCCAAAATAGAAATGAGTGAGGAAATATTTTATACGGTTATTTTACGAGATATCACAGAGCGCAAACAAATTGAACGCATGAAAGATGAATTTGTCTCTGTTGTTAGTCATGAACTCCGCACACCTTTAACTTCGATTCACGGCTCTCTAGGAATGCTAGCCAGTGGTTTGCTACCGACAGACTCAGAGCAGGGAAAACGCCTACTGCAAATTGCGACTGATAGCAGCGAACGCCTAGTACGTTTAATCAACGACATCCTAGACATTGAGCGGATTGAGTCGGGTAAGGCGAAGATGGAACCAGAAATCTGCAACATTGTTGACTTGATCGTTCAAGCAGTAAATGTCATGCAGCCTCTGGCTGACAAAGCAGGAGTGAAAGTATCTGTTTCTGCCCTATCTGGCCAAGTATTGGCAGATTGCGATCGCATTGTCCAAACATTGACCAATCTATTGAGTAACGCCATTAAATTCTCATCTGCTGGATCCACGGTTTGGTTGGGGGCGCAACACCAAGGGAATGAAGTTTTGTTGACAGTCAAAGATACCGGACGCGGTATTCCAACAGACAAACTTGAGAGTATCTTTGAGCGCTTTCAACAAGTTGACTCTTCAGATTCACGTAACCATGATGGGACTGGTTTAGGTTTGGCAATTTGCAAGAGCATTATGCAACAACACGGCGGACGCATCTGGGCTGAAAGTGTATTAGGTGAAGGTAGCACTTTTTACATCACTCTGCCATTATTTAGGGCTTTCCAAAATACTGATTTAGAAGACTCTTCCAACATCTCCATGATTCATAATAGTTACGAGCAAACTACAAATAGCCAACAAAGTCCAGATACAGAATTTTTGAGCAACGGGCGTGTGACTACCAAGGAATTTGAACAACGGCTGATGAAGTTACTTCAGGGAATTACCCTGAACCAACAAGAGGATAGCAGTGATGACAACAAAGCAAATTCTAGTGGTTGATAACGAGCAGTATATTCAAGAAGTTGCCAAGATTTGCTTGGAAACAGTCGCAGGCTGGAAAGTAATGACTGCAAGTTCCGGTCAAGAGGGCATAATTAAAGCTGAGACTTACCAACCAGATGCAATTTTACTAGATGTGATGATGCCAGAGATGGATGGCATCACAACCTTTGAAAAGTTACAAGCCAATCCATTAACCAAAGCGATTCCAGTAATTTTGTTAACTGCTAAAATCCAGGCTTCCGATCGCCGTCGCTATAATCAGATGGGAATGATTAGTGCGATCGCTAAACCATTCAATCCTCTAGAATTAGCTACTGAAGTAGCAGTAGCGTTAGGCTGGAGTTTAGAAAAGTAGAACAAAATCCATAGCAAATTAATTTATAAAAAGTAGACATAGGGAAAAGTCAATACAGTTCAGATAAGACAAAAACACTTGTAGAGACGGCGATTTATCGCGTCTCCAAAACCCAAAATTTTTGCCATTAGCCCTTAACCCAAGCGTATTAACAGAAAAGTGATTTAAAAGTTTTTTTAGGTGTTAAAGAACACAATGGGTCAAAATAAATTCAATTGTTGTTGAAATATAGAATATAAACGAACGACTTAAAGAAATTGTAACTTGGTTCCAAAATTTAGCTATTTACTACAATTTAAATTGAGCGATAACCTTTTTTATAAATAGTCATAATTTATATTTATATCTATGCGATAAAATTAGTTTAAATTTTATTAATAAAATTTAATATATATTATCTGAACTACTTGATGCTGTAAAATAAACAGTGGATTTTGTCGATTAACAAATTAAATCTTAATTTGGTTATTTTTGGTAATGAAAACCAAAACAATTGGACATAATCAGCATTTTCATTTCACCAAATTAATATTACGGATGGGTCTAATTGACGAACCACTCATTTTGGTATTATTGCTTTTTCTTCTTCGGCATCACTCTTGCCCGATACTTTCTGATTGCTGGCGGAGCATACTTGCTCTTTTATTTAGTTTTAGGGAAGTCTCTCGCCAACAAAAGTTTGCGTTTGAAACCGTTGATGAGTTGTTCCATTAAAAAGGATATTGAATTATCAGTAATCTCCACAGTAGTTTTTGCTATTTCTGGAGCGTTTATGATCTCAGAGTATAATTTAGGAGCAACACTGTTATATGCTGACATCTGGAAATACGGACTGTGGTATTTAATAGTTAGCTTTATTGCAGTGCTAATTCTTCAGGATACTTACTTTTATTTTATCCATCGGATCTTTCACCACCCTCGAATTTTTAGATGGATGCATTATGGACACCATCGTTCAGGAGAGCCAACGCCCTGGAGTTCCTCTGCCTTCGACTTACCAGAAGCGATCGTACAAGCACTTTTTTTTGTAGGTGTAAGCTTCATAGTTCCGCTGCATTTCGTCACCTTAGTTGCCGCACTTATAACTATGACAGTATGGGCAGTGTTTACCCATCTCGGATTTGAGCTATTTCCCTCCTCATCTAAAAGTTACTGGATTGGAAGGTGGCTTATTGGTTCTATGCATCATTCCATACATCATCGCAAGTATAAAGTACACTACGGTTTGTATTTTACGTTCTGGGACAAATTGCTTGGTACTGAAGATCCTAATTATGAAAACGAAAGCCACATAAGGGAGTTTTAACTATAGCAGTCCTAAATAATTTCTGAAATATTTTTCTGTTAGCTATCATTAGTCATTTGTCCTTTGTAATCACAAATGACAAAGGACAAATGACTACTGACTATTTAATTTTTGTCGAATTCTCAAGCTTGTTTGGATTCACCCAACGGTTGACAAATTCGTTGTTATGTTTGTAAACCTTGATTTGCACTTGCTTGGAACTTAACTTGACTATTTCGGCAGGAATTCTTTGGACATCGCCAGAATCTGTGCGCGGCTTGTAAAGCCAAATCACTTTTTGCCCAACTTGAAAGTTGTTAGGATTGCTAGTTAAAGAAGGCGTGCTGTCTGCCCAAGAGGGGAAAGCAACTGCTAAGTTGATCAAAAGTACTAAGACCACTAGAGTGATTTGAAAAAGTTTCATGATCATCGCACTTGTCTTAGGCTTGATGGGGCAATCAATCTGCTGCTCTACCATTTAGTTATTGTCCTTCTTTAGATTCTCAGAGTTGAAAGATCGGTATACTAAAACTTCTTTAGACGATTTAGCAAAAGTTAAAATATCTACTGATTTCAGGATAAAACGACTTGGAGAATAAAATCAAATAGTCTTATTTGTTAAAAGGATAAGTTAGATTTATATATAGAATGAGAACAAATGGAATAGCTGAAGTAACAAGTTTATTTTACAAAAGCGATCGCTATTTATCTTTAAGCCAAAAGAAATATTTTGACTGAGACATTGAAGCGATCGCTTGAAGCTGAAATTTAAGCAGCCCAAAAAATCGGGGCAGGTTCCAAACCCGCCCCAACATTTGATATACTACGCCCAACAGCTGTTGCTACAGGCTTTAAACTAGCAACTAAATGCACCATATCTTCTAAAGAAAGTGCTTGACGGGCATCAGAAACAGATTTTTCTGGTTCTGGGTGACATTCAATAATTAATCCATCTGCACCGCAAGCGATCGCAGCCCTAGCTACAGGTGCTACCAACTCCCGTTTCCCGACAGCATGGGAAGGATCTACAATTACAGGTAAGTGAGTTATTTGCTTGAGTGCCGCCACTGCCCCTAAATCTAAGACGTTACGGGTGTAATCGTCGAAACTGCGGATACCTCTTTCGCACAACACCACATCAGGATTCCCGTGGCTAAGGATATATTCAGCAGCCATGACAAATTCTTCAATAGTCGCTGCTAAACCACGTTTGAGTAGTATTGGTTTGCCAGCTTGTCCCAAAGCTTTGAGCAAATCAAAGTTTTGCATATTGCGGCTACCAACTTGCAGCATATCAGCGTGAGCGGCGACTACTTCAATCTGGGAAATTGACATTACCTCCGTGACAACTGGCATATTGTAATGCGATCGCACCCTAGCTAAAATCTCTAATCCTGACTCTCCCATACCTTGGAAAGCGTAGGGAGATGTGCGGGGTTTGTAGACACCGCCACGCAACCCCTGTACTGATGCAGTAGATAGCCTTTGGGCGACTATCTCCATTTGTTCTAAGCTTTCAACAGTGCAGGGGCCGCCGATAATTACCAATTCTTCACCGCCGAAAGCGACTTCTTTCGAGATTTTAACGATTGTCTGGTGGTTGAGATGGGCTTGTGCAGCCAGTTTGGCATTAATCATGGTTATATTCTCCTGAAAAATTAAGTATTGGGCATTGGGATAAGAGTGTTTTCCACTCCTCAGCCTCCGATAACAACAAAAAAGCCCGAAACCAAGAGTTCCGGGCGCGTTCTGATTCATTGGCATGACGCTATTTACCCGGAATTTATTCTGGGCCAAAAGTAAAAGCCATAAAACCAACTAATGAAATAAGTCATGACAATGAAATTCTCCTTAAAAAAACAAAAACCGCAGAGTTTGCTCTGCGGTTCACCGGGCGGTTTCCATCAGGAAACTTAATTCACCCCCGGTGAACCACCTTAAACCAAAAATAAAAGTAGGAATTTGTGTTAAGCATTTGCGGGCTTTTTGCTGGAAAATTAAAAAATATACCTGTCTAATGTAAACCTAGCAGGAAGAGTCAGCTTTGTCAAGACCTGCACAAACTATAAAAAAGCGATAGACTCAGTACAACTCTGGGGATTAAGACTAATAACGCTTTGCACAATTCAAAATCACGCCCTGTTCTGATTTTACTAGTTGCTTATTTGCGTAGACGAAAAAAGCGGCTTGTGATTAGACATGACGATAGTTATATAACCTCAGAAGAAAAAGCCAGGATTGAGAAGTTAAAATATATAATTCTCCTGACTTATGATTTCATTTTGCGAAAGCTGATTGCAGGAATTGACAACCGCCATACATTATTACCCAAGTCCTCATTGACCAGATCAATTTTTTAGGATCATCAGTCTCATTATGCCCAGTTCCAAAATCTTAACCCAATCTTTCGACTATTATGGAGCTTACCCCTGCCCAGTCTGTCGAATAGGTAAGATTTCTCACATGCCATTGATGGAAGCTATGGCTTGTGACTTTTGCCAAGAGATTTTTACAGTCAACTTAGAGCAACAGCAAATCAAGATGCCTTCTAGGCAACCACCTTTAACTTGGCGTTGGAACGGGTTTAGTTGGACAGAAGGCCAGTTGGAAGGTGTGGAACTAGGTTGGGGTTATGGAATAGCAGCAGCAGTTTTTATAATTCTTCCCACCACTCTAATTGGCATAGTAGCTTACTATTTTCCTGCTAATCTGAAAGAACCCATTACCTGGATGCCATATATTTGGACGATATTAACCTTCCTATCACATTTATCAATTATTGTTTGGATTTATATTGAAGTCTATCAGATTCCAGTTGCAGCATATTTTAGAGCGATCGCTCGATGGAGAAATGGAGAGATGGGAAGATGAGAAATCAATTAAAAATTAAAAATTAAAAACTTCAGCCCCCTGCCCACTGAGCATAGCCGAAGTGCTACCCCCTCCCTCCTGCCCCTTGGTTCACTGAGCGTAGCCGAAGTGCTGCCCCCTCCCTTTCCCAAAGCCCCATAATCCATAACAAATGATGCAGCGTATAAATGACTCCATCACTCATAATTAAGTTGATTGTCCACCAAAATATCGTATGAGCGATCTGGAGCGGTACTATAGAGTTTTGGAATTAGAGCCTGGAGCAACACTTGAAGAAGTGAACCAGGCTTACAAAGATTTAGTCTTTGTTTGGCATCCCGATCGCATTCCCAAAGACAATCTCCGTTTACAGCAGAAAGCACAAGACAAGCTGAAAGCCATAAATGAAGCTCGTGAAAAGTTGCGTTCTCTAAAAACCAAACATCAAACCACACATCACTCACCGCCACCTCAACAGGAAAAACCATCTCAAACAATCCAGAAACCACCAAAGCAAAACTCAGACTTGAGTGGCAAAGACTACAGTCGAGCAAATTTGAGCAATAAAGACTTATCTGGCAGAAATCTAAGTTATGCCAATTTGAGCGGTGCTAATCTCAGCGATACCTTTATGCACAAAGTCAACCTCAGAGGTGCAAATTTATCTGAAGCAAATTTATTTCGGGCAAATCTACTTTTAGCCGATCTCAGGGAAGCGAATTTACGCGCTGCTAATTTGATTGGAGCGGATCTCAGTGGAGCCGACTTGCGAGGAGCCGACTTGACGGGAGCGCGGATTCGCTCTGGTGAGCGTCTTTTGGTTAAATTAGTTGGGACTAACTTAGCAGGGGCAATTATGCCTGATGGTTCAATTTATCAATAGACCTCTTGCAAAAGTGCTTTTTGCAAGAGGGGGAAAAGGGTAAAGGTTAAAGGGGAAGGGGACAATACAGAACCTTTTCCCCTTCCCCCTTACCCTTTTCCCGACTTATGCAAGAAGTCTAATAACTGAGGTTGCGCCATAACACCAAAACCCTCATGTAGAGACGCGATTTATCGCGTCTTAAAAAACCAATTATCCAGACTAATAACCCTTAACTGAAACGTATTGGTGCATAAATCACTCCTATACAATCCACTTGAAAACTGCTATATGCCTGTTTGCTTGCCTAAAACACTACAATGAGTACGCGATCTACTGAAAAGAGAAAGCAATATGCCTTTTTGTTTGCTGAATCTACCGAAATCAGAAAGCAATATGCCTTTTTGCTTGCTGAATCTACTGAAATCAGAAAGCAATCAAGCATTTTGAGAAAGCAATATGCCTTTTTGCTTGCTGAATCTACCGAAATGAGAAAGCAATCAAGCATTTTGAGAAAGCAATATGCCTTTTTGCTTGCTGAATCTACTGAAATGAGAAAGCAATCAAGCATTTTGATAAAAAATCTGTATTTTTTTTTTACAAGTCGGGAATCTGACCTAGCTTTATCTATCCCTACAACCTGCGTGTAAAATTGAATATGATACATCAAGGCTTTTAGGCATTGTGAACTTTTTTATCGGTTGTGCTGTTTGGGCATATAAAGGTTGGGTAGGCGAACTCTATCCCCAAGGCACTCGCACTGCCGATTTTCTGAATCTCTACAGTCGTCGCTTCACCACTGTAGAAGGTAACACTACCTTTTATGCCGTGCCTAACCAAGAAACTGTAACTCGTTGGGCTGCCGAAACACCAGCAGGTTTCGAATTTTGTCTAAAATTACCGCGAGATATTACCCATCAAGGGTTGCTAAAACCTTATATTCCAGCTGCTTTAAAATTTCTGGAGGGGATGCGCCCTTTAGGTAAGCATCTTGGCCCAATTTTTGCCCAGTTACCACCCAGTTATGCACCTGCATTACTTGACGATTTGTCCAACTTTCTGGAAGCTTGGCCGCGTACAGAAGCACCCCTAGCGGTGGAAGTTCGGCATCCCGACTGGTTCAAGGAACCCCATGCTAGTAATTTGACGGCGCTTTTAGAAAAGTTAAGTGTCGGACGAGTACTGTTAGACTCGCGCCCGATTTACACTGGAGATGATGACCCTCAGTTGCAATCGGAACGGCGAAAACCTAAATTACCATTGCAATTGAGTGTGACAGCACCTTTTACTCTGATTCGGTTTATTTCTCATCCGAATTTATCAGTGAATCAGCCATTTATGGAAGAGTGGGTAAGGCAGATTCAGCAATGGTTACAAATGGGAGTGCGAATTTATTTCTTTGTCCATTGTCCAATAGAAGCGCGATCGCCCAGCACAGCCCGTCACTTCCAACAGCTATTGGAACAGAGTGGTACACCAATTCCACCCCTACCTTGGAATAACCTTGAGCATCCCCCCAATCAACTCAGTTTATGGTGATCGTATTTAGTAGATAATTGGGGTTGTAATACTTTTCTGTTAAAGAAAATTTTTTAGAGTAGTTCCATCAAAGGAGGTTGAGATGAGTCGTCTTCTTTATGAAAATTCAGTCTCATATAAAGGATATCTCATCATTCCATTTGTTTTTGGCAAGGCGGATAATTACGAAATTTATTCGTATAAAATGCTATCTGAAATTGGGCACAAAAGCAAATTTCATAAAGCAGAAAATCCAGCAGAAATCTATGGAAGTGACGTTAGTAACATCATTGATATTGCTAAAGAGCATATCGATAAAAATTCCGAGTTTGTTCATCGGGGGGATAGTTTTAAGTCTCGCTATGTTTATCGGAACAATTTGATTATTATCTTCCAAGAAGGAGACAAATACTTTTATGACCATTACCCACCAGAGTTATTAAATAATATTGCAGCTCCAAAGTTATTCAAATCTGAATATGAATGTCTGAATTGGATTAAGCAAGGGTTTGATGGGCGACATGTGCGGCAAAGAGTGATTTGAAGAAGGTAGGAGTGATTTCAATACGGTTCGGTTAAAGGGGAAAGGGGAAAGGGGAAAGGTTTTGAATACATCCTTTCCCCTTTACCCCTTATATCGTGTCCGGTTAAAGACTTATCATTGAAACGGCAGGGGAGCAGGGGGAAAGAGTTTAAATCTCGTTTCCAGGCTCTGGGCTGGAAATGCACTTCAATTGCGGCTCTGCCGCCAGCAAGGGAGGCGGAGCCTCTAGGACAGCATTCCCAGTCTCCGACTGGGAACGAGACTGAGACAAACGAGACAATATGTAAAAACTGGTTCTAGGCTGGCTTTCACGTTAAGTTGACACCAATGCAAGGCCTTGCGCCCCTACCGCGTGGTCTGTTTATTTGAAAATAGCTGTAATTTTGGATTTTGCCTTGCAGTATTATTTAAATGTCTGCAATCAACCTTGATTTATTGCGCTTGGCTCCATGTAGATAATTTCCCAAATGTGGCCATCTAAGTCAGCAAATCCATGTCCATACATAAAACCGTGATCTTGCGGTTCATTGTAGGTTGTTCCACCAGCGGCGACAGCCTTGCGAATCATTTCATCAACTTGTTCTCGGCTATCAGAAGATAAACACACAAGCACTTCTGTGTTTTTTGTGGCATCACAAATTTCTTTGGGAGTAAACGTCTTAAACTTTTCATAGGTCAAGAGCATAACGAAAATGTTTTCGGACACAATCATACAGGTGGCAGTTTCGTCAGTAAATTGAGAATTAAACTCAAAGCCGAGTTGAGTAAAGAACTCGATCGATTGATTGAGGTTTTTAACTGGCAGATTAACAAAAATTTGAGTACTCATGGGTTCTTTTTTTGAATTATTTCACAGTCAAAGATCGGCGAAAAAGGGCTGAGGTTTTACAGGGAAGATGCCCATAAGCACCTCCCCATAAATCAAGCAGTTTTCTGGCAATTGACCATCCACGGAATACCGAATTGATCGACCAACATACCAAAGCGGACAGACCAAAAGGTTTGATTGATCGGCATCTTCACTTTTCCGTTTTCTGCCAGGATATGAAAGATGCGTTCTGCCTCCGCTGGCTCGTCAACGCTGATTTGCACGTAAAAGCCTTGGGGTGTTTCAAAATATCCAGGCGGACTGTCAGACCCCATCAAGAGGCGATCGCCCAGATCGAGGCAGACGTGCATGATTTTGTCATGCCATTCGGCAGGTATATGCTCGGCTGAGGGTGCATCTCCGTGGGTCATCATCATGACAATTTTGCCGCCAAGACAGTGTTCGTAGAACTTGAACGCTGCCTCACAGTTGCCGTTGAACATCAGATAAGGATTGAGTTTCATGGCGTTGGCTCAGTAGATTGGGCTATGGGTTGAGCGTGAATACAGCTTGAGAGGTCTCTGGATCGAATGGAACCGAGAGATGTTCGTGTAATATCTGCCATTCGCCTTGATTTTTCTGGCAGACAGCGGTGACGCGCATCCAGGTCTGCATTGCCGGATGGTCTTGGGTTCCTGTGAAGCGAAATAGCCAATGTGCAACCGCTAAGTCTTCGCTGACGGTAATCTTCAGGTCTCGTGTTTCAATCTCAAAGGTGTCGGGGAAGTAAGGCAAACATTCTTTCCACACTTGACGCCAAGCATCTTTCCCTTGGGTTTGGAAAGGAGGTTTAACATCGAAGACGATAATCTCGTTGGCATAGTGGGACATGATTTGCTCAACATCCTTGGCGCAGATAGCGCGTTGTTGCTCGGCAATTAGTTGGCGAATCTGACCTTCGTTAGTTGCGATCGCGCTTTTAGTTGTCATTGGAATTTCTCCTTTTGGGTTGAGGTTGAGTGCAGTTACAAATTTTCTGGCAAGCCTGCAACTTCAATCACAGGCCGAATTTCAACGGTGCCGATGTGCGCGCCTGGAATCCTCGCGGCGATCGCGATCGCTTCGTCGAGATTCTGAGCATTAATCAGAAAAAAACCGCCCAATTGTTCGCGAGTTTCTGCAAACGGCCCGTCAGTTATTAGTGGTTTGCCGTCGCGCACCCGAACGCTGGTTGCAGTTGCCACAGGATGGAGTGGGGCGGTTGCGAGATACTGCCCCTTCGAGTTGAGTTGTTGTGCCAGTTGCGCGGATTCTACATAACAATGTTCCCGTTCGGTTTGGCTCAGGGCATTTTCTTCCAGGTAAATCAGCAGCAAATATTTCATCGGGTTGCCTCCTTTATTTCCCGTTGTTACTTCCCTTTGTTAGTAAGTCGAACGGTGCTAACTCAAATCGACACTCCGCCAAAAATTTTTATCGTTTAGTACGATCTGGGTATACCTCCCTTGTTTCCCTTTGTTAGTAAGTCGAACGGTGCTGCCTCAAATCGACACCTCGCCAAAAATTTTTATCGTTTAGTACGATCTGGGTATACCTCCCTTGTTTCCCTTTGTTAGTAAGTCGAACGGTGCTGCCTCAAATCGACACCTC
>NZ_JBALDP010000057.1:0-149340 GCF_036917355.1 Nostoc sp.
TAGTCATGGCTCAAATCAACACCCTTGTGTTGAGTTTAACCATTGAGTTTAACCCTCTTGACAAGATTCTATTTTTCTTAACTTGACACCAATGGGCATTTACCAAGTGTGTAATTACTGAGTAATCTTCTGACTCAGGATTAAGTACGTTTTTTGTTTCCCCTTTCCCCTTCTCCTTAAGACCAAAGGTTATAATACAAACTTTTACTTGCTAAAAGTGCTTCTGCTGTGTGGTGGCTGATGGGTTTCGAGAATAGGTACCCTTGACCGAATTTGTAGCCAAGGTGTTGTAGGTGTTCCAGTTGTTCTTGAGTTTCTATTCCTTCAGCGATCGCATCGAGTTCTAAATGGTCACTCAACGCCACAATAGTTTCGACAATCTGATGATTTTTTTTGCCTGATTGAATTTGATTTACAAAAGAGCGATCGACCTTAAGACTATCCACAGGTAAACGGTGAAGATAGTTTAACGATGAATATCCCGTGCCAAAATCGTCAATGCTAATTTGAATTCCTCGCTCTTTCAACTGGCTAAGTAGACTAATCGTAGATTCAATGTCTTCAATCAACATACTTTCGGTAATTTCTAATGTCAGGTAACGACCATTCAATTGAGTTTGAGTGAGAACCCGATCGACTTCTTCTAACAGATCGGACTGCTTGATATCTTGCGCCGAGAGATTGACACTCACTCTCATTGCAGAAAGTTCCGGGAAAGCCGTTTGCCACGCTGCCAGCTGATAACAGGCTGTACGAATTGCCCAATAGTCCAAAAGCGTAATCAGTCCTATTTCCTCAGCTATAGGGATGAATTCTCCGGGAAATTTCAACCCTTGGGTAGGGTGTTGCCAGCGAATCAGTGCTTCAAAGCCAACAAGATGTCTAGTGTCTAGAGCAACAATAGGTTGATAGTGAAGGACAAATTCTTGACATTTGATGGCTCGACGCAGATCGTTTTCTAAATGCAGTCGATTCAAAGCTTGAGTGTGCATCTCAGTATCAAAAATTTCATATCGGGCTTTGCCTTTGTTTTTTGCCCGATACATCGCAATATCAGCATCTCGCAACAAGTGGGAGGCTTGAACGTAGTCTTTTGTACCCAAGACAATACCAACGCTAGAGGTCGTATATACTTCACGTCCTTCAATCATCATGGGTGTTTGCAACTCTGCAAAAATCCGTTCTGTGATGCGAACTGCTTCCTGAATATCCTTAATTTCTTCAAGTAGGATCGCAAACTCATCGCCACCCAAACGAGCTGCGAGATCCATTGTCCGGATCGTGGCTTGGAGTTTTTCAGCAATGGCAATGAGTAATTGATCTCCTGCCAAATGTCCCAGGCTATCATTGACGACTTTGAATCGATCGAGATCGAGAAATAAAACAGCAAAATGATAATTTTCGAGACGGTAGGCTCGTTGAATAGCTAATTCCAACCGTTTCATGAAGAAATGGCGATTGGGCAACCCCGTTAGCCCATCGTGTAGGGCATCATGTTTCAACTGATTTTGCACCTGGATGCGTTCAGTGACATCGCGGGAGGTGGTTTGCAGTTGAACAATTTCACCCGTCGCATTCACAATGGGCTTAGTAAGAGTCTCAAACCAGATATAGTTACCATGCTTTTGCAGCATTCGGTAGGTGATGGGTGTGGGTTTTTTGCGGAATACTGCTGCCCGAATTTCCTGGTAAACGCGATCGCGATCGTCGGGATGAATGAAGGTATAGATATCTTCTCTGAGCATTTCGTCATACCGATAGCCCAAGAGGAACTCACAAGACGGGCTAACGTAGAGGTATCGACCATTCAACTCGTGAAGGCACACAAGATCGTTGGTATTTTCAGCTAACAAGCGATAGCGGGCTTCACTTTCTCGCATCGCTTCTTCGGCTTGTTTGCGTTCGCGTAGCGCCGCTTGGCGTTCGCTCACATCCAGAATCAGCCCATCCCAAATTATATCGCCATTGGCTTGTCGCTGCGGTCGTGCCGAGGCTTGCAACCATTTTTGCCGACCCGATGGCGTTGTCACGCGCCATTCCCAATTCCACGGGTGTAAGGTCTCGGCAGAAACCAGTACTGAATCTCGCATAGCAGGTAAATCGTCGGGATGCACCATCCGCCAAGTTACTTCCACATCCTGCTCAATATCTTGGGGTTCTAGTTCCCAGAGATATCGACAACCAGGACTGACATAAAGCATTGCATTCGATCTATCAGGATGTAGCACATACTGATAAATCACCCCTGGGGTATTGGCTGCTAGGGTTTGAAAACGGTATTCCGCTTGTCTGCGTTCGGTTACATCCAGAATCAATGTATCCCAAATAATATCACCATTGGCTTGGCGAGTGGGTCTGCCAGCAGCTTCCAGCCATTTTTCCCGCCCTGATGGTGTGGTAATTCGCCACGTCCAGTACCAGGGTTGTAATGTTTGTGCTGACTCCATCACTGAGGCTTGCATTCCAGCCACGTCTTCCGAATGGATCGTTTGCCAGAGGATGGTGGCATCTGTGACAACATCTTGGGCTTCTACTTCCCAAAGACGGTAACAACCCTGACTCATGTATACTACACTGTCAGAACCATCAGGACGGAGCAGGTAACGAAAAATCGCCCCTGGTACATTCGCCGCCATATTTTGAAACCGGGCTTCGCTCTCTCTCAGAGCCATCTCCACCCGACGGCGTTCCGTTAGTTCCAGTTGTATTTGTTGATAAAGATTGGCCTGGTGAATCGCGATCTCCAGCTGGTCTGCGACGGACTGGGCCAGTTTGATCTGGTTATCGCTCCAGGTAAACGGTTGTTGGGGCGCTATAATTGTGAAACTCCCCCACAGGGCGTCTTCAATCACTAGGGGAATGAGTAACCAAGCGCCGGGTATGATTTGGGCGACTTCCTGGTTAATCTCATTGTCGAGGTTGGTTGTATTTTCCACCCGCACAACCTGCAACTGCTTGAGTTGAGCTGCAAAGGGATTACCCACATCGGGAATCTCAAAGCCAATGACTGTTGGTGCGTCTGGATTGTGGCGAAATTCCGCAATATGTTTCCAAATGCCCTGTTCTGGCAGATATTGCACCACAAAGCAGTCCAGGGTTTTCAAAAGTTTCGCTGTTTCTGCTGTCGCGGTGGCAAAAATCGTGTCTAAATCAAGGGAGTTGCGGATGGATTGGAAAACTCGATTCAGTGCTTGTTCGCGTTGAATTTGCTCCTGTAATGCGGTGATGTCTCGCCCGACGGATTGAATTTCGGTTAACTGCCCATGCTCATCAAAAATCCCCAAGTTAATCCATTGTGTCCAGCCAATCTGGTTGTGGGAGCGGTAGTCCTGATTGATGTTTTCAAAGATTGGGTTTTTTGGGGTGAGGGCTGCAATTTTGCGAGACAACTCGTTTAAATCCTCTGGCGGTACAAAGGTACTCCATCGCCATCCAATTACATTCTCCAAGGATTGACCGAGAGCAAGGCAAAGAGAATCATTCGCAAAAGTAATGGTGGTGTCCGGTAGCGATCGCAAAATCAAGTCTGTTTGTACCTGGATCACCTGGCGGTAGCGGCGTTCACTTTTTACCAGGGTATTTTCGACGATCTGCTGTTCTAAATGCTGGCGTTTGCGATCGCTAATATCTTGAAACGCCACAATCGCATACGTCACCTCACCCCGATCGCCAAAAACCGGAGTCGCCCAAACCTCCAGAGGAATCACTCGATCGCCGCGATGAATTTCTAGATCGTCAACCCAAATCGTTTCTCCAGCCAAAGACCGAGTACTGGGTAAAGCTTCCAAGGGATAGAGTGCCTGAGTACCCTCACGGTAAACTTGAAAGACTTCTGAGAGTTGGTCTGGACTCAGTTCTAATGGGCAATCGGTGTCTAGCAATGCCTGTGCCAGATGATTTATGTAAACAAGTTGCCCTGTTGAGTCGTGGACAGCGATCGCAATAGGGGTGGCATCTAGAAATTGAATGAGACGGCTTTGGCTTTCTGATAAAGCCGCACTTGCTAGCAGTGATTCTACCAGAGACTTCACATTCTGCGGCGTATTTTCCCAATCCTCTGAAGAAATCTGCTTGAGGGAGAAGGGTTGCTGTTTTTCCATAAATGCAGCATTGGCAACCTAGTGAAACGTGAGTTCAACGAATGGAAAAAGGCACGTATATGATAAATTATAGGTTTATAAGTTATCGAAGCAGAATTTAGGTGGTCACTTTGACTACATAGTTCGACTGCGGTTCCATCGAGCGGACTTGTACTGCCCTTCTCTGCGAGACGCTACGCGAACGGCTACGCTCAGGAACCGCGCAGTCGAAGTAGTCGAGATGCTCACCGTAAACTCAGTGACCAACTGAATTTTGACTTCTTTTTCAAGCCGAGAAAGGTAGCTGAATCACAAATTCAGTTCCGTCGCCAGGTTGAGAATTCACTGCGATCGCTCCGCTATGTTTTTCGACAATAATTTGCCGAGCGATCGCCAGTCCTAATCCCGTACCTTTACCCACACTTTTTGTCGTAAATAAATAGTCGAAAATCTTTTCTTTGATTTCCTCACTCATCCCCTTACCATTATCTAGAATACTAATTTTCACCCCTTGAGCTTCTACTGAAGTTGTAATTGTAATCCAGTTGGGATTTGCTTTAATTTCTGCAATATTCCGCCCAGTATTTGACTCATCTAAGGCATCAATGGCATTTGCCAAAATATTCATAAATACCTGATTTAATTGACCAGGGAAACATTCTATTTGAGGTAAATCACCGTAGTTGGTAATCACTTCAATTGCTGGACGTTGCTCGTTAGCTTTGAGACGATGTTTCAAAATTAAAATAGTACTGTCGATGCCTTGATCGATATTAAATGGCACTTTATAATCTTTATCGGCACGGGAGAAAGTTCGTAAACTGGTGCTGATATTTTTCAGGCGATCGCACGCCATAACCATTGCATCAATCATCTTCGGTAAGTCTTCTAAGCTATAATCCAAGTCGATTGTCTCAGCATGATCGAGAATTTGCTCACTCTTATTTGGTAGACTTTCTTGATATAACTTTAAGTGTTCGGTAATATCAGCAACGGTGGGTTTAGCTTGTTTGAGGCTAGCAGCAATAAAGCCCAAAGGATTATTCATTTCATGGGCTACCCCTGCAACTAAATTACCCAGTGCAGACATTTTTTCACTTTGGACAATTTGTAATTGTGCCTGTTGTAAATCAATTAGTGCTTGCTGAGCTTGTTGATACAATCGGGCATTTTCCAAAGAAATTGCGGCTTGAGCGCAGAGCAAGTTGAGCAGTTCGACGCGATCGCTCGTAAAGGCTCCAGTCGCCAAATTGTTTTCTAGGTACAACACCCCAAGCAATTTACCCTGATTTAAAATCGGACTACACAGAATACTCTTAGGCTGCTGTTGCTGAATGTAGCGGTCATAAATTAATTGGGGATGCACTGTGGCATCAATAATCACAGCAGTTTGGAAACTGCGTTTAACAGTATTAATTAAGCTAACTGGTAGATCGATAGACTCTTCAACAGGCTGTGGATTGGTCAGCATGGGCGAAAAATCAACTTTGCTATTTCCATCCAGCTTTGCTAATGCCCGAATCAATAAATTACCTGACTCTGCCAGCATTAATACACACTTATCGGCACCAGCATTTTCAATGACAATATGCAGCAACGATGAAAGTAGTTTTTCAAATTCAATTTCGCTTGAGATAGTTTGAGAAGCTTTGAGAATTGCAGCTAAATCTAAAGCCACAGAGATACTACTGCTAGAACTGGTAGAAGTGACACTCCCCAAGGTAAAGATCGTTTCATAAGTTGAGAGGAGAGAACGGGTTTGCTGGAGGATGGGGGCGAGGAGTTGGGGATAATGTCTTTCCAAATGGGCAACCTTAGCTTTAGCACCCCAACGAGCATAGCCATAGTAGGCTTCGGTCATGTAGTCCTGGGCAATGCGCTGTTTGCCCCAGTCGAGGTAGAACTTGGCAGCGAGTTCGTTAGCAAGGCTCTCTTCTTGGATATATTCGTTCGCTTTGGCTCCAGAAATGGCCTTGTCATATAGCTCAATAGCTTCGGCTTTCTGTCCTAACACTCGGCATTTTTCGGCTTCTACCAAATCAACTTTATGCTGGTGATTCATCGGGGCATGATGCGCCCAATGCTGTAAGTTGGTTTGATTTTCTGCTACACGCTCTAAGATTGTTGACACCTCGCCTGACGGTTGACTCAATAGTGCCAGAGCAATCAAAGAATCATAGAAATAAAAAGCAGGTTCGCCGACCATTCCCCCAGCAGTCATTAAATAGTTTCTGCCCTCAATGGCATGGTGATTTGCTGACTCAATTTCTCCAAATAAAAAGCAAAGGGTCAGTTTATATAAATAGAAGTTATACAGCCCAAACAGGTCATTCGCAGACAGCAGCAAGGGCAAAAGTTCCCTCTCTTCCAGGTCTGAGCCAGACAAAAGGGTGGGATTCTCCGCAAAACCTAGTAAATTTAAAATAGATTGCAGATAAATCAGGCAGTAATTGGCAGTCGTCAATTGGTTTATTTGCACCAAACCGTTGTAGTAGGTGCGCGTATCCGACTCCAAAGTGACAAGGGGCTGACCGCACCAAAAAGAAGTGAGGCAGAAACAGTATCCACTATATCCGGCGAATTGCAGGTTTCCAACTTCTAGGGCAGTCGTGTAGCTCTCGCTCAATAGTGGTAGCATTTCTTTGACGTGAGATTTACGGTGTAGCATAAATCCTGCCAGCGTCACTAATACTTCAGGTTTAGTTATTTTAGCATCGAGTTTTAAGACAACATTCAAGGCCAACCGACCAAACTCGATTGCTAAATCCACATCTTGCAATAATTTACAGACAATCATGCTATAGCAAGCATAGTGATACGCTGAAGCAGAGATGTTTCCGTACCGCAGGGATAATTTGATTGAAAAGGAAGTCAGTACTGAGAACAAGGGAGAGCCACAGAGATAAGCTGCTGGTATGATGCTGCTGGCAATCTGGATAATTGCCAGTTTGTTCGGATCTGTCATCACCGGGAGGTGAACAAAATCTTCAATTTTCCTGTCTCCAATCAGTTCGGTAATCTCTTGGATTGACTGTTGAATATCTTCTGGTGTGGGGGCTTCTGGAATTGTGACGCCAAGCTGTTGCAGGAGTTTCTGTCCGATCGCAATGGCTTCGCTCAGTTTATTCCCAGAGGTATTGGCTTGAATTTGAATGCGGTAAACATTGACCTGTTCCATTAAAGAGTGTGCGTGAGTGATGACCGTCTCAATCAACTGTTCCATCGCCTCAAAGTCACCGCACAGCATTGCTAATTCAGTCAAATCGTCATGGAATGATAGCGTCATTTGATAGTGTTGCTGCCAAGCACTTTCTCCCAACAAGGATAATCCAGTGCTGGCATATTCACGACCCGCTTGATAGGCGGTGGCATTTTTGGCTTTGCCACAAGTAATCAGATTGAGTTGGGCTAATACTTCTCGTTCTGTTTGTTTGGTAATTAAAGCAGTTCCGTAATTTAATTGATTGACTATTTCAAAAATCCGGTCTTCTCTTGCTGCTGGGGAAATCTGTTGTAAAAGCAGTTGTCCGATTTGGTAATGAGTCGTCTGTTTTTGGTCGTGAGGAATCAGCGAATAGGCAGCTTGTTGGACGCGATCGTGTAAAAATTTGTATGTAACAGTCTCTTGATTTTCCGATGTATGTGCAAGAGTTTCTTGCCCGACATAAAACTTATAAACATCACTGAGCGGTAAAATCAATCCTTCTTGTAATGCTTTCCACAAATCAGCAGCCGTATCAATTTCCGATTGTTCTGAAACAATTGCCAAAGTTTCTAAATCAAACTGGTTGCCAATACAAGCTGCTAGCTGCAATATATTTTGAGTTGAAGGAGGCAGTTTTCCTAATTGCAATGCCATAAAAGCAACAACATCATCTGTAACCGCTTGAGTCGTAACTTGTGCAATGTCACATTGCCAACAGGCTAACTCAAAACCAAATTGAATTAGACGATCTTGATGTAATGCTTTGAGAAACTGAGTAGCAAAAAACGGATTACCTTGAGTTTTTTGATATACCAGTTGAGAAAGATTCCATGCCAAACTTTCTCTACATTTAAGTGTCTCAGCAACTAACTGATTAACTTGCACTTCATCCAGTGCTGTTAAATTAATTGTATTAATCGTTGCTTGATTTTTTTTAATTTCACCCAAAGTCAATATTAATGGATGTGCTGGGTTAACTTCGTTATCACGATATGCACCAATGACGAGAAGATGTCCTGCATCAGCCATTAATAGCTGCATTAAATTCAGCGATGCCGAATCAGCCCATTGTAAATCATCTAAAAATATCACTAATGGATGTTCTTTACTAGTAAAGACTTGGGTAAATTTTTGGAACAATAAATTAAATCTATTTTGTGCCGCAGTTCCAGATAACTCTCTTGCAGATGGTTGTTGCCCAATAATTCTTGATAATTCGGGAATGACTTCAATAATTACTTGTCCATTTTCTCCAACCGCATCTAATATTTTGTTTTTCCATTGCTCTAGCTGAACATTATTTTCTGTTAACAATTGTTCCATTAAATCTCGGAATGCTTGCACAAATGCACTGAAGGGAATATTTCGTTGAAATTGGTCAAATTTCCCTTTGATAAAATAACCGCGTTGTCGCACAATGGGTTTATGAACTTCGTTAACAACCGCAGTTTTCCCAATTCCCGAAAACCCAGCTACCAGCATCATTTCTGTTGCCCCAAGGCTGACTCGCTCAAATGCTTGAAGTAGGGTTAATACTTCGGTTTCTCTTCCATAGAGTTTATCGGGAATGATGAAGCGATCGCACACATCCCGGCGCGCAATTTCAAAGCTTTCAATCCGACAAGTTTCTTGTAGCTGATTTAAACAAGTTTCTAAATCAAACTTCAGTCCCAAGGCGCTTTGATATCTATCTTCAGCATTTTTCGCCATCAATTTCATGACGATATCTGAAATCACCTGGGGAATATCTTTTCTATTCCCTATTCCCATTCGGACTTCGGTGTGACACATCGACAATCTCAAGGCAGAGAGGCTCAAGACAGAAGCCTGTTCCCTGTTCCCCAATGCTGTAGGCATTTTAGCAATATGAGAATGTACCAACTCCATCGGATCGTTTGATTGAAATGGTAATTCTCCAGTGAGTAATTCGTAAAAACTCACACCTAAAGAATAAAAGTCAGTTCGATAGTCAATTCCCCGATTCATTCTGCCTGTTTGTTCTGGAGAAATATAAGCAAGCGTTCCTTCTAACACATTGGGATTGATGAGAGTTTGGGTTTCTCGTGGTAGTAAAGATGCAATACTAAAGTCGATTAATTTAACTTGTTTAGTTTCGGGATTAATTAAAATATTGGCTGGTTTAATATCTTTATGAATAATGCGCGAACGGTAGAGGATATCTAAGGCATTGCAGAGAGCGATCGCCACCTCTAAAAACTCTATCAAAGATGGCGCTGTTTCCCCTTGAAAAGTCCATTTCTTTAAGGAAATTCCTCCGAAGTCTTCCATTACTAATGCATAGCCATTTTGGTATGGTTCCAGGCTGTAGGCTTGAATAATCAGGGGTGAGTTGAGATTTTTGGCAATGGTGTACTGATTGCGAAACTGCACCAGTTCACAGAAGCTGGGATAAGGATTTTTCAGCAGTTTAATCACTACAGGTTCTCGATCGATTTCTCGATACCCTCGATAAACTAGGGTTCTGGAACCATTGTAAAGTTCTTCACTGATGCGATATCCAGGAATACTGACTAAAGTGCTAAACATATTGCTAACTAAATCCAGAGAATTTCTAGATTTAGTATTCCCATATATCTGAAAATTATTTATAGCATTTCCTAATTTAATGAAGTGTAAATAACAACCTCACCTCTATCCATTACGCCGATATTTCTCAACATTTGTGAGAGTATTCACTCACGTTTATACAACCTTAATTAGTTCTTCATTAACTTTCAATACACCTCTTGCATAAATAATTTTTGTCTCACGCATCCCCCTTTATACCTTCTCGCAAGGTAGGCGCAAATAAGAACTTTTGTAAGAGGTCTAATAAAGAGAATATTAAGAGCCAACTTTTCAAGTAAGTAAGTTGGTACAACAAAACCAAACTATGTGAAGAAAGATAAACTAGATTAAAACCATCTTCCCTTCTGCCTGATCCCAATGACAAATTCTTACACCGACCTACTTATGTCTGACACCTCATTTGCTTAGGAAATACTATATAAACAGAAAAAATATTTACACCGGAATTTCAATGATAAACTCTGTCCCCTCACCGAAAATGGAGTTACAACTCAACTTACCATGATGGGTTTCTTCAACGATTTGACGAGCGATCGCTAATCCTAAACCTGTGCCTTTGCCGACAGATTTTGTCGTAAATAAATGGTCAAATATCTTATTTTTAACTTGTTCGCTTATCCCCTTGCCGTTATCACTTATCGCAATTTTTATAGCATTGTTTTCTATCGAAGTTTTAATTGCAATCCTGTTAATATTGGCTTGAATCTCCTCAAATTTATGTCCTATATTAGACTCATCTAAGGCATCAATCGCATTAGCGATTATATTCATAAATACCTGATTTAATTGTCCAGGAAAACATTCTACTTGAGGTAAATTACCGTAGCTGGTGACAACTTCAATAGCAGGACGTTGTTCATTGGCCTTCAGACGATGTTTCAAAATTAAAATTGTGCTATCGATTCCTTGGTGGATATTGAAAGGCACTTTGTAGTCTTGATCGGCACGCGAGAAAGTTCTCAAACTAGTGCTGATATTTTTTAGCCTGTCGCACGCCATAGACATGGCATCAATCATCTTAGGCAAGTCTTCTAAGCTATAATCCAAGTCAATTTCTTCAGCATGGTTTTTAATTTCATCATTTTTGTGGGATAAACTTTCTTGATAAAGCTTTAAGTGTTCAACAATATCAGCAACAGTAGGTTTAGCTTGCTTGAGACTGGCAGCAATAAAACCAAGGGGATTATTCATTTCGTGAGCCACACCAGCAACTAAGTTGCCCAGTGCTGACATTTTTTCACTTTGAACAATTTGTAATTGGGCATTTTGTAAATCGTTCAATGCTTGTTGTAAATCAAGTGATTTTTGCTGCAAGGCAAGTTCAGCCTGTTTGCGATCGCTAATATCTCGCATCACAACGACTGCACCGAGTTTGTTACCCGAAGAATCGAAGATCGCTTGTCCGCTAGCTAACAAAATTCTCTTAGAACCATGCTTCGGTGCAATTACCATTTCAGCGTTTTCGACTATTTCCCCTTGCAAGGCGCGAAACAAAGGAATTTCCGTGGTTGATAGAGGTGTGTGCCCATCTGGTTGATAAAGATCGAAATGTTCTGTCCACTGTTCTGCTGGTAATGATTCTACTGGTAAGCCATGAAAGTCACGAGTTGCTTTGTTAAATAAAGTCAATTTGCCACTAGCATCACAAACAACAATCCCATCAGTAATATTGTGAATGATGGCATTCAAAAACTCTCGTTCTTTGGCTAGAGATTCTTCAGCCTGTTTGCCATTGCTAATATCAATCACCACCCCATCCCAGACGATTGCCCCATCGACTTGTCGCTCTGGCCGAGCCGCAGATTGAATCCATTTTACGGTTCCTGAAGGCACGATAATCCGCCATTCTTCCTTAAAGGGTGTGAGATTTTGGGCAGAGTAGGCGATCGCTTGGGCAATAGCCGGGCGATCGTCAGGATGATTCATGGTGTAAAGGCTATGCGTCCCTGTCATCACCAACTCTGGCTCTAACTCATACAAGTCGAGACAGCCAGAACTAACGTAGGGTGTTGAAGTTGAACCATCTACCTCTAGACGGAATTGGTATACCATCCCAGGAATATTATTTGCTAAATTTTGGAAGCGGATTTCACTAGCCTGCAATTTTGCTAGAGATTGTACCAATTGTTGGGCATAGTTCTGAGAATTTTGGTAAATTCGGGCATTTTCCAAAGAAATTGCGGCTTGGGTACAAAGTAAGTTCAGCAGTTCGACGCGATCGCTTGTAAAGGCTCCGGTTGCCAAATTATTTTCTAGGTACAATACGCCCAGCAATTTACCCTGATGCAAAACTGGGCTGCACAAGATACTCTTGGGCTGCTGTTGCTGAATATACGGGTCATTGAGTAGTTGCGGATGCACCGTGGCATCAGTAATTACTACTGGTTGTAAGTTGCGTTTGACATTATTAATTAAGCCAACTGGCACATCAACTGAGTCTTCAACAGGCTGTGGGTTGAGCAACATCGAGTAAAAATCGACGGCAGTCTGATTCTGTACACCGCTCAGAGAAAGCTGTGCTAAAGCCTGAACTAGCAACCGATCTGACTCCAAAAGCATGAATACACATTTATCGGCTCCAGCATTTTCAATGACAATATGCAGCAAAGCTGAAAGCAGCTTTTCGAGTTCGATTTCCCCAGAAAGGGTTTGGGAAGCTTTGAGAATGGTAGCTAAATCTAAAGCAACAGAGACGCTGCTATTATCGGAAGTGGCGGAATTGGTGGAGGTGACACTCCCCAATGTGAAGATAGTGTCGTTAGTTGAGAGGGGAGAACGGGTTTGCTCTAAGATGGGGGCGAGGAGTTGGGGATAGCGTCGTTCCAAGTCGGCGACTTTGGCTTTAGCGCCCCAACGAGCATAGCCATAGTAGGCTTGAGTCATATATGACTGAGCAATCTGCTCTTTGCCCCAATTGAGGTAGAATTTAGCTGCCAGTTCATTGGCAAGTGCTTCTTCTTGGGTGTAACCGTGTTCTTTAGCTAGAGTTATGGCGCGATCGTACAAATCTATTGCCTCTGATTTCTGCCCTAAGACCCTGTATCGGTCAGCTTCAACTAAATAAAATTTGTGCAGGTAATTTTCTAGAGCATGGTCAGCCCACTTTTTCATTTTTTCCTGATTTTTAGCCACCCGTTGCAGAATGTGTTGCTGTTGTGCCTCACAAACCTGAGAATAGATTGCCAGATTGGCTAAAGAATCATAGGTGTAGCAGAGCGGAACTATGAATAAGCCTGTAGCACCACCTATATAGTTTTCAGCAGCGATCGCGGCTTCTATCGCCAACTCAAACTTGCCAAACATGTAACACAGAGCAAGTTGGTTGGTATAGAAATAATACAGCGCAGTCTGATCGCCCGATCGCTGGAGGGCTGGCACAATTTCCTCTCGATTAAAGGCATTTCCAGTCAGCTGCCAAGGTTCAGCAGAATCGCCAAGCATATTCAAAATTGGTTGCTGAAAAACGGTCAGATGACTGGTAAGACCTTCTTGGTTAAGCTGCTTGAGCTGATCTCGGAAAGCAGCACTCTCTCGGCTAAGATCGCTTAATTCTTTGCCCAAAAACCAACAGTATGAGATGTAAATGAATCCGCAAATAGCAGCCGATTCTAAATCTCCCGTTTCCAATCCAACTTCGTAGCCTTCCCTAAGATACGGTAAGGAGTTCTTGAGCGGCTCTTTCCAATGCCACACGCAACAGTATATTCCGACATAGACTCTGGACTTCAGTTCTTTGGCATTGAAATGTTCCAGCAACAAGTGTGCTAGTTGTGCAAACTCATAGCCAGAGTAAATCTCTCCTGTCATCCCACAAAGTATCATTCCATAGTAGCCATAGCCAATTGCCGAAAATGAACTATTGCCATATTGAACGGATAAATTGACCTGTTCGAGGACAATAAACGGTAACAGCGCTGGAGTGACAACAAAGGCAGCAGCAGAGACAGTGGCAAGAATCCGTACAACTGCTAACTTGTTAGGATCTGTCATTTGGGGCAAATTGATTAAATCCAGCGGTTGCCTTCCAGCCAAAATGGATTTAGTCGTCTCGAATGCTTTGGCAATATCTGATTGACTGGGTTGCTTTGTCAGGCTGTTTCCTAAACGCTCCACACTCTTGAGGGCAATCTCTACTGCTTCTATAAATTGATGTTGGGCTTGAGCTGCCTGAATTTGAACTTCATAGACCTTGATCGTATCCAACAAGTTTCTAGAGTGTTCTGTAATGATTGCCGCCAATTGTGTCATCTGCTCAAAGTTGCCGCTCAGGTAAGCGGCTTCAGTGGCAGCTTCGTAGAGGGCTAAGGTTAACTCATACTGCGTTTGCCACATATCCTCAGCTAACAAGGCAATGCCCGTAGTGCAATACTCAAATGCGGCTGTATAGGCAGTTGCGGCTCTGGCTTTTTGTCCAGCTTTCAGATTGAGTTGGGCGAGTTCTATTTGCTCAGATAAATCGACAATTAGGGATTTGCCGATATTAAGTTGGTTAAGGATTTCAAATAATTTTTCGTCTTGTTTGGCAACAGGCGTATGAGTCAGTAATAGTTGCCCAATTTTTAGGTGGGCGATCTGTTTTTGTTCGCCTGGAATCAGGAAATAAGCAGCTTGCTGGACGCGATCGTGCAAGAATTTGTAAACCGTCATTTGTCCTCTCTTACAAAGTTCTGATCGGAGGAAACCTCCGCTCAGACTTTGCGCTTTGTCACTTGTCATTTGCAAATGACCAATC
This sequence comes from Nostoc sp., assembly GCF_036917355.1. Lineage (GTDB taxonomy): Bacteria > Cyanobacteriota > Cyanobacteriia > Cyanobacteriales > Nostocaceae > Nostoc. The sequence continues at coordinate 14,606 of NZ_JBALDP010000057.1, forward strand.
ACCAATGAGGAATCCTGATAAAACTTGTAAATTTCATTGGTAGGAATGATAAATCCTTCTTGCAATGCTCTCCACAAGTCTGAAGCGGTTTCTGTCTGCGACTTTTCATAAACGATCGCTAACGTCGCCAAATCGAACTGATTGCCGATACAGGCTGCTAGTTTTAGAACATTTTGAGTGATGTCGGGCAATTTTTGAAGTTGTTGTGCCATAAATTCCACCACATCATCAGTGAGAGCAAGCGATCGCACTTGCGCTACATTACACTGCCAAAAACCAACCTCCCAATCAAAGCTAATCAGCCCATCCTCATGTAGCGCTTTCAAAAACTGAGTTGTGAAAAAAGGATTGCCTTTGGCTTTTTGATAAACTAACTCTGTTAACGGTAATGCTTTTTCAGTTGCACAACTGAGCGAATCGGCGATTAAATGGTTGACATCTGCTTGACTTAAGGGAGCTAGACTCAAGGTGTTGACGCAGGAGAATGACTTTTCAATTTCATCTACCGCTAACATGAGTGGATGAGCCGCAAACACCTCGTTATCCCGGTATGCACCAATAATGAATAGATAGCCGCAATCGCTTTGAGACATTAACAATTTCAGCAAATTCAGCGATGCCGAATCTGCCCACTGCAAATCATCCAGAAATATTACTAACGGATGCTCTCTGGTTGTGAATACCTGAATAAACTGTTGGAACAGCATATTGAAACGGTTTTGTGCCGCACCGCCTGATAGTTCAGCGATGGCAGACTGTTTGCCAATCAGCTGCTCTAGTTCAGGAATTACCTCGATCAGAAGTTGTCCGTTCTCTCCAACTGCCGTTAAAATTTTACTTTGCCACTGCTTTAGCTGAGTATCGCTTTCACTAAGCAGCTGTCCGATTAGGTCGCGAAAGGCTTGTACAAAAGCAGACAGAGGAATGTTACGGTTGAACTGGTCGTATTTGCCCTTGATGAAGTAGCCGTTCCAGCGCACAATCGGTTTATGCACTTCATTGACGATCGCGGTTTTGCCAATACCAGAGAAACCTGCCACTAGCATCAGTTGAGAGCCACCATTGGCCACATAACCAAATGCTTCTAATAGTGTCTTTACCTCCGATTCCCGCCCGTAGAGTTTTTCGGGTATGAGAAAGCGATCGCTGATATCGCGCTGTCCTAAATCAAACCAGGTGTGTTTGCCTGTTTCTCGCCACTGTTCTAAGCAGGTAACAAGGTCATGTTTAAGTCCTAGCGCACTTTGATAGCGGTCTTCGGCATTCTTCGCCATCAGTTTGCGGATAATTTCGCCCAGCATCAAGGGCAATTTGGGGTTGAAATCACACAGGCAGGGTGGAAGTTTCGCAATGTGGTAATGCACCAACTCCATTGGTTCATGGGACTCAAAGGGCAGTTTTCCACTCAGTAATTCAAAGAAAGTCACACCTAAGGAATAAAAGTCACTGCGGTAGTCAATGCCTCTGTTCATCCGTCCGGTTTGCTCTGGCGACAGATAGGCTAGCGTTCCCTCCAATCCATTGAGGCTCTGGATTTCCTGGGTTTCTCGTGGTAAGAGCGAGGCAATACTAAAGTCAATCAGCTTGATTTGTTTCGTGTCAGGGTGAATCAGGATGTTGGTTGGCTTGATGTCTTTGTGAATGACGCGCTGTTGATGTAACTGGTGTAAAATTTCTAGTAGTTGCAGAGCAATGGGTAAAAATTGCTCTAATGTCAGTGTTTTTCCTTGAGTAAATTGCCGCAAAGAAACACCACCAAAGTCTTCCATGACTAGGGCATAGCCATTGTGATGGGCTTCCAGGCTGTAGGGTTTGATAATGCCGGGAATATTTAGGTTTTTAGCGATCGCATATTGGTTGCGAAACTGGACTAATTCGGTAAAAGTTGGGTATTCTCGTTTTAAGAGCTTGATGACAACTGGTAGGCGATCGCATTCTCGAATTGCCCGATACACTTGAGTACGAGAACCTGAATAAAGTTGCTCGACGATCTGGTAGCCAGCAATCCTTAAAGTTCCATCAACTTTTGCGCTCATAAATTTTTACGAAAATCTCTTTATACTAGTGTTATAATTCCCACTACCATATATTGGTTAACAAGCATTAAAAAAGTTACATTGGGTATAGGGCACTGGAGGCAAAGAGTAGGAATGCAAACACCTTCATGTAGATACGTCCATCGCTTTTTGATGATTTACCCAAGTAGCATCAGAACTCCCTCAAAGAGTTTTTGATCTGACAAAGAAAGGCATGAAGCAACAGCAAAGAAGTATTAATTTAGTTGGTGAGTGGCAAGAACTTGTGCAGACATAGTTTTACCAGTACCGCTTATCCCAGAAAATAATGCTGTAATGCTCAAGCCGCGAGTACTTTTATTAGCAAATCTCCATTTTTCATAAACCGTTAAGTATCTAGGCATAAATAAATTTAAAGTTTGTAGTAAGGACTTTAGTCCTGATAATCCTTGCTCTGAGAGATAAATCGCTCACTACAAACTAGGAGTTTATTTTATGTTTAATTATGTCTACCTACTGAGTCGCTGTTGTTTGTGTAGTACTAGACCGTTTAAAGTGGCTCCGGTATCTAGCGCGATCGCATTTTTCAGTAACTATGTGCCACTCCAAGAAATCATATTGACTGTGCTATTTTAGTCTAGTTTAAGCTCAAAGATTTAGCTGATAAAACTGGTCAAACAATTCATCAAATCAAGCATTTTATACCAATTGGAAAAAAGAATGCGACAAATAGACAATTTGTAGAGACGCGATTCATCGCGTCTTTACCCAAGGATGTGTTGCAATCATTAATTGAATTGGTATTATGTTGTCAAATTATTTAGCTCCGTAATTAAAAGTCAAGACGTTACCATATTTATCGCCTAGTTGTTTGGCGCGCAGGACGGTATAGCGGCGCCATTGCTTATGATAGTTGCATAAGTCCTGTTAAAAATCAAACAGGTTTCCTAATTTTTACTATTTGAATTTAGATTTAATTGGGTGGCAATTCTAAACTCATTTCACCCAACAACCCCTTGCGAAAATCTGTTAAAAGTTGCCTTGCTGCTCGCTCTACATCACCTTTGTAACGATGGTCTGCTAAAGCATGTAAATAGGTATCTCCGGTGTCTGATGTTGAATCGAGTTGGTAGCGAGACTGTAATGGTTTTTTTGGTAATAAATCTCCTGCTACAGTTTCTAAATAGTTGAGTAAATCCACTAAGGCTGCTGCTACTAGCTGGTTATCGTAAGATGCTTCACCGATATCATCACAAATAGCTAATTTCAAGGCTGCATCTTGGTCTTCTAATCTTAGAGGAATGACACCAGGAGCATCTAGCAATTCTAAATGTTCGGAAATTCGCACCCAGCGTAGTTGGCGAGTTACCCCAGGACGGGCTGCACTTTCCACGACTCGCTTTCCTAACAGGCGGTTAATTAAAGCTGATTTACCGACATTGGGAAAACCAATCACCACAGCCCGCACTGGACGGGGTAACATCCCGCGATCGCTTCTTCTTTGATTGAGTTCTACCCCAGCGGCTTGCGCTGCCCGCGCTACTTCTGCTATACCTTTACCATGTTGAGCGTTGGTAAAATAGGGGACTTCTCCTTGACGTTTAAACCAATCGATCCATAGCGATCGCATTTGTGGTGTAATCATATCTACTCGGTTAAGTATCAATACTCGTGCCTTACCTTCTACCCACTCACCTATTTGGGGATGGTGAGTCGCTAAGGGAATCCGAGCATCTCGTACCTCAAACACCACATCTACGCGCTTCAGCTGTTCTTTTAGCTTCCTTTCAGCTTTCGCAATATGACCTGGATACCATTGAATCAGGTTTAATCTATAGTTTTGAGTTATAGCCATTTGTCCTTTGTTATTTGTCCTTTGTTATTTGTTCTTTGTTATTTGTCCTTTGTTATTTGTCCTTTGCCCTTTGCAAATGACCAATGACAAATGACTAATGACTCCCTCTAGCAGCTTGATGTAAAATCAGACGATTGCCATCAGGATCATAAGCATATATTTCTCTGCCGTGGGAAGCAATGGAAATGTCTCCTGGTGGAGGATAGCCCAAAGCAGTTAGGTAAGCGATCGCATCTTCTAAGTTACTCACCTCTAAACACAAACTTATCTTACTTTTGGCAATCGCTTCAAATTCCGATTCGTTTGTGTTCTTTGGTTTAAAAATACCTAATTGCATACTAACTAAATTAAACTCAGCATAGACGTTCGGAACCAAGGGAACTGGCTTTTGCTCTAGCAATTTGGTATAGAAATTCACTAACATCTCAAAATTAACCGATGCTATGGTGACAAATGCGTTAGTGTACTGAAAAACCATATAAGCTTTAAGTTCTTTGATTTTTTTGAGACTCTCACTTTTCTAAAGTTCTTACACTCAGCACTTGCGGCAGTGTCGAATCTGGTGGATAAATCACATTTATGCAAAAATCTGCTGTAAATTTAAAACCAAACCAGCGAGAACATCTTCACCCGATAAACTTGTGGGAGATTGTAAAACTTCCGGTGCAAGATTTAAGCGATAAATTATTACTTGTTTATCTTTAGGATTAATTAACCAACCCAGTTGTAAACCATTTGCTAAGTATTCCTCCATTTTGGCTTTAGTATCTTCCACATCATCAGTTTCAGAAACTAATTCCACTGCAAAATCAGGACACAAAGGGAGAAATTTCTTTCTTTTTTCTAGGGTAAGAGCATCCCATCTTTCTATCTTTACCCAAGAAGCATCAGGTGAACGAGTTGCCCTATTTGGTAATTTAAACCCAGTAGAAGAATCAAAAGCTTTTCCCAAATTATTTTGATTGCTCCAAAACCATATCTGACCTAATAAATCAAAATTACGGTTTCCCGTTTCTCCGCCAGTCGGTGACATGATAATTAATTCCCCGTCAGCAGTTAACTCTAGTCGTAATTCTTTATTCACGGCTACAATTTGTGCAAATTCCTCATCAGTAAATTGCAGATTAGAAGGTAATTGTAAGGTTAAAGCAGTCATAATTAATTGCGCTCCACAAAAATCCTAGTTGCATCAAACCCATCTGCTGCTAATTGGGAAGATTTAGCCTCTACCTATACTTTAGGAATTCCTTCTAACAAATGCCCCATTGTTTGATTTTTTAAAACAATTTTGGGGTAGGTAATAGGGGTGAGAGACTGAATGAGAAAACAAAATCTCTAGTATAGTAATCCTATCTAATTTGTGAAAATTCTCAGTGTGCAGATCCCCGACTTCTCAAAGAAGTCGGGGATCTAGCTTTTCACAAATGATTTAGGATTGCTATATAGTGTTATATCAATCATCACATACGTAGACTACTTTTTGTATTCCAGACTAGCCGTTGCCATTTTCTCTCATAGGTTAAACTAGGTTTATCCCATGAGAGAAAATAACTTCTCGACTTTGTGGTCAGTCTTGTAAAGGTAACGAGCGCGGAGGGATTTGAACCCCCGACCCACAGAACCGGAATCTGTTGCTCTATCCACTGAGCTACGCGCCCTTAATCTTCAATATTATAGCACGTCTGTGATAGAATTCGCAGCTTTAAAGATAATTAGCTGGGTCTACAGGTGTACCATTCCGACGGACTTCAAAGTGGAGGTGGGGGCCAGTTGAGAAACCTGTGGAACCGACGGCAGCGATCGCTTGTCCGCGTTCAACTGCTTGTCCCTCAGAAACATACAACTCGCTGGTATGACCGTAGAGTGTAGTTATACCATTACCGTGGTCGATAATTACAGCTCTGCCATAGCCACCATACCACCCAGCAAAAATTACTCTTCCCGAATCGGCTGCTCGAATTTTACTGCCATAGCTAGCGGCAAAATCTAACCCGGCATGAAAGCGACGATAGCCAAGAATTGGGTGAATCCGCCAGCCGAAGGGACTGCTAGTAGAAGCATCGCTAGGATATGCCATTACACCAGTTCCCCGAATAATGATATTTGTCCGGCTGTTGGTTTTTCCTTGGGCTTCTGCTACCTTTTGTTGAATCAAGACTTCCAGATTTTTAGATTCTCTTTCTAGCTGATTTTGCGCGGCTTCTAAGGCCAGGCGATCGCTATTCAGGCGTTGAATCAATTCTGATTGCGATTGTGCCTGGGTTTGATAATCGGCTTTTTGTGCTAATAGTTGTTCGCGAATTAAGCCAATTTCGTTTTTTTGCTGTTCTACTTCCGTTTTTTGTTTATCGATTGAGTTTGCTTGGGTGTTGAGTTTTACCAAAATTTTCTGGTCTGCTTGAAACACTAACTTCAACTGATGACGACGGCTGAAAAAGTCGCTGATATTTTCACTTTCGAGCAAAACTGCCCATCCCGCAAAAGCAGGCGATCGCTGAAGATAACGCAATCGTGCTACTGTTGCGATTTGCCGCTCCTGATATGAACGTTCTGCCACATCTAAATCAGCTTCTAACTGCTGGAGGCGTCGGGTAGCAAGTTGTAATCGTGATTCGCTCTCTAGAAGATAGCTATCTGTAGTTTGCAGATTTTGCTTTAAACCAGTCAGGTGTTTTTGGGCTTCTTGTTGGAGATTTGTTAAGCGATCGCGCTCTCCAACTACACCCTGACGCAGCTGGTTCATTTGTTGCTGCTGTTGTCGCAGAGTATCAATAGACCCTGTAGATGTTGCGTCGGCTGGAATTAATGCCAAACAAATCCACAAAATACAGCAAAATACAATAGATAAACAGCAATAAATCTGCTTTTTTTCTAGAAATCGCCCTCTCATAGTGCGAACCTAATTAAAACGATACTTTCAAACACTATGAGGATTATTCCCAAAATCTGATTCACCCACTCCAACACTATGTATCAAATTGGTCTGCCACGTTGTAACACAAAGATTCTATCTGTGTCAGCATTGAGCAGGTATGTGAGCGAGTGAGACGTATGAACGCACGTATAGCAATTCTCTTAATTACCTTGGTTTTGCCAGGTTTGGCTGTGGTGGGAGTATCGTTGTATTGGTTTAATCTCGATTATGCAGCACTGATTAAAGCTGAAAAGTATGTGGAAAACCTGGTAGAGGTTGGAAAAGTAAATGATAGACAGTTAGAGTATGCCTATCATCGCACCTACATTCATCGCATCAACGTATTTGCCGATGGTACCTGGGGATTACTGGGAGGTGTAATTACAGGACTAGGCATACATGGATTAGTCACTATTAAAGAATAGGGAGTGGGGAGTGCGGGACAAGCGGACAAGGAGTTAAACAAAACTCAGCACGGGCTAAACGCCCCACTACCGCTAACAGCACTCATTAATTACGATTAGCTTTCCAGTTTGCCAAATCAGCTAAAGAGCGATCGCGGTAACGTCCATAACGCTCTGGTTTACTTTTGATTTTCATTCCTAAATCGGGAAAAATCCCAAAGTTAGGCGGCATTGGTTGGAAATGCTTCGGTGAAGCGGAACTAATAAATTCTAATAATGCACCCATCATGGTTGTTGGTGGTAAAACCAAAGCTTCTTTACCCAAAGCTAACCGCGCTGCATTAATTCCCGCCAAGCAACCACCCGCAGCCGCCGCAGTATAACCTTCAGTACCAATCAATTGTCCAGCAGCTAATAATGTCGGACGCTCTTTAAATTGCAAGGTAGGATGCATTAATTGGGGAGCATTAATAAAAGTGTTGCGGTGCATTACTCCCAGCCTGACAAACTCTGCTTTTTCCAAACTTGGAATTAATTGAAAGATTCGCTTTTGTTCGCCCCAACGCAGATTTGTTTGAAATCCTACCATGTTCCACAGCTGACCAGCTTTATCTTCTTGTCGTAACTGCACCACAGCATAAGGACGTTCGCCTGTGCGAGTATCTGACAATCCCACTGGTTTCAGGGGGCCGTAGCGCATGGTATCTTCCCCGCGCTGGGCTAGTTCTTCTATGGGTAAACAGGCTTCAAAAAATTTCGCCGTTTCTCGTTCAAAACCCTTGAGTTCTGTTTGTTCAGCTTTACAGAGTTCTTCCCGAAAATGCAAATACTGCTCTTTATTCATTGGGCAGTTGAGATAAGCGGCTTCACCTTTGTCATAACGTGATGCCATAAAAGCAATGTCACGATTAATCGATTCTCCGACGATAATCGGGCTAGCTGCATCAAAAAAGCTCAGGTATTCCATCCCCGTAAAGCGCTGCAAATCTTCTGCTAGATCGGGACTAGTTAAAGGCCCGGTTGCTAAAACCACAATCCCTTCAGGAATCGCAGACACTTCACCCCGGCGGAATTCAACTAAAGGATGACTCGCTAAAGTTTCAGTTAAATCTTGGCCAAATTGTCCCCTGTCTACGGCTAGTGCCCCACCAGCAGGTACGGCGTGTTCATCAGCTTTTGAGATGACAATCGAACCGAGTTGGCGTAACTCTTCATGCAATAATCCCGCCGCGCGATCGCTTGCCATTGCCCCAAAGGAATTACTACACACTAATTCTGCTAAATGTTCTGTATGATGAGCCGGACTAAATCGCTTTGGACGCATTTCATGCAGAATTACTGGCACTCCAGCTTGGGCTATTTGCCAAGCTGCTTCTGTCCCAGCTAGTCCACCTCCAATTACTTGTATCGGTTGTGTTTCCATAGTTAAATTTTAATTCCCATATTATAAGTATCCATCAGCATTACAGAAGTAAAATTAAATAAAAAGTGATGTTAAACCACAACAAGTGCAAATAAAGTATTGGGCCAATTGTAACGTTGAGACTAGACTTTCAAGGTTTTTTACATCGTTTTTGCCATAACATGAAAAGCCATCGGCAGCGCTGGGCTGAACATTTTTCAACTGGCAGACTGCTAGCAAGTGCGTTAGCGTAGCTTACCGTAGGTATCGCGTTCTCAGCCCTTGCCTAATTGGATTAATCCAAAAAGTGGCAAAATTAGTTATAAAAACAGGTTTTTTAGATATAAACCCTTGATTTCTGCTTTTTACAGATGATACATTAAGTATGCATTCAATAATTAGTTAAAAATGCTAATTGGGACGTGATTTATGACTAAAAACAAAATTCAAGATAACGTCGCTTTAAATCTAGCTCCAGTTATGTTTATTGAGGAAGTAACAGATGAGGAGGAATTAAAAAGTGTATACGGCGGTGGCGAAACGCCTCCTGATTCAGTACTAAACAGTAAGATTAATTCTGCTCTTGTAAATCACGGTATTCCATCCTCTGAAGATCCTAATAACCCATATACATTAACAGAAGAGGCGGTGTCCGCTTTCAAAGGAGTTGCAGTTAATGAGACATAGTAGATACAAACGATTTCCATTAACTGTAGCAATATGCAATACTAGAGCGTGTTTTCAAACACGCTCTATTCTAAAAAATAGGTTAATCTAAGTAATTTTGGAATTATTCTAATGGCTTATCAAAGTCATTTGATATTGTAATCAAATCTTTAGCACTACCAAATAACAGCAGTTTTCACGAGTCCATGCTTGGGAGCGTGTTCAACTTTGGCAACAGACAATAGACTTCTTGCAGAAAGGGGGAAAAGGGGAAGGGGAAAGGGGGAAAGGTTCTGTATTGTCCCTTTTCCCTTTAACCTTTACCCTTTTCCCCAAGAGTGCAAAAAGCACTTTTGCGAGATGTCTAATCAACCCAACAATAGACTTCTTGTAGAAAGGGGGAAAAGGGGAAGGGGAAAAGGGGAAAGGTTCTGTATTGTCCCCTTTCCCTTTAACCTTTACCCTTTTCCCCAAGAGTGCAAAAAGCACTTTTGCGAGATGTCTAATCAACCCAACAGATGAACAAGCACAAGCTTGTCTAAAAGAAAAGCGATCGCTATCCCCAAAAAAAAATTAACATTAACCTTAGAAGTGTTAATTTTTCATCACATAAACTCATGGGTTACTACATCGCTCCCCGCTTTTTGGACAAACTTGCTGTCCACATCACCAAAAATTTCCTGAAGCTTCCTGGCGTGCGAGTTCCCGTGATACTGGGTATTCATGGACGCAAAGGAGAAGGTAAAACATTTCAATGTCAATTAGTCTTCGAGAAAATGGGTATCGAAGTAACTCACGTATCTGGCGGCGAATTAGAAAGTCCAGATGCGGGAGATCCAGCACGGTTGATTCGGTTGCGCTATCGGGAAACAGCAGAATTGATCAAAGTACGCGGCAAAATGTGTGTACTGATGATTAACGATTTAGATGCTGGTGCTGGACGCTTTGATGAAGGGACTCAATATACTGTAAACACCCAGTTGGTGAATGCCACACTGATGAATATTGCTGATAATCCCACAGATGTGCAGTTGCCGGGAAGCTATGATTCCACACCTTTACATCGCGTACCGATTATTGTCACAGGTAATGATTTTTCCACCCTCTATGCACCGTTAATTCGGGATGGACGGATGGAGAAATTCTACTGGGAACCAGATAGAGACGATAAAGTAGGAATTGTCAAGGGAATTTTTGAACCGGATGGACTGTCACAAAAAGAAGTTGAACAGCTAGTTGATACTTTTGTCAATCAGTCTATTGACTTTTTTAGCGCTTTGCGATCGCGCATTTATGACGAACAAATCCGCAACTACATCCATAAAGTAGGTTTTGAGCAGATATCCTTGAGTGTGGTTAACAGCGTTAAAGGGCCACCAGAGTTTAAAAAGCCAGATTTCAGGCTGTCTCACTTAATCGAGTCTGGAAACTTCCTCGTTGGCGAACAAAAACGGGTGGAAAGTTCCCATTTGGTTGATGATTACAATCGACTCAATCGAGGTAGAAATTCTCAATCAGCACCACCTGCTGCTGTGAAACCAACTAGTCAGCCGTCAAATGGCGCAACCAAAGAAGTAAAAACTAATGGATTCCAGAAACAGGAAGCATCAAGTGCACATTTGACCCTAGACACACAAGCTCAAATTAGACAATTATTATCTCAAGGTTACAAAATTAGTATTGAACACGTAGATGAGCGCCGCTTCCGCACAGGTTCTTGGCAAACTTGTGTTCATAGCCACATCGATGCTGAGTCTGATGCCATCTCAAATTTGGAATCAACTCTGGCAGAATATAGCGGTGAGTATGTGCGCTTAGTAGGTATCGATCCTAAAGCCAAGCGGCGGGTGGTGGAGACAATTATTCAGCGTCCAAATGGGAACAATTAGGGGCAGATACAGCAAAATCTGGGTGTTTAACGACCAAACTCACCGGACGCAGACAACCTTGGCAACTCAACCGACCAACTTGTGGCGTTCCGGTGCAGCAACTTGTTAGGCGACGCTTTGATAGTACACCTAGCGAGAACATCGTCGGGCATTTCTACACAGCCGCACGCTGCGCGTACAAAAAGCATCCAGCAATCATTTCTAGTAGGGACTCGAGGCAGGTTCTCCCGCGCCGTTAGTCCAAATGTCGTCTGGCAGCGATCGGTCACGGTGACAAACCCGATCGTGGTCAGGATACGTGATTGTGTCTACTTCCGCTCGAGTGCCGACTATCAGGCATTGCGTTGCCTTGGAGCTACGATTCTCGAGAAAGTGGCCTATCGGCACTCCTGCTTGAAAAGTTGCGGCGTCGCCAGGACGTAGTACAGTCTCCGTGTCTCCTTCGATGAGCACGATCTCGCCTTCGAGGACATAGACCATTTCATCCTCAGCACTATGCCAATGTTTGATTGACGAACGAGAGCCAGGCTGCAAGACTTCGATGAACGCGCCGAACTGGGTAAGTCTTCCTGCTTCGCTGATCCAGAGCATACGATTTGGTTTATGCGCGGCGTGAGAGGGGCTTTCCTCCACGATGAGACTATCAGGAGTGATAACAGTCATGTTGGTACCTCTGGGAATTCTGGAGCAATAGCTATTGCATTGTGTCTAGGGCACGAATCGACGCAAAACTTCGTTCGTGTCCCAAAATGAAGCGTTACTTTCAATTCGGTTAAGGCAAGAGACGCGATGAATCGCTGTTTCTACAAAGTCAATTTTAAATCATTTGCGAACAACAAGAAAACCTTAAATCCATAAGAAGTTGGGGATTTAAGGTGGTAAATTCGATTCGCCAGATTTTTGTCAATTCTTAAACAACTGAAAACAATATGTTTCCTTAATTTGATAGCTGAATTTTTTACTTTTACCAACAAGTACTGGCTGAAGCTGAGGTCATTGTTCTTAAATCGCCTGTAAACGCAGCTGTGTATTGATAAGGTGATACACCAGAGCAATTCATGGAATTTGTATTAGTGCCACGAGGAGTCCACCATGACTGAGCTTTCACAGTTAAATTTGCACCATCCCATGATAGATAATTGACAAGTAAAGAGTTAGTTTGTCCATTATCTGACTTTTTAGAAGATAAAAACGTGGCATAATCAACCTGACCATTAGCTGGATTAATCCGGGCTATAACTGCGGCTTTTGGCCCACCTCCATAACCATAGCTAGGCAACCACCGACCACTGGCAAAACGGCGAAAATCATTACCTGTCTGAGTGCCTGTGGAAGAGTAAATGCCATATAAAACATCATTTCCATTCCAATACAATCCGTAACCTGTACCATCGTCATTTGTTGTCTCGTAATCATTACGACACCATGCTTTTATCCCATTATTAAAGCGGATAGTTACAGGGTTTTTGTTATTTGATAGTTGTTGATAACCAATGTAAATTCTTGCTGTTCCATTAACTACTTTGGGGCCATTTTTAGCTGCGATTGTCGCTTCACTATCATTGCAACTGAATGTCACAGCATTGCCGATCGATGTATTTATGGTTTCGGCTAAAACTGGAGCAGTTTTTTGTGTGAGAACTAAGTCACCTACTAAAATTACAGACAAAGAAATGCCCGCAAAATACTTTTGTAATTTGCCAGAATAAATCATGTTATGAATCTGCCGAGACAAGGAACGGAAAACACCGTATCACTATAAACTCTAATCAGTATTTAGACAAGTAAAATAGTTGAAAACACTATGCAGCAAGACTCTCAGTATTACAAAATATTAGTTATGACTACAAAATGCCCGATCTAATATGCGTGATGATGCATGATAGTAGCTGTATATAATTGTTGTTTATCAAAGAGCATTAGTAAATATAAAAAAATGCAATAGGTTATGCTTTACCATAAACAATTGCAGTAATATAAAAAATAATTTTAATCAGCCAAGTGCCTTTGTTTGTTGCCTACATACCTTGTAATAACATTGTTTTCCCTTTGTTTTATGCTTTTATCCGGGCTGTATTAGGTAGTTTTAGGATTTTTATCTGATGCTTCTCCAGCAGCAGCTTTCAGGCGACTCAATCTGCTTTTGCGAATCCGTTCACTCTCGCGAACCCCACCCGCCATTTCATATTCGCTGCTATCTTTGCCATATTTAAAAGCAACCCCTCTCACCATTTTGTCTGTAAGATTACTTAGAGTTTTCTCCATCGCATCAATTTTAGTTTTAGAAGAATCAATTACAGTTAAAGCAGTGTTATAAGCATCAAGCATGGTTCTTAGCTGTTCAATTGCTTGACTCAAGTTTTGCAAATCGCAATCATCACCAAAACTCATATTTGAATCAATTGCTTTTAGTCCAGCGGATCTTAACTCAGCTTTTTCGAGAACACGGGATGTACGTTTTTTACGAGACATCAATATATTCCTTAGAGATATTTCTAAAGCTACTTTGGCTTACTAAAGCTGTTTTTTGGTTCAGTAAAATTAGTGATAATTATATTTGTTAAAAAAATTCCAACCAATCTGAGTAATTTCTCTATATTTCCAGTTTTTACCTGTTTTTCTTTGCAATTGCTTTAATGTTGATGATGAATATTGCAATATTGATGAGAAACATTTCAATGTTGATGAGAAATATTGCAATATAAATGAGGAACGTTGCAATCTTTATGAAGAACGTTGCAATGTTGATGAGGAATATTGCAATGTTGATGAGAAATATTACAATGTTGATGAGAAATATTCCAATGTTGATGCGAATACAACGTACAAAATCTAGAAGTACAAAAACTTTTGTATAGCATACGATGTCTACGATGGTCACTGAGCGGCTGGTGAACGGAGTCGAACCATGCCGTTCGCGCAGCGTCTCGTAGAGAAGTGCAGGCTACGCCTACGCATTTTTGCTGAGATAGCGATCGCACTACATTATTTGCAATAACTTCCTTAAATTTAATATTTGGGATTCTAGATTCAATTAAATCTAAAATCCGTCTTCTCAGGCAGTCAGAGAATGGAAACGAGCCAATCCCAAACTCCAAATCCCAAATTTCAAGTCTTGAATTTGAGGTGATCCCAGAAAAGACCTCAAAGAGGCAGGAATAACGCGCTTTAGCCTCAAGGTGAAGCAAAAACGCCCTTGGCTTAGTTGGACAAAACGCAAATTTTTACAAGCCAAAGCTGTCACAAATGACAAGTAGATTGAAATACAGAATGATACCCAAACATTAGAGTTACAGGTGCTGCCTGTAATTCCCGAATGGCTGCAACTGGAAGGACTATGCATCGGGGAGTGCTGTTGAGTCTGGTTTAATTTGCTGCTATCAGGAAAAGCCGAGACTTCCTTCAGCGCTGAAATAGATGACCGTGTATTTGATTTGATGTTTACCAAAGACTCGCTCGCTATTTAGCGGTCATGGTAGTGGATTAGTTTTACAGTGGACGCTAAATGGGTTATCAAGCCAGATATTCCGCAAGCAGCAGGTAGGATTTGCGGTGAATGCCTTGGCTTTGGTTGGGGAAGCAGCAAGTCATCTCGCAATTGCTGGCAGATTCAACCAACTAACTCTTTGGGATTTGAAAGCTAATCAATAGACCTCTTGCAAAAGTGCCTTTTGCAAGAGGTCGGGAAAGGGGGAAAGGTTAAAGGGGAATGTTAATTCTATCCCTTTTCCCTTTAACCCTTACCCTTTACCCGACTTATGCAAGAAGTCTAATTACGTTCTGTATCTACTGGTTCTAACACTAATAAAGACTATATTTTTACTTAGACATAGGGGGCTTAAACCCCTTGATTTACAATAAATTTCATTACAGCATCTCGATTACAGCTTAAATTTGAAACATTTCTATTTGGCACCACTAACCTTATAACTGCGTCAACTATCTTGCAGCTAAATTACTACATCATAAAAACTGATGTAGTAATTTAACGTTTATATGGTAATAAATATAACCAATTAACCTCATTTAGTAAGCAGAAGTAATGACAACTCAGTTTTGGAAAAAAAGTAGAGAAATTAATGCAACTCTAACTAACTTACTATTTAAACCTATACACAGACGGGTACTACTAGGTCTAAGTAAGCTACAGGTAGCAAGTCAAGAGACATCGACTTTGATTCATCAAGGTTGGTGGCTTTTGAAAAAGCGTCTGCTGCCATTATTATGTCTGATATCATTCTTTCTAGTATTGCTACTAAACAGCTTTACCCCTGCCGTTGCCCAACTCCCTCCTCAACCTCGTCAGGAAATTCGGGGAGTATGGCTAAGTGGTAACGATTTTAGCGTTTTTAGAAATCGTTCACAGGTGCAAGCAGCCATGAGCCAACTGCGGCAGTTAAACTTTAATACTGTTTATCCCGTAGTTTGGAATGATGGTTATACACAATACCCCAGTGCCATCATGCAGAAAAAGGGGATACCTTTTTTCTTCAAGGGAGCAGATGGACAAGATGTAATTGCAGACATTATCACTCAAGCCCGCAGCCAAGGGTTACTAGCAATACCCTGGTTTGAATTTGGTTTTATGGTTCCTCTAACTTCGGAACTCGCATCGCAGCATCCAGATTGGTTAACACAAAAAGGGGATGGCACTCAAACTTCAATTAGCGCTGCGGGTGAAGTAGCGTGGTTGAATCCCTTTCACCCCGAAGTGCAAAACTTTATCAGGGAACTTGTTGTGGAAGTGATAGCTAAATACGATGCTGATGGCGTTCAATTTGACGACCACATGAGTTTACCTGTAGATTTTGGTTACGATAAGTACACGATTAGTCTATATACTCAAGAAACTGGGAATCCTCCACCACCCAATCCCCAAGCCCAAGCATGGATAAAATGGCGGGCAGATAAAATTACTGCCTTCATGGTAGACCTTTACCAAACAGTGAAAGCCAGAAAATCAAATGCTATTTTTTCAGTTGCTCCTAATTATTATAATTTCGCCTATAAAATGCAACTGCAAGATTGGCTCAACTGGGTACGGTTGGGTATTGTCGATGAGTTGGTTATGCAGGTGTACCGTAATGATTTGGAAAGTTTTATCGCTCAAATTACCCGCCCAGAAATTTTAGAAACCCAACAAATCATCCCAACTGGTATCGGGATTATGGCGGGGTTACGAAATCGCCCAGTTTCTATACCACAAATCAAATCCCAGGTAGAAGCAGTGCAACAACGCGGTTTAGGTATCGGCTTTTTCTACTACGAAAGCCTTTGGGATATTGCCCCTGAACCAGCAGCGCAACGCCAGTCGGCATTTGCGGCTCTTTTCCCAAATTCAGCGTTGCGCGATATTTCGCAAAATACACCCCGCCAGCCAACTTTTAACACTATAAGCTTACCTTTATATCCAAAACCTTCCCTTGGGCAACGTGTTCGCGGCTATTTTTTGGAAGTTGCGATCGCAAATGGTCAACCAAAACGTATTTTATTAGATACAGGGTCAGCAGGGCTAAGAGTTCCCAAAGAGTTTTTAGGTAATTCTCCGATCCAAAGAACAGGTCAAAATATCAAGGAAGTATTAAGTGATGGTACTATCCTGGAAGGAGAATTAGTTTACGCTAATGTCCGGTTTGGTTTGATTCCCACCGCCGAACCTGTACCTATACAGCTTGTTACTAGTCGCCAATGTACCGCCGACAAACCTAAGTGTTCGGCAAAGAGTGGTGTACCATTTTCGGGAATTATCGGCGTTAACTATTTTGAAAAATCACTTCCCTATAACCCATTGAGAAAATTACCAGGCAATCTGAGTAACGGATTTATTGTCGTTGGCAATGGTGGTAGTAACAACAATGGCAGCCTAATTCTCGGTTTAACTGCCGAGAATCAAGCAGGTTTCAAAATGGCTTCTTGGAGTCCACAACCCGAAATTAATGGTGTACCCGGTAAAAGATGGGACTCTCGACTGAACAAAGTTTGTTTAACTCTTGCTGGGAGTTCTGCAAAAAATTTGTGTAATAGCAGAGCGATCGCTGATACTGGAACTATTAATGGTTTGACTGAATTCAAGTCAGCTTCTACAGCAGGTAAACTCAAACCCGGAGTATTAGGGTCAGCAAATGCTGTGAAAGTAGGAATTAATGGCATTTTTGATTACAGTTTGACCCCAGGAACCCGCGACGGATTTAATCGCTGGAATTTGAGTATCTTGCCACAATCAGAACTGGCTATATTTGTAAATCCTGGAATCGCTTTGTTTGATAAATACGATGTACTCTTTGACCAAGTTAATGGTAAACAGGGTTTTCGTAGTCGGCGGTGAGAAGAAAGTAAAGACTTGCTTACTCAGATAGCATTCAAATAACCCAGGATTTAAGCAAACATTGCCGAAACCCTAATGTAGAGACGCGATTTATCGCGTCTTGAAAGACCAATTATTTACACCAATAACCCTTAACTTAAGCGTATTGGCTTTTAGCCCAATAAAGTCAATCACTAAGTAGAACGTTGAAATACTACTGAAAGATTATTAGCTGGCATTTGGTAAATCTGTTGCAATATCAGATTTTGTGCCCTAGCTACTGCTATGACATCATCCAAGTTACGCACACCCCACTCTGGGTTTTCAGTGCGTAAATATTCGTCAAAAGCTGCATTACTCGCAGCTGTATGTTCTCCACCTTGTTTGAAGGGGCCATATAAATAGAGAATACCTCCTGCTTTTAGGATACGACCTGCCCCTGCCATTAACCCCAGACAGGCTGACCAAGGTGAAATATGAATCATATTGATGTTAACGATGGCGACAATTGGCTTCGTATTCAGCCAATCAAATCCGCCATTTTCCACAGCCCAAACTGGTTCTTTTGCATCTAGTTCAAGCGGTGCATAAACGTTATCACATACATTGTGTTCAGTCCATGAAATAATGCTGGCCCTTGATTGTGGATTTACATCGGTTGGGAGCCACAGATAATCTCTGAGTCTGGATGCAAAAAAGACTGCGTGTTCGCCAGTACCACTTGCTATTTCTAAAATAGTGCCGCTCTCTGGCAACACTTGTAAAAGTACTTCTAGAATTGATTCGCGGTTACGCTCGGTTGCTGGTGCGTATTTTCGTGCGTCTTGTGGTGTCATCTGGCTCGTTATATTTATAATTAATCTGAACAAATATCAAACGAAGAATTGTACTTAATCTTGATAAAATATTTGCACCAGTTTGAGCAAGTCACTTTTTGCAGACTCACCGCCATACAACCATTTTATTAAATCATCAGGCGATAACCAAAAACTTTCAATAAAATCATTTTTATTGTACTCTGGGCTACAGTCTGATTTGATTTCATAAACCTTCATAAAAGCAGACACTTGATACTGATGTGGTGTTAAATATCCCAAAAGCCGAACATTAAGTATATTTAACTCTAAGTTCAACTCTTCTTTTAGTTCGCCTTGTAGAGCATATTCATAGGTTTCTCCGGTTTCAACATGACCCCCCATACTGACATCAAGACAAAGGGGAAAGATACTTTTGTGTGCAGAACGCCGAGGTATCCACAGTTGACCTAATGAATTAATAACAAAAGCATTTACAACTCTAAAATTGCATAGTCTTTGGCGATATATTTCCGAACGTTTCTTCTGCCCAATAACGCAATCATTTTCATCTACAATGTCGAGTATTTCATCATCTTGTATCATAATTAAATCTCTCTGGAATTTGAATTGGCTGATTAAAATATACGCCAATGTTAACAACTGTACGCAATCTGAAATGTTGGAGTGAATTCAATACTTCTCGTTTTGCGAATTTGTGATTCGGAATCGGGTTTTGAGAAAATGGAAAAGGGGAAGGGTTAAAGGTTTTTTCTTTCCCTTTTCCCTTCCCCTTTTTTTCTGAACTAATAAGTATTTAAGAGTGCATTGCTTTGGAGTGGAATGCTCAACAAAGTCAAATCAAACGGTCGCCAAGAGACGGAGACGAAGATAAATAACTTTTGACTACAATCTTTAGTTTGCTTTTAGCCAGAGGCTTTCATTAATTTGGCTCTCTAGCTCAAGAAAAATTTTCCAGAGATTGAATCTTGTTTGAGGGATTCAATAAAATCTCTCAAAGTCATCATGCTGCCTGTTAACGTGAACTTGGGAGTACCATTTTGAGCAACGATTCTCACTTCATTGTCTTGGATCTGAATCTTATTTTTAATAGTATCCCATAGAGCATCGAAGCTCTCATCATCCTTACAACCATTGGCTTCCAGGAATTTTTGGCGTACTTCTGTTTTTAGTGCTAGTGCTTCTGCTGCTTGAGTACGCGCTTCAAAGTGCTTAACTACATCTTCATAGGCACTTTCTCTCAAAATTTTGTTTTCAGCCATAACTTGTTCTAACTGAGTTTTGATGGCTTTCAGTTGGGATGCTAAAGCGGCTGATTTTTGATATTCAACTTTTAAGGCTTGCTTTGCATTGCCTAATAAGGCTTTATAATCTAGCTGATCTTGATTTTTTTCGGATTGCATTTTTATCTCTCGATCAACACATCTTTGGGGATCAACTCTCGTCAGTTATATAACAAAACTGGCGAGAGCTTAGTAAATATTGTCTGTGTTATCTGAGCGCCGACTATTGCACCAATAATGGTGATTCAGAGTGAGGATTCTCCTGAATACTACTCAAACTAGAACTAATGTGGGAGCGGATAGCTCGTTCATAAACACTAGTCTGCTGAGTGCGTACCCCTACAGCCTGATATATTAAGTTAACTTCTGGGAATTCAGACCAATACATCAAAAAAATGTCTTTAGCTGGAGTAATAATTTCATAATTATTCTCTTGTCTTTTCTTTCTAAGTTTACAATTATTTAGTTGTAATTTTTGTCTGAATAGTTTTTCAAATTCTGGAATTAAATCTGAAGTAGTTTTCATGGTTAATACACGTTAAAACGTGCTAATTATGCAAAGACTATCTGGTGATATTACTAAGTATGACACTTCAGATACCTCTTACAATCTAGTGTATCAGTTATCGGGTATTTGAGAAGGGTATTCAGAGGCAGGTTAACTAGTTGGTGTAAATTCTCATATAGAAGTAGGCTGTGCGATCGCTGGAACCTTTTGATCGGGATTTTTATGGTACAAATATACTATTTACTAACTTATACTTACCAAAAGTTTGGCAGCTTGTAATGTTATGTCAGTATAGCTAGTACAGCCGAAAGTTTGTCTACCTTTAACCAGTTACTCAAAACAACTTGTCTGTCTATTGTCTGGTGAATTGAGATGGTAGCTGGATTTACGCGTCCGCTGTACTAGTTAGTAGAAACACCCTGTATAATTACACCACTAAATCATTTTTTGGGTCAAACTTTGCCAGGTATTCACTACCCAATACTGTTCGGTTCAGGCAAGAGACGCGATGAATCGCCGTCTCTACAATCTACCTAAATGCTACAGCCTGGGACTTCAAGACCCTCTGCAAAACTAATTAATTCTAAGTGCTCTGGATTTTCTACAAGCCTTTTAGCAGCTAGCAATCCGGCAATGCTCCAAGTTTGATAAATTCGGGCTTCTTTGCCAATTAAACGACCATTATTGCCATCGTAGTATTCCGGGAATTTATCTCTAAATAAACGCCTTTCGGCAATAGCGATCGCTGCTTGGGCAAGTTCTGTTCGACCTGCTTTCAGTGCCGCAGCGGTAAATAACCATAGTAAAACCGGCCAGTTACCGCCGTTGTGATAAGACCAAGCCCTGTTTTTAGAGTCACATCCTGTAACAATCCTCCACTCTAAACCTTCCAAAGCGGGAAAGCAAATTTTAACAGGCATATAGCCGATTAAGTCTTGCCAACGTTGGGCGAATAAATTCATAATGCTTTGAGATTCTTTTTCGCCGGCTAAGGAAGTTAAAATTGCCATCAGATTTCCCAGAGCAAAAAAGCGAAAATCTATCCGTCCCGGCCCCAGATTTCCTGCTAAATATCCTCCCGTTTCGGGCAACCACTCGGTCAACCAATTAGGGATTGATTCTGAGTTGATGTTGAATTTATTAACAATTTCTTTACCAAATTCGTTATCCTTGTAACGATAGATTTCCCCCAATCGTTTCAGGTCTAGCCAGTAATAGTTGCGGATATGATATTTCAAAGATCCCAATCGCCTATTGACTTTGCCGAGGTAAACATCGCCATCCCCATCTGGTAACAGCAATTCACCAGCAGCTCTCAAAGACGCGTAGAATAACACCTGAATTTCTAAAGGATGTTCGTAAACTCCCATGCGACGGTCAATCATAAACGCGCCATCAGGAACTAACATTGTTGGGTACATGGAAAAGCGATGTACCAAGCAAAGATCCAAAATTAGTTTGATTCCGGCTTGAAAATCTGGTTGACGCGCCAGGGATAAATCGCCTGTAGTTTTTTCATAAGCTCGTAGCAAGAGAATCCACCACATACAAGAATCAATCGGGGGAACACGAGCGATCGCTAGTTCACCAAAATCAGCGACCAAAAATTCCTCATTCCCATTAGAATGTACTTTGAAACTGGCAGGCATTAATCCCGCTCCTGGTTCAAAGCAGTCTATCTGCTTTTCATGACTTTGTAATTTCAGTGTTTCTACTAGGAAATTACGCACAATCTCTGCTTTCCCATACATGAGAAACACCAAGGCAGAAGGGACAAAATCGCGGAGGAAGCACTGGTCATAATTGAGTGCATCTGCCTCCGCATCTTTGGCGGCTACAGTCCCAATGGGTTTTCCCTGGTAATAAATTACGGAATCTTCCAATAATTCCCAAGCTTCTGCTTCCATCTGACTGTTCTTATCGATCGCGCTAGTCATGGGCGTTTAATTCCACTAATGGTATGTATCGGCTTAATTGTGGAAAGTACGCCAGCCTAACCTCAAGCTGACCAAGATTCCCGGAAGTCAGCAGCATATAGAGTCAATCCACCATGTACAAATAGCGTTTGTCCGGTGATGTAGGCAGCTTCATTCGAAGCTAAAAAAGCTACTACGGCTGCCATCTCCTCACAGGTGCCAGCACGCCCCATTGGGATGTGACTTTCCACAATCGCCTTTTTTTCAGGATCGTCTATCCAGGCTTGATTCATTGGCGTGATTGTTGCTCCAAGGCCAATGGCATTGACACGAATACCAAGGCTTGCATATTCCAAAGCTAAAGTTTTGGTGAGGTTTTCCATCCCGCTTTTGCTAATGGAATAACTGATATACATCGGTCGCGGAATAATTTCGTGAACGCTGGAAATATTAATAATCGCTCCTGGACAATTAACAGACAGGAGGTGTTTAATAGTTTCACGGGCGCAGAGATAAGCACCCCGGAGATTGACTGCAATTACCCGATCAAAGTCTGCTGTGGTAACTTCGTGGGATGGACTTTCTGTTTGAATGCCAGCATTATTAACTAGAATATCTAAACTTGCCAAATTCCTTTACTACGGTGTTAACCATCTCAATAATGTCTGATTCTTGGGAGATATCTCCCTGAAGCAGCAGCGACTTCACACCACAATTTTCGATATTTCCGCAGGATTTTTGCAATACCATCTTTTCCGTGTCTGCCGCGGCATCAGGGTATGAGCGGTAATTGATGGCGATGTTGCACCCTTCTTGAGCGAGTCTGATAGCGATCGCCTGACCTATACCTGAAGTTGCACCTGTAATTAAAGCATTCTTTCCTTTTAAGCCTATCATATTTCCTCCCTAAGCTGCTTGATTTGAATTTGCACCAGTCAAACAATTTTGGATTTTAGATTACTCTTTTCCATATTTAAGGCTGGGACTGTCAACCCCCATTGGAGGGAATTTTAAGTTAAAAAATAAGTATTCGATAATTTTGAATTTCTGAAAACAATTCTCAAAAATCAGGCTACAGATTCAAGAAATGGAACCTTAACTTGAATCTGACGCCTCTTAATTGCGAATTGATATTAACAAAGTTTGGGGTTTATTCTATCAAGCAGCCCGAATTGAAGCTTAAATCTAAATCCCCGTCACAAAACGTAATTGCGAATTACAAATTGCTATTAATCCCTATCGCAAATTCGCTGGCACTTGTTCAGGAACTACCCAATAGTAAATAGTTTTGCCCTCTACATTGAGAGTCTGCTGTGGTTTCCAATCGCCCATATCGAAGGCGTGGGAGACAATGCGAGTCCCAGGTTTCAGTTCTTTCAATAGCTTGGGGCGGAGTTTGACGTTGATCTCTGGCAGTAAATAAAGTGTAACTACTGTTGCTTCACTAAAATCAGTGTTGAACAAATCTTGTTGGATAAACTTAACGCGATCGCTTACTCCTGCCTTTTGGGCATTATCATTCGCTTCTTTGATGCGATCGGGGTCAATATCTATACCGATGCCGCGCGTACCAAACTTTTGTGCCGCAGTATTAACAATTCTGCCATCACCACTACCAAGGTCATACAACACATCATTTTTACCCACTTTTGCCACTTGTAACATTGCATCTACCACTGGCTGTGGTGTAGGTACATAAGGAACATCTCCAGGACGTTCTTGGACTTGAGTTGTGGGAGTTGTCGCCGATGGTGTTTCGGTTTCTGTCTGACCTGTTAAAGTAGAAGGCTGTTGTGTCTCGGCTTCCAAATCTTGTTGTTGCAGCGTACATCCAGCAATTCCTAAACTGGTAATACTAACGCCTGTAACCAGTAAAAACAGAATTTTTTTGAAGTTCATGAATTTTCTCCTTTGTCAATAGTTATTGGATATTGGAGATGGGGGCATTGGAAGAGGCGGAGGTGAAAGACTTACTGCTATTTCTCCTATGCTCCCCTGCTCCCCTGCTCACTCATCTCACGTCCTACCTTGACGGTAATTATTCCAGAACAATAGGGGAATACCTGCTGCCACCACTAAAACACCTGCGATCGCTCCTACACCTGTATAAACCAAGCTGGAATACAGCAAGTAAGCGCAGACGGCGCAAAACAGTAATGGAGTAAAAGGATAAAATGGCACACGGAAAGGGCGAACTATGTGGGGTTCGCGGATGCGCAATACCAGCAGCGATATGCCGGAAAGCAGGAAGAAGAACCAAAATATTGGGGCAGTGTAATCCACCATTGTTTGAAATCCTTTGCGGGTGAGCGTGCCTAAAAAAACCAGTGCTAAGGCGATCGCTGCTTGCAAGAATAAGGCATAGGTAGGACTGCTCGGACGTTGTTGCCAGCGTCCCATAAAACCAAATAGCGAAAAATCCTGTCCCAGTGCGTAATTGGTACGCGCTCCAGTAAAGATTGTGGCGTTGGTTGCTCCCAAAGTAGCGATCGCAATCAGCACACTGATAAACAAAGCTCCTGGTTCACCCCAAAGAGAGCGCATTAAATCTGCGGCTACTGCTTCTGACTGTGCCATGTTTGCTAATCCTAGTCCCCGCAGGTAAGCCAGATTGATTAGCAGATAAATGGCAGTGATAATACCAATACTCCACATTAGCGATCGCACAATATTACGTCGTCCATCTTGAATTTCTGCACAGATGTAAGCCGCCTCATTCCAGCCACCATAAGATAGCAACACAAACACCATTGCCAGTCCCCAGGTTCCCGATGATGCAGATTCTACAGGGGTGGCAGAATTAGGAATGGCGGTAAGCCCAATAATTACTACCAGCAACAAACCTAGAACTTTCGCAGCACTTAGCAAGTTTTGTGTCCACTTACTCTGTTGCAAACCGATGATGTTCAAAGCAGTTAATAGTGCGATCGCTATGGCTGCATATATAGAAGACGAAAACGTTCCTAGCCGCCATATCTGAGAAACATAATCGCCAAAAACAAATGCCAATAGAGCAATGGAACCAGTTTGAATCACTGTCATCCGCGCCCAGGCAAATAAAAAGGCGACTCCCCGCCCGAATGCACGTTTCAAATAATAGTAGACACCACCAACGTCGGGATAGACAGTGGCCAACTCTGCATAGCACAGCGCTCCTACCAGAGATAGCACACCACCCATTAGCCAAAAAAGCAGTACAGCAATATCGCTACCTGCTTGACTGGCCACTAAAGCCGGGGTTTCAAAAATTCCCGCTCCGATGACAATACCGACAATTAGAGCCACTGCGTCTGATAATGTCAGGGATGGTTTGGGTGTTGCTACTTCAGTTGATGTTGTCCGATCGAGCAAATTGAAGTTTTTACGTCTACTCACGTTACTTCCTTATTAGTGTTGAGTTGGGACTTTTGGCTTTGTTTTACAGTCTTTGTTCAACAGAGGAATCATCTATGTACTCCAGATTTTGGAACTCACGATTCAATAAGACCTTAAATCACTGTTTTACCTGTGCTTCTATGGTTAACAACAAATGTGATGAGAAAGTGACAGTCAGCAGCAAGTTATATTCATCTGGTAACATTAAGATTAGCCTCCCTGCAATCGCTCTAAATTCTCTTACTAGACAACATCATTCTGAAAATAGGGTAAAAAATCTGAATTGGTAAAACGTCTTCCACTAGTGAGATTTATAGTCATCTAAAGAATGATTGACTCAAAAGGGATAATCATGCGTTGTTTGATTAAAAAACTGATACTGCTATGCGTAATTTTTATACCGCAAACGTTTCATTGATTTAAAATGGATGCTTTATTTACACCCTGCTGTACTATAGACAGCGATCGCTCCATAGTTTTGATGAAGTATGCATGCACATCTGTGCACTGTTAATTAATAAATAATGTATCAGCTTTTTATTCCTAATTCTTTAGTATCTGCTACTGGGGAAAAGTAAAATATCTATTACTTCACCTACCACCAAACCCAATACAGCTAGAAGAGTTATAATCAAAAATGAATCTAGTTTATTGCAGCCAGAAAAGCGCATTTCCAAATCAGCTAAAAGCGTAGTGGCTAAGGGGATAATGAAGAGCCTTAATAATATCGACCAAGTTGCTACCAAAGCAATTGATATACTTAAAAACAAGATGACAACTAAAGTTTTCGAGCCAAACTCAACTAAACGCTCGAACCAAGAAAAGCTCTTTCGTACTATAGCTATAACCATAGCAACAACAAAAGCTCCTACTAACCAAATAATATGATTAGCAGCAAGATACCATCCCAGGAGAATGTAAGCCAATAAGAGTAATACTAAAGGCATCAAAGGAATCCTGTTAAAAAATTCCATATTCATACTGCCAAGGCTTGTAAAAATACCAGGTTAATCTCTTAATTCTATTCAAAAAATGTTACTACTAAAACTTGTAAATATACCAGCTTTGCTCAGGATATTTCTCTATCTATAGAGCCAATTGAAGCAGATACTCTTTCGTCATGACAATATATATAGCAATCTTATTTTATTTTTGAACTCATTTGTGTAGTGCGCAAGCATACATTGCCATCCCATTTAACCGCACCAACCGCCAAAAACCCTCAGGTTTCTGGCGGTTGGTGTTTGTCCAAGGTGTCCGCCGCGCGTCTGCAAAAGGCAAGGCTTTGCGGTCGTACTACCGAAAAGACTAGCGAACCAAAACTTTCGGGAAGGAGGCTCTATACCTTTGAGTGTGGCAGCAATGGCAGTTACCAAAGGAACAAGCCCTATAATTACTGCACCATCTGTTGCTGGTAGTTGCTGCATTGCCCAAGCTGATAGTAATGGAAACCCCAAAACTACTCCGGCTGTAATAATTACTAAGCTCCCCCAGTGTTTGCTTAGTGGTAAAGGCTGACGAGTTATCCACAAAACAATCATTGCTAGAACACCAGCAACTACTGCACGTCCCAGCCCAACAAAAGTCGGATCGAAGTCAGCAACGGCAGTACGAGTTGCTGGTAAGGTAAGGCTAAATCCCAACACACCCAAAAAGCCACAACCGAGTCCCAGTGTTTCTGGATTAATATTTCGGATCATGCTGACTTACTTGGTATAGTACTGAGTTTCAATCCATATTCGCATTTCAGCTTCAGAGCCAAAACAAGCAGAACGTCCTGTCATCGGGTCATAGGCGTGCCAAGAACAATCCCCATTGGTAAGGTGATTTTGCCAAACTTGCAACTGAGAACTGCTTGCCATTAATGTAATTAAGCTATGCCAAGATTCTTGAAGTTTTGATTTTAGTCGCAAGCATTTATCAACTATTTTCATAGAAAAGTTCCCTTGGCTCAATCGAGCATCAGATACTTTCTAGATTCGCTTGGAAAAATAGCAATGAGAAGGTACAGATTTGTCCAATTTTGACTGGTACAGTCACAGTATTTACAACTGTTCTAGTCAAATTGCACATGTTCAGTTACACATACAGCAGATTGCAACTTGGTGAGGTACAGATAATCGTAGGGGCACAACATGTTGTGCCCCTACCCGTGTACTTCATTTACCTGAAATATGCTGTAATTCATTGAGTAGTGAAACGCCGAGTGCACCAATACTAACCCATCAATTAAAGTCACGGTTACGCAGACATTGGGTCAATTGGAGTCCTAAGGGACTTCCAAAAAACAAAATCAGCAATAAATAGAATAATAATCATTTAAAAACATGAGAGAGAGGAGTAGCCATTGGCTGCTCCTCTCTCCCACAAGTTGTAGTAAATTTAACTTAGATTCAAATTTTTGGGTGCTTGAAGTCCTTTAAGTTTGGGCAATAAGGGATTGCGATTGTAAACATGGAATTAGTTCACTCGAATGAGTAGCGATGCCTACAACAACTTCGTCGCTACTTAATTACTGGTATATTACAGCACTTTCAAAAGCTCCCAGCGACAAAGTATTTCTACCAATATTTCTTTGTCGCTGCTAAAAATTCAAAACATTTATTTGCTTGTATGCTTTAGCCCAAGATTGAGTCTGAATCAAGTTCCCACTGATGTTTGAGCAATTCTTGGTAAGTCGTTTCCCGAATTATCATTTGCTTATAGAGCATAAGCAAAAACTCTTGAGCTTGTTCGCGGGACATCTGCTGCACTTGGTCAGCAAAAGTTCTAAGGCTAAATTCTTGTTCTAAAGATAATGTAATGGGTTGATTCATCGCAGGGTAAATCGCCCAACTAGGCGAAAACTAAAGGGTCAATGTTGGCAATCTTGAGAAGAAGCTTTCATACCTAGCTGCCGTTAGCAGTAATACACTCATCAAGCGACCTACTGGGTATTCCCTTACTTAGCGGTGTCAAACCTAAATATGAACTTCTGTTAACTAGTATAACAAAATATTTACAAACCTGAGATGATGGCATATTAATGCTTTAGTACATTCTGTGTCACTGATACCCCAAATATCCGAGTAATCATTTGTGATGAATCCTTACACTATCCTTAATCAGACCGGACTTCAGCGTGTTAGTGATGGCATGACTCGCCCCCTACTAGAAAATTGCGAGACTGCCTCATATATCCTTGTTTTAGTCTGGCCCCAACTTGGGGATTTTGATAGTCTTGAATATGCGTGGTGGTTACAGCGCGAAGCTAAAAAATTGTCAGATGAAAAACTCGCTATTCGTGCAGTGGGAATTGGTAATCGCGCCTCTGGAACAAGATTCTGTGAATATACAGGATTTCCACCTGAAAATTTATTTGTTGAACCTAATGGAGAACTACATCACCAACTCAAACTTTATTCAGGTCTCAATCTTCCTTTCCCAGGACTTTCCCCTGCTCAGAAAGCTTGGCTAAATCTAGTGTTAATGTGTGCAGGGTTTGGAAGTCCTGGAACGCTAAGAGAAGTTTTTCGGGGATACAGGGGAGATCGTCAAGCTCCTCAACTAATTCTTGATGATGAAATTATTCAAGGTACTCCTCTACCTGCTTTTAAAGGCTCGTTTTTCCAATTAGCTGGCGGAAGTGGGTTTCAACGTCCCTTTGAATTAGCTACTCTACGGCTACGGAATATGGTGGAAGTTCTCAGCAATTGGCATACTTATGTACCTAATTCTGCCTATTTAACTCAGCGTGGTGGAACTTTTCTGTTTGATACCAAAGGCCAGTTACTTTACGAACATCGAGACCCAGGAATTCTGGGCTTTGCTAGTAATATGAGTCAGCCCCTATCATTTTTATCCTCGATCGAAACATAATTAGCTGGGCTGGAGAATCAATTTTAATCTCTACTGTAGTTTTACAGTATCAGCATATTTAAAAACCTCTTCAATAATCACTAGCAACAAAAAACAAAAAAAGTATTTAATAATAATAATATTATTGGCTTTTTTTTATTTGTATGCTTAAACAAATTGTTATATCCTTATCAATCGTAACCTCACTATTTTATCCTGCGCTTGCATCTAATTCCCCAATATGATTTTCCTGGCAATAGTTACAGATCCAAAGAAGAACTGATAAACCAGTTAGTTTTAGTTACTGGCATAAGATATCCATTTGTTGCCATCTCTAAACGCTTTGTGCAATGGTCTGAATATGCCGGAGACAAAGACAAATTGGTTTCTCCTAATCGCTGGATCTGGGAGGTCACAATCGTGGGATACAAGGCATCGCATCAAATAAGGAAATATTATTATCAGGCGATTGATGCTAAATCGAGAAGACTGATAACCCAATCTTCGATTAAAGAAGACAAGCAGTCTGTTGGGGTACAAACCGACTGTGGTATGGGGCATCGGTAAGAGTTTAAGATAAAGCGCATTTTGTCAATCAGTATTCAGAATGAATTTTGACTCCTGAATTATGCTGAAAATCGAGAGAAGTGAGGACTTTCTAACGACGCTTGAATTTCATTTGTGCGAAGTGGTCTTCCAGTAGGAAAATAGATAAAGGAGTAGTAACCATCAAGCTATATGTTTGAAATTATGGTGTTAAATCATTTCTTGTTAAAAGAGCCTGCTTCGGTATCTCATCAACACTCCGAGCACATCAATCTACTTTTGTAAATCTAAAATCTGCTCTAAAAGAAGCTCTAATGGGTGTAAAAGTTATAATAATTCGTAATTGATAATGACGCTTGCGGACTCGCTAACGTAATTCGTAGTTGTAATCACTGCTTGCTCTGTACTCTCTTAATTACGAATTACGAATATAGCAAGCAAGGATAGATAAAATGTCATTTATTATGCAAACTTCTGGAACTCTTACTGGTTTAGATATCTTGGTAGTTGAGGATGATGATGATACTCGCTTTTTTATCACTACTGTCTTGGAAATGGATGGAGCAACAGTGATAGCAGTGATATCAGCAGCAGATGCACGTAATGTATTGTCTGAATTGCAACCCGATGTTTTAATTAGTGATATCGGGTTGCCTGGGGAGGATGGCTACACTTTCATTTCCAAATTCCGTGCGCTTAAAGCAAATGATTGTGGACGAGTCCCGGCTATTGCTTTAACAGCCTTTGCTGATAGTGAGGCTCGTATCCGTGCCTTGGAAGCTGGCTTTGACACTCATGTATCTAAACCCATCGCTCCAGAAGAACTAGTTGAGATAGTTGCTAATTTGGTTGCTTCTTGTAATTGGTAATTATTCTCATCGGTCTTGATAATCTTCAGAAGACTTTGGATCTAACTCCCAGCGATCGCCATCACGATCCTCTAAAATATCGTTGGTATGCAGAAACTCAGAATCAGCCATTTCTAGCCCCACTGCTGCTTCTAAGTCCTCCGTGACATTTTTATCGGGAGTGGAAGTACTACCACCAACAGCTTCATCTCCAACTGCATCTGCATCTTGCCAATAAGCATCAACATCTCCACCAGTCAGTTTCGGACTAGTTTCTGTGTACTCGTCTCTTTCATCCTGCATGGAGCGTCCGCCAATATTGTATCCCGGCAAGTCTTTTACACCAGTACCGTAGGATTCGGTAATCTCTTGTGGCAAATCATTACTTTTAATTTTGTCATTATGATTTTTTTCTGCCATGATACTAGCCCTTTTCTGCATTCTCACAATAACGTTTTCTTGTCAGCAATTTGTCTAACTAGAGGTGTATAACCTATAAAATAATCTATCCCCTGGGTACGACGCTAAACTAGCGATCGCGCCATAAGATTGTAGCTATGAATTCATGGTCAAGGAACTTGTAGTTGAAGTTATGAGTTAGAAGTTATCAAACCGAAATTATTTATTGGCGAGCTTTTCACTCATAACTATTTTCTGCTTAGATAAAATAGAAAAACAAAAAATTTAAGTTTGGCATTTTAACTTAGTATTTGGATTTATAACTATCTAAATGCTAAATAATTTAATAAGTTTAAGTAGCAAATGCTGATACTGAATAAGTAATTTAAAATTGTTTATTCAGTATTAAATCTGACTATTTATTGAACTGTCTTAATAGATAGACATTGTAGTTAGTTAAAAACTAGAAGTAAAAACGTAAGAGCATCTATGACTGAACATAACAATCACTCCGGTAAGAAAAAAGTTGCTATCCTCATTGAACAAGCAGTAGAGGATGCAGAATTTACAGTTCCATATAATGGATTCAAACAAGCAGGAATGGAGGTAGTAGTCCTTGGTTCGCGAATGAATGAAAAATATAAGGGTAAACAAGGCAAACTTAGCATACAAGCCGATGGTACTACAACGGAAGCGATCGCAGCTGAATTTGATGCAGTAGTGATTCCCGGCGGTATGGCTCCTGACAAAATGCGACGGAACCTTAATACAGTACGTTTCGTACAAGAGGCTATCCAACAAGGAAAATTAGTTGCTGCCGTTTGTCACGGGCCACAAGTTTTGATTGAAGGCGACTTGCTCAAAGGCAAAGAAGTCACTGGGTTTAGCGCTATTGCCAAGGATATAACTAACGCTGGTGCAAATTATTTAGATGAGCCATTGGTAGTTGACGGGAATTTGATTACATCTCGCGAACCTGGAGACTTGGCAATTTTCACCACAGCTATTTTGAGCCGTTTGGGTTATGGTGGCAAAGATGCTGCATTGCCAAATGAGAAAGACACAACTGCTGAATGGTGGAAGCTTGCAGATGCTTGGGGTGGCTCAACTAAAGGCGATATTAGCAAAGGTTTAAATACTGCCCTAACTGGCGAACGTTATTCACTCGAAGCATTTGAAAATTACTTTGAAAAGGAATCAGATAGCGAAGTTAAATCACTTTTTCAACAAATCATTGCTAATAAGCAACGCCACATTCAAAAACTGGAAACCTATCTTCAGTTATTGGGCGAAAAACCTTCTTTAGGTGCAAATATTGCGAATCAGTATGCCAAGGTAAAAACTGCCTTGACGGGAAGCGATGACATCTATCAGTTACGTTCCGCTTTGGGAGATATACAAACTGGTATCGGCGATATTGGTAATTTATCTGCGATGTTCACAGACCCAGTAGCAACTGCTATTTTCAAAGAAATTTACCAAGATTTATTGAAATCCGAACAGCAATTAGTAGAGTTGTATCGAGCGCGGATAACCGCTCAGATTCAGCCTCCTAAGCCGACTACAGGCGCAGCTATATCAATGTAACCAATCGCAGAGGCGCATACTCCTATGGAGAACAAAGCCATGCTTAATGTATCGTGAGTATTTGCGTTTTGGTTACTTTACTAGACATCCGATCAAAAAGAATTAGAGACGTAGTAGTACTACGTCTCTACAAGGTTTCTGGATAACGCATATTTAATTTCTGGAGTTATCTGGAGTTATCTGGAGTTATCTACTGTATGTAATGGAGAGAAAAAAAGTGACTTCGACATCAGGCGATAAACTTACTACTAGTCAGGGTGAAGCTAGTGAAGTAGAGCGTTGGGCATCTCTCATCGGTGGCGGTGCTATGGTGCTGATGGGTTTAAAACAAGGTTCTTTGCGGGGAGCGCTGACGGCTTTGGCTGGTGGTGGTTTGATTTATCAAGGTGCAACTAAACAAAGCACAATCCAGCAAGCACAGGAAGCAATCGGGATAAACCAACCCATCAAAGTTGAAAAGACGGTAACAATTAATAAATCGGCAGAAGAATTGTATCGTTTTTGGCATAACTTTGAGAATTTGCCCACCTTTATGAAGCATCTTAAGTCTGTCAAAGTGTATAACGAAAAACGTTCTCATTGGATTGCCAATGCACCCTTGGGTAACAGCGTGGAATGGGATGCAGATATTCTCGAAGACCGGGAAAATGAGTTTATTTCTTGGGCTTCTGTGGAAGGTGCAGACGTTGATAATTCTGGTTTTGTCCGCTTCAAAAAAGCACCAGGCGATCGCGGCACAGAAGTAAAGATTGTCTTGGAGTATAATCCACCAGGTGGAGCATTGGCAGCTACCGTAGCTAAACTTTTCGGTGAAGAACCAGAACAACAAATTGGTGATGAATTGCGCCGCTTCAAGATGCTAATGGAAGCAGGCGAAATTGCCACCACCGAAGGTCAAGCAAGTGGACGCAAGTAGTTGCGATGATTAGCGCCGCAAAAGCGATTAATAGCGATCGCTTTGTCAAATGCCTGAAAATGGTGAAAAAGTTTGCCAAAGCAAAAGTGATTAACTTACGAAGAAGTTAATGCTGGCGAAGTGTTGAAACAGATAATTGGTGGCTATGGCCCCGATGCTTGCATCGATGCTGTTGGTATAGAAGACCATCACATTTTTCAACAAAAAAAGGATAACTCTATCAAAGTTATTCTTGAACCTGAATGGTGAATAGTCATTCAGTCTTTTGAATTGTACACCCAACATAATGCAATTGAGGTTTTTTATGAATCGAGTAATTTCATGGCTGCGAAATATTCGCATTTCCCAAATCGTTGTAGTTTTCCTCGTAGGATTTATGTTCTTACTGGGTCAGACTTTTAGCTACACTAACATAGCACTGGCTGACGTTAAAACTCCAGAGGGTACTTATTACAAAGGAGCACCAAATGAGCAAGGTGAAATTAGAAACGATACCCAAATCAATAATACCCAAAAATCACAAAACCCAATCAAAAGTGCTGTTGATAATATCCGCGACAAGTTAAACTTGGATGAAAAAACTCCTGAAGCGACAAAAGAGTTTTTTGATCCTACTACAAACAGAGCCGGAGATGAAACTTCATCATTTACTAAAACTAGAGAAGGTACTTATCGCACTCCTTCTAGCAACTAACTGAGAGGTAGCAGCTAGACGGTTAAACAATTTTGGGTTGAGATTGTTGACTCATCTATTGTTGAATAACTTTTTAGCGGTTACTGAGACGCGATAGTTATCGCGTCTCAAAATCAAGTTAAATTTAGGATTTATCTTGATATAAATACTCCAGAAATTATAACTAAGGACTAAATAATTATGAAAGCAGTTTGCTGGCATGGAGCAAATGATGTGCGGGTAGAAACGGTTCCTGACCCCACAATTCTTAACCCGCGTGATGCCATTATTAAAATTACTTCCACGGCAATTTGTGGATCTGATTTGCATATTTACAACGGCTACATCCCTTCAATGGAAAAGGGTGATATCCTTGGACATGAATTCATGGGGGAAGTTGTAGAACTTGGAAGTGCAGTTAAAAATGTGAATATAGGCGATCGCGTCGTTGTTCCCTTCACCATCTCCTGCGGTAACTGCTTTTTCTGCAATCGGGATTTATGGTCGTTGTGCGATAACTCTAACCCCAATGGTTGGTTAGTAGAAAAGCAAATGGGCTATTCGCCATCAGGTCTATTTGGCTACTCTCATTTATTCGGCGGTTACGCTGGTGGTCAAGCAGAGTATGCACGAGTGCCCTTTGCTGATGTCGGCTTGTTCAAAATCCCCGATGGTTTAACGGATGAGCAAGTACTATTTTTAACAGACATTTTCCCCACAGGCTATATGGCAGCCGAGAACTGCAACATCCAACCCGGTGATATTGTCGCCGTTTGGGGTTGTGGCCCTGTCGGGCAATTCGCCATCAGAAGCGCATATATGCTAGGTGCTGAACGGGTAATCGCCTTTGACCGCATTCCCGAACGTCTGCAAATGGCTAAAGAATACGGCAAAGCTGAAGTTCTCAACTATGAAGAAGTGGATGTAGGCGAAGCACTCAAAGAAATGACTGGTGGTCGTGGCCCCGATGCTTGCATTGATGCAGTGGGAATGGAGGCACACGGCACAGATTTTATGGCGATGTACGATCAGGTAAAGCAAGCAGTACGTCTAGAAACAGACCGTCCAACGGCATTACGACAAGTAATTGTGTCTTGTCGCAAAGGTGGTCACGTATCAATTCCAGGTGTATATGGTGGTTTTGTAGATAAAGTGCCGATGGGTGCTGCGATGAACAAGGGCCTAACCTTGAAAATGGGACAAACACACGTCCACAAGTATCTAAAACCTTTGCTAGAACACATCCAAAACGGTGATATCGATCCAACATTTATCATTACTCACAGCTTACCTCTAGAACAAGCGCCCCACGGCTACGAAATTTTTAACGACAAGAAAGATAACTGCATCAAAGTTGTACTCAAACCTTGATGGGGAGCAGGGGGCACACTTCTCTACGAGAGGCTGCGCCAACGCTGCGCCAACGACTGCGCTCAGTGACCAGGGAGCCGAGGGGCAGAGGATAGTAATTAATGCTTAATGCTCCATTCCCCATGACCAAAGTTAAAACTATAAAGAGGCAAAAAATATGTCTGATACAACTGTTAGCAAAGTAGACTCTAGTCATTCTCCAAAAGGCCAACTTGGTCAAAAATATCTTGCATCTGGCAAAAATATTTCTATGCGTCTGTGGGAAAATGAACAACCGAACGAATCTAAAGAGCCAACAGCACGCGAATATGAAACTGTTGGTTATGTAATCAATGGTCGTGCAGAATTACATATTGAAGGGCAAACGATTTTACTAGAACCTGGGAGTTCTTGGATAGTACCAAAAGGAGCTAGCCACACCTATAAAATTCTAGAACCATTTACTGCTGTTGAAGCAACCAGTCCACCCGCTCAAGTTCACGGGCGAGATGAAAACTGATTTGCTGTTATTTGAAATTTGGCGATCGCTAAAAACTTATAGCCGCTTTCAATAACATAGACTATAAAGCGTTCATAGGGGAACAATATTCTTGTTCTCCTTTTTACTGTGCTTTGCAGCTTAGAAAGCATTGCAACAAATTTTTCTGCTGACTTATTTGGCGGTAGCAACAAACACCACACTAAATAAAGCATATTTAGTCTGGTGTTTCACTATTTATTCATTCGCCAGTCGAACTCAAACTCATGGCTTTATTCTGAAGACTGATACCTTAATTCTATTTTGAGAATTCTAGATAATACTTATGACATAAACCTTCTGATAGAGAGACATAGCAACATGAAATTGTATTCTATTAACAATGTCTTTTTAGAGAAAATGCTTGTAAGAAAGTCTGGTTTTTTAGCAATAATTTCAGTATAGATAATTACTCAATATTATTAACAAAAACAGAATGGAGCGAACAAATGAGGTTTGTCTTAAGACGCCGCAAGTTAGGTCAATTGATGGTCTTCAGCACAGTAGCGGCGACGATCGCTAATTTTGTAGAGAAAGCTGTAGCAGAAACTCAAGTCAAAAAAACTACTCCAATGCTGGCAACTTCCACTTCTGAAACTGTGAAGGTGACGCTGCAAGTGAATGGAACACCACATAATTTGCAGATTGAACCGCGTGTTACCTTACTTGATGCACTTCGAGAATATCTAGGATTAATTGGTACTAAAAAAGGTTGCGATCATGGTCAGTGTGGTGCTTGCACGGTGCTGGTTGATGGGCAACGGATTAATTCGTGCCTGACATTTGCGATTATGCACACCGACGCAAAAATCACAACTATTGAAGGGTTAGAACAAGGAAACAATCTGCACCCGATGCAAGCTGCGTTTCTGTCCCGCGATGCGTTTCAGTGCGGCTACTGCACGCCAGGACAGATTTGTTCGGCAGTGGGTTTGGTGAATGAGGGACACGCTAAATCGGATGCCGACATTCGCGAACTAATGAGCGGCAATATCTGCCGTTGCGGTGCTTATCCAAATATCGTGGCTGCTGTCCGCGATGTCTTAGAGGGAAAAAAAGATGCAGCCGTTTAGCTATAAAAAAGCGGGACAAGCAGAGAATGCCGTGGCTTTGGTTACTCCAGAGGTGGAAGCTGCTTACTTGGCAGGGGGTACGAGCTTAATTGATTTGATGAAGCTGAATGTACAAACGCCAAAACAGTTAGTTGACATTAACCCACTACCGTTAACCAAGATAGAAGTACAGGGTAACGGCGTGCGGATTGGAGCAATGACAAGCAATAGTGACGTTGCTTATAATCCGATAATTCAGGAGCGTTACCCGGTGCTGTCAGAGGCTTTGCTGTCTGGAGCATCACCGCAGCTGCGAAATATGGCAAGTGTGGGCGGCAATTTGCTGCAACGTA
The DNA here is from genome assembly GCF_036917355.1 of Nostoc sp. Lineage (GTDB taxonomy): Bacteria > Cyanobacteriota > Cyanobacteriia > Cyanobacteriales > Nostocaceae > Nostoc. Next base: position 52,051 of record NZ_JBALDP010000057.1, read on the forward strand.
CCCGCTGTTACTACTTCCGCGACACCGCCTTCCCCTGCAATAAGCGCGTTCCTGGTTCAGGTTGTCCGGCAGTCGAGGGTTATAACCGCATTCATGCGATTCTTGGTGGCAGCGATCGCTGTATTGCCACCCATCCCTCTGATATGGCGGTGGCAATGATTGCACTCGATGCCGTTGTGCAAACACGCGGTCCGAGAGGAGAACGTAGTATTCCCCTTGTAGATTTTCATCTTCTACCTGGCGAAACGCCACAAAGGGAGACGGTTCTAGAACATGGAGAGCTAATTGTTGCTGTTGACTTACCTGCTTTAAACTTCGCAAGGCGATCGCACTATTTAAAAGTCCGCGATCGCGCTTCTTATGCCTTTGCGATGACATCGGTTGCGGCGGCACTAGATATTCAAAATGGGATTATTCGCTCGGCACGCATTGCCCTTGGTGGCGTCGGTACAAAGCCCTGGCGTGCCTTTGAAGCGGAAAAAGCGCTTCTGAACAAGCTGGCAAACCAGGCAACATTTCAAGCAGCAGCACTGGCTGCGATCGCCGGTGCTAAACCTCAAAAATACAACGGCTTTAAGGTCGAACTGGCTAAACGCACAATTGTTAAGGCGCTGACAACGGTGGGAGGGATGGCATGAATACAGGGGATAAAAATATAGTTGTCGGCAAACCGTTAAATCGAGTTGATGGATATCTGAAGGTGACTGGTGGCGCACGTTACGCGGCTGAGTTTCCGGTCGCCAAAATGACTTATGGCGTGACAATTCAAAGTGCGATCGCCAAAGGTAAAATAGCCAAAATCGATACCAAGGCGGCGGAACAAGTACCGGGTGTATTAGCAGTAATTACCCACCTCAACGCGCCCAAAGCTTCTGGAGAAAAGGGCGGCGGTCATAAGGTGCAAGTCCTGCAAGATAACATTGTGCTGTATAGCGGTCAGCATATTGGTGTCGTCGTTGCTGATACCTTTGAACGAGCGATGTATGCTGCCTCCCTCGTACAAGTTCGCTATGACGAAGAGAAACCAACCATTAATATGCGGGACAATCTCACTAAGGCATACTTACCTAAAGGTAAAATCCCTAGAGACGAACCGCCCGATTTAGCGCATGGCAATGTCAACCAGGGACTAGCGGCGGCGGCTGTCCGCGTCGAGCAAACCTATACTACCCCAGTAGAAAATCACAATCCGATGGAGCCTCATGCTACAACAGCAGTTTGGCAAGGCGATGAACTGCTGCTGTATGACGCAACTCAGGGAATTTTTTCGACTCAAAAAAAAGTTGCGGAGGTATTAGGAATTGAGCCTGAGAAAGTCCGCATTATGTCTTACTTTGTGGGCGGTGGCTTCGGTTGCAAAGGGTCGGCTTGGTCGCATGTACCGCTAGCGGCGATCGCCGCAAAGCAAGTTAATCGCCCAGTGAAATTAGTTCTGGGACGGATACAGATGTATGGGCCTGTGGGCTTTCGACCGGAGACAATTCAACAGGTTTCTCTCGGTGCAACCCGCGATGGCAAATTGACTGCTTTGCGACACGCCGGCACTTCCCAGACTTCAACTTTCGATGAATTTATCGAACCTGTTGGTAAAAGCGCTCGTATGCTTTACGCTAGCCCGAATATCGAAACTAGCCACCATTTGGTTCAGCTCGATCAAGGAACACCAACCTATATGCGGGCCCCAGGCGAAGCTTCTGGGTCGTTTGCCTTAGAATCGGCAATGGACGAACTGGCTTATGCGCTCAATATCGATCCGGTGGAACTGCGTCTGCGTAACTATGCTGAAGTCGATCCTAGTAAAGGACTGCCTTGGTCGAGCAAGTCATTGAGAGAATGTTACAAATTGGGAGCAGAAAAGTTTGGCTGGCAAAAGCGCAATCCCAAGCCCCGTTCCATGCGAGACGGTAATTATTTGATTGGTTGGGGGATGGCGACAGCTACTTATCCTACCAACCGTTCCCCAGCATCAGCGATCGCTCAAATTATGGCAGATGGTACAGCCGTTGTATTGAGCGGTTCGCAAGATATTGGCACGGGAACTTATACTGTCATGACTCAAGTTGCAGCTGATGCACTCGGTTTACCAGTTAACAAAGTCCGCTTTGAACTAGGGGATACCAAGATGCCACAAACCCCTATTTCAGGTGGTTCCCAAACCGCCGCCAGTGTCAGTTCAGCCGTACATTTAGCGGGGAATCAAGCTCGCAGTCAGCTTTTGCAACTAGCACTTGCCGATCAAAAATCGCCCCTTTATAGTTCAAAGGCTGAGGATGTGATTGCTGAAAATGGCAGCTTTTTCTTAAAAAATAAATCCTCCGCCAGCGAAACATATCAGGCAATCTTGGCACGGCATGGAAAGAAAATGATCGAAGCGCGTGCAGATGCCAAGCCTGGAGAGGAACAAAAGAAGTTCTCAATGCACTCATTTGGAGCGCAATTTGCCGAAGTGCGCGTTGAGCCTGATTTGGGTGAAGTGCGAGTAACGCGCTGGGTAGGAACTTTTGGCGTGGGACGCATCCTCAACGCTAAAACAGCCAACAGTCAGCTGATCGGTGGGATTATTTATGGCATCGGCATGGCGTTAATGGAACACACGCTAACAGACCCTTATCGAGGGCGTGTTGTCAATGCCGATTTAGGTGAATATCACGTACCAGTGAATGCAGACGTTCCTGATATTGAGGTGTTGTTTGTGGATGAACAAGATCCACATATCAACCCACTTGGTGTCAAGGGAATTGGTGAAATTGGAATTACCGGAACTGCGGCAGCGATCGCTAACGCAGTCTATCATGCCACAGGTAAACGCATCCGCGATTTGCCAATTACCTTAGACAAACTGCTGTAGAGATGGCGATCGCTAAAAGGATGAAAGCTCAATCATACGATTAGCGATCGCCACATTACTTATATCTTGCACCAGGCGAATAGAAGTCGCAGCTACACAAGACTTTAGCTGCGGAGGCAGGTTGAAAAGCCTTGGTTTTGCGTTAGTCCGCGGAGATTCTCTCATTAGACTTCTTGGCATTTGTCGGGGTAAAGGTGAAAGGAAAAAGGGTTAAGAAACTCAAAATCCTTTCCCTTTACCCTTTACCCTTTACCCTAAGAGTGCAAAAATATATTTTTGCAAGATGTCTATTGATGTCAACAGGCGATTAGAAAATCCTTGTTGACACAACCAGGATCAAAGGCAATACTGCTCGGTTAAGTATTTTTAACTCGGCATTGGGTTTGGGGAAAAGGTTAAAGGGTAAAGGTTTTTTCTTTCCCCTTTACCCTTTTCCCCTTAACCGACAAGTATTGGGATCAAAGGTAGTTTTTCGACGGAAAATTTAGGGAATGAAACACCCCTGCCTAACTCAGGAGTTCTCCTGTTTCTTGCAGGGAGTGCAAGCGGCGGTAAATACCCTCGTGACGCAAGAGTTCATCGTGGCTACCAACTTCTACAATCTTTCCTTGCTCTAGAACAACAATTTTATCAGCTTCCCGGACTGTGCTTAAACGGTGAGCAATCACAATGGTGGTGCAAGTGCCCTGAATCGATCGCATCGCTAGCTGAATTGAACGCTCAGACTCATAATCTAAACTAGAGGTGGCTTCGTCAAAAATCAGCACGTCTGGTTCCACTAACAACGCCCTAGCAATTCCTAAACGTTGTCTTTGTCCTCCAGATAACCTGACACCTCGTTCTCCCACAACGGTGTAATAACCTTGTGGTAAGTGCTGCACTACTTCATCAACTCTGGCGATTCTACAGGCTTCCTTAACCTGCTCCAAACTGGCATTCGTTCTACCATAAGTCAGGTTATCCAAGATAGTACCGTTGAAAACGTCTACTTCTTGGTGAACGATCGCTAGCCTTCGTCTATACTTACCTACATTCAAAGTGCGAATATCTTGACCATCAATCAGAATTTGACCTTCTTGAGGTTCAAAATATCGCAACAGCAATTTCACTAAAGTAGACTTACCAGAACCGGAACGCCCCACTAATGCCACTGTTTGGTATGGCTCAATCAACAAGTTGATATCTTGCAAAACTTGACGGTTGGCATCATATCCAAAACTGACGTGTGACAACTCAACTTTTCCAGTAAATTTATAAGGTAATTCTGTCTGCTTACTCTCTTCTAAAAGACTAGCTGAATCAGATGCAGTTGGCTCTTGGAGAAATTCGTGAAACCGCAACATTGAAGAATAACGACGAGCAAAAATTTCTGCCAAATTGCTAATAGGTTCTAATTCGGCATAAGCCATGCTAGAAAGAGTTAAAGTCATGACAAAGTGACCGAGAGAAATTCTACCGTCTACTGTTGCTGCGAGAGTCATACCCAGAATAGTAAATACGCAGAACTGAATTACAGTTCTTTGCCAAGTAGCCAGTTTCGTATAACCTTTGTGGACACGATACTCAACCACAATTAGTTCGCGATCCAAACGTTGCTTTTGCCGCTTCAGTTCGTTAGCTTCTGTAGCAAATGCCTTCACCGTTTTGATGTTGGTAATCAGTTCCGAATTGCGGCTTTCAGTATCTTCTCCATATTTATCCAGAATAGTTTCGTGCCAAATTAGCTGCTTTAAATCTTTCAAGGTAAAGCTAAGAATAAGCACAAAGGAAATCAGATATAAAATCGCAATTCGCCACTCAATCACTAAGATAAATACGAAAATTCCCAGCACCCGAACTAGTTTAGGAATCAACTGTCCCGCAATTTCAGGGTATGTAAAAGTGTGGTTAGCAATACCTCTAGCTATTCTTCCAGCGATGCGTCCAGGGTTATTTTCATCATAAAATTCTAGTGGGAGAGTGAGAATTTTTTCGATGGCTGTTTGGGCTTTTTGCCGACGTAACCTTAAGGTTATACCCCAATGAAACCAATGGGTTAACCAAGGTTGTGTTGGCGCTCTCACTACGGTGACAAGGAAAACTAAACCCAGCAATAAACTCAAAGATAGAGTTTTGGTAACTGGATAATTAGTGATGTCCGAAAAAGTTGCGATCGCACTTTGAAGTGGTTTGTCCAAAGGTTGAGCAGACAAAACGTTTAAAATCTGCCCGATCGCATAAGGAACAACCAAATCAATAATTTCGTAAACGCTGGATGCTGCGATACTAAAGAGACTCAGCTTCCAATCAGAGCGAAAGTAATTGACAATATCTTGAAATTTGGCCATGATGCACACCGTCCAAGAGCGCGATCGTAAACTTGGAATTTATATACTACAGACGTATTACAAAGTAGTCAAGAGCTAGATGACAAATCACTCTTTGGGAGTAGTTGGTAGTTCTTGAGGGAAAAATTCGAGGCGATAGCGGTAGAGAGCAACTGGTTGAGAACTGGCTTTAAAGTAATCTGGATCTTGGGGTGAAAGATAGACAGCAGTTATTTGATCTGCCTCAATCGCCGGATTAGATGTTGGAAGTTTATGATAAGCCGTAGTAGATTCTACAGAGTTTAAATAGGGGCGTGAACCGCCTTTAAATAGTTGTTGAAACACTTCTGTGGTGATGAACTTGCCATTAAGAGTAGTTTCTGTAGCACGTGCAGTCACAATAGAAACTAGTTGGCGACTGCTACGCAAGAACGTAATTTGACGATTAGGTGAATCTGGATCTACTTTGACTAATAACACTGCTTCATCCCCTAAATAAGCCCTTGCCAAATTCAAGCTATTAAATGCTCTATCTGCTACTAAGTTGGGGGATTTATCATCTATCTCAGGTAATATTTTTAACCAGGGAGTATGTGCTTGCTCCCTCACAAATCTTACTACAAAACTCACAGGCTGATTTAATTGTCGGCGATTACCTTCAAATCCTGGAGTTACGATTTCTGGTGCCAAAGGTGCAGCTAAATCTACTAAGGTACTTGTAACTCTCCAAGTACCAGACATCCATTCAGGGTAAACTAAATCACCCGAAGCCGATTGCACTGAAGTTAGTTTTTCCCATTGGGGAAAATTTGCTAACCTTTCAGACAACTCTCCTGCAAAAGCTTCACCACCCCACAGAAGGAATAAAAATAGAAAGCAAAAACTCCAAATTCCCTTCATTACAAGCATTAGCAGTTTTGTATTTAATGGTTATTGTTTATCGATTAAAAATTAAGTAATTTTCTGTAATAAATTAAAACTTTGTAGTGGGATAATTAGCCCTATCCCGAATTTATAGTGATAGCATGACATTGGCATTAGGCATGATTGAAGTTTATGGCGTTCCCACAGCAATGGAAGTGGGAGATGCCATGTGTAAAGCTGCCCGTGTAACCCTTGTTGGTTATGAAAACACTGATTTGGGACGAATTACTGTCTTAATTCGAGGAGCTATAGGCGAGGTGAATGTAGCAGTGACAGCGGGATTAAAAGCGGTGCTGCGAGTTAACGGTGGCGAGGTACTTTCTAATCACATTATTCCCCGTCCCCACGAAAATTTAGAATATATTTTACCGATTCATCGCAGCGTTAATATCGAGCAGTTCAGTGCAGATATCCGATTTCCTCCACCCCTATCAGTTTAGCTCTATTAAATTTCTCCTGGTAAAGGTTGCCAAACTTCCCCATACTTCTCTTTTAAAGTTTGCCAAGCTTCCACTTGTCCTAGTTCATATTCTCCTGGTTTACCCCATTGTAAAAAGAGGCTTAAAGCAGATTCTTGTTTATCATCTAAAAAGCGGATGGCATAGGTTGTAAAGTTACCCCTCTTCGCTTCACCTGTTTCAAATTTCACCTGAGTGATTTTATCCATATTCAAATGAAACTCAAAGCCTTCAGTATGCATATTCGCATATTTACCTTTAGGCAATTCTGCATAAAATAACTTTTCTACCTTACCTCGTGCTTCTAAAACAGCAGCGCTACTAGTAACAATTAAACGCAACGTTCCAAGAGTCTCGCAAGCTTCTAAAAATTCTTTCAATGTTGTGGTCATTTGTCATTTGTCCTTTGTCATTTGTCCTTTGTCATTTGTGCATTTGTCCTTTGTCATTTGTCATTTGTCGTTTGTCATTTGTCCTATCCTGCGGGTAGCCGCTGGCGCGTCTACGTCATTTATTAGTTTTTTACTAATGACCAATGACAAATGACTAATGACTATTTTTCATATTGTTCATAAGCAGCGACAATACGCTGAACTAGAGGATGGCGTACAACATCTCTTTGGGAAAATTCGCAAAAGGCAATGCCTTCAACGTGTTTTAAAATTTGTAAAGCCACCCCTAAACCCGATTGTTGGTGAAGTGGTAAATCAGTTTGTGTCATGTCGCCTGTAATCACCATCCGCGAACGGAAACCCAAACGAGTCAAAACCATTTTCATCTGAGCGGGTGTAGTATTTTGAGCTTCATCAACAATTATAAAAGCGTTATTGAGAGTGCGTCCCCGCATATAGGCGAGTGGTGCGACTTCAATCACACCGCGTTCCATTAAACTGGGTATTTTTTCTGGGTCGATGAATTCATAAATAGCATCATAAAGTGGGCGAAGATAAGGATTAACTTTCTGCTGTAAATCTCCAGGTAAAAAACCGAGTTTTTCACCGGCTTCGACAGCAGGGCGAGTTAAAATTAGCTTTTCCACTTGGTTGGCAAGGAGTGCTTGGACGGCGACAACAACAGCGAGATAAGTCTTGCCAGTACCAGCAGGCCCAATCCCAAAGGTGAGATCGCGTCTGCGGAGTGCGTCGATATATTGGCGTTGGCGGAAGGTTTTGGCACGGACTTCTTCACCCCGGCGACTTTTGGCGAGGACATCTCGCTGTAAATCTTGCAGTTCCCCTTGCCGATCGCTATCTATGGCTTGACGGGCTGTTAAAATATCGGCACTGGAAATAGTATGGCCTTTAATCCAGAGGTCTTCAAGCGATCGCACTAATCGAGAAGCCAGATCGATTTGCTTTTCAGTACCAGAAATCACTAATTCCTGTCCGCGTAGCACTAAAGTGGCCCCTGTTTGCCGAGATAGGATTTTGAGATTTTCTTCTCCATCTCCGGCTAGAGCGATCGCACTGGGAATATTCGGCAGCTGAATTGTTAAGGCACCTGCCATAGTATTTCTTAATTGGTGAGGATCTGTATTTGACAAAGGTTAATTTTTCTCGCTAACGGCGAAATTATGCTTTTATTACTTACATCTTGAAAAATTTTTGTAATAAATGAATCGTTCGTAGGGGCGTACAGCTTGCCTCATCCCCTAACCCCTTCTCCCAACATGGGAGAAGGGGAAATGGAGAATTTACTCCCCTCTCCCAACATGGGAGAGGGGCTGGGGATGAGGGCATAGCCCCTACTGGTGAAGAGTCCAAAAAAAGATTTTTAAATCTTTTTGCTACTTTCCATCGTTATAAAAATTCTGAGCGGAGGTAACAACAACCGCTCAGATTTGCTCTTTAGTTTTAACCTAGCGGAGGCGCGGTTTAACAATGGGTTTAGGCCCATCATTTGCACGCGGTTCTCTCTTAGTCGGTGGTGGCGATCGCTCTTCTGTCTCTTCATCAAAAGACATACCCTCGCGGCCCGGCGTGGTGCTGCCGTAGATATCCAGGTATGTTGATTGCCCAACTGCGGCTGCGGCTGCGGCAATTACTGTACGGATCGCCTGAATATTGCGTCCCCCTCGACCAAACACTTTTCCTTTATCTGCGCTTTCAAAGGCGATGCGAACCCAAACCCGGTTGAGGGCCTGAGAAATTTCACAATCGACACTTAATGTCTCTGGAGATTCCAAAAACGGCTGCACCAAGAACCGAACCAGCTCAACATAGTTGGGGCTAGCTGTTGGGAGTTTTGTTCCGAAATTATGATGCGGCTGTTGCACTGACCTGCTCAAAAACATTAGCTTTTACTAGAATGCGACGAACGGTGTCAGTGGGTTGAGCGCCTTGTTGTAGTCGCTTGACGATACCGGGAACGTCTAGTCGCACTTCATCAGTTCTGGGGTTATAAAAACCCAATTCTTCTAAGGGACGGCCATCGCGGCGAGCGAGGTTGTTAATGGCGACAATGCGGTAACTTGCTTCCCGCTTTTTACCGAATCGTTTCAAGCGCAGTTTGATCATGGTTGAAGAATCATTCTCCTGTAGTTAGATATTAATTAGCAAATAATTGGTGAGGAAGTAACCTAAATCTGGCTGCTGCCGATAAATTAAGGGTTAGTTTCCTCTGCTAAGAAATTCTGAGGTCGAAATGCTAATTTTAGCACTGCCTAGCATTTGCTGCTATTTGTCATTAGTCCTTTGTCATTAGTTCTTTGTTAATGACTAAAGATTACCAAAGCCTTTTTTCTTTTTATCTTTGGGTTTTTTCTTTTTCGCGGCTGGGGCACCATCATAACCTCGCCATCCGGGGGCTGCGGGACGATTACCAGCACCTGCGAAGGCATTACCCATGCCACCGCCACCGCCACCGCCGAACATTCCCGGCATTCCAGGGAAGCCGCCTTGACCCATTTGCTGCATGAGCGATCGCATTTTTTGGAAATCACCCACCAGTTTAGTCACATCTGACTCTCTATAGCCGGAGCCAGAAGCAATCCGCCGCCGCCGACTGGGAGAACTGGCTAATAAATCGGGGTCATGGCGTTCTTGGCGAGTCATGGAGTTAATCATCGCCTCACAGCGCTTTAACTGGGTTTCTCCTTGCTTGAGTTGATCGTCTGAAAGCTTGTTCATCCCTGGAATCATCTTGATCAAGCCTCCCAGAGAACCCATGTTCTTCAGCATCCGCAACTGCTTGAGAAAGTCAGTAAAGTCAAACTTCGCTGACAAAATTTTCTCCTGCATTTTCTCAGCATCGGCTAAGTCAAATTCTTCCTGGGCTTTTTCTACCAGGGTTAGCACATCGCCCATTCCCAAAATCCGCGATGCCATACGATCGGGATAAAACGGTTGCAGTGCCTCGACTTTCTCACCCACGCCCACAAATTTAATCGGCGCTCCCGAAATCTTTCGCACCGAAAGCGCTGCACCACCACGGCTATCACCATCTAATTTGGTGAGAATCGCCCCGGTAATTCCAATCTGGTCATGGAAGGTGCGGGTAAGATTGGCTGCCTCTTGACCAGTCATTGCGTCCACCACCAACAGAGTTTCATGGGGTTGGACAGTTGCTTTGATGCGGGCTAATTCCGCCATCATATCTTCGTCAATTTGCAGGCGTCCAGCAGTATCAATAATTACTGTGTTGACACCTTCTGCCCTGGCGCGTTCTACACCTTGTCGGGCGATTTCTACGGGATCGGCGTCGCTTCCTAGTTCAAATACTGGTACATCAATTTGCTTACCCAACGTTAACAACTGATCGATCGCGGCTGGGCGATATACGTCTGTCGCCACCAACAAGCAGCTACGCTCTAATTTTCTCAGATGTAAGGCTAACTTAGCGGTAGCTGTGGTTTTACCAGTACCTTGTAACCCAGCCATCAGAATAATAGTAGGCTGTTCCTGGGCTTCTGCAATGGGAACATTTTCTTCTCCCATCACCTGCACCAGTTCATCATGAACAATTTTGATGAACTGTTGGTCAGGTCGCACGCCACTAATTACCTCGGCTCCTTGTGCCTTGGCTTCGACTTCGCTAATAAAATCTTTGACTACCTGGAGATTGACATCTGCTTCCAACAGGGCGCGGCGCACTTCGCGCAATGCATCTTGAATGTTGGATTGAGAAATTTTGTCCTGTCCCCGCAGTTTTTTCCAGGCGGATTCTAAACGGTCAGATAATGCATCAAACATAATGTAATTACAGGTAGTTCGCCAATGGGGAATTCTAAACCGCCGATGAATGCGATCGCGAATTTCCGCTCAAGTTTTAACGTGCTATCTACCAGCTTAGTATTTTTCACCGCGACTGTAGCAACCAGATACCTTCCTTTATTGAACTGGCAAACAGTCCTTTGGGTGTAAATTTTGATTTTTTCAAAGGGAAAATGCCAACACTACATTAGTGGGAATAGTTGAGAAAGTGTAGGAGAGCAAAAATATATGAAAGAATATAGAGCATATATGTGTGACTTTGGGCATCAGTGGACTCTTTTCAAGGATAAACAAGACCCTGAAGATGAAGGAGACTGCGTATGCTCAGAAGGTCATCCCGCAGTAATGCTCAGAAAGCAACCAGCAGTTGATGATGTTCAAATGACTTTTAGACCAGCAGGTAGAGTAGTAGATACAGTCAAGGAGCAGGTTTATGGACAAGGTAAATACTACATAGTAATCTCTAACTTAGCAGGCACACAGGAGAGAATTTCAAAAAAAGTATATTCTTGGGAAGAGATATATCAAATTGGTAAAAGGTTTGATAAGCGTTCATTTGAATGGGCATTAAATTACTGGGAAAGTCTTTTTCTTTGACTGGATTCTGGGTAGAACATACAAGCTTCAGCAAAAATAAATTCAAAAATTATTTATCACTTAGGTAGCTACGGGAGCCAAGATGTCGCAGCGAATCAAAGTATACTCCTACTCGATATACCATTCGTCAAATTCATATATTGGTATTGCTCTTGCCAAAAAAGCTTTGCAGGGTTTACCTGTTGATATTGAACGACGACCAATCTACATACCGAAGGAACGAGGTATAAAGGTAGCCGACCTACAAGGACGGAGTGAAAGCGCCGTGTTATCGTCCTATCACAAAGAAGATTGTCTACGGTGGGCAAAAAAGTACGGCATTGAAATACAGCTCAAGGAGTTTGAAGAATTTGCTAGGTGGGTCAAGCGCTGGGAGAAAATGAAATTTGGTCGCGAAGAACTTCCCGCCAGAGCGTATTACGCGGCTTGTGGAACTGGGAAGGAGCATTTGCTTGATACCGCGTTCTTTCGAGCCACGTACATTGACCAACTTGATGTCAACGATGAGTCTGTGATTAAGAAAGTTGCAAATGATGTTGGGTTGAATGGCGATCGCATTCTTGAGTTAATCTACGGGGAAGCAGCAAAACTTGCAGCAGTGGCAGCTTTGGCAGAATACGAACAGTTTGGCTGTCCCGGAGTCCCGACTTGGGTAGTCGAAGGCGAGAGATTTTGGGGAAAGGATCGTGTTGATTCAATACTTTTCGGATAAGCCTAACAATCTCTCTTTTTGTCTGGGAAAAGGTTAAAGGGCAAGGGGGAAAGATGAATTCAAGCCTTTTCCCTTTTCCCTTTCCCCGTTAACCGAAAAGTATTGCGTGTTGATTGGGTAACAGAAAAGGTAAAACAATTATGTAATAGCACTGTTACCAAAACAGTAGTGAGTGCTGAGTAAAAAAGTGATAATTTTTCAGTCTAATTGGTAAAAATCATCACTTTACCTCTTTGCTTATACTTGGTCTAAGTCCTTAACCTTAGCTACTGGTTTTTTTAGTTGTTACCTGACGAATCGGCAACTCAATCACAAACTCTGTACCTTTGCCAAGTTCAGATTGGCAGTATATCTTTCCATTATGTTTTTCTGTGACTATCTGATAGCTGATAGACAGTCCCAGTCCCGTGCCTTTACCGACAACCTTGGTAGTAAAAAATGGATCGAACAGTCGAGAGAGGACTTTTTCATCTATGCCGAATCCGTTGTCGGCGATGCGAATGACAATCCAATCTTTATTGAGCAGGGAGGTGGAAATTTTGATTTTGCTGGGATTTTTTGCCAGTGCTTCAGAAGATTCCTGCGTGGTTCGTTCTTCTAGAGCATCAATGGCATTGGACAGCAAATTCATAAATACCTGATTCAATTGACCGGGATAGCATTCTATTAGAGGTAAAGTGCCATAATCTTTACTCACATAGATGGTGAGGCTATCGGCTGAGGGCTTCAAACGGTTTTGCAAAATCATTAATGTACTGTCGATGCCTTCGTGAATATTTGCTGGTTTGAAGTCAGCTTCGTCTAGGCGCGAGAAGTTCCGCAAAGAGGTGACAATTTCCCGAATGCGTTCAGTGCCTACCTGCATGGACTGGAATAATTGAGGTAAATCCTCGACCAAATACGCTATTTCGGCTTTTTTGAAGAACTCTTGGATTTCTGGTGCGGCATCAGGATAATGATGCCAATAAAGCTGCACGTAGCGAAGCAATTCTTGTGTGTATTGGTGGGCGTGTTCCAAGTTGCCGTGGATGAAATTAATCGGGTTATTAATTTCATGAGCAACTCCCGCCACCAGTTGCCCCAAACTGGCCATTTTTTCAGCGTGGATAATTTGCATTTGGGCAGTACGCAGTTCATTCAGTGCCTGGGCGAGTTGATTCGCTTCTTCACGAGTTTGACCCAACAAACTGGATTGTTGAAACAAGTTGGCTTGACGCAGCGCTACACTGAGTTGAGCCGCCACTTGGGTGACAAATTCCAATTCCGCTTCTTCCCAATGACGTGTATGGGTGCATTGGTGAATGCACAACAACCCCCACAGTTCATCCCCTTCCATCAATGGCACAATAATCTGTGCTTTGACTTGGAATCGCTCAATTACATCCAGATGAGGTACTTTCGAGCCAACGCTGTTGACATCAGATATTACTTGCACTTGCCCTTGACGATATTGGGGTGCGTATTGATCGCCGAAGCAATAGTCTTGCACCTTCACGGCGAGGGCAGAATCAAACTTGGGTAAGACATCTTCAGCAATAAATTCACCGCTGCAAAAACCGACATTCGGATCGAAACGGAAGATGCCAACTCGATCTGTATTTAGCGATCGCCGCACTTCCTGTACTGTAGTCTTAAGGATCGTGTCCAAATCCAAAGATTCCCGAATTTTGACAACCAAATCAAATAAAATCCGGCGCTGTTCAGCCGATTGTTGCAGTTCATCAGCGCGAGTTTGAATTTGAGTCACCATTTGAGAACTTTGCAGTGCTACACCCAGTTGGCTAGCAACCTGTCCCAAAAATTCCACTTCCACACTATCCCACTGGCGAGGTGCGGAATGTTGATAGGCAGCCAGCAATCCCCAGAGATTCCGTCCTACAAAAATTGGGATTAGCGCATAGGCGCGAATCTTGAACTGCTCCAAAATATCGAGGTGACAGCGTGAGTGTCCAGCTTGGTAAATATCCTCTACAGCAAAATTTTCGTTGTTGCGATAGCGTCCGCCTTTGGTCTCTTGGAGGTGGGTATCTTCCCAAACGAGATTTTTGCCAAAGGGATTGATGCTATCCCACTGTGCCTCAACCATGCCGAAATTACTGACGAATTCGCCACTCCAGTCTTCATTGAAGCGATAAACGCCAACCCGCTCAACTCGCAGCAGTTTACATACTTCTTGGCAAGTGGTTTTTAGGATTAAATCAATATTGAGGGAGGAGCGAATTTTACCGACTACTTCAGTTAATGCTCGTTGCCGAGCGATCGCATCTTGTAGGGCAGAAGCCTGTTGTTTCGACTGAGCCAAATTCTCGGCTTGCTGAATTGCTACTCCTAATTGTGCCCCTACCTGTCCGAGGAACTCCACTTCGTAATTTGCCCATTGACGCGGCCCGGAGTGTTGATATGCTGCTATCAGTCCCCACAGTTTTGGGCCGATGAAGATGGGCGCTAAGGTATATGCCCGAATCTTGAATTGCTCCAAAATATCGATGTGACAACGCGAGTGTCCGGCTTGATAGATATCGTTGACAACAAAACTTTCGTTATTGCGGTAGCGTCCACCTTTCGTCTCTTGGAGGTAGGTATCTTCCCAAACGAGATTTTTACCAAAAGGATGGATTCTATTCCACTGTGCTTCTACCATCCCGAATTGGCTGACAAATTCGCCGCTCCAGTCTTCATTGAAGCGGTAAATTGCTGCCCGCTCTAACTTCAGGAGTTTACAGAGTTCTTGACAGGCAGTGTCTAAAATAATTTTGGTATTTACAGACGAGCGAATATTTCCTACTACTTCCGTCAAAGCACGTTGCCGCGCGATCGCATCTTGCAGTTCTGCTGTGCGTTGTTTAGTCTGTTCTAAATTTTCTGCCTGCTGCATTGCTAAACCGAGATGGCTGGCAGCTTGGGCAAAGAATTCGACTTCGTGAGGATACCATTGCCGAGGAGCAGAGTGTTGATAAGCTGCCAGCATTCCCCACAATTTTGCACCAATAAAAATCGGTGCGATCGCATACGCCCGAATTTGAAACTGTTCTAATACTTCAATATGACAACGAGCGTGCCCGGCATCGTAAATGTCAGCTACAGCAAACGGCTCATTTTTGCGATATCGCCCTCCCTGAGTTTCTTGCAAATGCGAATCTTCCCACACCAAATCCTGTCCAAATGCGGTCAATGCATCCCAAGGATGTTCTGCAAAGCCAAAACGATTGAGAAAACTACCGCTCCAGTCAGTGTTAAAGCGATAGATTGCAACTCGCTCAATCTTCAATTGCCGACAAATATCTTGACAAGAAGTCGAACAGAGGGATTCGATGTTTACAGATGCGCGAATCTTAGCCAGAATCCTCGCCAATATTTTTTGATATTGAACCGTTAGCTGTAGCTGTTTTTGACACTCT
This sequence comes from Nostoc sp., assembly GCF_036917355.1. Lineage (GTDB taxonomy): Bacteria > Cyanobacteriota > Cyanobacteriia > Cyanobacteriales > Nostocaceae > Nostoc. The sequence continues at coordinate 67,505 of NZ_JBALDP010000057.1, forward strand.
TGCAGGTCTAAGTGCTTCGACGCTTCATAACTATTCGCTGTCATAAATTATAAATAAAATAGACTATCTATTTTCAGTATTCCCTTGTTTATTTGTAATTGCTCAACTAGTCTTGGTTAGTGGAGAGTCTTGATTACTTGTAGTTTACTCTGCGGTTTTTAGTTTCTGTATTTCCTTTCATAGCTCTACTAGCAAGGCTTCTATTGCCTCCTTTGATACTTGTTCTAGGTCGGGCCGTTTTTCTATTTATTCAGTTAATCTCTATCTCTTACTCTTGTTAAGAGTGTTGAACAATTACAAAATCAATTGATAATTAATTTTGGGTATAGAGCGGTCTAACTTCAATTATGAAAAATAGAAAACTGGTAAGTATTTTTATTTAGAGATGCCGGGATTTATCCGTAGTGTAAAAATTACATAAAGAACTCATATTTGATTGCGTTAAAAAGCTCAGTATAATTCAAAGAGGCTTCTTGTTCTGGGAGCATCCCATTTTTGCAGAAATACTGATTCATGAGTGTAGTATGGGGAGAACACAATACTTACTTAAACCATAGGCATGACCCCCGAAGAAAAAGAACGGTTACAAGCAGCAGTAAAAGAAATCGCGGCAATCCTGTATAAAAATACATCACCATCCGAGTTAGAGACTTTGGAAGGAATCGAAAAAACAGTGCGATGCCTACGGCGGTAAACAACGCAGATGCTGGAGTACGTCAGTCCCGAAATCGCCTTTTTTTTTATCAAACAAACTACAGGCACAAATAAAGGACGACCCAGACAAATCAAAAGTTGTGTAGAGGAGTTGCAGATCGCGCAAAAGCAAGCGCAAAAATTGGGACTGGAGCCAAGAAGTCACCTGAGTCCAGTATTTGAGAAATGTAGCTTCAGACTATGTGCCAATGAGTCCTACCAAAATGCCGAGTTGGAACTAGAAGTATTAACGGGAGTGAAAGTCGGACATAGTACATTACACCGACTGGTGAACAGACAGGATCTGCCACAATCATTGGCATTGCAAGCGGTTTCTGAAGTGAGTTTGGACGGGGGTAAGGTGCGGTTGCGAACAGTAAAAGGACAAGAATGTCAGTGGCGTGATTATAAAGCGGTACGCTTAGGCGGAATTTATTATGGCGGTTTTTTTCACAATCGCCAATCCCTTTTGGATTGGTAAAGATACAGAGGCTAGTCACCCCATTAGTGTGCTTGGGGGATGGGCATGATGGTGTTTGGAAATTATTTACTGAAATTGGCAGTTCCTCAACCCGACTGGAGATCCCCGATTGGTATCATTTGCGGGAAAACCTCTACAAAGTTGGTGGTTCTCTCAAGCGACTAAAGCTTGCAGAAAACTTACTCTGGATTGGTGAGGTAGATGCAAGGATCGCTTTGTTTGTTGATTTAGCGAAAAAACAAGCCGAGAATTTTTGTGCATATTTGAACAAGCATCGAAGTCGGATTATCAATTACGCCTACTATCAGGCGGAACAGATTTGCTCTATTGGTTCTGGATCTGTGGAGTCTGCTATTAAACAAATCGGTCTGAGGTTGAAACTTTCTGGTGCTCAGTAGAATCCTGCCAATGTGCCGTCCATACTACAACTTCGCTGTGCCTACCTCAATGGTCAACTTGCTATCTAATGTTTTTGCAAAAATGGAATGCTCCCAGTCGAAATCAATAATTGACTCTGTTATTTTCATTTTCAAGTACTTTGAGAACTTGGAGATATAAATTTTCGACTCTTTTCGTCTGAACTTCACCAAATGATGCATAGTGAGTTAAGCTAGGAGCGCCATTTACTTCAATAATTGTATAATCTACCATTGGTGAGGTTATATCACTAGCAAGAATATCCACACCTGATAATCTTAACTCCATATCTTTTGTAATATTTACTGCTAATTTTTTAAAATCAGGATGGATCTTGTCAGTGAAGTCTATTGCCTCACCTCCAGTTGATAAATTAGCATTATCTAAAAGATAGACTATATTATTCTTAGGTATAACATTACTAAAACTTAGCTTCCGTCTTTGTAAGTTTTTTTTGATTCTGTAATCTTCAAAATCGATAATTTCTTTTCTACTATTTTTGATAAAAGTTTCCTGCTTCTGTTGCATAAGTTGCAAAACAGTAGATTGACCATCTCCGATGATAAATAAGGGAATTCTTTGATATGCCGAAATTACTTCATCATCAAGTACTACGATTCTATAATCATTGCCACTATAAAATCTCTCAACAATAAATCCTGAGATTTTTTGCAAGATTTTCTTAGCTACTTGATAATATTCTTGTTTATTGTGAACCTTAGTAACAAACATTCCTTGACTAAGATTAATCGGCTTGAGAATTACAGGAAATCCCAACCCCTTAGCATAATAAAATCCTGCATCTATATTTCTAGGATTAGCTATTTCTTCGCATAATCCGTAACTAAAAAATGTTTTTCCTTCAGTAACTTTATAGCCAAATTTATTTAGAAAAAAGTTTGAAACTCCTTTGTCTTTAGCGATTGCTACTGAACCAGAAGGATTAATACTAAACCTGGCACTACGAAAAAAGGTTTTATTGCCATTTTTAAATGTAATCAGTCCCATAAAGCTGCATTCTGGGTCTACTAAAACTACTGCTCCTATTTCCTCTGCTACTTTTTGAATTATTGATGTTACAAATGGTGTTTTCATTATCGATAATTATAATTTAGTCGAGAAGATTTTAACTATTTTGTGACAATTAGTCAAGATTTTTTAATTTCAACAATTACACTATGTTCTGTCCCTAAAGCTCTACTCAAAAGCTAAAGAAAAATTCATTTTTGAATATTTAAATAAACTCTGAAAATTTAATTATTCTCAACTAACTATAAAAAATGTAAATGTCTGCAATGTAGCTTTACTAATCACACTATAGAAACATTAAGACTGTGTACGTGCTGATTAATTCTAGGTACGTTATTATTCATTTTCTCTTCAGTTTATAAATAGTATGTTTTCAGACATTAATGCTTGTTTTACCACTGATGCGGACTTTACTTATGTGTATGCATATAAATCATGCAACCCCAATAATTGCCAAACTTTCTGCTTGAACATTGTTGTGTCCTGGAAACAATTGCAAGTTAAGGCTTTGAGATTCATTGCCACCTGAAAATTCCAACTTAATTGGTCTAAAATATAGCGCTCAGTGTTGACAATTTATTAATAATCGAATAACAAGGTGGCAGCAGCATTAAAAAAAGCGTTAGTGCATTCCTACCTAGAAACTAATTAACGCCCTTCATTAAACTTCATACGGTTAACATAATTATGCCAGAAAATACGGATAACAAAACTTCTCAATCAGACAATCAGACTATTGCGTATAAAGAACGTCTCAATTCTTGGGCGATCGCTCGTCTACTTCCGAATACGCAACGGGAGATTGTTGCTCGTTTTCGCAGCCGTTCTGATGCTGATGGCTATATGCGACACCTTCCTCAAGAAATACCAAATGCTTCCTACATGGTTGTTTTTGATTGTCAACGCCAAGAAGCTGTAATTTAAAGTACAAGCGAATGGCATTAACCCTTGTTTTTCATCCAATAGGCTTGGGTTAAAGGTTATTGGTGTAGATAATTGGTCTTCAAGACGCGATAAACCAAGACGCGATAAATCGCGTCTCTACAATCTGGTTTTGGGTTTATCTGGACTGTATTGGTTTTGAATTTCCATTACCCTTTTGTTGCGATCGTGGGCGTAGTCTACTTAAAATTTGCGTGAACCACTATATTTAATTTGCTCTCCAACGAGAGGCTTAGATCCCCAACTTCCTTCAAACAGTTGGGGATCTTTTGATTTGTAGTACCTTCTTCCATCTCAATAAACCAGACAAGTTGTTTTGAGCAACTTGTTAAAGGTAAGCAAACTTCCGCCACACTGTACTACAGAAAAGTTGCACTTCTCATACTAATTCTTGGTGAAGTTGCACATTATTTTGACTTGGGCAAACCTCCCCCACAGGCGGTAGGGTTATTTCTATGGGTCTTCATCAAAAATTGGTATTAAAAGAAGTGTAATTATAATCATAAATGATTAAGTTTTTCTGGCAATATATAAACATATTAATACGTTAGCTAAAAATAAATTCCGTAATTGCCCCCTTGCTACTGATATTTTAGATTATTTAAAAGTAAAAGTTAGTGCAATAAGTCCTGAAAGTGCTAGAGAGTTAATAAGTGGTAAAACAGCACCGATATGACTGGTTCAAGGTTGTGATATTCTTCCGTCAACGAGAATTACTCGCGCTGTTGCTGGGGCTTTTCTTCTCAATCTCTGTATTCCTACTCTGGCAGAGACTTTTAATCCAAAATCCGGGGTTATTAACACAAGTAGAATTGATTGCAGGGTTATTAGTTGTTGTCACGTTGACATTATCAATCTATTTTGCTTTGGCAATGAATGCAAGAAACCAACAAATAACAGCAATCAATCAGGAGCTAAATCATAGGATTTTTGAACAGAAACAGTTAGAAATTGCCCTGATCGCCAGTGAAAATCGTTTGCGACAGCTACTGGAAACTGTCAAAGTCATCCCTTGGGAATTGGACTTGAAAACTTGGCGATTTATTTACGTAGGACCACAAGCGGTAGATTTGCTAAATTATCCGATCGCAGAGTGGTACGAGGAAAATTTTTGGGTTAATCATCTGCATCCAGATGACAAAAAAAATTCTGTTCGTTTTTGTCAAGAAGCAACTGCTAGGTGCGAAAATCACCAACTGGAATACCGGATGTTAGCTGCTGATGGGCGAGTTGTTTGGCTGCGAGACATTGTTAGTGTCGTTGAGGAAGCTGGAACTGCGATCGGGCTGAGGGGGTTTATGTTTGACATTACTGGTTTGAAGCTGGTTGAAGAAACCTTGAGACTGAGGGAAAGGGCACTTGCTGCTACCAGTAATGGAATTATTATTGCTGATGCTAAACTCCCCTACAATCCAGTTATTTACGTCAACCCTGCCTTTGAGCAAATAACAGGCTACAGTGCTACTGATGTAATTGGGCAAAACTGTCGATTTTTGCAACGCACAGATACCCAGCAACCAGCACTTAATGAATTGCGCTCATCTATTAAAACTGGAACAAGTTGCAAAGTTGTTCTTCGCAACTATCGCAAAGATGGTACTTTGTTTTGGAATGAATTGAGTATTTCTCCGATTCATGACGACAATGGTGAGTTAAGCCACTTCATTGGCATTCAGAGAGATATTAGCGATTTCTACGACAAGCTTTGCTTACGCAAGCAAGCCGAAGCCAATCTGCGTCGGCAAGCCCTCACCTTTGAAAATATGCATGATGGCGTAATTATCACAGATTTAACCGGAAGTATTATTGACTGGAATCCTGCTGCCGAAAGTATGTTTGGCTATACCAAAGCCGAGATTTTAACTCAATATCCCAGTATTTTGCATCAGCCGGAAGTAGCCGCAACATTAAGCGCCAAAATTTTGTCAACAGTCAACGAGCAAGGACGCTGGTCAGGGGAAATACACTTTATTCGCAAAGATGGTAGTGAGGGAATTTGCGAAACAACCGTAGTTGCTCTACAGAATGAACAAGGGGAAACTGTTGCGACTGTCGGCATCAATCACGACATTACCGAAAACAAACGAGCTAAAGAGGCACTGCAACGGCAATTGCATCGCACTCTCCTACTTGAACAAATTACTCAGGAAATTCGTCAAAGTCTTGACACCAGCAAAATTTTTAAGACGGCTGCTACCCAAATTGGACAAGCATTTGGAGTCGATCGCTGTTTGATCCACTCTTACATTAGTAACCCCACACCGCAAATTCCCCTAGTAGCAGAATATAATACATTCCCTGGTTACTGCTCTGTATTGAAATTGGAAGTTCCTATGACTAACAATCCTCATGCCGAGCAGATGATGACCCAAGAAAGTGCGATCGCTTCTCCAAATGTCTACGTTGAGCCTTTACTGCAAATGGTTCAGCCTATCTGCCGAGAAATTGGGCTGAAATCTATGCTGTCAATCCGTACTTCCTATCAAGGAGAACCCAATGGTGCGATCGGCTTACATCAGTGCAACTATTTTCGCCAATGGACACAAGACGAAATCGAATTACTCGAAGCTGTGGCGGCTCAATTAGGTATTGCTCTAGCACAAGCTAACTTACTGGAACAAGAAACGCGCCAACGTGAAGAACTGACCTTGAAAAACTTTGCTTTGGAACAGGCAAAACGCCAAGCAGAAGCCGCAAATCGGGCAAAAAGTGAGTTTTTGGCGATGATGAGCCATGAAATTCGGACTCCAATGAATGCTGTTATTGCTATGACAGGTCTACTGCTGGATACCAATCTCACACCTCAACAGCAAAACTTTGTGGAAATAGTTCACAGTAGCGGAGATACTTTACTCACAATCATCAACGATATTTTAGATTTCTCCAAAATTGAGTCGGGAAAACTGGAATTAGAAGAACAGCCTTTTGATTTGAGAGCTTGTGTGGAGGAGGCTATTTCCTTTTTAGCTCCGAAAGCTGCCCAAAAGGATATCGAACTAGTTTATCTAATCCAGCCTCAAGTTCCCATTCAGCTCGTTGGTGATTTGACTCGTCTGCGCCAAGTCTTGATGAATCTTCTCAACAATGCTATTAAGTTTACGGAAGCCGGAGAAGTATTACTCTTTGTTGAACTGGGGATTAGCGATCGAGGACTGGGCACAAGAGGCAGAGGGGCAGCACTTCGGCTACGCTCAGTGACCGAGGGGCAGAGGGGCAGAGGGGAAAGACTTACTGCAACTTCTCCTCCGCACCCCTGCTCCCCTGCTCCCCTGCTTCCCTGCTCCCCCGCTCCCCAGTCCCCGATACCTGTTGAAAAAGATCAAGTTCTCTACGAAATTCAATTTGCGATCAAAGATACAGGTATTGGCATCGCACCAGAGAAAATAGAGCGATTATTTCAACCCTTCACTCAGGCTGATGTCTCCATGACTCGACGATATGGTGGCACAGGGCTGGGATTGGCGATTAGTAAGCGGCTCAGTAAGATGATGGGCGGCACTCTTTGGGTAGAAAGCCAGGGGTTTGTTGGTGGCAATCCTAGCCCTAGATGGAATAATGGAAAATTATTCTCAAAGAAGGCAGGAGGCAGAGGGCAGATCGCTTTTAGCGTCTCCCCTTGGGAGAGAGCAGAAGGAATGTCCGATGCTCTTGGACTCGCTAACGCTTCGCTATCCTGCCTCCTACCTTCTTCAACATTTCCTGACTATTCACCAGGTTCAACATTTTACTTCACCATTATTACCAAAGTAGCTGCTCAGTCAGAACAAGCTGAATCAAGCACTTCGCCGCCGCTTGCCTCCAAGCGACTATTGATTGTAGATGACAATCTAACCAATCTCCAAATTCTCAGCTTGCAAGCAGAGTCTTGGAAGATGGAAACTTATGCTGCCAAATCTGGTAAAGAAGCTTTAGTTAAACTTGCTCAGGGAACACAGTTTGATATTGCTGTTTTAGATATGCGGATGCCGGAAATGGATGGCATAACCCTAGCTCGTCAAATCCGCAAGCAATCTGGTTATCAAAATCTGCCTTTGGTGATTATGACCTCTTTAGCGAAAGTAGAAACTTCTTCTGACTTTAATGATGTCCAGTTTGCTGCTGCTTTGAGTAAACCTATCAAACACTCTCAACTCTATGATGTTATGACTCGTGTTTTGGGAAATCAGCCGATCCTAGCCAGTATTTCTCATTTTCCTTTGGTAGATCGGGATTTGGGCCATCGACTGCCACTGCGAATTCTTCTGGCGGAAGACACGATTGTTAATCAGAAAGTTGCCCTACTGATGCTACAGAAAATAGGTTATGGCGCAGATGTCGTCAGCAATGGGCTAGAAGCGATCGCAGCTCTGCAAAAACAGCGATTCGATGTAGTGTTGATGGATATTCAGATGCCCAAAATGGATGGGTTAGAAGCAACTCGGAGAATCTGTCAAGAATGGGGGGTGGGTTTTCGTCCCCATATCATCGCCATAACTGCCAATGCTATGCGGGGCGATCGCCAACTTTGTCTTGCCGCTGGTATGGATGATTACATTAGCAAACCCATTCAACTGCAAGAGTTAGCTCAGGCACTCAGCAAATGTCCACCCCAAAGAAATTCTGAATTCACTTCCATCAAACAACAAGAGGAAGTGATACACCTAGAATTGCAACCTTCGGCAAATCTCTTACAGTCATGGCAAAACCAGATATTAAAAAGTGCCAAAATTGATGCCAAAATCCTCCAATCCTTGCAGCTTATGCTCAGAGGAGATCGTGTAGCATTTGCTGAACTCATTGAGTGTTATCTTACAGAGACAGCTAGACTGGTGCAACATATCAGCACAGCGATCGCAACGCAGGATATCCAGACTATATGGCAGACAGCACACAAACTCAAGTCCAGCAGTGCTTCTATTGGAGCGATCGCCTTGTCGCAGCTTTGCAAGGTGTTAGAAGCACAGGCACGCAGCGGTAACTTAGAAAACAATTTAGAATTACTTTCACTACTGTATCAAGAATATGAACAAGTTAAAACTGCTTTAGAAAAAGAACTTGCGAAGGAAGCACCATGAAAGCCACTGCTCAAGAAAGCCAATCTTTAGTTTTAATTGTTGATGATGAACCTTTTATTCGCCTGATATTGCGGCATTTCTTAGAGCGGGAAGGCTATCAAATAGCGGAAGCTCAAAATGGCATAGAGGCAATAAATATTTTTAACCAACTGCACCCTGATATAGTGCTCCTTGATGCCATAATGCCGGATATGGATGGATTCGAGTGTTGCACTCAGTTGGAACTTCTGGGTTGTAACAAGCACACTCCAGTTTTAATGATTACAGGACTTGAAGATCAAGAGTCAGTTGACCGTGCATTTGCAGTGGGAGCAATGGATTTTGTTACCAAACCAATTCACTGGCCAGTTTTGCGACAACGGGTAAAGCGCTTGATTCAGCAATCTCAGTTGCAGCAAAAACTGGAAGCCATGAATCTGGAATTGCAGCGATTAGTTACTATCGATGGATTAACTCAAGTAGCTAATCGCCGACGCTTTGAAGAGTATTTTTCCCAAGAGTGGCAGCGCCTAAAACGCGAGCAACGTCCGCTTTCTCTGATTCTTTGCGACGTTGATTTCTTCAAATTATATAATGATACCTATGGTCATCGGGTAGGCGATCGCTGTCTTCAGAAAATTGCCCAAGCTATTAAAGATATTATTAAACGTCCCGGAGATTTAGTTGCCCGTTATGGTGGGGAAGAATTTGCTGTGATTTTACCTAACACAGACACTAAGGGAGCGACTCATGTTGCCGAACAAATTTGTCATGCTGTCCGAGCACTAGCAATTCCCCATCAAAATTCCCAAGTTAGTTCTCATGTAACTATTAGTGTTGGGTTTACGACAGAAATTCCTCAGCCAGATTCTGACTTAGAAGAAATGATTGCCACAGCGGATCGGGCGTTGTATCAAGCAAAGGCAGCAGGACGCGATCGCTTTGTGCGAAATATTCTACTACCCGAAAGTACAAATTACCGCTAATGTGCCAACATTCAGTTATCTGCCCAATGCCCCATACTTCGGCTCCCTTCTCTACGAGAGGCTGCGCCAACGACTACGCCCTTCTCCTGTCGGAGACGCTGCGCGAACGACTACGCTCATTACAAGTCAGGGCAAGTCGCTCAGTACAAGTTCCCCATTTAAAAATCTACACCTCGTTTAAGTTCTACACCTTGATTAGCATAGTGTTTGTGGCAATAAACCTCTGAGTGGACGCTGGCCAAGTCGAAGTATGCTGGTGGATTTTGGCAACGGCCAGTGATAATAATTTCGGTGTCGCGGGGTTTGCGGAGTAAAGCTTGAACAATGGGTTCAACAGGGAGTAGTTCTAAGTCAACGGTGGGATTAAGTTCATCGAGAATAATAGTTTTATATAATCCAGAGGCGATCGCAACTTTGGCAATTTCCCAACCTCGTTCGGCTTCTACATAATCTAATTCTTGCCGGGAATTTCGCCAGACGATCGCATCTCCACCGCAACGCTGATGATCCACCACTTCTGGATATGACTGCTGCAAAGCAGCGATCGCTGCATCTTCTGTATAGCCGCTACCACCTTTAAGCCACTGCATAATCAATACACGGGTAGACCCTGGATGATTAATTCCCCTACCAATTGCCTGCAAAGCTTTGCCCAAAGCACTAGTAGACTTACCTTTACCAGCACCAGTATAAATTTCAATCCCTTCCAGGAAGAGGGCTTTGGCTGTTGGGTGGTGATGAGGTTTCATTTCTGAGTGCAAATCTGCAATATCGAGCAATTTTTGGGGTGCGGCGCGTCCAGTGGCAATGATTTCCAACTCTTGGGGTTTGGATTTTAATGTCTTTACCACTTCATCCACTGGTAGCAAACCTAAATCCAGAACTGGGTTAATTTCATCCAAAACGACAACTGAATATAAACCACTAGCGATCGCACCTTTGGCCACATCCCAACCCCGCATTGCTTCATCTCGATCAAAGGTGGTAATTTCCTCTGGGCCAAAAAATTCCGCTCTCCCGGTGCGAACCTGGTCAATTAAATGGGGAAACCCGCGTTGCAAAGCTGCGATCGCGCCATCTTCGTCATAATCACGTTCTGGCCCTTTTAAAAATCGCAGCAGTAAAACACGATTAGAATTGCTTGGTGTATTTATTCCCAAGCCAATGGAGCGCAAAACCACCCCTAAAGCCGCTTGGGATTTACCTTTACCCAGACCATCGTAGACGTGAATTTGACCAATAAGCCGTTCTTGACGCACTTGCGCCGTCCGAATCCCAATACCGTTCCTTGTCATTTCTCGAAAAGCTATAACTATGGCAGTCTTTAATCTTACCTAACCTCTTGTACTCTCAGATAGAGAAACTTCCTCTCTAACGTGTCTGTACAAGGGTCAGTTCGATCTATTAACAATATCAATAGACATCTTGCAAAAGTAACTTTTGCTTTCCGGTTGGGGAAAGGTTAAAGGGGAAGGGATAATTCCATACCTTTACCCTTTACCCTTTACCCTTTACCCCTTCCCCTTTTCCCCACTTCTGGAAGAAGTCTAATAGAGGAATACTGGCACACTCGCATAGTAAAGGACAAGAACAATGGGATAATTTCCCCCATCACCCTTACTATCCCAGTTATACTCACTACAGTTCACCCTTACCCGTAACCATTTATGCCTGACAATTGGATGCTTCCCAGGATTTTTCCCATTGGTGGATTTCTGTTTGACTTTTTATTTGTACTGATTGCCATCCCCATCGAAGCTTATGTTTTGCATTCTCGACTAAAATTTGACAAAAAAACCAGTACTTTTTATGCAATTTCTATTAATCTGTTTTCGAGTGTAATTGGTTGGTTCATATTTTTTGTCTCAGAACCAATGTTGCCAATACAGGTGAAATCAGAATTAATTAACTATATGTTTTTTAATAATTTTAAATCGCCGAACACCCAACCTTTAATTATTTTAACTGCTTGTATAATTTTTTTTACTACGTTTTTAATGAAGTTTTTCATTTTAAGGGTTTTGTTATTCTCATTAAATGAATCATTTGCGAAAAAGGAAGAGGAACCTAAAACATCTCAACGCTTGCAACGGCGTCGTTTTACAACCCTTAATTTCCAAAATACTAATTTAGTTACTACTATACTAATAGCAAATTCTCTAAGCTATACTGCAATAACCATTATTTTATTATTTCGTTCAAAATAACAAGAAATTACTTGTTTAATTCAGAGGAAAAATATTGATTTAGCAGGTGTACGGAGGAATATGAATACGCTATTAAAAGATGTTTTTGGGGTTTTTAAATTTGCTGAAGGGCTTTATGCAGGAATTAGAAAATTATTAGTTCCACCCAAAGCTTATTCTTGGCAGACATTTATTTACATGAGTGTTTTCTCTTGGGTACTCTCATATTTTGCCACAGGTTATATCAAAGATATAATTGCCTTTTTCGGTTGGTTATTTTTAATTGCTGGTACAGCTTGGTATACAACTGAAGATCCTTTGAGGGTTCCTGGGACTTTTATGCCAGTCGGGGCAGTAATCACTGGATTCTTAGTGAGTGTTTTTGCATTTGGAGATCAACGAGATGTAATTACACCAAGAACAATCGTTTTTTGGCCAACAATTTCAGCATTAATTACCGCAATACCAGAGTTTATAGAAGGAAATGACACCGACGCAAAAGCTCGAATTCCTAAGCCACAAGACCGCCAAAGAATCATAATTTTAGTTGCTAGTAGTATGCTGCTAAGTTGCTGGATTCAGTTTCACTTTGTAACGGATAATTGGTTACGACAATATCCAAGTTTGCAAGCAGATACTTTCAAACATAGTACCTTTATTGTCAGAACAGAAGCGTCAGTAAAAATTCCCCAAAATGGCGTTGTAATTCTCCAGAGACTTGAACCAATAGTAGTAGAGCAAATAGCTGAAAGACCTTGGTCAGAAGTAGAGAAATGGTTGCTAGATGCGAAACAGCGGGTAGGAAATCTGGGTAGGGAAATCATTAAAAAGAACCTGAGTAAATATGAAGAGAAGGAACTATGGCGCATTGAACCACGTGTAGCTAATACTAAGTCTGGATATATATTAGATTTATTAAGTATTTGGATAGGCCCGAGTTCTAACCCACGGGGCTATTACTTAAAAAAATCTTGTCGCATTGAACCAGTTGCAACAGCTACTAATTCAGAGAATAAGATTACAGTTGCAGAAATTGAATGCGATCGCGCCAGTAAATTAATTTCTGGTTCACCGCCTCCACAGCAGTGAGGAGTGGGGCAGAAGGGCAGAGGGGCAGAGGAGCAGAGGGGCAGGGGAGATAAGGGTGAATTATTGAACAGGTCTCTCCTTTGCTGTCTCCTCCCAATGACAAATGACAAATGACCAATGACAAATGACAAATGACTATTAACAGAATTTTTGTATTAGCAAAGAATGTGTTTCAGGAAGTGGTACGCGATCGCATCCTATATATTATTGGTTTTTATGCACTAGTACTCGCCACTGCCTTCCGCGTCCTTCCTGAATTTGCAGCTACGGCTGAAGATAAAATGTTTTTAGACTTTGGAATGACAGCGATGAATGCCATCGGGTTAATTATTACGATATTTATTGGTACCGGACTAATTAATAAAGAAATTGAAAAACGCACTATTTTAGTATTAATTGCTAAACCTGTTAGTCGCAGCGAAATTATCGTCGGCAAATACTTGGGTTTATCCGCAGTCCTAGCTGTGCTTGTGGCCACGATGACAGCAATTTATCTGGTATTTCTGCAAATTGGTAATATTCCTCATCCTACAGCAAGCATTCTAATTGCTGCAATTTTCTTATTTTTGCAGTTATCATTAATTACTGCTGTGGCTATTACCTTCGGTGTTTTTACTGCTTCTCTGCTTGCGACTATTTTAACCTTTGCAGTATATTTAATCGGAAATATTACTCAAGATTTAGTACAACTTGGTCGTCTTAGCCGTAACCCTGGTATGGAACGTCTAACTCAAGCTTTGTTTCTTTTCTTACCAGATTTATCTCGATTAGATTTAAAAAATGATGCCGTTTATGGTCTGCAAGCACTACCTGACAACACTTCACTGATTATGAATGCTAGTTATGGCTTACTTTATAGTGCCATGTTGTTAGCGATCGCTATTTTTATCTTTTCAAAACGGGAATTTTAAGCATTGGGCATTGGTCATTGGTCATTTGTCATTGGTCATTTGTCATTTGTCAGAAATTATTATTCTCCCCTCTGCCTCCCCTGCTCCTCTGCCTCCCCTGCTCCCCTGCTCCCCTGCTCCCCTGCTCCCCTGCTCCCTCCTTATCCGAACTGTATTGCTTACACATCTACAAGGATTGAGTGCCTTGGCTAGATGCTTTTTGTGCAATAGTTTTTAAGCGAGTCGCTCTGCTTTTACGGATACGTTCACTTTTGCGAACTCCACCAGCCATCTCATATTCGCGGCTATCTTTGCCGTATTTAAAGCCGATTCCCATGAGCATTTTTTCGGAGAAAGTACCCAAGGTTTGTTCTAATTCTTCAATTTCTACTTTGGAAGAGTCAATCGTGCTGAGAGCAGTATTATGAGCTTCTAACTTGCTGCGTAATTGCTCAATTATTTCTGTCAGTGTTTTTAAATTACAAGTCTCTCCAAGATCCAGATTAGCATCAATTGCTTTGAGTCCAGCAAATCTTAACTCAGCATTTTCTAGAACGCGGGATGTACGTTTTCTCAAAGACATAAATTTAGTTACTCGTAACATTTATACAGTTACTATGTCTTACTAAAAATACATTCTGGTTCAGCAAAATCCACAAAAATAATTATACTTTTTATGAGATAACTACCGGTAAATTTTCTTAATTTATCTAAAGCGTTCATCTAATCTTAATTACAGCTTGAGCATTCATAACTACAGAAGAAGCTGTGCTAACTACAGCTTGAGCATTTATAACCACAGAAGAAGCTGTGTTAACTACAGCTTGAGCATTCATAACTACAGAAGAAGCTGTGTTAACTACAGCTTGAGCATTCATAACTACAGAAAAAGTTGTGTTAACTATAGCTTCAAGTTTACTTATCATATAATGAGCGTCTGTAACTACAGCTTCACCATTAATAAGTACTGTTTAAGTTGTATTAACTACGGCTTAAGCATTACTTATAACGGTTCCCGCATGGGTAATATCAAGTTTGGATAATATGGATTAGCAATCTTTTATGACTCTCGTGGGATAAAAATCATCCACCCTTATTTTTAAGGACTTTGATGAACTTAGGCGTAGGTTGGGTTGAGGAACGAAACCCAACACCAACAATCTCTGATTTTGTTGGGTTTCACTTCGTTCAACCCAACCTACGAATATTTTATTTTTTTGGAGTAATAAAAGAGCGTTAGGCGTAGGTCAATACTTGTCGGTTAAAGGGAAAAGGGAAAGAAAGAACCTTTAACCCTTCCCCTTTAACCTTAGTGGAGAGGATGAGGATTTTTTTTACGGTGTTATTTGATATGGTTTTTTAATACGAATAGGACTTACGTAGGTTGCTTCTGCGTAGCGGTATTACGAATTACCAACACCATCACACAGGTGCTTGTCACTCTCATTATTAGGGGGATTAACTTTATAATACTCGCGCATAAAACTGCACCCTTTCTGGAGTAAATAATCAAAATCCAGCCTCCACAGTCTCACCGTGTTGTCAGCACTGGCAGAAGCTAGCATCTTGCCATCCTGGCTAAAGCTGATTCCATTAACCGAGTTTATATGCCCAGTAAGGGTTTTGATTAATGTCCCGGTGCTGGTATCCCACAGTTTCACCCTTCTGTCAATACTGGCAGAAGCTAGCATCCCATCGGGACTAAAGCTGACGTCCAGTACCGTACTTGTATGCCCAGTAAGGGTTTTGATTAATGTGCCGGTGCTGGTATCCCACAGTTTCACCGTGGTGTCACCGCTGGCAGAAGCTAGCATCTTGCCATCCTGGCTGAAGCTGATTCCATTAACCGGGCCTGTATGCCCAGTAAGGGTTTTGATTAATGTGCCGGTGCTGGTATCCCACAGTTTCACCGTGGTGTCACCGCTGGCAGAAGCTAACATCTTGCCATCCTGGCTGAAGCTGATTCCATTAACCGGGCCTGTATGCTCAGTAAAGGTTTTGATTAATGTGCCAGTGCTGGTATCCCACAGTTTCACCGTGGTGTCATCACTGCCTGTTGCTAGCTTGCCATCCGGGCTAAAGCTGACACCATTAACCGAACCTTTATGCCCAATAAGGGTTCTGATTTCCTCACCGGTGCTGGTATTCCACAGTTTTACCTTATTGTCAGCACTGGCTGTTGCTAATATCTTGCCATCTTGGCTAAAGCTGACACCATTAACCGAACCTTTGTGCCCAGTTAGGTTTCTGATTAATATGCCGGTGCTAGTATCCCACAGTTTTACCGTGTTGTCAGCACTGGCAGAAGCTAATATCTTGTTATTGGGACTGAAGCTGACATCCCGAACCTCTTTTGTATGCCCAGTTAGGGTTCTGATTTCCTTGCCGGTGGGATTCCACAGTTTCACCGTCATGTCCTCGTCACCACTGGCTGTTGCTAACATCTTGCCATCCGGGCTAAAGCTAACGTCCCAAACCAAGCCTGTATGCCCAATAAGGGAATTGATTTCCTTGCCGGTGATGGTATCCCACAGTTGCACCGTGTTGTTAGCACTGGCAGAAGCTAGCATCTTGCCATCCGGGCTAAAGCTGATGCCCATGACATCCCACTTCCCAGTCAGGGTTTTGATTAATGTGCCTGTGTTGGTATCCCACAGTTTCACCGTGTCGTCCTCACTGGCAGAAGCAAGCATCTTGCCATCCTGGCTAAAGCTGACGCGAAAAACCCGCTTTTTATGCCCAGGTAGGGTTTTGATTAATGTGCCTGTGCTGGTATCCCATAGTTTCACCGTCTTGTCACCACTGGCAGAAGCAAGCATCTTACCATCTGGCCTAAAGCTGACATCATTAACCGAGTCTCTATGCCCAGGTAGGGTTTTGATTAATGTGCCAGTGCTGGTATCCCACAGTTTCACCGTGTTGTCAGCACTGGCAGAAGCAAGCATCTTGCCATCCTGGCTAAAGGTGATGCCTTTAACCCAGCGTGTATGCCCAGTAAGGGTTTTGATTTCTTTGCCTGTGCTGATATCCCAAAGTTTCACAGTTTTGTCGTAACTGGCAGAAGCAAGCATCTTGCCATCTGGGCTAAAACTGACACCATTAACCAAGTCTGTATGCCCAGTTAAGGTTTTGATTTCTTTGCCTGTGATGGGATTCCACAGTTTCACCGTGTTGTCAGCACTGGCAGAAGCAAGCATCTTGCCATCCCGGCTAAAGGTGATGCCCCGAACCTCGCCTGCGTGTCTTCCCAAGGTGTTAGGTGCGACAACATTGTGAATTGTTTTTAATAATGCCAGTTTTACCTGAGTGCGGGTATTCGCATCTACCCCCCATAATTGACCTCGCATTTTTACAGCAGCTTTTACGCTTGATTCGACAGCTTTTTGCTGATCTAAACCCAAAAACCCATCGGAACTTTGGGCAAAGGCATTAATTTGACTGATTTCGGCATTCCCCCAGCCTATACCCGCTAGTCCAGATAAACCCAAAGCTAACACCAAACCCCCTGCCAGTCCAGAAAAAGTCAGTCGTCTTCTGCGTTCCCGTTGCTTTTGTTCCCTATCCCTCAATTCCACACTAGCTTGAATAAACTCGTTCTCCTCTTCGCCAATATCCTCTCGCCGTTGTTTTAGCTTTTCTTCTCCCTCCACCAACGCTGCACCCCGCAACAATGCCCCTTCATCTCGTTGCGTCTGTTTCCATTGATACATTGCGGAGCGCAAACGGTCTTGCCAAGCCCGGAAGCTACGGTCTGCATTCATCCATTGTCGAAGTTCACCCCAATTACGGATCAACGCTTCATGGACAACTTCTACTGTCTCTTGGTTAGCAGAATTTTGACTAGTGACTACTAATCGATTATCCGCCAACTGTTTCACCAATTCCCAGCTGGCTTCACCCAATTCGGCTTTCGTCGCTAGTCGTCGCGTATCCTCGGTTCCTTCCCCCGGATGCACCAACTGAATAAAAATTCGCCGCACCTTTTCTTTTTCAGTGGCACTCAACTTACCATAATTCTCATCTGCATGACGAGCCAAGGCACCTTTTACCTCACCAATTTCCTCATAAGCTGCATGAGTTAACTGTTTACCTGTTCGCCGCTTCCACAACTCAGTTAACGCAAACTCCAAAAGAGGTAAATTCCCCGGTTCATCTTCCACATCATCCAAAATGCGTTCCACCAGTCCATCTTGAAATGTTATCCCCAACTTTCCAGCAGGCTTTTCAATCACCTGTGAAAGTTCATCACGATTCATCGGTGCCAGCTTGATGTCAGCATTTTGCAACACATCTGCAAGTGGACGATAGGAGAGGAGATTCCCCAAGAAATCCGCCCGCATGGTTCCAACCAGCACAGTATTATTGTCAGGGTCAGATTGAAAGCAAGCTAATAAGGTATCTAGGAAACCACGGCGAACTTTCTGATCCGCACACAAAGTATAAAGTTCTTCAAATTGATCGACAATCAACAACACCCGATGATTGGGATAATTCCGTTTAATTTTGGAGAAAACATCTTGCAGAGGAACAGAACCATTGGCAAAGTATTCAGCTAACTGACGAGCTTGAGACATTTGCTCAGTAGCATTTTTATCCGGCTCGTAAAGGGGAACCAGCGACTCAGCCAGAGCTTGGAATGGTTCTGAACCAGGACGGAAGTGAGTAAACTTCCAATAACCTTGTTTTTGTAACTTAGGGACTAATCCCGCCAACACCACCGAAGATTTTCCGCTTCCCGACGCACCCAACACGGGTATAAACTTTCGGCTTTGAGTGGCGGCGAACAGTTTTTCTACAAATACCTCGCGTCCAAAGAAAAACTCTGCATCATCGGGGCCAAAATGAAACAAACCGCGATAAGGGCAAGGAAGAGATTCATCAGCAGCATCGGTAGAATCAGAAGTGACTAATTTTGCTTCTTCTCGATAGTAATAGTTGGTAATAGTGATAGTTGCATTACCCGTCGCTGAGGTAGCAGCGTATTCACTCTCTGTAACACGTTGTTGGATCTCGCCTTGCTTAGACATAACATCTACCCTGATTAATTAAGTTACAGTCTCAGTCCTCCTTCGATGTGCCTTGTTCATTGATGCTACTAATACTTGCATTACCAGAACCAGAAGTAGCGGCATATTTGACATTACTGATATTTTGGGTAATAATCTGCTGTCCACCGGGCTGTTCTTTGACTTGATTAAGTAACTCTTGAGCCGCTTGAATAATTGCTGCATCTCGATCGGCACCAGCTTTGGTAATTTTGTCTTTTAATAAACCTTCAGCTTGCTTAATTTCTTCGGGTTTGGCATCTACCATCGCTTGTCCTAGAACATCGCCTTCAAACTTCTTTTTAATCAAACCCTTTAAACCCTGATAGGCATCTTTCACGGCTGTTGTGGCGGTATCTTTAGCAGCAGCGATCGCACCAGCACCTAAAGCAGCAATAATCAGAGAAATAGGTTCCATAGTTAATTCTCAATAAGTTTACAAGAGCAATTCGATGTATCTAAGAAACATACAGCGAAAATAGGGTGCATTACGCAAATAAAGTACCGCACCTCAAGTTTTGACCAAGTTTTAACTGAATTAACGTGAGTTTGATGAAGCTCTCCCCAACGCCTCTCCGACGCGGAGAGGGGCTGAAATATCCTGAATTACTAGTTATGGATGCTCACAAGAACTAACGCAGCTAAAGTTATGGATTTTACAAGATGGCTGTCACTTGGTTACAATCTTCAGTATGGGCGGCTTTGGGAAAACGACTTTAGCCACTAAATTAGCAACATCAGTTCAAGATCAGTTTGAGTATATGATTTGGCGATCGCTACAGTACACTCCGCCGGGAAACAGCCTTATTTTTATCCAATCAGCAAGAAACTACACCCGACATCGATTTGCCGATCCATTATCTGCGTACTTACCGATGTCTATTAGTTTTAGATAACTTTGAAACAGTCTTAGATGCGGCTTCGATGGCAAAGTATCGCCCTAATTATCTGAAAATTGAGTTAACAAAAGTAGAAACAAGGGGTACTGCAATCTTAAGCTTTTATTTACTCACCCAAGCGATCGCAGTTGGTTAATAGAAAGTGCGATCGCCCCAAGAGTAGTATATAGAAAAATTGTGGTTACAGCTAAAAGGAAAGCCCCATACAGAGCATGAAAGGAAATCACAAGATTATCTCACTTTGACAGGGCTACTTCTAGCTAAAAAATAACTATCTGAGGTTGCTCAATTGTGCCATCAGGCATAATTGTATCTCGCAACTTCGCATAAATTAAATTTGTCTTCCAAAGGTTTGCCTTACTCAAGTTTGCTTTAGTTAAATTTGTCCATGTCAGGTCTGCACCAGTTAAGTTAGCCTCAGTCAAATTAGCTTCTAATAATTTTGCTCCACATAGCTTTGCTCGTGTGAGATTTGCAAAACTTAAGTTAGCTTCAATCAGCGATGCTTCAATTAATTTGGCTTCACTTAAGTCTGCTTCTCTCAAATCCACATCACATAAAGAAGCACCCCAAAGATTACTACCTATAAATTTAACTCGCCATAAGAAAGTTCCGCACAAATTTGCTCTTGTTAAATCAGCATTAGTCAAATTGGCTTCACATAAAGATGCTTCATACAAATTAGCTTCACGTAAGCTAGCTTGCATCAAATTTGCGCCACTTAAATTAGCACGAGTTAGAACACAGCCAGACAAATTTGCACCCCGCAAATCCGCTCCAATTAAGTTAATACCACTTAAATCAATTCCTTTCAGATCGATTCCACTCAAGTCGCATCCACTGAAATCTCGGCGCTGAAAATATTTATTTGTGATTTGACTTAAAATAAACTCCTGTTGTTGAGCATAATTGTTCATGGTATTCACCTCTGGGTGTAATTGATCTCAAAGGTTGAGTGTGTTAGTTACCGCAATACTTCTCGGTTAGGCATTTTTAATTCGGAATCGGGTTTTGGTAAAAGGTTACTGGGTTTGGGTTAAAGGTTTTTTCTTTCCCCTTTTCCCTTTCTTTTTTCCCCTAAACCGAGAAGTATTGGTAGTTACCGTATATTGAGAGTACACCGCAAACGGAGATTAGCTCAGGAAATAATCAAAAATAAATTAAAAGAAAATCGGCAATCACTTGAAAATGCGTTTTTTCAGTGGTTTTTAAAACAAAAAATGCTGACATAAGTCAAGAAATATTCATATAAGAAGAGTCATGTTGCTTACTCCAAATTCAAAATTACCATAAGTAATATTAATGGCGTATCCTTTTGTTGCTTTCACTACTGTGCTTTTTGATTTACTTGTAACCAAATTTCTAAACTAGCAAGCAACCACAGCTTTACTCCATACCGACTCCAAGTATCGCCTTGATAGTTTAACCAATTACGAATTGGCAATTGGTTTAAGTAAGGAGTAATACATGCATTCCGATTTAGCAATAAATCTCTGGCTTCTTGCTGCCAATATTTCCGAAATCCTAACTGCACCGGTACCATCATGCCACTTTTGGGACGATGAATAATTGTGTCTGGTAAAATATCTGCGATCGCCGAAGACGTACCGTAGGTAATCGCTTGCTTTAAAACTGCTTTTTCTTCCACTCCAGAAAGCTTATACTCTGGAGGTATCTCCATGCTTAAGTCTACTATTCGTTGGTCAAATAGAGGAGAACGACCTTGCAAAAGAGCAGCTTGAGTCAAGTTACTAACTTTGGTCAAAATTTGGTCAGCGCCTTTAAATTTGATGTTCATCGCCATCAAACGATTCAGATAGTTTGCTTGGGAATATAAATCTTCTGCAAAAACCCAAGGTGCTGTTTGTACTGCTGCCCAAACTTCTGGTTTTAAAAGTTGCGGTAAATCAACAGCACACTTTTGAAAGGAAATTAAATAAGCTTGCAATGCATCCTGATTGGTGACAGAGCCATATAAACTATTAATTAGCATCGGCTGATTTTTTGGCCCGCCAAAACAAGGGTCGCCACCTTCACCATTTAAAACTACTTCTACACTTTCTCTCGCCAGTTGTCCTAGTAAAAAATTGGGAACAGTCAGTGGGTCGCCAATGGGGTCATCTAAATAAGCCATTGTTTCCGGCAAATGTGACCACATATCCTTAAAAGTAATTTCTAAAATGTGGTGCTGCGTCTGACAATGGGATGCAACGAGACTGGAAAATTCTAATTCATTAGGACATTCCGAACCAAAATGAATCGAGAAGGTGTGGACTGGTGCTTTATGGAATTTTGCTACTAAAGCAGTGATACTGCTAGAGTCCAAACCACCAGAAAGAAAAACGCCAACGGGTTCATTGGCTGGTGGTAAATATTCTTGAACAACTTGCTCTAGGAGTTCTCGCAAGCGATCGCCATGCCATGCTAAAGGTCGATCGCTTGCTATAATCTGTTCTTGAAGCTGCCAATAAGCTGTAACTTTGTAGTCAGGAAATTCTAAAACGGTTCCAGGTCGCAGTTCCCGCACCTGTTCCCAAAGGGTTCGTTCGCCGGGAACAAAGGCACAACAAAGATAATCTCGCAACGCCACCAAATCTAAATCGGATGAACGATGGGGTGCTAAAGTTCTCAGTTGAGGCGCAATCCAACGAACTGAACCAGTGGTAGTGTAATAGAGAGTACGAACACCGATGCGATCGCGAATCAATCTCAACACCTGTTTTTCTCTATCCCAAACCACTAGCGCAAACATCCCCACAAGTTGGCTAAGACTTTTATTACCCCATCGTTCCCAAAGATTGGCCACCAGTTGCAGAGAACTTCCTTGAAAGCTATCCGGTTCAATTCCCAACTTTTGCAGCAATTGCACTCGGTTAGTTAACCAAACATCACCAACAACAACAAATCGTCCTCTAGAACTGATTGCTAATTTCTCCGTCGGTAATTCCGAAGTTGTGCGTGGTAAAATTACAAAAATTTTTTCATCTCGCCAAGCTATATCCTCATAATTTGCATCAACTGTTCCCCACGCTACGCGCCAGGTTGGGTTAGTTTTGCTGAATTCGATTTTAGGAGATTTACGATTTTTAAATGCATCAAATAGCATGGTAAATTTTCAACGCATAATCAGTAAGAATCCCATCTCCAAGCACCTAAGAGCAAGCGCGTTAAGTTGACACCAATACACAGCTGCGCGCCCCTACTATTCATCAGAGTTCGCTTCAGTAGTTTGATACGCTTGTAGGAGCCTAGCATGATCGAGAGTAAATCCTACTTGCATCGCTATCTGGGCAAATAAATCAATCTCAGATTGTTGCCAATCACGGGGTTCAGAACACTGATGTGCAATTAACAAGCCAAATAGCTGCTCATCTTTAATAATTGGTGCTACTAAATTTGCTTTCACACCAAAAGATTCGAGCAGTTTAATGTGACAATCAGCCAAACTAGACTCATAAATGTTGTTAATTGCGACAACGCGACCAGATTGGTACTTTTCTACATAGCCTTGAGTGAAACAGGGGTCGTGAATTTTAGACCGCAAAACTTTGGGATAACCTGGAAGCACTGATTCAGCAATAATAATTCCGAACCAATTAGCGTAAAAGCTATAAACTAACACTCGGTCAGTACTCAGCGCTTTGCGAACCTCTTCCACAGTAGTTTTGATGACATCCTCTTCTTTGAGAGATTGGCGAATGCTGCGGATAATATCCACTAGTAACTGACTTCGCATCCTTTCAGCTTCAATTCTTTGCAGGAGTCTTGCATGGTCGAGAGCAAATCCTACTTGCATCGCTATCTGGCCAAATAAATCAATCTCAGATTGTTTCCAATCGCGGGGTCTGGAGCATTGATGTGCAATTAACAAGCCAAATAGCTGTTCATCTTTAATAATGGGGGCTACTAGATTTGCTTTGACAGCAAAGGATTCGAGCAGGTGAATGTGACAATCAGCTAAACCTGCTTCATAAATGTTGTTGATTGCGAGAACGCGACCAGACTGATACTCTTCTACATAGCCTTGACCAAAACATGGGTCTTGGATTTCAGCTCGTAACACTTTTGGGTAGGTGAGAACAACTGATTCAGCAATCACTGTTCCAGACCAATTAGCATCAAAGCTATAAACCATCACTCGGTCGCTACTCAGAGCTTTGCGAACCTCTTCCACAGTTGTTTTGAGAACATCCTCTTCGTTGAGTGATTGGCGAATGATGCCGATAGTATCTGCTAACAACTGACTTTGTACACCCTCAGCCTCAATGCGTTGCAGGAGTCTTGCATGGTCGAGAGCAAACCCCACTTGCATCGCTATTTGAGCAAATAAATCAATCTCAGATTGTTGCCAATCGCGGGGTCTGGAACATTGATGGGCAATTAATAAGCCAAATAGCTGTTCATCTTTGAGAATGGGGGCGACCAAATTTGCTTTGACAGCAAAGGATTCGAGTAAGTTAATATGGCAGTCAGCCAAACCAGCTTGGTAAATGTTGTTTGTGGCTACAACGCGACCAGACTGATACTTTTCTACATAACCCTGACCGAAACAGATGTCTTGAATTTCAGACCGCAAAACTTTGGGATAACCTGGAACCACTGATTCGGCAATTATAATTCCAGACCAATTAGGGTGAAAGCTATAAACCAGTACTCGGTCAGTACTCAATGCCTTACGAACCTCATCCACCGTGGTTTTGAGGACATCCTCTTCGTTGAGCGATTGGCGAATGCTGCGGGTAATTTCAATAAATACCTGAGCGTTATCTGCCTTGGTATCTACTTGTTGTAGAAGGTTGGCGTAGTCAAGGGCAAATCCTACTTGCATGGCTATCTGAGAGAATAAATCAATCTCAGATTGTTGCCAAAAGCGAAGTCTAGAACATTGATGTGCAATCAATAAACCGAATAGCCGTTTGCTTTTGAGAATAGGTGCTACTAAACTAGATTTGACAGCAAATTGCTCCAGCAACTCAATATCAGCATCACTGAGATCGCCTTGATGGATATTATCGGTAGCATGGATGTTACCATTTTGGTATTTTTCTATATACCCTGCCTCAAATTCAGGATCGGAGACTGTAACCCCTAATATTTTCGGTAAACCAGGTGCTACTGATTCGGCGATAAAGGTTCCATTATAGTTGGAGTCAAAGCAAAAGATGGTGACGCGATCGATGCTTAAAGCTTTACGAATTTCTTCTGAGGTAGTTTTGAGAACATCTTCTTCATTGAATGATTCTCGAACCCAACGGGTAATTTTGATTAATAGTTGAGAGTAATCAGCTTCGGCTTCTTTCTCCTGTACCAAAACCGAAAGCAGGTCTGTGAATAAGGTGATGTTTCTCTCTAACATCACTAATTCATTTTGGCCAGCGATAAAGACTTGAGTAAACTCACTGTCTGGACGTAGCCTCTTTTTAATATTATTAGAGATTGCAGCAACCTTGCTGACTCGACTCATGACTCGATTCGTCACAAAAACAGCGATCGCACCTGCTAAAATTGCTGTCACTCCTATACCAGTTAACAAGAGTGACAATTGTCTTTGTAGAGCAAGTTCAGTTTCTGTTGAACTTTTTGCACTCTCTTGTCCGACTTGCGGAATTTTTGTGTTAATTAAATTAATGCCATAGATGTAAGTAGCTGTTCCAATTGCAACTACAGGAAGGACACTGATACTTAGTGCCCAAACCATTGCTTTAGTCTTTAAACTCCATTTTTGTTGCCAGAGTCTCTGTTGGCGATTTCGTCTTGCTTGGTTTTGAGAAAAAGACTGACTCATAAATGAAACCTGGATTGCTGCAATTGAGAATCAAGTAAATAACCTCACCACCAAATTCTACACAAACCTTATTAGACAAGGACTGGTTTTGAGGCACTAATCTTCTAAGTCATTTCCCCTAATGGTTTTGTTTCCTTTAAATTCAAAGAAATTGGGTCTGATTAATCAGGTTTGTTAACAATCTTATGGCGATCGCTTGGTTAGAATGTCTTATTTTCTCATTAGGAGTTGTGGTTTTCTAGCAAGGCAGCCAAACAATCTTTATTTTTTAACAAGGTTTTACAGACTTCTCGCAGTTGCCTTTACCCGTGGTATAATTTTTGCTTGATTACTGGCATTAGTTTTCAAGTACATGAGGGACAAAATGCAGGATTCATGCATCAGTTTGTACTTCCTGCCCCTATGCTTCCATAGCCTAATCTGCAATCAACTCTACTGCATCTCGTCCATCACAATTTTGTAGGTAAACTTTGACAATTTCTTCTTTAGCTGTAGGCAACTTCTTGCCAATAAAATCTGGGTGAATTGGTAATTCTCGATGCCCCCTGTCTACTAACACAGCTAAACGAATCACCTCTGGTCTACCGTAATCGTTGACTGCGTTCAAAGCCGCGCGAATTGTCCGTCCTTTGAAAATCACATCATCCACGAGTACAACCGTTTTCCCCGTAAGATCAAAAGGAATTTCGCTTTTCGTTGGAGTCCGCAATCCAATTTTGTCAAGGTCATCTCGATAAAATGTAATATCCAAAGCACCGACTGACACTGCTACACCTTCTAGCGTCTCAATTTGACGCGCCAATAATTCGGCTAATAACGCACCTCTGGTATAAATACCAAGAAGCACCAGTTGAGACAAATCACGCGTCCTTTCGACAATTTGAGAGGCAAGGCGAGTCAAGGTACGACGGATTTCTTCGGATGAGAGAATTTCAACTACTTTGGCAGACATAGCGAGTGACAAGTTAGGAGTGATGAGTTAAGAGTTAGAAATTTTTATTCTTAACTCCTAACTCCTAACTCCTAACTTTATATTTATCATTACCGATTTGGGAGCATTAAGAATATTGCGATCGCTATCCCTAACCATAGCAAAAAACAATATCGAGTCAGCTGTAAAGCATTCTGAATAGAAGTTGCAGTAATGGCATAAATAGCATCTCCTAGCAGTGGTTTGTACTTAGCTACCCCTCGATACCAATTTGTACCCCCCATCTGCACCCCTAAAAATGCAGCATAGGCGCACTCACTCCAGCCAGAATTGGGACTGGGATCGTTAATTGCATCCCGACGACAAATTTGCCAAATATGCATCGGTTTACCCGATAGCAGCGCCAGAGTCACAACTGTTAACCGACAAGGTAGCCAAGTCAAATAATCTTCTAACCGCGCACAGAACCATCCTAAATAAGTATAGGGTGCTTCCCGATAGCCCACCATTGAATCAAGGGTACTGCTGGCTTTATATGCTAAAGCTAAGGGAGTTGGCCCTACAACTGGTATAAAGACACCAACAATTGCATAAAAAAGCGGAGCCATTACCCCATCGGTGGCATTTTCTGCAACCGTTTCTAAAACGGCTCGGTAAATTTCTGCTTGTGAGAGGTTTTGGGTATCTCGACCAACGTAATTACTTAAAATCTTTCGAGCCTTCTCTAAATCTCCGACTGTTAAAGGTTGTAAAACAGCCTCCGCTGCTACTCGCAAACTTTTGCCAGCAAAACAACTAGCCAAAAGAATGCTATTTATGGCAATTCCTAAGAGTGGATGAACCCATCTGGCAATTTGAATCATCAAAAAGCCAACAAGACCGCTACCAATTATTAAGATAATACCTAGTACAATTCCAGCTAGGCGTTGTGTTAGAGAATTTTGACACAAGTGGAGAAAAAATTTGGTCAGGCGAGAAATTACCCACCCCATAACTTGCACTGGATGAGGCCAATCCCAAGGATCGCCAATTAAATAATCTAAAAATGCTGCAATTATTAAGATATAGATATTATTAGTCATAAGTCGCAAGTCTTGGGTTAAAAGTCAAGGGTCAATATTTTGACTATTGACTCTTGACTAAACCACAAAACTAGCTTCTTCTCCAAGGGAAGCTTGCCGACTCCGAGCATCGTAATAAAGGTCTGCCAGAGTAATACTGTATAAAGCTTCTTTAAGCTTTTGGTTGAGTCTCTGCCAGAGGCTAAACGTTACCCAATCTTCAGCTTGTGTTGGTGCTGGGGTGTGATGAGGTAAATGGCTAGTCTCGCCAACAGCTTCTAAAATTTCTCCTATAGATATTTGTGCAGGCTCTTTTGCCAATTGATATCCGCCGATGCTACCACGAATTGATTTAACTATTGACGCACGACGCATTTCTATTAGTAGTTTTTCGAGGTAAGGAGCTGGAATATCTTGGCGTTTTGCGATCGCTCTCACAGATGCAGGTCCATATCTTGGCTGTAAACTTAAATCTAGCAACGCCTTCACACTATAGTGTCCTCTGGTAGTTAATTTCATTTTGGCAAGCTTTGTTGTTTGTCCTTTGTCTTCGTCGGCACTGCATCTCCCTGAAAATAAATTCTGATGTCGGCTTTCAACTCTGAGACTTCTTTAGTTTGTCGTTTCTAAATAACCAATGACTAATTACCATTGACCAATGACTAAGGATCAGTTTTGCTTATCATTCTGTGACTCAGTTCTCATCCTTAAGAAATAGACAACCTCTTGAGGTTAGTTTAGAAAACTTAAAACAAATATAGTCTAGCAGTAATTCCCAAACTATATATATATAGTTATCAGCATTGCCAGCATTTTCTAAAATAGATTGTCTTGCCAATATTGGTAATGGCATAACAATTGTGCATCTGAGTGTAATATACTTGGCTAGGTTGAGATAAAAACTAAAGGATTATGTTCCTGTTAGCTCAACCTCAGCTAAAATAAAATCGATTCAAACACTTCAAACATTCATTTTCGACCTAAGTTGATGCCTAAACAGAAAAAAATTGAACCCTTACTCGGCGAAGAACTGCTCAAAAAAGTCAAAGAGCTAGAGAACGAGAGCAAAGAAGACAAAGCTAAGAAGTGCGGCTACTATACCGTTACCAAAAATGGTATAGAGCGCGTCAATATGATGAAGTTCTTAAATGCCCTAATTGATGCTGAAGGCATTCAGTTAGACAGTACACCCAGTGCTAATGGGCGTGGTGGACGTAGTGCTAGCTATAGAATTAGTGTGCAATCGAATGGTAACTTACTTATAGGTTCAGCTTATACAAAACAGATGAATCTTAAACCAGGAGATGAGTTTCTGATCACTTTAGGCAAAAAGCACATTCGTCTGAGACAGGTAGATCCAGAAGATCGTGAAGATGATGAAGCTATAGAAGCTACGGCTTAATAAATGGTCATTAGTCAATTCTCCATTGTCATTTGTCCTTTGTCCGTTGTTCTTTGTCCTTTGTGGAAAACAATGACTATAAACAGTCATTAGTCAAGTTTCCTTTGTGAAAAATAATGACTAATGACCAATGACTGATGACCAATGACTAATGACTAATGACTAATGACTATATCTGTGGTGGGTAAGACTGGTAAATAGTGGCGAAGTGCCTTGCGCGTAACTGCTAAATTACAAGTTAATGCAATTTGCTCTTTTTCTAATAAACCCAAAATGCGATCGGGTTGGTCTCGTGCTACCACTGGTAATTGATGTAAACCTCGAAGACTCATCCGATCTAAAGCCTCAGATAAAAGTTCATCTTGCCATGCATAGAGGATTTCAGTAGTACAAATGTCTATGAGGGTTTGACTGGATAAATTATCGGGAATTTCAGTTAGAGAATTTGGGTATGTTTGCCAAATAGCAAGGGCACGGTTAATATCTTCCAAAGAAAGTATACCAACTAATTGCTCTGCTTCATCAAATACTAAAGCACTACGAACGCGATCGCGGGTCATTTCTACAGCGGCATCTAATACTCCCAGAGTTGCAGGTAACTTTTTGGGACAAGGGTACATGGCATCTTCTACCAAAATTTGCTGCACAATTTCCGATTGTTCATCTTTCAATTCCGAAAGACCAATTTGTTGTAGATTAGAGTTAGAGTTAAAAGTTGGTTTAATCCTTTCTACTAACCAAACACTCAAACCGACAGCTGCCATCAACGGTAAAACAATTCGATAGTCACGCGTTAATTCAAACAGCATTAAAATAGCCGTTAACGGCGCTCTTACACTAGCAGCCAGCACTGCTGCCATTCCCACCATTGCGTAAGCTGGGGGAGCCGCCATTTGATCGCAAATTGTCGGGAATGCTACAGCCAACATTTTGGCGTAAGCCGATCCAAAAGAAGCACCTAAAAACATTGCTGGTGCAAACAAACCACCGATGAAACCACTTCCTGCACTAATTGCGGTCATCAATAACTTCACCACCAACAACACCACCAATAAGTAGAGTGGAAACTCCACATCTTGAAGCATTGCTTCTACAGTTTCGTAACCTACGCCCAGAATTTGCGGAAATTGCAAAGCAACGGCGCCAATAATTGCACCGCCAATAATTGGATGAATCGGCTCAGGAATTCGTCCTAAAAGGGCAAAACCTGGAACTTTCCCAGCAAAGCAAGCTTTTGCTAAACGAATTGATTGAGTATAAGCCAGAGAAACGAGGCTGGCCCCTAAACCCAAGCCAAGGTAAAGAGGTAACTCCAAAGGACTGCGAACCTGGTAAACAGGTAAATCAAAAGCAGGTTGGGCCCCTAAACCAATTTGGGCAATTAATGCTGCTACCACCGCTGCTAACAGCACCACACTCACAGCAGAAGTAGCGAAAGATGTCGCTCCCATCACTACCTCCAGAGCAAAAAATACTCCAGCTATGGGAGCATTAAATCCCGCCGCCAGTCCCGCAGCCGCGCCAGCACTTAACAGCAAGCGTTGTCGTTCTTGAGATACATTGAGAATTACAGAGAACAACATCCCAAAATTTGCGCCAATTTCGACACTCGGTCCCTCTGGCCCCAAAGAAGCACCGCTCCCCAAAGAAACAGATGCGGCCAGCATTTTGCTAACTGGTCTTAGTGGTCGCCTAATCTCTGTTCCCTGAGAGGCGGCGATGAGAGATGAAAGACCAGGGCCAAAGTCTTGAGTGCGCCAGCGCATCAAGCCAACAATTAATCCGCCAAGGGTGGGAACGCAGGCTAAAGTCCAAGCACCCCAGGCCCCAATTTGACCCATTAAATTTTCCAGCATCAGCTGGTGAACCAATTGGATTAAATAGTGAAAGGTGACTACACCCATACCAGTACCACCGCCAATGAGCATGGCTAAAAACAGCACCACTGTTTCTGGGGATGGTTGAAAACGATTAATTAGGTGAGCTAAACGAGCGGAAGGTGTAGGAAAGGCAGGTTGTTCCGTTACCTTCCTCAGTTGAGTGGGAGGCAAGAGAGTCATTGAGAGGCGGGGTAAATGTAAGAAAAAATTTAAATTTTTATCTGTTACTTATCATTGTGAGCCATTATTTAGCAACCGGACAAGTAGACTTTATTTGCTTAACTTACAAAGCTTTAGCTAAAAATGTTATTGTGCAAAATTTGTGTGGGGAGAATGGTTAAATGAGAGACAATTATTATTTAAGGGTCAGCGATGCCTAAGTTGAGCGTAGCTGCGGCTAGTGGGGTGCGAGTGGGCACCAACACTATTTTTTCTAGAGACAACAAAGTTTTTTGGCTGGGTGGAAGTACCCGTAAACATTAAGCATGAGTCATCCTTGTTTAAATCTAGCTATACTCGTGTTGCGACTATTGAGGCATCCTTGGTAGTAATAGAATGTATGTATGATTGATGCCTGATATCAGATCGTACATTGATTGACCCCAATTCAATATAGCTATTTGTTATAGAGCGAGTAAGTGGACTAGGCGGACGAGGTAAATGAATATACACACTTTTGATAATCATTATGTTACTTGCCCAATTTGCCAAAGAAATGCTACGCCTAAACCAGTTAAAACACGCATGGGCTTGTTTTGCTGTCCCTATTGCCAGGAAAGGCTAGTAGTTTGCCAAAGTGGTCATTATGTCCGCGATCCGTTTACTTGGAGACAATTGATGATGTCTTCGTCGCTACGTCGTCAAAGCCGACCTTTAGCGAGGATTCTCAGAGATTTTATCCTACTCAAGCGTCCGATGGTAGCCTTGGCTGTAGGTAGTGCGATTTTCTTTGGTGCGATCGCTTTGACCCAAGAAAAGACAAGTTACGATCGCCAAATTCTTCCCACAACAGAGAAAGTTAATGAACCAGGAAACAAATCTCAGTAAATCGATTACTTTGGTATAAATCAAATTCTACTTTGATTTTTGTAATATTATAACTAAATACTCTGATAAAACCGTGTCTTATTACCCCAAATAGAACGCGGTTTTATATTATGTCCGCTTCAAGAGCGATCGCCCACCAGACATCTAATGAAATTTTGGCTATAGAAAAGAAAACTTATAGCCAAAATTTTGATTGGGAATCCATTTTTATAATTATTAAAATCATTGTAAAGTTTTATGGCAAGAATTAGAAAATTTGAGTTTTTAACTGTTCTTTATGAAATCCTAGTATAGGAATTTGAATATTCGATCGATACGATTAATGAAATCGATTGTATCTATAAATTATCAAAATCTATACCAAAAAAACTAAACTATTTATTTTCTACATATCATAGAAAAATATGTCTTTAAACGTTGCAATCTTAGAGCAAAGTTTTGAAAAAGTAAAACCTTACGCTAATGAATTTGCAGCCAGCTTCTATGATAATTTGTTTAAAGCTCACCCAGAGGTGAAACCGCTGTTTACCAAGACTGATATGGTGAATCAACAGAAAAAGCTGTTAAATTCTCTGGTTTTGGTAGTAGAAAATTTCCGCAACCCAGAAACTTTAGGGTCAGTTCTCAACGCTCTAGGAGGTAGACACGTCGGCTATGGAGCCATTCCCAAATATTATGGCCCAATTGGGGAAACACTACTGGTGACACTTGAGCAATATCTCCAAGAAGATTGGACTCCTGAAGTCAAAAAAGCTTGGCGAGATGCTTATAGAGCAATTACTGCGTTGATGTTAAAAGGTGCAGGGGAAGAATCTTCATCTAAAGCTGTTCAAGCTGAGAAAAAACTTGTAACTTTAGCGAGGAAACTTATTGACGCTTTCTGGATAGCGCCAACATGGTTAGTCGCCATAGTTTCGGTAGTTATCTTTACGGTAATTCTTTTAATTGTCGATGACAACTCTTTACTAGCAGAGGTTTTGGGTGCTGCTGACACTATCAGTTTGATGGTGGCACTAGTTCTATTCATTAAGGAAGCTCCAGATCGTAGAAAACAATTTCATTATCAAGCTTGGAGTACGGTTGATGCAGCACACAATGTTAAAGTTAGTTATGCCAGAATTTTGGCACTGCAAGATTTGAATGAGGATGGTGTTTCTCTGAAAGGTTTGGATGCTCCTGGTGCGGAGTTAGTAGACATTAATCTCTCCCATGCCAATCTTAGTAAAGCCAATTTGATGGCAAGTGACTTGAGCAATGCTAATTTGAGCTATGCCAATTTAGATAATGCTAATCTCAGCCAGACTAAACTTAGTGGTGCAAATTTAAGTTATACAAAACTGGGTTTTGCTTGTTTAAGCCAGGCTAATCTTAATAGTGCCAATCTCAGAAGTGCTAATTTAATTTGTGCAGATTTGAGCCATGCAAACCTGAGTGGTGCAGATTTGAGAGATGCTAGTTTGAGTGGTGCTAACCTGGAAGGAGCTTACCTAACTGGTGCTAATCTCAAAAATGCTAAAGTGAGCGATTATGAATTGAGCAGTGCCTTCACCGAAGGTGCGATTATGCCTGATGGCTCAAAATATAAATCATCAGTTAGCGATCGCTAAAGTTATGATTGACTCGCTATCTTAACAACTTATAAAACTCTCAGGCATTTACTTTAAACATTTATACCTAAAAATTATCATTACCTTTTGGGCAACGATCTGATTTTTTCTTGATAAGGGGACAAGGGGACAAGGAAAATAACCATGCCCAATGCCCCATATTTACAGCCGATTAGTATCTTTTGTGACTAATTTCCAACCTTCAGCTTGGTCAATTAGCTTCATCGACTCTAGTTCAAGATTGTTGAAATCAGATACATTAAGCAGGAAGTAGGGTTGGCCGTTGTAGTGCCAATAATATTCCAGTTCGCCAACAGAAGCGGGAATGATGGTGCGATCGCTATAGTAATCCAACGAGGGACGATGGTAGGGAAAAGATGTGTAAATCTTCCTTGTCGCTGGATTTGCCCGCACAATCATGGCGGCGACCGGTTTAACTGGATAGGCTTCAGATAATTCCCAAACCCAGTAGTTAGATTTCATTAACAGCAGCAGCGAAATATAACTTCCCCAAAACAAAATCTTCAGAAATTGTCCGTCGCCTCGTTCTGCCAAAATAGCTGCTAAGGTCATAGTTAAAGCTACGGCGGCAAAAATCAGTTGTAAGTCTGTTTTTGGTGTTGTACCCGAACTGAAATAAATACTACCAGCAGAAGCAGCCACAGCAAGTATTGCCAAACCAGCAACCCAAGCGCGGGGATAAGATGAGAGTAAAGGCGAATTTTCCGTATCTGATAACTGGATACCAAAAGCTAAAGCTAAACTAGGGTAAATCGGGAATAGATACCAGGGAACTTTGGTAATCATGAAGGAAATTACCAGTAGATAAACCCCACTCCACGCCATTACTAGTTTTGCCCAGCTAAGGTTGCGATTTTCCCAGGTTAAGCGGACAGTTTGTGGTAAGAACAATAACCACGGCCATGTGTATTTGAGAAGTTCAATCACATAGTACCAAGGTGGTTCAGAATTACCTTCTACAACTGAGCCAATTCGGCCTAGTGATGGGTTGGCAATACCAATTTGGGCGAAAGTATAACCATAGCGAATTAGTTGGGCACCATACCAACCAGCTACAGGTAGAATGCCAATTAAGATTGCGATCCAGAGATAATAACAAGTGAGCAATCTTGGCGTATCCCAAAACAGAAATACAATTGCGATCGCACCGAGTAATACACCTAACAATCCTTGAGTTAAACAAATAAACCCAAAGCTAATGCCAACACCAAGACAATAGCGTAAATCTCGGCGCGATCGCAACACGCACAACATCATCACCATCAAAAAACTTACCATCGCCCCATCCAACATTGCCAGCCGCCCATGACGCACCACAGGTAGCATTGTTAGATAAATCAAGGCGCTATAAATAGCCGCCCAACGTTGGCGAAATATCTCTTGAGCAATGCAATACAGTAAAGGTACAGATGTTGCTGTTAAAATTGCTCCAGGTAGGCGCGTTGTCAACTCATTTTCGCCTCCTAGAGAATAAGCCCAAGCTATTAGCAAATGCATCAAAGGCGGCTTGTCATGATATGGTTCGCCTCCTAACGTTGGGTAAAGCCAAGGCATTGAGCCTGATGGGGCGTGCCAAATTTCACGAGCAACCTGTGCCACAGTACCTTCATCCCAATCTCGCAGCGGCAACCCTCCCAGATTGATGCTAAATAGTAATACTGCTGCCAACAGCAATACTATTAGCCATACCCAATCAATCCATTTGCCAACCGTGCGATGCTGTTTTTCCAGATGACTCCAAATAAAGCTTCCTTCTTGCATATTCTCTGGTAATCATTTTACTTGCTGGTTTGATTACATAGAGACATCTAGCGAATCTCCCATGTTGCCACCCAGTAACAACGTATGTTCTTAACAATTGCTAGTTTCCAAGATTAACTCAAATTTTTATAATTAGCGCTATTTTTTGAAAAATTTATATTGGTTATTTAAATCACATTTCAGCTAATAAATGACAAAAATAATACAAGCGATCAATTATTTATTACCTGTTAGATAGTCCGTAAATAAACTTATGTTTTCTTTTTAAAGTGACGCTTAGTTTAATTTTTATCTGGCTAAGTCCAGAGTTTTTGTAACTGATTGCTACACTAATTAAATAATATCCTGAATACTTAAAACATTTGCAATTTTTTTAATAGTATTTTTACGAAAAAATATTTATTTTTTAACAAGTATTTAGGCATAAATAAATTTAAAGTTTGTCGTAAGGAATTTAGTCCTGATAATTATTGTTATGAGCGAGAAATTGCTTCCTAAAAACTAGGAGTTTATTTTATATTTAATTATGTCTACTTACTTCAATTAAATTCAATAATTATTCAAATAAACCTGTCTAAATAAACTGAGTTCGCTTTTTGAATTTTAATTAAGCAACTCTTGAATTTAGATATCTATGAGAGGCTATTTATAAAGTAAATCTAAA
This sequence comes from Nostoc sp., assembly GCF_036917355.1. Taxonomy (GTDB): domain Bacteria; phylum Cyanobacteriota; class Cyanobacteriia; order Cyanobacteriales; family Nostocaceae; genus Nostoc. Next base: position 103,354 of record NZ_JBALDP010000057.1, read on the forward strand.
ACCCAGGAGAAAGGAGTTATGATAACGATAAAATACTTTATATGCAGTGTATTTACATAGATAATCGGTATGGCGCGAAAGTTTTACCCCACAGATTTAACTAATAACGTGGTGGAAAACTGGAATAGTGCTAACAGTTTTATTTTTTACGGCAAGGGTGGGGAGATTGCTACTAATCGTTTGTCCGACCAAGAATTAGCTGTTTTATCTCTGCATTTACTACAGATATCTTTAGTATATATAAATACGTTTATGATTCAGCAGGTTTTGTCCCAACCCCAATGGATGAAGTTGATGAAGTTGGAGGATTTGCGGGCGCTTTCGCCTTTAATTTGGGGTCACGTTAATCCCTATGGTACTTTTCGTTTGGATCTCAATGTCAGGCTGCCAATTGAGACAGGGTGAATGTGTATAAGAATACTAGTGTTTGTCTGGCTGAAAATATTATAGCCTGAAAGCCATTCATCGCAATAGTTTCAGGCTATCTTGCACGTTGATAGTTTTAAAACCGATAGGGCAGCTAAACTTATCTTGTTTGAAAACAGGTTTGGGAGGTTCATCTAAAGTCTGTTTTTCGGAACGGCACATTATTGAAACAGTAGTTTTGTTTTTTGTATCGGAAGCAACTGCACCTACAAGGCTGTTAAAACCCTTTTTTGTCAGACCTAATTTCAATAAATCAGTTGGTAGCTCTTTTATAGGCGTTGCATATATAAATGACTTATTCTTACCCATTTCTACAGAATATCGATAGTAGGTTGTAGCTGCTGGTGCATCTCCATCTCCAAGCTCTAATAAACTATACGATTGAGCAAAAACTGATTTTTCAGAAAAATATGCTTGTTGTGCCCTGATAAAACTTCCAATTGTATTTTTACTGCTATTGCTACAGCCACAGCTTGGTGGAACTTGAATAAAAATAGTTAAAATCCCAAATGGTAATCCTCCAAGTCCAACAAGTAACAAGATTCTTTTAAAGTTAATTTTGGTACGGTGATTTTGTTTAGTCATATCTGATATATACGACTTGAGAAGGAGTTTATACTTCAACTTAGTATTATCAAGTAAGGCGATCGCTGCTTTTTTCTACCTAGTTTCAGTTCGTAGCCGAACTCTCAATTCATTAATAGTGTCGCTCTGAGGAGCGATTTTTACCACTGAATTTTGAGTAGTTGCGATCGCTCCCTCACAACCGCAAATTTAGCATTAGCCTTTGAAAAGGATGTCATAAAGTGACAGTAAAACCTCTACCACAATCAAAATCACCACATACCACTCTACTCGCTGACTACTGCTATGCTGCATGAACTCCAGCACCGTTTGGGCGGTTTGGGCAATTAGCTCTAGTTTACGTTCCAGGGCATGATGACGCTCACGGATTTCGTATTCATCTTCCAAGCGCAGATATAAGTTTTCTAGCTGTGGAGATTCCCAGAGTAACTCCGGCTTATCGATAATCTCAACTTGACCTACAATCTTATGTTGAACTAATAGGGTAGTCCCTAGTTGACGCAGTAATTCTCGGCTTTGTTGTCTACTCCTGTTTTCACGCTGAAGACTAGCTGCAAACGGTTCAATTTGATCGAATACAGTCGCTAGGCTGGTTTCATAGTGAGACAGTACAACACTTTTGGCGAGAATATCAGCCACTATTTGCAAGCGTTCTATACTCAATTCATGCAGTAAAATTTTTCCTTCTTTAGCTCGTTCACTCTCACCAATACTGAGATGCACTTCCACCTCTTCTGTTTCCGGGTCGGCAAAAGAGCCGCTAATTTGAGAGGATAGTTTGGTCAAAAAGGCTACCTTTTCTACAGGCTCAAGATTAAACAGGACAACTGCACCATAGCCCAAGAGTACTGCGTAGCCTTCTTCACCGACTTTAACCAATACTGGCATACTCGCCAAGCAAACGTAATTCTCCAGCGTCTGTAAATTAATACCTTTACCAAGGAATAGGGCCTGCGCTCTAAATCTATCTTTGTCATTAAAAAGGAGTTTTTGCATTGTTGCTCGGAAGCTATATTCTGCCTGCTTTACTGCTCTGGTAGCGATAGTAATTTATGCCTGTTGTCAGAAATAACTACAATCTCAGCTTACCATTTCGTCTTTCCCCTACACCCCATACCCTGTTTTAGATACTCTTGCGCCCTGAATAAATTACAGCGCTTTTCAAGTAATTGAACGACACTCCCTCCAAAATTGTTAGAGTAAATAAAGTTATGAGGACGCAAATATGACTGACAAAAATCGTTCTCAATGGGACTTAGGCAGGTTTATCGAAACCCTGACTTACTTTGAGGTAATTCCTTTCCTTAACTGGGTACAGCAATTAATCCAAGGTCGTCCTAAGGATAATCAATATAGACCCAATGGAGGAGGAAATGTGGGTGTAATATTAGTAGCAGGTGCAACAGGTGGTGTCGGTAAACGAGTTGTGCAGCGATCGCTCCAACAAGGTTATAAAGTTCGCGCCCTAGTTCGAGATATTGACAAAGCGCGGTCAATTCTTGGTAATGATATCGATTTAGTAGTTGCGGATATCACGCAACCAGAAACTTTAACTCCTTTAGTTATGGCTGATATCCAAGCTGTAATTTGTTGCACGGCAGTACGTGTACAACCAGTTGAGGGAGATACAGCAGACAGAGCCAAATATTATCAAGGTGTTAAATTTTACCAGCCAGAAATTGTTGGTGACACTCCTGAAAATGTAGAATATCAAGGAGTCAAAAACTTAGTCGAAGCGGCGGCAAAATATTTACCCCAAGCAAACGAAAAACTAATATTTGATTTCACCAAACCATCAGCAGAATTAAAGGATAACTGGGGAGCGCTGGATGATGTCGTCATGGGTGGCGTGAGTGCCAGTAATATCCAATTAGTAGAAAATACAGCTTTATTTGCGGGTAATGTCTCCACGGCTAACTCTGGCGGATTTGCTTCTGTCAGAACGAAGAATTTTGATCCACCCTTCAACCTATCTGGTTATGAAGGAGTGAAATTGCGCGTTAAAGGTGACGGTCAGCGTTATAAAATCTTTCTACGGACAGATACAACATGGGATGGTATTGGCTATAGCTATTCTTTTGACACCGTAGCTAATACCTGGATAGATGTTCATATTCCCTTCGCAGATTTGATTCCCGTCTTTCGGGCAAAAACTGTCAAAGATGCACCGCCAATTGAGCAAAGTAGAATTTGTTCATTCCAACTGATGTTGAGCAAATTTGAACATGATGGCGCTTTAAATACCAAATTTTCTCCAGGTAGTTTTACTTTCCAGCTGGAATCAATTAAAGCTTATGGCGGGACAATTTTATCACAATTTATTCTCGTCAGTTCAGCAGGTGTGACTCGTCCCGGTCGCCCTGGCATTAATTTAGATGAAGAACCGCCAGCAGTGAAATTAAACGATCAATTGGGAGGAATTTTAACTTGGAAGTTGAAGGGAGAAGATAGTTTAAGAGAAAGCGGAATTCCTTATACAATTATTAGACCTTGTGCCTTAACTGAAGAGGCCGGGGGTAAGGAATTAATATTTGAGCAAGGTGACAATATTAGAGGCAAAATCAGCCGCGAGGATGTGGCAGAACTTTGCGTGCAAGCGCTAAAACTAAGAAAAGCGTCTAACGTCACATTTGAGGTTAAACAGGGAGAAAATACTGTCAACTCTATCGATTGGCAGAGTTTATTTTCTAACTTACAACCAGACGAAAGATAAAATATTTACAGATTTTTAGTCTGTAAATTATCTTAAGCAAGTCTGGTTAGATAGACTGTTCTAACAAGTCAGCTATTGGTATGAAAAAAATCAAGGTGCTAGTAATCGCCGGGATTTTAGTAACAATTATCTGGGGCAGTTTTTTTTCTAAAACTGCCTCGTCGCAGCAAGTAGAGTCCCGCATCTACAATCTGGAAGCGGATTTGAATCGTGTTGAATCGCGGTTAAATCAGTTAGAGTCTCAGCTAGGTAAAACTCGGCAGTCTCCATCCTCAAGAACAACACTTACCCCACGACAATCAACTCGTTCTAGAGGTAACTTATCACAGCAAGATCCGATGTTTGATCGGCTTGCAACTTTGGTGATTGAATTGAAGCAACAAGTTAATAAATTAGAGCAGCGAGTTGCTAAATTAGAATCACGCTAAATATTTAATCAAATTTCAAAAGGGTAGTACCGCAAGGCGGAATTAAAAATTAAAAATTAAAAATGAACACATTAAGGCGAGAGACGCCATGAATCGCCGTCTCTACAATAATCAGTTTTTCGTCTTGACGGCGATTTGTCGCATATTTGCGAGCTAGAATTTTCATCAAAAAACCTTAACCAAACCGTATTGAGCTATTTTTGGACAATTTTCACCTGCAATTCTTGTAAAAGTTCAGTGCTAATAGGTGATTTTGCCAGAATTGGATGTTTAATACCTCCCCAGACACTTCCAGTACGGATACGATGGGAAACTAATATTTCAGGAATTTGACTAGAAATTAAAACCTGTGGTGGTGCGAGTTGACCGAGCGATCGCGCTCTTTTGTAATGATATGATTCTGATAGAGCCAGATCCAGCTGTTCGGCAATAATTTCTGGGGTTTGTGTTGCCGAATCTAATAATAGAATATAGTGTGGAGGATCGGCAATCGGCATCAAAGTTTTAAAATTAGTTTCTTGCAAGTTCAGCAGAGTCAGAGCATTATTTACAAAGGTTTCTTGCAACTTTTCTCCCACCAAATCGCTAACGGCTTGATGTCGTCCGAGAAACTCTAAACAGGGAGTGTGGCGATAGTAATGAGTTACCCGGATGCGATCGCCAATTCGATAACGATATAAACCCCCTTTTTGGGATAAAATAATCGTGTATTCCTTGCCAATGTTGAGTTCATGTAAACCATATAGGGAACCAGTCTCATCCTCAAACTCAAAAAACACTTCATCAAGAACCGGCACACATCCCCCAGCGATAATCAACGGAATCGTTATTGGGGCTTCGGTTGCTAGGAGTCCTTTACCTTGAATTAATACACCTGGAAATTTTAATCTTAATCCTTGAGCTTGATCTGCTGCATTGGCGCTATCCCAGCAAGAAATCAGCTTCAAATGTGGCCAGAGTTGCATCCAGGGAATATTACTTTCGCTAAGGAGTTTTAGGCGATTATGTGAAATCCGGTTGTGTAATTCTCCTCGCAATAAATCCTGATTTTCTTGAATATATTTTAAATGTACTTGTAGAAAACTAGGACTCCAGATAGAGATAATTTCTAGTTTTTCAGCCTCTAATAATGCCAAAGCCAGTTGATGTTTAAACAAGTTCGCATCATGCAGACGATTAAGTTTGTTTGGCATCACCAACCAAGGACGCAAAAACCAACGCAACCACCCATCTAAGTAATCTAAATCATCCTGTAAAGCTTGGCTATCCGCTACATTTAATTGCGGCGAGATACAAGCATAAATCTTGCCTGTAGAAAATTTCGGGCCATTTACAATCAAATCATGCGCCCAGACGCAAAACATCTGATTAAACGATCGCCGCAAAGATTGAGTATAAGGAATCCATTTTACCGCTCCACTGCTACCAGAGGTTTTTTCGTAGAACAAAATGGGTTCTGGTGCGAGGGAAATTTGCTGCTGTTTTTGATTTAACCAGGGTTCGAGTGCATCATAATCTACAATTGGCACATGCTGCCAATTGTTTACAGAATGAATTCCCAAAGTTTTACCATACTCACTTTTGATTAGGCGATCGCAAATCTCCTTCTGTACAGATGTCTGCATTAACTCTGGGTTATCCAAAGCTTGATGAAATCGCCTCGCAGTTGGCGCGAGGATTTGCCCAAAAAGCTGAATAATCGGACGCATTATTGCACCTTTTGATTAGGATAAAGATTGGTGGCTGCTGGTAAATAAGAACCATCATCAATGACTACACCAGCAGCAAGATTAGATCCAGCTCCCACAAAAACATTGCTGCCAACCTTGACTTTTTTGACATACAACATTAAATTTTGCTTGCGGGGTTTAATGATGTGAGAATAGATACCTACACCATGCCCGATAACGACGCGATCGCCAATTTCTAATAAACTGCGATCGGCAATCTCCAATCTTGTTGTCCAGTATACATCTCGCCCCACTTTAGCACCCCACAATCGCAACCAACAGGAAAACACCCCCGGAATCAGTCGCAGCACTGCTTCTAACACCGGAATTGCAATATAAATTACTTGGATTTGATGACTACCCCACCAGGGACTATATTCTTTACCTTGTAGATAACTAATACCCTCGCGCACAGGATAAATCCATTCATGCAAGCGGTAAACTAGCACTGGTAGCCCATAAATAGAAAGGAACACCGCCAGAATACTGAAGATGTTGGGTGAATAAGCAAGGTAGATTATTGCTGCCCCAGTTAGCAATAATATAAAGGTGGGAAAAAAGGAAATAATTTTACTTATAACTGTCATTAAAATGGGAATAAAAGTTTTTGAAACAAATTTAATGAGCTAGAAATTCCGATTATAGATGGCAAGTTTTTGCTTTCATAATATGTTCCATATAACTTATCCCAAATTTTCAGATTAGCTCCATAGTTATAATTGTGGACTTCACAGCAATGATGCCAAGCATGATCCTGTGGTAAGATTAGCCAAGAAGATAAAAATTGATAAAACCAGCTACTTTCAGGAATTATCAAGCGGCTATGTCGCCATAAATCTAACGCAGAAGTTAGACTTACTCCAAGTAAATAACCTGTGGGATCGGCTAACAGATACAAAAATAAAGTGTGTATCCATAAATAAATAATTAACAAACTCGTCCAAAGTGTGTTCCGAGAAGTTCCTAATACATCCATCTGAGTAACAGTATGATGGACTTGATGAACTTTCCACAAAGGTTTAGTATGTAATAAACGATGATTCCAATAATATAAATAATCAACCACAACAAAACTGATCGTAAAAGCCGGAATTAATGATACTTTTAAATATCCTTGTTGAGTGGGTAGTAAATATTGATAAAGCCAATAAACTAAAGTCGCTTGTAGTAAGGGAATCAAAATTCCTTGAATCGTTAATCCTGTACCATCTATTAGCCAATCTTCACGACTTTTCACTTTAAGTTGAGTTCGTCCAACCTGATTGGTAATAGTCCAACCAACTAATCCGATAAAAGAGCCAAAAATTAGTAGTTGTGAAAAGTTTTGTATTTCCAATTTTGATTGCTCACACTGATTTTAATTAATTACGAATTACGAATTATTTTCAAACCCAAAATGTAACTTTTACTAATTGATTTGGCAATAAACGCGGATCTTCTCCACGAGATATAGCTGCCATAATTGACTCGACAAATATATGAATTGTGTCCGCAGGGGTATTATAAAATTGTGTCCCGTATTTAGCGATCGCTTCCCCTTGAATACCCAAAATTTCCACGTCTTGGCGGATAATGTGTTGAGCAGTCCACCGCACAAAGGGACGTGCTAACTTATTCCAAATACCATAGTTGTAGGTGACATCCGTGTAAACCAGAGTTGAATTATCGGTTTCTGGAATAGATTGACTGGTAATGAACAAATGGCGATTATGTGCGATCTTATACTCTACAGAGGTAATATTTGGCATATAAAAGCGATCGCTATGTTTAATCTCTGCACCATGCAAATTCAGAAAACGGCTGTACCATCCCAAATTACTGTCTTCATTGTGATACTCCACCAAAACCGAACCATTCCATCGTTCAACAGTCATCTCTAACTTTTGTTGGCGGGAAGTACGGAAAACACCAGGATGAACAAAAGCCGTATGGGGAATATCAATAAAGTTCTCCGCACAATTAGTAACATTGTTCGCAAAACGGTTAATTACCCGTACCGTCTCCCATCGAGTTTGTCCGTAGTGAGGCATAGAAAAGGGTTCAAAATCAACGCTATCGGCTAACCGTACATAAACGTAGCCATCCTGTTCTTTGGTAGCGTAACACTTGGCTCGACGCTGTGGGGAAGGTTTGAAATCATCTCCTTCGGCTGGAACAGCAATCACGTTTCCAACCGCGTCATATACCCAACCATGATAGGGACATTGTAAAGCACCGTTACAGATTTTACCTGATGATAGACGGCTATTGCGGTGTAAACAGCGATCGCGCAAAGCTACGGGTTGTCCATCTTCACCGCGAAATATCGCTAACCATTCTCCTAAAACGGTGCGTGATAATACCTTGTTAGGTTGTAACTGTTCGCTGAGTGCGACAATGTACCAGAAATCTGAAAATTGCATGGTGGGGAGTTTCGAGGGAAACATATAGCAGAAAAAGTTTTCATTAATTATAGTGATGTAGCTGCAATTGTACTCAAATCTATTTTTTATGAATAAAATGCCGAAAGTTATCAATCAGCACTACGTCCCTCAGTCATATCTGAAAAACTTTAGCCCTGATAGGTGAATCTGTAATTTATCAAGAGATTGAGGCTGAAGCTCAGGCAAAAGGCAGAGCGCAAGGTAGAGCCGAAGGTAGAGCCTAAGGTTTACAAGAGGGGATTCGGCAAGTTGCAGTGAATCTGCTCAAAAGCCAAATGCCTTTGGAGGAAGTGGCAAAATTGACTAGCTTATCAATTGAAGATGTACAGTTGTTGCAAACAGAGATAGAAGGCAGGTCAACATAATTTGTAATTATTACCCTATGGATGAATTTGAGTGACTCTGAATAGAAACAAGAGCAATCGCTTTTTACTCACATCTCTTCTCAAAAGGCGTAGGCGTAGCCCGCACTTCGACTTGGCTCAGTGACCATCGTAGACATCGCTCAATTCCCCTTATTCCAGAATTTGACGAAATTGCAACTATAATTTGATAAAATTTTACAGGCGAAAACAAAAAATTAATATTGACTTAATATTAAAAATACGGTCTGTAATAACCCGATAACAAAACCCAAAACACCACCTAAAGTCACAATCGCCTGCAATTCATTTTTGACAATTCCCTCAATTGCAGCTTCTAAATCAGCCGGTGAAGTTGATTTTACACGGTCAACTATCACTTCATCTATCGATAAAATTGGAATTACCTGCGCCACAATTGCTTCTAAATCTTTTTCCAAATATTTCTCTAAAATTAGAGCCAACTCTTGACTCATGACTTCTAAAGAAGTACTGACAACCGGTGAAGTACTAAGACGATTCAGCAGCACTACAGCAATATTTTCCCAATCAACAGAATCAGTTAATCCTTGTAAAAAATCGCTGCCACTATTTTGCAGGTAATGACGGACACTTTCGCGGGTGGTTTTTCGGAGTTGACGGACTGTACCCATTGGCAAGTTTTGTAATGATAAATTTTGCAGTAATTTCCGAATGCGATCGCGGATCTGCAAATCTTGAGTCAATTCCTGCAAGCGAGTATTAGCAGCCTCTTTTTCATCCAAACAAAAAGTTCTTAGGCGTGTAAGAGTATTACGTAAGCCAAACAAATTTGCTACTACCCAATAAGTCCCACTGGTTTTTTCGCGGAACCCTTCATCGATAATTTGAATGGTGCGATCTGTCAAAAAATCAACTATCGTTTGGCGTAGCAGATCCGGCGGTAAAACTACTTGTAACAACCAATCCGCAAGCCGCGTAGCTTGTTCTTCACTCAGTTGAAATTCCAGCAATATCTGGTCAAAAATTTGATTGATCTGCGCTTCCAAAAAATCTTCACGCCGCGCTAAAACCTTGAGCAATCGTGGCAAAGATTCCCCTAGTAAATCACGCAAAATTCCAGCGACAATTTTGGCACTTTTCTCGTTTTTATCTGTTTTGATTTGTTCAATTGCTAACCGCAACAACCAGAGAATTGCTGATTGCACGCGTTCTGTTTGCAATAAACGGCGTGCCAGATTTTGCAATTCTTGTGGTGTCAATAGTGACCCCATGATTGTATTAGAAATGTTCTTAGCCAGACGTTCCTGATTGCGGGGGATCAATCCAGGGGTGAAGGGTACTCTTCGTCCAGCGATATAAATTGCTCGGTAAGGACGGAACAACATTTTGATGGCTATATCATTTGTGAAATAGCCAATAATTCCACCCAGTACCGGGGGAGACACATAAAGCCAAAGATGAGACCAGTCCAAGGGAAGAATTTAAAAAGTTAGGAGGTTAGAGCTTAGAGTTAGGAGTTAGGAGTTAGGAGTTAGGAGTTAGGAATGATAAATTTTAAATGAGAATTTATCACTACTGATAATTCATAACTTTTAACTAATAGCTCTTAACTTACTAAGCACTAGCACTCCCATCATACCGTTCGCAATGGGGTAGTGTGTGGCAGTGGCAAAACCAACTTGATGAGCTAACTCTATTTGCTCTTTACCGATGGGAAAGCGATCTAAGCTGGGACTGATGTAAGCATATTCTTCTTTTAAGCCTAAATAACTGGCAACTGGCACTACAAAACTGTCTAGATATAACTGCTGAAAAGCACGTAGCTGAGGATTACTCGGTCGATGAAAGTCTAAAATTGCGGCTTTAGCTCCCGGTTTCAAAACCCGGTATAGCTCTTGGAGACTGCGCAGAATATCTTTAACATTTCTTAAACCATAGCCCATTGTTGCGGCATCAAATTGGTTATCGTCAAAGGGTAAATTCAGGACATCAGCTTCTACCCAGTTGATAGCAGGTTGGGGGTACTGCCAATGTGAGCGTTCTTTAGCCTTTTCTAGCAGGTTTGGGGAAAAATCTACTCCATACACCTGTCCTGTTGCTCCGATACGCCGTGCCAAACGTAAAGCTAAATCACCACTACCGCAACACAAATCTAATGCAGTATCTCCTGGTTCAGCTGCACTCCATTTTACTGCCATTTCCTTCCAGATTCGATGCTGTCCCAGACTCAACCAATCGTTCAACTGGTCATAAACTGGAGCAATACGGTTAAAAATGGACTGAATTTCGTTAGTCATTGGTCAATAAGTCATTGGTCATTAGTCATTCGTCATTTGCCAAAGATAAAGGACAAATGACTAATGACAACTACACAATACCTTAATGGGAGTGACTACTAGTCAGAGCGATCGCAACCAGTTGTGCTGATAAATTAATTAGCACCAATTCATCTTCTCGCAAGGTGCAAGGTTGTTTCCACTGGAGCGACAATACACCCAAAAGTTGATTGCGGTAGCTAATTGGGATCACTAAATGTGCTTGCACGCCCGTCTTTTGGTAGTGAATCGCATCAACTAATTTAGTGTCTTTAAGTACATTTAAGGAAACTTGCATTTGTCCTGTAGCGATCGCTTCCCTGGTTAGTGGGTCTTGAGATAGCCAATTTTCTATTGTACCTGTATCGCTGTAAGTTCCTTGAGTTGCAACCAGAGTATTTCCATCTGTAAGTTGTAAAATACAGCCGTCTGCCCCAAAAGTTTCACTCACAGCCCTAGCAATGGGAGCGAGGGTTTCTTCTAAGCTAGAAGCGGCTTGAGTTACCTGTACCAAAACACTCAGCAACGCCATTTGAGCATGAGCACGGCGTAATTCTTCTGTACGTTGCTTAAGCAAGTCGTAGGTTTCGGCTGCTCTTTGCACCACTGCCTTTAGTTCCCCTGGGTCCCAAGGCTTGGTGATATATTTGTAAACTTGTCCGGCATTAATTGCTTCTACCAAGTCTTCTATATCAGTAAATCCAGTGAGAATTATTCTTACTGTATCGGGAAACTGAGGTACAGTTTTGCTGAGAAACTCAGTCCCTTTCATTTCTGGCATCCGTTGATCGGAGATAATCACGGCTACCTCCCCTTCTGTTGCCAAAACTTGTAGAGCGTTCACCCCACTATCAGCTTTCAGAACATTAAAGTCACGTCGAAATGTGCGATAAAGTAAATCGAGATTATCTGGCTCATCGTCAACTACCAGTATTTTCAGCTTTTTTGGTCGTTCGAGAGTCATAACTTGAGATTGGACTTTATCAATTTCGAGATTGGGTTTATCCATAAGATTTTCCTTTAAATATTCACTCTCTTGTTATATTCCATACCAAGTTTAGTTGAGAATAGCTGAAAATCGCCAAGGGTTTATACGGAGTTATTTTGCATATTTGAGAACGGTAATAGTGAGTGCTACAGAGGAAATTTATCTGCCCAAATATCTGAATTAAAAAATGTTGCACTAGAAAAACTAACTAAATCAGCAAAACTATGGCAGTTTTGATCGTGGATGAGGTGTAGGTCTGGGTATAGATTAGAATAATACTTGCTCATGAGGTGTTAATTAACCTCTCAAGTTGAAGCTTGCACTCCGATTATGACTGATTTACCACCCAACACTCAGAATCCCGAAGATAATGCTACAAACGATGTAGCACAAGAGTTACTGCGAAGACTGAGGCAAAAACAAGGCAACTGGGTGGAATGGGGAGCCGCGATCGCCTCGTTGCTAAAAATCGGTTACAACCCCCAAGAAATTTTTGAGGCGACTGGATTTGAGCCGATTCAACAAAACCAGGTGGTTGTTGGTTCCCAAGTTTACAATTCTTTGGAAAAGTTTGGAGTATCGGCAGAAACGCGATCGCACTATAGTACACGTGGCAGCGATGTTTTATACGAGCTACGTTTACTTACTCAAGAAGAACGCGCTGCCGCTGCCGAACTGATCTTCGTCCACAATGTTGATGCTGATGAGGCACGGGATATAGCAAAAGCCCTGAAAGAGTTCTCTTATTACCGCACTTTACCAGAAGGGTTTTCTGCCCATCCTGGGGATGCCGTTGCTCACCAAGTTTGGAAACTGGCACGCCAAAATGCAGATTTACAACAGCGATCGCGCCTAATCGCCAAAGGTTTGCGTTTTGCTCATACGCCAGGTGCAAGGCAAAAAATTGAACAACTACTGACTGATTTTACTACCGTTCCCCAGCGTCCAGCGCCAATTTTACCGTTTTACCGCCTGGAATTTGAAGAACAGTTACCCCGAATCTTGCCTGTAGTAGGCGAATTGCCATTATCACGCCAAGACTTGCAAGCTGTGCCCATACTGACAGAAATTGAACCATTTCGGTTGGTCAAGTTTTCTGGAGAACAAGCTTGGGTTCCCTTACCAGGTTGGCAAGTGCTATTAGCGGCAGAAGATCCAGTAGTGATTTTAGCGAATAGCGATCGCTTCCCCATTCAAACCCAAAGCCAAACAGGGCCAGTCGTAGTAGTAATAGATCGTGCCCAACGAGAATGGGATGCTTCCAGCTATTTTGTCGTTGAAAATGGTGGTGAATTAGATTTTCAATGGTTTGAAACTGAGCCAGAAATTCCTCTATTGGGACAAATTATTATCATCGTGCGTCCTAAGAAAATTCTGGATGAAGAATTAACTAAGGATTCATGGCAGATTGACGAATAAATTCAATTTTAGACGAGCTAACTGCATAACACTCCCATGCCAGAAGGTGTGGGAGTTTTGAAAATTAAACTAACTGGAGCAAAAGTATCAACACGGTTGAGTTAAGAAAAATCGTAGTTTGGGTTGAACAACTAAACCCAACCTTTTTGGTGATTTGTTGGGTTTGCCTTGATACCATTACTAGATAAGCAAGTTACGCAATTTAAGGTTTTTGAAGCTAAGACCAACCGTATTGCAACAAATTTATTATGAGAGCAAAATTCTTAAGAAATTAAGTATTTTTCCTATTATTTTAGCTTTTACTGTATTTTCGTATTTTAAGTAGGTCGGCAGAATAAAACCAAACTATGTTAACAAAAATGAACGAGGCTAAAACCCTCTTTCCTCCTGCCTTATGCCAACGAAAAATATTTATGCCTACCTACTTATTACCACAATTCACTATTGAGAAAAAATCCCTATTTTTTTCGATTTAGTTTCATAACGCAACAAAGACAATAGATTTTCTGTTGACAGCAATGACTTCAACATTGTGTAACGTAACTATCACTCATTTGTAGCGGAACAAGGAATTTTCCAAAAATGTCTCTCACAAAACGTTGCTTGGCAGAATTTATCGGCACATTTTGGCTTGTTTTAGGTGGCTGTGGTAGTGCTGTTTTAGCCGCAGCCTACACAGCAGATGCTGCAAAAATCAGCGAGAATACTTCTTTTCCATTGGGTATTGGATTAGTAGGTGTATCTTTGGCATTCGGGCTTACTGTCCTCACAGGGGCTTATGCTCTTGGTCATATTTCTGGTGGTCATTTCAATCCAATTTAATAATTTGGGATTAGAATCACCGAAGATTATTCATATCTGTGGTTTGGGAATTAAATTCAATATCAATTTAAAATATATAATTTAATATGTCCGACTCTAAATTTACTGCTCCTGTTGTTCAAGAATTACTTGACTCAGAATTGTCTGAGCGATCGCCTATTCCTTCTTTGCAGGAAAAGATTCTCGCAATCCGCAACAGTTTACGCCCTGGACAGCAGCAAATGGCTGATTGGCAATCTGGGCCTTTGGCTATTTCAGCTGTTCCTGGTGCAGGCAAATCTACTGGGATGGCGGCGGCAGCAGCGATCGCGATCGCCCGTCAATATGAGCCTTCATCCTCCCGCCGTCAGTTGGTAGTCGTTACTTTTACTCGCTCCGCTGCTGCCAATATTAAAGCGAAGATTCGCAAATTTTTAAGAGATGATTTATCTTTACCTCAGACAGGATTTTTTGTCTATACCCTACACGGTCTAGCGTTGAACATTGCTAACCGCCATTCTGATTTGTCGGGTTTGCAGTTAGAAAATGTCATATTAATTACACCAACCCAAAGTCACCGCTTTATCAGAACTGCTGTAGAACAATGGATTGTAAATAATCCAGATGTATATTTGCGGTTATTAGAAGGTCATCAATTTGATGGAGAAGAGACAGAAAGGTTACGTCGTCAATCCGTGCTGCGAACAGAAGTATTACCAGAATTGGCTAATACGGTAATTCATGAAGCAAAAAGTTCTGGGATATCGCCAGAATTGTTGCGGCAGTGGAGTAAGCAAACTACAGACGAATATGCAATTTTGAGTGTAGCAGCGGGATTGTACGAGCAATATCAAAATTTAATGCGATCGCGTGACTTTATAGACTACGACGATATGATTTTAGCTGCACTGCGCGTTTTAGAAAACGACAGTGCCCGTCACATCGAGCAAAACCAAATATTCGCCGTCTTTGAAGACGAAGCCCAAGATTCTAGCCCTCTTCAGACTCAGCTATTAGAAATTTTGGCAAGTAATCGGGAATATGAGGGGATGAATACAGACGCGATTCATCGCGTCTCTACGCACTCTCCACTCAATTTAGTCCGAGTTGGCGACCCTAACCAGGCGATTAACTCTACCTTTACTCCAGCCGATCCGATTTATTTCCGGCAATTTTGCGAAGAGTGCGATCGCATCGAACGATTGGCAACGATGGATCGAGCTGGTCGCAGTACTAGAATTATCATTGAAGCCGCTAACTTTGCCCTCAAATGGATCAATAATCAATGGTTAGCAACAACCAAAACTAACAACAAACAACAGATTCCTGACAACCGACAAGTACCGTTTCGCTTGCAGACAATTCGCCCTGTGGAAGCTGGCGATCCGCAAGCTAACGCCAACCCCGCACCCGTAGGACGAGGATTAGAACTTTATACACCGCGCGATATTCATCACACCGTTGAATTGTTATCTCAAAGGGTGATTGAGTTATTTGGTGAAGATCCAACAAAAAATAGTGCAGCGATTTTAGTCCGAGAAAATCGTCAAGGACGATGGTTAGCAGAGGCTCTGACACCTATGTGCAAAGAGCATAAAATTACACTTTACGATGTGGGAGAACGCGATCGCCGTTCCCATGTTCCTCAAGAAATTTTGGCATTATTGCAATTTTGCGATCGGCCCCACTCCCCTGATTACCTCAAAGCCGCCCTAGAAGCATTAGTACAGCGCCAATTAATTCCTACCCAAGACCTCAACGCCCTTGCTAGTCTGCCAGAAGAGTTTTTGTATCCAGGCCCCCTAGCAGCACCCCAACCAGAAACAGTACAAAAAGCTGCCCGCTTGTGTCGCAATTTACTTCGCGCTCGTTTGGAATTGCCTCTTTACCAGCTAATTTCCTTTCTCGCCTTGACTTTAAATTACGACCAGGCAGAATTGGCAACTGCTGATAAACTTGCAGAACGGGTAAACCAGCAGATAGCTGGCAATAGTTCGATGGGGGGAATGCTGTCAGCTTTAAGTGAAATCGTTAGTTCCGAACGCTTTGAACCAGTGGAAACCGAAGATTCGGAAGAACGTTATACCCGTCGCGGTCAACTGACGATTATCACCATGCACAAAGCTAAAGGGCTAGACTGGGACTATGTGTTTCTTCCCTTTCTCCACGAAAACTTGATTCCTGGCAGATTTTGGGTTCCTCCCCAAAGCCAATTTTTAGGCGATTTTACCTTATCAGAAGTAGCTCGCGCCCAAATTCGCGCTACTCTCCACGAAGAATCTGTCATACCGGATGTTGGTCAGGCATGGGAGGTAGCAAAAAATTTGAAAACATCTGAAGAGTATCGTTTACTCTATGTTGCCATGACACGAGCAAAGCTTCTGTTGTGGATGTCTGCGGCGCAGAAAGCCCCTTTTACTTGGAGTAAACCGGACAATTTACAAGAACAAGCGCCTTGTCCGGTGTTTCCAGCATTAAAACGCCAATTTCCTGAATGTGTGATGAATTTAGCGGCAATGAGCAAACAAGTATAAGGGATGGCATTGGGCACAAGAGGCAGAGGGGCAGAGGGGAAAAACTTACTGTAAATTACCCCCTTCAATCCCCCCTTGGAAAGAGCTACGGTGTACATACAAGTCGTGAAATTGCACCTGACACTTGGTTTCGTCCTCTAGCAATAGGATTGTGCGATGGCGTACCCGCTCTTTCCGAAGGCGATCGCTCTGTCAGGCTGTCCGCAGCGTTCGCGAATGCGTCTCGCAGAGAGGAGGAACGACGTTCGCAAGTGCCTGTCTCAGACAAGCAATCGCTTTAACTCACGGGATTATGTGATTACTTCGCTCCGTTATCACTGCGCTCGTAATGACCATTTTTGGGGTCTATAACGCCTGAAACCCTTTCAGATGGTACTTGTGTGTACACCGTAGCTTTATAAGGGGAGAGTTAGGGTGAGGTAAAACTTTGGTTAATCAGCTATTTCAGACTTGTGTGTACACCGTAGCCGCTTGCGGGGAGGGGTTGGGGTGTAATGATTGTGGTTAGCATAACTGTTTTGCTTCCTGTGGATGTGGCTCTATTCTCACTAAAGGGCTTGTCATGTTAGATGTCAATGTCGTGCGATCGCTAAATTTCAAGGTAATGACAATCCATTCGTGCTAGATGTCACATTAGCAGAAAGGGCATACTATAATTCTTAAATGCAGTAACTTGAGGGTTAATTATTCATTTTTGAGTAATACAGTGAAGATACTACCATTTGGATAATTATCTTCAATAGTAATTGAACCAGAATGTGCTTCGATCGCCATTTTGCAGAAAGCTAATCCTAAACCAATTTGTGAAACTTCTGGTATCGGAGTTCCAATTTCATACTTCTCGAAAATGATTTGTCGTAACTCCAGACTTACTCCCGAACCAGAATCAGCGACTTGCACTTTTACACCGCCTGCTGCTAAATACTCTCCCCGTAGAGTGACTTGAGACTTGTACGGGGAGAACTTAATGGCATTGGAGAGCAAATTATCCAACACTCTACGAAAGATAACTGCATCTATTGCAACAATGCCACCAGGTTCGGGTAGTTCATGTATCAGAGTCAGGTTCTTTTGATTTGCGATCGCCTCAATACCTGCCAACGCTGACATACACAGCGTAGAAAGGTCTACTTCTGTATAGTTGAGAACCATTTTTCCCGATTCCAGCTTTGCTACGATCAGCAAGCTATCAATCAATGATTGTAGTTGTTGTCCAGCATGTAAAATTTGATCGACTTTTCCTTGCTGCTGTTCAGGTGACAAACCTGGCAACCGCAGAATCTCTGCGCCTAAAATAATACTGGTAAGTGGATTTCGCAGATCGTGCACAATCATATTTACCATGTCTTCTCGCAGTTTGAGCAATACTTGCATACTGTCGTACTGTTGCTTAATCCTTAACATAGAATGAACTCTGGCTCGTAATTCCACACCATTGACTGGTTTACTAATGAAATCATCTGCACCCGTCGCCAGACATCGAGCCAAATCTTCTTTATCGGTTAATGCTGTCACCATAATGATCGGCACTGCTTGCCATTGTGGATCGGCTTTGATGCGTCGGCAGACTTCCATCCCATCAAGATCGGGCATCATCACATCTAATAAAATCAGATCGGGCTGAAAACTATCGAGGCGGTTTAGAGCTTGTTGACCACTAGGAGCGTAGTATAACTGGTAGTTTTCACCATCCAGCAAGGTTTCAACAACATCAAAATTATCGGGTTCATCATCGATTACTAAAATAGAGGGTTGACTATCCATCGAGAATTTCCATTACCTTCCTAAAAGTTGTTGAATTGTGGTTACAAGCTGTTTAAGTTTTACGGGTTTGGTCAAATATTCGTTAGCTCCAGCTGCTAAACAAGTTTCGCGATCGCCAGGCATAGCTAATGCCGTTAGTGCAATTATGGGAATATGCACAAATTGTGGTTCGTTACGAATGCGACGGATTGCTTCCAACCCATCCATTCCTGGCATTTGAATGTCCATCACAATTAAGTCGGGGCGTTGAACTCTGACAAGATCGATAGCTTGTTGTCCATTGTTTGCCAAAATCAGATGATACCCTCGACTTTCAAGATAGGCGGACATCGTATCAATATTTGGTTGATTATCTTCTGCCAACAAAATCAAAGGAGTTTCCAGAAAGACTTCTGGCAATACAATTAAACTTGGCGAGTCAGAACGGGCAGGATGTTGTAGTTTCTCTATAGTTACCTGAAGTTGAGCGCGGGTAATGGGTTTGACCAGATATTCAAATGCTCCCTGAGCTAGTCCTTTGCTATGTTCATCCACAACTGAAATGATGATCGTCGGAATATCTTTGGTTTTTGGGTTAGTCTTGAGTTGATTTAGCACCTCCCAACCCGATAGGTTCGGTAGTTGCAGATCGAGGATGATTAAAGCAGGTTGAACTCGCAGCACTTCTTCTACGGCTCCTTCACCTTGGGAATAGATGATGGGTTGCATTCCCATCTCCCTGAAGTAACGAGTAATCTGATCGGCTGCCGCCACAGAATCTTCGATAATTAAAACTTGAGCATTTTCAGCAAGTAAGGGATAGCTGGGTAATGAAGTAGTTACCTGCGTCCTGAGAACATTATCGCTGGTACGGTAGGGAATACGGACGGTAAAACAACTTCCCTTTCCAACTTCAGTGCTAACTAAGACTGTTCCTCCATGTAGGTTAATAATCTTTTGTACCAGTGCCAAACCTAGACCAGTGCCACTGTATTGGCGGTTAAGGCTGCTGTCAAGCTGGATAAAAGGCTGAAACAGCTTGCCAATTTCTTCAGGGGCGATACCAATGCCAGTATCAGTAATATGGAAGCAGAGATTTGGGGAAGATGAGGCAGAATTTACTTCCCCCGCTCCCCCGCTCTCCTGCCCCCCTGCCCCTCTGCTCCTCTGCCCCTCTGCCGCCTCCAACCGGACTTCTAGCGTTACACATCCCCGTTCTGGCGTAAACTTGACAGCGTTACTTAGCAGATTGATGAGTACTTGACGCAGGCGGCGATCGTCTACTTGGATGCTGCCAATATTGTCATAAATATGAGTACTAAGACGAATATTTTTTTTCAAAGCCATCTGTTTGACAAAGGAAAGGCTGGTATCACAAAGGCTCCTAACAGAAACATCACTTAGTTGCAGTTCCAGCTTGCCAGATTCGATTTTAGACAAGTCTAGAATGTCGTTGATTAGTTCTAGTAAATGTCTGCCACTGCGCTCAATAGTGGCGATCGCTTTTACTTGTCTTTCATTGATGGAGCCGAATACACTTTCTTGTAAGCCCTCTGACATACCCAAAATCGCATTGAGAGGTGTTCGCAATTCATGGCTCATGTTTGCGAGAAATTCATCTTTGAGGCGAGTGGCGCGGGCAAGTTCCATATTGGCGTTAGCAAGCTGCTCATTCGTTTGCCGCAATTGTGCTTCGGCTTGTTT
This sequence comes from Nostoc sp., assembly GCF_036917355.1. Lineage (GTDB taxonomy): Bacteria > Cyanobacteriota > Cyanobacteriia > Cyanobacteriales > Nostocaceae > Nostoc. The sequence goes on from NZ_JBALDP010000057.1 coordinate 123,507, forward strand.
GCGTTCTGTGATATCTTCGTGAGATATCAGTACGCCAATCACCTCTCCTGCACTATTGGTCAAGGGAACTTTATTAGTTCGTAGCCAGAGTTGTTCGCCATTATCCCCTTCAAATGGCTCCTCATAGCCTAGTTTAGGTGTTCGAGTGTTCATCACCATCGCATCGTCTGCACAGTAGAGGTGTGCCATCTTTGCCCAAGGTAAATCAAAATCGGTCTTGCCGATAATTTCATCGGCTGTCAGTTGAGAATGGCGGATAAATGCTGGATTGCAGCCGATAAACCTCGATTGACGGTCTTTCCAGAAAACACGTTGCGGAAATGTATCTAGTACCGTTTGCAGCATTTTACGTGATTCTTCCAGTTCTTGCGCGGTTTGTTTGCGTTCGCGGATATCAAACAGGGTGGTGCGGCTGTATAGATAGTTACCCTGAGCATCCTTGACAGCAGTAGCGCTTACCAGCACTGGGAAAACTGTGCCATCTTTACAAACCATGTCAAGTTCCAAATCCTTCACCGAACCCTGTTTTTTGAAGTGAGGATAGTTTTGTGCGAAGGACAAGCGACTGGCTTGGGTGAAAAAATTCAGCAGGGGTTGGTCAATCATTTCCTCACGGGTATAACCCAACCATTGCAGTTCAGTCTCGTTGACCTTAAGCAATCGGCCTTCACTATCGAGGGAATGATAGCCACAGGGAGCATTATTGTATAAATCTTCGACCTCATGAGCATATTTCGCCAATGCCTCTTGTGCCTCTTTCCGTTCGCTGATATCAGTGATACGAACTAGATGCATGGTACGTCCGGCTACAGTAATGGGCTTGGCTGCAATGTTTCCCCAGAAAATTTTACCTTGAAAAGTAATATATTCAATCTCTAGGCTCCAGACACCTTTTGACTGCATATCTCTGACGATCGCATCCGTTTCGCTGTCAGTGAATGGACGCAGCTGGAGTGTCTGCCCATTAATATCGATCAATTCAGCGTTGTCAACCGCCTCAAACATTTCTACTGCCCGCCGATTGCAATCTAGAGTCAGCAGAGTTTGGGGATCGACCAAGAAAATGGCATCCGCAGATTCGTTAAAAATTGCTTCTCGCAAATCCCGATTGTGGATGAGTTCCTGTTCGGCTTGTTGGCGATCGCGTAGCGCGGCTTGCCGTTCGCTGATATCATAGTTAACCCCAATCATCCGTACAGGTTCACCCTGCTGGTCACGCTTGAGAATGCCGTAGCCTTTAAGATAACGAATTTCTCTACTTGGTTGAACGATACGGAACTCGACATTATATTCTTGCTTTCCTTGCAGAACTTGCTCTATAGTTTCCAACATATAAGGGCGATCGTCTGGGTGCAGGCAGTTTAACCAAGCATCAAAAGAACCACTAAAATCAGTGTTGCTCACTCCATACAGTTCGTACATGCGATCGTCCCAGATCTGCCTTGCTTGGACGAAATCATATTCCCAAATACCAAATCCTCCAGAACTGATGGCTATGGTTAGCCGTTCGGAGAGGTGATGCAGCTGTTCTTCTACTTGTTTGCGCTCGCTAATATCTGTCAGTGTGCCGATGTAGCCAATAATGGTGTCGTTGGTGTTAATTTCGGGTAGCACTTGGACATAGAACCAGTTGATGCTGCCATCTGGGCGTAGATGTCTGCCCTCACTCTGATAGAATTCCCTTGGATTAACATGTTCTTGGTCAAATTTTAGAGACCATTCCCTCCCCAAACGCTCGGCGTCTTCTGGGTGCAAAGCCTGTAACCAACCCATCCCCAATGCTGCCTGTGTTGGTCTACCAGTCATCTCACTCCAGCGATCGTTAGCATAGATGCAGTTACCAAAGGCATCCAGTCGGAAAATAGCTACAGGAGCCGCTTCTGCCAAATTTGCATAACGGAGTTCGCTGTCTCGCAGGGCAGTCTCTATTTGTTTTTGCTGGGTAATATCTTTGGCAATACCCAGAAAGCCGATATTGTTTCCTTCTAGATCCTGGAGAATTTTTACTGACAGAAATACAGGGAACCGAGAGCCATCTTTACGAATGTAAGTCCATTCGTTTTCATAGGTGCTTCCCTCTTGAGTGACGATAGTAAAAAATTCCCTACCAGGTGTAATTTCCCTACCCAATTTCAACGAGAGTTCTGCTGCTCGTTGTTTGAGTTCATCTGGGTCGTGAAATGTAGTTGGATTTATTTGCCGAACAACTTCATCTGCTGTGTAGCCCAACATTTTCTGAGCAGCTGCGTTGAAGGTTTGAATGCCATTTGAGTTATTAGAAATAATGGCATAGTCGGTGCCATCTAAAATGGCTTGCTGCAAATTAGCGATCGCTAATAATTGAGCTTCTACTTGTTTGCGTTGTGTAATGTCAGTATGGCAACCAATCATCCGCAAGGGATTGCCGTCTCGATCCCAGGCAATGACACGACCGGAACAAATGACCCAAACGGTAGAACCATTTTTATGTCGATATCTCACCTCATTGTAAAAGGGGATTTGTCCGCGACTTTGGACGTGTTGCTCAAAAAGTTGCAAAACACCTGGTAAATCTTCGGGAAAAATCAGGCGTTGCCAGCTCTGTGGTGTATTTGGCAATTCACGATCTTCGTAGCCTAACATCTGCTTGAAGGTTAAGCTCAAGTACTCCTGATTGCCGGGAATATCCCAATCCCAGTAACCTGCCAGGCCGACTTCAAGAATTTGCTCCAGAAGATGTAATTCAATTCGCAGCATTTGGTTCTGCCGCCGTTCTTCCTCTGAGAGCTTGCGTTCTGTTATATCTATCAGCACGCCCAGCATTCGCAGCAGTTGTCCGGTTGCATCGTAAACTCCCCGTCCTTTTGCCGATACCCAGTGAATGCTGCCATCTTGCCAGACAACTCGATATTCCACAGCATAATCGGTTTGTGTGGCGATCGCCTGCCTCAGTTGCGGCTCAACCCATTCTCGATCCTCTGGATGTAATTGATTGAGCCACTTTTCATAAGTCCAGTTCACATCATTCAGATCGGAACCAAAACAGCGAATTGCATTCTCACTAGCAAATATTTGATGGGTGATTGGGTTCCATTCCCAATAGCCAATACCAGCAAAATTCAAAGTCAGCTTGAGTTTCTCTTCGCTAGCTTTTAGGGCTGTTTCTGTCCGTTGGCGTTCTGCCAGTTCTGCCTGTAGTTGCTGATATGCACTTCCCTGTTGAATAGCGATCGCTATTTGCACCGCTAGTTGATCTAACAAATCTAGTTCTACTGATTGCCAATGACGAGACGCACTACATTGGTGAGCAATTAATAATCCCCATAATTGCTCTTTGACCAAAATAGGTACTACTAGATTGGCTTTGACTTCAAATTGTTCTAGAAGCTGCAAATGACAATTTGTTAAACCAGCCTGATGAATATCGTCGATTGCTCGTTTTTTCCCTTGGCGATAGTCACTTCTGGCTCCCTTGTGAAAGCAGGTGTCCAGTATCTGCTTTCCCAGAGCCACTGTCCAACCAGGAAGCACTGACTCTGCGACAATTGTACCGCTCATATCCGGCTGAAATTGATAGACCACTACTCGGTCTGCTTTCAAAAACTGCCGTACTTCTGTTGCTATAGTAGGCAGAATCTCTTCTAGTTTCAGAGACTGACGAATCCGTAAGGCGATCGCAGCAATCAGTTGTTGTTGTTCCCGACTTTGTTCTAACTGTCGAATCAAATCCATCCGTTCAACGGCATGACGAATTGCGCCTTGAAGAACTTCAGCCGTGAGTTTATCTTTAACTAGATAATCTTGCACACCACTTTTCATCGCACGGACAGCACTGATTTCATCCCCTTGTGCTGTCAGCACAATCACAGCAGTTTGGGTATGGTTATGACATTCCCGAAGTTGCTGAATAAACTTCAGCCCATCCCCATCAGGCAACGCAAAATCGAGCAAAATGATATCTGCTATCTCCTGTTGACACCATTTCAGTGCTGGCGTTCCCGTCTCAAATTTCAAAAAGCGGTAGGTATACAGGCTGTCTTGCTCCAAAAAGCGATGATATGCTTCTCGATCTTCAGCGCAATCATCAATCAGCAGGATCGTGAGGCAAGAAGAATGACTCATAAGTTAAAAATACAAACGCGATCGCGTCTCCAAAAAATTATATCTCGATATCATCGTGTTAATAGCTTGATGTCAATCGAATCACGCTTGGACAAAAAAAATATAGAACAGGCAAAATACCTGAGATATCTTTATATTGCCCTTTAGCGCGATATCTTGCCCAAATACCCTAAAATTTTTGCACTTTAATCGCTTTACAACTAGGTGTTATAAACGAATGGGATTCGCAGTTTTACTTAAACACCTCCTCAGAGATTCAGTAAATTTGCGGCCTTCAAAATTCATCCATTAACAGCCGGGAGAGTAACACTCAAACTTCTGTTTGCAGTGATTTTGATCGTTAGCCAGATTGTTTTAAAGTTTCACATCATCGGTTTTATTGGCTTGTTCTTTACCATTCTTCTATAAAATCTCCTCTATCCTACGGATGATCTAGAGTTGCGACTCAGTATTTCTTCAGCAATTCCAAATAGCCATTCAAGTAAATACTCTCAATTTAATCAGAAAAAAATTACTGTTTTTCCTCGATTACATTTTCATTTAAATCCTGAATAATAAAACTATTACAAACAATAATTACTAGAGATTATTTGTTTGTAACCATTTCAGTGTCTTGAAAATTTCCAGTTTAAATCCAATTGCAAAAGGAATTTGAATCTAATGTTACTAGCAAGTATAGAGCGTCGGCTACAGCATAAATTCGACCTTAAACAGGCTGTAAATCACAAATGGAATTCTGTTAATATTGCGTTGTTCCTAGTAGCTTTAATTATTCTAGGAAGCTCTAGCTTTATTATCACCTCTTATGTATTTTCTTCTGTTAGTTCGATAATTTCATCTTCAGATGCTAATCCTACATCAATTCCCTGGATTGAGAATAAGTTTGACTGTCAATCCAGTAGTAGAACCTGGCGCGATAACAAGTGCTGGGATTATGAGCATAATCCTATGTTTTAAAGCTTAGTCCTTTCTTTGCTCAAAATTTACTTTTTCCTTAATTCTAATTACTGGGATTATAGTTAAGCTGCATCTACCTTAAAAACCGTTATTTTTTTTATCAAGGAATAACTCAAAACTCAAAAAATTAAAATATAATATCCTCTAATAAATAAACCAGATTTTAAAGAAAATGGGATTTGTTAAAAATAATATAAAATTTATAAAAAAATAATCATAGAAAATACTGATGCTTTTTAATTAATTATAAGTAAAAATATTATTTACATTTTTCTTAAAGATAATTCTATTCCAGGCATCTATACATAATGTTTATTAACTCTCTCATCTCTGATAATTTACAACAGACAATCATTCGTCATCCGCTTGTTGTTAGCTCTGAGATTATGCTTCCAGATGTGATTGCACTAATCAATGAAGCTTCAGGTAATCATGATAGCTTGCCAATCAAAGATAGTAATTATTTTACTAACTCAGGTAAAGATATAGCTAGCAACACATCTCAAGCCACCAGTTGTGTTTTAGTTCTAGAAAACTCGCATTTGGTGGGGATCATTACGCAACGAGATTTAATTAAGCTGACAGCACAAGGTCAAAATATAGAGGGTATCAGTGTTGCCCAAGTGATGACCAGAGAGTTAATAACATTGGAGCTAAGAGATTTCAAAGATGTTTTTACTGCCTTACATTTGCTGAGGAAAAATCGTATTTGCCATCTGCCTATTATTGGAGATCGAGGAGAATTAATTGGATTAGTTACTCCTACCAGTCTGCTGGCAGTTTCTATTCTACAAGCTGAACTTTACAATCATACAAGAGTTAAACTTGTAGAACGCCAGAAAATCGAGGCAGAACTGCGATTGGAACGTAATTTTGTTTCTACCGTTTTGAATCTAGCAGATGCTCTGGTTATAGTACTAGATTTTCAGGGAAAAATTGTTCGCTTTAATCATACTTGCGAACAAGCTACAGGTTACGCATTTGATGAAGTTAAAGGAAAATTTGTTTGGGATGTGCTGCTGTTACCTGAAACAACAAAATGTATCAAAGATATTTTTCAAAATTTAGCCGAGAGAGAATTTCCTCAACGTTATGAAACTTCTTTAGTAACTAAAGATAGCGATCGCCGCTTAATTTCTTGGTCAAATAAGGTCTTACTAAACCCTGATAATCAAGTTGATTATATCGTTTGTACAGGCATTGATATTACTGAAAGCCGAAAAGCACAAGAAGAACTCCAACAGACTCGTAACTTTTTACAGTCGATGATTAATAATCTGCCTGTAGCCGTCTTTGTTAAAGATGCCAAACCAGAAAGTTTTGGGACAGTCAAGCTCTGGAATCATACCTGCGAAAATATTTTTGGTATTACAGCAGAACAGGCTATTGGCAAAACAGATTACGAATTTTTCTCGAAAGAACAAGCAGACTTTTTTTGTCAAAAAGACCTAGAAAGTTTTGCTAGCGGTGTACCTCAAGATATTTCTGAAGAACCTATTGACAGTCCTACTTTCGGCAGAAGAATTTTACACATGACTAAAATTCCTTTGTATGACAAAAACCAACAACCCGAATACCTATTGTGTATTTCCGAGGATATTACAGAATATAAACGAGCGGAGAAAAATCTGCAACAAGCAAAAGAGCAATTACAAACGGTTTTAGATGCAGTACCTGGGTTTGTTTCTTGGGTAAATGATGATGGATATTATTTAGGAGTTAATCGTCATTTAGCTGAAAGTTTTAACTTGACTCCCGATGCTTTTGTTGGTCAAGAATTGGGCTTTATGGAAAATAGCCCGCAATTTACAGAATTTATGCATGAATTTTTAGATAGGCAAGATGTAGCAGAGTCTAAGGTTATTGATGTCCAAATTAATGGGAAAACATGCAATTATCTGCTCGTAGCTCAAAAATATCAACAAAACACAGCCGCCGTTGCGATTGGAATCGATATCACAAAACGCAAACAAGCTGAAATAGCCTTACAAAGTTTGATAGAAAGTACAGCTTCTACGACTGGACGTGATTTTTTCCCAGCATTAGTTGAGCATATTTCTTCTACTTTAGATGTCCGTAATACCTTAGTAAGTGAGTTAATTGATGAGCAAGCTCACACTTTAGGATTTTGGTCTGATGGGCAGTTACAACCCAATATTTGCTACGATCCAAAATCAACTATATGTGAAATTTTGCTCAAACAAGGGTTTTATCACTGTAGTTCGAGAATTCAGCAACTCTTTCCTAATGCTAAAAGATTAGCTGCTATGGAAGCTGAAAGTTCTATGGGAGTTATTTTGAGTGATGATTTTGGTCAACCAATTGGCTCACTATGCATAGTAGATGACAAACCTATACCTGACCAACATAAATTTGAAGGAATTCTCAAAGTATTTGCAGCCAGAGCATCTGCTGAACTGCAAAGGCAACGAGCGCAAGAAGCTCTACAAAAACTCAATCAAGATTTAGAAGTCAGGGTTAAGCAACGCACTTTAGACTTACAACAAAGTGAGGCAGAACTTAGAGCTATTTTTAATCAAGCAGCTGTGGGAATTCAGCTAGAAACTTTAGATGGACATTTTGTTAAAGTTAATCAAAAGTTATGTGAAATTTTAGGCTATAGCCAAGAAGAAATCCTCCAGAAAAACTTTAGAGATATCACACATCTAGAAGATATACAAATCCATCTAAATCAGTTGCAAAAATTAATATCAGGAAAGGTAGAAACATTCTCCATTGAGAAGCGCTATTTACATAAAAATGCTGATGTAATTTGGATAAATCTAACGGTTTCTCTAATTCGAGATCCGCTTGGTAAACCTATTTATGCGATCGGTGTAGTTAAAGATATACGCGAGCGCAAACAAGCTGAAGAAAATATTTGTAAAGCTTTAGTAAAAGAAAAAGAACTCAGTGAGTTGAAATCTCGTTTCATTTCTATGACCTCCCATGAGTTCCGAACTCCTTTAGCTGTGATTGCTTCCTCTGCTGGAATCTTAAAAACCTTTAGTCATAAACTAGATGAACAACAAAAGCATAAACATCTCCAGTGCATTGAGACTTATGTGCAACATACAACTCAACTATTAGATGATATTTTGCTAATTAATAAGGCTGAAGCTGGAAAATTGGCATTTGAACCAACTTGTATTAATTTAATTAATTTCTGTCATTCTTTGGTAGAGGAAATTCAACTCAGTTCTCCCAAACATACCCTAACCTTTTTTCCTCAGTATTTGGGTGATTCATCAACAGGCGATCCCTTTATGGCTTGTATAGATAAGAAACTTTTGCGACAAATATTGAGCAATTTGCTTTCAAACGCTGTCAAATACTCGCCAGATGGTAGCAATGTTCAAATTGATTTATTAGTTCAAGATGAAAGCGCAGTTTTTCTAATTCAAGATCGGGGTATTGGTATTTTACCAGAGGATCAACAAAACTTATTTGAACCATTCTACCGAGCGAGTAATGTTGGTAATACGCCAGGAACTGGATTAGGTTTGGCAATAGTCAACAACTGTATAGACCTCCATAGAGGAAGAATTACTTTCACTAGCCAGGTTGGAGTGGGTACGACTTTTAGGGTAGAACTGCCACTGATTATAAGTGACTTCCTGAATGAAAAATATCTAATGTGTTATTAGTAAATAATTTTAGGGAACAATAAACTGCGGGAAATTGTTTGGAATCTAATGTAAATTTCCAAGTTTCTAAGCTGAATAATCAGTTCTAACAACTGTATTTACTGCGTCTGTAGATATCACAAAACTGCCTAGCCAAAATCACTATTGGAAAAAGCTAATGAACAAAAAGATATTAATAATTGAAGATGAAGCCCAAATCTGTTCAAATATTCAACAAATTTTAAGTTTCTCCGATTTTAATGCGATTACTGCAAATAATGGTTTAGAAGGATTACGACTTGCTAAAACAGAACAACCAGACCTTATCTGTTGTGATGTTATGATGCCTGAACTTGACGGTTACGGTGTACTGACAGCCTTACGCCAAGACCCAGTAACTGAATCTATCCCAGTAATTTTTCTGACTGCAAAAGTAGACCGTGGTGACTTACGCCAAGGTATGGAGTTAGGAGCCGATGATTACCTGACAAAACCTTTCTCTATGGACGAACTTTTGAAGGCAATTCAGGTCAGATTAAATCGGGTGGAAAAACCAACTTTAATCAAACAACAATACGAACAAGAACATCAACAAAATACCAAGTTGAAGCAGCAGATAGAGATAAATTCACAAAAACTGCAAGAGAGCCAACACCTAGCAGAAATATGCAACGATGTTTTACAAAAGCTTTTACAAGATTTAGGGAACCCGCTTTCAAATATCAATATGGCAATCTATATGCTGAAAAAAGCTCAATCCGATGTTGAGCGCGATCGCTACTTGAGTATCCTACAACAAGAGTATGCGAGAGAAATGATGTTGTTGAATGAAATGAAGAATTTACAAACATTACTAACCCCAGAAAATGCCAAAATTCTGCAAAATTTTAACGTGCTTAACCATAGCAAATAATATAGTTACGCAAAAAACCTATTGAAATATTTCAGGGTTTATACTTAGGGCATAAATATTGATTATAAGGTATTGTTGACAATTAATTTTTCTGATTTAGCAAGATAAGCTTTGTGTAGATATAGCGTTTCCTAAGCAACTGAAGTACACTCAAATCTTGTTTACCAAGGTTAGTAGTTTTGAAAACGTATCTCACTGGGTCATAAATTACTAGACCAATAACATAAAATCGATATTTTTATTTTTACTAATCATAGATGAACACAATTTTAATTATAGAAGATGAACCCCAAGTAAGGGGAAACATTCAGGAAATTTTACAACTTTCTGATTTTGACACTTTGATAGCTGCAAACGGTAAGATTGGATTAGAAATTGCTCAAGCAAAATTACCAGATTTAATTATCTGTGACATTATGATGCCTGAACTAGACGGCTACAGCGTGCTGTCTGCTTTACGTAAAAATGAAGCAACTATCAATATTCCTTTAATATTTGTTACTGCTAAAGCAGAGCGTTCAGATTTTCGTCAGGGAATGGATTTTGGGGCTGATGATTATTTGACTAAACCGTTTACTCCTGAAGAACTACTAAATGCGATCGCTTCTCGTCTTGATAAACACGCTTTGATTGAGCGCCAAGCTCAAGCCAAACTAGATGAACTCAGAATGAATATTGCTCACTCGTTACCTCACGAACTAAATACGCCTTTAAATGGTATTCTCGGTATGTCACAGCTGTTAATAGAAAGTTGTGGCATCATGCCTGATTCTGAAGAAGTCGAAATTGCAGAATTAATTTACAGATCCGCTAATCGCTTGAATGCACTAGTTCAAAGATTTTTATTATATAGTAATCTGGAATTAATAACTAAAAGTCTCGAAAAAACTCGTCAAATCAAAGAAAAAAAAGATAGATGTTTGGCTGAGAAGATTATTAGTAAAATCGCTCTTAAAAAAGCTACAGAAAACTGTAGACCAAAAGATTTAAAGTTAGATATTCAAGAATCTACAGTACAGCTCTCAGAAGAAAACTTGACTATTCTGATTGAAGAATTACTAGATAATTCTTTCAAATTTTCTTTGCCAAGCAGCGAAATTCAAGTTATCAGTAAGATAGAAGGTAGCAAATTTAATTTATATGTAATTGATAATGGCAAAGGAATGACAATTGAAGAAATTAACAAAATTGGAGCTTTTGTACAATTTAATCGAAAGTTATGGGAGCAACAAGGCTCTGGTTTAGGGCTGGCTATTGTTCACCATATAGTTAAATTATATGGTGGTGAATTTACAATCGATAGCATTCCTGAGAAAGGAACTATTGTAAGTGTTAGTTTGCCTTGCTAGAGTGTACTTGCCAATATAACCACAATAAAATAGCCAAGTTATTATTCAGTGGTTTTAAGTACGCTGTTTTAACACCAGATTTGCACAACATGACCCTTCAACTGTTGTCCTAACCAAGGTGTATTTTGTGAAAGTGTATAAAGACTTTTACGTTCGACTTTCCAAGTTTGCTGGGGATCAAATAAAGTAAGTTCCGCTGGTTGATGAGGTACGATCGCACTTACTTTTTCCCCTAAACACTCTGCTGGATTGGTACTCAATGCCCGCCATAATTCTAAAGCTGTAAATTCCTCAGTTTCAACAAGATATTGCCACAGCAAAGGTAATGCTAGCTCTAAACCAATTGCCCCAGCAGGTGCTTCGGCAAAGGCTTGGACTTTTTCTTCGTAGCTGTAGGGTGTGTGATCGATAGCGATCGCATCGATTACACCCGCACGTACCCCTGTACGTAATGCCGCCATATCACTGGGATTACCTAAAGGCGGATCTAAATGCAAGCTGGTGTGATAACTCTTAACTGCTTTAGTATCAAGTAAAAGGTGCATCCAGGTGGTGCTGGCGGTGATGGGTAAACCAGCCGCTTTAGCTGAAGCAATTAATTCCACGCTGCGAGCTGTGGAGACACGCATGATATGGACTGGTGTGCCGATGGTTGCAACCAATTCAAGCATAGCTGCGATCGCAGTAGTTTCAGCGCTGGTGGGTATTGGGGGTAAACCAAAACGGAGAGCATTTGTCCCTTCTCTCATTACACCATTCGCTGCTAACTGGCGATCGCTAGGCCAAAATGCTACTGGTTTACCCAATGGCTGGAGATACTCTAATACTCGCCGCACCAGCGCCAAATTTTCTAAAGGTTTACCATCAGTAAAACCAACAACTCCAGCAGACGCTAAATCTGCCAATTCCGTCATCTGCTTCCCAGCAACATCTACGGTGATCGCACCCCAGAGATGGAGCAGGGGAGACAAACTCTTCTCTGCTCCTATGCCCCTCTGCCCCTCTGCCCCTCTGCCCCTCTGCCCCTCTGCCCTCTTCTGCTGCAACTGTGCCACAAGCGCAGGGTTATCAATAACTGGGGAAGTATCGGGTAAAATGCTAACTCTAGTAAAGCCGCCAGCAGCAGCAGCTTGTAAGAAAGACAAGAGGGTTTCCCGTTCTTCAAAGCCAGGTTCGCCAGAGTGGCTATACAAATCCACTAATCCAGGGCCGAGAACTAATCCCTGACAATCTCTGATTTGAGTATCGGAACTGATGTCAGAAATGTGCGAAGCCACTTCTCGGATATAACCATCAGCAATCAGTACATCAAAGAGTTCGTCGATTTCAGAAACAGGGTCAATCACTCGTACTTTTTGTAGCAGTTCAGTCATAAAAGTTTTTAGTTATGAGTTAGGAGTTAAGTAGGTAGGCATAATTAAACATAAAGTAAAATCCTAGTTCGTAGTGAGCGATTCATCGTTCAAAGCAAGGATTATTAGGACTAAAGTCCTGACCCTTCTCCTAAGGGAGACGCTGCGCGAACGGGTTCGTTAGTCGCTCATGGGGGAAACCCCCTTCTCTACGAGACGCTCCGCGAAGGCGCTAGCCTCTCCCTTTGGGAGAAGACCGCGCTAACTCACTACAAACTTTAATTTATTTACGTCTAGCTACTTATGAGTTATTTGTTCTTCAGTCATTGCTTCTAACTTTATTCCTCACTCCTCACTCCTCACTCCTAACTCCTCACTCAGCACTCCTGACTCACAACGCTCCCGCTGCTGTTTTATCTAGTACGCCTCCACCAAAGTGATAGGTGATATTCATCGCTTGCAGTACTGGTAAACCATCGATTCCAGCAGGGTAGTCGATAACACTAACTGCACCGTTACCCTGGCGAAAACTCCAGAAGTTTTCCAGCGATAAACCCAGAACGTGACAAAGCAAGGTTTTGTTAGTAGCGTCATGAGCTACTACTAATACAGTTTTGAATTGATTATTTGATGCTGCTTGCAGAATTGATTGCCAAGCTGCAACACTGCGCTCCCACACCTGTTGTAAATTCTCTCCTTCAGGCATTTGCACTTGCGTTGGTATCAGCCGCCATCGCTGCAACTCTCCCGGAAACTCTTGCTCTATCTCTGTTTCTAATTTTCCTTCCCAGAGACCATGACTGATTTCTCTTAAACCATCTTGCAATTCTAACTTTACATTTGGATGTCGTTTTAAGATAATCTCTGCTGTTTCTTTAGGGCGCAGCATGGTGCTACTTACAGCAAAATCAATCTCTACGTCTTGAAGAAATTCGCTTGCTTTTTGCGACTGTTGTCTACCGTTATCGTTGAGGGGGACATCAATTTGTCCTTGAAACCTGGTTTGGCGATTCCAGTCGGTTTCACCGTGACGCACTAGTAACAATCGTACTCCTTGATGATCCGGTCGCAATGAGGGTAGAGTTTCTCCGGTGTGTTGCGTCTGATTTAAGGATTCTAGCTGGACTGGTTCGCCCAATCCTCCAGCAAAGTTTAATACGGTGACGCCACAGTTAGATTGCTGTATTGAATGGTAGCGACTGGGAGGAATTCCTAACGCTGTGCTAATCAAAGCGCGATTAATTCCGTTATGCCCCACAATGAGAATAGTTTCACCTTGATGTTGGGACAAAATTTCTTGCCAAAACTGCCGTGCTTGTTCGTATAAAGCAAGAACGGGAAAATGTTCTCTTTTTCCTTGTGCATCATTAAGCAGCATCCGCAGTTCGTCGGGGTGCTGATGCCAAGTGCGATAGTCTTCGGCAAATTTTTGCTTAACTTCAGAAGTTAGCAGTGCTTCCCATAAAGGTAGGTCGATTTCTAGCAGCAAATCAGAAACTTGAACTACAGCAGATTGTTTAGCATGAGTAGCTAACTCACTATGGATAATATCTGCTGTGTGTTTCGCTCGTTGTAAGGGACTGCTGTAAATCGTATTAAATAAGATATTGCTGAGGGCTTTGCCTACTAGACTTGCATCATTACGACCTTTTTCGGTTAATGTTGACGCATCAGTGCGTCCTTGGATACGCCGCTCGGTGTTATAACCGCTTTGACCGTGGCGCACAATGATGACACGAGTCATCTCAAAGCCCTCCTCTTATCTTGACGATTAATTTTACTGCAAAACGATTGCATAATTATCGACTCAGGAAGGCAGATTGAGTCAGGTGCAAAACTTTGTTCTGCTAGAGGAGGCAGTAGGATTGGCTAAAACTGCCGTTTTCTGAACAATGTTTTCTAATAAAGCTATTTTGATTTCAGTAAAAATATAAGAGTGAAAATGATGTGGAAAGAATTTCGGAATTGTGTCTAGTACAATGTCTAACCTAGTAATGAAAAGTTCGTAGTAAGGACTTTAGTGCTTAGAAAATTCAAGACTAAAGTCCTTACTACAAACTTGTTTACCTTACTAATTTAAAGTTAACAGACGATTAGCAAGAATTTTGGCCAATGCATAATTAATGAAAATTACAGCGTCAGCTTTTATCCCTGATTATTTTCTCCCTATATCTAACTGTACTTGCAATCCATCATTGTCACTGCCTGACTGAGCCGGTGTTAAGAAAACTGAAGTGTCTGGCTGTGATAATGATTCGTTAAAGCGGATTTTGGCTGGAGTTTTATTTTCTCTTCTATTATTGTTGGAAAGACTTGCTGGATTAGTTTGCTCAAAAAAACTTCTAAAGTCATCTTGGGCTGTTTTCTTATCGATTCCAAGTAGAGAATCACCACTTAATCTATATTGTCCGGGATTTGAGTTTGATGCTGGTGATTGAGCGTAGACTTGGCTTCCTAAGCTTACAAAGGCTGCCGTAATCCCCAAGAAAGCAATAATTTTGGCGTTCATCTGTTTGATCCCAAATTATTTTTAATATTGCTTGTCTATTATTCTCTGGGAAAAGTATTTTGATTAACTCTATGGTTAGGTTCAACTATAATAATTGTATTGCGTATGTACTTAGTGTGTCAATAATTTTTGGTGTTTGAGATATTAACAGGCTATAACTTTGGGATCTCTTGAGAAGTTAAATTATCTGGTTAAGCTTCTGGGCGATCGCAGTTAAGTTCGTTGAGATATGCCAGGATAAAATTAAGGATATTTAACAGTGGCACAAGAGCGATCGCTTGGGTGAAGCTGTTTTAATTACCACTACTACACTTTTCATTACAATCTTACAAATTTGTTACTAAAATAACGAGTTTAGTTACCATCACTACGATTTTTGTTACAAACATCATAATTTTCGTTACAATTTTACAAATTTAGTTACTATCACTACGATTTTCGTTACAAACGTCATAGTTTTAGTTAATATTGCTGAGTAAAATGTTACAATAAGCACCAAAACATGTGGATTTTACCCAACCAAAATTAAGCTTTAGTAAGGCAAGCTAGCTCTAGAACACATTAAAAAGAACATCATTATGCCTCGTCAAAAGCGTACATATCGCGTTCTAGAAAAAGCTGAATTGAGAATTGCCGGACTCAAAGCAATCGATCCCAGTATGGATTTTGGGGATGCTCGCAACTTGCAAAATGTCGCACAAGTTATTCAACAGTATCGCAGTAAAATAGATGCTTATAATACCACTCTAGCTGTGATTGACTCTTATAAAAGTGAGATGAAAGAGTTGGAAAAAACTTTGAGCGATCTGAGTGAAAAAATGCTCCTGGGAGTTGCCTTTAAGTACGGCAAAGATAGCCATGAATATCAGATGGCGGGTGGTGTTCGTAAAAGCGATCGCATCCGTAAAAGCAGAGCAACCCGATTGAGATCGATTTCAGAGGAAGCAGTTCTTAAGGATGCTACAACTGTATAAAAGCGCCCTGAAATTAAAGTCTGCTGCTACTGAAACAAAGCTTGTTTTTAGCAAGATTTTAGGCATGAACAAGAACTTACGATCGCTGTCATGCTTGAATTTTGCATCGTTTTGTTGTCTAGAAAAGCAAAGAAAGCAAAATTTAAGTGATTTTTCGGCTGTGCATTTTACTTTAGTCATCAGGAACTTTACGTAAATCTATTGATGAAACTATAAGTAAATTCGGTAAAATTCGTGAGGTTTAACAGATAAGGACTAACTAAAATTACCTTTAAATACAGTCAATATCTGTTAAACTAAACAACTTTGTAATAATCGCTCAATTGTTTATAAGTAATTATTACTCAACATAACTTTATTCACTGATGAGCGACTTAAATAACCAAAGACTAAACCTCAAATTTCATCAGTTGCGTTTAGTTCCATATTTAGCAATTGGTTCTCTGATTTTTTATTTCAATTCCAACCTAGATTTAAACTACATAGTTAAAGGATATTTAGTCTTAATGGAATCTCAGCTATGTATAATCGTTATTTATTTTTTGACAGCAAAAATCACTAGCAAAACACATAAATAATCAAAAAGGGTCAAAAAGTTTGGTTGTATTGTATGCCAATAGATATTTATTAGAGTTAATTAAGGAAGTAAATGTTATGAAGACTAAATCTACAGCAATTATACTTTGCTTTTTTGGTGGCTGGCTGGGAATTCACAAATTTTATTTAGGACAAAATGTAGCAGGTATTTTGTACTTATTGTTTTTTTGGACTTGTATTCCATCTTTAATAGCCTTTGTTGAGTTCTTCGTTCTAGTTTTGATGCCAGATCCCGAATTCAATACAAAGTATAATCAAGGCATAGCAAGCACAGGTGGAGCAGTATCTGCAAAAGATGCAACCAGTGCGCTAGCTGATTTAAAAAATCTTTTTGATTCTGGGATAATTACCGCAGAAGAGTATGAAGAAAAGCGGCAAAAGCTTCTGAAATCTTTGTAAATTAAAACTATTAGTCGATTTATGATGTCACAATCTAAATCTTGGTTTCAACAAACTCCTGCTTGGGTGTGGTTATCATTAATTCCGACATTAGGGGGATTTGCTATTGTCTATGCAGGTTATAAATCTAAGACTAAAACTTGGGTTTTCATAGGAATTGGCATCTCTATATTAGCTTTAGCTTTATCAGCTAATAGTTTAGCATTTGCGCCCTGGATAGCTCAAATTGGCATTGCTTTCTATCTCAAGAAATCTTATTTAGTAAAAACTTATCCGAAAAATTTACCAATTCCAGAAGAACAAGAGTTAGCAAAATTAGTTGCGAATACTCGTGAGAAAGTAGATATTAATGAATGCTCTAAACATGAACTAGTTAATTATTTAGGGCTGCCGATAGTTTATGCAAATAACATCGAATCATTGATGAATGAGGGATATGTTTTCACTCATGTAGAAGAGTTAATCGAAATAGCTGGAATTCCCGAAAAGCAGGTGGCTAGAATTACACCACTGATTACTTTTAGCTACAACTACAAAAAAGAAGCTGATTGTTCTTGGAAACGATTAAATACATATTCAACTGATGAATTAATTACCTGTGGATTGGATGGAGCGATCGCACAACAAATTGTTACCGAAAGGCAGCAACGAGGT
This sequence comes from Nostoc sp., assembly GCF_036917355.1. Taxonomy (GTDB): domain Bacteria; phylum Cyanobacteriota; class Cyanobacteriia; order Cyanobacteriales; family Nostocaceae; genus Nostoc. The sequence continues at coordinate 140,938 of NZ_JBALDP010000057.1, forward strand.
GAGTATAAATCATTGATTGATGTGAAGCAGCGTACTGGATTACCGTTTAATAATTATCGTCACATCGCTTAAAGGATGTTTGAAAAGTTATCAAATATTTTTTACCCCACCCTAAACCTCCCTTACAAAGGCGGGGCTGTTTCATTCCACAAGGGTAAGAAGTTTGTCAATATCATTAGATAGAAATCATAGTCGCAATTGTGATGGAAGTATGACCATTTCGACGGAGTATATTAATAGCGATACCTATGGCGGACTACGCCTACGCTCTCAGGATTGAGAGATTGGCAGGAGCATTACCCATACGTATTGTTGAATCATCACTTGCAATTTTACCTGTTTTAGTTTTAGAGAATGAAACAGCCCTGCCGCAAGCGGGCAGGGGTTGGGGTTCTTTTATTATAATTAATTTCGCTTTAGCCTCTTAATTTATCGGTTTTCAATCTTAGGTTTGGAAATAGGTAACTATAAGTCTTTTGTAAAAATGTAAAAGATGATTAAGCGGCTAAAGCATTTTTTGTGGTTATCTATTGCGATCCTTTCCGTCATTTCTATCTCAATCGGATTAATGGAAAGATTGACAGCTCAACAGCCTTCTATTTCCCATCCCCTCACTTCGCTAACTGAGGTAGAAATTAGCACAGCTGTTTCGATCATTCAAAGAGAAAAAACTTTGAGCGAAATGGCAGTTTTTCCTCTCATTACTTTACAAGAACCAGATAAAGAAGAAGTTCTAAATTTTACACCTGGTAAAGTATTCCAGCGAAAAGTTTTTTTGGTAATCTATGAGCGTTCAGAAAACAAAACCTTTGAAGGAATTGTTGATCTGACAAGCAAAACCTTAAGTTCTTGGAAAGAAATACCGTCTGTTCAACCTGCGATCGTTAATTCAGAATATGAACTAGCAACTCAGATTGTTAAAGCCGATCCCCGATGGCAAAAAGCGATGCAAAAGCGGGGAATTAACGATTTCGATCGAGTTAAAATCAGTTGGTGGGCACCAGGGATTCTCAGCAAACAGGAAGAAGCAACAGGTAATCGTCTTTGTCGCGCCTTATTTTACTACAAAGGCAAAGGCTGGAACTATTACGGTAGTCCGATTGAAGGAGTCTTAGCAACAGTTAATTTGAACACAGGGAAAATTGCTAGTTTTGTTGATAGAGAAAATGTACCTTTCTCTAAAGAAAACTGGGATTATGATATCAAATCCTTGGGCAAATTACTGTCACCACTTAAAGTATTGAAAATACTCCAACCTAATGGTAGAAGTTTCCAGATCGAAGACAATGAAGTTAGCTGGCAAGGTTGGAAGTTTCGCTATTCAATGCATCCTCGTAATGGATTAATGCTGTATCAAGTGACGCATAAAGACGGGGAAAATATTCGACCAGTTTTATACCGCGCTAGCCTCTCAGAAATGGTAGTACCTTATGGCGATCCTAAGCCTACTTGGTCATTTAGAAATGCCTTTGATGTTGGAGAATACAACTTAGGTCTACTAGCAAATCCGATGGAATTAGGTAAAGAAATTCCCGAAAATGGCTTGTTGTTAAATGCTGTATTTGCTAATGAGCAGGGAGAACCTTATCAAATACCAGGGGTTATTGGTATTTACGAGCGCGATAACGGAATGCTGTGGAAACACTATGAATATAATACTCAACGTAATGATGTCCGTCGCAGTCGAGAATTAGTGATGAAGATGACGGTAGCCATTGACAACTATGATTACAGCATCAATTGGATCTTTCACCAGGATGGGACTTTGGAAGTCCAAAATGAATTAACGGGTATCGTATTGGCGCAGGGAACGGCTGCTCAAAAGCAATCTGATGATGATTCCTATGGTCGGTTAATTGCTAAGAATATCTTTGGAGTAAATCACCAGCACTTTTTCAACTATCGCCTAGATTTGGATGTCGATGGTCAAGCGAATTCTGTGATGGAAATGAATGTGAAAGCTTTGCCGATGGATGAGAAAAATCCTTTAGGAAATGCGATCGCACTTTCAGAAACTCCACTAGCTAAAGAAACGACTGCTGTGCGCGATTTGGATCTGAAAAGCAGTCGGGAATGGATGATTATTAGCGCAGACAAAAAGAATCCTCTCGGTGCTGCACCTGGATATATGCTGATGCCTGAAGGAAATTCTATGTTTTTCCCTGTAGAAGGCTCAAAAATCCGCCAAAGGGCAGAATTCGCAACTCATCATATCTGGGTGACAAAATATAAACCCACTGAACTTTATGCTGGCGGCGATTATCCCAACCAAACTCAAGCTGGGCAGGGTTTGCCAAAATATATTGCAGACGATGAAGCCTTGATGGGTGAAGATATCGTACTGTGGTACACAATGGGCGTAACTCATATTCCGCGATCGGAAGATTGGCCTGTGATGCCTGTTCACCGAGTTGGCTTTAAGCTAGTCCCTAGAGGATTCTTTAGCCGTAATCCAGCGATAAATTTGCCTGAGTAAAATATTTGTTGGCTCAAGTTTCCTGCCTTCAGGTTTTTTCATGTCTAAAGGCGGTAACTTGAATGCTGATAAACTTATATAGTTCAAATACTGGCACTGGTTAAAATAGGATATCTAATGAACTTTCCAGAAATTAATATTCCCGGTGATGGAACACTGCACGCTCGTTTAATTACTTCTTTGGGTGAAATTGTAGTTCGTTTGGAAGAAGAGCGAACCCCCAACACCGTCAAAAATTTTGTCGGTCTAGCAACTGGAACAATCGACTGGAAAGACCCTAAAACGGGTCAATCTGGTAAGGGAACTCCAGCTTACGATGGAGTTCGCTTTCACCGGGTCATCCCTGATTTTATGATTCAGTGTGGCGATCCTCTGAGTCGTTATCTAGATACAGCCAACCGATGGGGTACTGGTGGCCCAGGATATCAATTTGAAGATGAGTTTCATCCTGAATTGAGACACACTGGTGCAGGTATCTTGTCAATGGCTAATGCCGGACGCGGTACTAATGGTTCGCAATGGTTCATTACAGAAGCACCAACACCTCACCTTGACAACAAACACAGTGTTTTTGGTGAAGTTGTCCAAGGTCTAGATATAGTCAACAAGATCGCTAATGTGCCTACAACTAGAGATCGTCCAAATCAAGAAGTAGTGTTACAAAAAGTAGAAATTTTTCGGCAGTAATTAACACCCCGGTTTGTAGTAAGTACTTTAGTGCTTAGAAAATAACGACTAAAGTCCTTACTACAAACTTGCTTACCCATCGAGATTTTGCAGTCCCATCGCAATCTTACTGTGTTTTTCAATTTGCCCCATAACTTGTTTTGCGCGTTGAATAACTACAGCTGGTAAACCTGCCAATCTTCCCGCTTCAATTCCATAAGACTTATCAGCACCTCCTGGTTGAACTTGGTGCAAAAAGATAATTTGGTCGGGTAATTCTTTCACCGTCACCTGATAGTTAGCCACATTCGGGATAATGCTAGCCAGTTCATTTAATTCATGATAGTGAGTAGCAAAAATTGTGCGCGATCGAATATCAACTGCTATATATTCCGCCACCGCCCAAGCTATGGAAAGACCATCAAATGTTGCTGTTCCGCGACCAATTTCATCTAATAATACCAGCGACCTAGATGTGGCATGGTTGAGAATATTTGCGGTTTCATTCATTTCCACCATGAAGGTAGATTGACCAGTTGCTAAATCATCTACTGCACCGACACGGGTAAAAATGCGATCGCATATTCCCAATCTAGCAAACCTAGCTGGTACAAAACTACCAATCTGCGCCATTAACTGAATCAATCCCACCTGACGCAAATAACAACTTTTGCCACTGGCATTTGGCCCAGTCAGAATAATTAAATCGGGACTGTCATTTGTCCTTTGTCCTTGGTCACTTGTACTGAGCGTAGTCGAAGTATTTGTTATTTTTTCTTCATCATCTGCTAATGACTCTTGACCCAATTTAGTCGAATTCGGCACAAAGAAACCCGCAGGTAAAGACTGTTCCACCACAGGATGACGACCATCAACAATGTTAATCTCCCTCCCTGGCAACATTTCGGGACGACAGTAACCTTGATGTACCGCTAACTCAGCTAAACCACACAACACATCCGCCGCCGCCACTGCGCGAGATAAATTGCGAATTACTTCCGCCTCTTGTGCTACCTCTTCTCGCAACGCTGTAAAAATCTCATATTCCAACTGATTTAAATCATCTCGCGCTGTGAGAATCCGCGCTTCTCGTTCCTTCAAATCTGGGGTGATGTAACGTTCTTCATTGGTTAGGGTTTGCTTGCGGATATAATTAGCGGGTACTTGGTCGGCTTTGGTGCGAGAAATACTGATGTAATAACCAAAGGTTTTGTTAAATCCTACCTTGAGTGTGGAAATTCCTGTCTTAGCTCTTTCATCAACTTCCAAATTGGCAATCCATTGTTGGTCTGCTTCTACAGTGGCCTTTCTTTCATCCAACAGGGGATTTACACTAGGGCGAATTAATCCGCCTTCTTTAATTAATATGGGTGGCGACTCTACAAGATGTGCGTGTAACTTTTGTGCCAATTCTTCCAACACACTTGGGACTTTCTGCAAAGCTTTCAGGAAAGGAGAACGCGTCTCAACTACTAAATTGGATAATTCCGGTAAGCGTGAGAGGGAATCTGCTAAAGCTACTAAATCTCTGGCATTAGCTGTACCAGAACCAGCCCTTCCTGTGAGGCGTTCCAAATCATAAATTTGCCTTAATAAATGCCGCAAATCTTGACGCAGAGGCGTATTTTCCATCAATTCTTGAATGGTATCTTGCCGCGCCCGAATGCCTTTAATATCAAGTAGCGGTTGCAACAACCATCGCCGCAAAGCCCGCCCACCCATTGCTGTACTAGTTTTATCTAACGCCCAAAGTAGGGAACCGTGAAAAGTACCATCCCGGACGGTTTGGGTAATTTCCAGATTACGGCGGGTTTGATTGTCAACAATTAGATAGTCCGTGACAGTGTAGCTGCGGAGTCTCTGGAGGGTGACAGGGTTTTCTTTTTGAGTATCTTCCAGGTATTCCAGAAGACCACCAGCGGCACGAACGGCAAGGGGAAGACGATCGCAACCAAGCCCTTCGAGCGATCGCACCTTAAATTTCTGCAATAATCTAGGTCTAGCTTCTCCTTGAGAAAAAGGTAGTTGCGATCGCAAACTATAACAAAATGATGGTGGTAAACACTCAGGAAGATGCGGCGAAGTCTCTCCGGGACGCAGCAAACTCCCCAAATCAGGCGCATTTGTTGGAACTAACACCTCTGATGGTTGCAAGCGCATTAGTTCTTGGGTCAAATGTTCTAAATCGCTACCTTGAGTGGTAAGAAATTCACCTGTAGAGATGTCTGCATAGGCTAAACCCCAATGATTTGCGGCAATTACTACTGCTGCTAAGTAATTATTGCGACTGGATTTGAGCATTCCTTCTTCTAGCAAAGTGCCGGGTGTAAGAATGCGCGTTACTTCTCGCCGCACCAATCTCCCAGCAGCTTCAGAAGCATCTTCCACTTGATCGCAAATTACCACTGCGTAGCCTTTTTCTACTAACATCGTCGCATAGCGTTCCCAAGCGTGATGTGGAACACCAGACATCGCCACCCGTCCCTGTTCTCCAGCTTGCTTACTAGTGAGAACTAATTCCAATTCTTGCGCTAGTTTGACAGCATCTTGGAAATAGCATTCAAAGAAATCTCCTACCCGATACAGCAATACCGCGTGAGGATATTTATCCTTTGTCTCGACATAATGCAAGTACATTTGACTTAGCTTACTGCGATCCACCTGTAGATGGTCAGAAATAAAAGTACTCGCGTCGGGTTTGGTAGATGGAGTTTCAGAGTGAGAGGCGGTCATAGATGCTATCGAGTTACGCACGGAAATTCCCCAATATCCGATGATAACGTGATGTGAAAGTTGAATGGCGATCGCTCAAGGATATTTTACTTTTATCTGAAAAATGTTAATTTTGATACAATGCAAAATTCCCAACTTCTTCATGAAGTCGGGAATCTGAACAACTTAACCCAAACAAAATTATTTCATATTCTAAATTAGCAACCCCAAATTAAAGATGGTAGATGACTGAGGTTGCAAGTCAAAAAATATTACTCCTCTTCTTCCTCTTCTTCTTCTCCAAACACTGCGTCTATAAGTTCTTGTGCGCGTTCGTCTGAAATATTTAAGGCTTCTTGAAGTTCAGAGATATAATCTTGTTCGGCTTCGGGTACTTCTTCGTCAATCCCTACTACTAAAATCGCTGTGATGTATGCAGCTTCACGATAACCTCTATCGGGTAAGGATTCGATCGACTGGGCGATTAAATCTTCTGGTTCTTCTTCTTCAATCAAGCTGACAACTTTTTCGGTCAATTCTTCAAAGTCTTCTTCAGAGTAATCTTCAAATAAGTCAACCCGACCGAGAAATTCACTCAAAGCATATTCTTCCGTGGAAGAAATACCTTCACCATCAGCCGCAGCAGAAAACAACCCAAGAATTGCGATCGCAACTTCTGGCTCTAGAGCAACTGAACTAACACTACGGCCTTTGGGCAACTTGCGTTTAGACATAATTATCCTCTAAAAGTTACGTGATATTTCAGGAAGTCATATTTTGCGGTTTATCATGCTTCCTCGATTTATGATTCCCAAAAGAATGCAGAAATATACATTGGGATGAATCTTTTTTCATAAAAAATACGCAGATAATATGTTCATCTACGTATAAAAACGGTTAAATTACCTTCAGCATTCCTAGTTTTCTGGGTTTCAATATAACGACTTATCCACTCATAGTGCCCATTATTACAACAGTAACACCAACCAAAGTGGATGTCTTCGACCATCAGTTGTTCTGAAGTCTTCCACTTGCCGCAGATGTTCAATCAGAGAAACACCCATGATTTTTATCCCCTCAACACTTGCAATTTTACCTGTTTTAGGGAATGAAACAGCCCTGGGATTAAGGGGGGAAACTTGAAATTTTGCTCCGTCCCCTTCACAAGGGAAGGGTTGAGGAGAGGTGATTCAACGATTTTTGCAAGAGGTCTATTATATAAGTCGTCGAATTCACCTTACCTCGATCGGATTTTTGATAGGTGTATAACACGCCCTAGCAGCTAATGTTGTTGTGCAAAAATTTAAATTGTAGTAATTTAGTTTTCAAAAAGTGTATTTTATTCACTGAAAAATATCTGTCAAATTTCACAGTATCTTTTTGGTAAGTACGCCACTTTTAAGTGCGTACTTTTCATTCTATATGTATATACTTTACTATTTAAATAGTTACAAATTAGGTCTAATCAATCAGAAGTCTAAGTTTTGAATTCTAAATTCTTCTAAAAACAATTAACAACGAGGTAAATTTATGTCTCAAAATACAATTACCCACTTAATTCACGATCGCAATGCTCGCGGTCACGCGAAAATGGGCTGGCTCGACAGTTATCACACATTTTCCTTCGGTAGTTTTTACGATCCTAACCGCATGGGATTTCGCTCTCTGCGGGTAATTAATGACGATCGCATCGCCCCTGGTGCTGGATTCCCTACCCACAGCCATCGTGACATGGAAATCCTCACCTATGTTTTAGAAGGTGCTGTAGAGCATAAAGACAGCTTGGGTACTGGCTCGGTGATTCGCCCTGGTGATGCCCAGATTATGAGCGCTGGAACTGGAATCAGCCACAGTGAATTTAATCCTTCACCAACAGAACCACTACACTTGCTACAAATCTGGATTCTTCCCGATCGAGAAGGAATAACGCCAAGATATGAACAAAAAGCTTTTCCTCTCGAAGAAAAGCGCGGTAAACTCCGCTTAATTGCCTCTAAAGATGGGCGCGATGGTGCTGTGACAATTCACCAAGATGTTGAGTTATACACATCTGTTTTAGAGTCAGGTGATGTTGTTAATTATCAAGTCAAAAGCGATCGCTATGCCTGGTTACAAGTAGCGCGAGGCATAGTCAACTTGAATGGTGAAGAACTCAGAGCCGGCGATGGTGTACAAATCAACGGCGAAGAACAGCTAGAAATTAGCACCAACATCGGCGGCGAAATCTTGCTTTTCGATTTAGGCTAATATCTCTTTTCTCTGTTAAAGGCTCATTTAGATGAGCCTTTAACTCAGAATATAATGTGCTTTGGGGTGAATTATGGCGATCGCAATCTCCGACAACCAAGCCACAAGTCTAAAAAACTGCTGAATGAGTATCAAAGACTCATTAATGGAGTTCAAAGACCCTTTAATGAAGCTCAAAGACTCATTAATGGAGTTCAAAGCCTCTTTAATGAGTATCAAAGACTCATTAATGGAGTTCAAAGACCCTTTAATGAAGCTCAAAGACTCATTAATGGAGTTCAAAGCCTCTTTAATGAGTATCA
>NZ_JBALDP010000058.1:0-7405 GCF_036917355.1 Nostoc sp.
TCCCCATTCCCCATTCCCCATTCCCCATTCCCCATTCCCCATTCCCCATTCCCCATTCCCCATTCCCCATTCCCCATTCCCCATTCCCCATTCCCTTCTACTTATGTCGCTTCTGATGCCACTGCCACGCGTCAGCGACGATATCTTTGATGGATGGATACAGAGGTTGCCAGCCTAAGATTGTTCTGGCTTTCTCGCTGGTGCCAATGAGAACTGGGGGATCGCCAGGACGGCGATCGCGTTCTTCTACTGGTATGCTAATTCCTGTCACCTCTTCGACTGCGGTAATGACTTCTCTGACGGAGAAACCGCTGCCATTGCTCAAATTAAAAACTTCGCTATCACCACCTTTTAATAAATATTCCAATCCCAAAATATGGGCATCTGCTAAGTCATTAACGTGAATATAATCTCGAATACACGTACCATCGGGTGTGGGGTAATCAGTGCCGAAAATAGAAATGGATTCTCGTTTGCCTAAAGCTGTCATTAGTACCAAAGGAATTAAATGGGTTTCTGGGTTGTGATCCTCGCCCAGTAAACCATCGGGATTAGCACCAGCAGCATTGAAATAGCGAAAACGCACTGATTGCAAACCATAAGCGACATCAAAATCAGAGAGAATCCTTTCTACCATCAGCTTTGTAGCGCCATAAGGATTAATCGGATTTTGGGGATGGGTTTCTGGAATCGGCACGAATTGCGGTACCCCGTAGGTGGCACAGGTAGAAGAAAAGACAAATTTCTTTACAGATGCTGTCAGCATCGCTTCTAACAGGGTCAAAGTACCAAGGACGTTATTGCGGTAATATTTGGCCGGATCGCTCACCGACTCTCCTACGTAGGCATAAGCCGAAAAATGCATCACCGCAGCAATATCGTGGGTTTTAAATACATGATCCAGCAAGGCGCGATCGCTTGTGTCCCCAATTATTAGTTCTACCTGTAAAACCTTTTCTACTAAATCGCGATGTCCATAGACCAGATTATCAAGTATGACAACGCCATAACCCGCTTTCTTCAAAGCAAGCACTGTATGGGAACCAATATATCCAGCTCCCCCTGTTACCAGAATAGTAGGCTTTCCAGGCGACATAGTTTTTCCTTTTGAGTCGATTACTTAATTAATTTAGTTTACCGGTACCAGATTACTCTTCTGGAAAATTATAAATAATAGACGCAGTGTCAAAAAATTGCACTAAAATCACTACGACGGTAGTCATTGGGTGTGAGGTTTGAGAAATTTTAAGTCAAACAGTGCGATTACAATTTGACAATAAAATAAATCCATTTCCCGAAACCTCTAGGTTGAACCTTACGGGTGACGCTTATAACGTCGCTATCAGTAAGAAGTCGCCAGTTGTTTTATGCATGGTTTCCCTGCATGGCAGTCCTTTCTGGGGGCAACCCCGATCGAAACAGACTGCCTCTCCTGACGGAGACGCTACGCGAACACCACCACACTGGCTCACTGCACCAGAAAATTTGAGAGTTAGTCTATGTTTCTATTGTTAAGCCGGGTACTGCTGTGGCTGCTGATTGGCACTATCGTTTATTCTCTGTTCCAGCGATTTTATCCCTCTGGAAGTTTTGTCGGGCGATTAATCTTAGTCGTTATCTTGGTAATCGTAGCCCTATCATTTCTTAACCCCAATGAACCTGCTGTGGCGTCGTTGTGGAGGATGCTATCTTTTCCACTCAAGCCACTAGGAGCCTCTGTTTTACTGATGATTCTTGCCGCTCAGAAAATCAAAGGAGGTGGAATAGAAAAACCAGGAGGATACTTGATCGGTTGGGCACTGACGATTTTGCTGTTAGCAAGTACACCAGCAGTCGCCTATTTCCTTTATAGAGCGCCTCTAGCAATGACAGGTGAAACATCTGTCGCAACTGCTACACCAACATCTGGGACACTGGTGGCATTAGGGCAACCCACCACAGCTAACATCTCAGATGTAACCGGGGATAGCATTCTTTCTTATAATTTGAGAGTGCCTCCCTATTTATTACAAGGAAATCCTCAAGATATTCGCACACGCGGTTTACGACTTGAAGACTTTGTACCGGATTCACAAACGTTGCAATTGACAACAAGAACTTGGGAAAGTTATCTCCTTGAAGTTTACAGGTTCTTGCGTGTTCAGCGGTAATCAGGCAAGAGAACTTTACTGAGTTCGTAGTAAGCGCTTGAGCTATCAATCAAAGGACTAAAGTCCTTACTACGAACTTATTTCTTCATTAAAGTTGCTGTGGTGGACTACTAGTACCAAACGGCAATAACTATCCAGTTAAAAGAGGTAACGAAAGCTAAATTTATCACAAGCGATATTCCCTCTTCATAGCTGCCTTCTGGGACTAGCAGTTAATCTAGATGATAAAGTTGCACAATTGCTTTAATGGCAAAATCTCGACGAATCGCTAAACTCAGTGCTTATCTACGACCCCATTGGCGGGAAGCCTCCTTGGGTATTCTCGCTTTGTTGTCTGTCAATGCACTGGGTGTTTATATCCCTTGGTTGATTCGTGCTGGTGTTGATAAACTCTCGACAACCTTCAGCTGGAACCAAATACTACATTACGTAGTAGTGATTGTCTTGCTCAGTTCGGCGATGTGGCTAATGCGGATGGCATCACGCATTTGGCTATTTGGGGTGGGCCGTCAGGTAGAATTTGACCTGAAACAACGGATTTTTGAACACTTACTGAAGCTGGAGCCTGGTTATTTTGCCAGTAATACTGCTGGCGATTTGATTAGTCGGGCTACTAGTGATGTGGACAATATCAAGCGGTTATTGGGTTTTGCGGTCTTGAGTTTGGCAAATACAATGTTTGCCTACGCCTTGACACTGCCAGTAATGCTAGCAATTAGTGTGGATCTCACCCTAGCCGCCCTGGCAGTATACCCTTTTATGCTCTTGTTGGTGAGTTTATTTAGCGATCGCTTACGCAAACAACAAGCAGCAGTCCAAGAGCAACTCTCTGACATCAGCGAACTCATCCAAGAGGATATCAGTGGCATTGCCTTAATTAAAATCTATGCTCAAGAAGCAAACGAGCGTCGAGCTTTTGCTAAGAAAAATCAGCAGCTATTGACTGCTAACCTGGAATTGGCAAAAATCCGCAATACACTGTTTCCGCTAATTGGTGGGCTAGCTAATATCAGTTCGCTGGTAATCATCTGGCTAGGATCGGCACGGATGTCTGCTGGGACACTTCAGGTTGGCGATTTCTTAGCATTGTTAATTTATGTAGAGCGTCTAGTTTTCCCTACTGCCCTTTTAGGATTCACAATTACCGCCTACCAACGCGGTGAAGTTAGTATCGATAGGCTTGAAGCTATTCTCTCTGTCACACCAAAAATTAAAGATGCAGCCGATGCTATACATCTGCCAGTGGCTGAACTTAAAGGCGAACTAACAGCTAAAAATCTCACCTACAATTACCCTGGTTCCACTACTCCAGCTTTAGCAAATGTTAACTTTACCATTGCTCCTGGAGAAACTGTCGCGATTGTTGGGGCAATTGGTTCGGGGAAATCTACTTTGGCCAATGCTTTACCGCGCTTGTTAGATATTGAATCAGGACAATTGTTTTTAGATGGACTAGATATTACTAAGATCGCTTTGACAGATTTACGAGGTGCGATCGCCTACGTTCCTCAAGATAGCTTTCTATTTAGCACTACAATCAAAAATAATATTCGCTACGGCGATCCAGTTAGCGAACAACAGCAGGTAGAATCTGTCGCTAAACTTGCCCAAATTGAATCAGAAATTCAGAATTTTCCGCAGCAATATGAAACTATTGTTGGCGAACGCGGTATTAATCTTTCTGGCGGTCAACGGCAACGTACTGCTTTGGCTCGAGCAATGTTGGTCAATGCTCCAGTGTTAATTTTGGATGACGCTCTCTCTAGCGTGGATAATCAAACAGCTACGAAAATCCTCAAAAATCTCTCCAGTGGTACTGAACGTAAAACAGTAATTTTTATCACCCACCAATTATCAGCAGCGGCGGCAGCTGACCGAATTTTTGTCATGGAAAAGGGAAAAATTGTGCAGGTTGGAAATCACTTAGAACTTTTACAACAACAAGGTTTATACAGAACTTTGTGGAGCCAGCATCAAGTTGAAGAATTACTGCGGTGAAGGAGGCAGGTGGTCACTGAGCGTAGTCGTAAAGCCTGCGGCATAGCTACGCTTCGGGCGCAGCTTCTCCGACAGGAGAAGTGAGGCAGGAGGCAGGGGGCAGGTGGACACTGAGCGTAGTTGTTCGCGCAGCGTCTCCGACAGGAGCAGTGAGCCAGAAGGAAAGAATTATGATTGAGTTAGGGACTGGGGATTGGGAAGATTGGAATGGGGATTCAGACCCTAACCAATTTCTTTCCTAGTACCCAGTAACCAGTCCCAGAGCGACCATTACTCACCTTCAAGCTTGGCTAACATTGGGAAATCCTGGGCGCGACCCGTTGAAGAAAAATTCAGAAATTCCGACTTTACTGAAGGATTGTAAATAGGTCTAGCAAAATAATTGCATTTGTCATAACTTTATAGTTATAGAACTATCGACTCGATCGCCTCATCACTCATGGTTAACACCCTACCCAAGCCAGAAACTAAAACCCCCAGCAAAGAAACCGTACTCACTCCCCGGTTTTACACTACAGATTTTGAAACCGCAGCCAACCTGGATTTGTCTGCCCAAGAAACTGAGTTGCAAGCGATGTTGACAGAAATGCGGACAGACTACAACCGCCACCATTTTGTTCGGGATGAAGCGTTTGAGCAGTCTTGGGAACACATTGACGGTGAAGCAAGACAGGCGTTTATAGAGTATTTGGAACGCTCTTGCATTTCTGAGTTTTCCGGCTTCTTGCTATTCAAGGAATTATCCCGCAAGCTAAAAAATCGCAGTCCAGTGCTAGCGGAAATATTTCAAATGATGGCGCGTGATGAAGCCCGCCATGCTGGATTTCTCAACAAAGCCATGGCCGATTTTAAACTCTCCCTTGATTTAGGCAATGTTACTAAAACCCGCACTTATACATTTTTCCCGATTGAATGGGTACTTTACACCGTTTACCTCTCAGAAAAAATCGGCTACTGGCGTTACATTATTATTTTCAGGCATCTAGAAAAGCACCCAGAAAACCAGTTTTACCCCATTTTCCGCTACTTTGAGAGTTGGTGTCAGGACGAAAACCGCCACGGAGATATATTCAAGGCATTATTGCGTTCTCAACCGCAACTTTGGAACACCTGGAAATCTAGGCTGTGGAGTCGCTTTTTCTTGCTATCAGTATTTGCTACTCACACCCTGACAGTTCATGAACGTTCCGGGTTCTACAAATCACTGGGACTTGATGCCACAGAATTTGATCTCCAAGTTGTCCGCAACACCAATGAAACCGCAGGACGGGCTTTTCCTGTAATGTTGAATACTGAACATCCCAAGTTTTTCCCACGTCTGCAACGCTGTGCAGGTTACAACTTGAAAATTGCAGAGATTGAAGGCAGTTATAATCCGAAACTGGTAAAGCTAATTCGCAAACTACCTTTGATTGCAGCAATTGTTTGGAATCTGCTGTTAATTTACCTCATCAAACCAATTGATACTGAAGCCCTGCGGGGAACGGTTCGTTAGCTATTTATTAGATATCTGGTGAAATTAATTATGTGTTCTGAATAACGCATAATTAATTTCACTAGATGTCAATTCTTGAGTATTTGGTAGGTGAATGATGACAAAAGTAGACTAAAGTCTATATATAGGTATGTCAATAAAATACTTATATTTTTCTATAGAAGATACTGCAATGCAATAAATAAGAGGTTACTAATTAATCTAGAAAATGTAGGAATTGAGAGATGAGCGACATTAAAAGACAAGCCGCTTTGCCTTTAACCACATGGAAGCGGTCTCACATAGGGACATCAAATTTTACGAATCCATCGCTTGTCTCATCCAATATTCCCACATTGGCCAATCCAACACGCGGTTTTGGTTTACCAACAAATAATAATACTGCGCTCAATGGCGACCTTCAAGAAGCCCCGTCTGCTAATGAGCAATTATTAGAACCAGAAGCTATCAAAGAAAAACCTCTTGTTCACGACATTAGTCGGATATCTTTGCGTCGTCCACAGCCGCAACTTATAGGTAGCGAGCCAAAAGACCAGTATGAGCAGTCAGCTGACCAGATTATGCTTCTACCTAGACCTAAGTCAAATATAAATATCGGTGGAATAGATTCACATATAGTACAACGAGAATGTGCAGATTGTGAGCAAGAAGAACAAGTACAAACTGAGTTGTCGCTACAACGCGTTAGTGATAACAGCGTTCAGACCCAAGACAATATTGAGAGTCAGTTAAATAATAGTAAGGGTGGAGGAAGCCCGTTATCTCCCGAAGTGCGAGACTTTATGGAACTACGCTTTGGTAGTAAATTCGACAATGTGCGAGTACATACTGACTCCAATGCTACGCAGATGAATAAGTCGTTGAGAGCGCAGGCCTTTACTCATGGTAGTGATGTTTACTTTAGTGCCGATAAATCACCTGGTAATAACGAGTTAACAGCCCATGAGTTAACCCATGTAGTACAGCAGACAGGTAAAGTGCAGAAACAAAGCGATACATCTACAGCATCAGCCCCTGTTGAACAGACATCTAGTGGTATGCCGCCCAAAAAAGGGACAACTAAAATTGATAAAAAAAATGCCACAATTACTGCTTCAGGAAAAAATATTACCGAAGCAATTACAAACTTAACATCACAAGGAAAGGGCGAAGCGGGCAGTGTTACTTGTGCCCCCACAAAAGATGTCAAAACTTACCAAGCAGAAGATAAATCCGATGAAATTGTCTACGAGGCAGATGTCTTAGTAACAGAAACTAAGGCAATGCCCGTCTGGACGGAACTCGACCAACAATGCGAACCTGTTAAAAAAGAATGGGCAAGGTTTTATAGCGCTCTTGATACACACGAGAATGGGCACATTAGTATTGACGAGAAGGCTTTTAAAGATTTACACAAAAAGCTTCTTGGCAAAACAACCTCAGCATCTGACAAGATTTTTAACGATACTTACGCCCAAGCAAATACTGATAACAATGCCTACGACACCACAACGAAACACGGACTCACTCAAGGTACAGGAGTAACTCCGGTACAGTGCGGCCCAGAAAAAGTTTCTCAAAGTGGAGATGAATCGGATGCAAAGGTAGAGGTTCAAACTCAAAAATAGAGGCGAAAAGACCATAATGCAGACCTGCTAATCATTTTCGCGTTTGCACTGTTTGGACTCATACCAATTCACGAAAAGTGTGATACAGATAAATTAGGAGTAAATATGAGCGGGCGGAAATGGTTGGAGTCACTAAAGTAGAAATATTTGAGTCA
>NZ_JBALDP010000059.1:0-51836 GCF_036917355.1 Nostoc sp.
TAGTTTAGGGGTTGCCCTACGCAAAAATAGCTCGATGCCAGGTCTCATAATTCATACAAAAAGCCCCATCCTTTCAAAGCTTGGGGCTTTTTGTTTATCTTGAATTGCGCTACTAATGCTACACAACCCAGATTCTGCAGGTGTGCTCGTAAAATGCTGTATTTTTAAAAATGACCTAAATGCTGCATTTTAGAAGCATGACAGCATCACCATTAGATATAAGAGTACAAGATATTGACCACTGCGGCATAGTCGCAGGCATATGTGACGAAATTGAACATGGTATTTCACAAATATCAAACCTCTCTGATGAAAGATTATGCATATTACAATTCTTTCCTAGTGCTTGTCGTCGCTACTATTTATTAGTTTGATTGTCATTTTACTCAAGCTTTCCTTTTATCAACTTTTTTGAGTTACTTACTCTAATTCCAGTAGCTCTACTTTTTTATGCAGTATTTTTCTACTGGTTCATTTTTTAACACACTCTGGCTTAATTTTTTACTTTTCATCCCGGCGTTGCTGAATCCAAATATGAATCATGCGATTGCCTCAAGGTTGCGGGCGCTATGCGCCCGCAACCGCACAGAACCATTCTTGAGATAATATATTACTAATCTAATTGATAGTTTCAGCATTTCTACGGTTTTAGAATAACAAAATGTTTTTTGATGTAACCTAGCAATATAATGTCGAAAACGACTGTTTTCTCCTTCTACCCGTGTCATATATATATTACTAACAAGGCGATCGCCTGAATCAACAAAACATGGATAAACTTTATAACCATCTGTGACGTAAAAATAAGACTCCCAACACTTGATTCTCTGCCACAAAAGTTAAAATGTTTCTGAACTTCTGTCTCCTAATACCCAAGCTATAACTCCTGGAACACTGTGATTGACGACTGTCCACAACCAAACTTTGTTTTTTTCGATCCCACAGAAGTTTCGAGTTCATCTATTTCTCTTACTTCTGGTATCTCTTCTATTTTCGGTTGTTCTGGTAGGATGTTAGCTACCTCTTTCACCCAATTTATAACCGTAGTATGATAGCGAAGCGTTAGCGAGTCCGCGAGCGTCTGTACTTTTTTGACCCTTTCAATTGCGCGAAAACCAGAACCATTAACGTACATTTCTAGGCATTCACGCTTAATATCTTCAGAATATCCTTTTGGTTCATAAGATTCGAGAAATTGACGCTTACCTTACATTGAACACAAATGTAATGCAAGCTTACTACGTTGCCTACCGTTCTTATGGGTATGAATTGATGCACACTTAGGACATTGCATAGCGATCGCTCTAATTCATATTTCTATTCTGCAACGCCTCCATCCCTCCAGTTTTAGTCTTGAATCAAAAACTAGCTCCAAAATTCCTTGCCATTTCTTTTGTGACAGTTCCGGGTGCGGAATGGATGTTGCTCACTACGGAAGTTGTCGCAGATATCCAAATGGCCTCTACGATTTTACGTTGGTATTGTTACCATTGGCGAGTAGAAAAATATCACAAAGTTTTAAAATCAGGTTCAAGTAGAACAATACAGACTTGCTGCTGATGGGATCAAGACTTTACTTGGTTTTTTAAGTGTAATTGCTGTTGAATTGTTGCAGTTGACTTATTTACACCGCACTCAGCCAACCACCGATGCAATTGTTATCCTCAATCCTCTTCAGCTTCGCATTTTAAAAGCTAAATCACCCAAACTACCTTAGACATTAACAGTTAGTTGTGCTGTGCAAGCGATCGCTCGTTTAGGAGGCTACTTAGAACATCGGCATAAAACTCCTATTAGTATCCAGGTACTGTGGCGAGGCTGGTTAAAATTGCACGACCTCTGTGAGGGTTGGCAGCTCGCAAAAGAGACTTAACGGGAAAAGTCAGATCGTGTATCCCCCTCCGTTTGTGGTGCAGACATGATTTGCTTTTGCTGTTCTTGTAGCCAGTTTTCAAAGAGTTCATTCAACAGGCGCATTTTCATAAATTCATCCAGTTGTGCTGGAATAAATTTTTCTAAACGCAAAATCACAAACCATTCAGCGATACGGGTAGGGGGCAATATCTGAGCTGGTTGACTGCTAGAGAGCATTTGTACCATTATCGGATGTAGTGCATTCAGTTCAATCGGGCCTACTAAGCCACCTGTTTGGGCTTCCGGCCCGAGTGAGTATTCCCGCGCCAAATCAGCAAAAGAGTTTTCTTTTGCCTGAATTCTGAAGTATAGTTCTTGGGCAATTCCCACATCTTGGGTTCGTAGTAGTGAATAAATTACTTTGTCCAGTTTTGCCTTGGACTGAAAAAAGTAAGATTCCAGTTTATTGCCCCAAGTGGCTTGCTTGAATTTTTCAATTTTCAGCTTACGAGTGGTGATAACTTCTAGTTGATCTGGATTCAGCCCTTGATGTGCCATCCAAGCCTGGATATCTTCTTCATTTTTGAACTGTTTTTCGGCGTAAAACTGCTGTTTAGCTTGGGCTACTTCCTCTGGCGTACACTCTATTGCAATCTTGGCGGAGCGCGAGTTTTGCTCTATTGCCTCATCAATGATCAATTCTCGCTGCAACTGTGGCAGCATTTGGTAACTTGCCAGTAAGGAAATCAGTTCACTAGCTGTGATTGTACGATTACCGATTTGGATCGTTTCAGTCATTAGCTTTCGGGCATCTCAAGAATATTTAGTCTGTTAAAGAAGCTATACCGTAGCCCATTTACTAAGAGCTTTTGCCTTAACCTGCCGAGTTAGGTATGCTAACCTCACTTTCACAATAATTAAATAGTTATTTGCTAACCTACTTAAAAATATACAGTTTATATGAGTTTTTATCAAAGATTCTACGCAAATACTAGCAGATGTGAAGATAAAGACAAAAGTAGTTCTCGCCACTACGACTTTAGAAGATGAAGTTTATCAGACGGAGTTTGGCTGTTTTGAGGTTTCTATTATTATGTATTATGCATAGAGGCACAGTGGTATTAGTGTCGCGGTTTTTCTCGCAACCTCAAAAGAGCGTTTGGTATATAAGGGGAGACGCCAAGGAAGTTAGTAAGTCCGCATACCCTTACGAGGAAGCAAACTACGTGCAGCATCTCGCACCTAAGCGTTTGGAATTTTCTTCAAACATGATGTGGCTCCTACATTGCTAAAGCGTCTCTATGAGACACTGCGCGAACGCTATCGAGCATCTAGGGGTCTCTTTAAATCTCGGAGGTTAAAAAAAAAGGCACACTTACTATGCTGCCTTTTCACATCAGGGTATTTATGTATCGTACAACCAAAAATTCTTAGGTCTACAACGACTCTAAATAGTTCAAAAGATCCGCCATTTCTTGAGCACTAGGTTGGAATTTTGGCATTGGTGGTGTTTCGCCACTGATCACTTGGTGAATCAGCCCATACCGAGACTTGTGCTTTGAAACAGCTTGCAAACTGGGCCCCACTCGCCCGTCTGCTTCCAAGCCATGACAACCAGCACAGTTAATTTGGAAGATCGCGTGTCCTTGAACTGGGTTTCCTGTTAGGGATAGAACGCTCTTGACGTATGGATCGGAGGCTTGAACCAACTGAACACCAAAAAAGCCCAAAGGGACTGCTAGCAGTATAGCCAGCGTCAATAAAACGATCCGCTGAATCAAAATTTCAGGTTTGGTAATCTGGTTATCCAAAAGGTTTGCTGTGAAAGTCTAGGTGTGCTAAAAAGTTTTCATTTCCTACACATAGCTTAAAAGTTCTTGATTGTGTCTGCAAGCACAGAAGACTATTTTTTTGTGGACAGTCGCCCTCCAAAAGGCTGTAGGGCGCAGGATTCATACGAAATTTGGTAAAATCAAAAACAGGCAACGAATATTTAATAATTACAAAGAGGAGATTTACAGTGGTTGAACCCCTGCTATCAGGTATTGTCCTTGGTCTAGTTTTCGTCACTCTCGCCGGACTTTTTTACGCTGCATATAAGCAATACAAGCGCCCCAATCAGCTGGGGGGATGAGGGAGTGCTGAGTTTTGAGTGCTGAGTTTTGAGTGGGGGAGATGATGAGGATGAGGAAGATGAGGGGGAATAATAATTGTTTACTTGCTTCCTCTGCTGCCTCATCTCCCCTTGCTCTCTGATATTCTCCCTCTCCTCTCATTCCACATTTTTGTAGAAAGTAAGTGATGTGTTGCCGTAAACTTTCTGGCGGCAAATTTCCCAAGCGGGAATCTCTGGCGGTGTCCAACCTTGTGAGGCGTGTTCAACTGCGATTTCGCCGCTAGGATCTAAAAGTTGATGGTGAGCGATCGCTTCTAATACTGGCTGGTACAATCCACTGGCATAAGGTGGATCGAAGTAGATTCTATCAAACTGCTTACCTGATAAAGTCTTTAACTGCTGGGTAATATCTCCCCGCAATACCCGAAATTCCTGGTCGGCATTAGTTAACTGCTGCCAATTTTGTTGGATGGTGGTACAGGCTCGGCTCGATTGTTCAATTCCCACTACTAGGCTGGCTCCTCTACACAAAGCCTCTGCGCCCATTGAACCAGTACCGGCGCACAAATCTAGCCAGCGACAACCTGCAATTTCTCCCTGCCAAATATTAAAGACTGCCTCTCTTACTCGCGCACTAGTGGGTCTAGTTTCTTTTCCTGGTAAAGTTTTTAGCTGGCGATTACCGTAAATTCTCAAGCTCATTGGTTATTAGTCATTGGTCATTAGTCATTGGTCATTGGTCATTAGTTTTAGACAAAAGACAAAGAACAAATGACAAAAAGAATATTAGGCAGGAATTTTTTCGCGGACTTGAGCAACGAAATTAGACAGGATTTGCAATCCGATATTAGAGGATTTTTCAGGATGAAATTGTACTGCCATCAGGTTTTCATGGGCGATCGCAGCTGTAACGGTTTGAGTACCGTGAGTAATAGTTGCTGCACGGATTAGCGGATCTATTGGGTCAACATAGTAGGAATGGACAAAATATACCCAAGGATCGGACGGTAAATGCTCCCACAAAATACTTTTTGGTTGAGTGATTTCTAGTTGATTCCACCCCATGTGAGGAATAGTGATGTCAGGTTCGGGACGAAACCGCCGCACTTTTCCTTTAATAATTCCTAGTCCTGGTTGAGTACCTTCTGCACTTGATTCAAAGAGAATTTGCAATCCTAAACAAATTCCCAAAAAAGGTTTACCAGATGCGATCGCTTCTTTAATAGGTTGTTCTAAACCACGCGATCGCAGGTGTTGCACTGCTGGATCAAATGCTCCCACTCCCGGTAGGACTATAGCATCTGCCTGCTCTAATTCCTTTGGAGAATAAGTAACATTAGGAGTTGCCCCAGCTTTTTCCAAGCCTTTACAAACTGAGTGCAAATTTCCCATCTCATAATCTACGACCGCAATTACTGGCATTTACCTGCTCCTTGTAAATTTATTATGGAGGGTTTTTCTATTCTAAATAATATTTGTTATGAAGAAAAGAATTCTATTAACTTCTTTTGACACTTGGCTAAAAGATCAACAGTCAAATTCTTCTGATGATTTATTACTTGAAGTTACCAAACTTGAGTTGATACCATATGACTTAACTTTTTTACGCCAGTTACCCGTAGATGTGCAACTTGCCAGTACTCAGGTAATGGAAAAAATCAAGGCAATCCAACCTGATTACATCATCTGTTGTGGCATGGCTGCAAGCCGTACACAATTAAGTGTGGAAGCAGTTGCTAGCTGTGGAGAAAGTATTTTGCAGACAGAAGTTGATTTAGAAAAATTAGTGGTGGGAGCAGCAAAAATTCAGATTAGCCACGACTGCGGGAAATTTGTCTGTGAAGGTCTTTACTATTCAGTGTTGGACTACTTAAGCCAAAATAAACTCACAGCACGTTGTATTTTTGTCCATGTTCCGGTTCTCAATCAAGAAAATTTGATGGAGATTATTGCCGATTTCGTATTAATTATTAACAAACTGGCACTTTCATCGAACTGTTAATGTCTGTATGTTGAAAGAAATATCTAAGTATATGTTGCCATTGTTACTAATTTTCCCGATAGCCCAATCAACTCCTGCTACGCTACCACCTGAAGAAGTTGTACAACCACAAGAAGTACGTCCTTTACCAGGTCAATTGGATACAGTGCCAACCTTTAATAGCAATAGTCCAGAATTGGTTTTGAAAGAAGGGATTTTACTTTCCACCTTTCCACCAGATGGAAAAAAAGTGCCAACAGCGCATCTGAATTTTCCTTTTCGGGGACGATTTGATATTTTTGCCCATCACGTTGCGAAAGCTGAACCACCAGAGAATTTGCGAACACTCTATTTAGGGATAATTTTGCATAACCCTAGTTCGGAAACAGTGAAGGTAAATATTTGGCAGGCGGCGAGTTATTTGAGTCAACCGGATGCTCCATTTATTCAGTTACCATCCTTTAGCCAAAACCTTTTAGGTAAAATTTTTGCCGGGCCAGGCGATCGCGTCATGTCTGATGTGCTTCGGGGAGTGCGACAAGAGATTTTTCCTGTCCAAATTGAGATTCCATCAAAGCAAAGTCGGATGTTACTCAATTTGCCAATTCCTGTGCAAGGATTGACACCACCCTTAAATGGTCGGTCTACATTCATGCGACTGCAAAGTGATGGCACTGTCTATGCAGCTAGCCTAGCGATGTTTGCACGGTTGAATCCTGATGGCAGTGAGCGAAGCCTACGGCAACCCGAAGCGGGAACGCCGACTTTAGAAGAGTGGCGGAATTTACTAGATAATGGCGATCTAGCTGGGCCACGAGATAAAACTCCCACTCCCTTAGAAGAAACTGGCAAGCCAAGAATTTATGGGCGTGTTGCGGGAGTGGTTGGTGGTTCGCGATGGAGAGCTTTATTAGTAGATAAACCTAAAGCTAGATATCTAACTATTCCTCAGCCTGGTCAAGTGTTTTCATACGCTTTGAGTACCCTGCATGGCGGTACATTAGGAACTGGTCAAATTCAAAGTGCGCCTATGCTAGTGCGCTATCCTGACACCGCATATCGCGCTCATGGCAACTATGGAATTCAATATAATCTCAAGTTGCCGTTATACAACAATACTCAAAGTCCTCAAACTGTTAGTGTATCCATACAAACACCACTCAAAGAAGATCGGTTAGTCAAACCAGGGTTACGCTTTCTGAGTACACCCGCTCCTCAAGTATTTTTCCGAGGCACAGTGCGAGTACGTTACAAAAATGACCAAAATCAGCCACAAACTCAGTTTGTGCATTTAGTGCAAAAGAGAGGTCAACCAGGAGAACCGTTAGCTTTATTAAAGATGAAACCAGGCGATCGCTCTTTGGTAGAAGTAGACTTTCTCTATCCACCGGATGCGACACCACCGCAAGTATTAACAGTTTCAACTCAGACTGAACCTCGGTAATGATTCATGGGTAAGGGCTTTTTTCTAATTACCTGTTACCAAAAAAGAATTAGAAGCCTGTTCTAGAGCTTTTCACCCCAAGTTTCTATATTTAGGGTGAATACTTATTTCGCTCCATACATTGCAATAGAAATAGCAGACTATAGCAGGCAATAAAGGGACGGCATGGCAACCGATCAAAAAATGAATCAAGAAACTGAATTAAATTTGCTCCAGCCGCTTGTGGGAACCTTGATTTTACTGGTAGAGGATGAGCCAGATATTGCAGATTTGCTCATCTTCATTTTGGAAGCAGCTGGTGCAGAGGTAATGGCTTTAACCGATGCAGAAGAAGCTCTTGCCTTAGTTGAATCGCTTCATCCCGATATTTTGGTGTGCAACATGAAGTTGCCCGAACATGATGGAAATTGGTTAATTGAGCAAATTCGAGTGCATTCTCGCCAATTTTTAAGACAGTTGCCGGCGATCGCTATCACTTCTTATACACGGGAAGTCTCAAGCTATAAGGCTTTGAATGCTGGTTTTAATCGATTTCTAGTCAAGCTTGAGAGTCCAGAAGAAATTGTAGATGAGATTGTTCACCTGTTATCTACCGATCTTTAAATATAACTAGCTAGCTTCGGTCTCGTTTTCGATGGTGATTTCACACAATATCCTGTGGGAGCGCACAGCTAGCTATACACTCCTAAAAACTACTTTAAAAAAGGAAAACATATAACCCTAAGTAAGTAGGATTATATATTGGATATATTTACTAACCTCGTTGAAAACCCTTGGCTGGCTTTTGTTGTCCCTTACCCTTGGGCTTAGATTTGTTAACTTCTCCTAAAGCTTCCTGAAATAAGTTATGCAAATGTATAGGTACACTGGCAATGTCTGGCAACTCTGGCTCAATAGGTTTGTGGAATTCTTGCAAAAGTGTATCCAAGTCACTTTCAAGCCTAAACTCTGGACGTTGCAAAAATGTTTGCAACACATTTTCTAATTGAGTTGGATACTGTTGCGCTAATCGATGCCAGACAAAAGCATTAATACTTTTATCTTCGAGGTAATAGCGAACTAGTTTTTCTGCTCCTTGAACACTTTGCCAGTCCTCTGCCGATAAGATTGCTTGTACCTTACTATAAGTTGGTAAAAACATTTGTCCCCAACGGGGATGAGAAAGAGCCGTTACCTGTTCTGCTTTCTTGAGTTCAGCAGGTAAATCAACCTTTGGCATCACCATTTTGCTCTTGCTGCTTTTGCTGTTAAACATTTCAGAGACTACGTTGGAATCAGCACCAAATTCTTGTGCTGCGGCTTTTATTTCCTCGTCGCCAATGCCAGCTGCTTCTGCCACTTCAGCCAAAGATTTAGAAGTATCAATTCCTGCGGCTGCAAAGGTTTTCTCAGTAATTACTTCTTGAAATTCCGCTATTTTTTTATTAAGCTCGTATCCAGATAGAGTGATTTCATCAGTACCAAAAAAGTCCACAAACTGCTGATGATATTTTTCTACTGACTGCCAAGCTTCTTCTAGCAAGTCTGGAGCATCGCTGTAAAGATTACTTTTATAGTTTTCTTTGAAATTACCAATTGCTACGGCAAGTTTTGGCTTACCTAATTTACCCATTATTGTGTAGGGGCCAGAAAACATCCAGTAGCTATCGGTAACGGGAGAAATGCGAGTTAGCAAGATTTCTCCGACTTTTAACCGAGATATTGCCTGTAATATTTGAGTATTATTTGGCTTGACGATGTAGCGTTTATCTGTCAACCAGTTCGTCAGTTCAAAGCCATCAGGTAAAATATTAGTAATGGCAAATAAGCCAATAAAAGTTTGATGCCAACTGTTAATCAGGCTGCGATCGCTTTCTGCTAAATCTGGATGGCTTTCGATAAACAACTCTAATGGAGACTTATCACCGACTTTCCCGGCTGTCAAAAAGCTATCGATGGTTAAGTCCTGCTGTGTATTATCACCACTTCCACGGCGTAACTGTTCTGCGGCATAAGTTTCCAGTGCTTGTGCTAGTTCGCCTTCAGCATCAAGGATAAAATCAACTAAGGCTTGTTTTAATTCGTGCGATCGTTCTAATATGACATCCACAAGTTAATCTCTCGGTGCAACAGATGTAGATTATAGCTTTTGAGAGAATTTCAGCATCTAGCAATAGCTAGATTTTTGAAGGTATACACTTAGCAAAATAGGTTTTATCATGCAGGCATACTAAAGACGACATCTTGCACAGCCCGTTTACTCCATACACCTAAAGTACTATTCCTCGACGAACCCACAATTGGACTGGATGTAATTGCTCGTCAGAAATTACGCGACCTCATCCGAGAGTGCAACTGTAGGGGAAGTGCATCTTTTTTTCTGATTCTTGCTTGTACTTGAGAAAGCGCAGAAAGGCCAGAGTCTCTTGTACAAAAAACTCTTGAGAGAATTCATCTAATGAATTTAATTTCTTAGGGTAGGAGTTTTTTGAGAGTTATAAATATCAAGAAAAATGGAAATATAGAAGTTTGATTTACAGACTTTTTTCAAAACCTACTATGCAAAGTTAGTTCGTTTGTACTATTTTTGTATTTGTAGATTTTATTACAGGCATATTATGAAAAGCGATCCTAATCAGAGTAAGGAAACAAATTATAACACTGGGCTGAGTGTTATTTTCTCTGAAAAAGCTCTCATTGCATTGTTGCATATCATACTTGCCTTAGGTATTGCTCATCTACAATTTAGCAGTTCAGCTAATCAAGAACACCCTGCAAAAGTTTTGCAAGACAAACACAATTAGTAAGGTTTTTACTAGGGAAATATGAGAAATTGCGAAAACTTGCACAAAGGATGATTGCTTATGTCTAGAGGCGGTTCCAGAAAAGGTTCAGGTCGTAAATATAAATTTGGGGAGCCACTTGCAGAGATTGGTGTTCCTTCATCAATCAGTAATGACTTGATTGTGGTAATAGAGTACCTCTGGGAAAAGGGAATAAGAGGAAAAGAATTGATAGATGCTCTACGTTCGGCAGAGTTTCGCAAAGTCAGGAAGTATGACTATGCAGTATCAGCAGGCACACACAGCACATCCAGTGTTGGAGGGGATTCAATGAACATCGATTATGAAGAAATTGATCTCTGTGAGGAACTGATCAATGAATCAAATAAAACGGTCATCTTACCTGTAATGGGAGACTCAATGATAGGTATTGGTATATATCCTGGTGATTGGTTAATTGTTGAATTGATTAATCCTCTATATCAAAAGCCTAAGGAGCAAGAGATTGTTATAGTTTCTGTGGATGATGAGACTTTAGTTAAACGTTATAGCAGGGAAAAAGGAGAAGTAGTTTTAGTATCGGAGAATGAGAACCACGAGCCAATCAGACGCTCTGAAGGAGCAATTTATATTTCAGGAATTGTGAAAAGTGCTATTCGTCGCAATTTATCAAAAAGCTTGCCAAATGGATAACCTTTGTACAGGACTTATTGATGAGTTACTTAGCAGCTTTTTTCAAACCTTGCCATCTTTGTCGTAGTTGCTGCAAGTTAGGCGTATGACCGCCATAACGCCAACCAACATAGGCTTGACAAATTTCATCTATTACCTCAGCAGTTGCTAGAGCATGATGCTGGTATGAGACTCTGGCATACTCTAAAGGTGTTTGTGCTGGATGTTTGCCTAAACCTTTTTGGGTTGTCCATTGCAGCATTTGTTGATAAAGGCTTTCCATTGCTGGCAATTTCTTTAACCATCGGCGGTTGCGCCACTCTCGCCACTGACCCCAACTCAGCCAAGCGAAGAAAGCTGCTGTAGTTGACAAGATTAAGCCAGTCAACACACCGAACCAACCTTGGGAAAATAAAGCTAAAAACCAAGCGATCGCTCTAATCACCCACTTAAATATTGTCTCAAATACATTATTCAACAAACCTGTCAGCGGAGAAGGTAGCCAGCCAGCAACCCAATGCCACAATTGGCGCAACACACTAAAAGTCTGAGTGTCTTCAATTGAAGGTGGTATCAGAGGATGATTGGGAATAGGGTCAAAAGCAAACCAACCATATTTCGGAAAATACACTTCCGTCATCGCATAAGCGTCAGTATTACGGACAACATATAGCCCTGTAAATGGATTAAACTCTCCCGCACTAAACCCTGCTACCAACCGCGCTGGGATGCCAATGGAACGCAACATCACCGTGAGAACTGTTGAAAAGTGGTCTGGATAGCCTCCTTTTTGCTTAAACAAAAAAGTTTCTACCAAGTCTTCTTTTTCACTCAAATAAGGTAGTTCTAAGGGATTTTTAGGAACAGAGTAGCGTTGCTTTAAATATTGAGCTAAATAGAGAGCCTTTTCGTAGGGTGAATCCAGGCTTTTAGCAGACTTTGCGACTTTTTCTTGATTATAGTTAGCGAGGATTTCTTCGGTACGTTGCCGGACTTTTTCGGCAATTTCGGGAGGAATTTGGAGATAATGCTTTTTAATTTGTTCTGGATATTTAGTAGAAGCTTCACCTAATTTAGTGCGATCGCGGTATGGTACTTCGGAAATTACTGTGTAAGTAAAGCCTTCTGATAATTCTACAGGCGATCGCAATCCGTCTTCTTTATCAACAGCAATCACTGGTGCTGGAAAGTAAACTTCCTTGGGATAAGTCATCGCCGGAATCAGGTTAGGCAAATCCGACACCACTGTATAAGTTTGTACTACCTCTTGGGTTTTACCAGTAAGAACAGATGGGGAAAGAAAAATTTGGTAAGACCAAGGCGCTCGCCTAACAGTCGTAACATTTTCATTGCGAGAAACTTCCCATCCCTTACCTGTATAGCGATCGAATGCTAATACTCGCCAAAAACCCTCAGCTTGCGATCGCACCCGCATGACAACCTTGGGTTTCATCTCGCCCCGCAGGTTTTGATTCATTTGGCTATTAAAACCGTAATAAAAATTATTATCTACTTTACCTGGTTGACCAGTTTTATTTTGTCCCGTACCACCGCTACCACTGCCTTGATTCTCACCTTTACCTTGGCGGACATAACCGGGATTAATGATACTACGACCTGTGAAATTATTTTTTACTTGAATAGCAGAACTTACAGGAAAATTTCGTAATTGATAACCCGGAAATCTGGGTAAAACAGCAAAAATTGCCAGCCCCAGACCGACAATTATTAAAAAAGTTAAAATTAAAAATTTAAAATTAAGACTTGAGGAATTCTTCTGATTGAATTTTTCCTTTTGAGTTTTTAATGGCTGCAAACCCAAGCGCGAGCGGTAATCTAGTACTAAAGTTGGCAGAGCGATCGCTAAAAATAACAGCAACACAGGTGCAAATGCTAAAGTCTGACTTAGGGTTGCTGCTACACCTAATAAAATCAGTCCGATCACAATCGAATAGCCCAAATTTTTCCGGCGTGGTGTATCAAAACTATGCAGCACCTGGAGTTGAATTAATAACTCTGCCAAACCCAACCGCGTATCATTCAACTCTCCGACTAATCGCCCAAAGAAAGCACCCAGTGCTACTAACATGCCGATGGCGATACAGAATTTAATTGCGATATTGCGATCGCGGCGACGATAATAACTCCAAATTGCACCCACAACACTCATGGGTAACGCCCAAAAACTGAATGAAGTCTCAGCGGCAATATCCGTCGCCACAATTCCCAAAATAACCAACGCTAGCACCAGCACCCGCAATAAAATCGAATCTTCCACTTCAATCAAAGGCGACCCCTGCGGATTTTGCCGCCAGAAATTACCTACAGGGATACGCCAAAACCGATTCATCCTGGATAAGTTAAACATTTGAGTCTAGTAGAAGCAATGATGTAGATGCAACAAACACAATGCAGGGGACGTAATTTGCTACCCTAGCACTGTGTTAAAAAAATGATTGATATCTAAGGGGTAGAGATGGAAATACACGAGAAATGGGTAACGCAGCGAATCGAGAAATAATCAAATTCTCAATATCTCCATGTCCCCATATTCCCGTGTCCCTGTGTCTTTGTAATAACTGCTTCTCGTAGACACCCTAATGACCGTTTATTGAAAAATAGGATAAGCTTCAAAACCAGGAAAATCCTCTTAATATATATCGGCGTTGATTGAGATAGTGTGCTAGCGGTGGAAATTTAACCTAAATCGTGGGATTAATCACAAACAGCAACGACTGTTCGTCTATTTCTGGAAATTCAACTTCCAGGGTATAAGTTGGGTTAAGTTGCTCGCAGCCTAACTCTACATTTAAGTATCCCGAAGTCGAAGATGTTGTCATTGCTAAAGTGCCACTTCCTCGTAGCGTCAAAGTTCCTTTAACAGGTAACTCAGCTTGAACAAGCAACTTCGTAAGTTTACCTAGAGACTGGTATTCTACTCTGATGTTCAAAGCACCAACACTGGTTAGCCATTGTCTTTCTACTACCGGGCTGGTTGCTGAAACTGGTAGAGTCAGATTTTCTAGCAGTTGTTTAGCTGCTAGCAACGACAAGGCCATCTGTTGACGCGGTTGTAAATCTGAGTAATCGCTCTGAATAGCGGGCATTGTCTCCAAAGTACTTGCAGACCGGTAGGTGCTTCTTAGCACCAATCCAGCTATATCATTTAGTGCTTGAGACTCATTGGGAAAAAAGTTCTCCACTACTTGAACTAATTTTGCCCCCAACGGCACTGAAGATGTCACTAAAGCCTGACATTGTTCTAGCAATTGCTGGAAAACTCTTTCCGGTAAGCGAGTCGGCAAGGTCAACTTCGACTGTTGTACCATCCATCCCCAGCTAGGAACGAGTGTCATTGACGGCTCATCAACAAAATCAGGATATTCGATTAATTGTGTTTCCCAGGGAAACAACGGTGGGTGCTCTTGGGCTTGTATTTGTAACCGATTCTTAAGGACAGCTTGAAAACGATCTTGCACAGTAGGAATTTCTCCCAGTTGAAAGGTCTGGGGCGTTCCTCTCAATTTTGGCTCGCTGCTTTTTGAAGCAGTGGCTTCCTTGAGGAGGTTTTTTACCCCGTCATTTTCCTCACATTCTACCGATTGCTCGTTATTTTTGACATCATCTGTCAATAACCAATCGAGACACCGGTGTTGTAAGGATTCTGAGTCACTATTCATGAGTAGATGCACCCGATCCGGAAACTAATGAGTTACGAATTTCCCAAGCTTGCTCAAGAATTTTAAACCATCGTTTTTGAAGTTGTGCCATTGACAGCCCTAAAGTTTTTGCTATTTTTTCATCAGCTTGTCCTTGTTGCTTCAACTCTAATAAAGATCGTTGCTTATTGTCCAGCTGTGCTGTGTATACTTGCCATTGCTGAGGAGTTAAACCCAAATTTGTGTGCAGAGAAGCTTCTAGCCACTCGTGAACTAATTCCCAACGGTGCAACAGTGCGAATCGAATCAAATGATACTTAAAGCGCTGCTGCAAATAATCTCTCTGACGAGGGGTTAAACCTAAAACCGATTCAATTTCCTGTGCTGATAAATCCTGGAGGCGAAGAGAAAAGTAATCAGCGCAATCAGATTGTTGTCGTTGTTCGAGATAATTCATTAATTCCGTAACCACAACGGAACGTAAGGTGTCTTCTTCGGGTTCGGGTTCGGCTTGCGTTGCCATTGTGGAGCGCAATTGGTGAATTGCTGGTTCTTCCCAAGAACCGTCACCTTCATTATTGCTACCTTCTGCGGCTTGTTCTATATCTACGCTGGTTTCTGGAGGCTGCTGTTGGGAAAAAGTTTGCGCCCGCAGGATAATTAGCTGTTGCTGACGGCCTGGTAAGGGAATGCGTCGCTTGCCGTAGCGCTCGGTAAATGCCATATACTCGGACAATTCCAAGAGTGTCTGAGGGCGATAAGTAGCACCGAGTTGATTTTCTCGCCGGAAAGCGTTCAACGCCTCCAGATAAAAACTCTGTAAGAAATCTTCAATTATAGTCAGTCGCCCTTGATAACTCAATTGCTTCTGAGGCGGATTAATATATCGATAAATAATTGCACTCAGAGTACTGTGTAATTCGACCCTGCCCCGATTTGAACCTAACTGATAGTACCTGAGACACTGTTGCAGCCGATGCCGAGCCAAGGTCATCGCCGAGCTTTCTACAGATCCAGAAGCTTGGATACGTTTACTCTCATGACAAATCCGGTAGACTTCGGTGGTGATACGTCTTGCTACATCGTGGCAATTCTGTTCCGAAGCTTTAGTTGACTGCTGAAACTCCTTGGACAGGAGTTGAAAGATCGCCTCCACGCCTGTAGAATTTTCTCCCAGAATAGTTGCAGATGGAATAGTTACGGTTGCGGCTGAATTCATAGTCTCGGTTTTCAAAAGACCTAACTTACTTAAATACAACCTGTACGACTGTGGGTTTTGGCTAGTTTGGTTTTACGTATAAGCTAAACGCAGGCCAATCCTATATTGAGGATATGGCTGATTTTATTATTCCCAATTCTGATGGGATTGTTCACACTTGATAGATGTTATTGCCATTACCCAGGAGTCGTATACAAGTCATTATGGATTTAGAAGCACAAATTCAATTGCTGATTGACAATGCACCCCGCGATGGTATGACACCACATCTTGTTGCAGCAATTGCTCCTGCCCTTAGAGCGATCGCTCAAAAATTACGTTACTCCCAGTACTATATTCTCCAAAATTCGGAATCAAGCTGGGTTTTAACTACGTTGAGCAATCGTGCTAATCCAGGATTGGAAAAGCGTGTGATTTACGCTTTCCCTACCATACAGGATGTCTCTCTAATTTCCCCTGCTGGGCTTGACCCTCAAATGCTAGCTAAAATTACTCCTGTCACCCATATTTTGTTCCAAATGGTGGCATTAGAACCCGTAGATAGTATCGTTTTTTTGGAGACGCCGGGTAAGACCACTCATACCGTCGAAGTTCGGCGAACTGAACTGGAAAAACTTATGCAGAAACAGTTACGACAACAGCGATCGCCAAAACAGATACCCCCTGATATTGCATAGAAAAAATTTGGATGTGGGATTTTTTAGATACAATCCCACATCCAAAATTTTAAATCTCAAATTTCTTTAAAAAAGTTTTCTAAATCAGTAAAAAAAGAAATTTTTTCTTTTCGTTACACCATGCGACTGACTCAACTTTCGGTGAAACCTAAAATTGATTAAAAAATAGTTATCAGTGAACATTTTTCCGTTTTCAAATTTTAGTTTCCTAGTGAAGCAGAGTTTTATACTTAAGAAGTTTCACATAAAAAATATCCCATTCTTGATTATGAGGTGCCCAGTAACCAAAAGCGAGCAAGTCTTTAGAGTGAGCGCTCAGTCAAACACTATTCACTCCACGAGTAGTAGTAATTTATTTTTTGGAAATCCCTAAGAACCTCTAAAAAGCTCCACTTCTACCTGTTAAATAAGTGGATTGAATTAAACATAAAATTGCTTTAGTGCATTAAAGCGTTAACACAACACAAAATTTCAGGTTTTCGGTGCGTTACGTTAGCCACAACACACCTACATCTAAATCCCCATTTTCTACCTGAGAATGATAACTGATTTAATAGAGGCGACTCAGTGTGTATTCAGCTATGTTAATCAGTGCCTGGTGGGATTCTGAGAATGGGAGAACTGCAAGATGTTCAATTGCCAACTTAGCATGGTGAGCAGCTAACTCTCGCGCCTGCTGTATACCTTGACTATCTTGAATCAGTGCTAGTGCTTGCTCTAAATCTCCTTCTTGAGCAAACTCTCGTTCAATCAACACTTCCAAAGATGGTTTTTGGGCTAGAGCAAATAAAACGGGTGCAGTCAGATTACCACTTTTGAGATCCGACCCCACTGGTTTACCCAAGGTATTTGTTGTACTGGTGAAATCTAAAATGTCATCAACAATTTGAAATGCTATACCAAAATGACGACCGTAGCTATACAGATGCTCAACAGTTTCTCGCGAGACTTCACTAAGTAATCCAGCAGCTTTAGAACTATTGGCAATTAATGAAGCTGTTTTGTAGTAACTCTTCTCAATGTAAGTTTCAATAGAGATACCAGCATCAAAACGATTTAGTCCCTGCTGAATCTCCCCAGTAGCCAGATCCATAATGACTTCTGAGAGGAGTTTCACTACCTCTAAATTGTCCAAGTTTGCTAAATACCAGGACGATTGGGCAAAGAGAAAATCTCCTGCTAAGATGGCAATGCGGTTCCCGAACAAACTGTGAACGGTAGGAACGCCTCGCCGCACGTCTGATTCATCTACCACATCGTCATGTACCAAGCTTGCTGTGTGAATCATTTCTGTAATCTCAGCAAGGCGGCGATGACGCGGTGTGATATCTTGTTCTAACATTGTTGCCCGCGATATTAGCAGGACAATTGCTGGTCTGATACGCTTTCCCCCAGCTCCGAATAAATGTTCGGCTGCTGCAAACAGAATGGGGTGGCGATTTCCAACTAGCTGTTTTAGGTTATCTGCTAGTAGTCGCAGGTCTGCTTCCACAGGGGTAAACAGGGAGGTGGCTGGGGTCATGGATGGGCGGACTCTGACTTAGGTTACGAAAGTTTACATATCCTATACTCATTTTAAGATAACCCTGTGCCAGCGCAAAGTTTTCATAAGGTAATCCCATTTTTATGAGTCTATGGGTGATAATTAGGGTTACTAAGGCTTCTGTCAATAAGCAATTATACTTAACTTGTGGCTACTGAAACTTTAAACTAACTTAAAACATGAATTCTCAGTATAAGGGATAAATATAAGATTAAATTGTGTTAAGTAGTTTCTCATCTTACCTTTCTTGCCACAGTTCTCAAGATAGTTTAAGCAATATTACTTATTGACAAAAACGAAGCGATTTAAATTAGTAACCAAGAGGTAAGGCTAAATTTCTCCAGATTAAGGTGTAGCTCTTCAAAAAATTTGAAATTTAGCAGCCGAATAAGCTCAAAATTCAGGGTCGTTGTGTTACGCTAAAATATAGGAATTTTAAATTTTGTAAGATATTCACACCCAAAGGTTAAGTCAGCTACTAGTTGATTTTACTGAGTTGGTGTTGTGAGTCTAAAATAAATATTCGTCGGTTAGATTAAAGGAATAAATTCTTTAATTTTTCCTACGATAGGCAAAACTCCTGGTTTGGAGCTGTGTGATATCCCTATGGGAAGCCGCTACACGTACTCCGCGCACGTAGAGCGCAAGCATTGCTCTTTTCACAGCAGTTTGAGCAAAAATAAAGCAGATCGAGTAGACCGCTGAGAATCGTAGTTTTAGATTGCTAAACGGCAAGCTAACTGCTGTGGGATCTATGGTCTGCAAGAAGTCGCATTAGCTCATAAATTCTTTGTCCGTAGAGGATTTTATCTCTATAGGTAATTTTACCATAGGAAACTACAGTCATCAAGAATGCACTTGTTTGGCTGAGGTTCTACTAATTTTATGGAATTTTATATTCGTTTAGAAGGGTGCTAGTAGAACAATGATTTACGGAAGTATACCTATGATGATTTTTATTTTAGCCTCTGGATATTTGTTCACAGTCTACCTGTTATTAGCACTGGCCAAGCGAACGGGTACAAAGACTGTTCCTACAAGTTTCCCTTCATCTACCGAAGGAAAACGCAAGCAGGAGATATCAGTTAATAGTCAATAGTCATTTGTCCATCGTCCTTCGTCATTTGTTTCGATAAATGACTAAGGACGATGGACTACGGACTAATTAGTTTTATTGGAGTTGGGAAATAGCTATATCAGTGAAGGAAACCTCTTCAACCATTGGGGTATAGCCTAGCCACTGCACTCCTGACTGGGAAAACTGTTGCGGACAACCGCTGACGGCGAAGCGAGTTGGTAATGGTAGATGAGTATTTCTTAAGCCTAGTAAGTCTAGTTCTTGGGCACAAGCCGCCACAACATGAACAGCTGGATCGACCAACTGGACTTGAGAGGGGAGGAGCGATCGCAGTACTGGTGTAAGGTGTGGATAATGGGTACAGCCGTGAACTAAGGTGTCAATTTCTTGCTCTAATAAAGGCTCTAGGTAGGCTCTTGCCACTTCCGCAGTGTAAGGATCGTGAATGCGGTTTTGCTCAATGAGTGGCACAAACTCTGGACATCCAACTTGCCAGACTTGGACATCAGGAGCAATTTCGAGTATGGCGTGCTTATAAGCATTACTTTTAGCCGTAGCTGGAGTGGCAATTACACCAATCCGCTTTCCTTGCTGCACCGCAGCTTTTGCACCCGGTAGGATTACTCCCAAAATGGGTATGGTGAATTCTTGACGCACGATTTCTAAGGCTAAAGCAGAACTGGTGTTGCAAGCCATAATTACCATTTTTACCTGCTGCTGTTGTAGCCAGGTAATAATTTCACGTGTAAATCGTAAAATTTCTGCTTGTGAACGAATTCCGTAAGGAAGTCTAGCTGTATCCCCAAAGTAAACAATTGATTCATTGGGGAGTTGTCGATATATTTGTCGCAGTACTGTTAGCCCACCCACACCACTATCAAAGATGCCAATTGGGGCACGTTGGGGTTCTCGATCGGAAAAATCGTCAAGATTCCCTTCAAAAATGGAAGATGAATACACAGGCAGATATATATTTAGGTTTTGGGATTTAAAATACAGAATTTAGCAGACAATCTCCAATTTGACCACTAAATTCTGCGCGTAAAAGAAGTTTAAATACCACCTCTTTAATTAGTAATTTGTACTATATTACCTCTGCTGTAAGTATTTTAGAATGCCACGAGCAATCGCTTCTGCCATCCGATTTTGATATTCTCGTGTTCCCAATCTGGGATTATCCTCGTAACCAGTCATATAGCCTGTTTCTACCAAAATTGAAGGCATGGAGCTTTTTCTCAGAACATAGAATCTGGCTTTGCGAGTTCCCCGGTCTTTAATAGTGCCGATGTCCTGGAGAATGGTTTTACGAACTACTTCAGCCAGACCATAACCGCTCTCGTAATAATAGACTTCTAAGCCATTGACATCAGGGCGATTATCAACGGAATTAGCGTGAATGCTTACAAACAAAGTCGCGTTAACTCGCTTGGCAATATCTACTCGTCCCTGAAGTTCTACAAAAAAGTCGGCATCCCGCGTGAGTACAGCTTGTACACCGTTTTGCTCTAAAATTGCTCCTACCCTTTTCCCAATAGGCAGAATTACATCCTTTTCTAAAAGTCCCCCTAGACCAGGGGCACCTGAGTCTTTTCCACCATGTCCTGGGTCAATAACTACTAGCAATTTCCCTCTGGGAGCTGAGGGGCGTGGCTGTGACTGGGAGATTGGACGGGGATTATCTATGGGATTTGGTAATTGACCTTGGTCTGGTAATGGCAGGGGAGGTAAAGCAATGGGCGGTGTGATGCTGCTACTAGAGCGTCGTAATTCTAAAGCTAAAAGCTGGTCGCCAACCTGGTTGAGTTCCCCAATTTGTACTCCAGCGGCTGGTTGAACCAAGACGGTGACAGTGTTGGATTCTTGTGGTTGCAGGCGTACCCGCAAAATCGGGCTATTAGGATTAAAAGTCGGACCTGTGACTTTGGGAGCTAACTTAGCATTGTTAATAGTGATGCGGAACAGACCAGAGGTTCTATCCCAGCCGCCTGTAGCAGATAAAGTTTGGTCGGCTCGAATTAGCAGTTGTGTACCATTATTAGCCAGTTGCACAGACTGAATGTTAGCAGGCGTGTTACTTGGTGCTATGGGACGCGGACTATTACCTCCAGGCAGCTGGGCGACTCCACGACTGGGTAGAACCACAAAACCACCAACACTGCTAGTGGTTGCTCGCCAATTTGGACTATTTTCATCCACTTGTAAAGTCAGGCGAACAACAGATGGGCTGGTTTGCAGCTGGGTGAACTGGATACGGCTAACACCATAGCGATTAATTGACAAATCTCGCTGCTCTAAACTTGGTGATAGAGTTGCGCCAGCAATGTCGATGTTAATTGCCTTTTGATCGTTGCTACGATTTACCTGAATCTGAGGATTACCACCATTGGTACGGACAAAAAAACCATCACCAGTGACTTGTAAGTTCTCAATTTGAGTAACTTTGGCGACAAGCATTCTGTTGTTCCGTGGATTTACAGAGCCGCTTGTCACCACATTGTAAATATTCCTTGGGGGAAATGTTTGTGTAGATGTTCTAGGTAAAGTATCAGTGGCTATAGCTTGTTCTGGTTGCCCTTCAGTGTTTCTTGTCGGTACATTGTCGGCTTCTGGCGTAGGTAATTGCACTGTCCAGCGATCGCCAGTTGTACCTAGAAATTGCACTCGTTTTGGGTCTAAATTATAACCAGGAGTTAGTTCAACAACTATACGCGTTGTTTGTTCGTCAAACTGCCCAACACGAATCGAACGAATTGCACCGCCCACTTGTTGGGTTAGCTGCGGGCGGCCAAATGTGGTTCCTGGTAAATCAATTACCAGACGAGTCGGGTTAAAAATTAATTGTGCTTGAGGTTGAACATCTCCTTGAGTATTAATTTCCAGCTTGTTTTGATTAGCATCAAAACGCCAAGATTCAAGTCTCGCGGCCATTGCCGGCGACGATAGCATGAAGATGGTTCCAATAGTACTGGATAGTAACCAGCGTAATTTCACAGTCTTTTCTCCTGATTCACATTTATGGGAGCCGTCAACATCTCAACATATTGGCTAATCCTCACACCGTCACCGCGCACACTTGAGTTTTGCGCTGTTATTAAGACACAGCTAATGGCGTAAAATATAGCACGCTCCTCTGATTTTGCCATGCCATTAGCCTATATAAATTTGACTGCCAATTTTAGATTTTAGATTCCCGATTTTAGTTTTCTGCCAGACTAGGGTCTTGCTACACTAACACCTGTTGTAGGTGATACAAATCCAAAATCCAAAATTGTTCGACTGAGTGTAGCCGTACCCTCCAAAGAAGCAAGCTACGCATAGCGTTCCGCAGGACAGTCTAAAATCCAAAATTTGTTGAATTGCAAAGTATCAAATGACAATAACAAAGAAGCTACTCTTATTCCGCCGCAAGAATACTTAAATTGTTTTACTACTAAATTGGATAAAAATGATAAAGATTAGATGTACTTACTCAACAATTTAGAAATTTAGGCTAAATTACTTATCTTCTCTTTAGATACTGAAGAACGCCACGAGCGATCGCTTCTGCCATTTGATTTTGGTAAGCTGAAGTTCTGAGCCTAGCCATATCCTGTCGACCAGTCATATAACCCGTTTCCACAAGAATGGAGGGCATAGAACTTTTTCTGAGGACATAAAATCTGGCTCGCCGCACTCCCCTATCTTTGACATTCAGGCTTTGGAGAATGCTGTTATGGACAATGCGAGCTAGACTCAAACCACTGTCGTAATAATACGTTTCCAAGCCATTAACATCGGGACGACTAGCACCTGCTGAATTAGCGTGAATGCTAACAAATACATCAGCATTAGCTCGTTCTGCTAATTGCACCCGTCCTGGAAGGGTAACAAAATAGTCAGAATCCCGCGTCATAATAACCTGTACGCCATTTTGCTGCAAAATCTCAGCAAGTCTCTTACCAATAGGCAAGATAACATCTTTTTCGCGTGCCCCCCCAATGCCAAGCGCTCCTGAGTCTTTACCACCATGTCCGGGGTCAATAATAACTACCACTCGCCCATTGGTAACTCGGCGCTGTGGTTGTCTTAAGGGTTGAGGATTTGGATTGTTTGGGTCAGGGAATGGCCCGCGGTTCGGCGGTGGTAGCCCAGGTAAAGCAAAGGGTGGTCTTCCGGGGAGGGTGACAACTCGCCGAGAACCTTGGATTGGTAGAGCCAAAAGCTGGTCGCCGATTTGCTGGGGTTGCCCAATTTGCACTCCTCCTGCGGGTTGAACTAAAACAACCACTGTATTGGATGCTTGAGGTTGCAGACGTACCCGAAGAATGGGGCTATTGGGAGCAAAAGTAGGCCCTGTAACTCTGGGAGCTAACTTGGCATTGGTAATTGTGACGCGGAAAATACCTAAGGATCTATCCCAGGTTCCCGTAGCAGATAAAGGTTGGTTGCCTCTAATTAGCAGTTGTTTGCCATTATCGGCAAGTTGCACAGATTCAATTGTTGCTGGCGAGTTATTGGCAGATGGTCTATTGGGAAAGGAAACAGCTTCTGACTGATTATCCGAATTATTACTTCCAGGCAATCTGACAACCCGACTAGGTAGAACTATCAAACCACCATCGTTACTATTACTTGCTCGCCAATCTGGGCTATTTTTATCTACCCGCAAAGTTAGGCGGACACCAGGAGGTTGGGTTTGCAA
The DNA here is from genome assembly GCF_036917355.1 of Nostoc sp. GTDB lineage: Bacteria > Cyanobacteriota > Cyanobacteriia > Cyanobacteriales > Nostocaceae > Nostoc. The sequence continues at coordinate 23,687 of NZ_JBALDP010000059.1, forward strand.
TGAGGTAAATTCGACGCGGCGAATACCATGTTTGTTAACGGGTATATTACTCTGCTGCGTCAGACGTGGTGATAAAGATGCACCAGAGATATCTAGGAAGATGGTAGCGCGATCGCGGCTGCGAATTACCTGAATCGGCGTATTACCACCACTGGTGCGAATGAACAACCCATCACCTGTCACTTGTAAGTTTTCAATTTGAGTTGCCCCTCGTGTAGTAGTAGCAACCCTTGAAATATTAGATTGACGTTCTGAGTCTGGGGTAACTACACTGTAAGCACTTCTAGGAGATGAAGCTACTTTTTCGACTTCTGGCGTAGGTAATTGCACCGTCCAGCGATCGCCACTTGTACCAACAAATTTCACCCGTTTGGGGTCTAAACTGTAACCAGGAGTAAGTTCGACAACTATGCGTGTTGTATCTACATCAAACTGTCCAACACGGATTGAGCGAATTCCACCACCCACCTGTTGGGTTAACTGCGGACGACCAAATGTAGTTCCCGGCAAATCAATTACCAGCCGAGTTGGGTTGAAAATTAGTTGTGCTTGGGGTTGAACTGCTCCCACAGTATTAATTTCCAGCCTATTTTGATTGGCATCAAAGCGCCAAGATTCAAGTCTCGCGGCCATTGCTGGCGACGATAGCATGAAGATAGTTCCAATAGTGCTGGCTAGTAACCAATGTAATTTCACAGTCCTTTCTCCTAATTCACATTCATGGGAGCCGTCAATATCTCAACTCATTGGTAAATCATCATCACACCATCACCACCTAAACTTGACTTCTGAATCCCTTGTTTGATTTTTAAGCCAGTATTTAGACACACTTAAATCATCGATCGGGTTTCAAATTAAGTTTAAATCCCCATGCGAAACCTTCCACCTTTACAGGTGGAGAACTTTGACTCCCAATAAAGCTAGAAAACTGATAATTGATAGCTGTTTACTGATAAGTGTTTGTTCTTTGTTGCCATCGATGCACTGAGTAAATAATTCCCATTACTGTCAAACGATCTAGCAAGATTTATGAGTGTTATTCCCTGATTATCTGGAAAATATTCAGATAAAGGCTCACAAGCCGAGGGAAACTAGAAATTAAGTAACATTCTGAAGGCTGGTAGAAATTATAAACAAATGATTATTCTACAATCACACGGGACGGAGATTTGAGGATAGAAGTTTCCACTGCACAATTGGGGCAGGGGAGAAGAGGAGCAGAGGGGCACAGGGGCAGGGGAGATTATATTGAACAACGTTTCTTCCTTATCTCTTCCCAATGCTCAATGCCCAATTCCCCATTCCCCATTTGCAATAATTAACGATCGCCAGAATCTGGAGTTACTCCCAAATTGCTGCTGTCATTTGATGCTGGCACCCTCGACTGAGGTGTTTCAATTACCAACGAAGTCCCAGAGGAACCGTCTAAAATTAGTTGCTCTGAGCTTCCGTCCACGGTTTTTGGGTCTGGAAACACAAATCGTAACAATGGAGGAGCTAAAAAGGTTGTCAAGATAACCATCATGATAATTGCTGCCCCTAATGGTTTCGAGAGAGCGCCACTGGCAGCGCCGACACCAGCAAACACTAACCCAACTTCGCCTCTAGGAATCATCCCCACACCGATCGCTAAACGGTTGATTTCCGGTTGACCAAACACGCTTAAACCTGTGATTACTTTACCGAGAATGGCTACTGTAATCAGGAAAGTTGCCATAATTAGACCTTCTCGATTGTCGGGAATTGCTGGGTTTAACACTCCCAAATCGGTTTTTGCCCCAACAGTCACAAAGAAAATTGGGACTAACATATCAGCAATGGGACAGACTTGCCTTTGCAGTTCTTTACGCTTATCTGTTTCTTCTAGAACTAAACCAGCTGCAAAAGCTCCCAGAATTGCTTCTAAGTGGATGACGGCGGCAAGGTATGCCATCGCAAAAGCGAAAATGAATGCTGGGATTACCAGTCCACCGCGTGTTTTTAGTTGATCGGCGATCGCTACAAAGGACTTATTGAAAACATTGCCTAGTAGGATTGCTCCCAAAATAAAACCAGTGGCACTGATAATCAAATAAATGACTTTGCTGACATCCACCACGCCGTCTTTAGCTAAACTGGCAACTACCGCTAAAACGATGATCCCTAGTACGTCATCAATTACAGCAGCACCCAAAATAATCTGCCCTTCTTTAGAATTGAGTCGCCCCAGTTCTGAAAGAACTTTGGAAGTAATACCAATACTAGTAGCAGTCAAAGCCGCCCCTGCAAAAATTGCGGGTACAGCCCCAATCCCAAACAAAGTCATCAGCCCCACAGTACCAGCCGCAAAGGGTACTACTACCCCAACTACTGCGACAACAGTGGCTTGGATACCAACTGCCATTAAATCTTTTAAATTCGACTCCAAGCCGATTTCAAACAGCAGAATAATCACACCCAATTCTGCCAGAACGGAAATGACCTCGGACTGGGCTGCAAACACCGCTGGAGTGGCTTCAGGCGTTAAACCAGCAGTAGTTTGAAGGAAGGACATAATCAAAGAGTTAGAACTGTCTGTGCCGCCTTCTGGAAATACCAAAAGGTGGAAAACAGAAATGCCAACTACTACACCGCCAACGAGTTCACCTAAGACAGGCGGCAAACCCACTTGGTTTGATAACTCTCCACCAACTTTACTGGCGAGATAAACGACTACTAAGCTTAGTAGCACTGCTTCGACTACCATTGAACTGTCTGCGGCTTGTGTTGCGCTGGCCAGCAGAGGAAAAGAGAAGTTGATTGGATCTAACAAATGCATTAGGTTCTCTGAAAATCCTTCTCTTTGATTCTGACGCGTTTCTGAAAAACATCCTATGGTGAAGCAGTCCGAATTCAAAATGAATACGGCGTAAAGGTTTCATTTACGCTGTGCAGTACTAGTGTAATTTTTTTAGTTTCAAAAAATGTAACCATTTCAGCTTTTGACGATCGCAGTGTCAAAGTAAGAACATACAAATCGTATCTAGCGATCGCACTTGAGTTGTGAAAAACTGATGGTGGCTGTTGGCTCTCAACGACCACCAGAAGATTGCTACATACCTTTATTTAAAACATCTGTGGATACTTTGAGGAGTGCAAATATTATGACTAGAGCCGCTTTACCCGGTTCTCAATTTCCATCGGGAAACTTGTGGAAAATACTGCCTTTAGCAATGCTTGTATGTGCAACTTTTGTACTACCTGCATTCGCACAAGAAAAAGATAAATTGTGGCGAACCCTTAGTGTCAGTGGTCGCGGAGTGGAAACAATTCCGACAACTCTGGCACAAGTCAATTTAGGAGTGGAGATTCAAGGGAAAACAGCCCAAGAGGTACAGCAAGAAGCCGCTCAGAGGTCATCGGCGGTGGTTGCGTTTCTCAAGAGCAAAAATGTTGAAAAATTACAAACTACCGGTATTCGTCTCAATCCGGTTTACAGCTACACCAATAATGTACAGCGGATTACAGGCTATGCTGCCACTAACACTGTGAGTTTTAGTATTCCTGTTGAACAAGCTGGGACATTATTGGATGATGCAGTCAAAGCCGGTGCAACACAAATTAACGGCATTAGTTTTGTTGCGAATGATGAAGCGATCGCAGCTGCTCAAAAGCAAGCATTAAAAGAAGCTACTCAAGACGCGCGGCAGCAAGCTGATGCCGTTTTTAGTGCCTTGGGTTTTAAATCCAAAGAAATAGTCAGCATTCAAGTTAATAATGCCAGTGCACCTCCACCACCACCAATGTTTTTACGGGCTGAGGCTGCGAAATCAGCTGATGCTTCCACCCCTATTGTGGGTGGTGAACAGCAAGTAGAAGCATCGGTGACGCTGCAAATTAGTTATTAGTCATTTGTCATGAGTCATGAGTCATTAGTCCTTTGTCATTTGTGAGGGCAAAGGACTAATAATCAATGCCCACTTGGCATGAGCGGAGCCGTACCCCTCCGGGGAAGCAAGCTACGCGTAGCGTCTGGCAGAGAAGGGATGCCTAATTAAAAATGTTCTGAAGACATATCTCCTGTACCGCCTTCTCCATCTCGCTTAGAGCCTAATAAATCTAGTTGATCTACTCTAATAATTGGTGTAGAGCGGTTTGCTCCTGTTTGGCGATCGCTCCATGTGTCAAACTTTAAGGAACCTTTGATGCCGATTAAGCTTCCTTTACGGACATAATTACCTGCTACCTCAGCCGTCTTATCCCATAACTCCAGCGTGAACCAGTCAGGTTCATCGCTGTTGCGCGAGCGCCTTTTTACCGCGAGTGTCAATCTACACTTCACACTACCGGATTCAAAATATTTTATATCAGGGTCGCCACCGACACGACCAACAAGAGTGACAATATTAATACTCATGTGCGTTACCTTTCAGTACAAACGTACTTAGCAATTTCGACTTTCATCATAGCGAATTGTGAAAGACTTGAAAATATTGTGTTAAACAGTTAACAATATAATTGACTTGAAAATTTATACACACTATTTGGAGAAACACATAAAAATATACGGATATACTAATCTAACCAGAGAATATCAAAAAGTACGGGGCTTGAGACATACTAAATATTCCTGGGAATCATATAAAAATATAGTCTAGTTGACTCAACTCAGGATTAGAACTTTATCAAATCCGGCACAATTAACTATTAACGTTGTAGTCAAAAAGTATCGCACATAGGGGGCTTACAGACGCGTGGGTATTTTTAGGAACTTTCGCACTTCATGGGATATGGGTATCGACCTCGGTACCGCGAACACCCTGGTTTATGTATCTGGTAAGGGTATTGTACTACAAGAACCTTCTGTAGTTGCTATCGATGTCAACGAAAAGGTTGCACTAGCAGTAGGAGAAGAAGCCAAAAAAATGCTCGGTCGCACACCGGGAAATGTGATTGCTCTGCGTCCTTTGCGGGATGGTGTAATCGCTGACTTTGATATAGCCGAACTGATGCTGAAAAGCTTTATTCAGCGTGTAAATGAAGGTAAGTCTCTAATCCTACCCCGAATTGTCATTGGTATTCCCAGTGGCGTTACAGGAGTAGAAAGACGAGCAGTGATGGATGCAGCTCACCAAGCAGGAGCAAGAAAAGTCTATTTAATCGATGAGCCTGTAGCTGCGGCCATTGGTGCAGGACTACCTGTTGCCGAAGCTACAGGCAACATGATCATCGATATTGGTGGTGGGACAACAGAAGTTGCAGTGCTGAGTCTTCAAGGTACGGTAATCAGCGAATCAGTACGCATTGCTGGAGATGAACTGACTGATGCGATCGTTCAGTATATTAAGAAAGTTCATAACTTAGTCATTGGTGAACGTACTGCCGAGGAAATCAAGATTCGGCTTGGTTCTGCCTATCCGACTAATGATGATAATGACGCGATGATGGAAGTCCGAGGCTTACACCTGCTTTCTGGTTTACCGCGAACTGTAACCATCAAAGCCCCAGAAATCCGTGAAAGTATGTTGGAACCGCTATCAGTAATTATCGAAGCTGTGAAGCGGACACTAGAACGCACACCGCCAGAACTGGCAGCAGACATTATTGACAGAGGTATTATGTTAGCCGGTGGCGGTGCTTTGCTCAAAGGCATAGATACCCTCATTAGCCATGAGACAGGGATTATTACCCATATTGCTGCCGATCCTTTGAGCTGTGTTGTGCTGGGAACAGGTCGTGTGTTAGAAAACTTTAAACAGTTGGAACGAGTTGTTACCGAAAGCTCTCGCAATATGTAACAAAAAAAATATCAGAATTGAGTTCTATTTGAGTTCTATTTGGGTTCTATATAAATAGAATCCAAGTAGAACTTAATTTATATAAGTATATACAGGTATATATGGTGACAATACGGCGTTGGTGGGATCGTAAAGGGTTGCAAATTGGGTTGTTAGCTTTAGCACTTGGTAGTGCTTGGATATTGCGACAGACTCAAGGTGAACTAGTGCTTGAGACATACCAGGCAATTACTCGTCCATTAGAGATGTTGCAGTCAGGGCCAACTCCAGAAGAACGTCTCAGAGATGCCCGGATGATGGAATTGCAAACCCGTATAGTAGATTTGGAAAGTCAAAAGACAAAGTTACAAGATTTATTAGGCTATGTGGAAAAAGAGCCGCTGGCATCACGACCAATTCCAGCACGGGTGGTAGGACGTAGTGCTGACCAATGGTGGCAACAAGTTACGCTGAATCGCGGTGCGAATGCGGGGATTCAGGAAGGTTTCGTAGTCAAGGCAGAAGGCGGATTAGTGGGTTTGGTGGAGAGTGTAACTCCTAATACTAGCCGCGTGTTGTTAATCAGCGATCTCAAAAGTCAAGTGGGTGTATCGATTAGCCGCACAGCAGCTAAAGGCGTTTTGCGAGGAGATTCTTCTGCTGAAGCTGTATTGGAGTTTTATGAAAAAGTTCCAAATGTCAAAGTAGGAGATTTAGTTTCCACATCTACTTACAGTCAGAAATTTCCCTCTGGTTTGGCAGTAGGACGAATTAAGTCGCTGGATTTAAAGAAACTCCCAGCATCAGTGGCAAAAATTGAGCTTTTTCCGCCAATCCGCTCTCTCGATTGGGTAGCTGTTTATCCCAAGCCAGAAAACCAAGAGTCGGCAAATCAAGTACCGCAAAAGTCTAAGTAAATTCTTTGAAAAAATCCATAGAAAAATGAAGATTCCTGCATTTGGTGGTAGCAGGCAGAAAAAGCCAAAATCGTCAGAGCGAAAATCGAAATTCCGAATTCAGCCGCTTGCTCGTTGGCATCCCGGTATACGTCAGTTGTTGGGCTGGATAGTGACGGCTAGTTCTGTATTGTTATGTTTACTATTATTACCAACCCGATTCCCAGGTATGGAATTGTTGGGAATTGGCCCTAACTGGTTATTAATTTGGGTGGTAGCTTGGAGTGTGAAGCGCACGATGTTTGCCGGAGCATTAGCAGGTATAGTTCTGGGGCTACTTCAAGATTCGATGACATCACCTAGCCCCACTCATGCCATCAGTTTAGGTATAGTGGGGGCTTTAACTGGTCTGCTCCAGAAACAGCGTTTTATCGAAGAAGATTTTATTTCGATTGCCGTAATTGTCTTTGTTTTGGCAGTTTTGGCAGAAACTATCTTTGGGCTGCAATTAACTTTGCTAGGCAATGAGCGCAAGGTGACAGATATTTGGACATATTATCAGCGCGTTGCTCTTGCCTCTGCCATTCTGAGTAGTCTGTGGGCACCTGTGGTCTATTATCCGTTGAATCTTTGGTGGCAGCGGATGAAATTATTGCAGCAATAGTTAAAGGGAGTTAGAGACGCGATTAATCGCGTCTGTATAAGAATTTAGGAGTAGAGGCGGGAATAGGTTACAGGTGACAGTAAAGAAAATTATCTTTTGTACCCTGTAACCTAAATCTTTATGGAATTTGGGCAACCTCTGGCAATATGGATTCAGGCTACAGTGAACTGTAAGTCTGAATATTACAGACTCATGTAAGTTGAGACAGCCAATAATAGCGCCTAGATATTACTGTTTAATTATCAGGAGCAAAGCGCGATTCTCTTGTGGAGAGGCTGCGCGATCGCGTGCAGAATATTTACAGTGTTGCCTAAAATTATGGATAATTTCCCAGTGGTCGCTCAAGCAGATGCATCCTTACCAAATTACACTCAGGAAAATACACCAATAGTGGAGTCAGCAGCTGGCTCGAATTCACCACCAAAGCCAAAGGTAGGAACTGACTTTGACTCTCGTATGATGCTGCGGTGTTTGGAACTTGCCCGTCGCGCTTTAGGGCGGACTTCACCCAATCCGTTAGTGGGAGCAGTGATTGTTAAGGATGGCGAGATTGTAGGCGTTGGATTTCATCCTCGCGCAGGTGAGCCTCATGCAGAAGTATTTGCTTTGAGGGAAGCAGGCGATCGCTCTCGTGGTGCAACAATCTATGTTAGCCTCGAACCTTGCAATCACTACGGACGTACTCCCCCTTGTTCGGAAGGATTGATCCAAGCAGGAGTGGCAAAAGTAGTGGTGGGTATGGTTGACCCCAATCCACTGGTAGCTGGAGGTGGTATTGCCCGTTTACGGGCAGCGGGAATCGAAGTATTGGTTGGAGTAGAAGAGGAAGCCTGCCGTCAGCTAAATGAAGCTTTTGTGCATCGCATTCTCTATAAGCGACCTTTGGGAATTTTAAAATATGCCATGACTTTAGATGGCAAAATTGCTACTACCTCTGGTCATAGCGCTTGGGTGACAAGTCAAGAAGCCCGCAGCGAAGTACATCTAGTGCGGGCGGCTTGTGATGCCATAATTGTCGGCGGTAATACAGTCCGACAAGATAATCCTTACTTAACCAGCCATCAGGTGGGGGCACATAATCCCCTACGAGTGGTGATGAGTCGCCATCTTAACTTACCGACAAGTGCCCATCTGTGGCAAACTGCGGATGCGCCAACTTTAGTGTTGACACAGAAGGGTGCTAACCCCGATTTTCAAGAACTGTTGCTCAAACAGGGTGTGGAGGTAGTGGAATTAGCATCACTTACGCCGGATAAGGCAATGGCGTACTTATATGAACGAGGTTTTTGTAGCGTGCTGTGGGAGTGTGGTGGTACTTTAGCTGCTAGTGCGATCGCTCAAGGAGCAGTGCAAAAAGTTTTGGCATTTATTGCCCCAAAAATCATTGGTGGTAGTATCGCTCCCACACCAGTGGGCGATTTAGGTTTTACTACCATGACTGAGGCGTTGTCTTTAGAACGTGTTCGTTGGCGTGTAGTAGGCTCTGACTGCTTAGTAGAAGGTTATTTGTCCCAAAAAGCTAATAGTCAACAGTAATAACACTTGACGATCAATCTATTTATCTTGATTTTGCGTTGGCGTAGCCCGCCGTAGGCATCACGAACATTGGCGTTCATGGGCAAGATCGCGTATAAGGGCTAGTCGAGATTGAATGTAGTGGCTAAGAAAATCAGTTTCGTTAGAATCTAACAACACTTGCGTTTCGGTTTGTTTCACTAACCACTGCACCAAGCTAGCATCATCCAGTTGTAAAAGGAGCTTGGCTTGAGCGGTTTCAACCACTGACCAAAGCTGACGCATGATTGTAGGAGTCATCAGACCTCAATTGAATAATTTAGCTTTGCTGTCTTCAGATTACACAATTCCAATCGAACTTTACGACATGAATGTACAAGCTGAGACAAGTATTATTAAAAACTTAATAATGGTATTTATAACTTTATGAAGATTAAGAATTTGAAACTCAGTTTGAAAATGCGTATGGGGAATTAGACATGAGAAAGGCAGGTTTTTATGGGTTTAGTTGTAAAATCTAGAAAACAAATACACTAATTCTAAAAATTGGGTTTTTGTGTTTGGGAAGACTGAAATTATCTTGATTGTAGCCGAATAAAGTCAGTTTTTCAATCACTATGTTGAATACTGAGTCTGTCTTGTAGGATACAAAAATCTAACTTTTGAGAATGGTCTTTGCCAGAAAATTAACACTGTTTGGCTGTAGATGGATTTACAAAATCATGTAAATCTGCATCCCAAATGCTGATGTAAATAAAATTACATTCTTGGCGGATAATTTGACCCTTGACTGAGCCATTTTTAAAACTAAAATTATCCGATTGGCGCTGTTGTACCTGTTTGAGTCCCTGCTTAATTTCTTCAGTGGCTTGCCCTGCTAACATTCCATTTAAGGTAGTTTCCATTACTTCTAGGTCTACCGACTGGGCAAAAGATACCTCAGTTTGACGCAGCGTTTTAGAATTACGATCGAATAAATAGCCAAGGTCAATTTTGTTTGGCACAAGTTTGTAAACGACAGCACGAGTGTTGCCCCATGCGCCTCTTAAATCTTGATTTGGTTTGCCGAGGGTAGCTTCTACAATGTTTCTTGTTGTACCTGTCGGAAAGGCGGGAACGCTTTGTCTGCTAGCAGTGACAGCTAATTTACTGCGCGGCTTGTTTTGTGGTGTAGAACGCGCTTCTGGTGTGGGAACTGCACTTGCCTCATTCTCTGGTTCTGGCTGTGGTGTAGATACTACTATCGGTGCTGGAGTCTCTGAAGTTATAGGCTCTTTTTCTGGCTGTGGTATGGGTACAACTGGGCGATTAGAGGTTGGCCGCTGTCGTGGTGATGAGCTAGGAATAACTGGAACTGGAGAAGTTTGGGAGGAAACGGGCGGTTCGGTAGATGCAGGAGTGGGAAAAGATTCTGGCGATGGCGTGGGACTTGTGGCAATGTTTGTTTCTGGTTGTTGCTGACGAATGATGCTAGGAATTGCTACTGCACCAATCAACCCGCCTATGAGCAAACTACCAATAATCACAGCAGATTTTTGCCAGTTTCTAGGAGTCGAAGACCCTGGAATCGCAGAATTGTTTTGCGGAGAATATAATGGCTGAGTTTGTCGAGTCGATGCATTGGGAGAAAAATTAACTGTGGGAGTATTTGTAGTTAACTCAGTAGGTATATTAGTAGCAGACTGCAAGGCATACAGCATTTTACTGGCAGTACTGTAGCGATCGCCAGCATGAGGCTTAATTGCCTGATTGAGTACTGCCGCCAATTGCGAAGAGACGTTAGGGGCGTGCTGCTGCCAAAGTATTTCCCCAGTTTTTAGATCGGTTACTAGTTCTTGCGGGTGTTTGCCAGTCAGCAGATAAATTGCCGTTAAACCTAAGCTGTAGATATCAGTAGCGTAAACTGGGCGGCCAACGGCTTGTTCGCTAGGCATATATCCCGGCGTACCAATAACGAGCGATCGCGTAGGGTATCCTGGAGAATTCACCACTGAACGGATTGTTTCTTTGACTGCACCAAAATCAATCAAAACTGGCACGTTATCAACAGAACGCAGAATAATGTTATCTGGCTTGATATCCCGGTGAATGATGCCTTTACTGTGAACATAATCTAAAACTGAAAGCAGACTCAAGAGAATTTGCCGAACAGCAGTTTCACTCTCAAATCCTTTGGCTTCGACAATTTTTGTCAGGGTTTGGCCGTGAATCCATTCTTGAACGAGATAAAATTGTCCATTCTCAGAAAAGTAGGCGTAGAGTTTGGGAATTTGGTGACTACTTTCACCCAAATACTCTAAGGTTGCGGCTTCCCGTTCAAACCGTTGTTGGATAAGTTGGTAGGTTTGCGGGTCATTATTGGTTATCGGTTTTAGTTGCTTGATTACACAGCGGCGGTGAGAAGGCATGTGGACATCTTCTGCTAGAAAGGTTTCGCCAAACCCACCAGCACCGATGACCTGGATAATTTGATAGCGATTGTTCAGCAGAGTTATCGTCATGAAAAATTATAAGCGTAGACACCCAGTGCGGAGCCGGAGATTTCTTGTCTTCTCCAAACTTATCGTCAGACTTCGCCCTTTCCAAATGTACATCACATAAGCGAAGCCAGGACGAATATACTCTGGTGAAATTAAATATGCGTTATCCAGAACCCTTGTAGAGACGTAGCACTGCTACGTCTCTCCATTCTTTTTCAGCATATATCTAATACAAGCCAACGTATTAGCATTGCAGAATCCTGCCAAATTTACTTCGCTACGAATGAATGAAATACTGTACTAAGCGAACTCTATAGTCTCAACAAACTCTACAATACTTTCTTTGATATCTTCAGCCTCTTCCTCAACAGAATCAGGAGTTTCGCCGTTAATAAAGCTGTGCTGACTACTAACTATGTACAAAAATTCACCACTGATAAAAGCGAGCAATCCTCGGTACGCATCTAATCTGATCGCAGTTCCATTATTTTCTTGCTTAGAAATTGTGGAACCTTTGGGCATATCAATTAACACGTAGTAAGCGCCTCGCAAAGTATTTTCCAGATATTCAGTATATTCCACAGAAGCATCTGGTACATTGGCAAAAATCGCTTGAGGTACATACTTGTCTACTAAAATTGTTTGTAAATATTCTTCTTGTCCAACAGACTCCAATTCCTCTAACTGTTCTAGGGGGAAAGGATAATAATCGATTCTCAGCAAAGTACCGATGTCATCAGAAAAGCCAACTACTCCTTCCTGGCTTTGAATTCTACCGCCCTGCTGCGGATCGACCGGAATCGGCACGGTAAAATTACCTAAAGGAGATTGATATGTCTGTTCGCTAAAATCTTCGATGACTACTGTCTCATCTTCATCGTCTGTATATTCTTCATCTTCTGCTTCTTTAAAGGCTGCGATTACCTCCTTGATGATTTCCTCTGCTTCTTCATCCTCAAGTTCTAAAGCTGCCTGTAGCTTTTTGAGGTAGGCTTGTTTTGGTTTGGGGATGGCGAGGTTATCGTCTAAAAGCACTATTACCCCAGCGGCAAAACCATCTAGCACTAATTCATCTGAGAGAGATACTTTGGCTGCATTGAACAGAGGCCCAATTCCCTCTTCTTCAGCAATGGAGATGAGTCTATCAACTATTTCTGCAATTTCATCTTCAGAGTATTCCTCGAAAACCTCGAATTCCCAGAGGATACCCGCTAAACTTTCTGCATCTACCTCTTCAATAAATGAATCTGCGATCGCAGTCACAGTTGCGATCGCCGCCACCGCTTCCTCTGGACTGAGTGATTCCTCTGATGTCTTTGGTGAGTTAAAAACCTTGTCATATTTGGTCATAATTGCTACCTAAATTAATTCCTTGATAGTAATAACAGATTGAAAGTGACAATGGTCAGTTTACCAATGGAGCGAATCTTCTAGAGAAAAAGTTGCCTTATACGTGGTTAACTCAGTATTGCTCAGGTGTAACAAAACCTTATTGACAACTAATCTCCAAAAAGTTGAGGTGTTATAAAATCTGTTGTCTAATATACATTTAAATACGAGCTAGGCTCAGTATCTACCGCAGGTTAACTTAATTAAATATTGTAAATTTTTGTAATCTAGCAATTACCATTAATAACTGCTATAGTGCTTTATTTTTATTCTCTAGCAGATGAATTATATCTACCGATAGAATTATAAACTAGCTAGCGATAGATACCTACACCGTAAGCAGGATGCCACAATACCGAAGTTTGTAGTGACACACAATACCCGAAACGTTGTACTGTTGGTTCTGCAAGTGTGAATTAGATGAAATTTTGAGTTTTTTATGGTACAAACCCCACCATCCCAGTTTTCACCAGATCAATATAAAGTAGATCCTGCAAAGGAAAATGTAGAAGCTCTTATACAAGAACCGCAGTTAGATATTGAGATTGCTCTAGAGTTCCTTTACACCAGAGATATTGAATTTCGTCAGGAAACAATTTATTTTCTCGTAGTCGATCGCTTTTATGATGGCGATCCAGATAACAGCGAAGGTGCAAACTCAGAACTGTACGATCCAACCAGACAAGATTGGGGTAAGTACTGGGGTGGCGACTTGCAAGGTGTCATCGATAAATTAGATTATCTCAAAAATATGGGAGTTACCGCTCTTTGGCTAACTCCACTGTTCGAGCAGGTTGAAGAGTTATTTGTTGGCAATGCAGCAATACATGGCTATTGGACAAAAGACTTTAAACGGCTTAATCCTCGATACATTGCAGAGGGAGAGAACCCTTCTTTAAACGCTACTCAAGAAGAAAAAAATACAACTTTTGATCGGTTAATTACAGAAATGCACAAGCGCAATATGAAGCTAGTGCTGGATATTGTCTGCAACCATAGTACACCTGATACTAGCGGTAGTAAAGGTGAATTGTATGATGATGGTGTCAAAATTGCTGATTTCAATGATGATGTCAATCATTGGTATCACCACTATGGCGAAGTGCAAAATTGGGAAGATGATTGGCAAGTACAAAACTGTGAACTAGCTGGTCTCGCAACCTTCAATGAAAACAATACGGAATATCGGGAGTATATTAAGTCAGCAATTAAACAATGGCTAGACCGGGGTGTGGATGCACTGCGGGTGGATACTGTCAAGCACATGCCGATCTGGTTTTGGCAAGAATTCACTGGCGAGATGACCAATCACAAACCAGATGTATTCATTTTTGGTGAATGGATTTATAGTAATCCGAGTGACGAGCGCTCAGTGGAATTTGCCAATCACTCAGGCATGACACTTCTAGACTTTGGGCTGTGCGTGGCAATTCGAGCTGCACTAGGGCAAGGTTCAGAAATGGGATTCCAAACAATTCAATATATTTTTGACCAAGATCATTGCTACAACGGGGCAACAGAGCTAGTTACCTTCATTGATAACCATGATATGTGCCGTTTCCAATCGCTGAATCCCGATCCAGCGATGCTGAAAGTTGCGATCGCCTTAATTATGACCTGTCGCGGCATTCCCTGCATATATTACGGCACAGAACAGTATCTGCATAACGACACTGATGGCGGCAACGACCCGTACAACCGCCCAATGATGGAAAATTGGGATACTGAGAGTGAGATTTATCGTTGCATCAGGCTGCTGTCTGGCTTACGACGACTGAATCCAGCCGTATCAATGGGTAGCCACTGGCAAAAATACTTAACACCAGATGTTTACTGCTATGTACGCCGTTATCGTGACTCTGTGTGTTTTGTCGCTTTAAACCGGGGAGGAGAAGTTACTTTACCAGAAGTAGAAACAGAATTACCCGATGGAGAGCATACCTGCGTAGTGACTCGCAACAAGTATGAGGTGAAAGATGGCAAGATTTATGACCTAGTACTAGAAGAAAGGGGAGTGATTGTTTTCAGCCACGTTGGCGAACGGGTAAAAGCACAAACAATTGTCCGCGTCCAACTCAATGGCGTAGAGACCCAACCTGGTGAAATCATTGTGGTGACAGGAGATTGCCCAGAGTTAGGTAACTGGGATATCAGCAAAGCCTATCCCCTAGAGTACATCAACACCAATACTTGGTTTGCCGAGATTCCCTTTGATGAAAGTGCTGGTAAGCTAATTGCTTATAAATATGCCATGTGGCGAGAAGGGCGATCGCCTCTACGCGAAAATCTCGTAAATCGTCGCTGGGTGATTGCGAAAGAAGGTACTGTCAAATGGCGTGATACTTGGGCATCGGGAAGAGAATCTTAGAAATATGGAATGAGGTATGAAGAGTGAAGGATTAAAATTTTGGTTCTTCACTCTTCATTATTTATAAATTTTGAGTACTAAAAAATACACAACTTGAAATTAATCAAAGGAGTAATTACTAGATTCCTTTTGAAAGATTAAATAGGATAGCATCAATAATTAAAGGTTTGTAGTCAGCGCTTTCGCCCTAACTTTGTTTGTAAAATATCTAGTAAAGCACTGCATTCAGCAAAAATAGGCAAAATGTTGCTGAAAACAAAGGGGTAACTGTTGATGAGTAAAACGACACTCTACAATCAGGACTTTCTGGTGTGGACGCAGCAACAAGCTGAGTGCCTAAAGAAAGGACGCTGGGCTGAGTTAGATGTTGAACATTTGGTAGAGGAACTAGAGGCTTTGGGCCGGAGCGAACAAAAAGAACTTGGAAGTTATTTACAAGTGTTTTTAATGCACTTACTCAAATGCCAATATCAACCAGAGCGAAAAACCAAAAGTTGGGTTAACACAATCTCAAACTGCCGAAACCAAATTCAAGATTGCTTGGAAGATACTCCCAGTTTGCAGCGCTTTCTAGAAAACAGGGAGTGGATACAGAAATATTATCGCCGTGCTCGTCGAGATGCCGCAAATGAGACTCAAAAACCAATAGAAACTTTTCCCCTTGAGTGTCCTTTTACTATGGAACAACTTCTCGATCCTGAATTCCTCTAAGTTAGACTACTGAGACTCAGTAAGTAGGCATAATTAAACATAAAATAAAATTCTAGTTCGTAGTGAGTGATTCATCGCTCAAAACAAAGATTATCGGCTTCCTCAAGGTGGGAGAACACTACTGTAATTTAACATCGTGGGTACATTGGCTAGCAAAAACCACAGACATCGCAAACTTACAATATTGATGATATCTATCCACCTCTGACTTTTTATTGCGATAATTCCCAAGGGGGACGCGCTCTCCACTGGTAAGTCAAAGGGGGATAGATGACACTCAAGCGGTTGGTTTTATTTTTTGTGATGACGCCGATAGCAGTTCTGTTAGCAGTTTCGGCTTTATTCGGTAGTTGGCAAGAACCTCAATTTCAAAGTCGTTTGGAACTATACCAAACAAATATTGCTTTACAAGCTCAAGCTTGGCAATCAGAAGATAGCGGTGATGACAAACTCCAGGCGGTTCGGGAAGCAATACTTGGTGAGCAACCTCTAGAAAGCGCTACAAAGCAGTATCAGGAGGCGCGTCAGTCAGTTCAAGCTAATTTAGACAAAGTTAACAATAAACTTGCACAATTACGCTCTCAGGCTGAAATAACTCCCACACCTCCGAAACCTCTACCAGACGCTCCTCCCACTCTTAAAACTCCTAAACAGGGACAGCAACAGTTACAGCAGTCTTTTAAACAATTACAAAAATTACTAGCTGAATTAGACCTGCGTTTGGGAATCTTACAAGCACAGCAAGGACAGACGGATACAGCCTTCAAGACTTGGAGCGAATTACAACAACGCTCAGATATTAATTCAGGGTTTTGGGAAACCGCCGCTGTATTGACAGGACTGTGGAGCAATCCTCCCCGTATCCTCCCAAATGCTCAAGAACCAATTCAAAAGAATTTAGAAGGTTGGTTTCGCTCTACTGCTTTGGTTAAGTTATACCAACTCCAGCAACGACAAGATGCGTTATCAGCAGTAAAAGCCGCACAACAAGAATCTTCTGCTCAAGCAGTGATTAAATTGGCAGTTATTGGCACTATTCCCACCTTAGCAGCTTTAATTGGTCTCATACTGCTGATTTTATTATTTGCTCAACGCTTGGTGAAAGGAAAAGCCTCTTTATTAGCTCAAAATGCTGATATCCCTTGGTCAACGCCTTGGGGTGGTGAAACGGTTTTGCAGGTTTTTATCATCGGCTTTTTCTTCATGGGGCAAATTTTTGTACCTTTGGTGATATCACTGCTACCCATCCCGCGCCCCATTGTAGATGTACGACTTCAGGCATTTTCTGTGTTGGTTAGTTACTTCTTGGTGGCATTAGGTGCGCTGTTAGTGCTGTATTTCTCTCTTAAGCGCTTCTTTCCACTACCAGAATTCTGGTTTCGCTTCCGTTTTCAAGATAACTGGTTTTTGTGGGGACTGGGAGGCTATTGCACGGCTTTACCTGTAGTTGTGGTGGTATCTTTAATTAATCAGCAGCTATGGCAAGGACAAGGTGGGAGTAATCCTCTGTTGCAACTAGCCCTGGAAAGCCAAGATGGTATCGCACTGGGTATATTTTTCTCCACAGCGGCGATCGCAGCTCCATTTTTTGAAGAAATCCTATTTCGCGGTTTTTTGTTACCCTCTCTAACTCGTTACTTACCCGTGTGGGGATCGATTCTGATCAGTAGTTTGTTGTTTGCGATCGCTCACCTTAGCTTATCGGAAATTCTCCCCCTGACTGCATTGGGCATTGTGTTGGGAGTAGTCTACACGCGATCGCGCAATCTCCTCGCTCCTATGCTCCTCCACAGCCTTTGGAATAGTGGTACACTATTAAGTTTATTCGTTTTAGGTAGTAATTAATACTAGTACAGTACGGTTGCCAAAAACAAAAATATCTGATTTTATCACCATAGGTAGAGACAATTTACTAGTGATAATTGGTTAAAAGCATAAATACTAGCTGAAAACCCAATTACGATAATGGCAAAAGCAAATTAAAGAATGCTATTAACATAGACAACAAACTATCTAGTTAAGCATTTATTCTCATTTGGGTAGATTTTAGCCATTTTTCGAGATGTTAATTGTCTTCTTGAACCATTTTTAGCTGTCATAAATTGGAATGCAATTCCGGTTTGCGCTCATGGAAGTGGGGATCGGTAACTAAAAAGCGGTTAGAGAGATATGGAAGATGCTTTTTGCGCTTCTAGATTCTCACTAGCCAGGCATTTGTCTTGCCATTGATGCGATGTCTACGACGGTCACTGAGCGCAGCCGAAGTGCGGGCTACGCCTACGCAAAAACATCCGGAAATAATACTGATGGACTTGTAAAAAGTGGTGTATGTAGCAGCTTTTGCTGATTATTTAAGATTGATTCTGCTCAAGATAAATGTCTGAGCTGAAAATCTGCAAAACTGCTGCACCAGGGTTTGCGATCGTCAAATCCAGCAACAGTCATCAAGGAGCGCCAGTTTGGACTATATCGCAAGACATCTTGGCGTCTCCTCTGGAATAGAAGCACGCTGATTTTAATTATTCATCTTGAGACTTACTCGACTGAAAAAATTAAAAATCTATTTATTAAGCAAGTAAATGTATTTGCTTCCATTACAATAAAGACTTTATTTTTATACTCACTTATCAAGGAGCAGCACTTATATGGCAAATCTTAACCCCAGTCACCCTACCAAACAACTTCTATCTGGTTACTGTGGCATTATCCTGGGAGCATTCGGGGTTCATAAGTTTATTCTAGGATACGCTTCGGAAGGCTTTATCATGTTAGTGATTTCTGTAGTTGGGGGTTCTTTTACCTACGGCGTTGCTTTGTTAGTTATGCAACTCGTAGGTCTAATTGAAGGCATGATCTACTTAAATAAATCCCCTGAAGGATTTGTAAATACCTATTTTGTGAATAAGCAAGGCTGGTTCTAGTGCAAGAATAACTTTCTTATTCTGACTGGAAGCAGGGAATGATACCCACTGCAAAGCTTAGGATTGCAGCAAAAGCGCAGGGATAAAGGGCAGCAACCAAAGAAACATCCTTTTTCCCTTCCGCTTCACCTTTTACCTTTAGCAAAACTTATACAGCACTTTTACCTTCTATATTTATTTTTATTAATATGCTCATTTTCAAACCTAAACAGCTTAACTGGGCAATGTTCTTCTTGTTAGGCTTAGGATATTTCAGCGTTATGTCTCATTTAGAAATCAACTATTTCTTCAAAAACCTGATTGCGATCGCGCCAATACAAGTGGCAGCGATTATTTATGTCACTTATCGACGTTGGAAATGTCAACCCCCTGTAGGGGAATTAAAAATTAAAAATTAAAAATTAAAAACTCTACAGATAAATCTAGGAACTTGGAACGTTGAATTAAGTACAGCGATAGTCGTTCATACTCAACAAAGTACGATAAATTAATAATTTTAATATGGTTGACATTGAGTCATAGTTCCATATTTAGCCTACGCTCGAATTAGAGACGCTTTTAGTCAGGCGTTGAATTTCTGTAGCGAATCCAAACACAAGCCATGCAACTTGTCCCGAAAACTAAGCCAGCCCTAGAACCTGACCCAATCCTAGAGAAGATTATTTTAGATGTTGGGGGTATGAAGTGTGCTGGGTGTGTGAACGCAGTAGAGCGACAGCTAACCCAACATCCAGGAGTCAAGAGTGCCTGTGTGAACCTGGCCACAGAAGTAGCAGTTGTAGAGTCAGAAGTTGGTGTAATAGATGCAGATGCACTGGCACAGCGATTAACAGCCGTTGGATTCCCGACTCAACCCCGAAAAGTTAATGGCAGAGTAGCGGGCGAAATATCGAGCTTACCAGATCCAGCAGAACGACAACGCCGAGAAATGCTTTCTTCTCTATGGCAGTTGGCGATCGCGGCGGTGTTGCTGATATTGTCAGGAAGTGGACATTTTGGTAATCTTGGTAGCTCAGTGCTGCCAGTCCTAAATAACATCTGGTTTCACTGTGGACTGGCGACAGTAGCGCTGTTAATTCCCGGTCGCCCGATTTTAGTAGATGGCTGGCTGGGCTGGCGGCGAAATGCGCCTAACATGAACACCCTGGTGGGGCTGGGAACGCTGACAGCCTACATTGCTAGTTTAGTAGCGCTGCTTTTTCCCCAATTGGGTTGGGAATGTTTTTTTGACGAACCAGTAATGATGCTGGGCTTTATTCTCTTAGGAAGGACATTAGAGCAACAAGCTAGAGGTCGCGCGGCTGCTGCATTTAGGAAATTGCTAGCACTCCAGCCACTCTTAGCGCGATTGATTGCCAACCCAGAGAAAGCTGGAATGGGTTCTTCTAGTGTTGAGATTCCTGCTGAACAGGTGCGTGTTGGTGAATGCTTACAAGTGCTACCAGGCGATAAAATCCCCGTTGATGGTGAAGTGGTAGTTGGTCAAACAACGGTTGATGAATCAATGCTAACTGGGGAATCAGTGCCAGTAATCAAAAAACCAGGAGATATGGTGACAGGAGGGACACTAAACCAGTCAGGAGCGATCGCTATTCAGGCAACCCGGATTGGAAGTGATACAACTCTAGCTCAAATTGTCGCCCTAGTAGAAGCTGCCCAAACTCGCAAAGCACCAGTACAGAAATTAGCAGATACAGTAGCTGGTTACTTTACCTACGGAGTGCTAACAGCATCTGTCTTAACATTTACCTTTTGGTACTTTTTCGGCACTCACATTTGGACTAATATCACCATGTCTGGTGGTATGGAAATGATGAGCCACGCTCACCACTCCTCACTCCCAACTCCCCACTCTTCCCTGTTAATTAGTTTAAAACTAGCGATCGCAGTTATGGTAGTCGCCTGTCCCTGTGCTTTGGGACTTGCAACGCCAACAGCCATTCTGGTTGGGACTGCTATGGGCGCAGAAAGAGGTTTGTTAATCAAAGGTGGCGATGTTTTAGAAAGAGTACACCAGTTAAATACCGTAGTATTTGATAAAACTGGCACTCTGACTACAGGTAATCCCATAGTCACAGATTGTCTGTTAATTGAGGAAATGGGGAATGGCGAGTGGGGAATAGGGAGTAGTCAACCTTACTCCCTAATACAGCTAGCAGCCGCCGTAGAGAGCGGTACTCACCATCCCCTAGCAAAAGCGATTCAGCAAGAAGCACAGCGGCAAGAGTTATCGATTCCAGAGGCTGTAGACTTTCACACGGAACCAGGGCTAGGGGTATCTGCTGTGGTAGAAGGCACAGTTGTATTGTTGGGTAACTGGGAATGGTTGAGTTGGCACGGCATTGCCATTAACGAAACTGCACAACAGATAGCACAGGATTTGGCAACAGATGGTAAAACAGTCGTTTGCGTCGCAATTGGGGGAACCTTAGCAGGACTAATCGGTGTTTCTGATACCCTTAGATCGGATGCTCAATCGACTGTAGACAAGTTACGTCAGATGGGCTTACGGGTAATGTTGCTCAGTGGCGATCGCAAAGAAGCCGCTAGCGCCATAGCCAAACAATTAGGATTAGATAGTGCTGATGTCATAGCAGGTGTTCCCCCAGCGAAAAAAGCGGCGGCAATACGGTCTCTCCAGTTAGAAGGGACAAGGGGACAAGGAGACAAAGAGACAAAGAAAACTCCCCACTCAGTTGTGGCAATGGTAGGAGATGGAATCAACGATGCTCCAGCTTTATCTCAAGCTGATGTAGGAATTGCTTTACACTCCGGGACAGATGTGGCGATGGAAACTGCTGAAATTATTTTAATGCGCGATCGCCTAAACGATGTCGTCGAATCTATTCAGCTTAGTCGCGCCACATTCAACAAAATCCGCCAAAATTTATTCTGGGCTTTTGCATATAATACGCTTGGCATTCCTTTAGCAGCAGGTGTTTTATTCCCTAGTCTGGGTTTTGTGCTTAACCCATCTGGTGCTGCTGCATTAATGGCTTTTAGCTCTGTTAGCGTCGTCACCAACTCAATATTATTACGGCGATTCGCTCATCGCGTGTAGAATACTCCTTTACACGTCCAATTTGCCACCACAAATATTGGTTATCAAAACACAATTCAGGAGTCAGTAGTCAGATTTAAGACACTTACCAAAGCTATCATAGCTACTGGAGTAGAACGGCCATGTTCTACTCTTTCAAGGTATTATGCAATTTTAAAGCTTATTTAGATTAGCACCACAGACTTATGGTGCGCGAAAATGGCAAGATACGATACTAAACAAATCTTAATCAATTACAGTTCCACCGATTTGTCAATGGCAGCAGAAACCAATGAAAACCATCTACTGATTATTGAAGACGATCAAGGTCGCAAAGAATTTTCTCTGGAGCACCCCGTCTACTCTATCGGTAGAGACCGCGAATGTAATATCCGTTTAATGTCGCAGTTTGTCTCCCGCCGCCATGCCACATTAGTGAGATTGCCACGAGAGCATAATAGTCATAGCTACTATTACCGGATTGTAGATGGCGATGCCAAAGGTAAGCCTAGTTCTAACGGTTTGATGATTAATGGACGTAAAATACCAGCCCACGATCTCAGAAATGAAGACGAGATCGTTTTTGGGCCTCAAGTACGTGCCATTTATTACCTTTTAAGAAATACTCAGCGTTTAGGGCAAACGGATTCGAGCGAGTACGACATTACACTAATAAACCCCGGTATGGCCGAGGATTTAGAGGAGTAAAAGAGTGAATTATAACTACCAATTACAGTCTGACACTTCCACAGCTTCAAGCCGTGGGAGTATCAATTCAATCACCAAAGCTTATCCTGCAATACTTTCAATCAAATGCCAATGACGGCTACTTTCAATAGATTGCTTGATTAACTCAAACATTTGTCGGCAGTAATTATCTAGGTGAATTGGTAGTTCTTCATTTTTAATCACAATACTCATGCGAGTTTCCGTTTCAGTAGATTTTGATTTATCAATCAGTACTTCTACTGTTATTAATTTAGGAAAAGGAACATTTCCAGGAACCTCACGACCGATAATATATTCGGCTGTGTGATATTGAATATCCAACTGACAGTCCTGTAGAAGTTCTACAAGTAACGGCAACAGATGGTCACTAGGAACAGAAACAATAAATGAACAGGTATAGCGAGCCATAATAGCCCCAAGCCTTGCAACACTCCGTCCATCCTATAATACCGAAGTATCTAAATATAAAGATAAAGTCATTAAAAAATCAAAGTTTTTGAGAGCAGGTACAGATATACAGTCAAAAAAGAGGCAGGGGGCAGGAGGCAGTGTTTCGATTACGCTCAACAACCAGGCAGGAGGTAAACCTCATAAATAAATTTAGGCATTCCCTAAGCATCAGCCGAACGGGGTTTCAATAAGGACGCAGTATTTTTTGTGGCACTTTCCGCTCGAAATACATATTTAATTCTTTCTTGTCTACGACACGCTCCGCGAATATAAATAAATTTACTCGATCTAAAAGAAAGTGGCAGAGGGCAAAAAATATATTTTCGTCCTCCTGCCTGGTTGTTGAGCGTAGTCGAAACACTTCCCCCTGCCTTCTTTGGTAAGCTGAAAGTTCGATCAAAAACTTTACAATGAAAGTTTGGCTGAGGTAGAAAATGAAAGTCGCAATTACTGGAGCAACAGGATTTGTCGGTAGTCGTTTGGTACAACGATTACACGGAGAAGGTCATAAAACAGTAGTATTAACTCGAAATACCACTTTTGCTCAAAAGGTTTTTCCCTCTGAGGCTTTCCCTAATGTAGAAATTGTTGCCTATACACCAAATGCATCTGGTTCTTGGCAAAGTGTCATCGCTAGTTGTGATGGCGTAGTTAATTTGGCAGGAGAACCTATTGGTGAAGGACGCTGGACACCAGAACGGAAACAAGAAATCCTCAATAGCCGAAAGTTAGGTACACAAAAAATAGTTGAAGCAATAGCCAACGCTAATCCTAAACCATCAGTGTTAATTAACGCTTCAGCTATTGGCTACTACGGCACCAGTGAAACGGCAACCTTTGATGAAACCAGTCTATCTGGTAACGATTTTCTTGCCCAAGTCTGCCAAGCCTGGGAAGCTGAAGCGAGAAAAGTAAAAGATGTTGGTGTGCGACTGGTAATTCTGCGTTTTGGGATTGTTTTGGGCAATGGTGGTGCTTTAGGTAAAATGATTCCGCCTTTCAAACTCTTTGCTGGCGGGCCTATTGGCAGTGGTCGGCAGTGGTTCTCATGGATTCACGTAGACGATTTAGTTAACCTGATTTTGCAAGCTTTAACTAAACCGGAAATAGAAGGTGTATATAATGCTACTGCTCCTAACCCAGTCCGAATGGCAGATTTAAGCCAAACTTTGGGACAAGTGATGAATCGACCTTCTTGGTTGCCTGTTCCTGCTTTTGCGATTGAAGCTCTTTTAGGAGACGGGGCAATAGTAGTTTTAGAAGGTCAGCAGGTTATCCCAAAACGCACTGTGCAAACAGGCTTTGAGTACAAATATCCTAATTTGCAATCGGCATTAACACAAATTCTTAATTAAAAAGGAGCAGGGGAGCAGGGAGCAGCACTTTTCTACGAGAGGCTACGCTCAGTAACCGAGGAGAAGTTCAGTGAGTTTTTCCCCTCTGCTCCTTTGCCCCTCCTCACCTCTGCCTCTTCTGCTCCATACCCTGTGCCTTATTCTTTGATTATTGACTAGAAAGAAATTTTTTGGAAACCCAACTGATAATACCGCTGAGAATGGCACCGCCCATAAGGATGCCAATTGCTGGGTTAAACAAGGGTTGCCACAGTTGATGCCATAAATCCAAACCCAGGTTTACTCCTGCGGCATCACCGATCGCAGCGATCGCTAACCAGCCAAAGCCAAACAAAACCAAAAAAACATCGGCGACTAAAACCATGTTTAGCCAATTTAACAATTTATCTTTCATGATTGGATTGGGAAATGGAGCATTGGACATTGGGCACTTGTACTGAGCGACTTGGCTTGAGCCAAGTCGAAAGGAGTCGTTGGCACAACCTCTCCAAAAGTTGTATTGGCCATTGGGAAACAGGAAGGAGGAGTTCTTCAATTTTTAATTTTTAATTTTTAATTTTTAATTGATTTCTCCCCAGTCCCCATCTTTTACTTTTCAAACAGCCAATTTTTGACTTTTGTCAAACTTTGCCAATCTGGTTTTCTACTTAAACCGTCCTCAATACTATTTTTTATTTCATCACTCCATTCTTCATTGACAAAAATCAACTGCTGTGCTATGTCAATATGTTCCCGCAAACCTTTTTGCTTTGTTTCCAGCATTGCTAAGGCGAGATTGATTCTAGCCTGGGGATCTTGTGGATTTAACTTGACTGCCTTCTGTCCAGCTTTGTAAGCCAAATTGGGTTTGTTATCGAGTAGATACAACCACGCTAAACAAACCCAAGCTGCACTAGTTTTAGGAGCGCGATCGCACACTTCTTTAAATACAGGGATTAAAGATTCTGCTGATTCTCCTGCTTTATAGCGTTCTAAACCTGTGTCAAACAGGGATTCAACTGTTTGAGTCATAGTAAATTAATCATGAGTCATGAGTCATTGGTCAATTGTCATTTGTCTTTCGTCCAATAACCAGGGACAAATGACAACTGACAATATTACACCCCAAATGACTTGCCGCAACCACAAGTTTGATTAGCATTGGGGTTAGTAAACTGGAAACCACCGCCAATCATGGCATCGCTGTAATCGAGCATCAAACCGTAGAGATATAACAGACTCTTGCGATCGCTGACAATTTTGAAGCCATCATAGTCAAAAACTTCATCATCAGGGGTGATTTTGCTGGTATCTTCAAAATCCATCATATAAGACATCCCAGAACAGCCACCCTGACGTACTCCTACCCGTAAGCAGAAATCTGTGCCTTGCTTGTCTCGGAGGGATTTGACCTGGTGCAATGCGGCTTCGCTCAACAGAATTCCGCGTTGTTGAGCCTGAATTGCTTGTGTCATCTGCTTTTCAACTCCTTAATTAGTATAAGCGTTACCCTATATCGGCTTGTTAATGCTTCTGGGTTGCTCGTTAAGTGTTTTTGTATTCATTCTAGCGGCTTAGATGTTGCTAGATGCCAAATTGTAAACACTCCGTCAAAAGTTGCCAAAGATTTTTATTCTAGAATTAGAGACTCAATGTGTTTATACATTCGGTATTCTTAAAATTCAAGCCTTACGGCAGCAACAGAAGCAACCACCCTTCAGGTGCAGCCATAAAAATTTAATCCGAGGCTAGCTAGCCCCCAAAGTTTACTTCCAAATTGCTTCTTTTGATCTCTATGACAAGTTTTAATCGCTCTACCAGTCGTCGGTTGAAGAAATTAACTCAAATTCCTTCTGTATGGGAGGGCGATCGCCGTCCGTTGTCATCACCAAACCAGGTGTCAGACTCAGAGGCAAAGGGAGAATGCATTCTTTGGGTAGATTACTCCCAAGGTGTTGTTCGAGGAATGGACGTGGTTGCTTCCGATACCGGCCCAGAAGCAATAGTTCGCACCTTAATGCAAGCAATGGAGCATCCCCAGAGTCCGGCAAGACCTGCTAGACCCCAAAGAATTGTAGTCAAAGACCGCGAGATCCAATTTTACCTGCGGGGAGTGCTGCAAGATTTGGATATCGCCATTGACTATGCACCAGAACTGCCTTTAATTGACGAACTATTTCGTGGATTCGCCGACATCCTCGATAGTCAAACCCCCGACTTACCTCCACAGTATGCACAAATCTTGCGAGAGAAAGCATTTGCGATTTGGCAAGCAGCACCTTGGGAATTTTTGGAAGAACAGCAAGTTTTGTCAATCGAGATTAATAAGTGGGATGTTGGCACACTCTACGCCTCAGTTATGGGAATGCTGGGAATGGAGTATGGGATTTTGTTTTATCGCTCAGAAGACTCTTTAAAACAGTTTCGCGCCGCAGTTCTCACAGATGAAGAATCAACAGAGCATCTAGAAGAAGCCTTCCTCAAGCAAGATTGCTTGTTTCTCACTTTTGAAAGCGTTGACGAAACCGACGAAGATGAGGATGAAGAAGATGATTTGGCGGATCTGCCATTATCAGAAATTGACCCTACTTTTGGTAATATTCATCCTTTAGAAGGACTACGGTCTGTTTTGTATGACGAAGAGGCATTGGTAATCTTAGTTGCGATCGAAAGCCTGAGCCGCTTTATTCGCGATCACCGTCGCCAACTTCATGAGGACATCTTCCCTACCCTCAGCCGTCGCTATCGCATTTCTCTACCGCAGTCGGAAGAATCAACTAAATCAGTGCCTGTAACAGTCTCTACTATGCCGCAGTTAGCAGCAGAATTAGAGGAGATGGCAGGCTTTGGTATTGACGATCGCGAGATTGACAACCTTGATTTCCAATCATTGCGAGATGACTTGATACCAGAAGATTCCTTCCTCAGCTTAGGTGTAGTGTCCTGGGAAATGTTGGATTCTCTACGAAAGGGGGTCAGCTACCACCAGGCTAGTGAAATCAAACCAGTGGGTGATGGTTTGCCGGTGATTTTAATTCAAACCTCCCGACCTAAGGCGAAGACTGTAATTGAAAGAATTGAAGCAGCAGGCGGACTGAGAGCAATTTGCTTTAATCCAGGTGCCGATCCCTTTGATGGCGATCGCTACGACCTGGGTTTATTGCAAACTCAAAATGGCGAATTGTTCTTATTCGGTGAATTTTTAGATGAAGATCCGATTCATGTCGAAGCCCGAAAAAAATGGAATCAACGGTGTAAAAATACTAAGGGCTACTGTGGCTTAATCATTGCTAAAGGACTAACGGGAGCCTCCCGTGGTAATCCACAGTTACGAGATATGATGGCTTTGTTTGAAGGGCGATCGCTTTCACCTAAAGATTTAGGTATTGGCACTCTCCAACTTATGCCCCAACTTAAATTTGAGTAATTGCATGAATTGCCGCAATCCTGAATTTCAAATTATCGATATGAGATGATGTGTATTTGATTGGCATACTGACTGAAACTGTAATTTGATAGGGGAAAAGGAGGAAGGCTTTGCCTTTTAATATTTACCCCTCTTCTCTTTACCAACGGAGTGTTAATTCTGCGGTGCTGAGTACTGTCTTATATCATGTCCGGCTAATTAGTTATAATTTCCCAAATCTATGCAGAAAGCCAAAAACCCCTCCCCTCTGCCCCTCTGCGGTCTGAATGATAAGTCTTTAACTGGACATGATATTACCCCATAGCGAAATGGGAAGATTGAAGTAAGGGCGCATTATTTGACTGTTTCAGTGAAGTAAAAAGTACTCAGGATTTTCACTTTTATATATACCCCATAGCTTATAGAACCCATTTGACATCTAAGAAGGTGCAGCAAGCCTCTTAACCATCAACCGAATAAAACAAAGATTAACCTTGGCAGTCGCATTAGCT
>NZ_JBALDP010000060.1:0-10638 GCF_036917355.1 Nostoc sp.
TCGCCTGTGAAACTACTTTACACTGCTTTACAATTTTTAATCAAGTTTTATTACTACAGGAAACCTGATACGAGTTATCAGCTTTGCTTATTTAAGCTTGAGCTTTAGTGTTTGCAGTTGTTCACAATATTATTGAACACAGGATTTAGATATATTTACTCTGGTGTTAGCGCCCAAAAGATAAAATAGAAAGGAACATTGTTGTTATCGACTCTGCAATCGAGAGTTGATATGGATTACTACCAAAATTAGGAGGGAAGGTGTGACATGACAATTACTTTAAATCACACCATAGTGCCTGCACATGACAAAGAAGCATCCGCGAGGTTCTTTGCAAAAATTTTCGGTTTAGAGGTCGAGCTTCCCGTTGGTCACTTCGCTGCTGTGCATATAAACGATCAACTCACGCTTGACTTTGCCGACGCTGAAGCGTTTGAGCAACATCATTATGCGTTCCATGTCAGTGATGAAGAATTTGATGCAATTTTTGCACGCATCAAAGAGGCAGGTATTGAATATAGTAGCGACCCCATGCATCAGAATAAAGGACAAATTAACCACAGAAAGGAAGGTCGTGGCTTCTATTTCTACGATTCCGATGGCCACAACTTAGAATTGTTAACCCGTGCATAGATTTTTGATATCAGGTCAATGCATTACTTCTTGACTAAAAAATATGCTGTGGCATAGTCCGGTAATTGGCTGATATTCTGCCCAAATTCTGTTTTATTCTTAAAAATACCTGCCAAAAAATCGAGCTGATAAAGATTGGGTAAAAATGCTCCGCCTGTATCGGCGATGACTCCCATTTGCAGATGTTTGCGTCCACCTTGAGTATGCTCAATCACAATCACCTTACCTAAACCGATATTTAAAACATCTCCAGCAAAAGTAACTTCGGGTTTGATAGAAATTTTGGCATCTATTTTGTATCCATAGCCTTTAATAGCATCAACTTCTCTAAAATACCAATAACGCTTTTGTGCTGTTGCCTTTAATCCGCGGATATAAGCCATTCCGTTGTTTCTATCTACATTAAAAAATGCCTTATAACCATCTGTAAAATTAATCAGGATTGTTCCTTCCATAATTGCTTCTTCTAAGCCATTTCTGGTTAGATACGCAAGAGTATTAACTTTTCCAAATTCTTTACCACCTGGTTCATAAATACCAGATAAAACATCTTGCTTTGTGTATCGAGTGTAGAACTTATCGTTATTAGAGTTGTCTTTTAAGCTATAAATTGGTATATTAAAAGTAGAGGTTTTCTTGCGGGAACCAGGGTGAGTAAATACAGCGTATTTGGTGATTCGTAATTGTTTTTGCTGTTTACTTTTGGGGTTGTAGGCAGACCATTTAATAACTTGAAAATTAGTATTAATAAAATTAGAGTCTTGTAAACGAGTAGCCCGATTATTAGCAATATCCTCCTTCAAAACAGCAATCATGAAATCTAAAGTTTTGAGGACATCTGCTAGAGTAACTCCTTGAGTGGCAAGCACTCCTGTACGCATAATATCTGGGTCTTGGGAAGCATAATCTTGAAAATATTTTCTAGTATTAACGAGAACGGTTAATAAATCTCCTTGATTTAATTTAACCTTACTATTTGGCAGTTTTCCTGGAGTAGCAATCTGGTTGCCATTAATGTTAAATTTATATTTTTTGAACTCATCAACAACTGGATAAGGTGCAGATGCTGCTAACAAATTCTGTCGAGATGAAAAAGCATTTTGAAAGTTTGAGTTAAGTAGATCGGTAGCTTTATTTGAAGTCAAAGAAATCTGTGATTGAAGTAGGGCAGAATTTTCTTGTTGAGTAAATGAGTGATATTCTTGAGCTAGTTGTTTAGTTTTTGAGTAGGTATATAGATAATTACTTGCTAAACTGACAAGTAATAAGGCAGCACAACCTACTGTAAAACGGAATTTTTTGCTAAATAACATATTCTTTAATACTAAATAATCAACGTTATTTTTCTATCACCTCACGCACTAACTGTGCCAACTTGTCGGCACTATCAGGAACTGCGATCGCCTTTGCTTTATCCCCCATATTTGCTAACTCTTGCGGTGACTGCAATAAATTCAACACATTATTTTGCAATACTTCAGTCGTCAACTCAGATTGCTTCAACGTTAACGCTGCACCCGCTTTTGTAAATACATCTGCATTGTAAGATTGATGGTCTTCTGCGGCAAAAGGATAAGGAATCAAAATCGCTGGCGTTCCACACACTGCCAATTCTGTTAAGCTACCTGCGCCAGAACGACTAATCGCAAGAGTTG
Organism: Nostoc sp.; assembly: GCF_036917355.1. Lineage (GTDB taxonomy): Bacteria > Cyanobacteriota > Cyanobacteriia > Cyanobacteriales > Nostocaceae > Nostoc. The sequence goes on from NZ_JBALDP010000060.1 coordinate 2,289, forward strand.
CTCGTTGTAACAACGCTGCCATATTGTTGTAAAAAGGTAAGGCTATATACTGTGGATGTTTGAGACTATTTGCTTCGGGATCGCGATCGCCAGTTAAATGTACTACATAAATACCAGCATCAAACCAAGCTTTTGCAGATTCACGCACCAACTTATTTACTGCAACTGCACCCTGGCTACCACCAAAAACAACAATTAAAGGCACACCATCAGGAATAGCTAAATCCAGTGGTGCATTCATTGCCCCATCAAGAAATTGCGCTCTTACGGGAGTACCAACATAGACATTTTTGGCACGAGGTAAATACTTAGCAGCTACTTCAAATCCCAAGGCTACCGCACTACACCAAGGGCCAAAAAAGCGAGTTACTTTACCTGGTAAGGCGTTAGATTCGTGGAAAACCACGGGTAAACCAAGGGAACGCGCCGCAATGACGGCTGGCCCGGCAATGTAACCCCCTGTGGTAAACACCCCTTGAAAATTTCCCTGTTTGAGAATTCGTCTGACTTCTAGAATCGAAAGGGCGAGTTTACCCAAAATGCGAATCGAGGAAAGTCCAAACCCTTGCTGAAACCCTTCAACTGCAATAGTATTCAAGGGATACTGTTTGGGGACAAGTTGAGTTTCTAGCCGATCGGGTACTCCCAGCCATTCTATTTGATAATCTGGAAGTTTTTGCGCCAGGGCGATCGCTGGAAACAAATGTCCACCAGTCCCACTGGCAGCTATTAATAATCGTATCGGTGCGTTTGCCATCAAACCTCTACCGTTTAGCGTCTAGCTTAACTAAGATAAAACAATTTGCTTACTTTCTCTAATCAAATCAGTAAATTCTTACCAATGACTAACATTATTACCGCCTTAGTGAGACGACAACTCAAATTTCCAGCAAATATCTGGCTGGTTTCGTTCCTACTGACCATTGGCTTAACAAGCGGTTGGCAACGCACTCAGGCTGCAACACCACAGCAATTATCCCAAGCCACAACAGCCCAAAATGCACCAGCCGATCTGAAAAACCTGTTGACACAAGTTGATAGCGCTGCTAGCCGAGGCGATGTCAGAGGAGTGTTGCAATTTTACAGTCCCAATTTCACTCATGGTGATGGATTAAACCTCCAAACCCTGGAAAAGTCTTTGACTTCACTTTGGCAACGATATCCGAAATTGCAATACAGCACGAAACTGCTATCTTCAAAACCTGAAGCCAATGGGATTATTGCTGAAACAGAAACGAAGATAACTGGCTTACCCTCCGGTAATGGTAAGAAGTTAGCTCTCAATGCCACGATTAAATCGCGTCAGCGCATTGAAGGTGGAAAAATAGTTCGCCAAGACATCTTGTCCGAACGTACTCTACTTACCTCTGGCAGCAACCCGCCCCAAATTGATATTAAATTACCACAGCAAGTGCAAGTCGGTCAGAAGTATAATTTTGATGCCATCGTCCAAGAGCCACTTGGGGATGATTTTCTACTAGGAACGGCGCTGGAAGAATCTATCCAACCAGATAAATTTCTTAACCCTACACCCGTGGATTTAGAATTACTGACATCTGGCGGACTGTTCAAAACGGGACAAGCACCGTCTACTCCAGGTAGCCAATGGGTTTCTGCTGTCATCCTGCGAGGTAATGGGATGACTATGGTAACTCAGCGCTTGCAAGTGGTGAAGAAGTAGTTAGGAGTTAGGAGTTAGAGACCGACTGATGATAAATTATGAACGATGAAACTTGTGCTAATTCATAATTCATAACTGTTAACTCCTCACTCCTAACTATCCTAATGATTTCCCTACAAAGTCAAATTATTTTGATTACTGGTGCAAGTAGTGGTATTGGTACTGCTTGTGCAAAAATCTTTGCTGGTGCGGGTGCAAAACTGATTTTAGCAGCACGACGGTTAGAACGTTTGCAGCAGCTAGCAGATACTCTGAGTAAAGATTTTAGTACTGAAATTCATTTACTACAACTAGATGTGCGCGATCGCAATGCTGTTGAATCCGCCATTGCGACTCTACCTTCTGCCTGGTCTGACATCGATATTCTCATTAATAATGCTGGCTTGAGTCGTGGTTTAGACAAGTTACACGAAGCCAGCTTTCAAGACTGGGAAGACATGATTGATACTAACGTTAAAGGTTTACTTTACGTCTCCCGCTATGTCGTTCCGGGAATGGTAAGCCGCGATCGCGGTCATGTGGTAAATTTAGGTTCCATCGCCGGACATCAAACCTATCCCGGTGGTAATGTCTACTGTGCTACCAAAGCTGCTGTCAGAGCTATTTCTGAAGGTTTAAAACAAGACCTATTAGGAACAAAGGTACGTGTAACTTCCGTCGATCCTGGTATGGTAGAAACGGAATTTAGCGAAGTACGCTTTCACGGAAATACTGAACGCGCCAACAAAGTCTACCAAGGAGTTACACCCCTAACAGCAGATGATGTGGCTGATGTGATATTTTTCTGTGTGACGCGATCGCCCCATGTCAATATTAATGAAGTTGTGCTAATGCCTGTTGACCAAGCTAGTGCTACCCTAGTTAACCGACGAACATAAAAGTAACCCATCTCATCCCATTCTAAAAAAGCTTACCCCTGCTACTTACTCTACTCAAGAGACATTTGGTAGGAAAAATGTAGAGACGTAGTAGTGCTACATCTCTACAATGGTTCTGGATAACGCATATTTAATTTCACCAAATATTAAAAGTCTTACAGTTGATGTTTCAGTTTACGTCTAGAGAGTTTGTTAAGGCTTTACCTACTCAGCTAGAGTGAAATTGATATATATATAAAAGAGCAATTTTCAAATGACCATTTACTTTTATAAGGTTTGGCAGCCTTATGGCTGTTTTTCTAACTTTTCTCTCCACGGAATCCACATCGAGGGTGCTTACTGGCCAACGGTTGAGCATTATTATCAAGCGCAAAAGTTTGTAGGCAGCAGGGATGCGGCAATTATACCTCTCATCCATGCTGCTGCCACCCCAGAAGAAGCTGCCACTTTGGGAAGATGTAGCACCCGCCAACTCCGTCGAGACTGGGATTTGGTTAAAACTCAAATTATGCGAGAAGCTGTACTCAAAAAGTTTCTTACTCATACTGATATCAGAGAAGTTCTCCTGAAGACAGGTGATGAGATTTTGGTTGAAAACTCCCCAACCGATTCTTTTTGGGGCTGTGGTGCTAATAAAAGCGGTCAAAACCATCTCGGTAAAACTCTCATGAGTGTGCGTGAAGAAATTCGTAATTTACTATCTTTAACGGTAATTTACGAATAATTTAATCAAAATAGTTACATTCAACATAAAGTCAGCAATTAAACGGGGAATAGTCAAATTCCCCAGTCAAAAATATTTTAAAAAATTACTAATAATTGAGTTATTGCTTTGAAGAAATTTTAATTAATTGAATTAATGGGCAAAAATGTTAAAAAAATATTTTTAATTTCAAGAAATTATTCCAGTTCTAAATTAAGTAAAATTACTGGAATAGTTTAATGATTGAGAATATAAAATTAGTAAATGTCAATGATAAAAAATTTCTTAACTTTAGACTTGAAATGATAGTTGAAAAGTATTGAATGATACAGCGGTTTTATGTCTCCCTAAATCCACTTTACAAGGGCTACAGGGAACAAGCAAAATATCTGTTACTTTTCAAACATCCTCTAATCCATTTCCAAAAATATTTGTAATACATGTATGCCCTAAGAAATGCATTAGTAGCAAGAATTTATTGAAATAGGATGATCGTCAAAGCATTTTAAGTTGAAAATTTTGATCGGGGACAAATATATAAAAAAAAATTATACTTCAGTCATGGTGTATATAAGCAATGACACTTAGGGATAAACCAAACGAGTTGCAGCAAAGCTTTGACCAAGGAAATTTACTGCACCGGATGACAAAACAGATCAGGCGATCGCTCGATCTTCAAGAGATATTAACGACAACTGTTAGCGAAGTGCGTTTATTTTTGGGTGCAGATCGGGTGAAAATGTATCGCTTTGATGCTGATTGTAGTGGTGAAGTCATTGCAGAATCTATTCACGAGCAACGTCTGCCATCCTTATTAGGTCAACGCTTCCCAGCTGATGATATTCCAGAAGCCGCTAGAGAGATGTTTTTGTTAGTGGGGCAACGTTCGATTGTCGATGTGGCAAATGAGAAGATCGGGCTATCGCCTCTACAGTCAAAAGAAACTGGCAAACGTCTAGAAACTAATATCTACTATCGGCAAGTAGACCAGTGCCATATTCAATACCTAAAAGCAATGGGTGTGCAGTCTTCCTTGGTAATACCCATTTTAGATTGCGACCCACAAGAACAATTGGCAAAGCCTAAATTGTGGGGATTGTTGGTAGCTCACCACAGTGAACCGCAAAAGATTTTGAAGCGGCAACTAAAAGTATTGCAGCAAGTTGCTGACCAGGTAGCGATCGCGATCGCTCAAAGTAATCTACTCACTGAAGCCCGCGCCAAGCAAAAGCGAGAAGCTACTATTAATCGAGTCACCACACTATTGCACAAACTGCCGACAATCCAATTACAAGGAGCGCTAGAAGAAGTTATTACTGCCTTCTGTGGAGTCGGTGGCAGGCTTTACATTGCAGAGACTCAAGAGTTGTACACCTGGGGCGACCAACCGACACTCTCCTACGAGTTAGATAACAGTATTATCGAACAGCATCCCATCTGGCAAAACTGGATGGCTGAGTTTCAACAAGGTAATATTTGGGCAACTACTGACCTCTATAAAGAACCACGTTTGCGAGTTTTGGCTTTAGCATTCCGTTCTACTCAAATTCGCGGACTTATGGTGATTCCCCTACATTACCGCGAAAAATTTATCGGTGTATTAAGTATTTTTCGCTCTGAATTTGAAACGGAAATTTTGTGGGCGGGACGATGCGAACAAAATCGGCGACAACTTTTACCCCAGCTTTCCTTTGAGGTTTGGCGAGAGCAGAAAAAAGGGCAAGCACCTGAGTGGAAGTTGGAAGACATCTTTTTGGCACAAGCCTTATACGATCATTTCTCAATGGCAATTCAGCAGCAGCAAATGTATAAACAGGTGCAATCTCTGAATGCCAACCTAGAACTGCGGGTGCAAGAGCAAACCGCTGAACTCGAAAAATCATTACTGTTTACCAAAGTCATCAAGCAAGTCACAGAGCATATTCGCCGCACATTGGACTTGCAGGCAACTCTGCAATCCATAGTTCGGGAAGTCCGTCCCCTACTAAATTCCGACCGAGTGCTGATTTTCTACCTAAAGACTCAATCGGTAATTGTAGAAGAAATTAATGGCAATTGGCAGTCAGTTTTGGGAGTGAATGCACCACCAGAATGTTTTCCTGATGAGTATACACGTCTATACTGTCAGGGTAGGGTAAGGGCAATTAACAACGTTTCAACGGCTTCTTTAAGTGATTGTCATCGAGAGTTTTTGCAGAGTCTGCAAATTCAAGCAAACTTAATAGTTCCGATTAATATGGGCATGGAACTATGGGGCTTACTAATTGCCCATGAGTGTGAGGCTCCCAGAAATTGGCAGGATATAGAAATTGATTTATTGCAGCAGGTGGCAGATCAGGCTGCGATCGCTATTCAACAAGCACAACTCTACGAACAAACCTCTGAGGCCGAAACTGAAGCCAGAAATCAAGCTATTCAGTTAGAGCAGACCCTACATGAACTCCAAGAAACACAGACAAGATTGATTCAGACCGAAAAAATGTCCGGCTTAGGACAGTTGGTGGCGGGTGTCGCCCACGAAATCAATAACCCCGTTAACTTTATTTACGGTAATCTGTGCCACGCCAGTGATTACACTGAACAACTGCTAGAAATTTTACGTCTCTACCAGCTACACTATCCCCATCCCCATAGTGAAATTAAAGCCGCGATCGAAGCGATCGATTTTGAATTTTTGGTAGAAGACCTCCCAAAAATCATGACCTCAATGCAAGTAGGAACCGATCGCATCCGCTCAATAGTGCTATCGTTACGCAATTTTTCTCGCTTGGACGAGTCTGAAAACAAGCGAGTTGACCTGCATGAAGGCATTGACAACACCTTATTAATTTTGCAACATCGGCTGAAAGGAAATGCTGAATTTCCACGCATTGAGATAATTAAAGATTATGGCAACATCCCACGGGTGGAATGCTATGCCGGTCAAATGAATCAGGTATTCATGAATATTTTCAGCAATGCCATAGATGCTTTGGAAGTAGGGCGTCGGGAGTGGCGGGATCGGGGTGATAAGGAGAATAACTCATGCTCAATTCCAACTATCCAGATTTCCACTAAAGTCTCAGCGGACAACTCTCGCCTTTTAATTCGGATTACTGACAACGGGCCCGGAATGACTGAAGACGTGAAAAAGCGAATTTTTGACCCGTTTTATACTACCAAGCCTGTGGGCAAAGGTACAGGATTGGGACTAGCAATCAGCTATCAGATTATTGTCGAAAAACATGGGGGAATAATGGAGTGTATTTCAGAACCTGGCAAAGGTACAGAGTTCTGGATTGAGATTCCTGTCAAGCCTCCAGCCAAAATAGTTAACTAGCAATAGGAAGTGGGGGATGAGGACGCAGGCGAAGAATCACTATTGGTTATTGACCAATGTCAATTGTTAGTTTCAAAACTTAAAAATTGACTGAGCAATTTTTAAATTCATCCACAAGATAGATGATAATTTTCTTAACATATAAGCTAAATAAATAGCTATCAGCGATCCAGGCTGTGCAATATATTGAATTTGATTAAAAATCATTTAAAAGTAAAGTTTAGTTGCAAAATAAATCCCTCCCAGCTACAAGTGATAGTCTAATAGTTGAAGCGAAGAAACAAGCTTCTCGTGGCAGATATAACAGCTGCATTTGAAATGTTAGTAAGAGGTATAAGACGCTGTTTAACTTACATCTGTCTCGTCAAAATACAGCAACACCCAACACGAAAACTGCTATTTCCTCAAATGTGGAAGATTAGGGGGCACTGTAACTGATTTTCATTACTTGTTTACAAAAGCAATGAAAGTTAGTATATCCCTAACTACGATCGATAAAGAGAGGAGATAGTTCAGGGAGTAGAGGCTTGGGTGTTGTTGTGTTTAAAGAGAAGCCTGAAATAGAGACTCCTCTGGGTGTAAGATTATACGAAGTTGAATAGCGAGAAATAGTTAAAATAGCGCCTTATGTCAATAATTGCGCTCAGAGCGTGGTATCTACAGGATTATGAGCCGATTCCAGAACTGGAAAAACGTCCGCCAGACATTCGCTTAAGCAAAAAAAGCTTGCTGAAATCAGCATTGCGAGCAGACTTTTTGGAAGACAGTGACGAAGTTAAGAAATCAACTTGGTTTGGGCGCTATTTAGAAGGGGAAAATATTGAATTTTATATTGAAGGTAGTGGGGGCTATTGCGTCTCTAACATTGACTTAATTAGTCATGAAATTTATTTCACCAAGCAGGCGGTGTTGGCTCAGTTAGAACCAACGATTTTTTTATCCTATCAAACTGAGTATGGCGCAGCGACGAATATTCTCAAAGAAGAACTGCGAAAAAGTTTAGACAATTTAAACTTGCGATCGCGTCTTCCCCTAACATTAATAGAATCCTCTCGTCCTAGCGGTGCTACTTTCCGAATTAACCGCACAATCATGCGGAAAATCCGTAAGAGTTTGTTATTTATAGCTGACACCACGCCCATCGCTAGTATTGATGGTAAAGAAACCTCCCAATTAATTCCTAGTCCGAATGTCTGTATTGAGATTGGCTATGCCATCCAAAGTAAGAAGTCTGAACAGATTCTACTAGCGCAAATGCAACGCCCAGATTTTGAAGGTGAATTTCCCTTCGACTTACCGACACAGCAAATTTTGCAATTCCAAGACACTACAGAACTAAATAAAATCCTGACAGAGACGATTAAAAACCAGCTAGCACGATTCAAATTGTTTTTTTGACCTTATTTCCCAGTCAGACTTGCTGGCTGTTTTTTATTCTCAGTTTATACTTTACAAAATTTAGCAAATATACCAGGCGATTAGAAATCGTGGCTACACAAACGAAGTCCGCCTACGCGGACTCAAAGAATTTAGAAACCCACGGAGGTAGGTTTTGTTTGTATAGCCGCGTTCGCGTCAGCGTGCCGGAGGCTCTATTCCATTCGCCAGGACAGGCGTGTTTTTACACTCATTGAGATGCTCCCAATGCTCTTTTTAACAAGAGGGCTTTTTTAACTGGAGTTTAGACTAAATAGCTTGTGCCTCAAGAAAAAAATAAGGGGTGTGCTTGAACACAGACCCCCTATTAGCAGAATCACCAGAGTTGAACC
>NZ_JBALDP010000061.1:0-334758 GCF_036917355.1 Nostoc sp.
GACCAACTTACATTTGAGCAGGTAATTTCTGTCTCTTCTTACAACTTTATCCTGGAAGCTTTATTCTATGCAGCTTCATATTAAATTGGTATTACTTTATTAATTAAGTAATTACTTCGAGTCTAGCAGAGGACATATTGTTGAGTTGCCCTGTCAGAAGTAAGAAATGTTTTAAAGTCGGATGAGTATCACTCCAAACTAATTTTCCACAACCCATCTAGGGGATTAGACAGTTGGAATTGACTATCATTGCTACCGAGCCAATTATTGTCATACACTAACCCCACACTGAATATTCTATTTAGAGGATACTGTCCTAGTTTTCCAAAACCTTCAATATTCTTTGAGTCAGCGATCGCTTGCTGGTTCAACTGTATAGTTGTTTGGTTGCCGTCGTCAAAGTAAATTGTAGCTCGTTTGTTGTGAAAGCGCACCTGAACTTTGTAGACGCCACCAGTTGCATAGTAATAAGCTGTAGCAGGCAGCTTTTGACCGTCAATATTTTGTCCTTTAAGCTCAACTGCCATAGCAGGACTGCATAGCAGCAAGAGGATTGGCAAGACTGACCCTAAAACTTTCATTGGTAGTAACAAACACTTTCAATCAACTACTTTCTACTTTAAAACATAAGTAGAGTGACTTAAAAGAACCAGGCTATGTAAAGATAAGCAAATACTGGTCGCGATCGCGGAAAAAACAAGAAGTATACATTTCCAATTTTGACAACGTCAGAAAATCGTCTTTCCATACGTCTTGTAGAGAGACGCGAGATATCGCGTCTCTAACCTTACTCCCTACTCATTAAATAAATCCAAGTCTGTGACAGCACCAACACTACTAGAGGAAACTAGCTTGGCATATTTTGCTAAGATGCCTTTTGTATAACGGGGTGGACGGGGTTGCCATTTGGCGCGGCGACTGGCTAATTCTGCATCAGAAATGTTGATTTGTAACAAGCGAGAATTAGCATCGATAGTGATGCTATCACCTTCTTCGACCAGAGCGATCGCACCACCAACGGCGGCTTCGGGAGCAACGTGTCCGACTACCATCCCGTAAGTACCGCCTGAAAAGCGTCCATCAGTAATTAACGCCACTGCATCGCCTAAACCTGCACCAATAATTGCTGAGGTGGGTGCTAACATTTCCCGCATCCCAGGACCACCTTTCGGCCCTTCGTAGCGGACGATAATTACATCACCAGCTTTAATCTTACCTGCAAGGATGGCATCTAGGCATTCTTCCTCGGAATCAAATACCCTTGCAGAACCGGTAATGTTGGGATTTTTTACCCCAGTAATTTTTGCTACTGCCCCCTCTGTAGCGAGATTCCCTTTCAGGATGGCTAAGTGACCTTGGGCATACATCGGGTTATTCCAAGGACGAATCACATCTTGATTGCTTGGTGGTTCATCGGGAACATCTGCTAAAATTTCAGCGATGATTTTACCTGTAATGGTAATACAGTCACCGTGAAGTAATCCATGCACCAATAGCATTTTCATCACTTGGGGAATACCACCAGCTTGATGTAAGTCTGTGGCGACATATTTACCACTGGGTTTTAAATCGCATAAAACCGGGACACGATCGCGGATAGTTTCAAAATCATCTAGATTAAGTTCTACATCAGCCGTATGAGCGATCGCTAGAAAATGTAACACGGCGTTAGTTGAACCACCCACAGCCATAATTACAGAAATAGCATTTTCTATAGATTTGCGTGTGATAATGTGCCGGGGTAACAATTGATTGCGAATTGCTTCTACTAATACCTTGGCTGATTCTTCAGTGCTATCGGCTTTTTCATCGTCTTCCGCCGCCATTGTGGAAGAATAGGGTAAACTCATACCCATCGCTTCAAAAGCCGAGGACATAGTATTGGCTGTGAACATCCCACCGCAAGAACCAGCACCAGGACAAGCGCGGCGTTCTACTTCCATCAGTTCGGTGTCGTCAATTTTTCCAGCACTGTATTCACCCACAGCCTCAAAGGAACTCACAACAGTCAAGTCACGGCTGTTGTAGTGTCCGGGTTTAATTGTCCCACCGTAAACAAAGATAGCCGGGATATTCATCCGTGCCATTGCAATCATTGCCCCTGGCATATTTTTATCACAGCCACCGATGGCAATTACACCATCCATACTTTGACCATTACAAGCGGTTTCAATTGAGTCAGCAATCACTTCTCGTGACACTAGGGAATATTTCATTCCCTCAGTTCCCATAGAAATCCCATCACTAATAGTAATTGTGCCGAACATTTGCGGCATTGCCCCGGCTAGTTTAATTCCAGCTTCAGCTATGAATGCTAATTGATTAATCCCCATGTTACAGGGAGTGATGGTGCTGTAGGCATTAGCCACACCGACAATTGCTTTCTTAAAGTCTTCATCCTGAAAACCTACTGCACGCAGCATAGCCCGATTTGGCGATCGCTGTACGCCTTGTGTAACAACTTTACTTCTGAAATTCTCTGACGTTGTTTTTTCACTCATTGCTCTGGCCTCAATCAAATCTCTGTACGAGTATGATATGGAGCCTTTTTTGAGATGTCCAATATATATTTATCTAAATTTGAGACTTATAAAGTATCAAAAAGATGGGACTACGACATCTGCGCTACTTTATTGCTGTAGCTAAGGAATTACATTTCAACAGGAATTAGACAAACGTATAATTTTATTCAGCCATAAATCGAATGGCTCTCTGCGTTCATATTACTCACCCACAGAAATTATCAACTCTCAACTCGCGCCACACATCAGACGGTTGCCAGCCAGAGTTACCAACGGAACGCAAAGGGCGATAGTGTTCACAGATGTAGTCCGATTCGGATGCTTCGATGTACACAGGTAGATTTGGTTCAACCACCGATTCAGGAATATCTTGACTCTCAGGCATCTCAATCGGTTCAGTCAATGGTGGAGTTACTTCTGTTATCTTGCGAATTGGGTTAGAAGTTTTTTTGATGAGTCGTTGCATATTCATAGTCATTATTTGGCAAACACAAGGTAGGATATCCCAGAATACAGTAAGTTATCAGAAAATCCGAAATATTTTGCTGGAAAGTTTTTTCGGGTGCGGATTGCTTTTCGCTTTTCAAAGATGGGAGGGTAGCACGATTGCATGATTGCACTAATAGGCGTTGCATAAATGCAGGATGAATTAGCCAAATACGGGTATTTCTCTATACTCGAAAATTAAAGTAACAATCAAATTGAATATTTAAGCGTATCTACTGATTTGGAATAGCACAATGTTTTTCGATAGCGAAGCGGTAGCGACGTTAGGAGCGTCTGTAGGCGTGCAAGATAATCACGTAAATGTGTATTTTCACCTTCTAGTCTGGTCATATATGTTTTACTGACGATACGATCTTCTGGGTTAATAAAACTGGGGTAAACTTTCCATCCATCCGTCATATAAAAATAGCACTGCCAACAGCAAACAATGTCCATCAAAGTTTAAATGTTTCAGCACTATGGTCTCCTAAGATTTAAGCTAAAATTCCAAAAAATTTCCCTTATCAAGAGGGATTTAACAACAAAACTAAGTGACTATTTTATTAAGAAAATCATGAACAACACTAAATCATTTAACCAAGTTAAACGCAGATTTTTCGGGAAATTTGCTCTTAAAACGCTGTTATTTACAATAAAACTATTATTTACAATAGTTTTATTAAATCATAGCACTACTGGAGTAAGTGTTGTACCGCAAGCCCTGCGTCCTGATATCAAGGTTCGCAATATTATTAATACACTCTCAGTCTCTCCTTCTGTGCGGATTGTAAAAGATCCACGAGATAATACTCTCTATTACCTCAAACGAAATGGTGAGATTTATCAAGTCAATTTAGCCTCCTCTACTAGAAGCCTTGTGTACAACTCTAGTAATCATAATATAAGTGAAACTCAAGGTATGGCCATTGGCCCTAACGGCACAATTTATTTAGTTGGCAATGCAGACCTTGTGAATAACCAAACTCAAGCAATTATTGTTAAAGGTGTAATTAATTCGAGTACAAGACAGCGTATCTGGTCTATCTTAGCTAAGAGTGCAGCCTATCCCAAAAGCAAAACAGCTTATGACCATCGCTTCAACGGTGTAGTTGTTAGCCTGGATGGTAATTTTATCTATGTGAATAGCGGTTCTCGTACCGATCATGGTGAGGTTCAATCTGTTGATGGTCTGTATCCCAATACTCGCGAAGTTGGATTAACCGCCTGTATACTCCGTCTTCCTAGTAATGGTAACAATTTATTTCTGGCAAACAATCGAGCAACCTTAAAGACATCTGGCTATATTTTTGCAGAAGGAACACGCAATACTTTTGATATGGCATTTGCACCCAATGGGGATTTATTTGGCACAGAAAATGGGCCAGATCGCGACATGTCAGAAGAATTAAATTGGCTACGTTTAGGTGGTAATTACGGCTTTCCTTGGCGTATTGGTGGGACAGATAATCCACAACAATTTTCCAATTATAATCCTGCCACTGACCGATTGTTAAGCCCTCAATTTAACGCTATCCAAAAGGGCTACTATCGTAACGATCCAACCTTTCCTATTCGGCCTACTGGAAAACTGATTGAACCAATTCCTAATCTTGGACCAGACGCAGATAATTACCGCGATCCTGTAGATGGAAAAGTTAAAGATGCCAGTGTTCTTGGGCAACCTTTTAGCACTTTTACAACACACCGTTCTCCTTTAGGGTTAGTTTTTGATACACAAGGAGTAATGAGTCCAGAATTCAACAGAGATGGATTTATGTTGAGTTGGACAGCAGGCGATCCCACTGGCGAAACACTAATAGGCCCTTTTAAAGATGCCAGCCAAGACCTACTACATTTAAAGTTAACTAAAGTAAGAAATACCAACTATAAACTTAACTCTACGCGCCTTGTCACAGGTTTTAGTAATCCCATTGATGCCGAGATTATTAGCAACAAGATTTATGTTCTAGAATATGGCGGAAATCAAGGAATTTGGGAAGTCTCTATGCCTACCAAGTAAAGTAAATTCGACATTCGTCCAACAGGTGACAGCATCGACAACGCCAAACGAAAATAGATTGCGATAATCTAACTTTTCTAAACTTATTTATCTTTTTTCCTTAAGTGTCTTATCTGTCTTAACTGTCCTTGTAACGATTTTTCAGCCGTGATAAGTTCTTATAAAACAACACTATTAACCAAGCATAACTATGTCAATAGAAACAAGAACTGTGAAAGACGTGACTATTTTAGATGTAAAAGGCAAAGTGACAATTGGCCAAGGTGATTTAACCCTTCGCGAATCTATCAGCAGCGCACTTGCAGATGGTGCTAAAAAGATTTTGCTCAATTTAAGCGGAGTGACTACAATAGACTCTTCTGGAATAGGTGAGCTAGTATCAGGTTATACTACAACAAATAACCAGGGTGGGAAACTTAAATTAACAAATCTTCCCCCGAAAGTTAATGATATTTTGATGATAACCCAACTCATAACGGTTTTTGAGACTTATGACAGTGAAACAGAAGCACTTCAATCATTCTAATTAGTGGGATTTTTGTTGTCTGTACTGATGGCGAAAAAACAAGTTATAAAAAAATCTAAGTACAGTAGAGATTTAAGATTTTTGCTCTGCCTGTCCCTGTACCCAATTCAATACTTAACTCATCCCACCTTTTCCCACCTTTTGATTGGTGGGATTTTTAGTTTCAGGATCTATGCATTAGTCACATCTTTCTTAACAAAAGAGTTAAAGTGTAGAAAGCAGATACAGCAGTAGTTTAAGCGATAAAAGGCAAGGATTAATCAGAGTGCGATGTCTGACGACAAGCCTTACGGCTACGCTTTTATTGGAGTAATTGAGATAAGAGGATGCTGATTAAAAAATATTTCACAGAATAATACGAGTACTGTTATTTTTAAGCCATGCTAATGTAAGTAACATGAATCTTGTGATGTCTTTTTCGATGTCTACAGACCTTAATTTGCCTTGCCGTTGGTGTTCTTGGAGGATTGCATTACGCAAAAAAAGCGATAATGCTATAGTACTATAGGGAATCCAGCAAAAATTCTCTAAATTTACAGCATTTGCATGTAAAATAGATAGTCAAATGTTTGAATAAATAGTTGGAGAGGTGTCCGAGCGGTTCATGGTGACGCACTCGAAATGCGTTTTGGGGAAACCCAACGGGGGTTCGAATCCCCCCCTCTCCGTTCAAAAGATTACTGAAAATTTACTACAATGTGGCTGAAATTTGCCTACCTTTAGCAAGGATCTTGAACAACTTGTCTGTTTATTTGCAAGTTGAATATAGGAATCCGGTTTGATTCCTGAATTTAGTTGCGTAGACAGGGGACAGGGAATAGGGGACAGAGAACAGGAAAGAATGGATAGATCCGTACTGAGTCTTGTTCAAAAATCAAATAGGAATCCTATAGGATTATCGCTTCATATTTACGTAGTTAAATATTTGCCAAAAACACTAAAATATACACCGCCAACACAGATTTTTCAGATTTTTAGGATAAACTAATGCCATCGTGTGAGGAGTGAACGATGGTAGATCGCAGATTGGGGCGAGTATTCTCATTTAGTCTGATCAGCATTTGTTTATATCTGGGTATTAGTATAGGAGTCATTATCCGGCTTGGTCAATCACAGCGATTAAACGCTGCTACTATGCCTACTAAGCCTATGCAATTTCCATTAGCTATTCCTGAACTTACGCCATCAAAAACACAACAACAAACCTTTCCAGATACTATTACCATCAAAGCTGTTGGAGATATTATTCCCGGCACTAATTTCCCTGACTATAGATTACCCCGTCTTCGAGATCAATTATTACCAAAGTCAGTGAGAACTCACTTGCAAGGATCTGATATCTTGTTTGGGAATTTTGAAAGTAGCCTAACTAATTATCCCTATACTGCCAAAGATATTAGTCGAGGACAAGTCTTTGCCTTTCGTTCTCCACCTGCATACGCCCAGCTTTTTGCTGAAGCTGGTTTTAATGTGTTCAATATGGCAAATAACCATGCAATGGACTTTGGCCCGGTAGGGTTCAAAGATACAATGAAAAATCTTCAGGCTGTGGGCATTGCAACATTAGGTCATAAAAATCAAATTCTTTATTTGGAAGCTAACAATATCCCTGTGGCAATGCTCGGATTTTCTCCTTATGAAATGTATAACTCCATCCATAATTTAGGAGCAGCTAAAGCACTCGTGGCAGAAGCCAAAAATAAAGCCAATATTGTAGTAGTATCGATGCACGCTGGAGCGGAAGGAACGGGGGCACTACACGTTAAGAATCAAACAGAGTTTTTTTATGGAGAAAATCGAGGTAATGCGATCGCGTTTGCTCGAAACATGATTGATGCCGGAGCAGACTTAGTACTAGGACATGGCCCTCACGTTCCCAGAGCGATGGAAATTTATCAGGGAAAAATCATTGCCTATTCTTTAGGAAACTTTTTGGGATATCGGACTTTATCTACAAATGCCCAAACAGGTGACTCCATGATTTTAGAAGTCAAACTTAATTCAGCAGGAAATTTGGTATCAAGTAAAATTATTCCAGTTCGGATGGATCGGCAAGGAATCCCTCATATCGATCGGAGTTTTCAAACTATAAAACTTATGCGTTATTTGAATAATCAAGCTTTTCCCAAGAATCCGGTGAAGATTAATAAGAAAGGGGAAGTTGTTGTACAGAATAAACTTAATCCTTCCTAAAATAATTCGTAATTAGTTAATAGGAGCCAGCGTGGTTGTGGACTTACCACGCTGTTTTACCAGAATCCAAAATTGATTAGTTATTGTCATCTTGTGGCTTTTCCTCGAACTTCTGAATATTCTGGGATTCACTATTAGTCGGTGAATTTTGCTTTTCCAATGTTGGTACTACCACAGCAGAAGGATCTGATTGTTTGGATTCTGTTGGTGCTGCTGGTGGTATAAGTAAAGGTTTTGACGGACTTACGGGTTGAGGAGAGGCAGGATTTTGACTAGAAGTGGGTAAGTTATTTTGTGGGAATGGCAACGGTGCAGGGGCGGGGGAAGCTTTTCGAGATGAGCGGATTGCCCGTAGTTTCTCCACTAACGAGGGTGTGGGGGAAACGCTAGGTGAAGGTGTGGATTGTTCGGAATCACCGCGTTGTGATTCTCTTGTAGGGCTGCTGGTAGATTCTTCTTGGGAAGAACGACGATTGCGGCGACGCTGCTTGGAATTAGAGCTAGGTGCTGTTTCGGTTCTTGAGGTAGTGTTAGTCTCTTCACCTCTGGGTGAAGATGTACTATCAAAATTAGGTGCTTTCGCGCCTGATTCTTGAGTTGGCTTTTCAACAAGTGGCTTGGCAGCCGGCTGCTGAAATTTGGGTAATATACTGGCGATCCCAAAACCTGCTGTCGCAGCAACTAGCGCTACACCCATACCAATAAATACTTTAGATGACGCCAGGTTTTTAGCCAGTAAAGTTTCCTTAGCCATGCCTGGGTTGGACTGTGCCATCACAGATGGTCTATGCATAGAATTTTGGGCTGTTTTCCCAATTACAGTTGCTGCTTGCTGGGCAGATAAATTGACAGTTGGCACTGCGTAAGTGGGTAAAACTTGCGGTGTTCCATTCACCCCATTTCCAGGTAGCAATTGCAGCCACTCAGCAACTGTCGCTGGTCGAAAACGAGACTCTACCGCCATACCGCGCATTACCGCTTGGTTGACAGCAGCACTCAAGTGTGGTTGCAGTTCGCGGGGGGAAGGCATTTGTTCGCGATCGCGCAATAATGCTGGCATGGGAACTTGGGCTGTCAACAGTGCATACAAGGTTGCTGCTAAACCATAAACATCCGTGGCGGGTGTGCGCGCCGCTTGCGTCATATACTGCTCAATGGGAGAATAACCCTCAGAAACCAAACCTGTGTGGGTCTGCCTGACACCGCCATTAAATTCCCTGGCAATGCCAAAATCAATTAGTACTACTTCCTGTGTTCCTTGACGAAGAATAATATTATCTGGTTTGACATCACGATGTAACAAACCGTTGTTGTGTACTACCTGCAACGCTGCCCCAATTTGCCGGATGTAATGAATTGCTGTGGCTTCTGGCAAAGTTACTCCCGGTAAAACAAATGCGTCTCCCAAGGTTTCGCCAGGAATGTATTCCATCACCATGTAAGGCAGTCCAGCTTCCACAAAAAAGTCACTAACTCGGACTATATTTGGGTGAATACACGTAGCTAATCGTCTGGCTTCATCTTGGAATTGGCGCTCGAATTTGGCAAAATCAGGATGTTGTCGCAGCCGTTCGTTGATGGTTTTCATCACCACCTCCTGACCCAAGTAGTGATGCGTAGCTTTAAAGGTAATGCCAAAGCCACCCCGCCCTATTTCTTGAATTAGGGTATATTTTCCATCCTGCAAAATTGTGCCTGCTAACATAAAGAGTCCTGAGTCCTGAGTGAGCAGATAAGTACCGAGTCCTGAGTTTTGAGGGATTTCCCAAAAATTTTCCCATATTTTTATCGGGCAGGGTTCTTGCCTGTCTATTTTACGGGATGTAGTTGTTGGAATTGCTGAAGTGAGAAAGACCTCCCCACGATCGCAACAGTTTTATCTTTCTCAGATGATAACGCGGGAGTGCGGCAAGCTTAAAAGCGAAAGACGGGCTAAGGCTATTTTTTAGGTTTTATAGAAAATTCGGCTAAAGTTTAGTGTCAAAACAGAATTCAGAAGTCAGAATTCAGAATGAATGATGTACAACTGGCGAGTTTTGGGAAATTTCTGTTTAAACTCACTGGAATCTTGCTTAGTTTTGGATTTTAGATGTCTCTGAAATCTAAAATCCAAAATCTAAAATCCAAAATTATTACAGTTGCCGCACTAATGGCTGACCATCTTTGACTTCGCCAATTAAAACTAAATCGACGCAGTTCACAAAGATACCATTTTCCAGAACGCCGGGAATGTTATTCAATGTCTTTTCTAGTCCGGCTGGATCTTCAATAGAGTCAAATCTGACATCTAAGACAAAGTTTCCTTGGTCAGTGATTACTGGCCCAGCTTTTTTTACACCCATGCGGAGTTCTGGCTTGCCACCGAGTTTTTTGATGGCATTGGTTACAGGGGTAATTGCCATTGGAATCACTTCCACGGGTACAGCAAAACTAGAACCCAAGCGGTCTACTAACTTGCCACTGTCTACCACGACGATGAACTGTTCTGCTAGGTAGTCTACGACTTTTTCGCGGGTATGTGCTGCACCACCGCCTTTAATCAAATTCTTCTGCGGATCGACTTCATCTGCGCCATCAATGGCAATATCGATGCGGTCAATAGCATCCAAGGTGGCGAGAGGGACACCGTACTGCTTTGCCAGTACTTCTGACTGAAACGAGGTAGGTATACCAATGATATCTTTGAGTTCACCAGACTTGAGGCGATCGCCCAAAAACTGAATCGTATATGCTGTAGTTGATCCCGTACCCAACCCGACAATGGAACCCGACTTGACTAGGGCGGCGGCGGCTTTGCCAACTTCTTGCTTCATCAACTTTACGGGGTCTGCTGCTGCTGTCATTCCCAAAACTCCTGAAAAACTGACTATAGTCCATAGTAGTGGCCGGATAACGCCAAAACATCAAAGGGAAAAAACAAGTTTTTGCTGATTTTTACTCCCTTGACGATCGAAACCAGCTAACGCACTACGTAACGGGAGCAACATTGCCTAGCCGAAATTCGTCATTAACTGAGACTAAATTTTGCGTTAACCTCATTAACGTAGTTTTTTTTTGATTCACGTTAGCAGCTAAAAGTAGTTATCATGATGCGTCAGCTTTCAATTACTCTCTCTTTAATGGCAGTACTACAAAGCTTGCCAGCAATTGCTCAAATGCCAGAATCTAATTCTGGAATAACAGCTGATTCCATTCAACAAGTAACTGCTGTCAAATGGATGACAAACTTTCCCGATGGCAAATTTTATCCAGAAAGGTTACTGAGTCGGGCAGAGTTAGCCTCGATTATGGTAAAAGCATTTCGCCTAGATAAAAGAGAAGCTGTTAACAAACAAAATTTAACTATTCCAGATGTTCCTCGTTCTTATTGGGCATTTAATGATATACAGACAGTCCTAAAAACTGACATCATGAAAGGCTATCGGGGCAATGAATTCTTCCCTAACCAAAAGGTGACAAGGGCAGAAGCTCTGGCTATTTTCGCCCAGGCTTATGGTGTATTTCAGTTTCCTGATGCCGCTGTGAATGAGATTCTGGCTTCACATCCAGATGAAAAGTCTATCCCAACTTGGGCTAGAAAAGCGATCGCTACAGTGGCGACTGAGGGATTTCTGAATACAGATGCTCAAGGCAATATTTCCCCATTAAAACCCGTAACTCGTGGGGATATGGCTTATGTATTGAGTAAATATTTGCAACGACAACAGCAACAACCCGAAACACCGGAAGTTCCGATAATTCCAAATAGCCCACAATCTCCTTAGCTAGACTTTATCAAGCCGACGGACTCAAAATCAGTTTTGACCCGGATTTTTATACCTGTCTCGAAGTTGGCGAAGAAGATATACGGAATTAGACTGTGTTGGTTGCTGCAACACATTATTCCCATAATTAGTTTGTGGTACTTGGGTCGGTTGCTGCAAGCCATAATTCCCATAATTAGATTGTGGTACTTGGGTCGGTTGTTGCAACACATTATTCCCATAATTAGTTTGTGGTAGTTGAGTCGGTTGCTGCAAGCCATAATTCCCATAAGTAGATTGTGGTGGTTGCGTTGGTTGCTGCAAGCCATAATTCCCATATCCCGCAGGGTTAGTGGGTGTGACAACACTTTGACTCGGACTCTGGCTAGAGTAAGGTGCAATATTATTTGGCGCTACATTAGGCACTACTTGACCGTTATTTAAATAAGTGTAAGGATTTTGCGGTAAGTTCGTACCCGTAGTTAACCCATTATTAGGCACTACTTGACCGTTATTTAAATTAGTGTAGGGATTTTGTGGTAAGTTTGTACCCGTCGACGTGTTGCCTGTCCCAGTTACCCCAGTGTTTGGTAGGGAATTCTGACTGGTTAAGCTATTGATAGGTGGCATTAAGGTTGTTCCTGGAGCGGAGACTTGCCCTAAAGCATTTGTTTGAGTTGCAGTGGTATTATTGTAGCTAGACAATTTCTGGTTTGCCGATTGATTAAGCGCTGCTTGCAGAGGGTTGATAGAGAGAGAATTTTGATTCTTATTAGTTTGATTAGTGAATCCAACACCCAGGCTAGAAGATGTTTGGTCTCCCCCTGTTGGTTCAGACGCCGTATTAAAGGTTTTAAGACCTAGAAACGGGTTACTACTATCAACTGTTCCAGTACGCAATAAATTGTCTGTTTGCTGGACAAAGGGATTTTTCAGGGTTGGGGAGGTGTCGCCGTTAACACCTAAACCAGGATTTAATTTGGTATTATTAGCAGACTTTTGTTTGTTAATTACATCATCTAATGAGCCTTTGGTCTTTTTTGCCTCAGTCTTTTCTTCAGGCGCATTTGCGTTTAATGAGAGAGTTGCTTGCTCAAAGTCATTAAATAAAACTGGTAAGTTATCAATATCTGCTGCAATAGCTTTGTTTTCTTCTGACAGGGAAGAATCAGCAGACTTTTGTAAAACGACTGGTTTTTTTTGCTTATAAACGAAAATACCTGGGTTTGACCAGTATTCCCAGGTTGCTAGCCCAACTACAGATAAAAAAATCGCAGTTCCCCAAAAACCAGGTCGCCCAAGATTCCATAACCTGGCTTTGAGATAGCGTAAGTAGGCGGGAGGATAATGACGATGTGGCATGGGATTTGCTAAGTGAGATTTACTATAAATTGGTAAAATTCAACGGAAGAGGCATTGCTGTTTGATGCTTTTATTTGCCTGGGAAGGAAATATCTCAACTAAAGTTCGATTGTGATTTCATCGTAACTTCTCAAGAAATTATTAGTTATAAGTAAGTCAAAAATTTACTAATTACTATTTTAAACTAAACGGTTTAGTCTTGAAAATAATTTTAACTATCTTAGCTGCGATCGCCCCAACTTCCATTTTCGCTATCTTGATTTTCTACAGGACTAGCCGACAGATTAGCAGAGGTAGCATCTCTGCGGTGGAAATAGTTGACCGCCATTGACCAAAACGAGCGCCAAGTCTATTTTTTATACCTGATAAAACTTGATTTATGAATTATAACTGTACAGACGGGCTATGACGCTCTTTTAACTCCTTCTTTGAATTATGATATACAAACTCCCTCAACAAAAGCTGTTGAGATGGATTGCATTGTTCCTAATTGGAACATTTCTGCAATTTTTGTTTTACATCCCGACACCAGTCTTATCTCAAAATTCCAATAGCTGTAGCAATATTACAATCCCGCTCACATCTGAAGAACAAACTTATGCTCGTGCTGCTTGGCAGTATTTTGTCAAAAATTATCAGCCAGCAACGGGATTTACCAATTCTACTGGGGGTTATCCTTCAGGTACGCTCTGGGATATGGGTAACTACCTGATGGCATTGAATGCTGCACGATGGTTGAATCTTACCGATCAAGCAGACTTTGATTCTCGCCTCAATAAGTTTTTGACGACTCTTAGCAGTCTGAAGTTATTTGAAGATGCTTTGCCCAATAAAGTCTATAACGCAGCCACTGCACAGATGGTTGATTATGGTAACAATCCACTAGAGCGGGGTATTGGTTGGTCTGCTTTGGATGTTGGGCGAATATTGGCTGCGTTTGATGTCGTCCGTACCTGTCATCCTCAATATAATGACTGGCTCAAAGGAATTATAGCGAAGTGGCAGGTGGCGCGATCGCTCAAAGATGGACAACTTTTCGGCGCTACTGTTCTCTCTGACAACAAAACCTTACTAGTACAAGAAGGACGACTCGGCTACGAGGAATACGGCGCTAGAGGTTATCAACTTTGGGGTTTCTCAGCACCCAAAGCTATTGCTTTAGAACCGTTTAAGTTAGTTGAAATTAACGGTGTACAAATTCCTGTTGATAGCCGTGACTTTCAAAGCACCAACGCTAATAATTACGTTGTGAGTGAGTCTTATATCCTTGATGGGATTGAATTTGGCTTGCAGGGTGAATTAGCTGATTTTGCTGCCAGGGTTTTAGATGTGCAAAAACGGCGTTTTGATACCACAGGTCAGTTAACTGCGGTAACAGAAGATAATATCGACCAAGCACCTTATTTTCTCTATAACACCGTTTACGCCAACGGTACAAACTGGGCAACTATTACCGATGCCAATCAACCTTACCCACAGTTTCGCAGCCTCAGTACAAAAGCTGCTTTTGGCTGGCGCTATCTGTTTCCAGAAAATGCTTATGCCCAAAAGATTTTTGATGCAGTAAAGGATCTCCGCAGTCCTGATGATAGCGGTTACTATGCTGGGATCTATGAAGAATCAAAACAACCCAATAAAGCTTTAACAGGTAATACGAATGGGTTAATTTTGGAGATTTTATACTACAAAGCTAGGGGAAATCACCCTTTAATTGCTTCTGCTTCTACGAGTGTGTCTAGTAGCAAGCCTAGTGAGAATGCTTCTTCAGCAACCCCTGCAAATCAATCGAATCCTACTGTTACGACTCCGATCGCAATCCCTGTAAATCAACCGAATTCTACTGTTACGACTCCGATCGCAACTTCTAAACCTACAGAAGTAGCTGTTGCACCTATTCCACCAGTGGATAGTCCCCAGTCATCATCTAACCTGAAACTAAATCGATCGCTAACGCCTATTGAACGGCGTTATGCAGATGCGGCTTGGCGATACTTTCAAGCGAATTATCATGCCAAGAGTGGGCTGATAGACGATCGCAGTGATTTTAAAGGTGCAACCCTCTGGGGATTGGGAGATTATCTGGCAGCACTCCATGCGGCGCGATCGCTCGATACAATTACCCCTAAAGAATTTGACCAGCGCACCCGCCATCTCTTAGGAGCTTTGACAAAGTTACCGTTATTTGCAGGTGAATTGCCGAGTCGGAGTTATGATACGCGATCGCTGCAACCAGTCGATTATGGTGGCAATCCAGTTCCCGAAGGAAACGGTTGGTCAGCTTTAGATTTAGGTAGAATGCTGGCAGCGCTTTACAACTTAAAAAGCTGTCATCCAGAATACACGGCTGCCGTAGATAAAATTGTCCTGGATTGGTCATACTTGCGTGTGGTGCGCGAAGGTATTCTCTCCAGTGCCACCGTTACCAAAGAGGAAGATGGGCGATATCTCACCCGCGTTAACCCAGAAATCCGCTTGGGTTATGAGGAATATGCCGCTCGTGCTTTTCAATTATGGGGCTTTAATCTCGATCGTTCTGCTGTTGGGGGTGAATATCAAACTGCCTCAGTGGAGGGATTGAAAGTCCCAATTCAACGCCATCGCACAGATACTAATTCCAAAGTTAACCAATACACAGTTAGCAATCCTTTTGTACTCTATGCATTGGAGTTTGGATTAGATCCAAAAATGCGATCGCTCTTTGAACCAATTTTTCAAGCACAAGCTGAACGTTACCGTCGCATCGGCACCCTCACAGCCTCAGCCACCACCTTAATCGATCGTAAACCTTACACTGTCCACAGTACAATTACTGGACAAGGAGAGTCTTGGGTAGCTTTAGGAGATGATGGTCAACCAGTACCAAAGGGGCGATTGGTAAGTACAGCAGTAGCTTTTGCCTATAATGCTCTGCTTCCAGACAATAAGTATAGTCAACAGTTACAGGAAGGAACGACTGACTTATATAATCCATTAATTGGATTTTATGAGGGCTTCTACGAAACCACCGGCAAAACAGCAGTTGGTTTCACCAGCAGCACCAACAGTATGATTTTGCAATCATTGCTATACAATGTGACAAATCGACAACCCTTAATTCGTCCGATTAACGCTATGAAATCTCTTTGGTGGCAGACAGTTACCAAGGGAAATTCTGGGCGAGGTCTACCAAACAGCGCTATACAACAAACCAAGTTAACTTCTGATAGTTCTGGAAGTTACTGGGTTTCAGATAGTGAAAATACTCACCTAGTAACTGGCACAAAATAACATAACCAAAACCCTGATTTTCAGGTAGGGGCAATTCATAAAATTGCCTCTACAGTATGTAGTTTTGCATAAGTCCTAGTAATACCAAAATCCTTGTAGAGACGTAGCAGTGCTATGTCTCTACATCCAGATTCATAACTCAAATCAGCAACGCCAATTTTGGGTTGATTGAGAAAAAGTTGTTAGTCACAAATTTAACTAGGGAATACTTATTTTGATGGAGATGCAGATACATTAACTATCGGTACTAACATGACTTCAGTTTCTCTGACAAACTTTTCTGGTAACAGCCGCTCATTACTCAAAAAAAGAACGCTGTTATTTCGTTATTTAGCAGAAATCAATTTAATTTTTGGTATCTGGTATTTGCAATGGCGCATCACCCATTCGATCAATTTTGATGCCCTCTGGATTTCTATTCCTTTGCTGATAGCTGAGATTTACAGTTATTTCGGTGGCGTCATGTTTGTAATTGGGTTGTGGCGACCTTTAGTCAGACAAGTTAAATCTCTCGACCAGATGACCCCACCCATACCCAGAGCCGACTGGCCAACAGTGGATGTGTTTGTAACCTGCTACAATGAGCCGCCGGAAATTGTCGAAGAAACTGCCAAAGCTGCTTTGGCAATGGATTATCCGCCAATCAAGTTACGCGTTTATGTGCTGGATGATGGTAACTCGGCTGATATGCGAGCGATGACAGAAAGATTGTGTATTGAAGATTTGCAGTCACCACAATTACAGCTAGAAGCGGAACGGATTGATGCAGAACATTCTGGTCTGTTGGAGCGCTTGAAGCAACTGGAAAATCTGACATCTAATACTCAAGCTGCCGAACAATGGCTGCAAACATCAGAATCAGTGGTGAATCAGCCTGCGGCTGGATTTGTGCAAAGTTTGCGATCGCTGATTCTTTGGCTATCTCCGACTCATCAAAGTATTAACGATTTTCCTGTCAAAACGCTACGCGATCGCCTAATTACCGAACGGAAAACTTTAGAAGAAGCTATTTATAAAAAAGAACTAGAACTAGTTGAACTCACTCGTTTTCGCTACATTGCTCGTCCGAAGACGCCTGGTGTAGCGCATCATGCCAAAGCAGGCAACATCAATTACGCAATTTTTTCTGGAGAAACTTCAGGAAATTTTATTGTTACTCTAGATGCTGACCACATTCCCAAGCGAAATTTTCTCAAGCGAGTTCTGCCTTATTTCTACGCCTATAATCTTTCAACCGGAAAATACGACCAGAATCAAATTGCTTTTGTACAGACCCGCCAGGATTTTTACAATATTCCTCCAGGCGATCCTTTTGGACATCGAGCAAACTTATTTTATGGGCCACTTCAACAAGGTAAAGATGGTATGAATGCCGCGTTCTATACGGGCACAAATGCAATTCTCAGACGTGAAGCATTAGTTAGTGTCGGACTGCAAAACTTTGCTGATGAATTTGCCAAAGATGAAAAACGTTTAGATGAATTTGATTTAGTTGGTGGGGTATCCAGTAATAGCATTACAGAAGATATGAATACAGCCATGCGTCTGCATAGTGCTGGCTGGAAATCTATTTACCACAATGAACTTTTGGCAGAAGGTTTAGCCCCAGACGATCTAAGTTCTACTCTTAAACAGCGGCTACGCTGGGCACAAGGAACTATCCAAGTGCTAGTAAGGGAAAATCCACTGACAAAATCAGGGCTAACGTTTTGGCAAAGGTTGCAATATTTTAAGACGATGTATAGTTATTTTTCTGGTTTTGCAACTCTGGTTTTTATTTCTTGTCCAATTATCTATTTTTTTACGGACATTGTTCCAGTCAAAACCTACGGGTCTGACTTTGCCATACACTTTTTCCCAGCTTTTATTATTAACCGTCTGACTTTCCTTGCAGCTACCTGGGGTATTCCAGCGAGAGAAGTTTGGCGATCGGAACAATATGCGATCGCTTTATTCCCCTTATTAATCCAAGCTGTATGGAGTGTGTTCACAGGACAAAAACTCAATTTCCAAGTCACACCTAAGCAGCGGCAATCCGGGATTTATCTCCGGCTTGTTTGGCCACAGTTGGTTGTTTTTATCCTTACCATCTTGGGGATGTTATGGAGCCTTTACCAATTCGCAATTGGCCATTTAAATAATCCTGATGTTCACCTACTCAATGGTGCATGGGCTATCTATAATTTATTACTTTTGTGGGCGATCATCCGCGCATCTGTTTGGCAGCCTCCAAAAGAGGTTTAAAAGGTAAGTAAGAAGAGTGAGCAGAGGGAAGAAGGAGAATAACTACTGACTACCGACTTATAAATCCAGTCTAGAAAGAAAACAGCTATGAACACTCATTCAGACTCAAAAAACTTTGGTCAGCGAACTGTCTTAACAATTTATGCTCATGCTGATGATGAAGTTCTACCTGCTGCTGGTACTCTCAGTCTGATGTCGAAAGCAGGATGGAATGTTCGTTGCTTAATTTTGACTGATGGTGGTCTTTCTAGTTCGCCTGTTAAAGGTACACGTCATCAAGAAGCAGATGCAGCTGGTAAAATCATCGGTGCAACTTATGAGTTTCATGCACTTGAGGAGTGCAATTTCTCAACACAAGCAGTGATTAAAGTTACTGAAGAAGCTCTTGGGCGTTGGCAACCGGATCTGATTATTACTCACGCACCACAACCGGAAAAATATGGACATAGAGATCATGAAGTGTGTGCGATCGCAGTTTCTAATGTTGCTACCCGCAAAAATATACCCTTGTGGTATTCAGCACCACCCGTTTTTTTGCGCGGTTTTGAACCCAACTTTTTTGTAGATATCACCTCTGTAATTGAGGAAAAAGTCGCAGCGATCGGTTGTTATGAATCAGAGTTAAATAAAGCATTTATGCAACTTGATGCCATACTTGTTCTATCTCGCTTTTGGGCGCGAGAGTTAGGTCAAAAAGATGGCTATTTTGAAGCTTTTGAAATTTCTCGGCAATGGGTTGATGCTAGCTTTTTTACTGCTATAGCAAATAATAGTAATCAGCAAGTATTAAAACAAAACTAATTGTAGACTTTATCTATTGCAGGTTGCATGAATCTAATGCCAAAATATAACTATACAATAG
Organism: Nostoc sp.; assembly: GCF_036917355.1. GTDB lineage: Bacteria > Cyanobacteriota > Cyanobacteriia > Cyanobacteriales > Nostocaceae > Nostoc. The sequence goes on from NZ_JBALDP010000061.1 coordinate 19,226, forward strand.
GGAAATAAAACCATGAATTTGAGCGTAAAAGTACTAGAAATATCTGGAATTTTAGATGGTATTAGAGGTAACGAACTACGTCGTGAAGTTAGAGGTATGCTAGCAAACGGAGCCGATATTTTGTTGATCGACATGAAAGAAGTCAAGTTTATTGATAGCTCTGGTTTAGGTGCTTTAGTATCAGCGATGCAAATGGTACGAACTGCCAATGCTAAACTGTTTGTTTGTTCGATAAGCGATCAAGTCAGGATGTTGTTTGAACTGACTAAAATGGATAGGATTTTTCAAACTTTTGCTGACAAAGATGAATTTTACCGTCAAATATTGGCAACACAATAAGCTATTATCCAATCCAAACTTAACCATGCATAGTTGACTATTCTAACCAAAGTTAACTTTTACTAAAGATAAGTCATCATTTAGATTATCTTGAGTATTTAAAGTAAGAATATTCGCTAAGAGTTGATTGAGGTTACAGGCATTCTGACTATATTTGGTTAGTAAGTCAATGAAAGCATCGATCCCCCAAATTTTACCATCTGACTGATTAATTTCATAAGCACCATCACTAAAGATGTATAAAATGCTATTTTCTTCAATTTCAAAAACAGCATCCTCAAATTGAACTTCAGGCAAAAAGCCAATTGGTAAATCTAAAGAAGTTAGCTGTTTAACTTCGATATGATTTGTGGAGGTATTAGATAACAGTAAAGCCGGTGGATGTCCCGCGTTGGCATAAATGAGTTGACGTTTAAGGCGGTGATAAACTCCATACCAGATTGTGAAGTATTTATCACCGTGCTTGCTCATTTGAAAGGCATGATTGAGAGCTTTTAGGACTTCACTTGGTTGACAAAAGTTAGTTTTTGGTAGGGATTGCGATCGCAAAACATTCAACACCGATACTGATAGGAGGGCTGAACCCACCCCATGACCTGATACATCTAACAAATAAATTGCCAAACGATCCTCGTCAATCCAATGATGGTCGAAGCAATCACCCCCTAGCTGTGCTGAAGGAATAAACAGATTTTCTGTAGTTACTGCTCCTACAAGCGGTGAGGGTAAAAGCGATCGCACATAATCAGCGGCCTCAGCCAATTCTGCTTCCAAAATTTGCTTTTGAGTTTGCAAATCCTGATTTAGCGTCTCCAAAGCTTGCTTTTGACTTTGTAAATCCTGATTTAGCTGGTGTAACCTTAGTCCTGCTCTTACCCGTGCTTTCAATTCATTCATCTCTATTGGTTTGGAGATAAACTCATCCGCTCCAGCATCAAGTCCCCGAACTCTATCTTCCTCTTCTCCTCGAGCTGCTCCCCTAGCCGTCAATAGAATAAAAAAAGTAGTTGCCAATTCTGGATCTTTTCTAATTCGACGACACACTTCTAGCCCATCTAGCTGTGACATCATCCAATCACAGATAATCAGGGCAGGATGTAGCAGTTGTGCTTGGATAATTCCTTCTTCACCATTGCTAGCTACAGTAGTTTCATAACCCTGCTTTTGGAGTGTGCTTTTCAGTACTGCTCGCACTGTCGGGTCATCATCAATAACCAGAATTTTAAACATAAATTACAGTTTACTAAGTAAAATGATTGATAAATAGTTGCTTTAATTTAAGTTATATGCAATTTAGTTTTTAATGTATAGTAAAAATACTCAAATTAAATAAACTAATTAACGAATATGATGATTTCACGATATTTTATTAGTTAAGAAGTGAATAATAAAATTTATCTCAAAGTCAACACAGACCTGACAGCTTCATCTCAAGTTTTGTCTTGGTTCGAGCAGATGAATCAACCACCTATTCCCGATAAACAAATTTGGTGGCAATGTCAAACGCTGATGATGGAAGGCTTTACTAACATTGTTGAACATGCCCACAAAAATTTACCTATTGAAACTCCGATTGAGATGGAAGCTGTGCGGTTAGATGAATACATAGAAATTCGCATCTGGTCTCAAGGTGAACCATTTGACTTAGAACAGCAATTGCGCCAAACATCTGAATTTGAGGATAACAATCGAGAGCGCGGGCGGGGTTTAAAAATCATGTCCGCCATTGCCGACAAATTGAGTTATGAGCCGACAGTAGATAATCGTTACTGCTTATTTATTAGTAAATTTTACAAAAAATGCCTATGATTGGAGTAGGGAGATAGTAACTACTGACTCATGATTAAAAACTCTTGGATGCGTTTAATAAAATCTTCTAACTCTACAATTAAGTTAATAGTACCTCGACGCTCTTGGTTTATCGCTAATTGTTCCAGTTTTTCTGCTGCTAGATGCATGGTTGTAACTCCTATATTGGCACTAGAACCTTTAATTTGATGGCCTTGAAGGGCTAGTTGCTCAAAATCACAAGCTGCGATCGCTATTTTAATAACTTCTAGACGAGGTTGAATATCTTCAACAAATATTTGTAGTAGTTCTAATTCAAATTCTCGGTTATTTTCTGAAAGTTGATGCAAGCGTTCCCAATCAATTGGGAGTTCAACTGAACCGACATCTGTTGTCGAAACTGTCTGCTCTGTGGCAGTTGTTTCTTTTGCCTTGAGTATTACATTTCCCCAATACTCTAGCGTTGCGGCCAAATTTTCTTTCATCACCGGTTTGCTCAAATAGTCGTCCATTCCAGCATCTAAACACATTTGTTTGTCTTGTTTCATTGCATTAGCTGTCATTGCAATTACTACAGGACGACGACCACTCGCAAAGCTGCTTTCTTGCCAACGATGAATTTGTTTTGTGGTTTCCAAACCGTCGAGAATCGGCATTTGGCAATCCATCAGAATTAAATCATAGGGAATTTTTTCTAATAGTTGCAAGGCTTCTTTCCCATTATTAGCGACATCAGCGCTGTAGCCCAGGCTTTTGAGTTGCTTCAAGGCTATTTTCTGATTCACCAGATTATCTTCAGTTAAAAGAATTCTTAATTTATATAGGTCAGGAGACGGGGAAGGAGGGGACGCAAAGACGCTCTTATCCGGGGACAATAAGAATAACTCCTGACTCTTGAACGCCAGTTGCTCCACTTGTGAAGACTCGACCGCTTTTGGTATCTCCTGTTGGGAGAAGACCACACTGGCTCCTGCTGACTCCTCTGGAATAACAGAAGCGGCAATCGTAAAGTAAAATGTACTACCTGCATTCAGCTCACTTTCAACCCAAATTCTGCCACCCATTAACTCGCACAGTTGCTTGCAGATAGCAAGACCTAAGCCAGTACCGCCATACTGTCGAGTAATGGAGGAGTTAACTTGACTGAAAGCTTTAAATAAACGCTCTAGGCGATCGCGTGGAATTCCAATGCCTGTATCTTTAATACTAAACTGAATTTCATCAGGATTTGCAGCAGAAGAATGATTAATATCGCTACTCTTGCGGGTTATAACTGAAACTTCTATACTTCCAGTTTCGGTAAATTTAATCGCATTACTGATTAAATTAATCAAGACTTGGCGCAGTCTGGTGATATCCCCCACAATCGTAGTAGGAAGTTGAGGACTATCTAAAAATGTGAGTTTTAAACCTTTTTCTCTAGCTGTAGGCGCAAGCAGATAAAGAGCCTCATGAATGCAATTTTGCAAAGCAAAAGGTTCTTCTTCGAGTTCTAAGTTACCCGATTGGATTTTGGAGAAGTCAAGGAAATCGTTAATAATTTTGAGTAAGGAATTTCCACTGGTGTAAATGGTTTCAACAAAATCTTGCTGTTCAGCAGTCAATTCAGTGTATTGCAACAAACCGGCCATACCAATTACCGATGCAATCGGAGTCCGAACTTCATGGCTAATCATTGCTAAGAATTCTTGTTTAGCAAGTTCTGCCTGCTTTCGTTCAGTCATGTCTCGCAAAATGTAAACATAACCTTGAAAATGTTCAATTTCTGTCTTTACAATTGAGGACGAAAAAGCTACGGGAATTGTTTTACCACTTTTGGTATAACAAACGGTTTCTACTTCTTTTACTAAAAAATTTATGTCTTGACTGTGGGATATATCAAGATCGTCAATTATCAATGGATATTTATTGGCTTCTCCAATAACTTTTGCGATCGGTTGACCGATGAGTTCTATTTCGTTGTATTGTAATAAAATTTGTGCGGCATAATTCATTTTTTTTATCTCGCCTGATAGCGTTGTCACTAACAAGGCATCCGCCATTGATGTTACAATTTGGTCAATGTATTGTTTAGAAGCCTTTAAGTTACGTAATAAAAGATTTGCTTCATTTGCACCTTGAAATAAAGATTGCTCAAGCACCATCCGTTCTGTAGCATCTTCGACAGCAATGGTTAGTCGATTCCTAGAATGGTCTTCTTGGAGATTATTAGTAATACGAATATCAATATATAAAGGAGAAGGCGTATCTTGCGATCGCATAATTCCTTTTAATTCAAAATTATCTTGTTCTCCCTGGAGAATTGCATCAAAAACATCTTCTAGTCCCTCTAATTCTGGAAACACAATCCGAACATCATGACCTAGTTTTGCTTCATTAGGAAGATCGGCAAAATGATGTAATCCCAAAGACATCTCTAGAATCTTGAAGTTTTCATCAATTATCAAATATTCAATACCACATACAGATAATAGGTTTGTAAAAAATGAATTCATCTTAATTAAATTAAACGAGTAGCTAAAGCTTGAAATATTTTATCAACATTATTGCCAGTTTTAGCTGAAGTTACATAAGTGTCTAATATATTAACTTGATTGGTAAATTGATGCATTTGCCGAATTTTTTCTAAATATTCGGCTGCAATCATATCTGATTTGTTCAGTGCAACAACAATATAGCTGTTAGGATTAACAGCTAAAAAAGTTTGAATATGCTCCTGGATATGATTGAGCGTTTCAGCTTGTGTCACATCGCCGACTATCACAGCACCTTTAGAACCTTGAAAATAATTTTTAGCAACTGCTTTAAACTTATTACTACCTTCAATATCCCAAATTATCAACTGTAATTTTTGTTCAAAATGTGGGTCTGTTTCAGGAAAGTAAACCAATTTACGAGAGATTTTTACTCCTACAGTTGAAAGGTATTCATCACTAAACTGACACTCTACAAATTGGCGAATCAGACTAGTTTTACCAACACCAAAATCACCAAATAAGCATATTTTTTTAGAGATTGTAGACATGGTTGAAGAAAAATAGAGAATGTTTTATCAAAATCATAACTACTATAAACTTAAAATTACTTGTTTATCGCTTCTAGAGCGACACAGCGGCTTAACCATAAGGGTTGAGTTTCATCAATTCCTGGTGGTAAATTTGTCCTACCAATGACCTGTAGGCGATATGGCTCAATGCCTAATTTAATCAGTGCTTGTTGTACAGCCTTTGCTCGCGCCAGTGCCAATTTTGGAGATTTGTTCGCGCCAGTACGGTCACTATAACCAATGATTTTTAAATGCTTATTTAGCTGCTGATTAAGGAAAAACTTAACCTGTTGAATCTTATGTGCTGTATCTGCTTTCATTAAACTCGCTGAGTTGGGTTGAAAGTAAAATCGAACTTCAATCTGTGGGGGTTCTACTCGCACTGCACTAGATACATATTTTACGCCGGGAATTTGTGCAAATGCATTCGCAATAATCTGAGCATCTGCAATTCGGTTGACAGTTCCTTCAACAGCTACTTTACCAGCGATATATTGAGCGGAAATTGCTATGTCGTTAGTCTGATTTAAAACTGTTGTGACTCGTTTGACTTCAGCAGCAGCTAATACAGGATCTGCTGGTACTTCTACTAATAAAATTTGATTGTCAACCAACCAATTAGGAGAGGTTATTTTGGCGGTTTGCTCGGCTTTCTGGCGAAGAAGCTGATTAGGTAATCGTCCTGTTAATTTTAATTTATTGTGTTCTACTTGTACATTGAGCCGATATACAGCTAGCTCTGGAACAGAAGTTAAAGCCAACGAAGTTTGATTTTCAATGGAATGTATAACTCCACTACGGTATTGCCAAATACCCCAAGGAATGAAAATGGTACTTATAACTGTTAAGACTAATATTTGTAGCGGCGAGATTTTCGCTTTCTTTTTATCCTGAATACCTGAATTTTTTAGTTCTTCTAGAAGTGTATTAATTTCAAAAGGAATTAAATCTGGATCGCCGTCAAATCTTTCAATTAAATTACCATACTTTTTAATAATTGTGCTGAAGACTTGCCGCATTTTCCAAATAAAGTTTTTGCTTGGGTCTCCTCGTACAATAATCGCTAAATAACAGTATCCTGCAACTTCTAAAATGATTTTTGATGTTCCATATTCAATTGCATCTAATTCTATTATGCTTCCAGATTGATTGATGCAATCATTGGCAAAGCTACGAATTGCTGTCAACATTCCTGCTACCATTTCAGCCTCTAGCTGCTCTACATGAGAGTGCTGAATATCTGAGATAACTAAACCAGATGTTTTATGAATCAAGAAAATGGCTTGAATTGTAAATGGCAGAGCTTCTTTAAGAATTAATTCTGCTTCCGAAACTCCCTGTAGCTTGGCACGAATTTTACGTTTAACGCCTTCAACACTAAGGGTTTCTTCAACTTGTCGGTTAATGGCACGGATTGTCTCTGCCATATATTTGGCTATGGTACTACCAATAATTGGGTAGAGTGCATCCACCACAATATTCTGCTCAATTTCAATTTGCTTTTTTATGGCTCGTCCCATTGCCGGAGCGATCGCATCTGAAACTTCTTCTGGAGCTATAATAATTTGCTGGGAAATGGCTAGAGGAATTACAGGTGCGATCGCTGTACTCATGCTAACTTTATCCTGTTCAGTGCGACTGCGGATAGTCTCATCAATGATCGAAGCAATTATTTGGACAATTTCCTCTCTCGACTCTGTAATCTTCAGTCTTAAAAGCTCAGAAATCCACGGTAGTAGTAAATTTATTAACTCTTTATGATCGTAAATTTGATGCTCTATTTTTGTTAATTTTTGTTCCAACTTATCTGTAATATTGTTTATTTCTGCTAGTTCATATCCGACTAATATATCCCGTAATTTTTGCAATGCATCTTCTGAGTTGTCTAATTTTTCCTCAAATTCTGTAAATATTTCAATAGATTCTTCTAATTCTTCTTGAGTAGTTTGTGAGTAATTCAATATATCTTGAGGAAAATTAAAATCCGACTCTAAATAAGCTTCACATACTTCTAATGTCACTGAAGGAAGTTGCAGTAATTCGATTTCTTCTGGAATATACTCATTACTATTATCAGTTTCTGATGGTAATAAAGGAGATTGCTCAGGGGATTCGATAATTTTGAGATCGATAAGCAAATGCAGCAAATTGTCAAGCTGCACAGCTGTTTCTGACTTCAACTCAACAGATTGAGAAACCGAATTTTCCACCTGAGTTATCCTTTTTAGAGTGCTGTTAGAGGTAGCGGGGCGTTGCGCCCGTGCTGAGTTAGGAGTTTGGAGTTATTATCTCCTTCATCTCTCTTTACTTTCTGACTTTATTATGAATGTGATTCTGCTGTACTGTTAGAGTGAGTTAACACTTACTTTTGATAACTTTGTAGTTTCTAGAAGCGGTACAGCAGTATATTCATCGCTGCGTTCATTGGCTGCTTCTCGCAATTTAGGAATAAATTCAGTTTCTTTCAGACGCATTCCCAAGGCAAACAAAGTTTCAGCCATATCGTCTTTAGAAACTTTTGTGTCTGTCAGTTGTGAGAAGCGTCGATCTATTTCTTCTAAAATTAGATCCCGTAATGCCGTAACATCATCTTGTAATTGGACTTTAGTTTGAAAGATTTCATCTCGAATCGAGGTAGTTTGGCTATCTAAGGTTTCATCAAGCGACTGAACGCTGCTAGAAAACTTTTTATTAAGTCTATCAACCTGTTGCCGTAAGTCAAGAGTTTCTTCTTGAGTTGCGAGGTTCAGTGATTTCAGCTTTTTATCCAGCGACTCAAATCCCGCTTTTAGTTCGGCAGAAAAGTTGGACTTGAGTTGCTCGACATGCAATCGCGTCTGTTGTTGCAGGAGAGATATATCTGACTCCAGCTTGCTAAATCGATTTTCGTACTCTCTTAGCTGTGTTCCAAGAATAATATCGCGGATCTGATCGATATTACCAAGTCTTTCTCGTACATCGTCTCTACTCATCTGACTCATTAGGAAAACCTCACTTTTTGGGAATCATAATAGATGATGCATTTAACTGACATTTAGGCTAAAAATTCTTAGCTGATGATGCAGCTAACTCACCGAATATACTTTGTTATTATTCCCAATCGGTTACAATTTCTATCTGAAAAATAGGAAATGAGTAATGCGAAATATAAAATAAGTGTTTTTCATAAGTTACTCAGAAAAAACGATCCAGTTAGTTTATTAATAAATATTATTATTAGTTAAGGTTGTGGCATTACTATCTTTACGGTTCAAAAACTCTTGAATGCGTTTAATAAAGTCTTCTAACTCTACGATTAAGTTACTAGAACCTCGACGCTCTTGCTTATAAGCTAGTTGTTCTAGTTTTTCAGCGGCCAGATGCATGGTTGTAACTCCCATATTGGCACTAGCACCTTTAATTTGATGCCCTTGGAGTATAATTTGCTCAAAGTCATAAGCGGCGATCGCTATTTTAATGACTTCTAGACGAGGTTGAATATCCTCAACAAATATTTGCAGTAGTTCCAATTCAAATTCTGGGTTATTTTCTGAGAGTTGGTGTAAGCGTTCCCAATCAATTGGGAGGTTAACTACACCGACATCTGTTGTAGAAACTGTTTGCTCTGTGATAGTTGTTTCTTTTGCGTCGAATATCACATTTCCCCAACGCTCTAGCGTTGCCGCCAAATTTTCTTTGATTACTGGCTTGCTCAAATAGTCATCCATTCCGGCATCTAGACACATTTGCTGGTCTTCTTTCATGGCATTAGCTGTCATTGCAATTACCACCGGACGATAACCACTAGCAAAGTAGCTTTCTTGCCAACGATGAATTTCTTTTGTGGTTTCTAAACCATCGAGAACTGGCATTTGGCAATCCATCAGAATTAAATCGTAGGGAATTTTTTCTAATAACTGCAAAACTTCTTTCCCATTACCAGCAACATCAGCGCTATAACCCAGACTTTGGAGTTGTTTCAAAGCAACTTTCTGATTCACCAAATTATCTTCAGCTAAGAGAATTCTAAGTTTGGGAGAGTCAGGAGAATAATAGTTGCGGTTGTTTTCAGAATTTTTCAGTTTTAAATCCTGACTTCTGACTTCTAACTCCTGAATTGTGACTTCTGTCTCTTCTTCTGGCTGCGTTCCTAAAATAGTCATGATGGTATCGAGGAGTCGGGATGGCTTAATAGGTTTGACTAAATAAGCCGCAAATCCTATTTTTAGCGCTCGTTGAATTTCATCGCGTTGATTAGTAGAGGTAAGCATAATTAAAGGTAGCCCAGCGATCGCTGAATTTGCTTTAATTTGTTCTCCTAAAGTCATGCCATCTATTTCTGGCATCTGCATATCAATCACAGCTATGTCATAGAAATTTTTTTGCTTGGCGGCTTCCTGAATAGCTTTGAGAGCAGTAGTAGTCGAAGCAGCTTGATCCACCAGCATCCCCCAACGGGTAGCTTGATGGTAGATGATTTTGCGATTAGTAGCATTATCATCCACTACTAACAAGCGCCGATTGAGCAAAAGTTCGCGTTCGCCTTTTAAAGAAATAGGATCGAGTTGCTTGGCGAGAGTTATTTCAAACCAAAACTTAGATCCTTTCCCCAAGCGACTTTCTACGCCCATTTCTCCTCCCATCAAGCTTACCAGTTGCTTGCAGATGGCTAATCCCAAACCTGTGCCGCCATATTTTCGGGTGGTGGAAGCATCTACTTGGGTAAATGGCTTAAAGAGTTTGGATTGATCTTCAGGGGTAATGCCAAGACCGGTATCTAAGATCGCAAAATAGATGGTGGCTGTAGTCAAGGAAAGCGATCGCAATTCTGCTCGTAATACTACCTCACCCTTGCTGGTGAACTTGATTGCATTGCTAATCAGGTTCATAAGAATTTGTCGCAAGCGGCCGGCATCGCCTTGGAGGTGGGTGGGGACGTTGCTGTAAATTAATCCTGCAATTTCTAATCCCTTATGATGGGCTGAGGGAGCCAATAATTCTAATACTTCTTCTACACAAGTAGATAAGTCAAAATCTAGAGTTTCTAGTGCCATTTCCCCAGCCTCTAGTTTGGAAAGATCCAAAATTTCGTTGATCAGGCTTAAGAGAGCATCGCCACTAATGCGAATTGTTTCCATAAAATCCCGCTGCTCGGAATTTAGGGGAGTTTCTAACATTAAGCTTGTCATCCCCAGCACAGCATTCATGGGAGTCCGAATTTCATGGCTCATGTTGGCCAAAAAGGCACTTTTGGTTTGGGAGGCTAATTCAGCTTGGTGACGAGCAATTTCGAGTTCTCGTCGTTGTTGAGTTTCTGCATCTAACATTTGGGCTTGGGCTAAGGCAATACCTACTTGGTCAGCTATTTGCCGTAGAAGATGAGTTTCAAAACTAGACCATTGGCGGGAACTGCCGCACTGATGGACAATCAGCAAACCGCAGAGTTCTTCTTTGACAAGAATGGGTATGACTAAATTACACTGGACTCCAAATTGTTGTAGTAATTCGAGATAGTTTTTTTGGACTTCAGCTATATCCAAGTCAGCAAGCCCCAGATTCGGTTTTTGACGGTACTGTTGTAGATAGTACTGCTGGATGTATTCAGCTTGAAAGTAAGCATTGACTAGCTCTTTCTCTTTAATTGCTAGCCAGCCAGAAATTACTGCCTCAACCACGGTAGCTCCAGAGCCATCAGCCAAAGGCTGATAAATCAAAACTCGGTCGCTATGGAGAATTTTTTGAACTTCGGTGACAGTGATTTGGAGAATTTCTTTGATTTGCAAAGACTGACGAATCTTAAGGGTGATTTCAGTAAATAATTGCGATCGCAAGTTTTGGCGTTGAAGTTGTTCTTCTGCCTGCTTGCGCTCAATAAACTGCCCTACTTGCTCGCCAATCAAATTCATGACCTTTGCCAAATTCGGATCAGCTTGCTGGATTTCATGGCTAAAGCAGGTAATAACACCGATGATTGTTTTACCACTACGGATCGGGAAACCGAAAGCTCCGTGCAGTTCTGCTTCGGCAGCGATTTGAGAGCGGATAAAACTCCGATCTTTAACTACATCAGCGATCCAAACAGGTTCAAGACTAGCCCAGACACGCCCAGGCAGCCCAATTCCTGGTGCAAATGTAATCTGCCGACTGAGGATGTCAAACTCTTGCATCTCAAAGGAGATTTTATACCATGAATTTAGCAAAGACAGTAGATTTGCTCGCCCATCTACCATCCAAAATTCACTAAAATCCCATCCCAAACTTTCGCAGATTCCTTGCAAGATTTGGGGCATGGCTTCGTTGATTGTGATTGACTCTGCTAAGATCCGGGTTGTAACGTACTCTGCTTTCAGATGCTGTTCAGTTCGTTGGCGTAAGCGAAGTTCTTCAAAGACATCGCTGATATCAATACCTGTAGCAACAATGTATTCAACGTGCCCCTCATAATCTTTCAAAGTAGTGTTAGTCCAAGAAATAAGCCGTCGACTGCCATCCTTAGTTACCCAATAGTTTTCGTATTCTTTGGGCGCTTCACCAGATCGCAACTGCTCAAAAACTGCTTTAACCGACTCTACCTGTTCAGGAAGTAGAAACAGGTTCCAGAAATGCCTTCCTTTCACCTCATCAAATGAGTAACCAGTAATTTGTTCGCAAGCTTGATTGAAGCGAACGATTTGCCCTTTCGTGTCAAGAACTATTACTAAAGCGCTGGTTGTATTAAGGACTGCTGAGATAAAGTTGCGTTCTTGATTGAGTGTTTCCTCTGTTAATTTCCGCTCTTTTCCTTCACGGTAAATAAAGTAGTAAACTATAGCCAGAATCAAAAAGCTTAGACAAATCGCGATCGCCAGTGTCAAAACTGTGTTGTTAGCAGTGGCTTTTGCAGCTTGTGACTGCTGTTGAAGCAACTCTCTATCCTGATTTTCTATCTCATGGACGATCTTGCGGATATCATCCATGAGATGTTTTCCTTGATTTGTCTGAATTACCTGCAACGCCGCCTCAAATCCCTGATTTTGACGCAGGTATATAGTCTGCTTGAGTATGGCAAGTTTTGCAGCTATCAGAGATTCAAGGGTTGCGAACTGCTTTTGTTGGTTAGGTTGATCTGCGATTAAATCTTTCAGTTCTACAATTTTGCGATCGATGTTTCCAACTACTGCTTGATAAGGTTCTAGATAACTTTCTTGTCCAGTGAGGATGTAACCGCGTTGTCCAGTCTCAGCATCTTTCATCTCAGACAGTAATTCTTCTAGTTGATTGATTTTCTCTTGAGTTCTTTGTACCTGATTATTCGTATCAATCAACCTGTGTGTGTTTTGATAAGAAATCACGCCAATCAAAACTAAAATTGCCGATGCTAACCCAAACCCTCCAGCTATTCTTTGAAAAAATTGTTTGTGTGCCTTCTGGGACTGTTTGCGTGTATCACTTGCCAATACCAAACTTGCTAAATTGCGGCGCATTTCTAGTTGCTTAATTACCTGACGACCAATAATTCGTAATGCTTCAAGTTGTTCTGGAGAAAGGTTTCTTGGTACACGATCGATTACACAAAGTGTTCCTAGTGCATATCCTTCAGAGTTAGTCAGTGGTACACCAGTATAAAATCGAATATTTGGAGCGGAAGTGACTAGCGGGTTTGTCGCAAACCTTTCGTCTTCTGTGGCATCAGGTACAACAAAAACTTCAGGTTGCAGAATAGCATGGGCGCAGAATGCCAAATCGCGGGGTGTTTGTAAGGCATCCAAACCAACTTTTGACTTGAACCACTGACGATTAGTATCAATTAAGCTGATTAAGGCAATGGGAGTTCCACAAATATACGAGGCTAAATGGGTGAGGTCGTCAAAGGCTGCTTCCGAAGGAGTGTCGAGTATTTTATACTGCAAAAGAGATTCGATTCGCTGTGTTTCGTTATCAGGTAATGGTGCTTTCATTCTCCAGCCTTATACCATTTTGAATTTTAAAAACAGAATTCGGAATTCAGAGTCCAGGAGTTAGAAGTTAAAATTAAGAATCCTTGGATAGTCAAAGTTTATAATTTTCAAAAAATCAAAAAATCAAAAATATATAGCGCGCTTGATTCTAATATTCATTCTGAATTCTGACTCCTGAATTCTTTTTTGTTAAAATTTGACCCGCAACTGTCCTGTGAAGGAATTACCACCGTAGGCGCTTCCGCCGGTTTCTTGATTGCGGACATTACTAAAGCTATAGCCCAAGTCTGCTTCTATACTGGGCGACAGTTTTACCGTACAGCGTGTTTGATAGGTATTTGCGTTGTCAAATTCTCCTTTAAGTCGCTGCCGTCCTAAGTTGGCAGCAAGGCGACAGCGTAAGAATTGTGCAATATCTCCCTCCCAAGCTACCTCACCGTTGTAAACTAAGAAATCTGGTGGAGAAAAATAACCGCTTGTGCGTTCTAAATCGCGATCGTAACTCCAAGTAAATAAGTTAGCTGCCAAAGAAAATTGTCCGAACTTGCGCTCTAACCTACTAAAAGACTGCACCTCGGAATTACCATCATTGTAATTACCCAAACGCAATGACGAAAATAAGCTGGTATTACGGTCAATCTGCCAGTATAAATCAGGCCCAAATCGCCAAGCAGTAATTTGATTGTCTAAAGTTCGAGCATTAGATTTATAAGGCCCTTGTTCTAAATTACCTGATATTATTGCTGCCGATAGCAATCGACCTGATGACGAAACTCGCGGGGGCGAAATGGGAGCATCCACCTTAACATTAAGATTGATAGCTGTGGGTAAACGATTGAACACATCGACTCCAGCTGCTGTTTGTAGAGTCACTTGTCCAATTTTCCCTTGCCATCCAACTTGCAAGGGAAAATTGGTAATTGATTCAACACCACGTTGCTCAAAGAGGTTAAAACCTGTCTTGAAAAATATTTTATTGCCATTTCTCAATCGAAACTGAACTGTTGGTTCTAGGAAAAAATTAGTTTGACCAAAGTTGTCTGTCTCATAGTGATAGTCTGTATCAATACTTTCCAAAACTGGATCTGGCGTTTTTGGTTTGGTGGAAGTTGTTGGTGGACTAGAATTCTGCTGTGGTGGTTCGGGTAGCGGTGGCGGACTAGAATTCTGCTGTGGTGGTTCGGGTAGCGGTGGTGGACTAGAATTCTGCTGTAGTGGTTCGGGTAGCGATGGGGGTAATCGCAAATCAGGATTGAAGTTTTCGGGTGCCGCCAGCAAAATAGGTGTTGGTTTTAATCGATAGGGGAGTGGTTTAGAGTATTGCTCTGCTGACTCAGGATTTACTGTGGTGACTTGCTCAGTCAATCCTAAAGGTGATTTCCAGGTCTGATGTGCTTGGGCTGCTTGTAATTTAGCTTCTGATAATATCCAAATACCTACGCTACAGATTACTCCTAATTGAATCTGTAGGCATCCCAAAAGAAATACAGCGTACAAACTAGATCGAGAAACAAAGAGATAAGGTCTAAAACTATATACCATCGCTTGATACTATATTTGTAAATGTAGAACTTGCTGCCAAATAGTTTTCTGGCTGCTAGCTGATGTAGTCGGGCTGGGATTATGATGCCCACAATCGATGCTTGTTAAGACATAGGAAAGGTAAAAGGCGTAAAGGCGTTAATTTGGCGGGATATAGAAGTTCCCAGGTGCATAAAGTACATATCAAAACCTCACCCCCAACCCCTCTCCTTGCTGAAAAGAGGGGTTGGGGGTGAGGTTAAGCTGTAGCTGATTCTGATTAGGAAACGCTAGACATCTTGCAAAATTTACTTTTGCAAGATATTGGGGAAAGGTTAAAGGGAAAGGGAAAATTCCATCCTTTCCCCTTTACCCCACTTCTGCAAGAAGTCTGCTATATTCGAGTCGATAGTTAGTGTGATTTTGACGAACTGCCAACAGTGATTTTTGAGTCTGCTGTTCCCATCTCAGAGTTTTCAGCATTGTCAACCTCAAGACTTCGGAGCAATTCTCGAATTACATCTGTTGCTGGTCTTCCTGTGAGAGTACAGTATTGTTCAAGTTTCTTCATTTCCTCGGTTGTGAGATTTACTGTCAGTCGTTTAACAGCCCATTTTTTCTTCATAATTCTCTTTTATCTTGAATATGTTGCTTTTCTCGAAATCACCACGTTATTACGATTACTCCCGTAGTGCATAGCCTACACCACGGACTGTATGAATCAAACGTCTTTCATTATTTTCTTCTAACTTAAGTCGCAAATAACGAATATATACTTCAATAATATTAGAATCACCCATGAAGTCGTAACCCCAAACTTTCTCTAAAATTTGATCTCTAGTAAATACTTGACGGGGATGTGAAAGGAGATATTCTAATAAGTCAAATTCTTTTGCTGTTAACTGAATGCTTCGTTTTTCCCGAAATACTTCACGGGTGCGCCGATTTAAGCTTAAATCTTCAAATTGTAACAAATCCTCGTCTGTTTCTTGCGTGCGGCGGAGATGAGCGCGAATTCTAGCTAATAATTCCTCAATGCTGAATGGCTTAACTACATAATCATCGGCTCCTGCATCTAATCCGGCGACGCGATCGCTCACTTCATCTTTTGCTGTCAACAAAATCACTGGTACTGTACTACCTGTTGTTCGCAAACGCCGACAAATTTCCAAACCTGTCAACCCTGGAAGCATCCAATCCAGAATTGCTAAATCTGGTGAGGAGTCTCGTGCCAGAGTCAAGCCTGCAATGCCATCATGGGCAACACTTACTCGGTATCCTTCGCTATTAAGTTCTAATTCGACAAATCGCGCCAGTTTGACTTCATCTTCCACCAAAAGGATATGTGCTGTCATATTTTTGCTCCTAAAGCAGGTAATGTGAGAATAAAAGTGCTACCATAACCTGGCTTTACAAGGATGGCAATTTTACCTCCCATACCTTTGGTTAGGTGTTTCACAATCGATAAACCCAAACCTGCTTTGCCAGTTAAACGAGGGCTGTCTTTATTCTTACAGGAAACGGGGTGACTTCCAAATAGATTACCCGATGTTTAAATTTCTAGCATTGCTGATTAGATGTAGAAATGTTTGATTGCCAAGTATCTACAGAGGTTTTGAAATCACGCAAAATCATTTTCATCTTGGAATTGAGCAACACCAAATTTCTCTATCATCTGTACTATATCTGCAATCAAATCTAGAACCTGGGGATCTGAGTCTTGCAATCACATAGAATTACTATATGTAGGTAAGCTGATTGTAAACATACTCCCTTCTCCTAACTTTGATTCTACACTTACAGTACCCCCCATACCTTCTACAAGAGTCTTAACAATAGATAAGCCCAAACCACAACCTCCAGTAATATGAGAGCGAGATTCATCTACACGGTAAAATCTCTCAAATATCCGTGCTTGCTGTTGCAAAGGAATGCCATAACCTTTGTCACAAACTTGAATAATAGCCCGATATTGAAGCTGGTTTAACTTAAAAATTATGGGTGTATCAGCGTCAGAATACTTAATGGCATTATCAATTAAATTTAATAATACTTGTTTAAAGCGACTATAATCTGCTTTGATCTCAATTGGATAAATTTCTGATTCGATTGTAATTGTGCGATCGCTATATTTTTTTGCCATCATGACAACTTCTTCAACCAAGTCATTCAGCACATAAGATTTCATTTGAAAATATAAGTAACCGCTATCTGCACGTGCTAAATCAAGTAAATCTTGTAGCAGACGGATAGTGCGTTCAGCTTCCGATGCCGCAGTTTCTAAAGCTTCTTGTTGAGTTTGGGTTAGGTTATTCTGCCTTCGCAATACGCTTTGTAAATATCCATGTACAATTGTTAAAGGTGTGCGTAATTCATGAGAAACATTACTCACAAATTCTCGCTCTTGCTCCCATGATTGGGAAAGGCGCGATAACAGCATGGTTAAAGTTTGAGCTAATTCTTTAACTTCACTGGGTGCATTCTCAAGATATAGCTGCGCTTGTCCTAAATCTTCAGCAGAAATCACAGAAGCCATTTGATTTAGCTGGCGCAGAGGTTGCAGAGAACGCTTAATGTAAAATGCGATCGCAGCAGTTAAAACAATAATTGCCAAAATACTAGTAATACCTAAACTTTGCACCATTACCACAAACATTCTCTGTTCGCGGGTAATATCCTTGACTACAAATAACTCACCCAGTAACTTACCCTGCACTTGTACAGAACTACCACATAAAACAAAGTAGCTTTGGTTCACTTTGTAAACTTGTGGTTTAATCGGCATCTTTGTCAGAGTCATTAATTCAGCTACAGTAGTATCAGATAATAAATCCAAAGTGGTAGATTTTGCTAAAATTTTATTATCAGGACTTTTTAGCCATAATAATATGTTGGTATTTGCCAAATTATTAATAGCCTTTTGCAACCCAGTTTCAGGTTGCATCATTTCACTATAAATTTGCACATCTTGCGGCAAGCGCTTGGCAATTTGTTCTATATTATATTTATGACTATCAACTAAAATTTGCTGCATTTTCCAGCTAGTCCATGTAGCAAGGCTACCTAATACCAAAGCTGAAAATGATGCAATACCAACCGTGAGGCGTGATTGTAAGGAAAATGGATCTATATTTATCCCAACTTTTATGGTTTGCTTCACTGTTTCGGTTGCGTTTTAGATGTTTAATAAGGTCGGAAAAACAAAATCAGACTGGTAA
This sequence comes from Nostoc sp., assembly GCF_036917355.1. Taxonomy (GTDB): domain Bacteria; phylum Cyanobacteriota; class Cyanobacteriia; order Cyanobacteriales; family Nostocaceae; genus Nostoc. The sequence goes on from NZ_JBALDP010000061.1 coordinate 37,054, forward strand.
ATGTAAAGTTACTGTTAACCACTACATCTTTAGTTATAGCTGATTTGAACTTACCTCTGTTGCATACCTACAGTGAAAAGTGCAGCCATTTCAAAAAGATTACTAAAATTTTTATTTAATTGCCATCTCAAATCCGCGAATTCTTGTCTAATAATAATGTAAATGCATTTCCTAGTAATTAAATTAATTTCTGCTGAGAATTACCTTAAAAATTTTCATCCTCGAAATTGATTCTAAGGGAGGATGGTAACAACAAGCCTTTTTTATTTGGGCGAGAGAGAATCAGATTTGGATGTTATTATGTTAAAGCGATCGCGTCTTTATCCTTCTCTATTTATAGTTCTTGATCCTTGGTAAACTTTGCATTCGAGGAATGCGGATTACTGTATATGATATTTAAGAGAACGGTTAGTGTCTAAGCTTTGCTCTCATTGAGCAAATCGAGCATAATGTTCGATATAAAACTTAGGAGGATTGGCGATCGCGCGCACGGATTCACGATTTGCTACGGCTGCCCACCATTGTTTGAGCCGATCGAGTCCCGGTGGTAATTGGAAGCCTAAAAAATGCTCTAATACATTTAGCTGCTCGAACCAAGGATAATAAGTCAGATCGACTAGACTAATCTCCGACCCAAGCCAGTAGGGAGCGCTATCTGACAATTTGTGCAATGCTTCATGTTCGATAAATAGCAAGTGTTCGGCTAACTCTTGTAATAACCCTGCCTGCTGTTGAGGATCTCGGCTATGTAACAATTTGCCAGAAGCAGCGAACAATCGGGTATCAGCAAAGTTAATCCAAATCCGCGCATGGGCACGCTGAATCGGCTCTTTGGGTAACAGAGGTGGTTCGGGAAATATTTCATCCAGATACTCATTAATAATGCTAGATTCCCACACCCTAATATCACCATGCTTGAGAACAGGCACCTTGCCATAGGGAGAAATTTCTAGAAAATTGGCAGGTTTGTTTTGCAAGTCGATTTCGACGATCTTAAAAGGAACGCCTTTTTCGGTCATGGTTAAGCGCGATCGGTGTGCGAAGGGACACAAAGCCGCACTGTAAATTTCGATTTCAGTCATAGGGACACCCTTTATATTGGGCAAAACAATTAGCTGCGAGCAAAATATGATAAATCATGATTATTTTCTCTGAATGCGATCGCAAATCGACACTATTAATTAACTACAAACAGCGAAGGGGACTAATGCTAACTTCAACCTATTGGTTGATAGTCTCTAGATATGGCCGCGGTTGGTGAAAACCCTGGAGTGAAGCATCGACAATGAGGCAAACTTCAATATGCATACCATCAGGATCGGAAAATGATAAGTTAAGTACTGGTCCAAGGTCGGCGATCGCGCCATCACTCACACCTCGATCTATCAGTTTGCGGCGGATAATCTGGAACGCTGATTCTGTTGGCGCATTCAAAGCTAGGTGGTCGATGTGTCCTCGTGCAAACGTATCCGGCAATCCAGAACTATGAATATTATTAGGCATTTCTGCTGCGTGAAGTACGCTCTGCGATCCAGCTAGCAGAAGTGCGTGACGAAAAGCTGGGGTCGTCTCTTGAAAAATTACTGGCATCTCGAATACATCAGTATAGAAGTCGATAAAGCGGTCGATATCTGCTGTCACCACTGCAACATGGTGGATACCTGATACAAGGCTCATGGTGTTACTCCAGTTAGATTGTGCAATTTATTTTCTATGAATAGGGAGCGATAACTTCTCAGGAGACGTTTTAGTGAAGCGATGTCTACGACGGGCTACGCCTACGCGATCGTGCTGTTGGTCAAAATCAATAATTGGCCCCTTCGGCACAATTTGATTTGGATTAATATCAGTCATACTCATGTAATAGCCGCGCTTGGTATAGTCTAGATTGCAAGTCGCTTTGAACTCAGGACGCTGATAGAGGTCTAGTAAATAATTCCAGAGATTTGGATAGTCGATAATTCGCCGCAAATTGCATTTAAAGTGACTGTAATACACTGAGTCGAAGCGATACAAAGTAACAAACATACAAATATCGGCTTCGGTGAGTTGATTGCCGCATAAATACCGCTGCTGGCTCAGAATGGCTTCCCATCGATCTAAACTCTCGAAAAGTTCTGTTACCGCATCTTCATAGGCTGCTTGCGAAGTCGCAAAACCAGCACGATATACACCAGCATTGATTGGCAGATAAATTGCATCAATCGTTTCATCAATCTGATGCTGTAGGTCGCGTGGGTATAAGTCTATTTTTTGTGTTGCCAATTCCCCAAACTCTACATCAAACATCCGCATGATTTCGCGAGATTCGTTATTGACGATCGTTTGAGTTTGCTTATCCCACAACACCGGAACAGTAACTCGTCCTGTGTATTTGGGATCGGCTTTCAGATAAATCTCTTGCAAATATTGAGTGTGGTTCACCCAGTCAGGAATAGCTCCCGGTGCTTCAGAAAACATCCATCCCTTGTCGCTCATAATCGGATCGACGATAGAGACTGAGATGGCATCATTCAAACCTTTGATTTCTCGCATAATTAAAGTGCGATGCGCCCACGGACAGGCTAAGGAAATGTAGAGGTGATAGCGTCCTGCTTCTGCCTTAAACCCACTAGAACCATCGGCGGTTATGCGATCGCGAAACGTTGTCGGCGTCTCAGTGAACTTACCGCTGGGATCTGATTTATTCCCATTGGTTGTCCATTTGCCTTCGATCATCATTCCTGACGGCATAATTTCCTCCTAACACTAAAGCGTGTCTATAAACTTTTGAGGATTACTTCAGCATTACGTCTTTCCTTTTCTGAAGGATGTTAATTTCTTAAAAATTCTTGACAAAATCGATTTTACAGAGAGATCAGGGTTTGGTGTATCAACTCGCTGTCGCCAACCAAGCACGCAAAACCTCTGCCACTGTCCACGCTTGGGCAATACATCCCCGTGGAGTCATCGGAGCATCACCATCAAAAATTTCGCTGAGATTACCAACACCATGTGCAGTCAGATGATTAGCCATTGGTTCCAAAAATTGACGAGCCTGCTCAGGATTTTTGTAGACGCGCAGGTGTGCTAACACGAACGGCCCCAACAACCAACCCCAGACGGTTCCTTGGTGGTAAGCTCCATCACGTTGATACTGATTACCACCGTATTCTCCCTGATATTGAGGACGATCGGGCGCTAGCGATCGCAACCCATAAGAAGTCAGCAGCGATCGCCCGCAAGCTTCCACCACACCCCTTTGCTGGGCAGGTGTGAGCGGACTTTCTGGTAATGACACAGCAAATATTTGGTTAGGACGCAACGCTGAATCATCACCATCAGGACTGTCTAGAACGTCATAGCAATAACTAGTCTCTTCATTCCAGAAGCGAGAAAATCTATACTTTGCCCGCTCTGCCATTGCCTCATATTCTTGGTGTGGTTTACCAAGCTGACGCGCAAACTTTGCCATTGTCCGTAAAGCATTATACCAGAGGGCATTAACTTCAATCGGTTTGCCAATTCGGGGCGTAACTACCCAATCATCAACTTTGGCATCCATCCAGGTCAGTTGTACGCCTGCAACGCCTGCATAAAGTAAGCCATCGGCGGCATCGAGATGAATATTGTAGCGTGTACCGCGACAGTGCCAATCAATGATGTCTGCAAGTATGGGAAAAAGTTCACCAAGCAAAGTATCATCATCTGTAGCACTGTAGTAGGCGCGGACTGCTTCAAAGTACCAAAGTGTAGCATCGACTGTATTATATTCTGGTTGCTCACCCGCATCGGGAAAGCGATTAGGTAACATTCCTTGGTCTACGTATCTGGCAAAGGTGCGAAGAATTGAGCGTGCTACCTCTGGACGACCAGTGGAAATTGTCAAACCAGGTAGACTAATCATCGTGTCGCGTCCCCAGTCGCTAAACCAGTGATAACCAGCGATGATGGTTTTGCCATAGGGATCTTCTGGCAATGAGCGATCGACAAGAAACTGGTCAGCAGCTAGTACTAGGTGGTTGATCCAGCTAGGTGATTCCTTAGTTTTCAGGGGTCGATTAGTTTTCCAAAATCCTGTTAACTTCTGTTCTTGAGCGCGACGTAACTTTAGTGCCGCTTCACCATTGAGATTTGGTTGTTTTTCTGTGCTGGCTACAAAGGCGATCGCTTCCCCAGGATTCAGTGTAACTTCAAAGGTGGCGGCGTGGAGGTGGTCTTCTTTATCTCTCAATCCCCGATAGCGTTCAACTGCTAAGTCAAAGCCATGATACCAATCGTGGACAACAGAGACACTAACACGTGAAACGCTGCGTAGCTTGCCGCCGTAGGCATCGCCTTTAGGTGAATCACTCAGTAGATATAGTGGTACAGCACCCGGATAAGCAGTTACACAAATCCCCTGTTCTACCTCCTCAATAGACATCTGCCAACCATTGCTTTGAGTATCGCTGTGATAATCGCGGTAATTGACTATTGCTTTGAGCGTCAACTTTAGCGGTTGAGTGGCACGACGCAAAGTATATTGGACATAAGTTGTATTAGCGCCTTGTTGCATCCACACCCGTTTTTCTAATAAGGCATCGGCAACAGCAAAACACCATACAGGAATTGTACCTTCCAGAGAAAAACGTTCAATATGTTGATAACCGTGGGGACTGACAATACCATCTGCCCAACGATTAGTGTCTAGAGAATAAGAACGAGTATCGTACAGGACATTTTCATCTAGTTTTGCCAGCATTAAGGTACGACCCAAAGGAGGTTTTAATGCTGCTACCAGTAGTCCGTGATAGCGGCGAGTCAACAAACCAGCCACAGTCCCAGAGGCGTAACCACCAATACCGTTAGTAACTAACCACTCCCGCGATTCTGCAGCGTCAAGATTGCCGCAGATTTCCCGCCCAAATTCTATACACATAAGTCACGCCACTTTGCTCTAAATTCAAAATCAACAATCGCCATCATGCTTTTCTCTCTGCATTTTCTATGCGTCTACGGTTTAAAAGTAATTTATTGAACCACAGAGGCACAGAGAACACGGAGAAAAGATAAATGATCGTCCAGAAATTTTACCCAAATTAAAAGGGCTACTCCTAACTTTTGTTAGATTGGGGATTGATCCTCAGTTATTTGAGATTCATTTACTAGAGGATTAAGGATAACTTCATTAGCTACACTATCAGCTTTCCGGGCACGAATTGCAGGACGCGATCTCTTGTAACCGGCTCTTTCAGCTTTTTGGTGTTCGTAATCAATCAATCTCCCATAATATTCGTGCTTGCTTAAATTCATCGACAAGAAAATATGCTGGCGAGTATTACCAAAACCTTTGCGGTTAAAAAACTTTAATGCTGAAGTATTGGTGGGGTCAGTATCTACCAACATAAACCGCGCCCCATCTTCAATCATTCGGGCGACGACTTTATCAACCAACTTGTCTGCAACTCCCCGACGCTGATATTTCGGGCTAACTCCTAGCCATAAAATATATCCATAAGTCCAGGATGCTTTGGTGATGATCGTTCCTAAAACGAATCCTGCTAATTCCCCGTCTGTTTCAGCCACAAGACAGTATTCTGGATCGGTGTTATAAAGTCCAATCACTTCCCATTCATCCCAAGTACGGTATAAATAGGGATATAAATCACTGGTAAATAACCCTTCTCCCAAGTGGTAAACAAGAGCAATGTCATCAATTCCTAATTCGCGTACATAAATTGCTTCAGTTTCGTCAAAAGTTGACATAAATTTAGAAGTTGTGATTTATTTACATAGATGATTACGGGCTTTTAGGATTCTCAACTATTTAAGAAGATTTATTTTGTCAGCTAACAGCACTATGTTAAATTTTGGCGACAAGGAATTTTAAAAAATGTCAATGGAGCATAAAGCATTTGTCTTTGATTACGATAGATTTCTTCAAGAGTTGGCTGATATCTTAGTCAATGCACTTGTTATTAATCAAAGCAACGAATTGATTACCTTTATCGATAATAATTTTTCATACCTGAAATATCCTGATGAAGGCGAACCTTTAGATTCTTTCTGGAAAGAAACGATCGAGATAGATGACATAAGCCAGTATGGTGATTTTGCAATTACCAAGTATTATAATCCTCAATGTGATATTGGACTTGGTTATGATTGGTTGCCTCTCTATGATATGTTACTCAATGAACTGGATAAAGATATATCTCCCTTGTTAGGTAAAAATTTCGGCATTCCAGGAAACTATTTTAATCCTGGCAAAATGGGGTCGTATTTTCAATCCCTTGAGCAAGTGAAGAATAATTTTGAATTGCTTAATTTGTTATTGAATGAAAAAAAAGAGTATTTACCGAATCTAGCTCTTTTAATAAAAATGCTTGCAAATGCTTTAGATTTAGACAAAGGAATATACATTACTTTTTGACTTTACGCAAGAGTCTAAAGATATAAGGAATCTGTTTTAGCGAAACAATCCTGCGGATCAAATCAAAATGAGACTTCTTGAATGCTGTCAAAATTTGGCAATGAGTATTTCACTGTTTCTTCAGTAGATTGGATGCGATCGCACCGTTTGGCAAACTGACAATAATCACAGTTTTTACTACCCTCCACAACTTGCGGAAACTGCTGGTTATTTTGGTAGTTTTCCAGCCAATTAGTTAACTGACTTAACAGTTGATTAAGTTTCTTTGCTGTTTGTGTGTGTTGAACATTACTGTAATTAAATTTAATATTTTGTGGTTTTCCTTCAGATTGGACAAACCAATAAGTCATAGAAATCTTTTCTGGCAAATAGTCGCTAGTTTCTGCGAATACATACAGATAAAGCCGTGTTTGCCAGTTGGATTCTAACTTGCGTTTGTTGGGTGGTTTAGGATAAGTTTTCCAGTCGAGAATTTGAGCTTGTTGGTTATCTGCAATCAATAAATCATAGATAACTGTGAGCAAATAATTCTGAACTTGCAGAGTGCGGTAGTGTTCGCTTTCACGAAAAGTTTGATTATCAGATGCAGCCGTTAAGATTTCTGGCGCTGCATCAGCAAAACCTAGCATCCAGCTTTGCAGTTGAGCATCTGCTTCTAGGAAACTATCAATTGGCAAACCCATTTCTCGCTGTTGCATTAGCAAGTGAAAACGACTACCCAAAGTTTGCCGTTCTTCTTGTTCTGGATTTGCGGGGGAATTGAGTTTTTCGAGATAGGTATGTTGAAATTTACGCGGACAAGCTTCTAGTAAGTTAAGTTGTCCTTGAGACAGTCGCAATAGTTGAGTGGGAGTTGACAGCATTCTTCTATTTTAGAAGTAAATTATAATCTGCAACTCACCTTTGGCAGACTATCAGTAAAAAATACCTGTTTTTTACTGCCTTTACATCTGCTATTTCAACTCGTCTCGATCTACCTCATCCTGGCGATTGGAATATTTACTTTTTCCTTGAGACTTGGTTGAGCCAAAGCTATAGGCTATAGCTATTTTAACTATGTCAAAATATGCTGGGTGATTAGCTTTGTTAACGATCGCCAAAGAAATTGACCCTGCCACTAAGATGATTAAAAGTGGCGAACATGTTTCTACCCCAGAGCCGTTGTTATTGGGCATGATATGATCTCCAAGTGAAAAGATTACGAAGCCTTTAGCTGAGTGAAGGTCAGCTAAAGGCTATTTTGGTCAGTAGGAGTCTTAACCCCAAGACTCGAACATCATGGCGATCGCAAATAGACAGACTAGAAAAATCGCTATCCTCGCAACCCATGACCTTAGACTTGCGGACAAAAGTATCCCAACGATCGCATTTGCCCCCAAAGTGTGAGACACAACAAAGGCTATTCCCAGCCCCAGCAGCGCCAGCAAGAAATATTTGAGTCCTATACAAAACCACTTGAACAACAGATTATCGTTATCTTTGAGACTGGGTTTCATAGTTTTTTTCCTGTTTTGATTGAATCTAGGTAGCAGTTTGCGCTCCCCCGACCACACTAAGGAAACAGCGAATCTCCACAGTTTTGCTCCCACCAAGTCAAGGTAGACAAAAGTCCTACTCCTGAGTGGAGTGGGGATACTAACAAAGGTGGTTTTGATATTTGCGGCTGATGAAAAATTAAGCTCTTTGATGAATTACCAGGGCAATCTGGATATCAAAAATTAGGCGTTCAATGCGCGTAATCGCACAGAACGCGCACTACGCGCATTGAACCCTCGAAATTCCTACAGGCAATTTGTATGCCTTTTTCAGAATTTGCAGTTCCAGTCTTTGCCTTTATGTCTTACTCACTAAGTTTCTTTAATTCACCCGTAACCTTACTAAGTCACCGTGGTTTCTACTGTTAAACTCACTATAAAGTAACTTAGTTACTTAGGTCAAGGTAAACTATAGAGAAAATTATCTAAATAGCATAAGATACTCTAAAACTGGCTGAAATATCCAGTTAAGGAAGGAACAGGAAATCAGAAAAACTGTCCCCTTCGTCAATGAATACTCACTTTTTGGAGTAATCTTGACTCACATAGTGAGCTAACATTGGTGTGTAGTGTGTCTTTGTGTGAGTATGAGTGTAATTCCCGAAAACGTTCTTTTGGCTTTAGCCGAAAAACGGTGCTTGTCTAGCAGCGAGATAGAGGTGTTTTTACACGCTGTTGAGGGACAATCGCCAAATGCGATCGCAAAAAAATTGGCAATCAGCGCTGAAGCAGTACGCAAAAGATTAAGCGAAGTTTACAAAAAATTTCATGTTACTGGTAGCGGTCCAGGTAAGCTCACTAAGTTACAGCAAGTTATAGAATCTGAGTATCAAGCATCTTCACACAATGAGAAATCCATTACCCAAAACCGTCAAGATTGGGGTGAAGCGCCTGGTGTCTGCTTTTTTCGGGGACGTATAGCAGAATTGTCTCAGTTAACGCAGTGGCTCATTAAAGATAACTGCCAACTAGTAGCAATATTAGGAATGGGGGGAATCGGCAAAACTGCTTTATCTGTGAAACTGGCAAAGGAAGTTCAGGAGAATTTTGAGTATTTGATTTGGCGAAGTCTCCGCAATGCGCCACCCGTTGCAGAGATGTTGGCGAAACTGATCGGGTTTTTATCTGATGAGAGGGAAACAAATTTGCCAGAAAGCGTAGATGGTAAAGTAACGCTGCTGCTTCATTATTTACGAGAGCATCGTTGTCTTGTGGTATTTGATAATACAGAGACAATTTTACAAGAAGGCGATCGCGCCGGACAATATAAACAAGAATACGAAGATTATGGTCAACTACTTAGTCGGGTAGGAGAAGAACCACATCAAAGCTGTTTGGTGCTGACATCTCGCGAAAAACCAAAAGAATTTGCGCCTTTAGAAGGAGAAGCATCACCAGTCAGAACATTATCGTTAATCGGCTTAGAAAAAACAGAAGGGCAAGAAATTCTCCAAGATAAAGGGTTATTTGGCTCACAACAGGAATGGGGCAAGCTAGTTGAGAAGTATTCCGGCAATCCTTTAGCGTTAAAACTAGTTTCTGAGCCAATTCGAGAGTTATTTGATGGTGATATTGCTGCTTTTCTGGCTGAAGGAGAGATAATTTTTGGTGACACCCGAAATTTACTAGACCAGCAATTTGAGCGGTTGTCAGAGATCGAAAAAGAAATAATTTATTGGCTAGCAATCAAGCGCGAGTTAGTTTCTCTAGACGAATTGCTAAATGATATTGTGCGTCCCTTGACCAAAAGGGAAGTGATGGAAGCGCTAGAATCTCTACGGAGGCGATCGCTAATTGAACAAAGAACAGCACTTTTCACCCTCCAATCTGTGGTCATGGAATACATCACCGACCAACTAATTGAACAGGTTTGTGACGAAATTGCCACTCGTAATATTAGACTATTTATCAGCCATGCTTTAATGGAAGCTACGGCCAAAGATTATATTAGAAACACTCAGATTACCCTGATTATTAAACCAATAATAGATAGATTATTAACTATTTTTAGAAATGCTAAAAATATTGAACATCATCTATATCAAATTTTATTGTCCCTACGACAAACTCCCCAAATAGCAGGATATGCGGGTGGAAATCTGTTAAATATTCTTTGTCAATTGCAAACTGATTTTAGCGGCTATGACTTTTCAAATCTGATTATTTGGCAAGCATATTTGCAAAGCGTAAATCTCCATCGGGTAAATTTTGCCAATAGCGATTTAGCTAAATGCGTTTTTGCAGAAACATTAGTTAGCATTTCGTCAGTCGCATTTAGCCCGGATGGAAAACTTTTGGCTACGGGTGATGCTGATGGCAAAACTTACTTGTGGCAAGTTGACGATGGAAAGCTACTTTTTACCTGTATGGGACATAGCAGTTGGGTAAAATCAGTTGCCTTCAGTCCCGATGGTCAAACTTTAGCTAGTGGTAGTGATGACCAAACAGTGAAATTATGGGATGTTCATGACGGTAAATGCCTCAAAACCTTGCATGGACATAGCAATTGGGTCAGGTCAGTTGCCTTTAGTCCCGATGGTCAAACTTTAGCTAGTGGCAGTGAAGACCAAACAGTAAAGTTATGGAATGTCCACATCGGCAAATGTTTGATAACTTTGCAGGAAAATACCAATCGAATTATGTCAGTTGCCTTTAGTCCCGATGGCCAAACTTTAGCTAGTTGCAGTGAAAAGCAAACAGTGAAGTTATGGGATATTCGTGATGGTAAATGCCTAAAAATATTGCAGGGGCATAACAGTTGGGTAAGGTCAGTTGCTTTTAGTCCCGATGGTGAAATTTTGGCTACTGGCAGTGATGACCAAACCGTGAAATTATGGGATATTCGTGATGGTAAATGTCTGAAAACCTTCCAGGGACATACCAATCGCGTCTGGTCAGTTGCCTTTAGTCCCGATGGTCAAACTTTAGCTAGCGGTGGTGACGACCAAACCGTGAAATTATGGGATATTCGTGATGGTAAATGTCTGAAAACCTTCCAAGGGCATACCAATCGGGTAAGGTCAGTTGCTTTCAGTCCTGATGGTCAAACTTTAGCTAGTGGTAGTGAAAACCAAACAGTGAAGTTATGGAATGTTCAGGATGGTAAGTCTTTAACAACCTTGCAAGGGCATAGCAATCGGGTAAGGTCAGTTGCTTTCAGTCCCGATGGTCAAATTTTAGCTAGCGGCAGTGAAAAGCAAACAGTGAAATTATGGGATGTCCGTAACGATAAGTTTCTCAAAATTTTGGAAGGTCATAACAGTTGGGTACGGTCAATTGCCTTCAGTCCAGATGGTCAAATTTTAGCTAGCGGCAGTGAAAAGCAAACAATTAAATTATGGGATGTTCAGACGGGACAATGCCTGAAAAAATTTCAGGAACATACCAATCGAATTAGATCGGTTGCTTTTAGTCCAAATGGTCAAATTTTAGCTAGCGGCAGTGACGATCAAACGGTGAAATTATGGGATATCTACACCGGCAAATGTCTCCAAACCTTGAAAGGGCATACCAGTTGGGTAAGATCGGTTGCCTTTAGTCCCGATGGTCAAACTTTAGCTAGTGGCAGTGAAAACCAAAGAGTGAGGTTATGGGATATTTATACAGGAGAATGTCTCCAAATTTTGGAGGGACATAGCAATCGGATTAGGTCAGTTACTTTCAGCCCAGATGGTCAGACTTTAGCTAGTGGTAGTGATGACCAAACAGTGAAGTTATGGGATGTTTTCATGGGCAAGTGCTTCACAACCTTGCAAGAACATACTAATCGAATCTGGTCAGTTACCTTTAGTCCCGATGGTCAAATTTTAGCTAGTGCCAGTGAAGACCAAACGATAAAATTATGGGATGTCTATAATGGCAAGTGCCTGAAAACTTTGCAGGGGGCTAATTGGGTAAAGTCAGTTGCCTTTAGTCCCGATGGTCAAACCCTGATTTGTGGTAGCCAAGATGAGACAATTAAGCTTTGGGATGTATCGACGGGTGAGTGTGTAAGAACACTGCGATCGCCACGACCCTACGAAAAAATGAATATCACCGGGGTTACAGGGTTAACCGCAGCGCAGTTAGTAACGCTAAAAGCTTTAGGGGCAGTTGAAAATGGAGAGCAAAAATAAAAGGTAAAAGAATGAATTTTGCCTTTTCCTTCATCCTTTTACCTTTTTTATGTACCTGATGCTTATTTCATGTTAGCCCTTGCGTCCTTAACTGCGGCAAAGAAAAATAATCCTGTAAGTGGAATGCTTAATACCAGGATAATTGCCGTCGCTGTGACACCAAAATCTGGTTGTCCGTAACCGAGTTCAAAAATCGAACCGACGGCTGCGATCGCACTTACACAAGAACCACCCAGAAATAAACTGCTTTTTGGAGTTAAATACACTACTGCCCCCCTATGCTATTGGTTTCACCGCTTGATACGAGAAGCCATTCTTAGATAGCTCCTGGGCTAAAGTCAAGGAGTTTTCTACACGGTCTACAAATACCACGCCGTTAAGGTGATCCATCTCGTGCTGAATGCAGCGGCCCAGGAGGTCATTAGCCTTCAATGTCCGGGGACGACCGTACTCGTCTTTATAGGCGATTTCTACGACTTCGGGGCGCTTTACGTCTAAATATACGTTGGGAATACTCAAGCATCCTTCTTGGGCAACAGAGAGGTCGCGGCTGACTTGTTTAATGGTGGGGTTAATCAACACCAAAGGCTGATTAGCTGCGTTCTCTGGTTCCAGGTCGATGACAACTAGTTGTTTGTGAATTCCCACTTGGGGTGCAGCCAAACCAATGCCATCTTTGCTGTACATAGTTTGCAGCATTTCGCGCACTATTTGGCGAAGTTCGTCATCAACTTTAGAAATCCGCTTTGCAGCTTGACGCAGCACGCGATCGCCTAAATAATGAAGCTCCAAAGGTGGATTTTTTAACTTTTTTTTCTCGACAGCAATTTCAGAGGGCATGAGTCTCGATGGCTAGATGGTGAAAATTCCTACTATTTTCATTCTATCAATCTCAGTTAGAGGATGTTTAAAAAGTCCTGAAGTATACCAAAAACCCATCTGCCATTCCTCTTTTTGCTTGCCTAACGGCAGGCTGATGCCAAGAGTGAGAGGCTGGGAAAACCTTATTTTATTGTCAGGAAGGTTTTCTAGGGGGTTATGTCTCCGAGGTTGTATTGTTAGCAATAATACTTTTTAAATATCCCCTTAGACGTAGTACCAATCTCCAAAATAATTATTGTGAAGTCACGTTGCACCATACTTGGAGCGATCCTTTTATCGAGGCTGACATCATTAAACAGTACTTTTAAATGTGAAATCGATTGTCAGTCGTTTACCAGTCTATTTCTGATTCTTATCTGATTGCAACTAGGATTCCTATACAATTTTTGTTAGTAAAAAGATTTATCCAATCAATTTATTATTGATGGAAACCTATATTTAGCAATATTTTCTAGCATCTTCACCACATTCATTGACTAAATATAATAAACACTTAAAACGAAGAGTAACTATCTGTTCGTAAAGAGGGTTCAATTTACACAAAGGTGGAATGCGAAGCAGAGTCCGACCAAAAATTTTAACAGTTCTTTCAAAAGGGCAATTGGAAGGAATTATTTTGCACAATAGTCTGGCTAGATTAGAATTATGTATTTCTACGGACTCAAGCTGATAGCGGATTTGGTTTAAGAAGCTATTGTCCAAATTGGCTTTATTTAAGAAGTTCATGGTTCAACTTTCCTTCCATCAATCTGTTTCTCCCTATCAAATTACTACGATATTCAGAGAAAAACATAGTATAAATACCAAACTATTTTCCTACTTTTTGGAGGTCAGTTTAAAGAACCGTAGAATTGCTGAGAAACTAGAACAGCTAGCCAATTATTATCAATAACTGTTAGAGGCAATAGTGAGTATATCTGTGGCAAATGGCATGAAGAGCGAGTAAATGGTCAAGGCAGCAGGAGGACAGAAGAAGGAAGTAGCAATAGATAAAAGCTGATATATTGGCAAACTTTACACCATTGACTATAAATAGTGGTGTTATTGACGCAAAAACGCAAAAGCTGAACTTAGTGCTTTGGCGTTAAGTTCAAATTTTGAGGTGATGTGTGTTTAAATCTTTCACGAAACTTGACTATCTGCTCAAAGAAACTTTCCTCGGTTTATTGCGGGGAGGTTGGATGAATTGGGCCGCTGTTAGTACTGTGACGGTGTTACTGTTTTTATTCGGTTTGAGTTTGCAAACCTCTTGGCAAGTCGAAAAACTCCTCTATCAGTTTGGTAGCCAGTTAGAAGTGTCAGTTTATCTCGAACCAGATACACAAATCGAAAGTATTGAGCCACTCATCGCCAAAATGCCAGAAGTGGCGGCGATAAAAACCATTACTAAAGAACAAGCTTGGACTAAGTTAGTTAAGGAAATGAGAATTTCTGATATTGAGGGTGCTACCCAGCAGCTAGGTGAGAATCCTCTGGTTGATGAGATGAAGGTGAAAGCGCGTAATTCTCAAGTTGTACCAACCTTAGCAACACAGTTGGCTAAATTACGAGGAGTTGAGACGGTGCAATATGTCGATGAAGCAGTTAAACGCATTGCCCAGTTGCACCGAGGACTGAACTGGATTACTTTAACAATTACGATTATTCTGACTTTAACAGCGATCGCAGTGACTACTACCACGATTAGGCTGATTGTCATGGCGCGTCGCCAGGAAATTGAAATTATGCAGTTAGTGGGAGCGACTTCTGTTTGGATTTACCTCCCGTTTATTTTACAAGGAATTGCCTTTGGTTTGGTTGGTGGTGCGATCGCTTGGAGTTTCATTTCTGTGATTCAACAGTTTCTCGGTAAGTTGCTAGTCAATCAACCTGAGTTTATTCAAGTCATCACCAACAGAGTGCAACTCACTCCAGCAGAAATTTTATTATTGCCTCTGATTCTTTTGAGTTTCGGTGCAGGTGTAGGATTAATGGGGAGCTTATTTGCTGTCCGACGTTTTGCTAAAGGATAGTCATTGGTCATTAGTCCTTTGTCATTGGTCATTTGTCCTCTGAACTCGGAACTTCGACTTCTGAACTCGAAACTTCGACCTCTGAACTCGGAATTTTGACCTCTGAACTCGAAACTTCGACCTCTGAACTCAGAACTCCGACTTCTGAACTTGGAACTCCGACTTCTGAACTTGGAACTCCGACTTCTGAACTTGGAATTTTGACCTCTGAACTTGGAACTCCGACTTCTGAACTCGGAACTCCGACTTCTGAACTCAGAACTTAGACTTCTAAACCCGAAACTTTGACCTCTGAACTCGAAATTTTCCAAATTTTAAAACAATAACTGAAATTTTACTTTGAATGAACATGAATTAAACATACATATCAACTTAACAGGGCTAATCAAATAACAAATGACAAATGACCAATGACAAATAACAAATGACAAAATCACTATGAAATCACAATGGGAATGTTTTTTGCAGAATCTCGGTGTTTGGGAAGGTTCATTTACGAATTTTTCTCCCCAAGGAACACTTTTGAATGATACTCCTAGTCGTCTTTCCCTAGAACATTTGAACAATAGCCAGAAAGTGCGCTTAACTCTGAGCCGTTCGGGACAAGATATAATGAGAGACTTTAATACCGTGGGAGGGGGTCTGCTGTTTTTTGAAAATGGTTCATTTTCAGAAGGTTTAATTCAGCTAGGGCCATTTTCTGAATTTGGTGGAGAACTCGCTTTTGTTCATGAAAATCGCCGCTTGCGTCTGGTGCAACTGTTTGATAATACTGGTCAGCTAAAGGAATTAATTTTAATTCGAGAACATCTCGCTGGAACCCCAGCAGATGAACGTCCAACTTTACAGATAAATGATTTATTAGGAGAATGGCAAGGTCAAGCAGTAACAATATATCCAGATTGGCGATCGCCTGATACTTACTCTACAACTTTCAAATTACAACTTGATGATGCTGGGCGATTGATTCAAAGTACCTCTTTTGCAGAACGCACTATTACTTCAACTGCTACCATCAAAGGCCCGATTGTTCTCTTTGACCAAAATCCAGAAAAGCAGGTACAAGTATTATTTTTACCAAATGGCGCTTCTGCAACATCACCTGTCAAAGTGCAGTTACGCCAACCATTTTTTATCGAAGCAGGTTGGTTAATCCAGCCAAATCTTCGCCAACGGATGATTCGCAGCTACAACGAGAAAGGCGAATGGGTTAGTTTGACATTAGTTACTGAAGAAAGAAAGCTTTGATATCACGTCCGCTTGATTACTTGTCAAATATTTAACTGTTGCCAAAATGTGGGTAATGACAAAGCTTTATTTATGTATATTCAAATAGCTGTAGTTGCGATCGCAGTCATCTTAATAGCTGGAGAAAATCTAGAGGCCGTTGCAGACTCGCAATCTTTTACTGAAGAAGGCTCTAGTAGGAATGTGGCAATAAAACCTACATTACAGATAGAGGGAGAGTATGCAAAATATGGTGACTATATCGGATTAACTCCAGTAGATAACCAGTCTACCGAGTTTTCTCAAAGAATTGTCAAAGACATCCAGATTCGTTTTGTTAATAACAAAGATCGATTGCTCGATGACAAAGGTCAGCCGATTAAAGGACGTACTCAAAAAGAGTTTATCATTGGTCTGCTGAAACTCAAACCTGGAGAGGTATTCCACCAAGATTTACTAGAAGCAGACTTGCAACGATTGCGGAGATTAGAGTCATTTAATGAAGTCAATGTTTATCGCCAAGAAGATGGCAATAGCGTTAATCTCATCTATGAAATTAAAGAGCGTGACTTCCCTTCTCTAATCTTAGGAGGCGGTAGTAACGAAGATGTTGGATTATTTGGTCGGTTGGGTTATAAAGATGAAAATATCAGCGGTCTTAACGATAAATTAGATACAACTGTACAAATCAGCGGTAAAGATGTCCAATTTAATGGTCAGTTTACTAGTCGTTATCGTCCTCAAGAACCAAAGCGCTTAGGCTACAGCATCAGAGCTTTTCGTAATCGTAATATATCAGGAACCTTCAACGAAGATATCAGATTGTCTAACGGTGACAAAGTACGCGAGGGAAGGTTTGGCGGTTCTGTAGGAGTTTTACGATCTTTTGATGAGTGGGATGCAGGTATAAGTTTGAATTACACCAGAATTAGCCTACGCGATCGCGACTATAAAGTTGCACAGGTCGATAGTTTAGGGAATCCTTTATCTGTCAGTGGTACTGGTATTGATGACTTATTTACAGTATTATTTTCTGTATCCAGAGATCAACGCGATCGCCGAGAAAATCCGACTCAAGGATCGATTCTGACTCTCAGCACAGAACAAGCAATTCCGATTGGACTGGGTAATATTTCTAGCAACCGCCTACAGGGAGATTATATTCAGTATTTACCAGTCAGTTGGATCGGTAAGGGTAGACCAACTGACAATCCAGAAATGTTGGCGATTAATTTACAAATTGGTACGACTATTGGAGACTTTCCACCAGCTGATGCTTTTAATATTGGTGGACTAGATTCTGTCAGAGGTTACGGTTATGGAAAAGTTGCCAGTGGTCGGAGTTATGGTTTAGCTTCTGTGGAATATCGTTTCCCAATTTTGTATTCAATCGGAGGAGTTCTTTTTACTGACTTTGCCTCAGATTTCGGGTCTAGCGAAACCGTACTAGGAGAACCAGGAGTGCTACGAGATAAACCCGGAAGTGGGTTTGGTTACGGCTTAGGATTGCGCGTCAAGTCATCCTTTGGGCTGATTCGAGGTGATTTAGGAATTAGCGATCGAGGAGAGCTGAGATTTGAAGTGACTACAGGTCAGCGATTTTAACGGGTGGCGGAAAAGTTCTAAAAAACTACTGAAGGCTTAATAACACACTCAGGGCTATTTGAGTGTGTCTAGTCCAAACGGACATAATCAAGACATTGGAGATTACTTGCACATTTGTAACGTGCGGCGATCGCTAGCTGCGATCGAATTTAACCGATAAAAGTCTTGCAGAGCCAGGGAGTAAGCATAAGAATTTGACTCATCCTCACCAACCTTGGGCAATCTATTGCTTGTAGCTACCTGATTCGATTGTTCAGAACTGGCTTCATTTGACGAACTATTAACCGTCATCGCCAACTCTCCTGCTGGGTTGATTGTACCCTGAAAACAATTCAACTCTGATTGGGGCATATACAACGCACCCCTTACCTTGTCCTGCTGCTTTTGAAATATGATATAACCTTGACCAAGCTGGTTTGGCTTTGGCGATTGACCATAGAGGTAAATCCCATCTTTTACAGGAAAACTTGCTTTTGGTAAAACTCCTGCGCTTTTTGTAACCCCATCGCCTGGAACCAACCCTGCGATCGTAGGTGCTGTATTTCCGCCTCCAGAAGCCGCATTAAGTTGACTTCTTTGATCTCGAACTTTTCTTAGCTGCGACAAAAGAGAGTTTTCGGAGGTTTTGTGAATCCGAGCCGATGATAATCGAGAATCTGTAAATGATATTACTTGAGTCTGCTTGGCTAGAAAGCCCAAACCGAGAAGTAAGCCTAAGCCCGCGAGGGGAATTCCCCACTTTCGGGGAGATAATAACTGATGAAGGTTGTTAAGCACCCTACTTCTCCTGTTAAAAAACTAACTAAGTTCTCTAGAACTTACTTAAATCATAACTAAGTCTTAATTGTCAAAGACTTTATTTACGACTTATATTACTATTGTCCAAAAAAGAAAACTGTCAAAAACAAAAGTTTTTATTGGATTTCGTTCTACAATCTTAGATTACCATCAGTTAGAGTCTTTATAACAGAGTGTAAGAGGCAGTGTTTCGACTACGCTCAACAACCAGGCTGGGGGCAGGTGGTCACTGAGCGTAGTCGAAGTGAGGCAGAAGGCAGGAGTAATCCACCTTTAAAAGCATGAGATTAAAGTAAGAAGAATTGTATCTCGCTACACTCTACTCAATACAATTCTGATTTTAAAACTGGGTTTTATACCCAGAATTAAAATTTTCCTATCATGTCTGGCTAATAGTTCTAATTCCCGAAGCTACGCAGAAAGCCCAAAAACCCATCCCTGGTTGTTGAGCGTATTCGAAACCCTGGTTGTTGAGCGTATTCGAAACCCTGGTTGTTGAACGTAGTCGAAACACTACCCCCTGCCCCCTTCAAGAAACTTGTATATCTTGTAACTTTGCCACCATTTCTGCACGCGCCGAAACCTTCAACTTCCGAAACATCCTTTTCAAAG
Source organism: Nostoc sp. (assembly GCF_036917355.1). Lineage (GTDB taxonomy): Bacteria > Cyanobacteriota > Cyanobacteriia > Cyanobacteriales > Nostocaceae > Nostoc. The sequence goes on from NZ_JBALDP010000061.1 coordinate 56,234, forward strand.
CTTGTTTGACGGAATTTTGCGTAATCCAAAGTTTTTCCCCAATTTCCGCATTCGTTAACCCCTGTGCCACCAAATCGGCAATTTCTAACTCACGCGCTGTTAAAGGACTCACTAAAAGAGAATTGGATATTTTGGGTTTTGTCCGTAGGGTTGCCATTTTTGATGACAAATGAATACATAAAGCGCTCAAGTCAGCTAAATCGTTGCCATTAAAAGCAGGATTTCCCTTGTCACGTGCCAAGTTCAGCGTTCCGACAAGACGGCCATCGCAAACAATTGGCCCGGTCATCACGTGTTCGTGGTCGGAACGCGAACAAAAATGCTTCCAGTCTCCTGGCGATAATAATAACTGTTCGTGGGCGGGAGCATGACGCTCAACCACGTAGCGTCCCACTGGATTGCTCTCTAAGCATACTGCCGGAATGCCTGGAACATTAATCTCAGTGGTTGGCTGCTCATCAAGAAGATAAATACCCCAATTTTGCACGCCAAAATGCTCGCTAATTTTATCCGTGAGAGCGAGTCTTAACTCTTGCTCATTCTGGACATTAGCGATCGCATGAAATACAGCGTGTAGAGAATTAGTCATAAGTGTACCCAGTTGGGGACTATCCAAGCCTCAACAATTACTTCTATGCTAATACCAAGGAAACTAAAACGCTAATTACAGTAGCGACTAGGAGAAGCACATGACAGTTACACAACTCTCTGCTCAGGAACTTTTCCGGGCTGCTTATGAAAACCGCTATACTTGGGACAAGAATTTCCCTGGTTATACTGCAAATATTACCTATAAGCATGATGATAAAGTGTTTACAGGCAAAGTTATCATCACTGCCAATCTCAAAGCCGAAGTTTTGGATGTAGATGATGAGTCAGCCCAGAAAGCAATTCATGGTCAAGCCTGGGAGATAGCAATTCACCGCGTCCGCCGCAGCTTTGAAGACACCCACAGCGCCAATACGTTTAGCTATGGTAAAACTGACAAAACTGGTGCGGTTGAGCTTTTAATGGGTGGTAAGGCTGAGGGCGATAAATACAAAGTCCGCAATAATGAAGTCTGCCATGTTCACCGTCTAATCCACGGTACTTACGTCACCATTGACACCTTCAGCAGTCATGACACTGGCGAAGGCTACCTGTCTCACCGCTATGACTCTGTGTACCATGACCCCAAAACTGGGGAACAAAAAGGCGGTAGAAGCGAATTTATTGATGAGTATGAAAAAGTTGGTGACTATTTCATCCTAAATCGTCGGGAGATTCGCACCGAAACAGCAGGACAATTTTCTACTCAGGAATTTATTTTCTCTGACATTAAATTGTTGGAACCTGTTGCTGCTTAAGCTGTATTCTGTAATCCAAAAATTAGCGATCGCTCTTGAGTTAAAGGGAGCGATCGCTTTATTTTTGGGCATTCCATGCGTAGCTGTAGCTCCTCGTAGACATCGCTCAATCACGTTAAGATACTTAATTAGGTGTTCCTAATCAAGCGGTAATCTAGTTATGAGTCAACTTGAAAACATTCAAGCTGAGTACGAAAAATTCCCTGAAGCATTTGAGAGTGTAATTATTAGCACCGTGAGCGCGCAGTCAATACCCAATGCTAGTTATGCTCCTTTTGTAATGGATGATTCTAAGAATATCTACATATACGTGAGTGGTCTTTCGACTCATACCAAAAATCTTTATGCCAATCCTCATGTTAGTGTCTTGTTTATCGAGGATGAAGCTAAAAGTAATATAATTTTTGCCCGTCGTCGTTTGAGTTTTGATTGTACAGCAACTTTGATAGAGCGTGAAACTGATAAGTGGAATCAAATTGTTGAGCAATTTCAAGGGCGGTTTGGTGAACTTATCGAGGTTTTGCGTGGCTTGTCTGACTTTCGCATTTTCCGGCTAACCCCAAGTGAAGGTCGTTTTGTAGTTGGTTTTGGGGGAGCATATCATATTAGTGGTGATAACCTTCATCAACTTGTTCAAATCACAGGAGATGCCGAGAAAAAGCAAGGATGAATTATGAATTATGAATTGCAAGAATTCAGCATCCAGAAGTCAGACTTTAGAATTTAGAAATAATCAAGTGTAATTGATACAGCGAATTTAAAGTTAGTGAGGTACACAATTTAAGTTTAAAAGCCAGGTATAAGCCTGTTTTACTTCTGAGTTCTGACTACCGAATTCTGAATTCTGCTGTATAACTATTCAGACAGATGTATTTTGAATCCTGAATTAGTTCGACTGTATGTAAATTCAAATAAACTAAACTTTTTAATTTTATGCTTCAGTTTCAACCTCCTGGCTTTGGACATAAAGTTATCCATACATCCTTGGGAGCAATGGTTTACTATACCCAAACCAATGCACCTTGGACAATTGCTGACACTGAAGATTTACCCCCACTACTATTTCTCCATAACTTTGGTGGTGGAGCATCTGCTTATGAATGGTCTAAAGTTTATCCGGCTTTTGCCTCTAATTACCACATTTTAGCCCCCGATTTAATCGGCTGGGGAGAATCGGCCCATCCAGTGCGGGATTATAAAACTAGGGATTATCTCAGCACGATCGCAGAGTTTATCATCCAAACTTGTCGCCAGCCGGTGACAGTGGTAGCCTCATCTCTCACAGCCGCTTTTGCTATTCGCCTAGCTATTGTTCAACCCAATTTATTCAAAGCACTGTTTTTAGTTTCTCCCTCTGGATTTGATGATTTTGGGCAGGGTGCTGGACGCAGACTTCCGCTTTCGGTAATCAATGCGCCTCTGTTGGACAATTTTATTTACATGCTTGGTGCTGAAAATGAAATTGCAGTCCGAAATTTTTTACAAAGTTTTCTCTTTGCTAAGTCACAACGAGTATCTCAAGAGATGGTGGAGGCTTATTTAACCTCGGCACAACAACCTAATGCCAAGTTTGCTGCTTTGGCATTTTTGCGGGGCGATCTTTACTTTGACTTGAGTTTATATATTCAACAACTAACAGCTCCTACTGTCATTTTTTGGGGAGAAAAGGCACAATTTACCAACATCAAATTAGGACAACGCTTGGCAAATTTAAATCCAAGAGCAATTCGAGATTTTTATGCGATCGCAGATGCTGGAATATTACCTCATTTGGAAATACCAGAAGTTTTCATTGGTCTGTTGCAGCGGTATCTTGGGGAGGTGGAGAGCAGAGGGGCAGGGGAGCAGGGGAGCAGGGGAGAATAACTAATGACAAATACTTCGGCTTCGCTTAGTACAAGTGACAAATGACAAATGACTATTTAGAAAGTAACTGTGCGTTTAATGCTTTAGTAATGCGATCGCCAGAAGCTTCTAAGTGAGCTAGGGTGTAAAGATCGAGGCTTTCTCCGTTCGGGTGACGCTCGTTCCTCTCTACGAGACGCTGCGCGAACGCTATCGCAGTGCTTTCAAGGGAAGGAACCTCGCTAATGCCCTGTTCGCCAAGTTGTTTGAGTTTGACATCAATGGCTTTTTGGAGTTGGCGCAATTCATACCAAGCCAATGTCCGACCATCTTCAGGTGTATTAGTAGTACCTAACATCATCTGTAACAAAATATTCAGATGTTCCCGTTGCAATGAACGGCGGATGCTCGAAATTGGCTTTGGTTCTCCTGGGGCGAAAACTTCTGTCCAGATGCCTGTTTGCAGGGTGTCGAACAGTTCTGGTATGGAAAGCGCTTCTCCAGGCAGAGTTTTTAATTCTATATCTTGTAACCGATTTAGGCGATCGCTGGCTAATAGCGATCGCAATATCGTACTTTGAAAACTCAAAATGCGATCGTGAATTGGATAATCAAGGCGGTTATTAGGTGCAGAATTGCCCCAGTGTTCCCAACGCGATGGTGCCAGTTGATTGAGCAATTGTGGTGAAAAGCTAAAAGCATCTTCGGCAAACACATACTCTTGCAACTTTGTCAATGCTTGGCGTTGTTTTAAAAGTGAAACTGGTACAAATGCCCAAGCAGCATTATTACTGGTATGGAGACGCCGAAACGATTGTCCACCAATGTATTTAGAAAGCAAAGTGGCGTTCCGAAAATAATATTTAAGTACTCTATTAAACTTAAGGCGCAGGTTACTATAGCTTTCTCCTTTCGATAGATAACCCTTATCAAGACGCTGCCACATAAAACGAGCATTATCCATTTGCCACTGCGAATAAAGTAGCACATCACTACTCATATCCCAGACATTTGCCAAAGGATTGATGTCCCAGATATCTTCATCGCTTGCGTAAGATAATTCTGGTTGAGGCGACGCTAATGCAATCTGGTCTAAAAAACTTTTTTCTGATTCTGGAATAGTTACCTCAAGGACTGTTGATGGACATTTTTTATAACCATACTCAATTGCCCATTCGTCATAAGGCCCAATAACTCCTGGGAAATAGTCACCTTGCTGTACTCCCTGTGGTGCTATGTTCACAGGTACATAGTCCATCACCGAACCTACTAAACCTTTGGTGTGAGTGATTTCAGTATTATTTAATTCTTCTGGCGCTAACATGGTGCTGCCATAAAAGTTATGGCGCAAACCCAGAGTGTGCCCGACTTCGTGAGCGATGAGAGAACGCAAATATTGATGCACATACTCCTTAATCGTTTCACTACTAGGTGTAGTCTCTGGCAACATTGACAACGCCAGCGCCCCCATAGCTGCTTGATTTGAAGATTCCATACCATAGCAGGACTCTGAGGAGAAAAAGTGAGCAGAGGAAGAGGACGCAAATTTATCCAGAAATTTCCCCGCGTCTTCACGTCCTTTCGTATATTCTTGACATGAATTTGTGTTCAGTGATGAATTTGCCTCCATCAGTGCGTGATATTCTTGCTGAACTAAACGCACCATATTGGCATCCACTATGATATCTGCATCCAATATTTCCCCGGTGAATGGGTTGACGCGCATCGGCCCTTTGGCAAAACCTGCATCTAAAGAATTGAACCAGCGAATAGTGTTGTAATGTACATCTGCTGGTTTCCAATTAGCATCATCTGGCATTTCCTGCACTTCAATAGCATTTTTAAATCCGGCTTTTTCAAATGCTTTGTTCCACATCAAAACGCCTTCACGAATCGCATCGCGGTATTCTAGTGGCACAGCATTTTCAATCCAATACACAATTGGTTTTTTGGGTGGAGATAAAAGGGCGTTAGGATCGGATGGTTCTAGATGCCAGCGATTAATGTAACGTACAAATGATTCGTGAGCATTATTGTTAGATAAATCTTGAAAAGTAGTAGTAAAATATCCAACTCTATCATCGGCAAGTCTGGGAATATAACCATTGTTTTCTCTCAACTGAGAAAAGCTGTAGTGTACCTTCAGAGTGAGTGCCCTACTATCGGGTACAGCGATTACATTTGAGCCTTGTAGTGATGAAAAACCGTAAATAGAATCAATCTCTATATTTTCTGGGAAGCTATTAACATCACCAAAATATGACTTGCGTGCATCTAAGCGGTAATCAGCCTGTAAAGAGTATTTTAATAGAGGAGTTAATCCAGGAAAATCCTGCATTAGCAGTCCATTCAGGTCGATGAGAATATTTTTATTCTTTGGCTCGATAGTGGCTATTTCGAGTGAATAAAGAACTGAATCGCTAAATGAGCGAGCAAGCGATCGCTGTTCTGGTATACTTTCTGTACGAAATTTTACATTCCGCATAACAAAATGCAATCTATTATTTACTCGTCGAAAATAAAAGATAAAATCAGAGAGAGGTAATCCACTATAAATCCCACTTTCCCCAACGCCTGATTCCAATGTCACTATAGCTAGGTAATCTTTATTTAGCTGCTCTGGCTTAAGTTCTAAGAAAACTTTTCCTGAATCCTCGCTGCAATAAAGTGTGAACAGTCCCTCTAGTTTATCTACCCGATTAACAATTCCATTAAATCGGCAAGAATCTTCTTTTTGAATCTCAGCAAGATTCTTGTCAGCACTTGCTACGTTTTCAACTACTGGCAGTGTATTTAATTGCTGCACATCAATATTAGAAGTATTTGAAAGTTGGTTTGCTGCTGCATAATCATTTGATAGCAACAAGCTATACAGTAATACTATACAGACTGCTAATTTCGTTATCCAGTATTTCATCCTTTGGCTTTCCACCTGAAGCAGTTCTCGTGTTGAGGAAAAATGTCGAGTAGTTTTTCGTCTGTAAACCCTTCAAATATCTAGTAGTTTGCCAACCCAAAAATGTGCTTGTGAGGGCTGGGGAAAGGGTAAAGGGGAAAGGGTAAGGGATTTAAAACCTTTCCCCCTTCCCCCTTACCCTTTACCCCGCAAAGTTTCTTTGGCGAACTACTAGCGATTAGGGTATAAATCCACTCAGTCAGATAAACAAAGCCTCTAATACGGCACAGCATAAATTCAGCTACCATCTCAATTAACTAGACAAATTGTTCAAGCAACTTACTAAAGGTAGGCAAACTTCCGCCACAGTGTACTAGCCTAAAAGTCGTGTGACTATTGATTGTTATTAGTAACTATTTAGGAAATATCCATTAAGCATCTATCTTTTCAGGTTGATAATTTATATAACCAAAGATACATGTTTTTTTTACTTCTATCTGTATTAAAAACCAAATGTAGCATTAAAAATGTATTTAGTGCTACATTTGGCAGCCGAAGGAATCTCAAGCATGATTTATAAATAAAGAGTAAGACTTATAAGAAAGCTGTTATTGGGCATTTAAATGCTTTTTTAGGATGAATTTTGGAAATTTGTGCTAATCTCGACCGCTTTCTCACATCTTCCATTGTTCTCAATGATCTTCAAAGCGTTATTCCCACACAAAATTAGCTTTTTTGCCTAATTATCGACCTTTTGCTCTAGCCAACCACAAACCAATTTTGAGTGCTTTGATCTTATTTTGTGTAGAAGCAAAAGCGAGTACACCAATTTCTACCGCTTAGGTGATGTCAAAATCAAGCAATATATGAAAAAAATCGTAGTTTACTAAATATTCCGGTTAATACATACCTGGTGAAATTAAATATGCGTTATCCAGAACCCTTGTAGAGACCTAGCATTGCTACATCTTTACATTATTTTTCACTTCTATAAATGGTTTGATTTAGTTGATTTGCTTGCGGATGATTGGTATAGTCTCATCCCAGATTTTTCATAACTGAGATATGCCTTTTGTTAGAAGGATAATTATTTTTTTATAGTTAGTCTTTATTTGTACTCCAAAAAACAAGTTAATTGGCATGATAAATTTGATTTCTAGGACTATTAGTCACATCAGTTCCCTGCTTAAAGGACTTCAAATAAAAAGTTTTTTGGCTGTTGTCATAGTTGGTTTTTTAGTGCTGACGACGAATTTTGCTCCTGGGCAAAATAACACAGGCTTAAAGGAAAGAGTTCGCGAACAGATACAGCAAGATGATTCTCAAAGGCCGAGAACAATCGGGGAGTGGAATAAAGAAGCTCGTGAAACGGAAGGTTCTCCCGGTAAACGACTTCAAAAGATTGGAAAAGAGTCAGCAGAAGCCTTTAAACAATTTGGATCTGGATACGTAGAAGGTGCTCAGAAAACTGCTAGTGATGTAGGGGACAGTGCAGCACGTACTGGCGAAAAGATCCTTAATTAGTTCGATGCTAAATGCGTTACAATCTTTACTTGGCAATAAGTACTAATAACTTTTCGCCAATAAATGAGTAATATTAGGAAGGCTGGTGTCTAACCAACGAACTCTTCTAATATCTGGGTAACGCCCTCACCCTTGCTGATAATAGATTGTAGCGTTTCGTCAATCGCATTAAATATAGGTTTTGAGTAGGGGCGGTACAGCTAGCTGTACCGCCCCTACTGCGTGCTATAATTTTTTGTCAGTTTGATCGCTATTAAAATCAAAAGAAGCCCAAAGATCAAACTTTGGTAAGAAAGCCAGTGCGGTATTTTCCCTACAGCCCTACGGGCATCCTACTACAGGCACCAGCATCATAGCCCTTCGTATACATTGCTTACTCCTTATTGGATGGGTCTGCACTGCAAAATTTATATTAATGCCAGATAAAAAATATTTTTCAGTAATACTCAGTAAATTGGTAGAAATAAAGTCAACTATTAAGGCTTGTCATTTGTTATTTACAAGTAGTCAAAGATACTTGATGCAGAAGCATCAGCGTCTTTCTGGAGGGGAGAAAAAATGACAATCAATATAGTTATGTTTGTTTATACCCATTTATCTAACTATCCTAAATAATATATGTATATTTTTTTACAATTTTTATAGTATTTTAAGAACGGGTAAGTAACTGTTGAATAACTGTTTTAAAACGTGAAACAATGGGGAAATAGCTAAGACAGTAAATAAAGAAAGTAGATTAATAATTAGTGATATGAAGCAATCTAAGAGTACGCGAAGGCGGGGACTTGTCTTAACGATCGCTGGGCTGAAGCGTTTACAAGGGGCGATTCTGGCTATAGAAAAGGTAGAAAACAATGGACATCGCTTCACTCTAGAAGATTTAGGCGATCGCATGAAGGTATCTACCAAAACTCTGAACCGATTATGGTCGTTGAATACAGGCGTCGATCAAAAAACCTTAAAATTGTGCTTTAGCGCCTTTAACTTAGAATTATGCAGGGAAGACTATGGAATCCTGAGTGAACCTAATCATACTGAAGGCTATCAAACTAACTCAGTAAGTTTAGATACAGGAGAAAGAAAATTATTCCCGTCTTTATCCTTAGATTATCTGGCGACTCAACACCATAACCAACTCGAAAATCTTTGGTCATACCCAGATGGCCCCGTACCTGTAGATTCTCCCTTCTATGTCGATCGTCCCCCAATTGAGGAACTAGTTTATCGAGAAGTAATTCAACCAGGCTGTGTGATTCGGATTCGAGCACCAAGAGAAATGGGAAAAAGTTCTCTTGTGCTGCGGCTGTTAGCCTTTGCCAAGATGCAAAGTTATCGCTCGGTGAACGTGAATTGCAACCAAATCGATTCAAGCTGTCTGACAAACTTAAATAAACTGTTGCGTTCTCTTTGTTGGCAAATTGCAACAGAATTAGACATTGACCCCAAGCTAGATGAAAACTGGGATGAGGAAATAGGTTGTAAGTTGAGTTGCAGTTTATATTTGCAATCTTATTTGCTCAAGCAATGCAAAAGTCCAGTAGTTTTAGTGTTAAATGAGGTTGACCGCTTTTTTGAATATCCAGAAATTGCTCCAGAGTTCTTTGGTTTGTTACGCTCTTGGTATGAAGAAGCACGACAAGATCAAAACTTGCAGAAACTAAGGTTAGTGGTAGTTTACTCCACAGAAGTATATGTTTCTTTGGATATCAACCGTTCTCCATTTAATATTGGACTACCGATCCGTCTGCCAGAATTTACTGAACACCAAGTCAAATACTTAGCCCAACGACATGGTTTAGATTGGACTTCTGATAACGAAGTTAACCAACTGATGTCTCTCGTGGGGGGACATCCAGCGCTGATTCGGATTGCTCTATATTATCTATGCTGTCAAGGAATGACCTTAGAAGAACTGATACAAGATGCGATCGCTAACGGCGGTATCTATCGTTATCATCTATGGCGACACTGGGCAATCTTACAAGAAAATCCTAGTTTAGTAAAGGCGTATGTTGACGTTGTAGCGGCAACGCAAAGTATTTCTCTCAATCCCATTGACGCTCATAAGCTCGAAAGCTTGGGTTTGATCGCTTATGAAAGCGATCGCATCCTACCGCGTTGTGAACTCTACCGTGCTTACTTTAAAAAACAACTGGGTGTTGCTGAATTTGAATATAAATCATTGCAAAAACGTGCTTGAGAAAAAACTATTACAGGCTCTTTATCTGACGTTCACGTAATGGCTCCCTGACGCTCTAGGGATTAGAAACAAGGTTTCCAACGAAAAATAATTAATTGTTTGACCAATAAAGCTGATAATCCTCGATATAAAATTTTCCATTATTGGAAGACATTTTGAAAAAGAAGTAATAATCTTCTGGCTCCCAAATACTAAATTCTTGCTCTTGTTCTTGAAAACTAGCTGTCGAACCACTATTAGGGATAGTCATGCCAGCAGTTAGTGTTCCATTTTGTGTTCTCATTAGAAAAATTTCTAGCAGACAGAAACCCTGTAGTTCAGCAGAATAACGAATTTTGAAACGGATTCTTCCACCATTGCGTAGGGTCTTTTTAATATAAAAATTTTCGGTTTTAATGGGATTGCCAGACAGATAAATACCTTGACCTTGTGTTAATATATCAATTTGCCTTTGGTTAAATGAATTCATAAATTTTTCTCCTCCAAAAGAATAGAATTGATTGATATAATTGCATTATTGGCAAATGTTTTTAAAGATGGGTTATTTCTGTGATTCTGAATGTCACGTTTGTATTTTCTCGCTATCTCCAAAAAAATGCAATGACAGTTAAGACAGTTAAGACAGTTAAGAAGACAGTTAAGAAGATAATGAAAAGCTCAATTATGAAGAGCGATCGCAACCTGCAAAAATAGAGATTATAGAGATTAACGATTCGTTATTTGTAATTATTAATAGTGTTGGCAAACTCGCTATTTCTGCGTTCGCGCAACGTAGTGTAGAGAAGACAGTAAAACTCTTGCATAAATCACAAAAAAGAGCCTAAAAGAGCCAAAGCCTAGCTTTGGCTCACTTCCCTTAACAAGCTACAGTGTATATACAAGTCGAAAAAAGATCGATTTTCCATTGTTCTCTTGTCCATACAGAACATGGAAATGACTTATTAGAGATTGCTGCCTCTTTGTTTGACTGGAGACAGTAGCCCACCCACAAGAAGATTACAATGCAGAGCCTTGTAACAAGATTTACTCCACAATTGGTTGCTTCTGTCAATGCGTAAGTTATAAATTGAGCTATTTTAAAGATTAACAAGTAGTGCTTTTTTATTCACTATTACAATCAAGGTAACATCTATCCAGGGAAATACCTTTTAACAATCATTCAATTTAGCAATAGACTTCTAATTGCTAACTATTTCATTTGGCACTTGTCAAGCCTTATTTTGGCTTTGAACGATCTTCTTTATGATTTGAAGACATCTGTCTTCAGTAGGGTAAAACTCCAAATGTACATTTGGTAACATTGCTTAAGAATAAATAAGTAATTGCAATTGAAGTTAATCATGACATACACACAAACCAACGATCCAACTATTCGCGAACACGTTCAAGCTTGGCAACAGTTAAATGTAGATCAACAACTTGCTTTGTTTTGGTTTATCTATAAAGAAATGGGGGGTTCAATTACTCCAGCCGCTCCTGGAGCCAGTACTGTTTCTCCAGAAATAGCTGAAGGTTTATTTAATCAAGTTAAGGAATTATCTCACGAACAACAATTACAAGTTCAGCGTGATTTGATTAATAAAGCGGATAGCCAAATTTCTCGTGAGTATGGCTCTTTGAGTGATACGACAAAACTCCTGTTTTGGTATCGATTATCTCAAGGGATGGAAAATGGTACTATTATTCCTGTACCTGATGATTATCAACTTCCTTCCGAAGCGAAAGCGTTGTTTGGTAAAATTCAAGGATTAGAGTTTGAACAGCAGATTACTCTTTTCCGTGATTATGTTTCGCCAATGGGTACTGAAGCAAAATCAGGTGCTGAAATTTAGTCCTTTTGAAGTCTTTAGGATGCTTTAGGGTATCTATTAAGTTATTTATACCCTTCTCTTAAAGCTTGCTAGATTCGCCAGTCGCTTAATATAAAACTAAATTTTGATGACTGGCGTATTTAGAAACTTTTCTTTCATTACTTTGAGATGTTTATGACTTCTATAAACATCAAATTGTTAGAACAAAGTGTATTAATATTTGCGAATTTGGATATGAAATCTCGCTTGACAGTTATAGCGTTACTGGATACTGAAACTACCTAATGCAATTACAGCGATCGCTGCAATAATTAGCTTGTAAAATTCAGGTGTGGATAAGTTTAAGGTAATTCTAGTACGCTAGCAGAATTAACATCTAAAAACAACGTCGCTTGGGGTTGTTGACGGAGAATAGAAGCTGGACAGTCTGTACCGATATAATTTTGCAACATCTCTTTTACCACATTCGCTTTACGTTTTTCTGGAGCAAGACAGATAATTTTTTTAGCTGAACAAATTGTTGGGATGGTGACAGTAAAAGCATACTGTGGCACAGTTTCTAAATTTGGAAAGTGACCTGTATTTACTTGTTGCTGACGGTTCACGGTATCCAGTTTTACCAGTTTCACGCTGTAAGGATCTTGAAAATTTGCTACAGCTGGATCGTTAAAAGCTAAATGTCCATTTTCGCCAACACCAAGACAGCATAAGTCAATCGGTTGTGCTTGTAATAATTTGGTGTAGCGATCGCACTCTGCTACTGGTTGTAATGTATCACCTTCTATATAGTGAAATTTCTTAGGTTTAACCCGTTTCTCTACACGTTCTCGCATATAACGCCGAAAACTAGCAGAATGATCGGTAGTAATTCCCAAATATTCATCTAGATGGAACAGAATAATCCGTGACCAATCTACACCACCCAATGCAATCAAAGCATCAAGAAATTTGAGTTGGGAGTTACCTGTAGCTAACAATACAGCAGCTGTTTCTTGTTGCTTGAGAACTTGCTGTAAATACTTTTGCACGATTTCGGCAACATCCTCGGCCATTTCGACTTCAGAGTTGTAAATCTGCACTAGTAAATCGTCAACGCGAAAAAAGTTTGTGGCGGCTACCATTTGCTTACGAAGAAGGTTATCAATTATACGGCAGTTTGTTGAATAATTTTACCTGTCTGCCCTCAAATGCCCTATCCAGTATAGATTTTAGGATTTAGCAGATTAATTTCTGACTCTTGAAATTTTTTCTTCAGTCCCCAATCCCCGTATTAACGTAGGAACAATCACTAAAGACAAAAAACAATGTAAACTATTTAAATTAAGTTAACAATTATTTACATTTTACCGAAAAATCATGCTGGCTGCAATTCTCTTTGACCTAGACGGCACTATTGTCAACACTGACCCCATACACTACCGAGCTTGGCGGGAAATGCTGTTAAATTACAGCATAGAAATAGACGAAACATTTTATAAATCTCGAATTAGTGGAAGGCTAAATCCAGAAATTGTTAAAGACATTCTGCCACAATTATCAGTAGCAGAAGGGCAACAATTTGCAGACGAAAAAGAGGCGTTGTTTCGCAAACTCGCCCCACATCTCAAACCGCTAAATGGATTTTCTGAACTACTCGCATGGACAGAAACACATCAATTAAAACGTGCATTAGTAACTAATGCGCCTAGATTAAATGCAGAATTTATGCTAGAGGTTTTGGGGATAAAAGAAGCTTTTCATACAGTTGTTTTAGCGGATGATTGTATTGCAGGTAAACCCGATCCTGTGCCCTACCAAGTTGCCCTGAATAAATTGGGGATTACAGCAGAAGAAACGATCGCTTTAGAAGACTCTCCCTCCGGTATTCGGTCAGCGGTGGGCGCAGATATTCGCACCATTGGCATCGCCTCCACCCACGATCCGCAAATTTTGCAGTCAGTTGGTGCATTTATGGCAATTCCAGACTTTACTGATTTGCAGTTATGGACATTGCTAAACTCACTCATCGAGCCAGATTTAAGTGCGATCGCTTCTAATTTTTGAGGATAGGGGGAACAGGAGGCAGTGTTTCGACTACGCTCAACAACCAGGCAGGAATTCTTTAATTTTTAATTTTTAATTGATTTCTCCCCATCCCCAAAAACTCCACTTTTTAACCGAGCCATATCACGCAACGGTGGTGCGCCGAACAAGCGACTGTATTCACGGCTGAACTGTGATGGGCTTTCATAACCCACGTAATGACTAGCTGTCGCCGCATCCATACCTTGCCCCAGCATCAGACGACGGGCTTGTTGAAGCCTAAGTTGTTTTTGATATTGCAAAGGACTCATGCTGGTGACTGACTTGAAGTGATGATGAAGCGACGAGGGACTCATGCGCGCTTCACGAGCGATCGTATCGATCCGAAATGGTTTTTCATAGTTCCATTTCAGCCAGTTAATCGCTCTGCTAATTGCTTGGAGTTGTTTATCGACTAAAGCAATCTGTCGCAATCTAGCACTGTGTTCGCCAGATAACAAACGGTAGAGAATTTCTCGGACAATCAAAGGTGCGAGGATAGCAATATCTTGAGGCGTTTCCAACAATCGTACAAGTCGGATTGCGGCATCAAGTAGTTGCGGGCTAACAGGATTAATAGACAAGCCCGGTTCCGGTGGTTCGTTAGCTGGAGCGTCTAGTTTTGCCTCCATCATCAGTGTGCTGAGTTCTCCCATATCTAAATCAAGCCGAAGACACAAATACGGAAAGGTTGGCGTTGCTTCAATCACTTGACCGACAACAGGTAGATCGATGGATACCACCAAATATTGGTCTTGACCATAAACATACAAATTGTCTGCCAACATTACCTGTTTCTTACCCTGAGCGACGATGCACAGGGCAGGCTCATGCAGGGCATGGAGAGGCGCAGTAGGTTGTAAGGAACGGATTAGGAATAGCCGCTCGATCGCTGTGGGATGGACACCATCTCCATTACTGTTCTGTGCAATCAGAGCGGCTAGCTCGGACTGCTGCTTTATAACAGTCTGTTCCATAATGTCGTTTAAAATCCTTTATGAAACTAACATTCAGGGCAGCCGCAATTTATTTAGCCGCTGAGGTCAGTTTATCTTTTTACGATCGACAATGAAGAAAAATGCAGGATTAGGCAAGAATTTCGCAGGTTCAGATTACCGCATCAAGCTTTGACTCTTTTAGATTAAGAGTGTGCTAGAGAATACAACAACTTGGAGATACGGTTTTATGACTACCAACCATCAGAAAGTCGTACTGATTACAGGCGCAAGCAGCGGTATCGGTGAGGCGACAGCACGTCTACTCGCTCGTAAGGGCATCCACGTCATCCTGGGCGCACGACGCACGGAGCGCCTAGAAACCCTCGTGGCTACAATCCGCGCTGAGGGAGGCTCGGCGGAGTATCAGACCCTTGATGTTACTAATCGCGCCGACTTCCAAGCCTTTGTAGAATTTGCTCAGAGCAAATTTGGCCGCATTGATGTCATCGTTAACAATGCAGGCGTTATGCCGCTCTCAAAGCTAGAAGCGCTGAAGGTTGATGAATGGGACTGGATGATTGACGTGAACATCCGTGGCGTACTTAATGGCATCGCCGCTGGGCTACCACTGATGAAACGCCAAGGATTTGGCCAGTTCGTCAACTTGTCCTCCATCGGCGGACACGCTGTCTGGCCAACCTGCGCCGTTTACTCAGCCACTAAGTTTGCGGTGTTGGCAATTTCGGAGGGGCTGCGTCAGGAAAATACTGACATTCGCGTTACTGTTATTTCGCCGGGCGTAACGGAGTCGGAACTGGCCGATAGCATTACTGACCCCGAGGCTGGCAAAGGTATGCAGGAATTCCGCAAGATTGCGCTTCCGGCTGAAGCGATCGCCAGAGCGATCGCCTTTGCAATTGAACAACCGGATGACGTTGATGTGAATGAGATTATCGTGCGCCCCACAGCCAGCGTATAGTTACGCAAAGATGCGAAGAATTTTCAACCTAAGCTAGCAGTAAAACAACTGAGAACCGCTATATGACTACTCAAAATAAAATTCAACCTCGCCAACTTGGTTCTAAAGGTCTAACTGTTTTCCCCCTAGCTCTCGGATGTATGGGTATGTCCGGTATGTACGGTGCAGTAGACGAAAACGAAAGCATTGCAACTATCCAAGCAGCTCTCGATCGCGGGATTACATTACTGGATACTGGCGATTTCTATGGTAGCGGACACAATGAGATGCTAATTGGTCGGGCAATCAAGGAGCGTCGAGACAAAGCACTGGTTTCGGTGAAATTCGGCGCTTTACGTACTCCTGATGGTGGATGGATTGGTATAGATACCCGTCCCGCTGCGGTGAAAAACTTTGTCGCTTATAGTCTGACCCGATTGGGAGTAGACCACATTGACATCTACCGCCCAGCTCGATTAGACCCGCAAGTTCCCATTGAAGACACTATTGGCGCGATCGCGGAGCTTGTCACGGCTGGCTACGTGCGACATATCGGGCTATCGGAAGTGGGAACGGACACTATCCGCCGCGCCCATGCCATCCACCCCATCAGTGACCTACAAATCGAGTACTCCCTGATTAGCCGTAGTCCTGAGAGCGAGATTTTTCCTGTACTGGAAGAACTTGGTATTGGCGTAACTGCCTATGGCGTGCTGTCACGAGGGCTACTGAGTGGCTCCACTCCAGCTACACAGGGAGACTTCCGTGCCTACTTACCACGCTTCAGTAAAGAAAACCTTGCTCAGAATCAACGCTTGATCGAAGAACTAAAGCAAATTGCCGCCGAGAAAGGAGTACTTCCTTCGCAGTTGGCTATTGCTTGGGTACTTGCAAAAGGCAGAAATATTGTGCCAGTTATCGGCGCACGCAAGCGCACCCAACTTTCCGAATCGTTGGCGGCTCTGGATGTGAACCTATCGCCAGAGGACTTAACCCGCATTGAAACAGCAATTCCCGCATCTGCGATCGCAGGCACTCGTTATGATGAACATCAAATGCAGATGCTGGACAGCGAACGCTAATGCGATCGATAGTGCGAGCAAAGTAGTAGAGGGTTTGTAGTAAGCAATTTGCTGCTTAGAAAATAAGGACTAAAGTCTTACTACGATCCTCTACTTATTTTTCAGCCAGAATCGCGTAAATTTCCCGTTTAACTTGCTCTAAAAGCTCCCGCACCCGATTTATCCGCTCCATATTGCCACTACGAGCAACCTGCACCACCGCAGCAGCTAACTCTGTGGCGGCATTCCGCAATTCAATAAACTCTTGGGGCTTACCTGTAACAAAACTTTTGAAGGTATCCCAAGGAGTATCTGAAGGTTCTTGTTGGGCACGTTCTGCCAATAATTGTTTACCCTCATCCGTAATTGTATAAATCCGCTTGCCTCCTTCCTGTGCGCTCTTGAGATAACCACCTTCTTCCAGCAATTGGAGTGTTGGATACACTGAGCCAGGACTGAGGCGACGGAAACCACCATAACGAGTTTCCATCTCTTTAATCAGGTCGTAACCATGACTAGGATGCTCGGATAACAATTCCAGCAGAATGAACTTGATGTCACCCCGACGAGTCCGGTGCTCATCTCCCCAACCACGACCAAACATTTCATTATCAAAGCGTTTGTCATGATGTCTACCATGATGCTTGTCATGATGGTTGCCATGTCCAAACCAAGACCTGACAAGCAATGAATCCTCTTCGCTAACTCCTGCCCATGCAGGTGCGCCAAAACGTGACCGAAAATGTCTAAACATAAGTAAATCTCAAATCAACTTTCTCTAATATACGATATATCGGAATATATCGCGATATATCGGATAGAAATTTGATGAAGATTTGTAACGAAAGCAGCTTCGACTAGCCAAGAGACTGAACTTGTTCGACAGAAGACTCCAACTATTGCAAAAATGCTTAATCTACGGCGTTTAATCGGAGATTAAGCATTTTTGCTTAACTCTGAAGTAATAGGTGTAACAAAGAGTTCAGTCCACAGATAAACCCTTGTATCTTTAGATGGTTTGCTTTTTTCGTGTCTTGTCTTTCTAGATAGAATATGTATAAATACGAGATATTTTAGTTAAATATTTTATTGAGATCGGTGCTAATTACAGATGTGAATAAAAGAATTTATTGCTAGTTAAAATTATTAAAAATAATTTTGTAAATTTATAAAATAGTTTATTTTTTTGTATAGATTGTGAACTTAACTTGGGAATACTAAGTGTAAGAAAAGTTAAAATTATACATAAATTTATAATTGTTTAACTTTTTCTACTAGCATTCGCTGCTAAATAATCTAGATTCCATCTTTAAACCACAGTAGGGAACTAATCGGGTTCAATCGAAGCTGACTAGTTCTCTGAAAACTCTCATTGACCCCAACAACAGTTTATTTACACTTGCTTGATTCGTATATCCCGTTTAGTTAAGAATCACTTTAGGTTCAATACTATTCGGATAAGATAACCCCGCCTGGATTTAAGGGAGTGAAGGAAAAAATAGTCTCCCTTTTAAAGAAAGCTAGTGTGTTGCGAACTTTCCTAAATTTATAGGGGCAGGTGTCAGCAAAGCTGACTACCAGTTTTCTCTTGAAGAAAAGCTGATTAAATATTTTTGTTTTGGTTGAGATAACAATGTTAGGAACTGACAGTGGCGAACGTGGTAGTGGCAGATAGGAAGAGTGTAAAGTTCTCTCTTGATTATTTGTAAGAATTTTTGAGTGTTGCGATCAAAAAACTGAAATCCCTCATGCTTATAGTCGGGATATAAGCTTAAATCGCGGCAATGACTTTGCTAATGGCACAATTGAATGGTGTGAGTTCGACTTGACGAGTGCCTTCATGTCCATAAATCAAACTCACGCTCAGATAACTATCTGGCTTGTAGGGCAATCGTTCCGCCCATTCAACTGCCACAATTCCTGGTATCACTTCAACACCTTCCCAATAACTTTCTAAATTTAGGGTTGCAACTTCTTGCGCCTCTAAGCGATATAAATCCAGATGGTAAAGGGGAAAGCGCCCTTCCGTGTACTCATTAATCAACGTGAAAGTGGGGCTGACAATGGGTTCAGTAATTCCTAAACCTTTACCAATACCTTGAACTAAAGTAGTTTTACCAGCGCCTAAATCACCTTCTAGTAAAATTACGCTGCCAGGTATCAGGGATTCGCCAAGAGTAATACCTAAGCGCAGCGTCGCTTCTGTATCTGCAAGAAAAATTTTCATGATTGAGGTATTGGGCATTACTGATTAGTCTAAACAAATGAAAAATGACAAATTTTCATCTTCACTTAATTTTCAATTCCCCGTTCGCATAGCGTCTCCGCAGGAGAAGCGACTGACTTCTACCGTACCACCGCAATAACACTTGTGCTAGTTTTTGCGGATTGTGACGTACAAAACCTGTTTCATCTTCATACAAAACATTAGCTGGAACAATCCGTCGCCCTAGTTGAGTTACGGCTTCTCTATCGAGAAAAACGGGATGGGAGTTTTGTTGGGCGTAGCGGAGAAGTGATTGCTCCGAAGGAGATTTTTTGTGTATTAATACAGCATCGAATAGTCGTCTTTCTCCACAAGCAGCATCAATTGCTCTGATGTGGTCGGCAACAGTGTACCCTTCAGTTTCTCCTGGTTGAGTCATGATATTGCAGATATAAATACGGGGGGCATCTGATTGAGCGATCGCATCGGCAATTTCTGGTACTAATAAATTAGGAATTAGGCTTGTATAAAGGCTACCTGGGCCAATAATAATGTAATCAGCTTCTTTAATTGCCTTAATAGCTGCTGGCACCGCCGGAGGATTAGCTGGAATGCAGCCAATTTTGACAATTTTACCGCCAGCTTTGGGAATACTAGACTCCCCCTCAATCCGACGACCATCGGTTAATTCTGCCCAGAGGCGAACATCACTGAGAGTTGCTGGTAGTACTTGTCCCCGCACCGCTAGAACTTTAGAACTGGCTGCAACTGCTTGTTCTAAATCTCCAGTAATATCACTCATTGCCGTTAAAAACAAATTGCCAAAACTGTGACCAGTTAACCCATCTCCAGCCCGAAAACGGTATTGAAACAATTCTGTTAATAACTTTTCTTCATCAGCTAGTGCAGCCAAACAATTGCGAATATCTCCTGGTGGTAGCACTCCAAACTCTTGACGCAAACGCCCAGAAGATCCACCATCATCAGCGACAGTGACAATTGCAGTAATATTAGCGCTGTAGGTTTTCAGTCCTCTCAACAACGTAGAAAGTCCCGTACCACCACCAATTACCACGATTTTTGGACCGCGGTACAATCGACGATGGGCCAGCAAGACATCAATGAGTTCCTCTCCGCCTTCTGCTCTTAGTACCTTAGTAATTGAGCCTACGGTGCGAGTTTGCCCCCAAAGCACTAACAGCAAGCCGCCAAGCAGCACCAAAGGCCCACTGATATAGTTCGGTAAGAGGTTGGCGATCACTCCCAAGAAACCTCTTACCAACTCAATCATCCAAAAAATTGGGGTCAGCTTAATCCAAATGGCTAACCCCAAACTCGCCAGCAGTACACCCCCAACACTAATTAACAACCAACGTTTTACCGATAGTCCAGGGGATAACCATTTGAACCACTGGTTAACCCGATAGGAAGTACGAGAGCGCGACTGCTTTTGCAGGGCGTTGAGGGCTTGTCTGAGAAAACCAATTGACATACCTGATTTGGAGCAGTGCTACAAACAATAATTAACAGAAAATTTACACCGCTTGGTTTAAAAGACCAGGCGTGAAACTATTATATTTATCAATCCTATTAGACTAAGAGCAAGTCGTGAACATTGCCAGTATTTCTAGTTAAACAATAACCCTGGCTTGGTAAAAGTGAATTTAATGGAAAAACGAATTTTAGGATTAGATCCAGGACTGGCAATTTTAGGATTTGGAGTAATTAGCTGTACACAAAATCTCAACAAAGTACCAGAGACTACAGTAAATATGCTGGATTTTGGAGTAATTAAAACGTCAGCAGATGTAGAAATGGGACAGCGCTTATGTACCTTGTTTGATGATTTACACACCGTGATGGAGGAATTTCAACCAGATTTAGTGGCGATCGAGAAATTATTCTTCTATCGTATGTCAAGTACAATCCTGGTTGCACAAGCGCGGGGTATAGTCATTTTAGTGTTGGGCCAGCGTCGTCTTCCTTATGTAGAGTTTACTCCGGCTCAAATTAAACAAGCTTTAACAGGCTATGGCAATGCTGATAAGTCAGAAGTGCAAGAAGCGGTGGCGCGGGAGTTGGATTTAGATGAAATTCCTAAGCCAGATGATGCTGCGGATGCTTTAGCAGTGGCTTTGACGGCTTCTTATCAGCTGTAGGTGTTGTAAAAAGAGAATAGTTAGTTGAACTGGAGAATAATTAGTTGAACTGAGAAGTAAACGTTCTATCTATATAATAATTGATGGCTATGAGGGCGATCGCCTGAACCAATTAACTTTGATTGGGAATGAGCGATCGCTTTTTGCTTGAAGGTTAACTTGTGGTGTGTGGCTAGATGTCGCTAAGCTTAATTTTCTGTATGGTAACTAGAAATAACTATATTTAAGTGTAACTGTCAACTACCAATCCAGTAAAGTCTAAGTTAATCTAGCTTACTTAACTGGGAATAATCATCTAAGTAGCTTATATTCTAAAATATACTACCACGTGGAATTTCTAACTACTTATAGGGTTGGCCTTGGAGTAAATACTTGCTATGTCTGATTTTCTGCCATCTTGTAGTAGTATATTAATTCGCTAGTCCATAATCTGTCATCTACAGCGATCGCTCATGGCATTCAGTAATTTCACAAATCCTTACAAAAATCCAGCTGACATACCAGAGATATACCGTCTTAAGTGAAGCAATGATTTATGGCTCATTGATTCGTCTAATGGTCAAGCGAATGGCATCTTAAGCTTTTCTTTACGAATTAGCTTTTAATAAGTCATGTGTTGATAATGTATCGGCAGCAGATTTAATTACATCAAATGACATTCCCGATTTTTCTGCAATATCCAATAGAGTATGCTGACCGTCAGATAAATTTAAAACCCACAGGATTGCCATTTCATTTAGCCCGCTATCTTTGTTCCCACCAACTGCCCGATATATTCCTCTTTTACCTAACTGTGGCTCACATTTGGGATTTGTGTTGTAGTAGATTTCGTTATTGTTGAGGATATGCAACATCGAATGACATTGAAAGAATGACTCGGCTAGATATTGGGGTTGAACGAAATTTAAATCGTCTGCCGAGGTATGGTATTCAGGAAAACTACCATGAGGCGATCGCATGAAGCAACCTACAGCTAAATTAAATCCAGGCGAGCAATATTGTCGCTCATCATAGCCATAGGGGAAGAAATCTATAATTTTGTGATCTTGTTTTGAGTTTTTGAGTACATAAGCAGCAACTTTATCGATTTCAGTGTCACCTCTACGGCTTTTTTTGTAGGTAAAGTTGCCTGCATCTCCTAAACAAGTTAATACCAAGCCATGTTTAATGTTATTGACTTTAGCTTCATTGACAGCCAACCATGTAATTGAACCAATGGTTCCGGGAATCCAGAGAAATCTATAGGAATATCTTGGTGTAGTTTGACTTAAATATTTAGCGATAAAAATAGCGATCGCAATTCCCGAAAGATTATCATTACAGAGTGAAGGATGACAGGCATGGCAAGAAATCAATACTTCATCAGTACTGTCTCCGGGAATATAATACTCACCATAAGTCAAATAACCTGGTTTTAGAGAAGAATCAATACATACTTCATATTCTTGATCTTCTAGTTGCAAATACTGATTGTGAGTCAGGCAAAAACCCCAACTTTCCTTGTAATATGAAGTTCGGTAAGGAATCCAATTCGGATAATCGGCAAGTGTAAATAGATGCGATTTAAGTTCTTGAAGAGAGATTTTTTGATGTATGGGAATACTATAGTTAACAAGGTGCAAATTTGAATTAGTAAAATCTACAATCTTTTCACCTTGAGAGTTTTTAATATAGGCATCTTTAATATTCCACTCATTAGGAACTGTCCAATCAAATACCTCTGTTCCCGTTGGTACTTCATGAACTGACAAAGGAATATGCTGCTGAAGAATTTTTAAAGTTTCTCTAAAACCATCACCTGTAATACTACGGCAAATGGGATATAAATCAGAAATTAGTTGGTAAAGTTCTAGACTGATATCCTTGAGGTTAAAAGAGTTTTTGATATCAACTGCAACCATAAGTAGAATCCTTTTAAAAGCCTAAGTCATAGGCGTTACAATTTTTGTCGATTCAAATAAACTCCAAGCCCTATCTTTTTCTGAAATTTCAGTCACAGGTAGAGGCCATTCAATACCAAAAGCTGGATCGTCGTAGCGATACCCAGTAGCATATTCTGGTGCATATAAGTCACCCATTTGATAAGCCACTTCGGTTTCGTCAGTGAGCGTTTGGAACCCATGAGCGCACCTATCTGGGATATAGAGAGCAAGGCGATTTTCAGCGGTCAACTCTATACCAATATGAGATAAATAGCTAGGAGAATCTGGACGCAAATCGATAATTACATCATAAATAGCCCCCCTGATACAACGCACCAATTTTGTTTCCTGAGAAGGAGGCATTTGATAATGCATACCCCGCAACGTTCCTTTTTTATAGTTAAAAGATAAATTGCATTGGGCAATAGTAGGTTTTAAACCACGATTTTGAAATTCCTGAATGCAAAAAGTCCGAGTAAAAAAGCCCCGAATATCTCGATGCAACTCTAAATCAACAATAAATGCTTCTTTTATTTTAGTTTCAGTGAAGATCATAAATGTTACAAATTATTAAAAAAATTAAAATTCTAATTTTTTAGAAAAACATTTTTCGACAATAAAAGGCTTCAGCATATTTCCCCGGTGAGTTTGATTCAATCCCGCGAATTCTAAGAATGGAACGAAAAGTTTCTTCTGTAAACCACTGCTTATTATTCTGGGTAGGAAATGCATCCAAAATATATTGAATTTTTCGGCGACAGAGTGTTTCATTTAAATGAACAAAGAAATTAGGAATACCCAAATCACCATCATATTTGGGTATTTCATATTCCAAAATTAAATGATTTCTAAAGGTATTCCAAGTCAACTCAGAAATTAAGCGGTGATCTTGGTGGCGATCGTCTCGGTGATGAGTAAAGATTATATCTGGTGAAAATTCTTGCTTTAACTGTTCAAAACATTCCTTCACCTCTATTCCCTGAAAAGGCAGAAAGCCATCTCGAAAATTTTTAATGATAATTTTCTTGACCGGGATTTCTTTTAAGAAGAGATTAGCACTTGTGGTTGCTTCCTCTGCTCTTTGCTCATTGGAACTAAAGACAACCCAATAGATAACAACATCTTGGTAATTCTCTATCAGCTTTAAGATTGTGCCTCCACAACCAATCTCGATATCATCACAATGAGAACCTAGACAAAGAATTTTGTACTCAGATTCTTCTATCTTATTCAAACTAAGTTGGATCATACATGGTCGACTTGTACTTGTTCATCTCCCCAGACTTCCCAAGGTCTTTGTCCTTGAGCATACATATCATCCAACTGTTGTTTTTCTTTAAACGTATCCATGACTCCGAAAAAGCCAGTGTATTTATATGCAAAAAGTTCTTCTTTGGCAATCAATCTTTGAAAAGGCTCCATTACCAGTTCTTCACCATAATTTATATAGTTAAAAATCTCTTTTTTAAAGATAAAATATCCTCCATTAATCCAAATATCACATTGTTTTACATCTTGGATATTTTTTACCAAACCATCCTCTTGCATGTCAACTAAGTGAAAAGTTTGGCTTGGTCTGACACATAAAAAACTACCAATTTTATCACGCTGATGAAAATTATTGATATACGTTGGTAAATGTAAATCTGTCAAACCATCACTATAATTAGCTAAAAAGACTTCTTCTCCTTCTAAATACTTTTCTACTGCTTTGAATCTTTGACCAATGTTGGCAGTTAACCCTGTATCTACAAATGTAATATTCCAATCTTGAATATCTCGATTAAACAACTGAATTTGGCTGCCGTTGGAAAGAGTAAAGTTATTAGAAAGCCATTCATTGTAATTCAAAAAATAGCTTTTAATTAGGTCAGATTTGTAACCAAGACATAAAATAAAATCTTTGTGCCCATAGTGAGCATAGTATTTCATGACATGCCATAATATTGGTCGATAACCAATATTCACCATTGGCTTAGGAATACTTTCTGAATATTCTCTCATTCTGGCTCCTAAACCACCGCAAAATAAAACTACTTTCATGTTACTTACCCCCTTTTGACGAGCAAAAATATTAAATACTTAAGAGTAGACATTAACTTCAGGAATTGGTACAACAAATTGACCTCCCCAATCCCGAATGTAAGCCATTTGGGTCATAATTTCATTTTTCAGATTCCAGGGTAATATTAGTATATAGTCAGGTTTTGTTTCGGCAATTTTGTCTGGATGAAAAATCGGAATATGAGTTCCTGGTAAAAATTGACCCTGTTTATAAGGATTACGGTCTACTGTATAGTCAAGAAAATCTGTGCGGATACCGCAATAGTTTAAGAGAGTATTTCCCTTACCTGGAGCACCGTAACCAACAATCGATTTTCCCTCTCGCTTAACTTCGATCAAAAAATCTAATAAGTTGCGTTTAGTTTCTTTAACTTGTTCTCCAAAGGAAAAATAGTATTCTAATTGCGTAAAACCAGCTGCTTCTTCTCTATTTTTCAGTTCTGATACTTGTTGAGTAACGGGTCTAGAAGAGTCTTCATTGTGGCGGGCATAAATTCTCAAAGATCCACCATGAGTAATTAATTCTTCTACATCAAAAATTGTCAAGCCGTGAGCAGCAAAAACCTTGTCTACAGTAAGAAAGGAAAAATAAGAGAAATGCTCGTGGTAAATAGTATCAAACTGATTTTCCTCGATTAATCGCATCAGGTGGGGAAACTCCATAGTAATGACACCATGCGGTTTGAGGATAATTTTCATTCCCTTGACAAAATCATTCAGATATGGAGTGTGAGCAAGAACATTATTTCCGAGTAATAAATCTGCCTGTTTACCCTGAGCAACCTGTTCTTGCGCTGTTTTCTGTCCAAAAAATTTGACAACTGTAGAAATACCTTTTTTAATTGCTACTTCAGCAACATTTGCTGCTGGCTCTATTCCCAGCACCGGGATGCTTTTGGCAACAAAGTATTGCAGCAAGTAGCCATCATTACTAGCAATTTCTATTACCTGACTTTCCTGGTTTAATTGGAAACGTTCTACTACTAAATCAACATATTTTTTTGCGTGTTGTAACCAGCTATCAGAGTAGGAAGAGAAGTAAGCGTAGTCGCTAAAAATATTTTCTGGGCTAATGTATTCTTGGAGTTGAACTAAAAAACATTCTTCACAAACATAGACATGTAGAGGATAAAATGGCTCTACTTCATTGAGTTGTTTCAGACTGCGATAACTTTCGCAGGGAGGAGACATACCTAAATCTACAAAGGTATGCTGTAACCCTGTTCCACAAAATAGACAGTTACCAGTTATTAGTTGATTATTTGTCGATTTTAGTAAATTCATAACTTTATATGAAATTTTTAAACAGTCTGCCAGAAGAAATCTCGATCGATTTGCTGAGTGCGTATGAGGTATTCTAACTGTTTTAGGCGAGTAAAGCCTCTAGACTCAAATGTTCCTCTATCCATATCAATTTGCTGGAAGACATTATATAGTTGTTGGGCACCGCGCTGGGCATCCCATTCACATTTGAATCCTGGTAAATTTTGGTCAATTTTATTAAATAAAACCCGATAACTGCGGTTGTCAGGATCGTGTTTACCAAAGCTCAATTGGCAATCTGTAAAAACATCTGCAACTATTTGAGCAATTTGTTTGACTTGATAGTTGCTATTTGTATCACCGACATTGAAAATTTGGTTGTGAATTACATCACGCGGAGCTTCTAAGGTACAGATAATTGCTTTGCAGATATCTAATAGATGTACCAGGGGACGCCAAGGTGTACCGTCGCTGTTCATCTTGATTTCTTTAATTGTCCATGCCCAACCTGCTAGGTTGTTTAAGACAATATCAAAGCGCATTCTCGGAGAAGCACCATAGGCTGTGGCATTTCGGAGAAAGGTGGGAGAAAATGCATCATCAGCAAGGAGTTTCACATCCTGTTCGACAAGTGCCTTGCATTTGGCATAAGCTGTTTGGGGATTAATTGTAGACTCTTCACTAACGTAGTCTTCAGTGGCAAAACCATAGACACTGCATGATGAAGTATAGACAAAGCGTTGGACTCCAGCTGCTTTCGCCAGTTTCGCTATATGTACTGAGCCTTTGTGGTTGATATCGTAGGTGATATCAGGGGCTAACTGACCTAAAGGGTCGTTAGAGAGTTCTGCCATGTGAACTACTGCTTCCACACCTTGTAGGTCTTCTGTTGTAATGTGGCGGATGTCTTTGTTGAGGGTTTTAGCAGTTACTTTGGTGCCGTTATATAGCCAACCTACTTTATAAAAGCCAGTATCTAAACCAATAACTTCATGACCTTCTTGAATTAACAGAGGAGCTAATAATGAGCCGATATAACCTTCAGTTCCAGTTACAAGTATTTTCATATCCTATGATGCGATCGCAATTGGTGGGGATTTTAATTCAGTAGGAATCTTGTCTTGGGTAGTATCTACAGGTAGTGGTAGGAACTTAGCAATGATTTCTTCTCGTAGGGGAGCGGCTTCATCTTGAGTCAACCAAATGAATAACTTTGCTACTGCTTGCGGGGAGCTGTCAAGTTTGAGAATTTCTTGGAGCATACGCAAAGCTCCTATAACATTACCACTCTTCAAAGGAATCGCTGCCCGTGTCAAACAATAATTGAAGTTATAGCTACGAGCTTGGGTTGTAATGTCTGCGCGATATTCAACAGGAAGATAACTCTCTGAAATTTCTATACACTTGCGGATGGATGTCGCCAAAATACCGGATGATAAGTCATCACCTGTCTGTCTGTGGGAATGTATACGGTAACGAGCCAAACTTTCCGGTTCGTACCACCAATCAGAAGAAACAGTAATGCGTTTATAAAGTTCCCATTCAGGGGTGCAAACTAACTTTGGATAATAACCTCCTATTTTTTCATGAGTCAGACGACGAATAACAACCGCAGGCATCTGTAACGGGCATGTTACACCAATCTGCTGCCAAAAATTCCGAGCTATACCTTTATGCTTTCCAAAACAGGAAATCACTTCCCGTTTTTCAATTACTGTTCCTTTTTCATTGAAATATTCAAAATTTGCGAAAGCGGCTCCTACGGAATCTGGACACCCTTGGAGACTATGCTGGAGTCGGTCATAAAAACCTGGAACCACACTATCATCATCATGCAGGATATGAATCCACTGACCGCGACTGAGGGAAATGCCTGCATTTTGATTTGGCAATACTCCAATATTTTGCTGATTGCGGTAGTAGCGGATTATTCCTCCCCCAATACTGTTTACTAGATCGAACAACGGTGTTGTACTGGCATTATCCATTACCAGAATTTCCATCTGCTCTGCCCCAGTCCATTGCACTAAGACGCTAGCCAGACATTCCAGGAGATAATCGGTGCGGTTATATACCGGAATCACTACAGTCCAAAATGGTCGAGGTTGCTCTGGGTCTGTTACAGGTGGAATCGCTGGAAACTGATAGTCGCCAACAGTAACCTCACCTTGAGGAATGGGGGGAGTCACGAGCATTTCTGGAGTAATGGCAGCATTCTGGTAAGCAGACACCGCTTTAGCATAGTGAGGATTGAGTAAAGTTAATGCCTGACGATACACAGAAATCGCCTCTGCTCTCTTGTTTTGAGCTTGGTAAATCTGACTCAAACGGATGTAGATGTCCCAGTTTAAAGGATTGAGTTTTAGGGCTTGGCCATAGGAGGCGATCGCTTCTGACCACTGACCTTCTTCTTGTAGAATGTTGCCTAAGTTATAATATGTCTCTGGCAAGTTTGGGTCAAGAGCGATCGCTTGACGATAGTAATTAATTGCTTCCTTGAAATTCCCTGCGACTGTGTAGGAAAGTCCCAATTTGTGATTCAAATTCGCGTAGTGCCCTTGTTGAGCTTTTGATAGTTTACCTTGTGCATTGAGGGCGTTGCCTAAGTTGACTTCTGCTTCGGTGCAGTTGGGCTGAAATTCTAAGGCTTTTTGATAACAAGTAACTGCTTCGTCAAACTTACCTTGTTGTTCCAAGGTATAACCCAAGTTATTATGTATTGCTACTAGCTTTGATTCTAGGGCTATAACATCAGGTAGAGAAGCGAAATCAAAATACAATAAAAACTTTTGACAAGGAATATTTTGAAAGTTTTTATTTTCTTGCTTAAATTTTTGAGATAACAAAACTAATTGTTTTTCTCTATTTATTATCTCAATATAGTTCAGTTTTTCTAAAAGCTCACCATCCAATTCTCTGCCGTCATTCCTGGTAAATGCATTCTTTTTTAACCAACGTGTGTGCCAGAAAATAAAACCTAAATAATAAGATGTTAGTCCTTCAAATTGAATTGCTTCACAGAATGGAATTTTTGCATGTTTATCGAAAATATTTTGCTGCGAAACTGTCCAATATGCTAAATCTCCATTGCCAGAAGCAGGAGATTTTAAATTGGTGTAGTAGTTTGGATCGTCTGGACGTTGATATAAATTTACTCCTGAAAAAAATAAGGCTGTATTTTGCAGATGATTTTGCTTCAAATAATGATAAATATTTTTTAAATGTTCAGTAATACCGACGTGACCGCTGTCAATATCAACGCAAATTTTATACCGCGTCTGACTCAGAGCAAAGTTAGAATAAAAAACGAAAGAATGAATGTTATTTACATCCAATTCAACTTGTTCTTTTGTCCCAAATAAATCGACGTGGGGTAAGTAATGAAAAGCCCGTATTTTTTGAGGATATTTTTGTGCAAATGCCTTGATTATTTGGGGAGTTTTGTCCGTACACTGATGAAACACAATTACCAATTCATCTACATAATCAATCCAAGATTCGATCGTTGGTGCTAAAAATTCCTCTTCATTACGAACTCGCATCAGACCGCTAATACCATCTTGCCGATTTTGTGGCTCAAAAGATGAAGTATTTATAGTAGGATGCTCAATCTGACCAATTGACATAGTTTGTTAGTCCAAAATTCAAAAATTTTGCTTTTCCCTAAATAAGTCTTTATAGCAGTTCCCAATCTGGTGAGGTACGTTTTCAAAGTTACTAACCTTGCTCACAAAGATTTGGGTGTACTTCAGTTGGTTAGGAAACACTATATAAAGGAAGTGAGATCAATCTTGAGGCAATTTCATCACGCAGAGGAGCTGCTTCTTCTTGTGTTAACCACCGAAATAACTTTGCCACTGCTTCAGGGCTACGATCTATTTTTAAAGCCTCTTCTAACCCTTGCCAAACTCCAGCTAGATTACCAGCCTGTAGGGGAATTATGGCTGATTCTAGACAATAAAGAAAATAATGATTCCGGGATTGGGCGGTAATCTGTGCTGAATATTCAGTGGGAAAATAACTCTTTGAAATTTCAATTGCACGGCGGATAGATATCATCTGTTTCCCAGAGAGTAATAGTTCGCTGGTAACATTGTTAGCGTGTTGGCGGTAACGAGCTAAAATTTCTGGTTCATACCACCAATCGTAAACACAGGCAATGCGTTTATAAACTTCCCAATCACTTGTATAGGTTAGTTCAGGATGATATACGCCCAATCGTTCGTGTGCTTCTCGACGAATCACTACCGCAGGCATATTCAATGAGTTACTAACTCCAATAATTTGCAGCCAATTTTGGGCAATTCCTCGCTGCTCTCCATAGACTTGTTGGCTGAAAATTACTTCTCCTTTCTCGTTAATATTTTCATAACCTGTAAAAGCGGCTCCTACAGAATCCGAACACCCTTCTAGACTTTCTTGTAGCTGGGAATAAAAACCTGGGAGAATATAATCATCGTCGTGCAGTAAATGAATCCAATGACCGCGAGTGAGAGCAACTCCGGCATTCCAATTTCCTGGCAGACCGAGATTTTGCGGGTTGCGATAGTAGTTGATTATTCCTTGTCCAATACTATTCACCACTTCAAATACTGGCGTTGTACTAGCATCGTCCATGACGATGATTTCCATCTGCTCTTCTCCTTGCCATTGGGACAATACACTGACAAGGCATTCGAGTAGATAATCTATGCGGTTATATACAGTTATCACCACACTCCAGAAAGGACGCTTACCTGTATTTGCTACTGTCGGAATAGTCGGAAAGCTGTATTCTCCTACAATTACCTCCCCTTGGGGAATTGAGGGTGTGACTGGTACTTGTTGAGGAGTTTCAGCATCCTCACCAGCTGCTAATGCTTTGGCATAGTGAGGATTAATTAGCTTTAACCCTTGTCGATAGGCAGAAACTGCTTTCTGGTATTGGTTTAGTTGTTGGTAACTTTTGCCTAAATTGAGGTACACTTCTGCATCGTTGGGATTAAGTTGCAAGAGTTTTTGGTAGGATGCGATCGCCTCTTCTAATTCCCCTTGTTCTTGCAGCGCCAAAGCCAAGTTATAATGGGCTTCTAACAAATTTGGTTGTAGTGCGATCGCTTGCTTGTAACAAGTAACAGCATTTTTCAAATCCCCTGCTTTTTTTCGGGCAACACCCAATTGATTATTTAATTGTGCATAGTACATTTGTTGATTGCTGGAAAGCTTACTTTGAGCATGTAACGCATTGCCCAAATTAGCCTCTGCTTCTATAAAGTCTGGCTTTAACTCTAGAGCTTTTTGATAATAGTGAATTGCTTCTTCAAATAATCCTTGTTTTTGCAGAGTATAGCCCAAGTTGTTGTAAATTGGTAGTGAGTTAGGTAATAAAACTAAAGCTTGCCGATAAGCTTTCTCTGCTTCGGAAAACTGTTCTTGAACTAAATACAAATTTCCTAAACTGAACCAAGTTTTCACAGAATCTGGTCTAACTTGTGAAGCCGCACTTAACCACTGTTCAGCAATTTCAGGTTGCCCCATCTGCTGCGCTAACATTCCCAAACCATATAAAGCTTCAGGGTTATCAGGTTGTTTTTCCAGAACTTGACTATATAGCTGTTCCGCCTCCAATAAACTATTGTCTCGTTGCTGTTGAAGTGCTAGTTCGAGGATTTCAGCTACTTCTGTTTGATCTAGCGATTCAGCTTCATCCTTGTCACCTGACTGATGCGTTTGCACCGCAATTTCAATAAGAGATTTAACTCTAGATTCTGAAATGGTTGTATTATTCATAACTATGTAGTATCTATAACTATATTTGAATTTGATATTATATTGTTATAGATTACTATAAATTCAGACCATAAGTGATAACTATCAATAAAATATTTTACCTATTTTTGCCTGTCAATAAAGCAAGTCTATTTAGTTAAGATAAGGGAGAGATTTTGTCAACAGTATGAGCGAGAAATAAACCTGAAGTTAGCGATCGAACATTACCAACTCAAGTAATTTCAGTGCGTACACGATAGGGGTTGCTGTTGGCAAAACTTCTCCCAGAAAAAATATCGACATTTTCTTGTGCAATCAGATTTTTTACTCACCCGATTGTTTTGACTGAGATGCTTGTAAATCAAAGTCTGTTAGGAAATGAAACGAGGAATTAGCCTTAAGTAAATTAGATTACCGAGCTAATATCACTTGCACTCACGTTTGAAAATAGTATGCTTTGTTGAGAATTATTCAAGAGAGACAAAGAATTACCGAGAGACAAAGAATTGCCGAGAGACAAAGAATTGAAGGTGAGAAGAGCGCCATTGTTGGTATCTGTTACATTACCTTGACTTCCCCAGCCATCTAATACAAGCTTATCAACACCAACCTGGAAATCTTGAATGACATCAAAGTCTTTTTTAAGGAAGGTATCGCTACGTTTGAAAGTAAATGTGTCATTACCTTCGCCACCAACTAAGACATCATTACCACTACCACCATAGAGTGTATCATTGCCTTTACCGCCATAGAGTGTATCATTGCCATCGCCACCATTTAGCGAATCATTACCTTGGCCGGCGTCGAGGTCATCATTACCTCTGTTTCCAGATAGCTTATCATCTCCCAAGCTGGCATAAAGTTTATCCGCACCGTTGCTTCCCGTCAGATTATCCTTCCGAATCGTGCCATAGATAACATCTCTACCCAGGTTGCCGATTAAAGTATCTCCTGCCAATTCAACAGAAGTAGTATTAATTTTGACTATAGTTAGGTTGGTATTGCGATTAAAATTCCGTTCATAAGTCCCAACAGCACTACCATTGAGGAAGTCACTACCATTGTTGCCATTAATATCAGAATCTTTATCACGACTGTCGATTGTGACATTGCGACTACGACCAAATGTTAGATCCCCGATTTTATCGGAGGAGACTAATTTACCCTGGATGCCAAAATAATCTAAAACTCTGGCCCTGTTAGGATTTGTGGTATCTAATACCAAAAAAGTGGTTGTAGACTGAGCCTTGTTATATTCAACGTCAGGATTTTCAATTTCTTTAGCTGCCAATTTTAAATCTGCTAAAAAATCAAAAGAGAAGCTTTCATTACGACCAACCGCAAAACTAGCAAGTATCTTTGCTTCGCTGTTGGAAGTACCTTCAAACTGACCACTTAATCCAACGACAGTAGACTGAGTGAAAAGTGATGAAAAAGTTGGATCAAAACTTGCTTTAGCATCAGCAATTGCAGCAGTTACGCCACCTTTAACTAATGTATCTGCCTGGGTAGAAGTTAAAATGCTTGAAGCACTTTCACTATAGTTAGAAAAAGTTGCATCCCCTTCAGCGGTAGCAAAATTAGGGCTAGGATCTGGCTTAGGATCGGGCCTATTATTGAGATTAGCTCTACCATTGAAAGAAAGTAACTTTTGGGGTGTCAGTTGTAAACTTACTCTTGATGCCATAAAAAACCTGTGTTGATTTTGTTAGTTAACAAATTTGCGCGTAAAAATTTGGGGAGTAATTCTCTCCTAATTTACGAGCTTAATCTCTCGATATCCCTAACGAACCTGTCAGCTTTTATCCAGGACTTGCTTTGCTTTTAACAGCACTTTTAAATAGCCTACTTGACTATTCCAAGCTGAACGTGGAAGCAGTGGGATTTTCTCTAATTCTTGAGATGGTAATGACTTAAGGTCAGTTTTGTTCTCTGAAATTGTGTTAATTTCTGAATTTTCTGCCATAATTTATTATCTCACTAAAGAGTAATAAAATTCGGGTTCTTGTTGCCAACTTTCCGACCACTGAATGCTGTCAGCAGTAAAGTTTAATCGGTCGTTAGCTGGCAACAAAGTATCTGTAGGCTCGACAATTAGCTCAAATTCGCCATTATCAAATGGCAATCCTTGCGCCTTTACTTTGGGAACTACACGCTCTCTCATACCTTGTTTGGCATGAACAAGAGCGCGATGATGACAGTAAGGATTATTACCTCTCTTATTAAAGAAAACATGGGCTGTCCAACTGCAACCCCCACGACAAAGTTCAGCATATTCGCAGGTTTTACAGAAACCCCACAGGTGTTTTGTGCCTTCAGGTGTTCCTGCTCCTAGATTGAAGCGTAGTTCTTCTGCACCCTCGATAATATCATGCAAGGTCTGTTCTCGAATGTTACCACCTGTATAAGCAGTAGTCGGCAGTGAGGGACAACCTTTAATCGCTCCGTTAGCTTCAATTCCCAAGGTTGAGAGTCCTGCACCGCAACCTTGCCAAAATGAGAAGTCATGCTCCTTTCCCCGTCCCCGCAACAGTCGCTCATAAGGGCCGTAGTAACCAATGTTATTTCCCGCCTGAAGTTGCACACCTTCTTGGTAAGCACGACGCGCCACACGGGCAAGCATGGGGTAGATATCTAACAGTTCATGGGGTTGGAGGAGGATATCTGCGTTATCAGCTGCATTCCCCATTGGGACAGTTAGCTGAACTTGCCAAGCACGGGCACCGGCATCACGAATGCGCTCATAAATGCACGGAAACTCTGGCGCTGACAGGCGGTTAATTTGGGTGTTGCAACCAAAAGAAATACCCACTTCTCGCAGATGACTCATGGTCTTAAATGCATATTTCCAAGAGCCTTTCTTTCCCCGCAGGCGGTCATGAGTCGCTTCCAAGCCATCAATAGAAACAGAGACGGTACGAATTCCCGCTTCCTTCATTTTTTGGGCGGTTTCTAACGAAATGCCATAGCCGCCCGTAGTCATACCACATAACATTCCCGCCTCGTTGATAGCTTTGGCAATTTCCAGCCAGTCTGGACGCAGAAATGCTTCACCACCAATGAGAGTAACTTCTTTAATTCCAACTTCTGCCATCTGCTTGACGAGATCCAAAGCTTCCTCTGGGGAAAGTTCGTTGGCGCGTTCATGTCCTGCACGGGAACCACAGTGACTACAAGCTAGATTGCACTTTAAGGTAATTTCCCAAACTGCGTAGCTTTTGCGGTGATAGGTCATAGGTTAACTCTCAATCTCAACCCTCAAAATAAACTAACGCATTCTATTTCTTCATCGTTTTATCGGGTTATTGTACTTCTGTTGAACTAACAACGACTCCATATAACGCTTGTACAGGTGGATCTATTGCTTGACAAGGAAGCGGCCATGGCTTTGGAAGTGGTCTAGGAATCCATTTAATTGGTTTAATTGATGGTTGTCCAAAGTTTTCGGGAAGTGAGACTACAACATCACGTAATTTTGGCTGAGTGATTAATGGTGGCTTAATGACTGGTTGATTGATGCTTATAAACCCGCCAAATGCTCCTACTAATTCTTCTTCACTGAGATCATCAAACTGACCTCGTTCTTTTAATTCCAAGATTTTAATGGAGGCTATTTCAAATTCTTCTTGAGAAAAATTATAGCCACCTTCTTCCATGACTTTTATCACTTCCTCAATCTTATCACTCATCAATTGAGTGTAAAAAGCCTCGTCTTTGACTAGTCTGACCAGGAAGTCTTTAACTTTCTCGAAAATTGTTAATGACATAAATTTTACCCCTTGAATTTGAAAGTTTAAGTTTAGTTTGATGAAAATTGAAGATCGCGTGAAATAATCCGTTTAGCCAGAAACTTTTAGTGAGTCAACTTGTGTAAATTCTTGTTGCTGGGTTTGGTAAATCTCTCCTAATTTGATGTTGGCTTCCTGGTGTTGGGGATTGAACTCCAAAGCTTTTTGATAGCAAGCGATCGCTTCTTCTAACTCCCCTTGTGCTTGCAGTATCACCCCCAAGTTATAATTGGCTTCTACCAAATCAGGCTGTATTGCGATCGCAGTTCGATAGTAAACAACAGCAGTTTGCCAATCAGCTCCTTCTTGGTGGGCAAAGCCCATCTGATAATTCAATTCTGCATAATAGGCTTGTTTCTCTGGTGAAAGCTTCCCTTGAGCAAACAGCGCATTCGCTAAATTGATTTCTGCTTCTATGCAGTTGGGCTGAAATTCCAGAGCTTTTTGATAAGATGCGATCGCATCCTCCCACTTATCTTGCTGTTGCAAGGTGTAGCCCAAATTGTTGTAAATTGTCCCTGCATCTGGTCGCAACGCAATTGCTTTTCGGTAAGCGGCTTCAGCTTCTGGTAACTGTCCTTGGCCTTGCAGCAAATTGCCTAAACTAAACCAAATTTTCACAGAGTTAGGCTGAACTTGCGAAGCTACACTCAAATGCTTCTGAGCTTCTTGCAACTCACCTTTCTGCTGTAGCAACATCCCTAAATTGTATAATGCTTCTGAATAGTCTGGTTGTTTTTCGATCGCTTGACGATATAGCTGTTCGGCTGTGTCTAGGCGATTAGCTCGATGATCTTGAAGTGCAAGTTGAAACAGTTCAGCAACTTCTTCGGCGTTAAATTGTCTTGGTTTATTAACCAGCTGCAAAATAAAATCTTCCAGCGCTCTGACTGGCTTTAAATCGCCATATAATTTATGTTTATTTTCTGCAACTTGCTGGGAAATATATTGCCGATATTTAGAATCTTTCCCTAGACGGATGGCAATTTGGACATATTGTGATTTATTTGAAGCGATCGTCTCTTCGATACCCATCATCTGCAAAATTGCCAGAGAATGCCGCGATCGCATCAGCTCTCCTGGTAAAGTGACAACCGGAATATTATGAGCAATAGATTCGAGTGTGGAGTTACATCCAGACCAACCAATACTATCTAAGAAGATATCTGCTAAAGCTGTAGTCCCAGCAAACTTACTGTTATTGAGGAAAGGCAAAAACAAACAGCGATCTTGATAATCTAACCCGAATGCTGCAAAAGCATGGTTTAAGCGCTGGCGAAATCTTTCTGTTATTTCTTCACTTTTGCTTTTAATAAACACAAACTTAGAATTCCCTAACTCTTTAGCAATAGAAGGGAAAACATCATCATGATTAGGCAAATATTTATATAATGACTGACAACACCAGAAGAAAATATCATCGTCTTTTAAACCTATATCTGGTTTCTTAATTTCTTCGGGTGGAATTGCTAAAGGCATGTAATGAATAGATAGATTAGGTAATCTAACTAATTTTTCTGTATAATGTTCTTGAGCATTTTCTGGTTCCATTAAGTCACTGCTCAAGTAATAGTCAATTGTCGGGAGTCCACTAGTCTCAGGGTGTCCCCAAGATGTCATTTGAATTGGCGCTAATCTCAGACAACCCAGTTTGAGCGTCATTGAGTCCATCCCAAATTCTGGGAAAATCAGGATATGTAATTTATCTTTTGCGATCGCCTCACACCATTGTTCAGTTGAGCGAACACCTTGGACAAATTTATCAAAAGCCTTGGTGGCACTTATTGTTGAGTAATCTGTTTTGTCCCCGGTGTAATAACCAAATAATTCAAACTCGCTTCGATCGATATTTTCTACCCAACCTTTAATCGGTATTTTCCAATTAGAATGACTAGATAAAAACCCAGAAACAATACCAATACGAACCTTTTGATTTTTATCTAAATTTGGCAGAACAAGCGGCTGGCAATCTTGGGGATACCGACTCGACATAATCTGGAAAATCATTTCCCCATAAGTTCGCTGTAAATCTCGGTCATTTAAACCTTGATATGTCAAATAAAAAGGTTGAAATGCTCCCACAGCCTCAGATGCTTTGGCCCGTTCTTCCTGATTAGTTAATTCATAATATTTAGCTAAATCTTGCAAATACTGTTGATACTGATTTCGTCTGAATGCAATTTCATCAACATTAGAATAGATAACTGGTAGTTGGCTCATACAAGCACCAAATTTAGCCATATCATAGTTTGGTGTCAGTTTGACGGCTTGCTCAAATGCCTGGACTGCCGCTTCTATTTGGTTATCATCTCTTAATGCTGTTCCCAAGTTGGAATATATGTAATCAACATCAGGTCGAATTTTAATCGCTTTTTGATAGGATTCTATGGCGGCATCAAATTTATTTTGCGCCCTGAGAATATTTCCCAAGTTGTTATAGGTGATTGCAAAATCAGGTTGAATGCTTAAAGTTTTTTCGTAAACTTCTATTGCTTCTGCAAATTTCCCTTTTTCCTGGAAAAGATACCCTAAGTTGTGATAGGCGTAATGATAGTCTGGTTTAATTTTTAGTGCTTGTTGGTAAGAATCGATGGCATCATTGAATCGCCCTTGTTTTTGGAGTACCTCTCCTAAATTAGTATGAGATGATACCAAATCTGGCTGCAATGCAATAGCTTGGCGATAATATAATTCTGCTATCTTGAAATCGCCTGCCTGTTGCCTAGCTAAAGCAAACTGCTCATTCAACTCTGCGTAGTGGATTTGTTCTTCTGGTGACAGCTTACCTTGAATGTGAAGAATATTACTGATATTAATTTGTACTTCTATGCTGTCAGGGAGAATTTCTAATGCTTTTTCATAACAGGCGATCGCTTCTTCTAGTTTACCCTGCTGTTGCAGAGTAAATCCTAAGCTGTTATGTATTGCCCCTACTTCTGGCTGTAATTGCAAGGCTGCTTGAAAAAATTGTTCTGCATTTTGATATTGTTCCCGTTGCTGCGCCAGCAGACCTAATCCATATAATGCCTCTGACTGCTGGGGATCTAAGTCTATAATTTGACGATAAATCTCTTCGGCTTGGGTGAAGCGCTTAGTTTGGTGATATTGACTTGCGAGTTGGAGAGCATCAGGAATTGTGGTCACGTCGCTTTGCTCCAAATTCAAAATTAACAATCCCCATAAATAAACTCAGGAGCTTATATCCTTTTATTTATGGGCTATAATTTATACAATCTTGTTTATTTAATACGTCTTTTGTTCCTATATCTGCAAGGAACTCAAGCTTTTGAAACTTATAACTGATATCGATTGATATCATGTATGCTTGATTACTTCCTAAACTTAATTAACAGGAATTTTACTCTTCTCTACTTTTTGGGGGTCTACGAGAAGCTTAAGGCTACGGTAAAATCTTCCTCTTATGACTATTAGCCCAGAGTTTTAATTCAGGGCGGGCAAGCAACACAAACTGCAAACTGGGTTGAGGATTAAATGTTGTAAGTTGTAAAATTTTATTGCGGAAACAGTTATTTAAGACCAAAGAATGTATTTTGGGTAAAAGCCGAAGGCTCAAATGAGCAAAGAGCCTTCGGCGATTTATCAATATACTAAGCTTTCGAGCCTAACTCTACTTGCAGAAGTTAATACTTTTTGTGAGTAGAGTTTAATTATTACTACTTGTTACTACTTGTAACCTGAAGTAGCAGCATAGCTTGATGACGAAGCAGTAGCACTATTAGGAGTGACGGTGGCGTTAGTATAGGTTACGGCTACGTTGTTGAGGCCGCCAGTTGCTGAAGCATCTGCATCAGCTTGTGCAACGCTGCTGAATTTTACAGGGGGCTTGGGCTTCTTGATTATGATGATAATTGGCTTCTTACCAGAAGTACCACCAATAATTTCTTCAGAGGTATTTTCCAAGTAGTTCAGATCAGAAATGATCATTTGAGTTCTCCTAAATTTTGTAACTGTTGTTGGGAATATGTCTAACCAACTTGTTTCGTTTGGCTATACATCTAATATACTTTATTCCTCATAAAAGTCAATGCTTTTTTGAAGAATTTATGATTAAAAAAACTAATGTATTTATGTTTGAAAATCATTATATATAGTCCTAATTGAAGTTAGAAAAAACTGCATGATAAATTTAAGCAGAAATGATAATTAATTGCTGCCCAGCAAGAGTTGTAGCGATTTAATTTAGTTTTTAAATAAAGCAAAAGCAGCACTTTGTAGATATATTCACAAAACACTAAAAAAGAAAGGCTATTAAGTTTTAAAGCAAATAAAACCTGTATCTGCAACATTTTTGAAGACTAGAGAAATCTATCCTAAGTTAGGGTAGATACTTAGCGACAAAAACATTTGAAAACTCCTACATTATTTAGTCTTGGTGTATAACATATCTATTAATTCCTCTTGTGAACCGTCTGAGTCTATTTGAGTAACTATTTTCATCGTGGTGATTTGTTGCTTTAACCAATCAGAAAAGGATTCTGTAATGATTTTTTGGCGTAACTGTTCATCTAATTGGGGTTGAATGACTTCTTCCACCCAAATTAAATACACTCCCTTGGGAGTAGTTATCGGTTTGAGAGCTTCTGGTGGTGTAGCAGCAAAGACAGCGGCTGCAATCTCTGGACGAAAATCTTTGCGGTATCGGAGTCCTTTGTATCCATAAGCACGACGGGCTTCTGGTTCTGAGATATATAGACGAGCAATATCTGGAAAATTGATTTCGCCTTCTTCTAGAGCGTAAAAAAGCTCTAAAGCCAAGTCTCGATCCTCGAAGACAACTTCGTAGGTAACGGCGGCGATATAATCTAGCTGATGTTCGTAAAAATGCTTTTCCAGTTGATTGGAAAATAGATGATTCGCTAACTTCCGCGAAAGGATGTTGTTGTAGGCTAATTCTTCAAACTGATC
Organism: Nostoc sp.; assembly: GCF_036917355.1. Lineage (GTDB taxonomy): Bacteria > Cyanobacteriota > Cyanobacteriia > Cyanobacteriales > Nostocaceae > Nostoc. The sequence continues at coordinate 96,950 of NZ_JBALDP010000061.1, forward strand.
CACAGAGAGGTGGTGTTTTTCTAGCCATGACCAGGTGTCTTTAGCTTTGACAAGCTTCTTGGCGAACCTTAAGTTATCTCCTTCTTGCTGTAATTCTTCTGGCGTGACTGTAATTCCTGCCGCTTGAGCAGCTTCGGCAATAATACTTTGCGATGCGATCGCTTCCACAACAGCAGGTATCTGACAGGAGAGTTTCAGACTGTGAATGATATCTGAGGTGGAAATTGTCAGATTGTGGGGCATAACACTATATCTCCAATAATTAAGCGGGATTGGGCATCCCTTCGGCTTCTCTACGTTCGCGCAGCGTGTCGCAGACAGACAGCTTGCTTCCCCGCAGGGGTACGCTCAGGGCAAGTAAGCACAAGGCATTGATTATTCCTCCAATCTCCCTTGTCCTATTTCCTGATTCCGATACCTTTAACTACATCTCCAAACCGCCCTTTTTCAGTTTTTTGAACGGATCTAGAACAAAATCAATTACTCGCCGTTGACGAATGATGACTTCAGCATTTGCTGTCTGACCCGCACCTAATGGAATACGTTTGTTGCCATTTTGGACATACTGCTGGTCTAAAGTGATTTCTAATTCATAGGTTTCGATGTTGCCTTGGGGTGTTTGGCTAACTTTCGAGTCAGGCGAGATCCAAGTAACTTTTCCTGGCACGATGCCATACTCTTGGAAAGGATAGGCATCAAACTTGACTTTTACTGGCATTCCTAACTTCAAGAAACCGCTATCCTGATTAGGCATACTTGCTCTGAGTACGAAGTCTGTTTTCGTAGGTGCAATTTGGGCAATCCTTTGACCGACTTGTACCACCGCTCCTGGTTTAGTGGTGGGTAATTCAAAAATCACCCCATTAATCGGCGATCGCACCACTCGCTGCTGAATTTGTACTCTTATAGATGTAAGCTGACTTTTAGTCTGAGCGATTTCTGATTGCGTTGCTGTTATTTGTGACTGTATGTCTTTTAGCTGTTCCTGATTTTTCATTACAGCTAGTTGTCCGGCTTGCGTGGCACTTTTATAACTACTTTGTTCTTCTTGCAGTCGGAGTTTTGCTTGTTTGATATCAGACTCTAACGTTTTGATAGTTACTTGATAATTATTTACCTCTTGGGCTAAACGCAATTCGGCTTGTTTAATATCTGATAGAGACTTGTTATAAACTCGTTGGCTTTCTTGCTCTTGTTTTTTGCTTTCCTCTAATTGGATTTCAGCAACTACCTTCTTGTCAACAAGTTGGCTATAACGTTCAGTTTGCTTAGAATTTATACTCAAAAGTTTTTTAGCCGATTCCCAATCGTCACGACTAGTGGAAATTTGCTCCTCTGCTTGTTTAACTAATGATTGCTTTTCTAACTTTTGCAGGTTATAGCTACTCAGTTTGGCATCCAAGTTTTGCTGCACCTGGTTGAGTTGAGCCAATTTTTCTAATTCTTGGGATTTATTTTGTTGTTCTAAAAGACTCGTTGACATTAAGAGTTGATTTTTCAGCAGTTCCAGTTGGGATTGCCGATTTTGTAGCCCTTGCAATTTGCTCTGGACTTGTTGGAGTTCGGTTTGTAGCAACTCAGAATCCAGTTCCAGTAAAACCTGGCCGGCTCTAACTGTATCTCCTTCTTTGACTGTAACTGCTTTGACACTTCCAGCAGCTTGAGCGTCTAATTTTTGAGTTGCACCTTTAGGTTCCATACGCCCTCTGGCGCTACCAGTTTCATCTACTTTCGAGAGAGTTGCCCAAGGCAAGAATAGACCAGCAAAGCCGATGAGCGCATACAACAAACCACGAGTCCAAATTTGAGGTAAGGCATCAAGTAGTTTTTCTGTACCGTAGTACAAATCTTGACTTTCATTTTCTGCCTCTGTCTGCTCGTCAAACTCTACCGATTCCTCTTGCTGTTTGTAACCTTGATATTTATCTTGCTCATCTGGGGGAAGTGGGGAGGATCTATTGGGATGTGGCATGGCTTTTTTTCCGATAACAGTAGATGGGGAGTGAGGGAGAAATCAATTCAAAATTCAAAACTTGTACTGAGCTGGTCGAAGTATTTAAAATTCAAAATTGTTCGCGCAGAGTCTCGTAGATAATAAAAAGACTGCCCAATGCCCCATCAACTAACTTGAGACATCTGTTGTTGATTCAGGTAGTAATAATGACCTTTTTTAGCGATTAATTCGTCGTGGGTACCGCTTTCTACCAAAATACCTTGATCTAAAACCAGGATTAAGTCCGCGTTGCGGACTGTAGAGAGACGATGGGCAATAATTACACTTGTGCGTCCTTTAAGAATTGTTTTGAGGTTGTTTTGAATAATCCGTTCTGATTCTGAATCTAGGTGACTAGTGGCTTCATCAAACAGTAATAACCGAGGATTTCCGAGCAAAGCACGAGCAATAGCTAGGCGTTGGCGCTGTCCACCAGAAAGCATTCCGCCGCTTTCACCAATTTCTGATTCGTAACCTATCGGTAATTTTTGAATAAATTCATCGGCTCCAGCATATTTTGCTGCTTGGATAATTTCTTCTGAAGAAGCATTTGGATTAGCGATCGCAATGTTTTCGCGAACAGTCCCACCAAACAGAAAAGTATCTTGGTCTACAACGCCGATTTGGGAACGGAGCGATCGCATAGATACACTGGTGATATCGTTACCATCAATGAGGATTTTGCCATCTGTCGGTGGGTATAAACCTAAAATCAATTTACTGAGAGTTGTTTTTCCAGAACCGCTGCGCCCTACGACTGCAACCATCTGTTCCGGTTTAATTTCAAAGTTGAGATTTTCTAATACGTTAGTGTCGCTTTCTGAGTGATAACGAAAGGTAACATTTTGAAAACAAATGTTACCGCGGAGTTTACCCAACGACTTGCGGGGTTTAGTTTCTAAATCTTCTTCTGGTTCCGCCTCCAACACATCATTAATGCGTTCAGTGGAAATCACGATTTCCTGTAATTCATTCCACAGTAAAGCCAGTCGCTGGAAAGGACTCAAGACGTTACCCACCAACATATTGAAAGCAACTAATTGTCCAATAGTTAGTTCGTTATTAATTACCTGGGTTGCTCCATACCACAGCAATGAAGTATTTACAAAGGTGTGGATGACGCCACTGATAATTTGCAAGCGATTGTCAATTATTTGAGCATTAAAATCTTTTTTGATTAAATCATTTAGCAGTTCCTCCCAACGCCAACGCACTGTCTGTTCAATTGCTAATGAACGGACGGTACGAATTCCGCTTAGGGATTCGATGAGATAGCTTTGTTCTTTGGTAGCTGCATTAAAAATATCTCTGGAGATGCGGCGCAAAATACTTGTGCTGGCCAGCGCCAAGATAAAAAATGGCGGTACAGTACACAGCACGAATAATGCCATCCGCCAGCTATAGGAGAACATCAAAGCCAGATAAACCACTAATGTCAGCATATCCAACACAATCGAGAGTGTCTGACCAGTCAGGAAGTGCTGAATTTTCTGGTTTTCTTGGATGCGCGAGATTATATCCCCAACGAAACGAGACTCGAAATAAGCAAGGGGCAAACGGAAGGTATGTTTGATGAAGCCTACGAGTAAGGCGATACTAATGCGGTTAGCAGTGTGAAATAAGAGATATTGCCGTACACCGTTGACAGCAACACCAAACAACCCAAAAACAATCATTCCCAAACCAATGGCGTTTAAGGTTGGAACACTGCGTTGCACAAGTACTCTGTCGAGCAACAACTGGGTAAATACTGGCGTTACTAACCCAAATAATTGAATTACTATCGAAGCTATGAAAATTTCTAGCAGTGTTCGATAGTGAGGTTTGACTAACTCAAAAAATTTCCAGAAGCTTCTACTTTCGTCTTTAGCACTTTTTAGTAGAGCTGTCGGTTGCAGTAACAATGCATAACCAGTCCAACCTGCTTGAAATTCAGCTTTTGTCAGACTGCGTTGACCAAGAGCTGGGTCACATACAATCACCCGCTTTTTGGTGATTTCATAGACAACAATAAAGTGTTTGCCTTCCCAGTGAGCAATTGCAGGTAAAGGTTGTTCTGCTAATTTATCAAGAGTAGCTTTTACTGGACGGGTGGCAAAACCCAAGTATTCTGCTGTTGCTGCCATTGCCTTTAGGGATGCACCGTTGCGAGTGACATTGGTCATATCGCGTAGGCGATTGATACTAAAATGTTTGCCCCAATAGTTACCAATCATCACCAAGCAAGCAGAGCCACAATCAGCTGCACTTTGTTGGGCATAGAAGGGATAGCTCTTGGTAATCCGCTTCCACCAATGCCCCACTTGTACTTTCGGACTGGGAAAGTAAAAACGTGATTTTTTTGTTGGCTGTTGTTGTGACTGCTTCTCTTTTTGGGGAAAAGGAATAATTTTAGATTTTGGAGATGGGAAAGTTTTTTCTCTAGTACCCAATCCCCTGCGATGTACTGAGCCGGTCGTTGTGTCCTCAGTCTCCAATTCCGTCCCGCTGACACTCATGGCAAAAGCCCACTCCCCTAACTCCGGGAAGTATTCTAGTGCTGTTTGCATCTGGTCGTTTTTTAGAATGTAAGCAATCGTTGGTTGCGTTGTTTCCCAATCTTCTTGTTTTGGTTGAGCAAAGATTGTACCTGGTGTCAAAGAATGGCCTTCAGAATGCCGCAGTTGACCTTTGTACAATAGCCACAACTGTGAATCTTGGGATATTTGTGGACTTACAGAGCCAGTGTCTAACTGGTGTCGCTCAAACAAAGATAAGGCTTTGAGCATTCCTGAAACTTGTGATGTATGGCGTGGGAATTGTGATACTTGGCGACATAACAACAACAAATCCCAAAGTTCTGCACGGGCAAATAGGCGATCGCGAATGTTAGGATACTTGTCTATCAACCTTTGCAATGCTTCTTGCCTGAAATAGCCAAGTTTTAAGCTTGTGGAAGCTCTAGCTACATAAGGACTAAAGTTAGCTTCGGGAAACAAGGTCAATTCACCAAAAACAGACCATGCACCAAAGGTAGTAATTAAATTTTCAGAGCTATCTAATAGTCGGACTTTACCTGTAAGAATAATGTATATACCAGGATTCGTCTGTGCAGATTCCCAGAATTGCTTTGCTGATGGTGGCTCGACAATCTCCATTTCTGCCAAGAAGTTCTCTAATTCTTTTTCTGAAAGTTTTGTACCCAAGGTATACAAAATTCTTTCACCCACATGTTGCTCAGAAAGCACTGGTGGCATTTTCTAATCTCCACAAAAAAATTTACTTATCAGTCGGAATCCAATTCAAAACTTTATTAAAAATATTATTTAATCCCGTATTTTCACCGAGGAAACTCTAAGCTTTATTAAAGTAGAGTTTAGAGAGAAGCAGTACGCTAGGAAAGCATGTGTCTTTTACATACAAGGTATTTTTATTGAGTGGGCAATCTACTTGTTGCAGCGAGTTATTGATGTGGCAATAACTAGTGTAAATGCCAAAATATTGAGCTAGAGCTTTATTTATCGGCATTTAGCTTCAAAAGCAACTAACTGCATTGACAGACTCCGCACAAATATGGATTGCTCATTTTTGCAATCAGCAGTAGTTGTAGGTGATGATTAAGAGGAATTATTTTCGCAATATAATTTGCTGTATGCAGCAATAGCCATACAAAGTATTTCATTTCTCAATCACAAACTCTCGAAGTTTTTTCTAGTCCAGGACAATGTTATGGCTGAAAGTTAGCTTTCATACTCTTAAAAAAGACCTGACTCGGAAGAATTTTTAAAAGAATGTTTTCAGACATTCCTAACTTTTTAACAGCCTTGTCTTGACTTAAATGGTGTGACATAATTGTAGTTAGAAATTGCATTGAGTCGTAAATTATGTGAAAACGTAATTCATTAGCAGTTGTGTGATCGAAGCCTGACAGCAAAAAAAACACAACTACAAATCTGATTAACGTTGTAGTGTTAATCAGAAATCTACACAATGTGCAATTAGCTCCCAGCGTATTCCCTAGTGCTTTGGCGAGTCTAGGGGATAGTCTCTGGGATAGCTTCATCCTTATCGTGCAACCTGGAACAAAAGAGGATTTTGAGTAGGCTACAAGAAACAGAAGACTATAAAAACTATAAAGCTATAAAAGCACATCGTAATTTTTGTTTAAGTAGTATTTTACCAATTAAGCAAAACTCCACTTAAACAAATATTGCTTAAGTTTGCTTGGAGATTCCAGAATGGATCTTTTTCCAGCACTGCTTAGTATCTTTTAGGGAGCATCTAGCAAGTTATTTAACGTTTGTATTATACCTCCTATAGTGTAACAAATGCAAGTGACTAAAAGAGACTTGCGAACATCATCATATTTACATATAAACATGATATTTACATAATTAGCTTACACTCCTTAGCACTTAAATTTAGATATTTTAGTAGTTTCTTAATGTAAATTTTCTGACAAGTCACCTAATAGATGATTTTTAACAAAAAAAATATATTTCACAACCATTTATACATTAAATCTTTAAATAGCTAGGCTGCATAACATGATGGTAGCTATAACGGCGACTATTGTTTGCTTAAAGGTGATATTTAAGTTGTTTAAATTAGCTGTGAGGTAAAACACATTAATGTTGTGATCGGGCACACACACTAGTTAACTACGGCAATCTTAGCATTTTTCCTATCAAGGACATAGCAGCAATACATATTGCAGCCTGATAGAATTGGAGAAATAAGCATCATGTTTAAATGAGCCTATAGTTCAAAAAATGACAATAAATCGCAAATTCGTCTTTTAAAACCTAAGATTGCGATGCGATCGAGTCAAGTAGTAAATGGATAAATTGAATGGTGGTTATAGAGTTAGTGCCCTGACGAAATTGTGACACCATAGATTTGGTTAAATATAGGAAATGATCCATAGGGTTCTCACTCAGATCGGGTACATCCTCAAAGTTAAAAAATTTATATATGAAGTCTAGTTATACCTCAGTAGCAGAGGAACCGCAATAAAAACAACCAATATCACCTTGGTTGCGATCGCCAATGCTGTTGCTGTATATTTACCACTTGGAAAATCTACTTGACGAGAAAATCATCCCTCTGTTATGTAAGGATCTTTATATTACTCTCAACAGAGAATATTTAAACGCTTGTTTCTCCGTGCTTGGTTCCAAATGCGGAGATTTAATTTAAATGACGATTCGCTTAAAAGACCAGCAGGAAATTCAGTTCCTAAGTTGTGGGGCGATCGCTGAATTTTCTACTTGGCTTGTTCTATGAAAGGAGTTTGTGTCATACTTACAAAAACCACTAATTACTAAATATCGGTCGATTTTAAGTAGTATTTTCACGAGCGCTAGAAGTAATACAGTCTGGGTAATGAGGATTGGAAATTGAGGGGAGACTGCCGTCATGCGAAAAATTGATGTTCCTGCAAACTTGAGATGCTTCCATATTGAAAAACATCTCTGATTTAGTAGTACAGTGAATTACGAAGGAGTATTTATGTCACAGTTGGAGCAAGCAGTGCCAGACACCTTTGTAGCCCAAGGCTTAGAAACTCTCCCCAATATTTTCGACCGAGTTGAGGCTCTGTCCAAAGATTTTGCCACCCGTGCAGGGGCACACGATAGAGATGCTTCCTTTCCTTTCGAGAATTTTACAGCTTTGCATGAGGCAGGATTGCTCAACCTCACCATTCCGTGTGAATTCGGTGGCCAGGATTTGGGTTGGGCAACTATCTGTCGGGTGATTGAAGGGATAGCACGTGGCGATGCTTCAACCGCATTAGTACTGACAATGCACTATCTTCAACATGCTCATGCAGCCCGTAGCCGTCGCTGGCATCCAGAAGTATATAAGCGGCTGTGTCGTGAATCAATTGAAGGCATCGCCCTACTGAATGCTGCCCGTGTTGAACCAGAGCTAGGAACGCCAGCGAGAGGCGGATTGCCAGCGACAATTGCCGAACGAACAGCAGAGGGTTGGCGTTTAACAGGACATAAGCAATACACCACGGGCAGTCCTATCCTCAGCTATTTTGTTGTTTGGGCACGGACAACTGAAGATGAACCACAAGTTGGGAATTTTCTAGTTCCGCGCGATCTGCCTGGTTTGCGAATTGTCGAAACCTGGGATCACTTGGGGATGAGAGCTACAGGCAGCCATGACCTCATTTTAGAGAATGTATTAATTCCTTCAGAGTATGCTCTAAATATCAACCCCATATCTGCTGCGCCATCTTTTGATCCACTGATTTCCACTTGGGGCAGTTTGACAGTGAGTGCCCTATATCTCGGTGTTGCTAGTAGTGCGCGAGACTGGCTTGTTAAATATCTTTGGGAGCGATCGCCTTCTAATCTCCAAGAGCCACTGGCAACTCTGCCACGCTTCCAAACTGCCGTGGGTGAGATGGAAGCACTGCTGTTTGCTAATAATAGATTGATTTATAGTTTGGCTCAGGATATTGACAAGGGCAAATATGAGCCTAACGTAGGATTACAGGCACAGGCTGTTAAATACCTTACGACAACAAACTCAATTCGCGCTGTAGAGATTGCCTTAGAACTAACTGGTAATCCTGGTTTATTAAAGAGAAATCCTTTAGAGCGACACTACCGTGATGTTTTGTGCAGCCGTATACATACGCCGCAAAATGATGTTATTTGCCAATCTTTAGGAAAGTCGGTGCTGAAAATCAAGTGATTGGAGAGCAGGAGAGCAGGGGAGAAGTTGCAGTAAGTTTTATCTCCTCTGCTCTTCTGCCCCTGCGCACCTCTGCCTCTTGTTCCCAATGCCCAATAGACTTCTTGGCATTTGTTGGGAAAAGGGAAAGGGGGAAAGGTTCTGTATTGTCCCCTTTCCCTTTAACCTTTACCCTTTTCCCACTCTTGCAAAAAGCACTTTTGCAAGAGGTCTAATATTTAGTATCCTGCTTGCTTATCTACAACATTCCGCAAGGGCTGACCGTTTTGGTAGCGTTGAAGATTGTCGATAAATAGTTGTGCTATGCGCTCTCTCAGGCGTGGCGACAAGGCTGAACAATGGGGTGTGATAAAAGCGTTCGGTAGCGACCATAAGGGACTTTCTGGCGGCAGAGGTTCGGTTGCAACAGTGTCTAATCCAGCACCCGCAATCCATCCCTCACGTAGTGCAGTAAGTAATGCGGCTTCATCTACGATCGCACCACGAGCGATGTTAATTAGGTAAGCAGACTGACGCATAGAGCGCAAAGCAGCTTCATCGATCGAGCCTTTAGTTTCTGGAGTTAATGGTGTCGCAATAACTACATAGTCTGCGGCTGGGAGGAGCGATCGCCACTCATCAGCACCCACAACTTTGTCAAAATTCGGTAGGGGTTCAGGATGGCGGCGACTACCCCAAACTGTGACTCCAAAGGCTTTAGCACGAGATGCGATCGCTTGACCGATATTGCCTGTACCAAGAATTAACAAAGTTGCGTCTGCCAACTCTTCGAGAAACACTCCTCTTACCCAAGTGTGTTCATTCTGCAAAGTTTGCAATTTCCGCAGATTCTTGGCGTGATAGAGCATAAATGCCAGTACAAATTCTGAAATTGGAATTGCATGAACCCCTGCGCCATTAGTGAGGATAATGTCCTTTTGCAAAAAAGTTGGCGTGAGGATGTGATTTACGCCAGCACTTGGTGACTGTTGCCAACGCAGCGCGGGTGCTGCTGTCAGTACTTTGTCAAGGGTAGAGGTTTTCAGGTAAAATCCATTGACATAAATCTCTGCATCACTGACATCACCATCGAGATTACCTTCACTATCCACCTCTACTACATCTATATTAGATGGTAGGTGTGGTTCTATATCTGCAATGAGATGATCGGGTAAAATTAGTTTCACCATTAGCTACTCCCTAATTTAATTTTGGATTTGGATTTTGGATTGTGCAACCCAATCGGTAATACCATTTCTTTGTGAAGCTGCGCTAAACCCTTTTAACTTCTTTCTTTGTGTCCTTCTCTGACGAGACGCTACGCGAATGCGTCCTTCTCTAACGAGACGCTACGCGTAGCTTGCTTCCCCGAAAGGGTATGCGGTTCGTTTTTCTTTCTTGTACTTAAATATGGTTTATCGCATCTTCATACAGAATTGGTATAACACCTCTTCATTTTCAATTTTTAATTGTTTAATATCCTGCTTCTTTATCTACTACATTTCGTAACGGCTGACCAGCTTGGTAACGCTTTAGATTGTCGATAAATAGGGCTATTGAACGCTGTTTACTCTTGGGTGAATGGCCAGAAGTATGAGGTGTGATAAAGATGTTAGGAAGTGACCACAAAGGACTTTCTGGTGGTAAAGGTTCTGAGTTAACTGTGTCTAATGCTGCACCTGCAATCCAACCTTCTGTGAGCGCTTTTATTAATGCTGATTCATCTACTACGCCACCGCGAGCAATATTAATTAGGTAGGCATGATTTGGGAGCGATCGCAATACAGATTCATCAATAAATTCTTTGGTTTCGGGAGTTAAGGGTGTTGCAATAACTACATAATTTACCTCTGGCAGGAGCGATCGCCACTCATCAGCACCCACTACTTTATCAAAATTTGCTAGCTCTTGGGGATGACGGCGACTGCCAATAATTCTTAAGCCGAAGGGTTTAGCACGGGCGGCGATTTCTTGACCAATACCACCAGCACCGATAATTAGCAAGGTTGCATCTGTTAATTCTTGGATAGCAAAGCCTCTTTTCCAGTGACGTTCAGCCTGTAAAGCATATAATTCTGGCAGGTGTTTGGCATGAGCCAGTATATAAGTAATGACGAATTCTGCGATCGGAATTCCATGCACTCCAGCCCCATTTGTGAGGATAATATCTCTTTGTAAATAAGTTGGTGTCAGGATATGATTCACCCCTGCATTTGGTGCATGATGCCAACGTAGTACTGGTGCTGCTTCTAGTATTTTATGCAGTATAGGACTTCTCGATAAAAACCAACTGAAATAAACTTCAGCATCGCTAGCATCCCCATCTAAATTTCCTTCAACATCTACTCGTACAATCTGTGTATTGGGTGGTAGATGTGGCTCAATGTCAGTAACCAGATCGAGCGGCAAAATGAGCTTCATTGTAGATTACCTCTTCTTTATTTACAAGGCTATCTCTGGAAATTGCCTATGTTTGACAAAAAATTGAGTGCCATTTTCCCTTGGCACAGATAATAATAATATTTAGTAATATTTCAGGGCTGATTATTTAATCTGTAAACACATCAACTCTAGATCAAAATATTGGTTATTATATTTATACGCTCTTTTCTCTGTTCCATATATTTGAAATCCCAATGATAAATAAAGTGCTTTTGCTAAGATATTGTTTTTAACAATATCAAGTAATAATATTTCCACCTCGTTAATAGCTTTTGCTTTTTCAATTAATTCATTTAGTAATAATTTACCTAAACCTTTTCCCCTATACTTTTGTTGAACATACATACTACTAATATATGCTTTATGCCAGAGTTTTATTCTTGCTTCTTGATGAAATGCAACTATCCCAATTAAATTTTTATCCTCAAAACATCCCAAAATAAAATTATTGTTATCTACTGGAATTCTATACCGAAATTGATCTATCGTCTTAATTACTTCTTCTTGATATGTTGTGCCAAATGAATCTGGATTTTTATCTAAAGCTTCTAATCTGATCTGTCTATAATCTTCTGCATCATACTTTGTTAATTTTTTGACGATCGTTAGATATTTTTTGTTTTTTCAATCAAGCAATATATATTATTATATTTTACTTTGTGTAGATAGTGAATATAGAAAAAAACACCTAGACTATCATAAAGGAGACTTGAGAGGTATTTTGATTGTTCATCAATAATTTTTTATTGCTATAGATAGCTGCTTTTAAGAGTAAGTTTTAATCTCGAAGTAGCCTATTTACCGCAGCTACCTCAAGTTTAAATTGATTGACTAAAAAAAGCTTAAATTTCAACTACTCAGTTGGAATAACTGGTTGTTTACCTGAGTATTTTCATTTCTCATTACTCGTTCTAAAACAGCTTCTCTGATATTGATAAACACTTCGCTACTTCGATCTCGCGGGCGTGAAAGTCTCACAGGTAAATCCATAGAAATCTTTCCTTCATCAATCACTATCACTCGGTCTGCCAACGCCACAGCCTCTTCCACATCGTGAGTAACCAAAAATGCAGTAAATCTTCGCTCTTGCCACAAGTTTTCAATCAAATGCTGCATTTCTTGGCGAGTTAGAGCATCTAATGCTCCCAAAGGTTCATCTAGCAACAACAAACGGGGCTGACTGGCTAAGGCTCTGGCCAATGATACCCGTTGCCGTTGTCCTCCAGACAAAACATAAGGCCACTCATCAGCTCTATCTTTGAGTCCGACTTTATTGAGTACCCATAAAGCTTTTTCACGCCAATTACCTTCTAAGCCCAATCCCACGTTCTGAATAACGCGCTTCCACGGCAGCAAGCGGGGATCTTGAAACATCACTGTTACAGAGCGGCTGAGTCTATGTAGTGGTTCTCCATCCAATAGTATTCCGCCTGAAGTTGCTCTATCTAATCCTGACACCAGACGCAATAAGGTACTCTTGCCACAACCACTTCGTCCAACAATAGCGACAAACTCACCTGCTTCAACTTCTAAATTCAGCGAGTTTAAAACAGTTTTCTTACCAAAAGCTTTCGTCAAATCCAAAATACTTAATTTTGTACCCTGTACATTTGAACTCACTTGCAAAACCTCCTTTTCGAGAACAACTGGAATTTAATTATTTGATCAGACGTTGAAGAAAGCAAATCACAGTCAAAATTAATAGAAATCAAAAGTTAAAATCTGGAATTTTCAACCTTTGAGTCTGGTGAGTTTAGTATTTATGACTTTTGGTAATTGGGGTTCCAAGCCAAGAATTTTGTTTCTAATCCTCTGGCAACAGCATCTGCTAATTTACCCAGCAGTGCATAGATTACAATACTCAAAACCACAACATCGGTTTGCATAAACTCACGGGCATTCATTGCCATATAACCAAGACCAGAATCTGCCGCGATCGTTTCTGCCACAATTAGTGTCAACCACATAATCCCCAAGGAAAAACGGACACCAACGAGAATCGAAGACAAAGCTCCTGGGAAAATTATTTGCCACAGAAGTTGTGGTGTTTTTAATCCATAGACTTTTCCCATTTCAATCAGTCCAGGGTCAACACTGCGGATACCATGAAATGTATTGAGATATAATGGGAAAAATACCCCCATAGACACTAAAAATAATCTAGCTTGATCGCCAATACCAAACCAGAGAATCACTAGCGGAATTAATGCCAAATTAGGGATAGTACGGAGCATTTGTAAGGAACTATCCAATAACTTTTCTGCTACACGGGAAAAGCCATTGAGCAATCCCAAACTAAAGCCAATACTGCCACCAACTAGAAAACCAGATATCGCCCGCCCAGCACTAATTCCTATATGTTGGAACAGTTCTCCAGTCGATCCTAGTTTAATCGCTGTAGCGATTACACCACTTGGTGCTGGTAAAATTCTGGTTGAAAGTAGACCAGTTCTGGAAGCGAATTCCCAAAGAACTAGTACGGTAACAGGCACAATCCAAGGAACTAATTTCTGGAATTGTTGGTTTTCCCACAATCCGTTCAGAAATATTATATTGTTGTTGCTTTTGGTCTGTTTAAAAGAAATAGTCATGGGATTTAGAATTTTAGATTGTCCACAAGGATAAATCTAGAAGCATCGTTCGCATAATTCGCAACTTGCTCTTTAATTACGAATTATTAGGTCATGAAGCACTTGTCAATTGTTTCGCAAATTTTTCATTGGCGAAATCTTCGCCAATGGTACTCAAGACTGGTGGCGTTAAAGGTGCAGGTTCATTCTGCAAAGGTAGACGTGGAAATAATAATTCAGCGGTGCGATACGCTTCTTCTAAATGGGGATACCCAGAGAAAACGAATGTTTCTATCCCCAAATTGCGATATTCCAGCATCCTAGCAGCAACGGTGTCAGGATCTCCAACTAAGGCCGTACCAGCACCACCCCGCACTAATCCAATTCCTGTCCAGAGGTTGGGGCTAATCTCTAAGGCTTCTCGACTACCACTATGTAGTTGACTCATGCGCCGCTGTCCTTCAGAATCAGATTGAGCTAAGTCTTTCTGAGCTTTAGCGATCGCATTGTCATCGACATACTTAATTAGCTCATTGGCTGCATCCCAAGCAGCTGACTCAGTTTCTCGCACAATTACATGCAAGCGAATCCCAAAACGGACTGTTCTGCCCTGTTCAGCCGCCAATTTCCTAACTTCGGCAATCTTTTGGGCTACTTGTTGTGGAGGTTCACCCCAAGTCAGGTAAACATCTATATGTTTAGCAGCAACCCGCTTGGCGGCAGCAGATGAGCCACCAAACCACAAGGGTGGATAGGGTTTTTGAACTGGTGGAAATAAGAGCTTACCACCTTTAATATCCAGGTAGTTTCCTTTAAAATCGACTGTTTCCCCACTGACGATACCCCGCCAAACTCTGAGAAATTCATCGGTTAAATCATAGCGATCGTCATGACTAAGATGCAAGCCATCCCCAGCCAGCTGCACCGGATCTCCACCTGTCACCACATTAATCAACAATCTTCCTTTAGAAATCCGGTCAAATGTTGCTGCCATCCGTGCAGCAACACTTGGGGAAGTAATTCCTGGACGAATTGCCACGAGAAATTTCATCTGTTTGGTGACAGATATGAAAGCAGCGGCAGTTATCCAAGCATCTTCACAAGAACTCCCTGTAGGTAACAATGCGCCCGTGTAGCCTAAACTATCCACAGCTTGGGCAATTTGTTGTAAATAATCAGGTGTGACAACACGAGAGCCAATATCTGTGCCTAAATAGCGTCCGTCATGAGATCCAGTAGGAATAAACCAAAGAATTTGCATTTGTGTCAGACAGGGTACAAGTATATATCCTACGGTAGATCGATCGAATTACCGGAGTTTATAGTCAGTATTTTACAGGAAATTATTTAAAACGCCAGTGATAGATTAACAGATTCATAAAGAATAACTGCCCATAAGATTGACGTTCTCACGCACAATCCTGATAATCATTACACTTTTTTTGCAACAATAGCTGTCGTGAAGAATACAAGTTTTGTGTCAATTACCCACATTTTTGTGACTTGTAAGTGTTTACTTCTGGTTTCATCGAGAGAAACCTTGTTAACTTGCACTTTCTAAATCTGTGTTTGGATAAAGGTTATCATTGCTGATGACTGGACTCCTTGAATACATACAGCAGTTTTCTTTTACATGAAGTTTTGAGGCAGGGAGAAGGAAATAGAAACTGTTTATGTTTGATTATTAAGTCCTACACTTTGTACCTCATCTACTTGAAAACTGCTGTATTTACTCTAGTACTAGTACAACACGGCAGAAATAAACTACCCATTCCAAATCAATGAAACGCTTACGCTGTATTCATTTTTCATTCTGCCTTGCTGTTTATGAAGCTACTTTTAGAGTCTTGATGTAGTGGTGAATTAGATAATTTATAAAATTTTTTACGAAACAAAATGGAAAGTCCGCACCTATGAGACGGATAAACAGTGAAAAAAGCGCAAGTTGCACTAAGGATAAAAGCCAGAGTCAATGCAAAATCAAAGCTTATTGTTTGCTCATCTTTTCGGGCAAGTTTGAAAATCTACGCTAATACATAGCAACTATGCGGTTATTAAGAATTTATTAAATGTTTATTAACTGTCTTAACTGTCCTTGTATTTGTATTCAACATTTTATAAAGTGTTGAAGAGAATTTTAAGTAATACCCGCTGGGGCATGCGATCGATTAGCTTAGGTGGAGCAAGTGCCACCGACAGGTTGTATTCAAACAGTAAGTGAATGCTCTCAACTGCTTTGTTTGCTGTGAGTAGATTTTGTCGAGCAGAGGAAAAGTAAATTATGACAAGCACGCTGATACATAACGTGGAAAAGCAGTTAAACTTTTCCGGTTCGCACATAGATGCGAAATACGTTGTTGATGTAACCAATTATTACATCAACAACGAAACGATTGTAGTTAACCCACACATGTGGGATGTTTCAGTTGGTCAGCCCGTTAGAAATATCATTCCTGCTTTTTCCTCAACTATCCTCAAAGACATAACCATCGAGAAGGCTCAAGCACTGATATTGATCGAGGTAAAAGACACCACAAATATCGGGAATATTATTTTGGAAGAGGGTTGGGTTCTATTAGGCGATACTATGGAAGACTCTCCCAATGGTGGCGACACTAGCGAACTTGCCTATCCTAAGAATACACCTCTATGGAAATCGCCACAAGATGACGCGGGTATTGTAGAGATCGACCCATATTACATGACGAGGCAAGCAAAGACACCGAGTGAAAAGCAAAGCTTTGTCGTTAAACTCAACTTATGGTTTGCACCCTCACGCACCAATTGTTTCATACACAACAAGCATGACTTCATAGAAACCCATACAGAGATATTTGGTACTGGCAGAATGCAGAAGTTCAAAGCTCAAGATTATGGCACTCTCTATGAAGACATGTTAATGAGTCCAGGTTTCACAACTGCTGTGCCATTTTGTCAAGTTGAAGAAAACAGCAAATACATTTATCCGTGGCATCAATATTACGCAGATACAGATTGTATTTGGATGGCAATAGAATATCATCCGTTAGCTAAAGCTTAAACTAAGCAACTTTATTGAGGGAGATTGCCAACTAAATTATGACATGGCGATCGCTAATTACCAGTCACATCCTTTGTCCTTGGCTCCAACAGATTGCACTACTTAATCTTGAGAGTCTGGGATAGGAAGTTAAGGTAGCTCTACCTCAGTCAGTCTTGTACACAAGTTCCTTCAATAATAACAAGAATAGAATTTATTCGCTTTAGATTCAGATAAATCTGATGGTGAATGATTTTAATCACTGAGCGATTGAGACAATTTTGTACTACCACACCATAATCATGTCGAATATAATTTTTTCCGAAAAAGAGGCCTACAAATTTCTGAAAGTAGAAGAGTATTTTGATAGGTATAAAGAATGGGAGAAGCTTCTAGAAGTCAAAAGTCATGCCTTCGATGCAGACTCAAAAACTTTGACGCTGAATTTTAGCAAGAGTGATGACAATCCATGCAGTATACTCATACAGTTCCCACAACAAGATACTTTCCGGTTGCGCTTCAATCCTGGAAAAACTGCCGAGGAATATTCTTCAAAAAATAGTCCTTCAGTACTTTTGAACAACTTTGAAGATTTGACGAGACTGCTCGATAATCACGAACATTTTGACATCGAGGTAATAAAAGATGTCAGCAACGGCATTGAACTGGTGACGAAGAATGTGGATAATAATCCAGAAATGAAAGTGGTTGTCAATCATCAGCCATTTTCAATTACGGTCTATATGTTTGCTCCCCATGAAGAGTATATTGTTTGGCAGACGGCAGATACTCCGATTTACTATACCCCTAACGGAAATAATAATTACGCCATTATCCAGGCAGTGAACAAGCCAGCCAACGCCAAATATGTTGGCTTTGGCGAACAAGGCGGGCAATCTCTGAGCAAAAATACCGCACAAGTCAACTATTTCAACTTCGATAATATGCGGTATCGGCAGGTTTACGATCGCGGTCCTTTAGACCCCCGAGAACCTCTTTACCACTCAGAACCGTTCTTTTACGAATTTCATGGCGTTCCCGAACACGATAGCGTCACTGGCGTTTTTATTGATAATACTGGTCAAGTCCTAGTGGACATCGGTTATATCAACTCCAGTCGCTATATGATTGGGACTCGCTTTGGGGATCTTGACTTTTATTTTTTTATCGGACATAACCCTGCCAACATCCTAGATAGTTATACCGAAATTGTGGGCAGACCGCGCTTGAAACCCCGCTACTGCTTGGGATATCAACAAGGTTGTTATGGCTACGAACGTCAAGATATCGTAGAATGGGCAGTCCGCAAGCATCGTGAATACCAAATTCCCCTTGATGGTATGCATGTCGATGTAGATATCCAGAAGAATTACCAAACCTTCACGATTGATACAGAGAAATTCCCCAACCCCTACGAAATGTTTCACAACTTGAAAGAACAGGGCGTGAAATGCAGCACCAATATCACCCCAGTGATTAGCCGACTAGACCCCAATTATTCAACTTATGCTGAGGCTAAGGACAAAGGGTTTTTCGTCATAGACAGACGTTACGATCCCGGAAATCCTGATAGCAAAATTTACCAGCTTTACGGTAGCGGTCATCAATTCTCTCCCAATAATGGGTATGTTGAAGGTTTCAATAGTGGGGAACCCTATATTGGTGGGGTTTACTACGGCAACGATTCCGACGGTAATGAGCTAGGGACTCCTGGTCATTACGCGGATCTGGGTCGGCAAGAGGTACGTGATTGGTGGGGAACCCAATATAAATACCTCTATTCGATGGGTCTAGAAATGGTTTGGCAGGATATGACAACACCTGCTATCCGCGATTATCGTGGGGATATGAAGGGCTTTCCTTTCCGTTTATTAGTGACGGATAATTCACACTCTGATGCCAAGCCGAAATTAACCCCAGCGATTGAGGTGTGGAATTTGTACTCTTACAATCTTCACAAAGCTACGTATCAGGGATTAAACCGTCTGCACGAAATCAAAGATTCCAGATACCCGAACTTAAGCGAAAGAAAAAACAAGCGGAACTTTATCATTGGACGCGGTAGCTTCAGTGGTGTCCATCGTTATGCAGGATTGTGGAATGGTGACAACTCTTCGGACTGGGATTTTCTGAAGATGAATGTCTCCCAAGTGCTGTCCCTTGGTTTGTGCGGATTAGCTATCAATGGGCAGGACATTGGCGGTTTTGAAGCTTCAGCGGTGGATGAAGGCAAATGGGCTAGTCCAGAATTGCTGATTCGCTGGACGGCGGCGGGTGCTTTCTTGCCCTGGTTCCGGAATCATTATGTCCGCAAAGGGCGTAAAGAGTTTCAAGAACCATTCATGTATGTAGAATGGTTTAACCAATATCAGAGTGGCAAGCTGCCTGAACCGCAAAATCTGTACCGGATGGTACTGCCGATTTGCAAGCACTACATTGAATTGCGCTATCGGCTGATGCAGTTGTTCTACGATGGGATGTTTGAAAACTCGCTGAATGGACTACCGATATCCAGACCCCTGTTTATTAACGATCCCGGCGATCAATCCCTCTACAATGACAAAGAAGCTTTCCTAGACAATGAATTCTTTGTGGGTAAGGATCTGTTGATTGCTCCGGTTTTAGATCCCCAGGAACCTCAATCAATTGAGAAAAACTACGGCAAACGGGATATTTATGTTCCCTACGGCAGCGATTGGTACTGTTTTATGAACAATACTATGCCCCTTGGGAGTGTTGTTGAGGGTGGAACAACTATCCGAGATTTTGATGCTAGTCTTAATCTGGAAGGCGATCACATTAACTTCATTGTGCCGATTTATGTGCGTGCGGGTGCTATCATTCCGACGATTGAATTGGAACAATATGTAGGACAACTGAATAAGGAAGGTAAGCCCAATCCGATTACTCTGAATGTCTATCCGGGTGTGAGTGGTAAATATACCATGTTCTTAGATGATGGTGTGAGCCGTTCTTCTGCTTTTAAGATGCCACCGAACTCTGGATGGGATGAAGAAGCGAACGATGAATATCGTCGGACTGAGATTACCCATCGTTACCCCGATCAAAAGACTCGCGAAATTAATGTAAAGCGCGTCCATGATGGTTACACGCCGAAGCTTGAAACCTATTTCTTTGTGGCAGTATTGCACGATCCATCTGAAACTAAAGGTGCTTCAGGTTGTTTGAAGAGTGTGAAGATCGCCGAACAAAGTATTCCACAGGTGCAAGGGAGTTCTAATCTCAACTCTTCGCCTCAAAATGCTTGGTATTACAACGAAAGCATCAATATCAGCTTTGTGAAGGTGTTTGATAATAGCCCAGATATCACCATCACAGCAGAGTATTTCTAATGGCTGATCCTACAAAACTTCAAGATTGTGAGATAAAGTCTTTGATAACAGTCCGTCGATCAAAATACAGGCAAAATACAATGCCTAAATTTGCATAAAAACTTGGTTTTTGAGTTTTTATAAAAGCCGTGCAACAGCCGACAAAAAATGACTGTTGCACGGCTTTCGTCTAAGGAAACAGGATACAGCTAAAAGCGATCGCAATTACAAACAGAAAAGTCACACATACATAAACGCCTAGCAGCGGCAGCATCAGAAATTGGTAAGAATTCAGCACCCAGGTAGTCGCCGAGCGTAGCCGTACCCCTCCGGGGAAGCAAGCTACGCGCAGCGTCTCCGGCAGGAGAGGTGAGTCAGAAGTCAGAATTTACGATTCTTTAACTATTCTGACCGGAGGCGGAGCGTCTCCGGCTCCGCTCCTGAATTCTTACAGAAATTGACTTAAAGCTTGTGCCCAGCCTGCTTTGATACAATCCAAACCCGCTTGCACAATGAACTGGTAACTCAAGACGACATTCTCCCTTACCAGCGTTGAGACCGATGCCAACTCCAATATTGCCACCTTTAGCTGACGCGATCGCAGTTGCTGGAATTGACTTAACCAAGAAATTTGACATATTTTCGCCTTATAGAAAATTACTAGGTCTTGCATTGTACCAAGCTCTATGCAAAGATAATTCTACCAAAGTACGGTAAGTCGATAGAACTATCGTACTTATGTAACGATTGATGCTGTCAAAATATAGCTGATTACAAAATAGTGTTTTCAACTAATGTTAATTGGCAAATAATCACTTGAATCGAAATCAAGCTTTCGTCAATGTCAGTAGCCATTGATGAACTTTGTACAGCATAACTAAAAAATGGACTTTAGGATGTTTCAGAAGTATCAGTTTATATAGTGTGTGGTTGAGTTTCCCTTAAAAGTAGAGAAGTCTTTGCTAAGTCCGTTATTGTCTAACTCCAGACGTTTTTAGACTTATTTTAAGCGTCATAATTCCTAGTTCACTGCGAATTTGGGATTGTACATTCAACTACTTAGTACTGGTTTCGATATTTATCAGAATTTTGCGCTTTTTTCAGCAGCTAAAGCCTTGGTAAATCGATGTTCTAATCGTTAGCTGTAAACATTAGAACAATGATTTATCTTGTCTTTTCTGTCCAATCAAGAGCTAATTTATTCATCTTTAAGGTTGAGGAGTTAAGGAGTCATGTCGAAATTTCGCTGGAATTATAGATCCATAGTTTTCCTGCTTTCGGTGCTAGATATTCTAGCTATCCTGGTTTTTCATCCAGCCAAAAGTCAGGCTGAATTACCTAAATCTGATGTATCTACTATTGAATTAGAAAAGAACAAAGCTCCAGAAGCAGTTGTCAATCAAACAGTAGACACTTTAATTGCACCAGTCACTCTTAAAAAAGCTCCAAACGATCTCCAAGATCGAGTGATACCTGTATCACAATTGTTGCAAGCTACACCGCCAACTAACCAAAAAGCCCCAAAGAATGCAGCAGGGCAAGTTACATCCGTCTCGCAACTATCAGATATTAAGCCGACAGATTGGGCATTTCAAGCATTACAGTCTCTAGTTGAGCGCTACGGTGTAATTGCAGGATATACAGATGGTACATTTAAAGGCGATCGCTCCCTAACGCGCTATGAATTTGCCGCTGGGTTGAATGCAGCTTTAGATCGCCTCAATGAACTAATAGCGACTTCGACAACAGATTTAGTCAAACGCGAAGACTTGGATACCATCAAAAAACTACAAGAACAATTTTCTCCAGAACTCGCTCAACTTCGGGGACGCGTAGATAGCTTGGAAACGCGAACTGCGAAGTTAGAAGCAACTAAGTTTACAACCACAACCAAACTTATAGGTCGAGTCCAGATTGTTGCTAGCGAACTTCTGGCGGGTAATAATGTCGTCACCAAGAGACCAGCACCTAACAATGTCACACTTCAAGGCTCAACGACTTTACGGTTAAACACCAGTTTTAACGGAAAAGATTCACTAGGTATAACAATAGGAGGTGGAAATATTGAATCACTAGGACAAACAAGAGCTGGATTATTGGGAACTTATGAGGGGAGAACTGCTGATAACTCCAGTATTACTTTTGCACGCAACACTCTTATTCTCAGTGGTGTTCGCTATCGGTTTCTACCTTTTCCAAATACCCAAGTCAACATTTATCCCTTGTCTGACGGAGCTAGTGAGATAGGTCTTTCTGGTCCGGTTAACCCATATTTTGAATCATCTTCTGCGACTGGTGCTAATGGGATTTCACGATTTTCACGGCGGTCTTTGGTCTATAACTATGGAGATAGCGGCCCCGGAATCGCCATACTCCAGGGATTAGGCAAACAGGTTCAATTCGGGATAGCGTACAGCGCACCAAACGGTGGTAATCCCACAACTAATAACGGCTTATTTACAGGCAGATATTTAGCTTTAGCACAGTTAATATACTACTCCGGTAATAGGAATTTTCGGGTGGCTGCAACTTATGTTAATACCTATAGCCCACCAAGGACACTAGGTTTTAGTGGGACAAATTTCGGCCCAGCAGTCGGGAGTAACCTGGTAAACAGCACCGTGGATGGAGTAGCAACTCTAGGCAACCTTTATGGCCTACAAGCGTTCTATCAAGTTAATTCCAAGTTGGCAATCAATGGGTGGATAAGTTATGGGGTACACACCTATTTGGGGCGCGGAAATGGTGAAGCTATGGATTGGGCGGTAGGACTGGCATTCCCCGATCTTTTTAGTGAAGGTGCTTTAGGGGGGATTTTAGTTGGTATGGAGCCAAAACTCATCAGTCTTAGTAATAATGTAAATTTGGGAAAAGGTCTAGGACAAGCGGACAGAGATACTTCTCTGCACGTTGAGGCATTTTACCAATATAAAATCGGAGATAATATTGAGGTTACGCCAGGTTTGATCTGGATTACTGCACCTGATTCGGATTCCAGCAATCCTGATAGTTTATTTGCTTGGGTTCGTACTGTCTTTAGGTTTTAACCTTTGGCACTCCCCGGACTGAATAAAAACAGGACTTACATTCGTTTAATCAAAAGTCCGGGGATTCTTGAGTATTAAAGGAGCGAATGTTAGTGCCGCAAGACAAAGACAATTCAATTTCGCGTCTTTTCTATCTAGACAAAACCGTTTAAAAAAATTTATTAAACTACGGCAAACTTATCGAATTTAAATATTTTATAAACCAAAATTCGACCACTACACAAAAGACGTTACAAAGCAAGTTATTGAGAAAGATAACTCCGTTGATTTTACATAAATTTACGTTTGAAGTTATTTGGTAAAATACTTGCTTTTTGTCGAAAACTGTGAAAGACTTTATTATGCTACAAACTACGGTTTGTCGATCAAGATAAAGTATTTAAATGATGTCAAGAATCTCAAGCTAGTTAGAACCTGTATTAAAAGATCGATCGCGATTTCTAGATTTTTAAATATTTATTTTGCAACATGGATGGGGTGAAGACTTGATGCTTAAGAGTTTATTGATGGAGGGAAATGGTAGATGCTAAAGACGTTAACAAACGATTTTGAACTCGACTTAGAAGCAGATGTACTTGTAATTGGAGGTGGGCCAGCTGGAACTTGGGCGGCTTGGAGTGCTGCATCAAATGGAGCTAAGGCGATCCTTGTAGATAAAGGCTATTGCGGCACAACTGGATGCGCTGCTGCATCTGGCAATGGTGTGTGGTACGTGCCACCCGATCCCGAAGCAAGAGAAACAGCAAAGGCAAGTCGGGAATCGTTAGGTGGGTTTTTATCCGATCGCAACTGGATGGATCGGGTGCTGAATCAGACATATCTAAACGTCAATCAGTTAGCAGAGTGGGGTTATCCCTTCCCTACCGACGATGAAGGCAAACCCTACCGGCGATCGCTGCAAGGGCCGGAGTATATGCGGCTGATGCGGCGGCAAATTCAACGCGCTGGAGTCAAGATTTTAGACAACAGCCCCGCCTTAGAATTACTGGTTGATGACGATGGTGCTGTTGCTGGTGCAACAGGTGTGAACCGTCAGACTGGTGAGAAATGGATAGTGCGATCGCAGTCCACAATTATCGCAACTGGTGGCTGTGCGTTTCTCAGTAAAGCGTTAGGATGCAACGTCCTGACGGGGGATGGTTATCTGATGGCGGCAGAAGCAGGAGCCGAGATGTCGGGTATGGAATTTTCTAATGCTTATGGCATCTCTCCCGCCTTTTCTTCAGTTACCAAAACCCTGTTTTATAATTGGGCAACCTTCACCTACGAAGACGGTACTGTAATTCCAGGGGCAAGTTCTCATAGACGTTCAGTAATAGCTCAGACATTACTGCAACAGCCAGTTTACGCCATCATAGACAAAGCGGCGGAATCAATGCGGCCATCTATGCGTTTAGCGCAGCCCAACTTCTTTTTACCTTTTGACCGTGCAGGCATCGATCCATTTACCCAACGTTTCCCTGTGACTCTGCGCCTAGAGGGAACTGTGCGAGGTACGGGGGGAATTCGGATTGTCGATGAGAGTTGTGCCAGTTCTGTACGGGGACTCTATGCGGCTGGAGATGCCGCTACACGGGAACTGATTTGTGGCGGATTTACTGGCGGTGGTAGTCATAACGCGGCTTGGGCAATATCTTCTGGCTATTGGTCGGGGAAATCGGCTGCTGAATATAGCCGTAGTTTGGGAGAATACAAAACTCAACGACAAGTTAAGGGAGTTGGAGAGGTAGTATTACATAGTGGGAGCGATCGCTCTTTAGCAACTGATGAAATTATTCAAGCAGTCCAAGCTGAAGTATTCCCCTACGAAAAGAACTATTTCCGTACAGAACAAGGTTTAACCGAGTCTTTGAGTAAGCTAAATCATCTTTGGCAAGAACTCCGCAGTAGCCAGGTAACATCAGATAAAGAACTAATCCGGGCGCGAGAAGCTGCGGCAATGGTAGCCACAGCGCGATGGATGTACAGCAGCGCTATTGAACGTAAAGAAACTCGTGGTATGCACAAACATCAAGACTATCCAGAACTTGATGCTAACCAGCAACATCACTTGATTAGTGGCGGATTAGATCGAGTCTGGGTGAAGAGTCAGCCCTTACATAGTACAGAAAAGTCACAATCCAAAATAGGAGCAGCAGTGTGATTGAGTTGGTCAGCGAGTCGCGGTGCATAGAATGTAATATCTGCGTGAATATTTGTCCAACCAACGTATTTGATAGAGTACCTAATGCGCCCCCAACCATTGCCCGACAGAGTGATTGCCAAACTTGTTATATGTGCGAATTGTATTGTCCAGTTGATGCTCTTTATGTAGCACCAGAAAGCGATATCAAGACTTTAGTCAACGAAGCAGAATTAATAGAAGTTGGGCTATTAGGTAGTTACCGTGAAAACATTGGTTGGGGACATAAACGCACTTCAACAGCCAAAACGGATCAAACATTTCAAATTTTGAAGCAGATGAAATAGTGCGGCGGAGAAAATAGTCATGCTGTTGTTTTCAGTAGGAACAGGTTATATCAGTAAAAATAAATTTACTTCCAGATTATCAACTTCAGTGGCTTGTGTCCTACTGCTACTAACTACAGGATGTAGCGAAGGCGAAAATAAATCTGCTCAATCCATTGAGGCTGTTAATGTCAATAACACTGTTGCTGCATCTAAGAATATTTCTACACTACGTATAGGTTATGTAGGTAGTTCAGAACCTACAGGAGCACTTGGTTGGGCAAAGAAAAAGGGAATTTTAAATCGTGAGTTGCAAAAAGCAGGATTTAAAAACATTACTTTTGCAAGATTTCCTAACGGGCCGGATCTAAATGAGGCGCTTGTTGCCGGACAATTAGATGTTGGCTCTTTAGGCGATACACCAGCCATAGTTTTGAGAGCAAGGGGTCAAGAAACCCGGCTATTGCGGATCAGTCAATTTAATACAACCGCTTGGTTAGTGGCGAAAAAGAATGGTGCGCGATCGCTTGCTGAACTGAAAGGTCAAAAAATAGCTACTCAAAAAGGTTCTTATATGCATAGATACCTGCTGGGTCTATTAGCTGAAGCTAAAATTGCCAAAGATGTAAAAGTTGTTCACTTAATGACCACTGAAGCAAAAGCGGCTTTAGAACGTGGTGATGTCGCAGCTTATGCAACCTCAAGCGATCTAGGGCCTTTTTTGAAATCGCAAGGGTTTCCAGTGATTGATTCTTCAGCAAATCATCAGGGTTTGTCAGGGACATCATTAGTTGTCGCAACCGAAAGCTTTTTAGCGAAACAGCCTGATTTCCCGCAGAAATTTAATGCAATTCTCACAGAAGCAGCTAAGGATTTAAAAGCGAATTCTGAAGAATATTATCAGTACCATGCTCAAACTACTAAATATCCTCTCGATATCATAAAAATATCGTACCCGCTCAGACAAGTTTCAGAAGAACCATTACCAGCCGAAGGCGTGAAACTTTTAGAGGGGACGAAGAAATTTTTAGTCTCGCAGGGTTTAGCAAAGTCCGACTTTAAATTAACAGATTGGGTTGCTAAAGAACAGCCGCGTTAATTTTATTTATCTTGTTGATTAAAGTTTTTTTAACGTAGACGCAAAGCGGCTTGCCGAAGGCTACCACAGAGGCGCAGAGAAGCCAGCGCGTTGGTCGGGTTCCCCGACTTGAAGCAACTGGCGCGACGCAGAGAGAATTTATGGAGAAGGAAATTATTCAGTAAAGCTGATTTTCGAGATTTTATCTTTACTAATCACGCCACATATAAAGAAAAATCCCAACTTCTTCAAAAGAATTGCTGTTGAGAAGAGAGTAAACAACCTTTTGAATCAGCATTGACTATCTACCCAATCCAATTGAAAAATCAAGGTAGAATCTATGACTATTGCACTAGACCGTCCCAGAAAAACTAAGTCCGCTCAAATTCGTGAAAAACTTGGTTATCCGATCGTTGACACCGATGTGCATACCCAAGAGTTTCCCCCAGCATTCTTGGACTATTTAGAGCAAGTTGCTGGAACTGCGATCGCAGAGCGCTTTCAAGAACACTTACCCGGTGCATCTCGCTCTAAATGGTTTAAACAATCTTGGGATGAACGTCGCGCTAACCGCACCGCCCGCCCTCCTTTCTGGACTCGTCCCACTAACGACGCTTTAAATTTAGCTACCGTTAGTTTGCCAAAGTTGTTGCACGAACGCTTGCAAGAAGCTGGTACAGACTTTGCCGTTGTGTACCCCAACTTGGCAACGATGGCTCCACACATCGGGAATGAAGAAATGCGGCGGGCTGTTTGTCGGGCAGCTAACACTTATCACGCTGATATTTTCCGCCCTTATAGCGATCGCTTAACACCCATTGCTGCCATCCCGATGAATACGCCCGAAGAGGCGATCGCAGAATTGGAATATGCCGTGAAAGTACTAGGACTCAAAGCCATTCAAATCCCCGGCCATATCCGCCGCCCGATTCCCGCCTTTGAGAAGTATGGCGAAGAAGTAGCCAACGAAGCCATCTGGATTGATACTTTTGGCTTGGATAGTAAATATGATTACGATCCCTTCTGGGCGAAATGCGTAGAACTGAAAGTTGTACCCACTACCCACTCTTCCGGTATGGGCTGGATCAATCGGCGTTCCATTAGCAATTACCAATACAACCATATTGGTCACTTTGCATCGGCTGCGGAAGCACTATGTAAATCTCTGTTCTTTGGTGGTGTAACTCACCGTTTCCCCACACTCAAGTTTGCTTTCTTAGAAGGAGGTGCAGCTTGGGGTGCTAGTTTGTACACCGATTTGATTTGGCATTGGGATACCCGCAATAAAGACCATTTGGTGGAAAATAACAATCCCGCCAATATCGATCGCGAAGAACTGCTAGAACTCTATACCCGTTATGGTGGCGAACTAGTACACGGTCGCTTGGATCGGCTAGGTAGCGGTTTAGGTTTCCACGCTGAGTTATTATCTCCCCTAGAACCAGGTGATTTAGATGAATTCGCCGTTGCAGGAGTTACCAAGCCAGAGGATATTCGCGATCGCTTCTTGAATCATTTCTACTTCGGCACAGAATCAGATGATACCCGTGTAGCTCAAGCTTTTAACCGCAAAGCTAATCCTTATGGCGATCGCGTTAAAGCATTTTTGGGTTCTGATTCTGGTCACTGGGATGTACCTGATATTACTGCGATCGCTGCTAATACCTATTCAATGGTAGAACGCAAAATTATCACCGAAGAAGATTTGCAATATTTTCTATCAATTCATCCCTTAGAGTTGTACACCAGCCTGAATCGTGACTTTTTTAAAGGTACGGCTGTTGAGAAAACCGCGGATGAATTTCTGGCTGGGAAATTAAGGTAAGAGACGCGATAAATCGCCGTCTCTACAAAGGATTGATTCTGCGTCTTTGCCAATCCCCATAAACAATTTGAATAATTTAGGGTGAACTATCATGACGATTGCTCTAGACCGTCCACAAAAAACCAGGTCTGCTCAAATTCGCGAAAAACTTGGTTATCCGATCGTTGACACCGATGTACATACCCAAGAATTTGAACCAGCAGTCTTGGATTATTTAGAACAAGTTGGTGGAACTGCACTTGTCGAACGTTTCAAAGAAAATTTACCAGGATCTTCCCGTTTTAAGTGGTACAAGCAAAGTTGGGAAGAACGTTTTGCTTATCGCACCAATCGTCCTAACTGGTGGGGTCGTCCCACAAAAAATACTTTGAATTTGGCTACCATTAGCTTACCCAAGTTGCTGCACGAACGCTTGGAAGAAGCAGGTACAGACTTTGCCGTTGTCTATCCCAACTTGGCAACAATGGCCCCAAATATCGGCAACGAAGAAATGCGGCGGGCTGTTTGTCGGGCAGTTAATACCTACCATGCTGATATTTTCCGCCCTTATAGCGATCGCTTAACACCCATTGCCGCCATCCCCCTACATACTCCCGAAGAAGGGATTGAAGAATTGGAATATGCGGTGAATGTTTTGGGACTCAAAGCAATTCAAATCCCAGGTTACGTCCGTCGTCCAATTCCTGCCTTTGAGAAGTATGGCAAAGAAGTGGCTAACGAAGTGGTTTGGATTGATAACTTTGGCTTAGATAGTGAGTATGATTACGATCCATTCTGGGCTAAGTGCGTAGAACTGAAAGTTGTACCCACAACTCACGCTTCTAGCCAAGGTTGGACAACACAGCGTTCTGTCACCAACGCCCAGTACAATCACATTAATCACTTTGCCTTTGCAGCAGAAGCATTATGCAAATCGCTGTTCTTTGGTGGAGTTACCCGCCGCTTCCCACAATTAAAGTTTGCCTTCTTAGAAGGTGGTTCAGCTTGGGGTGCTAGTCTATACGCTGATATTATTTGGCACTGGGAAACCCGTAATAAACAACATCTGTTGTCAAATAACAACCCTGCTATTATCGACAAGGAAGCATTAGTAGAGTTGTACACTCGCTACGGTGGCGAACTGGTAGATGGACGCTTAGATAAAATTGGTGACGGTTTAGGATTCCACCATCAACTATTAGCACCAGAAAATCCGGGCGAACTCGACGAATTTGAACTAGCGGGAATTGAGAAGCCAGAAGATGTGCGCGATCGCTTCTTGAATCATTTCTACTTCGGTACAGAATCAGACGATACCCGTGTAAGCCAAGCATTTAATCGTGCAGCTAATCCATTTGGGGACAGAGTTAAAGCATTCTTGGGTTCAGATTCCGGTCACTGGGATGTGCCAGATATTACCGCCGTTACAGCCAACGCCTACTCAATGGCAGAACGCGAAATCATTACCGAAGAAGACCTCCGCTACTTTCTCTCAATCCATCCCTTGGAGTTGTACACCAGTCTCAATCAAGACTTCTTCAAGGGTACAGGTGTTGAGAAAGCCGCCAACGAATATCTGGCTGCTAAAAAATAACTGTCATTAGTCATTAGTCATTTCCAAAGGACATAGACGCACCAGCGGCTTCCCACAGGGTAGGACTAATGACAAAGGACAATTACAACGTTCCATGTTCCATTTCCTCTGTTCACTTGTAGCGTGGGCCTTGCCCACTCTACATTTCTCCTAAATTCTGTGTCCGATCGCTGCCTACTGCCGAAACAATACCAAGGATGATTTGATTATGGTGCTAGATATTACAAAACCAAAGGATTACGTTGACCTAGCAACTTCTCTATCCAAGGAACTTGCTCAATCCGCAGTTGAACGGGATGCTAAAGCTGGAATTCCAGAACAAGAAATTAATAAACTGCGTGAGAGTGGTTTGTTACCACTGGTTGTACCGAAGCAATATGGTGGAATTGGTGCAACTTGGATTGATGCTTTAAAAATTGTCAGAAAGCTATCAAAAGCAGATGGTTCAATAGGTCAGTTGTATGGTAATCATCTAAATTTGACGGCTTTGGGTCACGTTTCCGGCACACCAGCCCAAAAGGAAAAATATTATAGAGAAACTGCTAAAAATAACTTATTTTGGGCAAATGCTATTAATACAAAGGATACTAGACTGAAAATTAATCCAGAAGGTGAGAATTTTCGGGTTAATGGTATTAAAAGCTTTGGTACAGGTATTTCCGTTGCCGATTATCGGGTATTCTCCGCTTTAGAAGATGGTGTAGAATTGCCCTTCATATTCATAATTCCCAAAGACAGGGAAGGGTTAGTTTCCAATCAAGATTGGGATAATATTGGGCAACGTCGCACTGATAGTGGTAGTTATACATTTAACAATGTTTTAGTAGAAAAAGATGAGATTTTGGGGCCACCAAATCCCCATGATAGTGCCTTCTCAACCTTCCTTGGGATTATTGCCCAGCTAACAAAAACTAACGTTTATCTGGGAATTACTAAAGGAGCCTTCGCCGCCGCTCGTGAATACACTAAAACTACTACTCAACCGTGGATTACATCGGGGGTAGATAGTGCTACTCAAGACCCATATATTCTGCATCATTACGGAGACTTTTGGATTGAAATTCAAGCTGCGATCGCTCTAGCCGACCAAGCAGCCGAAAAAGTGCAAGCAGCGTGGGACAAGGATGTAGCGCTGACTCATCAAGAAAGGGGAGAAGTAGCGATCGCAGTTTCCGCAGCCAAAGCATTAGCTACCCGTGTAGGTATAGATATTACCAACCGCATCTTTGAAGTTACGGGAACTCGCGCCACAGCAACCAAATATGGATTTGACCGTTATTGGCGGGATTTGCGAACCTTTACCCTCCACGATCCTGTGGACTACAAATTGCGTGCGATCGGCGATTGGGTACTCAACGATCAACTACCTGTCATCACCCAATATTCTTAGGGCATTGGTTATTTCTCTCTCCACCTTTATCCCCAAAGACGCGATGAATCGCGTCTCTACAAAATCCAAAATCCAAAATAGATATGACTCAACTCAAAACACTTCCTACCTACGACCCAAGTTTATTTGAGGGAGCCGCAGAAGGCTACGCTCAATATAGAACCAAATACCCATCGGTTGTATTCGATAAACTAGCCGAAATATTTAATCTCAATGGTCAAGGACGACTCCTTGATTTAGGTACTGGCCCAGGATTAATTTCCATTCCTCTGCGAACCAAATTTGAGGAAGTTGTTGCGATCGATCCCGATCCCGAAATGATTGCAGAAGCTAAACGGCAAGCAGCAGCAGTCGGAGCAAATAATATTACTTGGTTAGAACAAGGGGCAGAGTTAATCGACTCTAGTTTAGGGAAATTTAAGTTAACCACCATTGGTAGAGCCTTCCACTGGATGGAACGCGAACTAGTGCTTGAGCGCCTTTATGAATTGCTAACTGATGATGGTGGACTAGCACTGCTTAACACTGGTGATAACCCTTGGGAAAGCAATTTACCTTGGAAACAAGCTGCTGTTGGAGTAGTGAAAAAATGGCTAGGTGATGAGCGGCGGACTGGACAACGAGGACAAGGCATTCGTAAGCCAGTCGATCCTCCCCATGAAGTCCTAATTGGTAATTCGGCTTTTGCTCGTCAAGAAACCTATGAAGTGCCATTTGAAAAATCTTGGACTGTTGATAGCTATCTCGGCTATTTATACACTACAGCCTTCTCTCTGAAAATTTTCTATGGTGATGACGCCCCAGCATTTGAAAAGGATCTTAGAGAAGCGCTACTAGCAGTTGAACCGTCTGGACATTTTACAGAAGAACTCAAAGCTACAATTTTAGTCGCTTGGAAGCACTAGCAAAATTGAACATGATTGAAGAATAATTCAGAATCAAAACGCCACAAATTTCAATCTTCCACTAGCACGACCCTGGAGTGGGCCCTTCTCACTCCACTTCCTAAATTTTCCCCTCTCAACTCTTAAATTCTCAGTTCCTCGAGTCGTTATAGGGTGGGTATTACCCACTCTCTTTTCTATTTTAGACATTCCCAAAAATTATTTTTATTTATTAAAAAAATGTTCTCCATGACATGTAAACATGATAAAAATAGTTTTTATAAAAGTGGTCAGAGTATCTCTAACCAATATATTTCAGAATGAGCAACAAAACCCTTGTAGAAATGCAATGCATCGCGTCTTTAAAGACCGATTGTCTACTTTTTAAATCTGAATTACCAATAAAATTCAGTCTAACAAAATAAAAAATAGAAATATCCACTTACCTCAAGAAATTACATTGAATCATGTTCATCAGCTACAGAAAGTCATGGTTGCCTGCGAATATAGCTCGTTATTTTTTGCTGGCGTTTACGACTTTTCTGTTAGTTACAGGCTGTAGCTCTCCAAGCACGCAAAACAATAGTTCCCAAGTTGAGCCAACTACTGCAAGCTCAAAAAAACTAGAGGTTATTAATATTGGTCATCAGAGTGGTACACCAGGTCTAAACCTACTCAAAGCTCAGGGCTATTTGGAAAAGCGCTTTGCTGCTGATGGCATTGCTATCAAGTGGATAGAATTTCGGGGCGGCCCGCCAATGATGGAAGCAATGGCCGCAAACAGTGTTGATATTGGCAACGTTGGAAACTTACCACCGATTTTTGCTCAAGCTGGTAATAATCCCATTGTTTATGTTGCTGCAACTGGCTCCAACGCAGGCGCTCAAGCAGTTATTGTCCGTAAAGATTCACCAATCAAAACTCTTGCGGAACTCAAGGGTAAAAAAGTTGCGATCCAAAAAGGAACGGCTCTGCAATATTTACTTTTGAAAGCTATAGCAAGTGCCGGATTAACTCTCAATGATATTCAACCTGTTTACCTGACTATTCCAGAAAGTCAGGTTGCTTTTGAAAGTGCCAGAGTTGATGTTTTACCTACTAGCGATCCGTTTTACGCTCGGAAAGAGCGAGCAAATGAAATACGAGTACTAGCCAAAGGTTCTGATGTCGCTCCCCAAAGAGCCTACTATATCGCTACACGCAATTTTGCTGAAAATCACCCCGACTTAGTGAAGGTAATTTTGGAAGAACAAAGAAAAGTAGAAGAATGGGCTAAAGCTAACCCCAATGAAGTTGCTAGTTTATTGGCAGCGCAAACTAGACAAGAACCAGGAGTCTGGAAATGGGCTTTAGAGAGACGACCTATCTTAGGGGTGTTTGATATAACTGATGAATTTGTCGCTGAACAACAGCAAGTAGTTGAACTTTTCTACAGTCAAAAGCTGATTCCTAAAACTTTTCAAATCAAAGATGCAGTATGGAAACCTAAGAGTTGATTTATTAAAAGAGAATTCAGAATGAGCTACGCCCCACTACGCTAACAGAATTCAGGATTAACCAAACTCTCCTCTCTTATTATGAGAGTTCTTGTGATTATTTCATTCGAAATTAATCATAATCGTTTCAACCACCGACCGAGGAATAAAAATAACAACCCATGCCAGCTTTAAAAGGAAAGTTTGAATTCAGAAAAAACCAGAGAACAACGCGTCGTTCCTTGTTATTTGCTCTGGGCTACTGCTTAATGCTATCGACAGTCTTATCGAGTTGTGGTGAAGCCAAAAATAACACTCAGCAGTCATCAGCTTCCCCTGAGTCGGTAGCTGCATCTAGCACTACACAGAAGTCAACTGAGAAGCAAGTAGTGCGGATTGTACGTTCAAAACAACTTTCTGCTTTAGCAGTTTTAGAAAAACAGGGTTCCTTAGAAAAGCGATTAGAGCCTCTGGGTTTTAAAGTACAGTGGGCTGAATTTGCTGCTGGGCCACAACAGCTAGAAGCCTTGAATGCCAATGGATTAGATATCGCATCTACAGCCGAATCGCCTCCTATCTTTTCACAAGCAGCCGGAGCGCCTCTTGTTTATCTAGCTACTACACGCCCTAGTGGTAAAGCTATTTCACTTTTAGTTCCTGTCAACTCTCCGGTTAAAAGTGTTACTGATTTGAAGGGTAAAAAAGTAGCTTTTCAGAAAGCCTCCATCGGTCACTACTTATTAGTTAAAGCGTTAGAAGATGCAGGGCTGAAACTGAGCGATGTCCAATCAGTTTTTTTAGCACCGCCCGATGCAAATGCGGCATTTAGTCAGAACAAGGTGGATGCTTGGTATATTTGGGAGCCATTTGCTACCAGAAATGTACAAAATAAAATAGCTCGTGTTTTAGCCGATGGTGGTAAATTGCGGGATACTGGCAACTTTTATTCAACTTCACGCCAATTTTATCAGGCTCATCCTGATGTTATCAAAGTGTTTCTAGAGGAGTTAGAAAAGGCAGAGATTTGGACTAAGGATCATCCCAAAGAAGTTGCACAACTGCTTGCTCCTGTGACTCAGTTAGATCCACCAACTCTAGAAATAATGCATAAAAAATATGACTATGGACTGCGACCAATCACTGATAAAACTATTACCAAGCAACAGGAAGTTGCAGATAAGTGGTACAGCTTAGGACTTATCCCCAAGAAGGTGAATGTTAGAGACGGGTTCCTGACACCTGAAGAGTACGCCAAAATTACTCCCTCAGACGTGTTAGCGAATAAGTAGTTATCCCCAAAAAGAAACTAAAATTCAGGAGAATATTATGTCTACCTCGACTTTGACAAAGGTTAAAATTAGGTCTATCGATGCTCCTTTGGGAGCCATAGTTACCGATCTGGATGCCAGTCAACCGATCGCACCTGAAATTATATTACAACTTAAAGAAGCTCTGCGCGATCGCCACATCTTAATTTTCAAAGACCAAAAGCTCTCCGATAAAGAACTTTTAAACTTTTCTCTATACTTTGGCGCACTCTTTGTACCATCTGATGAAACTCCAGTATTGGCTTCTAAACCAGGAGAAACTCCGGTGGTGATTCCGATTTCCAATGTTGATGGTGGCTATACCGGTACTGGAGAATTAACTTTCCATTCCGATCACAAATGGACTCCTACCCCATCTAGTGGTTCGCTTCTTTATGCTTTGGAAATACCAACTCATGGTGGAGATACTTATTGGTTAAATACCAATTTGGCCTATGAGGCATTAGATGAAGCCACCAAAGAACGGATTGCAGATTTACAGCTAATTACCTACAACCCATTTTTACGAGATCGGAATGCACCCCGCTCTTTGTATCGTTTAGACAAAACTATTCCTTTAATCAGTCCGATCTTTCCCCATCCTTTAGTTAGGACACATCCAGAAAGTGGTAAAAAGCATCTTTACTTAGATGCTGCTACAGAAGTGGAAATTGTCGGGTTAGAGCCGGAAGAAGGATCTAAACTGATTGAACAGTTGAGACAACATCTAACTCAACCCAAGTTCTACTACCAACACAAATGGTCAGTAGGTGATATTGTCTACTGGGATAATCAAGCTACCTTGCATTACCGTCAAGCATTTGATCCAAATGAGCGACGAGTATTAAAGCGGGTTAGCCTTGCAGGTAGTCGTCCTTTTTAGAATTTATAGCTCAGAAGATTAAGCTAATGGGCATTTAAATATACCTTTTATTGGTCAAGAGTCAAGAGTTATTCTAGACTTTTGACCAATAAAACTTGTCTAAATATCATACTCTATGCTTGTAAATCACAAATAGTAAAAAATATTTTTTGTTTAAAAACAAGTGTTAATGAATACTTTATTTCTAGACCAAACTTGATAGACTCTAGACTGAAAATGATAGTTGTTAGCACCTCCTTAAAAGCGCTACAACGAAAACTATTAAATTTAACTAGAAAAATATTATGGGGCTTTTAAAATCTTTGTAAAGGCTAAATTTGTCTAGCAGCAATAAACCGCTGCAATCAAGTTAGCAAAACTTGAAACGGGTGACGTTGGTATTGATGTACTTACTCTCAAAACGATTCATAGTAAAGCAGTATATGGTCTGCTACCAATAACCGATGAAGTTGTTAAAAAAACAATAAATAGCTGATTTATGCTATGCACAAGGACTTTTACCAAAAAAGGTTAATGTCAAAGATGGAGTACTTACTCCAGAAGAATATGCAGCATTTACACCTGATTCAATTAAATTTAATAAGTAATTGAATAAGAATTCAGAATCAAGACGCGCTCTACGAGAGGCTGCGTTTAGCTTGCTTCTGACTGGGAGTACACGAACAACTTTAGTAATTGGAAAAGTTAAGCTTTTCGCTAATGTTTTTATATCAGTATTTAATCAAAAGCTGAGGTGCAAAAATGTTTCAAAATTTAGTTAAATCTAAGAAAACACTAATCAGTAAATTCTCCTTATTTGTAATACCTGGTTTTGTAGCTTTATCTACTACTTTAATCAGTTGTACGTCAACTGTATCTAACACAAATATAGGAACTGAACCGAAAGCAGAACCAGTAGGATCTAAGACTATAACTTTTAAAACAAAATTACTGCGAATAGGATATCAAAGCTCTGGTGATTTAGTTAGAGTCAGAGGAGTTTTAGAAAAACGTTTGGAGCCTTTGGGTTTGAAAGTAGAGTGGTCACAATTTGCTCAAGGGCCACAACTCATGGAAGCTATGAATGTGGGCAAAATTGATATTGGCTCAGTTGGAGAAACTCCTCCGATCTTTGCCCAAGCTGCGGGTGCCAGAATTATCTATTTGGCTGGGAGAAGACTTGGCCCTAATTCTGGTAAAGGTAGCGCGATCGCAGTTCCAAAAAACTCTCCAATTAAAAAATTAGCTGATATCAAAGGTCAAAAAGTAGTCTTTCAAAAAGGTTCTGCTTCTCACTATTTTATCATCCAAGCCTTAAAAGAAGTAGGTTTAAAATATAGTGATATTCAAGTTTTGAGTATGCCCAATGTCGAAGCTCGTGGTGCATTTATTCAAGGCACTATTCCAGTTTGGGTAACTGGCGATCCTCATTTAGCTTTGGTAGAAAAACTCCACGGTGCGCGTGTGCTGAGAGATGCGACAAATATCGGTACTCCAGGCGGATACTATGTAGGAACGCGAGAATTTGCTAAGGACAATCCTGAATTAGTTCGGATCATTTTAGAAGAAATTGACAAAAATGGTCAATGGGCAGAAGCGAATCGTAAAGAAGTAGCTAAACTCATAGCACCTGTACTTAAAATTGATTTACCTATTCAGGAAGTAATTTCTAGCCGTGCTACTTATCGCTTAAGAGGAATTACTCCAAAACTAATGCAAGCCCAGCAAAGTGTTGCTGATTTATTCTATAACGAAAAAATCTTACCCAAAAAGATTGATGTTAAAGAAGCACTGCTCACGCCTCAAGAATATGCAGCTATTACTCCCGAAACACTCATCAGTGGAAAATAAATTCGGAATTCTGACTCTTTGTTTATTCAGCGATTAAGTTAGCGATCGCATCTACTAACTCGCTCGGCTCTACTGGTTTGGCAATATGCTTGTTAAATCCGGCTCTTAGCACTTGTTGAGCATTCATTTCTCCAGCATAGGCGGTAAGCGCGATCGCTCGAATTTTTCCTCCCTGCTCTGGTGGCAGTGTTCTCAACTGTCGCATGAACATACATCCATCCACTTCTGGCATTCCAATATCACTTAAAAGTATATCTGGCAAGGATTGGGCTAAAGCAGCTAAGGCTTCATTGGCTGATGTTACTGCTGTTACATTTGCCCCATACTGCTCCAGTAAGAAGACAATAAATTCTCGCGTATCTGTATCATCATCCACTACTAAAATTTTGACACCATTTAAATTTGAAGATGGCTCAGAATTGCTACTGTCTTGTTTAATCTCTAATTGATTTTGGATTAACGGTAGTCTGACAGTAAAAGTCGCCCCCCGATCTTCGCCATCACTTTCTACTTGGACTGTCCCACCATGCAGTTCGACTAAGTGACGGACGATCGCTAATCCTAACCCCAATCCACCAAATTTTCTGGTGGTACTGCTATTCTCTTGGCGAAAATATTCAAACACGTAAGGCAGAAAATTTGGGTCGATACCTTTCCCTGTGTCGCTAACTTGAATCAGTGCTGAGTTATGAGTGCTGGGTGCTGAGTTGAAATTAGAACACGATGATAGTCGAATATCAACCCGTCCGCCTTCTGGTGTAAATTTAACCGCATTTGAGAGCAAGTTCCAAACGATTTGCTGCAATCTGTTGGAGTCTCCCAAAACTTGTCCCAAATTTGGTTCCAGGCTGATGTGCATCTCTATTGATTTAGCTTCTGCTGATAGCCGTACTGTCTCCATTGCTGCGGAAATCACAGATGTCAGATCGACTGGGTAAATATTCAAGCTGATTTTACCTTGTAAAATCCGGGAGATATCCAGTAAATCTTCAATCAGTTGAGCCTGTAATTTCGCATTTCGCTCAATAGTCTTCAGCGCTTGAGGAATTGTCTTTTCATCAAGTTTTTTGGTTTGGAGAAGCTTTGCCCATCCTAAAATTGGGTTGAGTGGCGATCGCAATTCGTGAGAAAGTACTGCCAGAAACTCATCTTTTATCCGGTTGGCATTTTCTGCTGCTTTCCGGGCGGTTTGCTCTGCCTCGTATAGGCGGGCACGTTCCATCGCTTGAGCACACTGCTGTGCTAGTGCCAGCATAAAGGCTCGATCGTCTTGATTAAACTTCTGAATTTCGGTAAAAGCTAGAGACATTCCACCAATAGCTCGTCCCTCGATGAGCAATGGAATCGAAATCCAAGCGCCGTAGTTGGATTGAGCATATTCCTTGGCAAGATTTGCGTAACGAGCAATCCTTGTTTCGGTTGGCTCTTGCCAAATAGGCTGCTTAGTTCTTACAGTTTCTGCCAGTGGCGCGGATGCATTAATCGAGAATCGACGCCATGAATCTACTATCTGTTGCTCGCCAACAGTTCGAATAAGTTCTAATTCAGTGCCGCTTTGAGTCAGTAGTGCGACAAAAACAGAACTAGCTCCCAAAGCTGCCATACCTTGCTCTACAATTACTTCAGCAACCTGTGTCGGAGTTAAAGATTCAGAAAGGGCAGCGGTAATCGCTTGCAGACGGGTAATGCGAGATGCTGCGCGTAAAGCCGCCTGTTGAGATTGCTGTGCTTCTCTGTAGAGTCCGGCATTATCAACTGCGATCGCTGCCCGGCTAGCCAACTCCTCAGCTAACATCAGGCTTTTGGTATCGTAGAAACGACCTGAAGAAGATACCAAAGTCATCGCTCCCAACACCCGTCCCCGAAGGATTAACGGTACACTCATCCCAGATGTTGGATTTAGTTCTTGCAAGATTTTGAAGTGACTGGCGTTATGGGTTAACCCTTGGATCTGTTCCTCAGAAATAAAATGAGTAATTTGTGATTTGCCTGTCCGTATTACCTTCGCAATACCTGCTGTTTGTGCCAAATCAGGCGGATAATTTTGTAACTGTTCTACCAATTCTTGTTTCTCTGGATTGGCATGGGCTGCTGCAACCCGACGGACTAATTGATTGTCACAAATAATATCAACTAAGCACCAATCAGCGATTTCCGGCACTGCTAAACGCGCCAAACCTGCTAGGGTTATTTCGTAGTCCAATGATGCAGCCAAAATCCCACTAGCTTCAGCTAAGAAACGCTGCTCCTCTTCCACCTGTTTGCGCTTAGTAATATCTCGCGAAGACGCTTGCATTTCTAAAATTGCTTGAGTTTGGCGATCGCGAATAGCTCGAATAGTTGCTTCCAACCAGATATAATGTCCGTCTTTGTGACGCGCACGGTGAGTAATGGTATAAATATCTGGTAAATCGGCATTGACTGGGTAATTCTTGGCAATCTGTACCAAATCGTCTGGGTGAACTAACTCCTGGCTGGGATGACCGACTAGCTCCTCTGGTTGATACCCCAGTACTGTGTAGCAAGCTGGTGAAATATATAGAAGAGTTCCATCTACTGTGTGGCGTGAAATAATATCAGTTGAATTCTCAGCCAGCAGCCGAAAACACGCCTCACTCTCGCGCAGTTTGGCCTCTGCCTGCTTGCGTTCGGTAATATCGACACACATTCCCACCCATTCGCGGATTTCGCCTGTTTCGTCGAGTATCGGCACACCGCGTATATTCATATAACGGTATTCGCCGTCATGGCGTAGAACACGATACTCAGCAACTGCAACACTGCGTGTAGGAAACGCCTGTTGCCAAATTTCCACCATCGATGAACGATCTTCTGGGTGCAGTGCCTCAACCCAACCCCATCCTTTATATTGTTCGGGACTTTGCCCTGTGAACCCCTGCCAAGTTGGAATATCATCAACAACATTGCCCCAAGGTGCTGCCCTCCAGACAATGGATGCGCTGGCCTCTGCCAGTGAACGGTAGCGTGCTTCACTATCGCGCAGCGCAACTTGCTGTTCGCTCAAATATTGCTGCAAATCAGTAACCTCTTGAGCTCTCAGGTTCTCACTCATTTTAAAAGTATTTGGCTAAAAGCGACTCGCCAGGTTCTCCCATCTGCTGTAATAGTTATTTTGATTTTTCTAATGCAATATAGCAGATGCTATGGCTCTAACTGCACCCATCTAAGGTTATAGAGGTTGTCAAGAAAAGGCAGGGGAGCAGAGGGTAAAAAAGATCGCCTACAAGGAGCGGGGCTTGTACCGAAAATCATTTTTCTCCTCTGCTCCTCTGCCCCCCTGCCCCCCTGCCCTCTGCATTCTTGTAAGTTGGTGATTATGTATTACATCAACTATCATGCAAGCTATTTAAGCTAGTAATAGAATTGTTTCAATTCAGGGGATAAGAATATGAAGGTTTGGCTTGCTTGCTTTTTGGTACTGTTTGCCTTAGCAGAACTGTTTGACTGGTTGCAAGAATTTAATCTGCCATTACCTATCTATATTTTGGGTGGCGCTTTTTTAGCTGTTGCTTCTAACTATGATAAGATTGTTGGCTCCTATTTTGCTGATTCCAGCATTGAAGCATCACTTGAACAACCTCAGTTAGATTCACTAACTCCATCTACTAATCCGATTTCTTTCCCAATTAGCAGTCCTGTTGAAGATGTTCAAACATCTCAAACATCTCCAACAGATGATTAGGGCTTGTCTGATTCTATGGTTGACGCTGGGCGTAAGCTTGCTTTAAAAGTAGGAATACGTCAAAGTCTCTAACTAACAAGTAAATTGCTACATTAATAGGAGCTTTAGGTTAATTAGCTTTTAACCTAGATTCCCAAAATTGACTTCTGCGCCTACAACATCTACCCAATTCAGGCTACCGCCTCAATGCCGTGATTAGTGGACTATTAGAAAAACTCCGCGTACCTTTTGTCAAAGTTCAGGATTCCCGTGAAACTCCTAAGAGCAAAAGTTGGCTACAAATTATTTTTGTTACCAGTATAGGAGCCACCGCGTTTATCTGGGGAGTTCGGGAACTCAAATGGTTACAGCCTTGGGAGTTAAGAGTTTACGATCAGATGTTGCGATCGCGGCCAGCAGAAGCACCCGATCGGCGGATTTTGCTAGTCAAAATTACTGATAACGATCTCAAACGCGAGAAATGGCCTCTATCAGAGCGGACAATCAATCAGCTATTAAAGAAAATAGAGTCTTATCAACCGCGAATTGTTGGTTTATATCTTTTCCGACCAGAAGACAATAATTTGGCGGCTAATCTCCAAAATCAAGATAACATTGTCACTACCTGTTTGTTCAGCAGTTTGGGTAGAGATGAAATTCCCCCGCCGCCGAATGCCGCTATAGATAATGTCGGGTTTAGTGATGTGGTCGCTGACAATGAAAACGACCAAAGTCTCCGCCGCACTTTATTATTTGCTAACTCTACAGACAAGAAATGTACAACATCATTTGCATTTGGTGCATTAATTGCAATTAATTATCTAGAAAAACAAGGTATTGAATACGATTTCACTAAAAAAGGAGATTTTATATTAGGTAAAACCTTGTTTGTGCGTTTACAACCTAATTCTGGCGGCTACCAACATTTGGATGCACAAGGCTATCAAATATTATTAAATTACCGTCACCCCAACAGCCTCGCCGACCAAGTAAGCCTCACAGATGTTCTTAGTGGGCAAGTCAACCCCAGTTTATTCAAAGACCGTCTAGTAATTATTGGCACTACAGCGGCTAATATCCCTCCAGGTGGCTTTTATACGCCCTACAGCGCTTTGCCAGATCAACCAGCCAGAATGCCTGCTCTATTTATTCATGCACAGATAGCAAGTCAACTCATCAGTACAGTGTTGGATGGGCGACCCTTGATTTGGTATTGGCCAAACTGGGTAGAACTTATTTGGGTATGGGGCTGGTCGCTATTAGGTGGTATTTTCGTATGGCGGTGGCAAAATCCGCTGCTTTTGCTAGTGGTGGAAACGATAACTCTATTTGGCTTAGTAGTAATCTGCGTTGCTTTGTTTTTGCAAGCTGGATGGGTGCCGTTAATCCCTCCTGCTCTTGCTTTGGCGATCAGTAGTATATGTGCGATCGCTTATACTAGCTACCAAAATCAGCGGCAAACTCAGGTGATTGTTCTGCAAGTTGAAAAACAACAAGAAGCGATCGCTCAATTAAATGTACTCTTAGAAGATAAAACAGCAATTCCCGACTCGTCTGTTGACTTTCCTCCCCCAGTTGATTCGCTAGAAATAAAATCGGGTGATTTGCTTTTGAGTGGACGCTACAAAATCTCTCAAACTCTTGGTGCTGGTGGATTTGGTCGGACTTATTTAGCACAAGATACTCAACGACCGGGTAATCCTACTTGTGTAGTTAAAAAGTTAATGCCAGCCCGTCAAGATGCACGATTTTTGCAAGTCGCTCGCAGATTATTTCATAGTGAAGCTGAAATTTTAGAAATTTTGGGTAAACATCATCAGATTCCTGAACTACTCGCTTATTTTGAAGATAATCAAGAATTTTATTTAATCCAACAATATATTGAGGGACATACCTTAAGCGAAGAATTACCACCCGTACAAAATGTCCAAAACGAATCATTTGTGATGGAAATGCTCAAACAAGTTTTAGAAGTTCTAGAATTTGTTCATCAACATCGAGTGATTCATCGGGATCTCAAACCGACTAATATTATTAGATGCGCTCAAAATAATCGCTTGGTATTGATTGACTTTGGGGCTGTGAAATTGATGCAACCGCCGAGTAGCGAGCAAACAGAATTAGCCACAGTAGCCATCGGGACGCGGGGTTATGCACCTCCAGAACAATTTGCCGGTCATCCCCGCTTATGCAGTGACATTTATGCTTTAGGAATGATTGCTATTCAAGCCATAACTGGGATAACACCGCAAGAACTCCACCCACATCCAGAAACTGGGAATGTGATGTGGCGGCAAACAGCGCCAGTCAGCGAAGAATTAGCGGCAATTTTAGATAAGATGGTTTGCTATCATTTTAGCGATCGCTATCAATCAGCCACCGCAGTTTTACAAGATTTGAAACGTTTTTCAACGAAGTGAACTGGTTGACTGGGATATATACAGCAGATTTCAAATTAGTGAGGTACACAAGCTAAGTCTATTACCCAGATATAAAGCAATAGGGTTCAGTTAAGGATAATTGGTTTTTCAAGACGCGATAAATCGCGTCTCTACATGAGGGTTTTGTTGCTCATTCTGAACTGTATTGAGATATAAAGCGTGTTTTACTCCTGAATTCTGCTGTATCAACTTACTTCTAACGCACCCAAAGCTTTTAAAGTTGCTACCTCTGCTTCAGTCAACCCTGTCACCCCGGTAATAATCATGCCTTCATACGGGCGGGCTGGTCTTAACGTTTGCCGACATTCCCCTGTAGTAATATCCCAACAGTTGATTGTTTCATCCCAGCTACTACTGAGAAGAGTTTGAGCATCTGGGACTAGACTAAGCGACCAGACCCAATTGAAATGATTTTGTAGTGTTGCAAGGCAGTCTCCAGTAAGTGTATTCCAAATTTTGATCGTGCGATCGCCACTACTGGTAATCATCCGATCGCCATTATCGACGAATAGAATACAAAGTATCTGGCTGGTATGTCCAGAGAATGTACGCAGACAAACCCCTGTTTCAATATCCCACAGTCGCACCAAGCAGTCATCACCACCAGTAGCAACGTATTGAGTATCTGGACTCACTGCAACTGCCCAAACACGGTTGGAGTCTGCCTCCCAACTATGAAGACAGGTTCCTGTTTCCATATCCCAGCGTTTAACTATCTTTTCATAGCCACTGCTGAAGAGAGTTTTTCCATCAGGGCTAAAGGCGATCGCCAACACAGAACCAGGATGACCTTGCAATGTTTGCCAACATTCACCAGAACGCACATCCCATATCTTGATTGTATGGTCGTAGCTAGCACTAGCAAGAAAATTACTGTCTGAACTGAAAGCGATTGCCCAGACCCAACTACCATGACCGTGTAAGGTTTTAAGGCATTGCCCTGTATGGGGACTCCAAAGCTTGATAGTCCGATCTGCACTGGCGCTGGCTAGCAACTGTCCATTGGGACTGAAGGCAACAGAGAAAATACGATTGCTATGTCCATGTAGTACACGAAA
The DNA here is from genome assembly GCF_036917355.1 of Nostoc sp. Taxonomy (GTDB): domain Bacteria; phylum Cyanobacteriota; class Cyanobacteriia; order Cyanobacteriales; family Nostocaceae; genus Nostoc. The sequence goes on from NZ_JBALDP010000061.1 coordinate 141,896, forward strand.
CGGCTGGAGGTCAAGCTTTAAGTGTTGCGGGGCATTGACATCCCAGAGTTTAATTGTCTGATCTTCATGTCCACTAGCAAGTAAGTTTTGCTGCCAACTGTGTGCGATCCCATAAACAGCATTACTGTGTCCTTGGAAGGTTTTAGTACACTGTCCAGTCTGAAGTTCCCAGACTCTAGCTGCGTGATCGTCTCCACCACTAGCAATTAAGTGCCCTTGAGGGTGAAAAGCAACTGACCAAATCCGATTTGTATGTTTTTCCAGCGTATCCAGACATTTCCCTGTGTCTATATCCCAAATCTTCACGGTTTGGTCATAGCTGCCACTTACCATTTGTTCGCCCTTGGGGCTGAACGCTACCGAGGTGACAACTCCTGCGTGTCCCTGCAAGGTTATCAAACACACCCCGGTATGTAAATCCCACAGTTTCACAGTTTGATCGAAACTGCCGCTTGCTAATATTTGCCCTTTTGGACTGAAGGCGATCGCTTTTACCCATTGCTGATGCCCTTCTAGGTTTTGCACACAACATCCAGTTTTTAAATCCCACAGCTTGATTTTGTTATCTTCACCAGCCGTTGCTAAAATTTGATCTGCGGGATGAAAAGCTACACTCCACACACAAGCATGATGTCCTTCTAGAGTTTGCACGCATTTGCCTGTGGCTAGATGCCAAACTTTAACTGTGTAGTCATAGCTAGTACTAGCAAGGAATTGACCGTCAGGACTCCATGCGATCGCTGTGACAATGCTAGTGTGATCGCATAACGTTTTAAAACATTCTCCTGTAGTAATATCCCAAAGTTTAATTTTATGATCTTGACCGCAACTAGCTAAAACTGGGTGTACAGGGCTAAAAGCGATATTCCAGACCCAACTATTATGTTCTTTACAGCTAAAGAGTTGTTTACTATTGGTAATATCCCAAACATGAATTTCACCATTTGTATCACTGGTCGCAAGGCTGTGCCCATCTGGACTAAAGGCAACGCTAGTAATTCCACCAAAGGTTGCAGCAAAAACACAATCTTGAAAGTTGGTTTGGCTAAAGTTTACCCGATGTAAATTGAGCGATCGCAAATCGCAGTTACGGATAGTGAGATGCGAAAAATCATACCCAGTTAAATTTGTTTCTAATTGTGTCAGTAAATTCAGCAGATTACCGCCACCATACCCAACTGGATCTATAGCTTCACTTTGAAGCTTTCTAACTAGTCTGCCAAGTTTATGCTCAAGCTGATGAGCAGAACCAAGGGTTATTTGTAGCTGATTTAGGATAGGCCGCACAATTAAGTGAATTTGACTATCGCGGATGTAGTCTTTTGCCTGAGCTTGCATCAAAACATGAGTCAGCAGGTATTGTGGTGATTCTGTGACTATTTCCTCGCAGACTTGTTCAATCAAGCAGTCTGTCACGTATTCCATCACCACGGGTTGCTGTGTGAATCCTCCAGTATTGCTTTCTATGAAGCTAGACCAGCGTAAAGATTCGAGGACTGACATTAACTTAGGTTTAGGCAATGTTGGTGTGAAAGCTGTTTGCAATTCTGTCGAGGAAAGCTTCTCCCGATTAATTGCCAGCCAGTACATCACTTGCTGCTCTAAGGTGGAAAGTCTTTTGAATTGCTGCTCTAGAAGATTGGCAATGCCCTTAAAGACGGTTGTGCCTTCAGAAAAGAAACTGGCGATATTGCCTTCATGTAAGTCCCGAATGGAAGTGGCGGCAATTTTTAAAGCTAGTGGATTACCACGGTAACACTCAACTAGTTGGCGGGTTTCTTCTTCGGAGCCTGATAGCCCTTTGAGTGTCAAAATTGTTTGTCCGGCTGCGACTTCTAATCCTAATAAAGCAAGGGTACGAACTGGCAAAGCATCACCTTCCAAGGCGGCGATTTCAGTCGGTTTTTCCCGACTGGTGAGCAGGACACAGCTTTGATGCCCAGTCTCTCCCAATCGCCATAGGAGTTCACCGTAGGGTTCGTAGCCCTCACGGTAACAGCCTGTCCCTGTACCTTGCTGCAATAATGTGTCGAAATTATCCAGAATCAGCAAGCATCGAGATTTGCGGAGGTACTCAATTAAATAACTAATTTGCTCGTGGGGGGAAGCAGGCAATGTGGTAACTTGCTGATGAGAAAGGATTTTGATGTAGTCTGTCACCTTGTTGTAGAAAAAGGGTGCGTGCCGGAGCGATCGCCAAATCACATATTCAAATTCTCCCTGCAATTGTTCTGCTAACTTCACCGATAGCGCGGTTTTGCCGATACCACCCATACCTAACAGTGTGACTACACGAGCGCGATCTCTCACAATCCATTGGCTGAGGGTTTCTAATTCAGTAGTACGTCCATAGAATTGGGAAACGTCGATTGCTTCCCCCCAGTTTGTGAAGGGTTGAAAATTTAAGGAGGTGTTTGTGTCCTTTTGTAGCTGTGTGGTTCGCTTCAGTATTCCTTGCAGGTTATTTTTGGTAACTTTTTCTCCTAAAGCTTGAGAGAGCGATCGCCATAATTCCGAACCAATATCTTTGATGTAACCACAATCGTAATCGGACTCTACAGCCATGTCTAAGTAGGTCTGTCCTGCCCAAGATTGACGAAATACAATTTCTTGAACTTTTGTTAAGCGTCCCCGTTCTAATAATTGCTCAACTAGTGCGATCGCCTCTTCAACGGTCATTTATTTCCGTAGTAATACAGGTTAACTACAATATTCGCACCATAAGCTTTATTTATTAAAAAAGTTTGCGTAAATCTACTAATAAGATCCGACTTTTTCCCGACCTTTTCAGACCATCGAACTTTATACCAGGCAGTAGAGTATTTGGATAAGCAATTCTATAGAGAAGTAAGTCGGCATTAAAAAATTAATCTATATGACGAAATGTAAAATCAGTAAACAGCTAATAAATAAGTGATTCAACAGTTTTTACAAAATCAAATATACATGAATTTTATCGTGCCGATTTACTTAACTGACTTTGAATAAGACAAGGAATTGAATGATGATAAAACGTTCTTACCGATCAAGCCGGGTCCTAAGAGAAGCTACTAAGTTTTTGTGTATCACTTCCTTTGGTATCGGGTTAGCGTGGCTCCCGGCACAAGCGCCCTCAACCGCACAAAGTTGCAACGTCTTTGGCTGTTCGCAACCAGGTGCGGCAGCCTGTAATCCGTTCGGTTGTCCAAGTCAGGGAGCAGGTGAATGTAATCCGTTTGGTTGCCCCAATCCTGGTGCAAGTGCTTGTACTCCCTTCGGTTGTCCTGCTTCGCCTCAACGTTCCAGTGAGCCTCCACCCAGCAGTACCCAGAATGCTCCTGCCTCTGATCGTCGCAACTTTGTTGCTTACAACAAGACCAACCAAACCATTACAGCGTTGTATCTCTCTCCTACGGATAGCAACTCTTGGGGTGGCAATATCCTGTCCGATGTTTTGAGAAGCGAAAGTTATACAAGAGTGACTTTTTCAGATAACTCCGAGCGTTGCGTGTATGACTTGAAAGCAGTCTATGGCGATAAAACCTATGACAGAAACCGTTTTAATCTATGTGAAACGACAACTGTTGAATTCACTGGCAATGGAGGCGACTATACACCGAAGTAATTGGAAAATTAGGAATTGCAATAGGCAGCTTTAGCTCTAGTACGAAAAACATCCGACTTTTTTCCGACCTTTTCTGACCATCAAACTTGATACTAGACACTATAGTATTTAGATCGGCAGTCATTCTGACATCTAATTTTTCTGACAAATTGTAACTTGGGTTATTAGCTATTTAAGAAATACTGAATTATTTATAGCCTTTTTACCAACAGTGTATTTGCTATTTATTTACCAATTAGTTTTCTTTTTATAATGCTTTAACCTAAGTTAAATAAAAACGATCAAAAAGTTATTTGCTAGGGCAAGCTGACATAGCATAAAAAGAGAATAGTTACTGAACAATACTTTGTTTCTTCCGCAGTATCAGTCAGATGGTTTCAGAAACAATGAGTAACAACAATTCAATTTCAGTTAGGAATGTATTTATGAAATTCAAGTTAGCAACTAAATTTTTGATGAGTGCGATCGCGCTTTCTGGTGCTGCGGTGTCTCCAGCAATGGCACAAAATTATCCTAATCCAAATGCGCCTGTGCCAAGTGGGAATCCCTATCCCTATCCAAATGCGCCAGTCGCTACCGGAACATCTTTTATATGCGGTCGAGTGGGAGCTGACCCAGCCACCCTTGTCCAAGCAAACGGTCGGATTTTACCATCGCCTTTAATCGTTTGGCAAACAGCAAGTAATAATATGTCACCCCAGCAACGGTGTCAAATGGTTTCCCAGCGAATGACAGCGACAGTAGCGCAAAATGGTGGCAAATTGAGTAACTTGCTGTTGACGACTGGTAAAGTCAATGGCTTCAGCGTGATTTGTTTTGTAAACGCTACCGAAAGTTGCAACCCCAATAATGTGATTATGACCCTGCTGAGAGGGGAAAATGCCAGCAATCCCGGCAATGTCCTAGCCCGGATTGTGCGGTTTGGTCAACGGGCTAGTGGTCCCAATGTAGTTGAAAGTGGTGGCTTTGCAGGCGGTGTCGGTGGTGAGCCAGAAATTATTCCCACTGCTGTGGGCTTAGAAGAAGCGGTTAATCAGTTAGCTAATGAATCTGGCGCGATACCTACTGCCCCCAATCCAGGAAACTATACACCACCCAATCCAGGAAACTATACTCCAGTTCCAGATGCAGGGACGGGTGGCGGTTCTATCTAGCTTTAGCAATTGTTATAGAGACGTTGCTTTCAACGTCTCTATATATATGCAGGTTCACAAAACCTTCTGCTTCTCAAATAGCTGTGGAAATTAACAAAGTTGGTTTAAGCTCGCTCCTTTTAAGTCCAATCTGGATGTGGATTGTTCAGTTGGGAGTGTTTGCAGTATTTTCTGCTTCCCCATTAGTATCGCCTTCTATCGCAGCTAACCCAGGTTTCATAGATACTGACCTGCAATTGCATCAAATGTCCCAGACGATCGCTCAATTTCCAGAAACGGCTGCTACTCTTCCTGATTCGGTGTCAGCGATCGCTAAATTAGTAACAGTGAGAATTTTAGGCGATCGAGGGACTGGTTCGGGAGTGATTATAAAACATCAAGGACAAACCTACACAGTACTCACAAATGCTCATGTAGTGTCCGAAGTTGGAGGCAATGGCTACACCATCTTAACGGCGGATGGTCAACCCCATAAGGGTGTTGGGCTACATTCTGCTCAATTGGAGAATGACGATTTAGCCTTGGTGCAATTTAGCAGCGATCGCCTTTACAAAGTCGCAGCGATCGGCAACTCTAACATCCTATCTGTTGGTGAACTTGTTTATGCTTCGGGATTTCCCAGTTGGCGCATCATTAATGCAAACACCCTTGCTGATACTCGCGATTGGGGCTTAAAAGCCTTTGAATTAACTCAAGGCTATATTGGGATGCTGCCCAATCAACCTTTGCAACAAGGATATCAACTTGGCTATACCAATCAGATTGAACCCGGAATGAGCGGGGGCCCGGTTTTAGATCGATATGGCCGCTTAATTGCGATTAATGGCGGCTTGAAATATCCACTTCAAGGCATAATCGCCTTTATTTTTGCCGATGGCACAATGCCAAGTCAAGCTTTATTTGAGCAAATGGAAACCTTGAGTTGGGCTATTCCAACTGCTAGATTTCAACAATTGTTTGGGCAACCTGCTAAATAATTTTCGGGTAGTTATTAACTATTTTTTACTATATATGAACCTCAACTTTTTTCGCTCTAATTTTCCTTATGCCGTAATCAGTGGAACTGCCAGTGTTGCTGCAATAGTCATCGTTCAATCGGCAGCTTTTGCGGTGAAATCTTCTCAGGAAATTGCCCAGTATGCTAACACCATTACTGTGCAAGTAAACAGACCAACTGGAGTTGGTGTAGGTCTAGCTAGTGATGGTTCTGGGTTTATTATCAAGCGCGATGGAAGCACTTACACCGTCCTTACTTGCAATCATGTGGTTAATCCATCTAACGGGCCTAAGCCAGCTAGCATTCGCACTAGCGATGGAGTCTCTCATCCCATTAACCCTACAAGTGTTAAAAGTTTAGGAACTAACGTTAAAGGAAGTAACGATCTAGCCTTGTTTAGCTTTAGTAGTGATAAAGACTATCCAGTAGCCGAATTAAAAAGCCCTAATCAAACAAGGCTGGGCAGTAAAATGTTTGTTTTTGGTTATCCAGTTAACAATGATTTAAACAGAATTGCTGAAAATCGTGTTAATGAGTTTCAAGAAGGAACGATTTGGGAATCCAAGGATGCGACTTTGAGCGAAGGTGGCTACTCGTTGCAATACGCGGCTCAAACAGCAGGTGGGATGAGTGGGGGGCCAGTGTTTGATATTGATGGTAAAGTGATTGGAGTTCACGGTAAAGCTGACACAGAAACGGAAGTCAAGGAACTCCAATCTGGGCAACAAGTATCAGCGGGGCTAAAACCTGGAGTTAGTGCAGCAGTTCCAATTGAGAAGGCGATCGCTTTATCTGGGCAGGTTGGACTCACTGGTTTGAAGATAGACAGCTCCCCCAGTACGGATAAACCCCAAGAACGGATGCAAAACCCCCAAGCTTCGAGCGATTTCTTAGCACGGGGACTGTCCCAGCAAAGTAATAGCACCGCAGCAATCAATGATTTTAGCCAAGCGATCGCTCTCGACCCTAAAAGTAGTATTGCTTATTACAATCGTGCCAATACTCGCTACAAGATAGGCGATAAAGAAGGTGCGGTCGCCGACTATAATGAGGCGATTCGCTTCAACCCCAATAATGCGATCGCTTATTACAACAGAGGGGTAGTGCGATATTATTTAGGCGATAAGCAAGGTGCAGTTGCAGATTTTACCGTCGTCTTGCGTTTCGATCCTTATGATGTGTCGGCTTATTACAGTCGAGGATCTATCCTCCGCAACTTGAAAAATGCTCAAGGTGCCTTTGCCGATTTTGATCGAGTTGTTCGGCTTGCACCTAATGTGCCTCACTCTTACTTCAACCGGGCGCTAGCTCGTGCCATGTTTAACGATCGCCAAGGTACTCTCGCCGATTTGACTCAAGCGATCGCTCTCGATCCCAAGTTTTCTAGAGCCTACATCAGCCGCTCGTTGACATTGCGTCGCTTGGGACAGTTACCCGCAGCGATTCAGGATTTAAACACAGTGCTGAGTTACGAGCCAAATAATAGCATTGCTATTTACCAACGCGGCTTGTTCCGCCGCGATTCAGGCGATCGTCAAGGTGCGTTTGAGGATTTACAAAGAGCTGTAAATTTATTCCAGCAAGCCAATGATACTGCTAGTTACCAAAAAGCAATATACGTTCTCCAACGCTTACAGTCATCACCTGCTACTCCCACTCCTAATCAACCAAATAACGGACAACCGAGTGGTGAAACTGCCCCAGATGTCATAAATGAACCTATTTAGGAATGAGTGTAGAGATGTTTTATGGAACGTCTTTACACTTATCTAATAGACTTATTGCAGAAGTGGGGAAAAGGGTAAGGGGTAAAGGTATGGAATTTTCCCTTACCCTTTAACCTTTCCCCAACATCTTGCAAAAGTAGCTTTTGCAAGATATCTCAAGATATCTAATGAAACTTATCCAGAAAGCACACCAAAAAATTATGAAAACTGGGCGCTTTAAACTAAACTTTACTAAACTAATTCGCTTCAGTACGACAATCTGCGCGTCTACTTTTTTATCAGTAATTGATATTGCCGGGGCTATAGCAATACCAATGCCTACGGCGGTAAACTACGCTCAATCCCTTCCGCCATCGGGTTTTTCTACTTACCCAGCCTCCACAATATCTCCTCTAAATGGAATTTGGAAACTCCAGTGGCGCATGAATGGGAAATCTTTTGATGGACTCCTGACTTTAACGGGAAATTCTGGCACCATGACCGTTAATGTGCGCTATTCCAATGGTCAGAATGATGTCGTCCAACAAAGAATGGTGGTTCATTCTTCTGACGATCAATTCATTTTATCTGGACAAAATCCCGTTTATGCAGGGACGAATATGCCGATTGTCTCCTACATTCCCGATACTTTTTTGATCGAGCAATCAGGCAATTTGGAAGGTTGGAGGGCTAAAAGTTGTGATAGCACTGAACGGTGTTCGCAAGTAACGATGCAGTATGTTGATCCTGCTTACCCAGCATCTGTACCGAATCAAGCACCTGCCGAGATGCCCACAAAAAGGGATTCATTATAAATTTTTGATAATTGCTCAATCATTGAGTACTATTAACTTTCAGAAAGCCGATCGCTATAGAAATCGCCCATGAGTTTTTCCTAGTTTTCAGCAAAAAAAAATCGCCCCCTGAATTCAGGAAGCGCATCACCAAGGTGGTGTAGAGACGCGAAATTTCGCGTCTCTCGTTTTAACTAGCAACGTATTCTTTGACATTGGCACGACGGCGACGCAGATGAGCCAAAGCTTGATGCTCTAACTGGCGGACACGTTCGCGGCTGAGATTCAATCTCTCACCTACTTTCGCCAATGACATTTCATTACCATCTTCTAAACCAAAGCGTAAAGCTACAACTTCTCGCTGTTGCGGGGTTAGTTCTGCTAGCAGATTGTTCAAGTCTTGGCGTAAGAATTCCTGGTTGGTGTAATACTCTGGCGATGGGCCATCATCTTCGAGCATTTCTTGCAACTCAGTATCCTGGTTCTCACCAACCCGCACATCCAAAGAAACTGGTTGACGAGCCATATTCAGGTACTCGCGAATCTGAGCAGGTTCTAGTTCTAGTGCTTTGGCAATTTCGGCTGGAGTCGGCGATCGCCCCAAGGTTTGAGCTAACTCGCGCTGCACTTTTTTGATTTTGTTCAGTTTCTCGGTAATGTGGATCGGTAAGCGGATAGTCCGACCTTGTTGAGCGATCGCACGAGTAATTGCTTGGCGAATCCACCAGTAAGCGTAAGTCGAGAACTTATAACCCCTCATCGGGTCAAATTTCTCCACACCTCGCTCTAACCCTAGTGTTCCTTCCTGGATTAAATCCAGAAACTCCATATTTCGCTTTTGATACTTTTTGGCAATAGCAACAACCAAGCGCAAATTCGCTTCGATCATTTTTTGCTTTGCCCGCTTACCTTGTGCCACCGTTTGTTGCACATCGGTTTCCGATTGTTTAACGTGATCGGCCCACTCTGAAATATCCGGTTCGCGTTGCAACTTCTTCGCCAAAGCTTCCTTGGCGTCGATCAGCGTCATCATCTGTTGCACTTGCTTCCCAAAGACAATTTCTTGTTCGCGGGTTAGCAGTGGTACACGACCAATTTCTCGCAGATAGGTTCGCACCATATCAGCCGTGAATTTGGTGTTGAGGTTTTCCGTTTGGGTATTGATAGTAGGCATTGGTGCGATGTCCTCTACTTCGTAAAGATAATGTATGTTTTATTACTAAAATGGAGGGGAAAAAGTAGTACATCTATCACGAAATGTCAGGAGCTACCAAAAGCAATTGATTAATTGATACAGCCGTTGTTAAGACGGTAAGCCCCCAATGATAGGTTCCCCTACTTTCCCTAAATTTTCAATCTTTTATAAGCACGCTGGTTATTTTTGAGAATTCTTCTCTTGGACAGTTACTAACACCGATTGGAAAAACCGAAGTCGGTATGAGTTCTACTTAACTTATGATACGATAAATCAGGCAAATAGTAAACTATCTTTAGATAAAACCTATCATTATAATTCAAAAGCAGCAGTTATAGAAAAAAAATTTAAACTTCCTTGAAATTACTGACTATATCTATAGTGACGCCAAAAACCCCTCTTCTGTTGCCAAAAACTAGCCAGATAACCGAACTTAATTTGCTATGACAATGGAGGGATGTCACGAATTAGTCATTTGTCATTGGTTATTAGTCATTAGTAAATATTGATTGACTCTAGACAAAGGACAAGGGACAAATGACAACTGACACATCTAAAATCCCAGGTCAGCTTTAGCTAGTTCCGCAGCGGCGAATACTTCTGCGTCAGGTTTTTCTTCCCAGGCTGGCTCACCAATTTCTGCGTAAAAAGTTGCGTCGTAAGGACGGGTACGTACTACTACGGGCATAGGAACGGCGTGACCCAATATTAAAGCTTGTTGCTTCGAGTCTAGCTTTGCCAAAACCGATCGCAGTCCGCTACCACCAGATACACCTGTAAAAATCGCGTCAATGTCTTTTTCATCATTCAGCAAAGCAGTAATACGAGTCCCAATTTGCGACATAACTTCATTATCTATGCCTGATGGACGTTGATCGACTACCAAAAGTGTGACAAAATACTTGCGCAGTTCGCGGGCAATAGTCCCAAAGATAGTACTTTGGACGATAGCTGGGTCAAGGAAACGGTGCGCCTCTTCAATGGTAATCATCAATGGCGTTGGGCGATCGCTAGGATTTTTGCTTTGCAGGAATTTGTCTGCTTTTTTAACGTAATGCTCGTGGATACGTCTGGTGATCATATTCGTCACCAACATATAAGAGAGCATATTAGACTGGGAACCAAATTCTATCACAACATTCTTCCCAGATTCCAGGCATTGCACAATTTTACTAATGTAATTCTGGGGGCAAACTGCTCGCATATACTTCAAGCTATCCATCCGCAAGAGTTTGCGCTGCAATGCCATAATCGAGCCTTTGTGTCCGCGCTTCTCGTCGCAGAACATCTCGATTTCTTCGTTAGTCATATTTAGCAACTGGACAATCCAAGACTTGCCAAACTCGCTATACAGAATATTGGCGTTATCTAAGGCTGCGTCAGAGAGTCCTAAATCTCGGCTACATAACTTAATATCTTCAACTTCTATTTGCTCGTAACTCAAATAAAGTTCTTGAGCATCACGCACACCACGGCGCTTTGTCGATTCCGGGTCGAGGGTGTAAACTTCCACTTTACTAGGAAAAAGTTGCTTTAAACCTTTAACAGTATTGACGTTCTTACCTTCTGCAACGGCTTCCCAGCCATACTCAGAGTGCATATCAAAAATCAAATTGACTGCCGCATTTTTACGGATAACGCCAGCTAAAAGTAACCGTGTTAGAAAAGATTTCCCAGTACCAGATTTCCCAAAGACTCCATTACTCCGTTCCACAAAGCGGTTTAAATCAATACAAACGGGTACATCCATATCCAAAGGTTTGCCGATGGAAAAGTTGCGCCTTTGGGGGTCATCTTCCCAACCAAATACCCGGCGAAAATCTTCAACACTTGCTTCGTAAACTTGACTAAAGTGGCTAGGAATAGTTTTAACAGGCAACAATTCTATTGTCGTGCTGGTTTGTGGCACAAATGAAGCCAAACCTGTGACCGATGGGAGGAAAGGATTTGCCGATTTGCCATTTGTTGGGGAGAAAGATTCTTCAGTTTCGGGAGTGAACATCAACATCGGCGCGAGGTTGATGGTACCGTAAGTACCACTTCCGGCTAAAACATCTCGTAAAAAAGTGTCTTCCCAACTTGGGGGATTAGCAATAATTCGGGCATTAGCAGCTCCCAATGCTACATCTGTCAGCATACAAAAAAAACGCGATCGCATCCCTTGCACAACAAGAAACTTACCCACCCGCATATCTTCTACAGAAATGTCAGGATGCAATCGTACTTCTAAACCTTCAGTTAAAGAACCTTGAATGACCGAACCTAATGGCTGTGCCGAATTCATCTGATTAGTCATTTGTCATTTGTCATTTGTCATTGGTCATTGGTCACTTGTACTGAGCGTAGTCGAAGTATTGGTCATTTGTTTTTCTTCTCCATTCCCTATGCCCAATTCCCCATGTCCAATTATCTAATCAATCTGAATTGAGGTTGGCGCACTTCCTGTTGATGGAGTGGTACTAATTAACGGTTTGCGGAATTGGGCATAAAGGCGATCGCGCCAAGTGAAGAATGGTTCATAATCTATATTCTCGGCAAAGATTGGCAATCCTTTACCTCTGATAGAAGCTGGTAAATCCAGATAGGGGCCAGAGGGGAACTTGAGCAATATCGATAAGCCAGCCACCGCTAAGTCAGCTAAAGTCGGCTCATCTCCTGTTAAATAAGGACTATCTGCCAATAATAACGTTAAGGCTTCCAAGTCTTGTTTTAAAGATGCGATCGCTGACTGTATCACATCTGGGCTGTAACCTACGCCAAAACCCAACACTGTCAGTAAGTCACTAGGTACTCCTTGAACCAGACTTTTAAATATATCTGGTGTTGAGGTGGGTAATAAAGACTTACGGAAATTTTGATCTTGACTTACGGCTGCAAATAGTGCTTTGCGACCTTTGATGCCTATGGACTCATCCGCCCATTCTTCTATTAATAAAGTTAAACCCCGTTGTTTAGGATCTTGCGGTATTATGGGGCGATCGGGGTACTCTAAGTCTAAATACTTAGCTATTTCCGTAGAATCCGCAATATATTTATTACGATCCTTTAATACAGGCACTTGTCTTTGACCAGTCAGCCGGAACAGTTCCACTTGTCCAATCCCAGGCGTGACCTCTATTTTGCGGTAATCTAGTCCTTTAAAATCTAGAATTAGGCGCACTTTCTCTGAGTATTGAGAGAGTTCCCATTGGTATAATTCCAGCATGTGTTCTATCTCTTGTAACTGGTCAACTTATTAACTTTACAATTGTATCTTTAGTTTAAGTAATTTTTATTGGTATTAGTTGGTTAGCTGTCTATTTAATTGACATTAGGTTTTAACCGATGCCTGATTTTTGGCAAAATTATCAATTAAAAAAAATATTGTTTTCTGATTGATTGCAATATCAAATAATTAAGTAATTTAATTCAACATATAAATAAACTCAACCCCTCATTCGTGGGTCTTCAACAGTTAGTGCAATTTTTGTCAGCGTTAGCCTACGTTAAAAGATTTCGGTAATTAATTTCTGTGTTTTTGCTGAATAATCAATGGTTAATTCGGAAATATAGCCTTCTTCTCTATGTAATTCAGGATTTATGAATCAACTATTATTTTACGTACAAGTTTGTATATAAATTGTCTTTTAAGTATAATCTTTCTCGAAGCTCATCGTAACTCATAACTTGTATAGGTAAGATTTTCACATTTTCTGAGAATTTACTTGACACCGAGTAGGATTTTTTAATTTTCGTGTGGTGGAGAAAACTTGCTCAATTTACATGAAATATATGGTAGATATATTTCATACCTATCAGCGTGAATCGAGGTTAAAAATTTTCCCTCACTAGCACAAACTCTTCTAGAGAAAAATCTTACTTCCCTCTTGAGTTAGATTTTGTGCATAGCAAAATGTTATAAATCTTTATGTAATGTGTGGACAAAAAAAACAAAATTTATGAAGACAAATTACAGCAAATTTCTGACCGCGTTGGCAGGCATAGCAGGATTTACTAGTTTCAGCGTCCTCATTACTTTACCATCTGATGCGAAAGAGATACTAAATCCTAACCCCAGTATTTTCAACGAAGCTCCCTATAACCAAGGTCAACGCTTTCAAGCAAACACTCAATACACACCTGCTGAAGCCGTTTCCCAAATCGAAAAGGGCAATACCAAACGCAAACCAGTAGCACAGAAAAGTGGTGGAACGGTAAATCCCAGACCAAGTATTTTCAACGAGCCTCCCTATAACCGTAGTGGTGGTAGTGTTACACCTAGTGAACCTACACCCGTCACCCCAGGTACTCAACCCACTGGGACACCGACTACAACTCCACCAAAACCAGGAGCAAGTAGCAATCAAGGCAAAAACTTGTTAGCCTTGGCAGAGTCAAACGCTTCCTTTACCACGTTGACCAAGGCTTTGAAAGCAGCAGGATTAAGCGCAGCTTTGCAAGGCAAAGATAACTTAACTATTTTTGCACCCACAGATGCGGCTTTTGCTAAGTTACCGGCAGACGCTTTGCAAGAATTGTTAAAGCCAGATAACAAAGAAGTATTGCTCAAGATTTTAACTTACCATGTGGTGGCTGGTAAGGTATTGTCTACTGATTTAAAATCTGGCGAAGTTAAAAGCCTCGAAGGTGGCGCAATCAACGTTAAAGTCGATCCTGCTACCGGTGTAACTGTCAATGATGCTAAAGTGACACAGGCAGATATTACAGGTAGTAACGGTGTAATCCACGCAATCGATCAGGTGATTTTACCTCCTGACTTGTAGTTGTAAAGTATCAGCACAACTAGCAACATAACTAGATTGGCATAAAGTATTAATACGTTAAAATTCCGTTCAGATGTTAGTTTTGGACGGTTTTTTTGTTTGCAGTTAGCTTTTGATCTTTATCTTGCATTTCTAAAAGTTCAGGAATAGTAACAAATTTATAGCCCTGTTTCCGAAAGTTGGCAATAATTTCTGGTAAAGCTTGCACAGTTTTAGAGCGATTACCACCACCATCATGCATTAGCACAATTCCACCTGGCTTGGCCCTCCTAAACACATTATTAATTAATTTTGGTACAGCAGGACGTGAGTAGTCTACAGAGTCAGATGACCAGCGAATGATGGCATATTTGCTATTTCTCGCGTAACTAGCCACCCCATTGTGCATGATTCCCCCTGGTGGTCGAAATAAATTTGTTTTAATCCCTGTTACTTGATAAATCAAGTCTGCTGTGTGGTCAATTTCATAGGCAGCTGCTTGTGGATTTAAGAATTGATACCAATGATGCCAAGTGTGATTACCAATTACGTGACCCTCAGCAATCTCCCGCTTCACTAAGCCTGGATAATTCTTTACATTTTGCCCAATGAGAAAAAATGTCCCTTTAATCTGATTTTTTTTGAGAATATCTAGTACTTGTCCGGTACTTTCAGGCCATGGCCCATCATCAAAGGTGAGCGCAATTACTTTCTGTTCGGGAGTCAATTTTGCCGCATCAACTACTGCCCCTTGAAAACGTAGGGGTACAGTATATGAAAAACCTTTGGTTTGTACTTGTTGCTGCCAACTTCTAAGCATCGTTGCTTTGAGTTCTTCAATCTGCTGCTGAATCCCAACTTTGCTTGGTTGATTGTTTACATTTATATTCTCTGTACTTTGAGCATTAGAGGAGCTTGACTTAATAAGCATCATGGTGCTGATACTCACACTTCCACTCAATACAAGCAACGTAACTAATATTTTTTGCAGACCAAAAAATGACTTATTGTCGTCCACTTCATAGCTCCTTCAAGGTTGAACCATCTTTTTTTCACAGTATTTATGGCAGCTTTTCCTACTCTGTAAGCCTTGCCATACAAGCTACAGTTATGACTGGTATATTTTTTTAAGTTGGCTCCAACCCTGACTCTGAAAAAATACCTTACCCGATGGATAATCTAATATCTCTAAGCAAAACCCTCACCATAAAGGTAAGAACCTTCTTATGCATTAATTTTTGTAATCTATGGAGTATGAGGAAATTTTGAGAACTGTAAAAGGCAAGTAAAATAATTTGTAATTAAGTTAAGTTTTGCAATAAAGATTCAGACAAGACCCACAAAACTTGATACTTCTTAGTTGCAAGGGACTTAACCCCCTAATAATTTATTAATCCTGCCTCATTAACTATGAATCTTAATGTAGGCTAAATATTGCATATTCTATTGACGAAGCCATTGCGAAATGATGACGAAGATGTGACCTTTCTTGAGTAATGATGGTAGAAAGCAAATCTGTTAAAAATTTTTTCTATCCCCAGCAGTGTCAGAGGATTGAACACTACTAACTGCTGAAAATTATGCAAATAATGCTTTAAAGTGAGTCCAAAAATTCCGCACGTTTGTTTCTGTCTCAAAAAAGGGACTTCCTATAAATCATCCATTTTGTGGGGCAAGATGCCCACCCCACAAGAGTTAACAGGATACTTTTATTTGGAAATCCCTTACCCTTAACAGGTTACAGGCTAGACATTACATCCCGTGCAACTGCTAAAGTCTGCTCAATGTCTTCTTCTGTGTGAGCAAAAGATGTAAACCCTGCTTCAAATTGAGAGGGTGCTAAGTAAACACCGCGCTCTAACATCCCGCGATGGAAACGTCCGAATTTGGCTGTATCAGACTTTTTCGCATCTTCGTAGTTATGAACTGGGCCGGCGGTAAAGAATAAGCCGAACATGGCGCTGATTTGACCGCCGCAAGCTGCATGACCAGTTTCTTTGGCAATTTGCAGCAAACCATCTGCTAGCTTTTTAGTAATCCGCTCAAGAGACTCGTAAGTACCTGGCTTTTGCAGCAATTCTAAAGTCTTAATACCGGCAGTCATCGCTAAAGGATTACCAGAAAGAGTCCCAGCTTGATATACGGGGCCGGCAGGTGCAACCATTGACATAATATCTCGGCGACCACCATAAGCCCCTACTGGCAAACCACCACCAATCACTTTACCCAAGGTTGTTAAATCGGGAGTGACGCCAAATTTTTCTTGAGCGCCACCGTAAGCAATGCGGAAGCCTGTCATCACTTCGTCAAATACCAACAACGCTCCATATTCGTGAGTTAGTTCCCGTAAACCTTCTAGGAAGCCAGCGTCAGGCGCAATAAATCCAGCATTGCCGACGACTGGCTCAAGAATAACACCGGCAATCTCGTCGCGGTTTTCTTCAAATAAAGCTTTGACTGCTTCTAAATCATTGAAAGGTGCAGTTAGAGTGGTGCTAGTTGCTAATTTAGGTACTCCCGGTGAGTCTGGCAAGCCAAGTGTAGCAACACCAGAACCCGCCTTTACTAGAAACGCATCGGCGTGTCCGTGGTAGCAACCTTCAAATTTGATGATTTTCTCTCGATTGGTGAAAGCCCGCATCAGCCGCAAAACTCCCATACAGGCTTCAGTTCCAGAGTTGACAAATCTGACCATTTCGATGCTAGGAACGGCATCGATGACCATTTCTGCCAAAACATTTTCTAGAACTGAGGGAGCACCGAAACTGGTGCCTTTTTCTAAAGCTTCATGCAACGCTGCAATGACTTCTGGATGAGCATGACCACAAATAGCTGGGCCCCAAGTGCCTACATAGTCTATGTATTTATTGCCATCTACATCCCAAATATACGCGCCTTTGACACGATCAAAAACGATGGGTTGTCCGCCCACAGATTTAAAGGCACGAACTGGAGAACTGACTCCTCCGGGCATGAGATTTTGAGCAGCGGCGAAGACTTCTTGTGATTTTGTTGTTTTAATTGTGGTATTTACCAAAGTTCTCTCCTAACAGTGGGCAATAAAACGCTCTATCTTAGAATAGGGTCAAACACTGCTTAGAATTTCTATCCTATAAAATTAGCGGAACCAAAAAAATAACATTATGTTATGCAAGTCCAATGAAGACTTGACTTTGGATATTTAATTCAAAAAAAAACATACCAGCTGCCCTATTTTGAATGGTATCGTGAATCCATAAATTATTCTCATAAGAGCAAACTAGCTGGTATGTCTTCTAACGATTCGCGATCGCTGCATTACACCATCCCGGTTGATAAAATTCGCTACGATGAACGGGGTCTGGTGCCTGCAATTGTCCAAGACTATCTGGATGGTACTGTCCTGATGATGGCGTGGATGAATCAGGAGTCGTTACAAAAGACTTTAGAAACTGAAGAAACTTGGTTTTGGAGCCGTTCTCGGCAAGAATTATGGCACAAGGGAGCGACTTCTGGGCATATCCAAAAAGTGCAAAGTATCCGTTATGACTGCGATAGTGATGCGCTGCTCATTGGCGTAGAACAATTAGGAGATGTTGCCTGCCATACTGGAGAGCGCAGTTGTTTTCATCAAATAGAAGGAAAAATTGTCTCACCTCCTGGGGATACATTGTCGCAATTGTTTCAAATAATATGCGATCGCCGCGATAATCCTACTGAAAGTTCTTACACTTGTAAACTATTCGCAGGTGGCGATAACAAAATTTTAAAAAAGATTGGTGAGGAAACCGCTGAGGTGGTAATGGCTTTTAAGGATGATGAAGCAGATGCGATCGCCGGTGAAGTGGCTGATTTGCTATATCATACTTTGGTTGCCTTAGCTCACCATCAAGTTGATTTAAAATCGGTATATCGCAAGCTCCAAGAACGTCGTCAATGAGGAGGAAAGGGAGCAGGGAAAAGAGGCTTTTCCGATTTTTGCACAGATGCAGTAATCATAAGTGATTAAT
This sequence comes from Nostoc sp., assembly GCF_036917355.1. Classification (GTDB taxonomy): domain Bacteria; phylum Cyanobacteriota; class Cyanobacteriia; order Cyanobacteriales; family Nostocaceae; genus Nostoc. The sequence goes on from NZ_JBALDP010000061.1 coordinate 160,077, forward strand.
CGGACTTGATATGAAACCCTTTTTGCAGGAAAATTCCAGTATTCTTGCGCCCCTACTCAGACAAAATTCGATTGAGATACTGTAAAATTACCACAGCGATCGCTACGCTCAAAATGAAGCCTAGCCAGTAACTATTGGTAATAATTTGTGGTTGATCTAATGCCCATCCACCCAAGGGATGACCAATAAAAGAGCCAACAGCCCAGCACAAAGCATTGATGGAGAAATAAACGCCACGTTGATTTTCTGGGGCTAACTCAGTCACTAAAGAGGCAGCAGATGGGGTATAGGAAACAATCGCCACAGCAAATACTCCCAATGCCAATGTTACCCATGCCAGATGATGAGATGGGGCTGTACCGCTAACCCAAATCAGTCCGAAACCAATTGCCCAGAAAATGGCGGAAACAGTAAGCGCAAGTGTGTGAGAGCAGCGTTTTAAAATGCTGGTGACAGGCAACTGACAAATAATTGCGAACACTAGATGCCAAGCAAATAGTCCGCTAATGGTAGTTTCAGCAAATCCCTTGGCAGTACTTTCAACAAATACAAAGTTTTTGAAGTAAAGCGGCAGGGTGCTGTGGATTTGAGAAATATAGATTGTAAAAAATATATTAACTGCGATGTAGACCAGGAAACGCCCATCTCTTAATACTGCAATCCAAGATGCAAAAAGTTCTGTCTTTTCAGGTTCCTCTATTTGCTGTTGTTCCGTTTCATTAATCCCTACATAGACAACTCCAAAAAATGCCATAAAAGAGATGGCATCAATCACAAATAGCCATCGATAATTCCCAATTATCGCGATCAAAAACCCAGCCAGCACAATTCCGATCGCTAACCCAAGATTATCAGCTAGTCTGGCGATCGCAAAAGTTTCGCGGCGATTGTCAATTTGGCTAGCGTCAGCAACCACAGCTTCAGCCGCCGGCCAATAGAAACCTATCCCTAAACCGCTAATCAAGCTACCGATTACCAAAGAAGTGAAATTATTGGTTGTAGCTAAAACTAGAGAAGCAATTGCTGAAATCGCCGTCGCTAGTAACAAAGTTCGGCGGCGTCCCCAATATCCAGAATCAGCTAAAGAACCACCTGCAATCCGCCCTACGATGCCGGAAATCGAGGCGCTACCCAAGGCTACCCCAACACTGGTTGCAGATAAACCAAGTTGATTAACAAAAAAGATGGGCGCATAAAACAGGGTAAAGCCGGTACCAACTTCCGAAAGAAATCTACCAATTGCGAAAATCCAGACCTGGGGATGTATCGAGGGCAACCACGATGATAACTGAGATTGAGAAGCTAATTTCATGAGTTTAAATGTCATAGGTTGATGACATTTTTGTAATTCTTATCATTGGCTACTATTTTCCTCACTCATTCCACAGGGTTTCCACAGGGATTTTAGCAGTTTTCCACAGGTGCTATACGAGCTAATAGGCTTCTTGCTGTCTTACTGGGGATTGTTGATTACAAGTAGCAAAGAAGTTTAAGGACTGAGTTTTTATGAAGTAAAGTAACAAAAAATTGGCTTAAATCCCTATTCTGTCGTTCGCATTTATTTTTTATACCATCGTTTTTAACATTTCGCAGCATTGACAAACCCACCCCCTCTTGGCGCACAATGATGCGGCTTGCTTTTATAATCCTGTTCAACCGTTGGCATCAAATGTGTAAAATATATTACTACTAGATGTAAGCGCAGATTGTCGGGATAGCGAAAGAGCGTGTAAAGCCCTAAACCGCTTTACCGCAAGCAACTTGTCCCTCTTGATTATCCTCATAGGAGGAAAATCTCATGAAATCAACGGTTAGCATCTTTACAGAAATTCCTGAAACACTCCACGAATCCTTAAAAAACTACTTAGAAACCCATCCCGATTGGGATGAAAACAGAGTATTGACGGCGGCACTATCATTGTTTTTACTCCAAAATGGAGATAGCGATCGCCGTGCTGCACGAGTCTATCTGGAAACTTTGTTCCATCACTCCACAGTAGAAATGCCCTGTACCGACTCACCAGCAACAGCTAATTTACTAGACACCCCATAGCTACTGGTATAAAGGGCGTTATTCCCCCACTTATTAATGGGGTACGGCATACCGTGCCCCATTAACGGGATTTTAAGCTAATAGCGATCGGCAATATTACAATAAAAAAGATCGGTAGATTCCGATCCATAAAAAAGTTCTAATAGTTTTTCTTATTGCCAAAAGTAGTTGGTAATAGAGCGGAATTTACCTTTTTTGTCAGTCTCCAACTGGAAATATCTATTTTGAGACCGCGGCTTACCTGGCTTACAGCAACAGCTCAATGAGCAGCATTTCCAGACAGAGGCTAGAAACGGGCTTTTAAGGGGACTTTAGCTTAAGTTGACACTAATACACAGCTATAGGAATCCGGTTTGATTACTGAAATCATTTGCGTAGGTAGGCAATAGGCAATAGGCAATAGGCAATAGGATTTCAGCAGATTAAGGTGTACCGATTTTTTTTCAAAAATCAAATATGAGTCCTATATGTGCCCTACAAACTCCAATCTCAGCACCGTTATATCTACCAAAACGGTTACATACCAAGAAATATTTTCCAGTGGACTCTCTCCCCTGTCCACTATCTTAAATAGATAGATAAATAAATATCTCAAATCACTGTTTGGCGTGTATTTGAGGAATATCTACTTATTTTGATTATCTAAATTTGTCTGTTACTAAAACCAAGAAAATTCACCAACCACTACCCCAAGAGTCAACAGTCAAGAGTTAAAAAACTCTAGACTATAAACTTAGGACTTGGCTTCCAAATGCTGGGGATGAGCAGGAGATTCAAATTTATAGCCTACGCCACGTACAGTTTGAATTAATGCTGGCTGACTAGCATCAATTTCAATCTTCTTGCGAATTTGGCCGATATGAACATCTACAACCCGCTGGTCGCCGACATATTCATAATCCCACACTTCTTGGATTAGCTCTGCCCGCCGCCAAACTCGACCTGGATGACTAGCTAAAAAATGCAACAAGTCAAATTCCAGAGCAGTTAAGGGTACTGCTTGGTTATTAAGTGCTACCTCCCGTCGTACTGGGTCAATCATAAGTTTTTCAAATACCAAGCGTTTCTGCTCGGCCGTAGTTATCACTCGCTGACGCCTCAAAATAGCTCCGACTCTGACTTCTAGCTCTCCTAGTCCAAAAGGCTTGGTGAGATAGTCGTCAGCACCTTTAGCAAAGCCGCGAATTTTATCAGCTTCGTCAGCACGGCTAGTCAACATCAAAACAAAAACACCATTACGACTTTGCATCTCTTGGCAGAGGTTAAACCCTGTGACATCTGGTAAATTCACATCTAGAATCACCAAATCAGGGTTAAATTGCTCAAATAGATTTAAGGCTGTCTTTCCGTCTTCGGCAGCCTCCACCTGATAGTTCTGTTTAATCAAAAAGCGTTGGATTAAATTCCGAACCGCAGGGTCGTCGTCAACTACAAGAATCTTGGCGGGAGCCATGACCATTACTTTGCACAAAAATTCGTAAGATTAACAAGAGAGTTGCGTAAAAACGCAGTTGCCACTTTAGGACTAACTAAGAATCTACATGGCTACGGTATAACAATCCCGATCGCTCAAAAATAAATACTCTAATCAGGATTGTAGGCAATTAGAAGGCGAAACTTCTGTTAGCCAACAGTATATAAGCGCTCTGACTTGAACTGCAACCGTTCTTGATAGCAAGACACCTTCTCGATCCCAGTTAGGTGGTAACTTAAAACGTTTCAATTTTAAATCGATATGTGGATATATACCACAAGCGATTATTCAGTATAATTAAAAAAAAACTATTTTAGGGCACAGTAAGTTGCCAAATTTGAAACATTAAAGTTGATTTTTTCATAAAAACCATGACTTTTAGGTACTCTCCGTTCAAATTCTAGATTAGAGCCAGAATTAGACAACGACATGAGGGTATACACGGAGTTATAGCGATATGTTAAAGTGACTATAGTTGAAATTACAAAGTCGATCAAACTAACCCGTGCTACTATCCTGGTAGGGCATATAAATAGATCGAGACTTTAGTTTCGATCAAAATAAAACCTAAAGCTGTTTTTTTCGATAAAAGACCGCCGCTGATTGAGGCTGAAGTAACAAACTCCCATGAGCGATCAAAATCCCTACGAAAAACTTGGGGTATCAGAAGAGGCTAGCTTCGATGAAATTCAGGATGCTCGTAATCGCCTATTCGAGCAACATAATGGCGATGCCAAGCATTTAGAAGTGATTGAGGCGGCTTACGATGCGATTTTAATGGATCGCTTACGGATGCGCCAGGAAGGAAAAATCAAAGTCCCTGAGCGGATACGGTTTCCAGAGTTGCGAGTGCAATCGCCTCCTAAAGAAAGTCCAACCCCTCGCGAGCAGTCACCCGCATGGCTGCAACGTATGCTGGATCAGCCAACGCCTGCGGATATACTCCTACCAGGAGCTTGGTTTCTCGGTTTGAGTTCTATTAGCCTGTTCTATCCAGAGGGAGGCGATCAGGTTTTGCAGTTAGCATTGGTGGTTGGCGTAGGCACGAGTATTTACTTTCTTAATCGCAAGGAAGGCAAATTTGGCCGAGCAGTTTTGTTCACCCTGGTCAGTTTAATAATTGGCCTAATCGCTGGGGGACTAGTTGCTAGCTGGCTCTTACCACAAATATCATTTATCAGTCTGGAAACGAATCAGTTCTCTACTGTCGTGACGTTTATATTGTTGTGGTTAGTTAGTAGTTTTCTACGTTAAACCACTGCCGTAAGCAGGTTTCTATAAAGAAGACATGGTTTATGTGTGTTCTTCTAAGATAAAAAAGTCAGGAGTCAGAATACCTATTCTGACTCCTATTTTAATTTGCAACCCGAATGCTGATTAATTGAATATGTTGCAGGTAGAGAGCCTTTTAGACAAGGTGTTTAGCTTTTAGAACTAAATCTACAGCAGCGCTAAAATCCTGAACAATTAAGTCGGGGTGGTAAAGTTCTAATTGGGTGCGATCGCGAATTCCAGATTCTACAGCCATCACCTTAATACCATAATTTTTCGCAGCGGTGATGTCGGCTTCCGTATCTCCCACCATCCAGGTATCAGCAGCCGCGGGCAGTTCTTTTAATGCCCTAGCCATTAACAAGGGCTTATCTTCAATATCGCGAGTTTTAACGTAGTCGTTACTCAGACAATAACAACGATTTTCTGGGAAAAATTGGCCTAAATCATGTTTTTTAAAGGCATAATCCAGTTCTCGAACTCGGCGCATGGTCATAACTGCCAAATCAATTCCAGCTTGTTGTATTTTTAACAGTGCATCCACAGCACCAGGCGCGAGGGTGTCATAGTCAAAGTAGGGTTCTGTATGCACAGTTTGTCGTCGCAGCTGGGCAAATTCTTGGGCTTGAGCTTCGTCTAACCCGGAATTTAAGGCAATTTGTTTTTCGGGAACACGCGATCGCTTTAACTGCCAAAATTCCGCTTTCGGAAGTTCTTGCACTACTTGATCTGGGCGACGGGTTTTATCTAAGCAGAATTGATATACGCGGTAGTACCGTTCGGAAACATCAATAATTGGGCCGTCGAAGTCAGTAATAAGTCTTAGCATCGGCGGTAAAAGTTAATTTTTATTAAGTTTATCTCAGATGTATGGCTATTTTTGGAGACTATCAAGTTTAGCTAAAGGTTTTTGTAAATTCTTTTTAAGAAAGTATCGACGATGACCTCATTGCAAAGTACCGCGTTTGATTTGTTCGCTTTCAATGGCTTCAAATAAGGCGCGAAAGTTACCTTCGCCAAAACCTTGAGCTTGGAAACGGCGTTCAATAAACTCAAAGAAAAATGTCGGCTGTTCAAATATTGGCTGGGTGAAAATTTGTAGTAATAAGGGTGCGGTATTTCCTCCTTCTACGAGAGTATCTTCTTGCCAGTCCACCAGAATTTCCTGTTGAGCGATCGCTTCTAGTTCTAGAGGTGATAGCGTGATTCCTGGTCGCTGTTTTAGCTGCGAGTAGTAGGTTTGAGGAACTGAGAGTAAAGATAAACCACTGGCACGAAATTTAGCGATCGCATTCACAAGATTAGTCGTCCGCAAGGCAATATGTTGAATTCCTGGCCCCCGATTGACATCTAGAAATTCCTGAATTTGAGAATTTTTAGAAGCAGGTTCATTAATTGGCAATTGGACGCTACCGTTGCGCGAAACCATCACCTGGCTGTGTAAAGCAGAGCGATTGGTTTTAATTTTAAATGCCTGCTGGGGTTGAAAATCTAGAATTTTTTCGTACCAAGCCACAGCACGATCCAATTCACCAACTGCTACGTTTAAGACTATGTGATCTATGGCGGTAAAAGTGTTGTCATTTGTAATTTGTTCTTTGTCATTTGTGTTAGTTACAAATGACGACGGACAAATGGCCAATGACCTTTCTATTAATGTATGAGTCAGTCCACCCCAGGCAGCAATTTTGCCACATTTGATGAATTCCGTACCTTCTTGGCGTTCCTGGATGGGTTGTAGGATTGTAGCACCGTGTTTTTGAGCTAGTGCGATCGCGCCTTCGACATCTTCAACAGCAAAAGCGACATCTGCCACACCAGGCGGATATTGACGCAGAAATTCGGCTACTGGACTTGTAGGCAACAGGGGTGAAGATAGAAAAAAGCAGACACTACCATTTTTCACCACTTCTGTACAAGTGTGAAATGAACTGCTGCGATCGGTTACTGCTTGAAAACCAAGATGGCGTACAAACCAATCTCGCCACACTTTGGCATCTTCTACATAGAAATGAACGTGATCAATTTTCATAGATATTGAAAATCCAGCATAACAGTTTATATATCTGTAAATTTTGCCTTTTTTGCTAGATTTTCACGTCCTTCCTAAGCAAGAATTATGTACACGTACTCCCCCTTTAAAAGAACAGATGACTATCAGGTTGAATATTAATTTCCATTGGCACAGCTTGCGGTTCGGCAGAAAGAGCAAAGAAAATCGCATTGGCAGCAGTTTCAGGACTGAGCATTTTTTTTCGGTCTACTTTTAGGTTGACGTTATCCCAAAAAGGAGAATCTACCCCACCAAAGTAGAATAGCGTGAACTTGATACCAAAACGCTTGAGTTCCTCTGCCATGCACTTGCTAAAACCGACAACACCAAACTTAGAAGCCGAATAAGCCGCTGCCATCCCCATCGAATGCTTGCCCAGAATTCCTACGACATTACAGATGTGACCAGACTTGCGCTTTTGCATCTCTTCAGCAGCCGCCTGAGTGGTGTAAAAGCTACCTTTTAAGTTGACATCTAACATCTTGTCTAAATCAGCGGGTTCTAGGCTGTTGTAGGGCTTGAGTATACCAGCACCAGCTGCATTCACTAAAATATCAATTTGACCAAACTCAGCGATGGTCTTTTCTATCAAATAATCTACCTGTTTGGGGTCAGTAATATCGGTGGGAACAGTCAAAACTTCTCCTGGGAAATCAGCAGCCAGTGTCGTTAAACGCACCGCATTTCTGGCAGCTAGTACCAATCGAACTCCGGTAGGCGCAAGTTTTTGTGTTAAAGCTGAACCAATACCACCAGTTGCACCGACGATAACAACAACTTTATCCTGCATTGTATTATTTACATTTCTTTACATCTTTTTACATAATACAGAATTAGAGGCTCAGGTTGTGCGTAAACATCCAAGAAGTATCTATTCGGAGAGTAACGGCATTACTTCATATTCCTTGCCATTCATTTTTAATGTAAATGTGGGAGATGATTCTAAATATTTGGTAAAATTGGAACCTAACTTTAACTTTTTAATAATTGAATTAGAAGATTCTCCAGTTATTTTCTGTAACTCTGTACCTAATTTGGACACAGATAATTTAGTTTGGGGAGACTTTGTTTGTATATCTTGAATAATTTTTAATAGTAATTTATCTAATGTTTTTTCATTAGGAATTTCTGCAGAATCTTTTTCTAGAATAGATTGTACAGATGAATTATCTATTATAGGGATAATTTCCTCCATGTCTGGTTGCTTAGGATTAGATTTATTATTGATATTTGCTCTTTCTTGAAATAAACTTGAAATAGTTGTTAACCTGTGTAATCGAGTATTGATTGAATCTTGTTCATTTTTAATTAAATCTTGTATTTGCTCAACCACTTTTTCCAAGGATGGAACTTCTGTTGTCATTGCTAAAGAATAATGAGTTAATTTGCCAGTATTCCGGTTTTTTATATGCAAAGTTTGCCCTTGTCTACGTACCCAATAGACAATTAATCCTTGGTTTTGGAGTTCGTTGCAAAGGTGAATTAAAATTCCATCGCTAGAACAGACTAATATTTCTTTAACTGTTGGATAAGAGCGTAAAATACAAGAACCGAAAGCGATCATTTTTGCATCAGCACTATCCTTACCCTCTGGCACATGGACAAGTTGATAGCCACGGTTATATAGTTCAATATCTTGCTTTCCAATACTTGGATTTTTCCAGTTAGCAAATGCCATTTTAAATTGGAGGGGATACTTGCAGACACTAGCTAAAAATAATTCAGAATTAATATCTAGTTTTAAGTTTTCTGCATCCAAAAGTAGAAGCGATATCCCTGTTTCTAATTGATAATTTATTTCAGTTTTTTGTTGAATTTTTTGGATAAATTGACTGAAAGCCGCAGATTCTAACCAACCAGGTGATAATATCGTTTGCAGCAGTTGTTCAGCTAATGTCAAACTAAAAGAGTCAAGGCTTTTCTCTGTGATTTTTTCTTGTGGCAGGTTTTTTACTAAAGAAAGTTCCGTCGTTTCAGCCGTAGATACTTTAGTGTGTCCGTTGCTGTTAGCAAGCAAGTCAGTTTCTAAGGGACGAGAGAATGCAGGTTCTAAGAATTGTTTACCACAATTTTTGCAGAGGTAATTCTGCTTGTCATTCCGACGACCATTTTTACGATATGAAGTAGATTCGCACCGGGGACATTTCATTTTATGATTCAAGTGGTCTAGAGCAAATACTTGTCTTCAAATATATAGTATAAAAAAATACTGTCAATGTCAGTTTGTATTGCCCAACACAAGAAAAGCTCAAAGTAAGCGGAAATTAAATTCAACCCTTAATTTCCGCTTGCACTATGTATTAACCCTCTGAATAGCTAGAATTTAAGAAATACTTCAACCGACGCGAGCGAAAACATAGTCGCGGGTACGAGAATCCACAGGGTTAGTAAAGATTTTATTGGTAGTACCAAATTCAACCATTTGAGTAATACGATTTTCGTTACTATAAAAGAAAGCCGTAAAATCAGATAGGCGAGTAACTTGCTGCATGTTGTGAGTAACAATCACAATTGTCAACTCAGAACGCAAATTATGGATTAAATTCTCGATTTTCATATTAGCCATAGGATCGAGACCTGAACAAGGCTCATCCATCAACAAAACATTAGGTTTGACCGCTAAAGCACGGGCAATACATAATCTTTGCTGCTGACCGCCAGAAAGCTCTAAAGCAGATTTGTGCAGTTTATTTTTCACTTCATCCCAAAGTTCGGCAGCTTTGATGGCAGATTCAACAATTCCATCTAATTCTACTTTCGGATGCCATCCAATTAATTTCACCCCATAAGCAACATTATCATAAACGCTCATGGGAAAAAGATTTGGTTTGGGAAAAACCATACTAACTTGGCGACGTAAGCGATTGATGTTAACACGACGCTCATAAATACTCTGCCCAAAAAATTCTACTTTTCCTTCAACCTTTACTTCTGCTTCTAATTCACTCATGCGATTTAACGATTTAAGAAAAGTAGACTTCCCACAACCACTAGAACCAATAATTGCCGTGACTTGGTTTTGGTAAATATCCATTGACACGCCTTCAACTATCTTTTGAGTGTCGTAAGAGAAGCTGAAGTTTTTGACTCTGATTGCTGGAATTAGTTTACTCATATTCCTAAAACGTGTGAAACAAAACCTAACTAGGTAAAGTAGTACAAATTAGCGCCGCTGTTTCACTATGTTACCCCCAAAAGGAGATATTCATGGAAATTACGTAGCCATGCAGTAGCTATACAGCAGATAAACTGTTGGTCGATACTTATATTAAAGTTATGCTCAAAAATTTATCTTTTACAGACTTTTTATACCCACCTTTCACACCTTAACTATATACCATCCTTTCTGATGAAGAAGAATTAGGTATGGTTCGATTTAAAATAGCTATGTAGAAATCAAAATCTGAGTATTGTATACTCTTTATGGGTAGTGAGGAGTTAATTTATTTATAAAGATAAATTAGTAACTTTTTTAAACTACACTTTATCAGTATCCTCTAGTGCAAAATAGCTCGACAAAAATCAATAAGTTACGCTAGAAAGTACCTTAACCGAAACGCCCCGAAATGTAGTCGCGGGTGCGAGGATCGAGTGGATTGTTAAAGATTTGCTCTGTAGCGCCAAATTCAACCATTTGACCGATCCGACTTTCATCGGTGCTAAAGAAAGCCGTAAAATCAGAGACGCGAGCAGCTTGCTGCATATTATGAGTAACGATCGCAATTGTCAACTCAGACTGTAAACTGTGGAGTAGTTCTTCAACTTTCATGGTGGCGATGGGGTCAAGAGCCGAACAAGGCTCATCCATCAGCAGAACTTTTGGCTTGACTGCTAAGGCACGGGCAATACATAATCTTTGTTGCTGACCACCAGAAAGCCCTAAAGCTGATTTATCAAGCTTATCTTTGACTTCATCCCAAAGAGCAGCGCTTTTAAGGGCAGATTCAACAATTTCATCTAATTCTAATTTCGAATACCTGCCTGCTATTCTCATACCGTAGGCAACATTTTCGTAAATGCTTATAGGAAAAGGATTTGGTTTTTGAAATACCATACCAATTTGGCGGCGTAAACGATTGATGTTGACACGAGGAGCATAAATATTTTGACCAAAGAATTCTACATTTCCTTCAATTTTTACAGGCCCTTCTAATTCGCTAATGCGATTAAGAATTTTGATGAAGGTAGATTTACCACAACCACTAGGGCCAATAATTGCCGTGACTTGGTTTTGGTAAATATCTATTGACACCTTTTCAATTGCTTTGATTGTGCCATAGTAAAAGCTAATATTTTTAACTTTGATAGCTGGAATTAGGTTACTCATGCTTTCCCAAGGTGCGAAATAAAAATTTATCAAAACAGAATTCAGGAGTCAGGATTCAGTGTGAATTCTGTACGACTGACGGATAGCGAACGCAAACATCTTGATTCTGACTCCTGAATTCTGAATTCTTCTTCAATTTATTTTTCTCTGCCTAATAACTAAGCGAGAAAGAATACTGACACATAAAATTAAGCCGAGTAGGACTATAGAAGTAGTCCAGACCAGTTGACTTTTTTGTGGATCGGGGTCGTTATAGAGGTTAAAAATTAATACTGGTAAAGAAGCTGTTGGACTTAACAATCCTTCTGACCAATCTAGACTAAATAAAGCGGTAAAAATTAAGGGTGCTGTTTCACCAGCCGCACGAGCTACAGCTAATAAAATGCCTGTAGTAATTCCGGGGATTGCAGTAGTTATAACAATGCGAAAAGTAGTTTGGAAACGAGTTCCACCTAAAGCAGCAGAGGCGAGGCGTTGAGATGTGGGAATCAGTTTTAAGGATTCTTCTGTTGTCAGTATAATTACAGGTAGCATAATCACGGCTAAAGCAAAACCACCTGCGATCGCACTAAATCCTTTCGTTACCAAAACTATTACACCATATGCAAACACGCCGACAACAATTGAAGGCACGCCTGTCAGAATACTAGTAACAAAACGAACGATACTAGCAACTGGGTTAGTTTGACCAAATTCTGCTAAGAAAATTCCTGTCATAATCCCTGTGGGAATGCTGAAAATAGCACCAATTACTACCATGAATATGGTTCCCAAGATGGCATTGCCAAAGCCATTATCAATAACTGCTTTGACAAACATTTCTGATTTTAGTCCAGATATTCCCCGGAAGAAAATTTCCCATAAAATTGATAATAAAGGAATGAGTACTAGACCTGTAAGACCAAAGGCGATCGCATTCATTGCGTATGTAAATATGACTCGCTCTGTTGGCAGAGGACTGCATAATTCTGCCGCCAAAGATTCATCTGTTTCTGACTGGATGTAACCACTCATAAATTTGAAAAATTTTGATTGATAAACGTTGTATTAGACTGGATTATTTGTAATATTTTCAAAGTGAGATAGTGTTATTGATTTTTACTGCCAACCCACTTTAGGAAGATGACAGCGCCAATATTTACAGCCAAGGTCAACCCAAATAAAATCAATGCCAAATAGCTTAAAGCACCTATATGTAAACCCGGTTCAGCTTCAGCAAATTCATTAGCTAATACAGAGGGAATTGTATAAGCTGGATCGAGTAAAGAAACGCTGATTTGAGCAGAGTTACCAATCACCATAGTTACAGCCATTGTTTCACCCAAAGCCCTTCCTAAAGCAAGCATTGCTGCACTTACTATTCCAGAAAATCCAGATGGTAGCAAGACTCGAAAAATTGTTTCCCAACGAGTGCCACCCAAAGCCATAGATGCAGTACGTAATTCTTTAGGGATAGCTATTAAGACATCACGACTAATTGCTGCCATTGTGGGCAAAATCATGATGGCGAGAATAACCCCAGCAGTCAACATATTAGTCCCAGAAGGATCTTCTGTATTAAACAGTGGTATCCATTTCAAAGTACTGGCTAGCCACTTTTGTAGAGGTTCCAGAACTGGAATAAAGACAAAAATCGCCCATAAACCAATAATTACACTGGGAATTGGAGCAATTAATTCAACAACAAATGCCAGGATGGTTCGCAGCGATTTAGGTAAAAAATTTTCACTTGTAACTAAGGCTACTGCAATTCCCACTGGGACAGCAAATAAAATAGCGATCGCACTACTTACCAAAGTTCCATAAATATAGGGTAATGCACCAAAAATCTGATTACCTGTATCCCAATCTTGTCCCCACAAAAACCCTATTCCAAACTGCTTAATGGCTGGTAGAGCTTCGTGTAAAATTACCCAACTCATTAACAACAGTACTGTAACAGTAATCACAGCAAAAAAGTATACTAGCCGTGTAAAACCTTGGTCAAACCAGAAATTTGTGCCGCTGGTAGTAGTTAGATTGAAATTTTCATCACCTAGATTTGAATCATCTGATAAATTTGCCATTACAAATCAGTAAAATAGATTTTTTATGACTGGTAGAGCGAGTTATTAACTCAGTCTATTAGGGGAAGAAAGTAGTAAAATAATCCCCCTAAACCTTTTAAAAGGGGGATATATTCAAAGCACCTTTCTCTTTTTAAGGGAATTGGGGAATCTCTTGTGCGTAATTTCTAAAAAATACAAATTAAGGCTTGACAGAGCTATTCACTGTTTGAAGCACTCGATTTGCTACATCAGACGGAATTTTGGTGTAGTTAAGGTCATCGTTATATTGTTGACCATCTTTCAATACCCAATTAATCCATTTCTTAACTGCATCAGCTTTCGCAGCATTAGCATACTGTTTGTAAACCATCATCCAAGTAAGACCGACAATGGGATAACCTTGTCCTGGATCTCCTATAAAAACGCGGTAGTTGTCTGGGAAAGTGACAGTTGATAAAGCTGCATTTGCAGATTCTAAAGAAGGAGCAACAAATTCTCCATTCTTATTTTGTACCAATGCTGATTTCAGCTTATTTTGGACAGCGTAGCTATATTCAACATAACCAATAGAACCAGGAGTACGAGCTACTATAGCAGCTACACCTGGATTCCCTTTACCTTTGAGGACATTTGGCAGATTCCATTTTGGAGCAGTGTTAGTTCCAACTCTGCCTTTAAAATAACCGCTGATGGCACTCAAGTGGTTCGTAAAAATGAAAGTTGTACCGCTACCATCTGCACGAACAGCAAATTTAATTGTTTGATTTGGTAGATTAGCGCCTGGATTATCAGCTTTAATTTTCGCGTCATTCCATTTGGTAATTTGACCTGAATAAATTGCTGGTAGTGTAGCGCGGGATAATTTGAGATCGTTAACACCTGGAAGATTGTAAACAACAGAAACAGCACCGCCTGCTGTAGGTACTAAAATTGCACCATTCTTGACTTTAGCAATTTCATCATCTTTCATTGCAGCATCACTACCACCAAAGTCAACGGTTCCAGCAATGACTTGACGAATACCGCCACCGCTACCAATTGCTTGGTAGTTAATTTTTAAGTCTGGATATTTCTTCTTCACTTCACGAGCATAGCGTTCGTAAAGCGGAGCCGGAAAAGTTGCTCCTGCACCATTGAGAGTTTCAGCTTGTGCGATCGCACCAAAAAATGGACTAAGTGCAATAGAAGTTGTCACCATTGAAGTAGCAACGACACGATTCAATATGGCGGTCGAAAAAATCATATTACCTCTGATAAAAGGAATATTTCCTTGGTGTTATTTCAGTCTTAAAATAAGGTACATTTTTTATATTTAAACTTTGTTTAACAAATGATGAATAAAAAATTAATGTCTGTTTAAATATTACTTTTAAATATTTTTATCTTGTTGATATTTGATTTGTTAACTTAGTTAAGTAAAAATATGCTAAGTATCTAAGCATAAATAAATTTAAAGTTTGTAGTAAAGACTTTAGTCTTGATAATCTTTTCTCTGAGCGATAAATCGCTTACTACAAACTAGGAGTTTATTTTATATTTAATTATGTACACCTACTTACAGTTTAGTTTCTGGTAGTGCGAGAAACTCTTCTAGAGTCAATCTTTTATTTGATGTTTGTACCATGATTATCCTAGCTTCAATTTATGATGATTTATTTACAGAGTTAATATTTACCTTATTCTAAAATATTTTTTAAATTTGCCAATCAGCCGCCATCTAAATTATTTCCTGTTTGCTTGCGGTTACAATACAGCACTAAAAGTATAAATAATCCTATCCCTGCCAAATATTTAATTGCATCAGGTACATTAGGATTAGGGGAGAAAAAGCCTTCGATCGCACCAGCGATAATCAACATTGGTACAATCCCAAATACTAGCTGCACCGCCTGATAACCATAGAATTTCAGTGCATCTCCACGGCGATATTTACCAGGAAATAAAATTGCTCTTGCTAATAAAAATCCCGCGCCTCCAGCAAAAAAGATTGCCGGTAATTCCAAGGAACCATGCGGAAATACAAAGGCCCAAAAAGGATAAGCTAGATTATTTTGACCGACTAAAGTACTAACAGCACCAATTAATAAACCATTAAATACCATCAAATAGGCTGTGTATGCTCCACCTGTCATACCACCGGCGACAGCCCCAAAAGATACCGACAAATTATTGATTGCGATCCCGCTGGATGCCAGAGGTTCAACACCAACAATTGAACCCATCCATAATTTATGCTCATCTCGCACCTTGGTAATCAAGCTTTCAGGTACAATCAAAGGCATAAAGCTGGGGTTTTGCCAGGAATACCACCAAGCCACTAGTGCGCCTATTAGAAACAGCGCCGTTGCTACAGCAATATATACAAATGTTTTCTGGACTACAGATGGTAATCCCCAACGATAAAATTCTAGGATTGCCTGCCATTCTTGTCGTCGCGAACCTTGGTAAATCTGCGTATAAGCACGAGTTGTTAAAGATTGTAAACTTTGGATCGAGGTATTGCCGATTTGCTGAGTGCGGGCACGTGCCAAATCTGCTGCTACAGAACGATACAAACTCGCTAACTGTCTAATTTCTGCTGCCCGTAAGGACTTTAACCCTTTTTTTTCTATCTGCCTTAATAGGGCATCCAAACGCTGCCAATTCGGTTCTCGTCGCGCAATCCAACGTTGAATATTCATGAATTTTGGGAACACTGAGTTTAACTTAGCTTAAGATAGCCTCAAATTCATCTCCGTAATTTCAAGGGAAATTTACCATTATGTCTGAAAACTTTGGATCTTCCGGCCAGATACAACCACTGAGTATCGGTAACGTTGTCAGTGCTGCGGTACGGTTGTATCGTTCTCATTTGAAGACTTATCTTAACCTAGCTGCGATCGCTCACTTGTGGGTTTTAGTTCCTGTGTATGGTTGGGCAAAATATGCAGCCATTTCTGGACTAATTTCACGCTTGGCTTTTGGAGAATTGATTTACCAGCCTGAAAGTGTTCAAACTGCCAGAAGCCATGTTAATCCACGTCTTTGGTCTTTTTTAAGAGTTGCTTTCCAAGTAGGTATATCTTTGCTGATAATTTATATTGGATTAGCGATCGTGGGCGGTGTACTAGCTGGCTTGATCGGAGTAGCATTAGGAGGAATATTAGGTAGTTCAGGCATTATAGTCATAACCACATTGGCAATAATTGTCACGGCAGGCATTATATTGTTAGGACTAACCTGGTTCTACTCCCGTTGGATAGTAGCTGAAGTACCCTTAGCAGTTGAGGAAAATATCAATGGTGGCGAAAGTGTTGCCAGAAGTTGGGAGCTAACTAAAGCCTCAGTTTTTCGCATTCAAGGCATTGTTTTAGTTGCTTTTATCGTTACATTGCCGTTGGTGTTTGTATTAAACTATATACCTAGCTTATTTCTAATCAAACTTGAGCCTGGTACTGCTATTTACTCGATTGTGTATATTATTTCTGTGATTGGAAGCTTGATCGGTGGAGTTCTAGTCATGCCATTCTGGCAAGCACTAAAAGCTGTTTTATACTTGGACTTGCGTAGTCGGCGTGAAGGTCTAGGTTTACAATTACGAGAACCTCCCTCGCAAGATTTTCGTTAATTCAACACCTTAATCCAACTCTATTAATTTTGAATTAGTTAAAATATGCGCTTTTTTAATCGCATCACATTCCAGACTCCAGAAAGTGTAGAGTTGGAATTCACTCTAGCGGGAATTGGTAATCGAGCTTTGGCACTCCTGATTGACTATACAGTGTTGGGTGTAACTTTGCTTCTGTTTGTCCTTACTTGGAGTGTCTTCTCGACGCAGCTGTTAAATTTTGCTGAATACTTTTTTACAAAATTACCAAGTTTAGATATTTGGTTGTTAGCAATTTTCTTCATTATCGCCTTTGCAATTTATATCGGCTATTTTGTATTTTTTGAAACCTTATGGTTTGGGGAAACCCCTGGTAAACGCTTTGCGAAAATTCGCGTAGTTCGAGATGATGGTAGACTGATCGGCTTACAACAAGCAACGCTACGTGCTTTATTGCGACCATTTGATGAAACTTTGTTTATTGGTGCTTTTTTAATTATGTTGGGTAGCCGCGAAAAGCGCTTAGGTGATTTGGCTGCTGGCACAATTGTCATTCAAGCCCAAGCACCCACTGCATCTACCAGATTGACAATTTCAGAACAGGCAAAAGGACTTCATGAACAGTTAATCGAGATTGCTGATTTCTCGCAATTGATGTCAGATGATTTTGCTATTATTCGTGAGTATTTACAGCGACGTGGTGCAATGTCGTTAAAGGCAAGAGCCTCACTATCTCTAAAGCTAGCCGAGCAAGTTAAAGCTATTATTAATTTAGAAAAATTGCCAGAAGCTGTTACGCCTGATGTTTTTTTAGAAGCAATTTACCTCGGTTATCAACAACCGAAATTTTAAATTAATTAATAATGAGTAGTCAGTAGTCAGTGAGTGGAAACTACTGACTACTAACTAATTACTTAAAAATCCAAAATTGGCCAGTCGGATTCACGATAATAGTGTGTCATGTTGTCAAACTTTCGTAATTCAACACGATCGATCAAAAACTCTGGCAAATTCAACAGCCATTGTTCATTCAATTGAGAAAGCATAGTGCTGAAGTTTATACGGTCTAGGTCAGATGGAACCTCCCCAAAATAGGCTAATGTAATATGGGCTGTGAAGTGATAGTGCTGCTCAATACCCAAGGCAATTAACTTGGGATTTTGATAAATTGTTCGGCGAAATTGAATAATTTCCTCGTAACAGCGTTCATCTTGGGGGACTAAACAAATGGCTACAGCTCTTGGCATCAGTATTAGTCCCAGCATTTGCCATTTAATTGGATGACTCCTGTTTGTCATCAATTGTTGATATTTTTGAAATATTTCAGCTAAACAAGAGTGTAACTCCTCGTCAAATTTAGGATTTTTTTCGTAGGCATCAAGGTAAGCATTGTCCCAAATTAAATCCGCTAAAGTCAGATGGAAGCTAGCAGGAGGTACAGGTACAATCAAATTACGGTTTACAGGCAACTGCAAAAGTTCCTGTTGATAAGTCTGTAATTTGGCATAGAAAGCAGAGTTGGGTGATTCTTCTTCTGCCGGCGGGGTAATTAGCGTATAGCCAGGAAAGGATGCCGCTTGTCTCAACCCAGAATTTAGCTGAAATTTAGAAGATTCCTGAATATGCTGGGCTTGGGATCTGTAGGCTTCTGGCAGCGTCAGTCTTGCTAACCGATTTAAGTAAGTTTGATAGTTGTCGTCCAATCTTCATAGCCTCACGCTCTCACTTGATAGATTTTAGGGAAAATTACCCCGATTAAGAGAATGATTTCAAAAGTATTTAATTTTTGGGAATGGAGAATGGGGAAGAAGAACTATTAATTATCGATCAATTCTCCATGCTCAATGCCCACTTGCCCTGAGCGAAGCCGAAGGGATGCCCATCTACTAAAAGGTTTATCTATGCCAATCTATGTTTACTGGGGTGAAGATGATTTTGCGATGGAAAAGGCGATCGCTCTTTTGCGCGATCGCGTTCTCGATCCCCAATGGACAAGTTTTAATTACACTGCATTCTCGCCAGATCGGGCTGATGCTGCTATCCAGGGGTTAAATCAGGTAATGACGTCTACTTTTGGCGCTGGTGGGCGCTTGGTATGGCTGATAAACACTACTCTGTGTCAGCACTGTCCAGAGAATGTGCTGGCAGAATTGGGGCGATCGCTACCTGTCATTCCCGAAAACTCATTTTTATTGCTCACCAGCCGCAATAAGCCAGATGAACGCCTCAAATCCACGAAATTGTTAAAACAGTTTGCTACCGAATTCCGAGAATTTCCCCTCATCCCCCCTTGGAAAACAGAATTATTGGTGCAATCTGTTAATCAAGCAGCCCAGACAGTGGGCGTGAAACTGACTGCCAATACTTCCCATCTGTTGGCAGAATCTGTAGGCAATGATACACGGCTTCTTTACAATGAACTAGAGAAATTACGGCTATATGTCCAAGATAGCAATCAGCCTTTAGACACAGATACTGTTACGAAGTTAGTAAGAAATACTACTCAAAATAGCTTACAATTAGCAACAGCAATCAGAACAGGAGATACAGCTAAAGCTTTGACAACACTGGCAGATTTGAACAATGCTTCCGAGCCGGGATTACGGATAGTTGCGACGCTGATTGGACAATTTCGCACCTGGCTGTGGGTAAAGATTATGATAGAAAGTGGGGAACGGAATCAACAAGCGATAGCTAAAGCCGCTGATATCGGTAATCCCAAACGAATTTACTTCTTACAGCAAGAAATCAAGCTGCTTTCTGTGCAACAGTTAATCTTTTGCTTACCCCTACTGCTGGAATTAGAGGTTAGCCTTAAGCAAGGAGCATCAGAAATGTCAACACTCCAGACAAAAGTCATCGAACTTTGTCAAGTATGCCGAGGAAATTGACAATCAAATATAAAAGCTCGATCTATTGAGCAGTTCCTGGAACTTCCAACTCTGAAAATAATTCAAAGTTCTTATAATATCCCTGATGTAGTTTCGTGTCATACACTATATGAAGAAAATTTCTGATTTATTTTCTCGAACTAGCCGAAAGCGAACTCTGTCGCGATCGTTATTTTTCGGTGCGATCGCTACTGTGAGTCTGATTTCTAACGGTTTTTCATTGAGTTCTAAAGCTAACGCTCAAACTCCAGCACCAATAGTTAATAATACTGAAATCGACAGTTACGCTCAAGCCGTTCTAGCAATGGAGCCAGCTCGTCAAAATGCCTTTGAAGAAATTAAAAAACTTATTGGCAATGGAGAAATTCCCCAGATTGTTTGCAACGATTCTAATAGCATAAATGGTCTTCCCAAAAAGGCTCAAGATATCGCAGTCAACTACTGTAACCACGCTCAAAAAATTGTCGAAGATAATGGTTTAAAATTTGAACAGTTCAACAAAATTACTATAGAACTACAAAATAATACTATCTTAAAAAGGCAGGTTTACAATACTCTATTACGTCTGCAACAACCTTCTGAGTCTCGGTAAGTAGAAGGGTTACTTAAATCCAAGCACGTAGTCAGTAAGTGGCTAACTACTATGAGAATCATACTAATTATTCTGACATTATCGCAGTCCTATTTAATTCATGAAAAATATAGATAAGGGGCAACGAACCGCTTTCTCTAGGAGACACTATCTTAATGTGTAGTGTCTTGTAGAGAAGGACGCAAAGGGAAGAAAGAGATATATAATTTTCACAAATGATTTAGGACTGCTATATATAAATTTTGAGATTAGAAAAAAAGCTCGCGAGACATAGGGGAGAATTTAATTCATATTCCCCAATGCCCTATTTCTAAGTCCGTCCTAATGCTGTTCGGTTAAGGCAAGAGACGCGATGAATCGCCGTCTCTACAATAATCGATCTTTCGTAATGGCATCATCTGTCAACGTTGCGGCTGGAATTCTCTGTTGTTCTCACATCTTCGTGGGGCATACTGATGTCGCTGACTAAACAGAGGGGGGCGGGGGCAGAGGAGCAAAAGAGCCGAGGTGGGCATTCTTCAGTAGTGGTAGTTTGACGGTAAACGTCGCTCCTTGTTCTTTGCCTGGGCTATCTGCGCGGACAGTACCGCCATGTAATTCTACTAAATGACGGACGATCGCTAATCCTAATCCTAATCCACCATAGATTCTAGTGCTGGAACTATCAGCTTGACGAAAGCGATCGAAAACGTAAGGAAGAAAATCAGGGCTGATACCAATGCCTGTATCAATCACTTGAATTTGGGCATATTTATCCGTTGTCTGTTGTTTTTCTTGTCCACTAACCACTGACAATTGCAACTCTACCCTTCCGCCAACGGGTGTAAATTTGATGGCATTGGATAGCAGATTCCAGATGATTTGTTGCAAGCGTTCGCAATCGCCGGAAACTAAATATTGAGAATTTTCACCCAGCTTGCTGTTTTCTGAATGTTGATTGGTTTGGGATTGTGCTGCTGAAAGTTCGAGATTTTCGCCATCAACTCCTAATTCCCAATCGAAATTTGGCGTTGCTTTTGAGGAAATTAGAGAAAATCTCAAATCGATTTCCTTGGATTGGGCGGCTAAACTAACAGTCTTGATAGCTGACTCAATTATGGGAACTAAATTACAAGTACGGACATTGAGGTGTAACTTGCCTCTAACCATCCGCGATATATCCAGTAAGTCTTCAATTAACTGGGTTTGCGCTTTGGCGTTGCGTTCAATTGTCTCCGTAGCTCTAGCCATTTGGGAATCACTGAGCTTGCTTCTTTGCAGTAATTGCGCCCAGCCAAGGATGGCATTGAGAGGCGATCGCAATTCGTGGGATAATATTCCTAGAAACTCATCCTTCATCCGGTTGGCTTCTTGTAACTGCTCAGTTTGTTGTTGCAAAGAAGCAATTAAGCTAGCCCGTTCCATTGCGATCGCTATTTGGTCGCATACTGCTTGCATCATCCCTTTTTGATTGTCGGTGAAGCTCAACAGAGTGCGGCTACCAAAAGAAAGAGTACCCAACAACCGTCCTTGGGCAATCAAGGGATAACCATAATAAGCAGTAATTCCTAAAGAACGAATCAATTCTGTTTTCGGGTCAATTGATTGCTGCACATTCTCTAGAGCAATTGCATAACGCTCCTGGGCGACAGTCCCACAAACTGCTTCACCAAATCCCAAAGACCCGATTTGGTTTGCCAGTTCTGGGGAAATGCCACTGTAAGACTCTAGCCGCATTAGCTGAGAGTTATCCACAACCAAGTAGTTAAAGTAAATATCTAAACCAATTTGGTCTGAGAGTTTTTGATAGACACTATCGATTAGTGCTACTGGTTGCTGACTCGATAATAAATCGTTGGCTGTGTCAAATAGTAGCTTTAGCCTTTTGTAACTTAATGAGAGGGCTTTTTGTGCAGCCTTGAGGTTGCTGATTTCTTGGAACACTAAGATACAGGTAGCCGGATGACCGTGCATTGCTGGCAAGGTATCAGCAAATACTAGTAGAGAGCGCACACCAGCGGGAGTATGCCAGTCCACCTCCAATCCATTCAGGCGTTCGCCACGGGCAACCCGTACTCCTGGCATAAGTGCATTGGGGATGCGATCGCCAGCGACATCTGTATAGTAGTAAACTGTGTGATACTCTTGGGCAGGTACACCTTTAGGAAATTCGCCCCCAGCTAATTCATCAGCAGAGCGATTGGCAAAAGTTACCCGCGCCGTTCCTGGTTCGATAAACAGCAACGGTCTTGGCATCAGATTTAACACATCCTCCAGCCATTTTTGCTGATTTAGCAGTACTTCTTCTGCCTGTTTGCGCTCCGTAATATCTAAAAATGCACCAACGCTTCCTCTGGTTTTACCCTCTTCGTCAAACAGGGGTGCAACGTACTCCAACAGGTTGACTATTTTGCCATTTTCATGGACGACATCGAGTTCACAATTGAGAACCTCGACACCATGAGCAGCAGAATACTGCATTGGGAGTTCTTCTGTTGAAAGTTCCCTTCCCTGGCGGTAGATTTTAAAGCTTGTCGGTTTTTCGTCCAAGGGAGCGGTAAGGGAAGCATTTGTATCTGACGATATCCCCAACTGCTTGGCAAAAGCAAGGTTGACCTTGATATTTTGGCATTTTGGATCTTCGGCAATGCCTATTCCAATGGGAATTACCTCCAACAAAGTTTGTAATTCAGTAATGCGGCGCTGTAGATTCCTGTTTAGCTGTAAGATTTGTTCCTGGGTCTGCTTTTGCTCGCTGATGTCGCGAGTCACAGTTGCTAAGGCAATTGGCTGACCTGTTTTGTTATCTGTAACAGTGAAGATATTGTAATCAACTGGTATCGGTTGACCTGTTTGGAGATGCCGGAAGCAGAATTCTCCCTGCCAGCGCCCTTCTAATAGTACAGTCGGCAGTATATATTTTTGAAAATAGGCTTTGTCTTTGGGCATGAAGTAATCTAATACTGCTTTTTGCCTCACTTCATTAAGGTTGGCAAAACCTACCAACTTTTGACCTGCATCATTTATGTAGAGTAATTGACCCTCAAGGGTGGCAATGCCGATAAAGTCAGAGCTATTTTCTACCAGCAATGCTAATTTTTGTTGTTCTGCTTCTGCTTGTTTGCGTTCGCTCAAGTCGAGGATAAAGGCTACTGACTCTTCGCGGTTTTCTCCTATCAGCACGTAACCAACTAAAACCGGGATACGGCTACCATCCTTGCGAATATATTCTTTCTCGTAGGGCGTACAAGCAGCGTTGGTGTTTCCTTGTGCTTCAGCGATACCTTGCTCGTCTAAGTATAAATACTCTGATGGTGTGATATTGCGCCAACTTAACTTACCAGCTAACAAATCCTCCCGTGCGTAACCAATCATCCTCAAGAATTCGTCGTTTGCCTGCTGGATATCGCCATACACATCGCTAAAGAGAATACCGATGACGTTAGAATCTACAAAACTTCCTAGTTTAGCTTCGTAGGTTCTCAGTGCTTCTTGGGCCAGGTCGCGTTGATAGCTGAGGCGTTCAATAACCCTGGCACTTTGCCAAATCAAAATAGTAAAAATTACAATCAGAACGATCGCAAACACCGATACTGCAAATGCCGGATCGTATTGTCCTGCCCGTTGACCTTCGACAATTACCCATCCCAATATAAAAGGTACTGCGATCGCGGCAACTAGTAAACGACGTGCAAGTAAGCCGCCGTAACTATCACTTGTAACTACCCTCATTAAGCCATGTTCTGCCCGCGCCCACAGAATACCTATACTTAGTAAGAAGAACAACACCGCTGTGTGTAACGCCATTGATGTTGTATAAGGGGCGAGTCCGTAAAGAACTTTCACTTTGTAGGCATAGCCCATCAGCGCCTGAAAGGAAATTAAAGTAGCAATCAGAGCAATAATTTGGGCATACCAATAACTGCGGTGGGTTTTTGGATGAATCAGAATCTGTAGGGCGACACTGACCAGGATAAAGTTCAGTGCTGTGTTCACCCCCATTCGCCCCGGATGCGATGTCGCTATACTAGTTCGCAAATCACGGAATACCAGCTCAT
The DNA here is from genome assembly GCF_036917355.1 of Nostoc sp. GTDB lineage: Bacteria > Cyanobacteriota > Cyanobacteriia > Cyanobacteriales > Nostocaceae > Nostoc. The sequence continues at coordinate 184,410 of NZ_JBALDP010000061.1, forward strand.
CAATTCCCAGATTCCAGCCGAACAGATATTGACAAAGGGTGAGCACTGCAATAGTGGTGACAGCTATTGCACAGACCTGAGAGATTAGAAGAGTAGGGAAATGGGTAAATAATTTTGAATTTTGAATTTTGAATTTTGAATTATTTTCCCCTGCTCCCCCGCTCCCATGCTCTCCTTTGAAAAATAGCCACAGCGACACACCACACAACACAAAACATAACGCTGTGTTGACTTTCATCGTGGCAGGACTACCAGGGAAGCCGCGCTTAAGAACTTCAACACCAAGACACCAGCCAACTAATACCAAGCTACCAACAAAAACAGCGATCGCACTTGCGACTCTTGCCACAAGTGCATTTGTAGAGATTTTAAATCTATCTTGCAGCCGCAAGCGGTTAACATTTAACATTGAGTGTTCTCTAACCGCATCTATCTAACGTAGTAAACTTACGTATTTCTTACGAGCTAATCATTGATGCTCTTTGTATTTTAGGCTACACTCTGGCTGATTTTTCATCTACCTCTATGCATATTTTTTTTGCATAATTTAAAGTAGGAAATAATGGTGGCTCAAAAACCACCTTTACGAGTATTTCAGAATTGTAGGCTATGTTGCTTACCGTCATCTTGAAAGCGTTGCTCTCCAACACCTACAAGTTCTACGATCGTTTCGCGTGTTGGAGGTGTCCACTTTCCAACTCTTGCTGCAATTTCCACTACTGTATGGCTTGCCTGGGTAAATACACGGATGTTAGTTATTGAATGGTTATTATCTTGATACTTGCTTGTTTGTCCATCATCTTCAAATAACTGATATTCGTTGTTACCAGCCCATATTCGTAACCGAATCTGGTCGAGTGGCGATTCATCAACGTATTGGCTAACAGGTTGCATAGGAACGATTGCACCGCTACGGACATACAGTGGCATTCTTTCTAATGGTGCATAAGCAAGAATGTGAATCGGGCCTTCATAGCGATCGCCAGTCCACCAATCATACCAAGTGCCAGCGGGCAAGTAGACAGCTCGATGGTCAACTCCAGGGCGGTAAATTGGTGCAGCCATCAGCGATGCACCTAGCAGCACTTGATCGTAGAGGCTATAGGTTTTCGGATCGTTGGGGAAGTGGTATAATAATGGTCTTAAAATCGGCGCGCCCTTTGTTGCCGCTTCCCAGAAAAGACTATAAATATAGGGAAGTAACTGGTAACGTAGATTAATGTATTCTCGACAGATATTTTCAACGCGATCGCCAAATACCCAAGGTTCATGACGAGCAGTAGACATTGCCGAGTGACCGCGCATCAATGGGTAAAGCATTCCTACTTGCATCCACCGAGCAAATAATTCAGATGTGGCGTTACCAGCAAACCCGCCAATATCGCAACCCACAAACCCTACACCCGAAAGTCCAATGTTACAAAGCATCGGCAGAGACATTTCTAAATGCTCCCACAACGATTGGTTATCCCCCATCCACACAGAAGACCAGCGTTGCACACCAGCATAACCCGATCGCGTTAACACAAATGATCGCTGTGAACTTCGATGCCGTCGTAACCCTTGATAAGAAGCTTTAGCCATCATCAACCCATACAAATTATGTACTTCTGTATGAGTGGACGTAGATAAATTCTCCTCTGCCCCTCTGCTCCCCTGCTCCCCTGCTCCCCTTCCCCCCTGCGGCGCATCTAGAGGAAACCAAATCTTTTCACCATCATCGCCGAAAGGGCGATCGTTTATGGCAGGTTCATTCATATCATTCCAAATTCCTGCCACACCAATATCAGTTAGGCTTTTGTGTAAATCAGCCCACCAGTTACTCACATCAGGACGTAAAAAGTCAGGAAAAACAGCTTTCTCAGGCCAAACGTAGCCGTGGAACAACGTACCATCAGCTTTACGCACAAAATAGTCGTTTTCTATGCCTTGGTCAAAAACATGATAATTACCTTCTGGTTCATACTTCACACCAGGATCGATAATTGTGACTGTTTTGAAACCATCCTCTGCTAAATCACTAATGAGTTTTGCCGCATTTGCGAAGCGTTGAGGACTCCAAGTAAACACTCGATAGCCCCGCATATAGTCAATATCTAAGTGAATAACATCGCAAGGAATGCGGCGCTGACGAAATTCCTTTGCTAGTTCCCGCACAACAGTTTCTGATTCGTAACTCCAACGGCATTGATGATAACCTAGCGCCCATTTCGGCGGTAATGGCATTCTCCCAGTTAGTTGAGTGTAAGTCTCCAGGATTTGGGCAGGTTCGGGGCCGTAAATAATGTAATAATCCAATTCACCGCCACGAGTTTCCATCTTCCAAATACCTGGTTGTTCAGCGCCGATATCAAACTGACTCCAAAAAGTGGTGTTGAAAAAGATGCCATAGCTTACCTGCGGGCGCAAAGCCATAAAAAATGGAATTGCTTGGTACATTTCATCAGTGAGTGAATCATAATCTAGAGCATCCGTTGTCCAGTTGGTTTTCACTTCGCTGAGTTTATCCAGAAAGCCTGTGCGTTCGCCAAAGCCATAAAAATGTTCATCGGCGGCAATTTCCTTCCACCCTGCAACTGCGCCCATCCGCCAACCCATCCCCATATCCGCATCTTGGGCGAAGGGACGATTAGCTTTGTCAAAACAGGCGATGCGACACTTTTCCCGCTGAACGCACACACGAATCTGTGCTGTTTCAATTTCGACCGTTGCTTCAGTTTCCCGCACTGCAAAAGGTGTTATTGCCCATTCTGTATCATCCAACGTCACTGCCCAAGAGCGACGAGGCATAAATTCCCCAGTTGGTGCGAAACGCACGCGGATTAAATTCGGAGTAAGTACGCTGATGACCAGGCGTGAGTCGCCACAGTCAAAATTAACAATATTATTTTCCCAGCTTACAGCTTTTACATTGCTAACAGTTGTCCAAGCTTGGTTTGTGGTGGGTAATTTTCCGAAATATTGCGGCATATCAGTTATTTAGCAGGTAAACACTTATCCGCATTCATGATTACAGAGATAGTCACCCTCAAACTCTTTCTTTCGCTAGAAGTTGCTGAAAGATGAGCAGATATTTTTTACCAAAATTGTTTTTATAATGTACAAATTTGTGCATTGGTCTTTCAAGACGCGATAAATATCAAAGTTAAAATTGGATAATTTAAACGAATTTTCTGGAATAGGCTAATGTAATAATGTAGATTATTTACTGTAGTACATAAGGAGGACGAACTATGACTGAGTTGCTAGCAGTCCGGGTTACTTTGACCATTTCAACTCAAAGAACGCAAGGTGCAGAGATTCTGTTCAGTCCTCTTTTCTACAGGAATGAAAACTAGAATTCACAGACATTCTGGTGCGGGGAGTTCTCCTGCATAGAAGTGTCTTCCTCTGTGGAACCTTGTGCAAAACAAGTAGCACACATCGAGGAAACATCAATGAATTTGGATTATTTAGGCTGGAGTGACTTTTTTGCTCGGAGCTTTGAACCCTATCGCTTACAAGGATTTAGCGTTGGTAGGGTTGCTATTGAATACAGAAATACTTACACCCTCTATAGCGAACAAGGGGAACTTTCAGCAGAAGTTTCAGGTAAATTGCGGCATCAGGCTTCTCAACCACAAGATTTTCCCGCCGTTGGAGATTGGGTTGTGATTAGTGTTAGAGAATCTGAGGGACGAGCCACTATCAACGAGATTTTACCCAGGAAAAGCAAATTTTCTCGCAAGACGGTGGGTAGTAAAACAGAAGAACAAATTGTTGCAGCGAATATTGATACAGTCTTCTTAGTCTCAGGGCTGGATGGCGATTTTAACCCTAGAAGAGTTGAGCGTTATCTCATTCTGGCTTGGGAAAGTGGTGCAAATCCGGTAATTGTGTTAAACAAAGCAGATTTGTGCAATTCTCTAGAAGAGTATTTAACCCAAGTAGAAGCAGTTGCTTTGGGTGTACCAATTGCAGTTTTAAGTGCCACCAATCATCAAGGATTGGATGGCTTAAAACCTTACTTGCAACCAGGACAAACAGTTGCTTTGTTGGGGTCTTCTGGAGTTGGTAAATCCACCATCACCAACCAACTACAAGGTGCATCTGTCCAAGTTGTGCAACCAGTACGGCAAGGTGATGACCGAGGTAGACACACAACAACTAATCGTGAGTTGATTTTGCTCTCTACTGGCGGATTAATTATTGATACTCCAGGAATGCGGGAAATTCAAATTTGGGCGGGTGATGAAGGTTTGCAAGAAACTTTTGCAGACATCGAAACCTTGGCACAAGAATGCCATTTCCGAAATTGTCAGCATAATAACGAACCGGGTTGTGTCGTGCAGCAGGCTTTGGCTGAGGGAGAACTTGATTATTCTAGATTTCTTAGCTATCAAAAGTTACAAAAAGAACTCGACTACCTTAACCGCAAACAAGACCAGAGAGCGCAATTAGTTGAGAAAGAAAGATGGAAGAAGATTCATAAATCTATGCGAAATCATCACAAGCGCTAGTGCCGCAAGGCGGAATTAAAAATTAAAAATTAAAAATGAATACATCATAAGGGTTTTGTTAATTTGGAATGATTGGTTTATTTCCGCCGTGTTGTACTAGTTGCACAGGTGTTCAGTACAGAATGGCACTAAGAAAAGGTAAATTGTCGAGGCAGCAAGGGGGCAGGGGGGCAGAGGGGAAGGGGAGTAGCACTTCGGCTACGCTCAGTGACCGAGGAGCAGGGGGGCAAACAAGAGGATGGGGAACTCTTGAGTAAAGCGCTTTGTTGCAAACTCTTTCCCCTCTGCCCCTCTGCAAACCTTACGCTGCTTACTATACGGCTTAACTTAGTGCCATTCGTCTAAGTCCCATTACTGAGCTACGGAATGCAACCAGAGAACACATTTTTTGCCGCTCAACGACCAGTCATTTGCTCCAGTTTTTCGGGGTATCTAGCCCCTTGCACCTCGATCTTGGAGGCGGCATCATCGATGGCACGCAGATCGTCGGGCGTGAGTTCGACTGAGACTGCCCCGATGTTTTCGTCCAAGCGATGCAACTTTGTGGTGCCTGGGATCGGAACAATCCACGACTTCTGGGCCAGCAGCCAGGCGATCGCAATTTGAGCAGGTGTCGCCTGCTTTCGTTCTGCGATGCTGCCGAGCAGATCGATCAGGGCTTGATTCGCCTTGAGAGCCTCCTTAGTGAAGCGAGGCAGGGTGCTGCGGAAGTCGGAGCTGTCAAAAGTCGCGTTTTCGTCGATCTTGCCCGTGAGAAAGCCCTTGCCCAAAGGGCTATAGGGGACAAGTCCGATGCCAAGCTCCTCAAGGGTCGGTATCACTTCCACTTCAGGCTTTCTCCACCACAGCGAGTACTCGCTCTGGAGAGCAGTAACAGGCTGAACCGCGTGTGCGCGACGAATCGTTTGGACTCCTGCTTCAGAAAGTCCAAAGTGCTTCACCTTACCTGACTGAATCAGTTCTTTCACCGCTCCTGCCACGTCTTCTATCGGCACGTTCGGGTCAACTCGGTGCTGATAGAGCAGGTCGATCGCCTCCACCTTGAGTCGCTTGAGCGAACCCTCCACAGCTTCCTTAATATGCTCCGGTCGGCTATTCAGTCCGGGTGAACCCTTCATGCCACGGGGATCGGAATTCGGACTGATGTCGAACCCGAATTTGGTGGCGATGACCAGTTGGTCGCGGAAGGGAGCGAGGGCTTCACCCACCAGATCTTCGTTTAGGAACGGGCCGTAGACCTCGGCAGTGTCAAAGAATGTAATGCCGCGATCGACGGCAGCCCGAAGAAGAGAGGTCATCTCCTGCGTGTCTTTAGGCGGGCCATAGGAAAAACTCATTCCCATGCAGCCCAGCCCAATCGCTGACACTTCCAGATTGCTGTTTCCAAGTTTTCGTTTTTGCATAATTCCTCCATTAAGGGCAGTTAAAAGTCCTGCTATAACTTCGTTGTCAATCAAACACTGTTTCTAAGCCAAACCAAACGGAAACACAGTGATTCTAAATGTCAAGTTTTACGGTACCCAACCGTTTCACCATCTCCGGATTACGATGGTCGAAGAAGCTGCTGACCTTGGTACCGATGGCTCTAATCTTGCGTTCTCGATACAATTCCTCCATTGCTCGCCAAGAGCCATAGATATCGCCATAGGGTTGATGAATCAGATAGAGATCCAGATAATCTAATTGCAATCTCTTTAGCGATTTTTCAAAAGCCTTCTTTGCGCTTTCGTAGCCAGCATCCTGAATCCAAAGCTTTGTGGTGACAAATATCTCTTCCCTTGGCACACCACTTTTTTCAATGGCTCCTTCGTTTTGATAAGCAGCGGCGGTATCAATTAAACGATAGCCAGCACGTATTGCTTCATATACGCTTCTTTCACATTCTTCGAGGTCAGTTACCTGGTAGACACCGAACCCTAAAATGGGCATCTCGACACCATTATTCAATACGATCTTTTGCATTGTTTTTCTCCGTTTATGTAGAACTGATGCGAGTAGCGGTTGCTGTTGCCAAGTTCACGCTTCTGCATGGTTACTCCTTCTAGGAGCTGCCTCAGTTATTCAGATTTCAGAGATGCCATATCAATTACAAAGCGATATTTCACATCGGACTTGAGTAGTCTTTCGTAAGCTTCGTTGACCTTCTGGATAGGAATGACTTCGACATCGGCGGTGATGTTATGCTTGCCGCAAAAGTCGAGCATCTCTTGGGTTTCGGCGATGCCGCCGATCATAGAGCCGGAAAGACTGCGGCGCGCCATGATGAGGCTGAATGCCGAGACATCCAGAGGCTTCTCAGGTGCGCCGACAAGGGTGATGTTGCCGTCAAGGCGGAGCAGGTTGAGATAGGCGTTGATGTCGTGCTTGGCAGAAACAGTATCGAGGATGAAATCGAAACTGCCAGCGTGCTTCTGCATCTCGTCGGCGTTGCGGGAAACGACCACTTCATCGGCACCAAGGCGGAGTGCGTCTTCCTTCTTGTCGGGCGAGGTAGTAAAGACAACAACGTGGGCATCGAACGCACGGGCGAACTTCACACCCATGTGGCCAAGTCCACCAAGACCGACTACTCCGACCTTCTTGCCCTTGGTGACACCCCAGTGGCGCATGGGCGAATATGTTGTAATCCCAGCGCAGAGGAGCGGCGCAACCCCAGCGAGATCGAGGTTGGAGGGAACGCGCAGAACGAAGCGTTCATCGACGACGATGCTATCAGAGTAGCCACCATAAGTGACACCTCCAAGGTGTTTATCTGGGGAGTTATAGGTTTGGGTCATGTTTGAGCAGAACTGCTCAAGACCACCCCTGCAATGCGGGCAGGTGCCATCCGAGTCAACCATGCAGCCGACCGCAGCCAGGTCGCCGGGCTTGTACTTCGTAACTGCCGAGCCGACCTTAGTGACGCGGCCGACCATCTCATGACCAGGAACAATTGGATAGATCGTGGACATTGTGCTGCTCCACTCGTTACGCACCGAATGGAGGTCGGAGTGGCAGATGCCGCAGAAAAGGATTTCAATCTGCACGTCCTGTTCAGTTGGATCGCGCCGCGCGATATTGGTGGAGGAGAGAGGTGATGTTGCACTGGCTGCGGAATAAGCTTTTGTGTTGTACATAAATTGATGCTCCAATCTGGAAGATAAGCTGGTTTCCTTCTACTCGGTCTTGAATCTGTCTTAAATATTGTTCGTCGCTGACCTTTTCCATCCAGTCCACGGGCTTACCGTTGAGTACCTCCTGATACCAATTCGCAATTCGTAATTCGCAATGGGCTAACGCCCCGCTCCGCTAACGCAATTAAAAAACTTAGAGATACTTGCCTTTCAGGGTTTACATCTGTTTCATAATTTTAGTGAATTGGTATGAGTGGCGATATGAGTCATCGCCGTTGGCGGTGAAGGTGGCGATCGCGATAATGCTTTGTTGTTGTGCGTTTAGCGTTCGATCGTGTTGGCAACGAACATCACTGCACCGTTTGGCCGCCATCGATGACCATCGCGTGCCCAATGACGAAGGCAGCCGAGTCCGAACACAGCCAGACGACAGCCGCAGCGATCTCCTCGGGCGTGCCCATCCGTCCAACCGGCTCCTCCGCAATCACCTTCGCGCGTCCTTCGTCCGTGCCACCGGTGAAGCGACCCATCATTGGGGTGTCGATGTAACCGGGACAGACAGCATTGATGCGGATGTTTTGCGACGCATAGTCGAGGGCTGCTGCCTTGGTCAGTCCGATGACGCCATGTTTTGCGGCAGTGTACGCGGGGCTGCCCTTGATGCCGATAATTCCCGCACCCGATGACGTGTTAACGATCGCGCCACGTCCCTGCTTGAGAATCAGCGGGATCTCGTGCTTCATGCACAGGAAAACGCCACGGAGGTTGATGTCGATAATCCGGTTCCACTCCTCCTCCTCGTACTCTGCGGTTGGAGCCGCATTCCTCGGCTCGATGCCTGCGTTGTTGAAGGCAAAGTCCAGCCGCCCGAAAGCCTCAATGGTCTTGTCCAGAGCCGCCTTCACTTCCTCGGTTCGCGTCACGTCGCATTTGACAGCAAACGCGCGTCCGCCGAGTTCCTCGATCGTGCGTGCCGTTTCTTGATTGCCCTGTTCTGAAACATCAGCAACGACCACGCTGACACCCTCACGGGCAAATGCCAGTGCCGTAGCTCGACCGATACCGCTCGCTGCTCCGGTCACAAATGCAACCTTTCCTATGTAGTTTCCATTCTCGTTCGTCGTCACTATTTTCTCCTTAAAACCTTTGTTTTGCAGGTAGGACTTTTCTGACAGTGCAAATTTGTGAAGTGTTGCAGGTTCGTAGATTTGATGATGCTTCTTGCGCGATCGCTAGAACAAACCGTCTGTTGATTTCGATAGCTCTTCATTGGCACGCGTCGCCTGCAACCGTTCCTCGACAGCCGACGCGATCGCGGCGATCGCGTCGCTGCCAGCAACAAACAGCTTCGGCGGATTCTCCATTCCGGCGATTTTGACCAGAGCATCGCCCAACTTTGCCGGATCGCCCTGCTGCGTGCCGTTGTAAACCGACCACGTTTCCTGGACATTGCCCTCGGCGGCATAGTCTTCGATGGCGTTGCTGGGCCATCTGACATTCTGGCTGTCCAGAAGATCCGTGCGGAAGAAGCCAGGTTCGACGACCGTCATCTTGATGCCGAACCCCTCGACCTCGACCGCGACCGACAGCGAGATGCCCTCGACCGCGAACTTCGATGCGGCGTAGGCGGCACAGTGCTTAAACCCGACAACGCCAGCAACGGAGCTGATGTTGATGATGTGGCCCGATCTCTGCTGACGCATAACTGGCAGCACAGCGCGCATGACATACACCACACCATAGAAGTTCGTAGCGAACTGGCGTTCGATCTCGGCTGTGGTCATCTCTTCAAAATTACCAAGCAGGCTGTAGCCCGCATTGTTAACCAAAATGTCGATACGACCGAACCGCTTCACTGCCTCCTCGACGGCTGTTTTCGCCTGTACCTCGTCCGCAACGTCCAACTGGACAAATGCCAGATTCTCGCTTGCAACGTCGCGCAAGGCATTACGCACTTTGTCAAGGTTTCGGCCGGTCGCGACTACACGATCGCCAGCCTGCAATGCCGCCTTAGCGGTTCCGGTGCCAATGCCGCTGCCGGCGCCTGTGATCAACCAGACTTTGTTCATAATTATTTTCCTTTGCCTCAGACTTAATCAAACACTGTATTGTTCATCGCTGACCTTTTCCAGCCAGTCCACGGGCTTACCATCGAGCCATTCCTGAATAGCGATGTGCGTCATAGCTGTGGTTGCTGTAGCACCGTGCCAATGCTTCTCACCCGGCGAGATCCAAATCGCGTCCCCCGGTCGAATTTCCTCGATCGAGCCGCCCCATCGCTGTACAAGTCCGCAGCCTGCCGTCACGATCAGGGTTTGTCCCAATGGGTGGGTGTGCCATGCTGTCCGAGCGCCAGGCTCAAACGTGACACTAGCACCGGATGTGCGGGCTGGATCGTGTGCCTCGAATAGAGGATCAATGCGGACAGTGCCGGTAAAATAATCAGCCGGTCCTGTGGCAGAAGGCTGTGAGCCACTTCTTTTGATCTCCATTTTCTTAATTCCTTCACTTGATGTAATTTTGGTGGTTAGCAGGCAAGTCTCTTGCCCAATCAAAACTGAGTTTTCTCTTAAATAAAAATCCAGAATGCTTATAAGAAGTCGAAATCATTTTTCATTGCTTTAGCTTCATTCTAAGAATCTTGAAGAACAAGCAATAGAACGATCGTCTAAGATCGTTGTACAATTCTGCAAACTTAGAAATGAACCCTGCCAAAACGAGTGAAAAGTCCGATCGCAATTTAATGAACGACCCGCAGGCAAAGCGCCAGGTAGAGAGAGCGCAAGCCAACAGAGACGAACTCAAAGAGCGGATCGCACACGCGATTCCTCATGATGGGACGATTGAGCCGCTCAAAGGATTGCACTTCAATCGCGCCTCCTCGCCTTCGGAATGCGTTCATAGTGTCTCTATACCTGCCTTTTGTGCGATTGCTCAAGGCAGCAAAGAAGTTCTTTTGGGTAGCGATCGCTATCAGTACGACCCGATGCATTATCTACTGGCTACGGTCGAACTGCCAATTATCAGCCAAATTCTGGAAGCGTCCAAGGCGCAACCGTACCTTAGTCTTCGCCTCGATCTCGACCCCACTCTCGTTGGCTCAGTGATGGTCGAGGCAGGGTATCCCTCGCGCAGCCGTGCTGATGTGAAAGCGATTGACGTAAGTCCGTTGAATGCAAATCTGTTGGATGCTGTAGTGCGGCTCGTCAGGCTTTTAGATTCTCCTGCTGAAGCTCATGTTCTCGCACCACTGATTAAGCGGGAAATCATTTACCGACTCCTGATGGGAGAGCAAGGTAATCGGCTCCGTCATATTGCAGTTCTGGGTGGCTACACCTACCACATCGCCAGAGCCGTCGAGCGACTTCGTAAAGACTTTAACGAGCCGCTCAAGATTGAAAGCATCGCCCGAGAACTGGGAATGAGTGTTTCTGGCTTTCACCATCACTTCAAGTCTGTCACTGCCATGAGTCCCTTGCAGTTCCAGAAGCAACTGCGGCTCCAAGAGGCTCGCCGTCTGATGCTGGGGGAAAATCTTGACGCTACCAGTGCTGCTTATCGAGTGGGGTACGACGATGCCTCGCACTTCAACCGAGAGTACAAGCGGCTCTTTGGTGCACCACCGATGCGCGATGTGGAGCGGCTGCGAGAAACTGCTAGGGAGACTGCTAGTTCAATATGATGACAAAATTTTTGACTGCAAAAATAAGAATTTCTGTTTTCTTTTTCAAACATTAGTTTTAAATACTTTTATCAAATTTCCAAAAGTATCTAACTGCACATATTGGCTATGATAAATAATTTGCTTAACTAGCTACTAACGAGGGTGTAATCTATGGCTATTAAAGGTTATAAAGATAATCTTCTATTAAATAGATAAATAATTTGAGATTCGGCAAATTAATTAGTGAGATGTATGTTATGGTTTTTATAGGAATCAAACAAGTGAAAACACAAAAAGACTTCAAGACAAGTTTGAGGCAAGCTCAAGAAAGTTTTTTTGCTCTGGTAAGTCCCCTTCAATTAGCTACATCTTTTTTTAACGAAAATCTAAAAATAGATTGAGTAGGATAGTAGCCTTTGTAACAACTTGAAGTCAATCAAAATTTATCTGGGTACAAGCCAATAAGAGTTGGCTAACCTAGCTAGAGCATTACCCGCCAAAGGCAATTACTCTTGGAGTCTGGGAAGAAAGACTCTTAGTACAGCCTGACAATTCAATAGGAATACAGAATATTTACTAACTTTGTCTTGCGGGAGTAAACATTTCCAACCGCAAACTAAGTTGAAGCAGTTGCTGACTTTTGGAACGAAAACTTCAAGCAGAATGGTGTAATTCCATAATTTATAGGAATTTAACCATACTGTCAAAAGTCACCAAGATATTACTCAGCCAGAGTATCAGATGTTTCCTGTGCAGGTATTATATTACTGCACTGGTAGCTATCATTTTTAGGCTGGAATTTATCCTGCTGCATCAATCACGAAACGAGAAGCGCTATAGATTTTCTTAGATACTTGACATCAGCAAAATCAGAAAAGTTGTAGCGACCATTTAAGAGTGGATTGCAATTTGGTTGGTTGTGTGGTTCAAGGAACAAATCTGCGTTCATTTGAATTCCTGCTGCAACCACTCTTAAGGCTTGAGCAACCATTTGGGATTGGTTACAACAGCTTGATAATTCTGAAGTCATAGTGTCAAAGACTTCTTTATTAGGAGATTAGATTTCTCTATCTCTTAAGCCATCGTTTCGTGGGTAAATATGTTCTGATTTTAACTGTTTTTGCCAGGGTGCGATTGCCAACAGGCTCTACTTCCCTACGGCACCAAGGTGAATATTTCACATCCAGCTTCCGACTCATCAACTAAATCATTGTAGGAAACACAACCATGACTGACGAAAAGATTAGACAAATAGCTTTCTATGGTAAAGGCGGTATTGGTAAATCTACCACTTCTCAAAATACCCTTGCAGCAATGGCTGAAATGGGTCAGCGCGTCCTGATTGTCGGTTGCGACCCCAAAGCTGACTCTACCCGTTTGATGCTACACAGTAAAGCTCAAACAAGTGTTCTTCAATTGGCTGCTGAACGCGGTGCTGTAGAAGATATTGAACTCGAAGAAGTAATGCTGACCGGTTTCCGCGATGTACGTTGTGTAGAGTCTGGTGGTCCTGAACCTGGTGTGGGTTGCGCTGGTCGTGGTATTATCACCGCTATCAACTTCTTGGAAGAAAACGGTGCTTACAAAGATGTTGATTTTGTAAGTTACGACGTTTTGGGTGACGTTGTGTGCGGTGGTTTCGCTATGCCTATCCGTGAAGGTAAGGCACAAGAAATCTACATCGTTACCTCTGGTGAAATGATGGCAATGTATGCAGCTAACAACATTGCTCGTGGTGTTCTCAAATATGCTCACACTGGCGGCGTGCGCTTGGGTGGTTTGATTTGTAACAGCCGTAACGTTGACCGGGAAATCGACCTAATCGAAACCCTGGCAAAACGTTTGAACACCCAAATGATTCACTACGTACCTCGTGACAACATTGTGCAACACGCAGAATTGCGCCGCATGACTGTTAACGAGTATGCACCTGACAGCAACCAAGCTAACGAATATCGGACATTAGGTACAAAGATCATCAACAACAAGAATCTGACTGTCCCCACACCTATCGAGATGGAAGAGTTAGAAGAATTGTTGATTGAATTCGGTATCCTTGAAAGCGACGAAAATACCGCAATGCTAGTTGGCAAAAGTGCTACTGAAGCACCTGTTTAAAGTATTGCTAAGTAAATAATGGTTTAGGGTGGGCTGCTGCCCACCTTTTTCCCAATGTTTGCATTTCTTTGTTTGAATCCTTAATAGAAATATATAGCGATCGCTCGTACTCTGCAATCAGCAGCTACGCATCTATGTAGAAGAGATGTTTAGAGATTTTAAAATCCGTGGTTACAAATTAAAAATACAAATATTTACAGTAATCGCTTGATATCTCTAATCTTAATCATTTTCAACCGGAAGCTAGTAAAGGATTTGTTAACAACAATGACAGCTATACATCCCTACTCCCAAGTGGAAACATCTCGCAGCAAATTAGGAATTTCTCCTTGAGACAAGGGAAACTCTAGCAAAGTTTCCCTAATACCCAAATATCCAGATTCAGCAAACGATAAAAGCATTCGTGAAAGCGCTAGCCAAACCTCCGGTTCGTATTCCCAATCACGATAACGTGAAGCTTGACCAGCAATTGAACGTAGTGCCCAAAAATAAGAATTTCTCACCACCGAACCACCCTTCTTAAACTCTGGTAAATCTTCGTGGTGAATCAAAAGTATTTTATTTTCAATTCTGGCTCTCATGTCAGCTATTTGTATTGAAGGACAGTAACAAAAAATTCTTCGTAAGAAGAATTATAACCTGGGTAAGTTTTCGTAATTTTTTGTAAATTTAATAGTAATTATTACGTTCTTGATGATATTTTTTTTGCTACATATAAAATCCATTGTATAATTTTTCGATGAAAAATTATGAAGAATAATTTAAAAACATATACAGCTATTGCTGTCTGTTGTGGAACATTTTCATGGGTAAGTTCAGCTTATGCTGATGGCTGGCCGACAAGCGTGGCTGGCACTTGGTCTGTAATAGGAAATCAAAGTTTTGGCTCTCTTGTCATCACCCAACCTGCAAGCACTCTCAACTGCAAACCCATCTCTGGAAGCATCTTTGGGAATGCGATTGAAGGCTTCTATTGCCCTAGTTCGGGACGTATTGCTTTTGTCCGTAAGTCTTCTAGTAACTTTCCTTATCAGTACTATCAAGGCAATCTCTCACAAACCGGTTCTACCCTGCGAATCGGAGGATCTTTTTCAGCTTTCTTGAGCAATGGTATTGGTGGTAGTCTTGGAGAATATAATTTCTCTGCCAGCAAATAGTAATGCAATTTCAATGTAGAGAGATTGTAACTGCAACCCTCTACATTGAATATCTAAAAATTGGCGTTTAAACCCAAACGAAAAGTAAATCCAGGGCTATATATGCGATTAACTCGCTCATATTGCTCATCGAGTATATTTTCTAAGTAAACTGTTAGTCCTAAATTGCTAGTTAGAGGTATACGCCCGCTCAAATCTAAATTGACGAAAGACGGTGCAAAATCTGTAGGCTTGTCAGTAGGGTTAGCAAAGATGGATCTGCGAGCGCCACTATTGTAGGTAACATACAAGTTAGCTTGCCAACCTGAATTTTGATAACCTACACCAGTTTGCAGTACAGAGTAGGGAATCAAACCTAATTGTAAACCTTTCTCTGTGCCTGTTTTTATTTGGGAATCTGTATAAGTATAGTTGAGGAAAGTTGACCAGCCAGCCGCAATTTTTAATTGCAATGCAGCCTCTAAACCATTGGTATCTACTAATCCAATGTTTGCCCATTTTCCGGCGATGACTCCCAAGCGATCGCCTATACTACTACCAAAGTAAGTAAACTGTCCAATCAGATTTTCCGAAAAATTAACATCGACTCCCGCAGTCCAAGTTGAACCAATTTCTGGGCTTAAATCAGGATTAGGTGCCCAACCATGAACCGTATCATAAACATACAACTGATCTAACCCAGGATTGCGTTGTCCACCTGCCCAACTTCCACGCACTGCTACTATTGGCGTGACGGCATAACGTAAACCAACACTAGGGTTGAGATAATTTCCAAATTGGCTATCAAAGCTTTGTCTTAGCCCTAAATCTATCAGAAAATTATCGCTAATATTCCAAGTATTGACAGCGAATAAAGCTGTATTGAACAAACTTCTATTTTCAGTTTCGTTATTGGTAATAGCAATAGGATTGGTACTCAAAACATCACCGGTTAAGTCGGTGTTTTTCAAATCTAGTCCCCAACGCAATTTATTATTGGCAGTAATTTTCCACTCATGATCGACCCTGGCTGTGAGTTGTTGTGTATCTAAAGACCCTCTACGATAAAATGATGCTCCTGTAGGGCCATAAGTGCTAAAATAATCTTGGTTATAACCAATTGAGGTTGTAAGATTAGAGCTTTCGCCATTACCTAGTCGAGTTTTCCAAGATAAGCCAACATTTAAACCATCGTGGTCCAATCTATCTCTTTGCAGAGGGAACCCAAAATAAATTAAGCCGCGACGACTGCTGAGTGCAGTAACATCTAAATTCAAAGAATTTTTTTGATCTAAATCTACTCCAATGCTACCAAAGTATGTACTTGTCGCTGTGTCTGCATTTGATAAAAAACCCTGACTATCACGATTTGCTGCACCTACAGGGACGCGGTAACGGTTATCTGTAAAGAATCTTTCAAAGCTAAAGTTGTACTTGACTTTATCAGATGAACCACCATAAGTCACTTGTTGATTATTTAAATTCAATGAGCCGAATTCTGCACTAGCATCGAATTTAGGCTTGCCATAACCTTCTTTGGTAATAATATTGACAACTCCTCCAAAGGCCGAGGAACCAAATAAAGCGGAGGCTGTACCACTATATAGTTCTACTCGTTCAATTGCCTCTACAGGAATACTATTTAAATCAGTTCCACCATGATAAGTGTTGACATTAGTGTTAATTTGTCTACCATTAATCAAAAATACAGATTGATTAATTGAGGCTCCCCGGTAGTATGTACCTGTGTGAATATCTGCACCATGACCGACATCATTGATGGCAAAACCAGGCATTCTTTTCAAAATATCGGCTAAACTTGCAGCACCCTGCTTTTTAATTTCTTCTCGATCGATTACGTAAGTTGGAGTAGATTGAGGTAGGTTGTCTGGTTCTGCGATCGCTTCTATAGAAATGTCTGCATCATCGCTCGGAGTTTGCTCTGTTTCTGGCTGAGTTTCTTCTGGATTAACTTCAATCGGTACAGATTGTTGAGATAATAATTCGGCATTAGTGGCGGGTAGCTCAATTTCACTCAAACTCGGAATATCTGAAATAACTTCGGTTGATTTATTAGTATTTCTTTGCTCAATTTCACTTTCAACCGCATAACTAGGAGACACTATCAGTAAACTCGGTAAAGCAACTGTTAGCAACAAAAAATCATTTTTCACGTTCTTTCTCACACCAAGTAAAAACAGTCACTACGTAGCATTGTGGCTGTAATAGTAAAATCGTGTCAAAAGACACGCTGTCATAGTTTTTCTAAGCAGCAACTAACCGTCTCTACAAGTATGAAAAGGCAAAATCAAGGGTAATTAAACTCTTTTTCTCCCCACCTTCTTTCTGAAGTTTCAAGCTAAGGCTCCCTTAGATGGGATTTCTCGATGCTCTCTGCCGATCCGAATTGTATTTGAAACAGGGGTTGACTGGGGAATATATAATCGTTCGGGCGTGTATGTAAAGTACGGTAATCTGTTAAGTATGGCAAGGGATTATTCAACTTATCTAGCAGTGGAAGAATTTGTCACTGTTATCTCCACCATAGCAAGTGAAATAAATAAACTTAATTACAACAACGATGATAGTACTTAAGGAGCTATTATGACTGCACTATCGAATGTAATCTTTACTATTGCTCTTAACGATCCAGAGTTAGATCCAGAAGAAAAGCAGGAAATAGTACAGAATTTATTGAATCGACTCAGCAACCTGGAGGAAGTAGAGCGAGTTGTACGTACAGAAGACCTGAATCCAGAAGAGGGAAGCAAACCAGGGATTTCGTTTTTGGTAGGAATGCTGACAGCAGAAGTGAGTGTAAAGAATATTAAAGGATTTTTGGGTTTTTTAGGCGATCGCTTGGGTGACAAACCAATCAAGGTGACAGTAGAAGCCAATAATAAGAAGGTTGTGCTTGAAGCTAGTAGCCGCCAAGAGCTATTAGAGGCCGAGAGAATAGCAAAGGAACTGCTAGCAACCGTTCAGGGAGACTCGAATGCCTAAGAAGGTCGCACTGCTGATTGGAGTGAGCGAATACGAAGCTGGCTTACCGCTAGTTCCGACAGCTGATAAGGATGTCAAAGCAATGCAGCGAGTGTTACAAAATCCGCTGTTAGGTAGTTTTGACCAAGTAGAAGCACTGGTAAATCCAGATTTAATGACAATGCAAATAGCTATTCAAAAGCTATTTGCAGATTGTAAAAAGGATGATTTGACCTTTCTGTTTTTCTCTGGTCATGGAATTACAGATGACCATGATGGTAGGCTTTACTTGGCAACTCGTAGCACTCGCAAAGATGCCTTCCATTCAACAGCAGTGCCAGCTAATTTTGTGCAAGATATTATGAAAAGAAGCCCCTCCAGACAGCAAGTTGTGATTCTTGACTGTTGTTATAGTGGAGCTTTTGCTGTGGATTGGCAAGCAAAGTCTACTTGTGAAGGGTGTGCGCTACTTGCATCTTCTACTGCTGCAAGACAATCCTTTGAAGCCGAAGAAGCAGGCATTTATACTCATTACATAGTAGAGGGGATTGAAACTGGTGCAGCAGATCGAGATAAAAATGGGCTAATTTCTATTGATGAATTGCATGAGTATGCCAAGGAGAAAGTGCAAGCAATCAGACCGACAATGAAGCCAGAAATCCAAACATTTAAAGAAGGCTACAAGATTGCGATCGCAAAAGCTCCAAATACTAAAAAAAGCTTCAGGATTCCAATTGTTAAAACTCCAACTAATAAAACTCAGGTATGGAGATGTATCTACACACTCACTGACCATTCAGATACAGTCAATAGTGTTGCCATCAGTCCTGATGGTCAAATTCTTGCTAGTGGTAGTGCCGATAAAACCATCAAAATTTGGAATCTGAAGACTGGAACACTCTTAGAGACTCTTGAGGGTCATTCACATACAGTGAATAGTGTTGTCATCAGTCCCAATGGTCAAATACTTGCCAGTGGTAGCGCTGATAAAACCATCAAAATTTGGAATCTCAACACGAGAAAACTAGTTCGCAACCTTGGAAATTGGTTCTCTACTGCACATTCAGACTCAGTATATTCTTTAGGAATTACCCCAGATAGTCAGACTCTGATTAGTGGCAGTCGGGATCATACAATCAAGCTATGGAATCTAACGACGGGAAAAGAAATTGGAAAGCTACCTGAAGACTCTTGGGCAGCTTCTTCCTTGGCAATCACTCCCAATGGTCAGGCTATTGCCAGCGACAGTTTAGATCGTACTATTAAATTGTTTAGTCTAGACACTAAGGAATTATTGCAAACTTTTGTTGGCAATTCTAACTTAGTTTGGGCGATCGCTATCAGTCCAGATGGCAAAACTCTCGCTTGTGGGAGTCAAGAACACACTGTTAAACTGTGGAATTTAAATACTGGGAAACTGCTGCACACCCTCACCGATCATTCCAAACCGATTCATTCCATTACTTTCAGCCTGAATGGTCAAATCCTTGCTAGTGGTAGTTATGACAATACTATTAAGCTGTGGAATGTAGAGAATTGGGAACTTATTTGTACCTTGAGTGGACATAGCGATGGAGTAAACTTTGTCGCTTTTAGTTCAGATTGTATGACTCTTGCTAGCGGTAGTGATGATAAGACAGTGAAAATTTGGCAGTTGTGCTGACTAAGCTAAAACACATCTAATTTGCATGTGGGGTGAGCAATCTTGCCCGCCCTTGGTATGGATCATAATAGTATTTTCACAAAGAGATTTTAAATATACTTTGGACACAAATATTATGGATGCAAAAGAACGAAATTGGAATTATTGTACTAATCATTTACTCAATTGGCATGGAATTTGGACGCGATATACACCAGTTGGTGATGTCAAAGAATCATTTGAAAGTCTGAGAAGTTTTAAAAGCAATCCAGAAAAGACTAAAATTGTCCATACTAATACTTATCGTTATGCAAATGGCGAAAATAAGCAAGAGAGTTGGGAATTTAATTTTCTGTCAAATAGCTTAGATAATGGACTTTTTCACCCATCACGCGAGACGATGCGAGGATATTTCTTTGCTTCGGGTCATGCTACTTGGGCAACAGTGAAGTTAAAACCCAACTCGTATTTTGGGATAGAATTATTCTTTCGGTATGAAGATTTACGACATAGTGTAGGTATTGTTTACGACGAGAGCGGAAATTTATTTCATACCGCAAATATTCGTGAAGATTGTAATGGATTCCCTAGTAAATACTGGTCAACTGAATTAAATCAATTACCAGAACGGAATTTTAGTGGTCATTGGCAAGGGATATCTATGACTATTACTCCCAATCTGAAGATTTCCGAACCAATAGTCACTCAATTTAATTGGCATAGGTCAGGGCATAAATATTACTATTTACCTGACGGTGTTTCTATTAATTGTCCTAGTTCAATCAGTATAGGCACTCCTTTTTCTCTAATCGCCAATTGGTTGATTAATAATTACGAAATGTCTCAACTAATTGCTAATTATGATGAATTGGGAGTCTTTTCCTCACTGACGCTAGAAACATTCCTGATATCCAATGTTTAAGAGGTTGTTTGAAAAGTATTTTACTATGACTTTAGGCACTTTTATATCTCAAAAGGAATCGTTTATAGGTGATAAATAGGGAATTAAACCTCTGCGGAATGCTTCTTCTTGAATCTCGCGGGAAGTGTAACGCGCATCTATAGGGAATCCATTGATGGAAATTAACCGCGCAGTCGGATGGCTATCCAGTCGGTTGGGCAAACACCAAGTCGTGTTATAGTAGCTAATCTTCATCGCGTCCCGAATTGTTTTAGATTTCCCCTGTCCGGTACTTTCCGCTACGCCAAAGACTTGGTAAAGTTCGCTAGCTTTGATATGAGGAGTCTGGGAGGAATCGAAGAGAAAGTTAACCATACCGAGAGCGTGGACAATGCCACAAGCCCATGACTATGACTTGGCTTGCCCTGCTGCTAGGGGTGAGGGACGCTTGCGGCACAGAGCAGGCGCCAGTTGGCGTGACATCTCGGCATATTCCAGCACTCGTTCCCATTAAGAGCGCCACGCCGTCTCTACCAGTATTTCCTTGCTGTTGGTAAATTTGATAAATTCTTGCCCAAAGGCAATGAAACGCATCAGTAAGCAGCCGATGAAAGCACATCATATCCCACTTGGAGGCTGCGGCATTCCACCGTTCAATAGCAATTCTTCCTTTCGTTGCTGATAATAGTTTTAGAGCTAATTATTCAAGAGGTCTGATTGTGGTCTTTGCTCAAACCAGTCCCCCAGATATAATAACAACTCACCTCACGTTAGACGAGTATCGGGCTATGGAAGAAACAAACCCCGAACGCCATGAATACCGTAACGGAGAGATTATTACTATGTCGGGAGGGTCGGAATCTCACAGTGCGATCGCCAGCAACTTCTTAATTTACTTAGGTTTTTTGCTGAGAGACACGGATTTTCGTTTGTATAATAGCGACTTGCGAGTTTGGATTCCTGAATATCAGTGTGGGACTTATACCGATTTGATGGTTGTTAATGGCGAACCAGAGTTCAATGGCAATCGCAATGATGAAATTCTGAATCCAATGCTTATTGTCGAAGTTCTATCACCCTCGACTGAAGCTTATGATCGAGGGGACAAATTCAGAAAATATCGCTCGATTGCCAGCTTTTGTGAATATCTGCTTGTAAGCCAAACTGAACCCTATATTGAGCAATATCACAACTTGGATCGTAACAGTAACGATTGCTGGCTATGGCAAGTTCACTCTAACCTTGAGCGGACGATTATGTTGCACAGTTTAAACGTAGAAATTCCCCTGACTGAAATCTATCGTCGGATTAATTTTTAGACATCTATCTTCTTAATTTCAGAGCGTAAACTCGTCACCAAAAGAAGCACTCCCAAGAAAGCTAGAAAAAGTAAACAGCATCCAACCCAAACAAATATGCTTTTGGGTTTGCCAATCATATCTGTCTTCTATCGTCGGGATTCGGTAAATCACTTACCGGACTTGATATCATTGATTACAGGATATGGCAGAGGGAATAGAATAACTTTGCACAGATTGAGCCACAAGCATAACATCACCATTAGCATCGACAATCCATCCTTGAGCCTCTACAATGCGATCGTCAGATTTGGTCATAGATGCAGTAGATGATTTATCCGTGACTCTGTGTGTTACTTGTTCGGGCAAATCTACCCAACTAGTAATCACTGCTCGTCCTCGCAACGGTTCATTAGGACTTTGAGGTAATCCACCACGTCCGGTGGCGATAAAACTACTGGCGTTTTGTCTTCCTCTGGGTGTGCAACCTTGGGCAAGTTGTTGGGATGCATCCACGAGGTTAGAGGGTAGTTGAATTAAGCCGCGACTGGGGTCAGTATCTGGACTGTTGATAGTTACTTCGCCAGTGACTCCCAATTCCGAACTCGCTGTAATGTCACTTTTTTCGGTTGGTTTTGGGCGTGACTCAATACCGAAAATACCTTGAGTATTAATTTGGACATTTCCACCTGCACCTGAAAAAGCATTAGCGCTGATGTCACTGTTTTCTTCGGGGATACTAACAATAAATTTAGAATTAATATTGATACTACCACCATCTCCACGCTGTTGTGCTGTGCCTGCGGTGGTGGAAATTTCACTGCCACGGCGCAGCAGTAAGAGGTCTTTTACTGATAGAGTAATGTTTCCTCCATTACCGGATGTCGTTTGCGAGGTAATACTTCCCTGGTCAAGACTCAGAGAGCTTGCTTGTACTTTAAAATCGCCTGCTCTTCCAAGTCCTGTGCTGCTACTGGTTATCTGTGCGCCATTTTTGATAGTCAACTGCCCAGTTTCAATCGTTAAATTCCCGGCGTCTCCCACACCTGTGGTTTCAGTTGTCAAGAGGCTGGGCATCTGACCGTCGGCTGAGGTGCCATTTAGCTCTATAGAGTTAGAAGCATTCACCGTTACGTTTCCTCCTCGTCCCTCGCTCACAGTACGGGCAGACACAAATGCTCCATCCAGAACTTGCAATTTCTCAGTTTTAATTGTCAGTTCTCCGGCAGATCCGGTACCTGTGCTTCCAACAAGCAAGCCGCTTCTGTTCTG
Source organism: Nostoc sp. (assembly GCF_036917355.1). Classification (GTDB taxonomy): domain Bacteria; phylum Cyanobacteriota; class Cyanobacteriia; order Cyanobacteriales; family Nostocaceae; genus Nostoc. Next base: position 207,035 of record NZ_JBALDP010000061.1, read on the forward strand.
ACCATTTGCCGATGTTCCAATCAGTTGCACTGATTCGGAAGCGGTCACACTCAACCTCCCCCCCGACTGAGCCGAGCCTAAATTGGAAGCTGAGGCTCTTGCCCCATCCCGGACAATAAAGAAGCGAGTTTCAATCGTCAAGTCTCCAGGTTGACCGGAACCTTCCCCCAAAGCAAACAGACCACTAGGTGTCGGATTATCAGCGGATGTTGATGTTCCAATCAGTTGCACCGAATCAGAGGCTCTTACAAACAACAGTCCTCCTTGTCCGGAACTAGTCTTAGCACTAGCAGTTGAGACTTGTGCCCCACCCTGAACAATCAATTGCCCAGTTTCAATGCTCACCGAACCGGCATCTCCGACACCATCAGTCTGAGTTATGATTCTGCTAAAATTCGCACCATCAGCCGATGTTCCACTCAGTTCTACAGAATCAGAGGCTCTTATAGTCACAGTCCCCCCCTGTCCGGAGTTAAAAGTACCAGCTGCTATCTCTGACCCATCCCGAATAATCAACTTTCCAGTGTCAATCGTCAAATTTCCACCAGTCTCGACACCATAAGTTTCAGCTAACAGGCGGCTTGCTCCAAGGACTTCCACCAACTCAGAGGCGCGGACGGTAAGTGTCCCTCCTGCTTTTGCTCCTGTGTTATTAGCTACAATCTGTGAACTATCAGCGATTGTGACACGTCTACCCTGTACCTGGATATCGCCAGTGCCTAGTTGAGAACCGACACCTCGTTCAAAACTGGTTTGGATTGTAGCTCCTTTGGTAAGGGATACGTCTGCTAGCGCTACATTATCAGGAAAACTCAAACGCAGATTTTTGTCATCTATATTCAGCCCTACCGTTCCTTCTTCTGCTAATCCTCCCAATTCGACTCGACCATTGAGAACGGACAATTTCCCCCCTTCTAAGTTCACATCACCACCTACCAACAACAAACTTTGATTGGCAGGAAGTTGCAGACCTGTTGTAGATTGATTGGTAATCGATTTAGCAATTTGATTGAATAGCAAAGCTGAAGGATTGATCGTTAGGAGTGGAGGAGAATTAGGAACTGAGGCACTGAACAAGCCTTGCTCACCAAACCCGATGGCATTTGCTGTTGTTGCTACAAACGAACCTCCTATATTAAGTTGGGCATTCGGCCCAAAGATAATCCCCGACGGATTAATCAGAAACAGGTTAGCACTACCTAAGACACCGAGCCTGCCGAGAATCTCGGAGCGGTTCCCCCCTGTCACCCGACTAATAATATTCTCAATGCCAGGAGGATTTATGAAAATGGCTCCTCCTCCTTCTTTAACGTTGAACTGCTTAAAACTGTGGAATAGATTGCCCCCCCGAATTGCTCCACCGTTTATAAAGTTAGAAGAAGGTGTAACAACAGAACTTTCCTGACCTAATGTGTTATCGGGTACTATCTGGGCTAGGACACACTCGTTGGCTCCTGCGATCGCTGCAACTAAAGTTAATAAGCTTGCCAACCTCAATTGCCACCACTGATAAAATAGGCTTTGAGAGAACACGGGGAAAGTCACCTTAAAGGATATTTGTAAAGTTTTTATCAAGTTACTTGATGATTATTGATGAAACTGAGGAAATTTTCGACAGCAAAGAAAAATAGTAGCCATACTCAATTCATACCCCGCCTAGAAATTCTCTAAGTGGGGTTATTGTTTTTGGAGTGTAGTGTCTAAAATTTAGATTTGGTTAGGCACTCCAAATCCCGGCCGATCACCCGTAAATACATTTGCATTTATATTTACATGGTTATAGTTGTGATTTACAGGGTCAATACTGATAACGCTATTATTACTAATACCATTTTTAAAGAAGTTTTTAATGATGTCAAAACCATCAGTACTATACACGTACACGCTAGAATCAAAAATGAAGACATTAATTACATTGTTGAAGACAAACTCATCAGCACCACCAAAAACATCAAGAATGTCATCACCTAAATCGCCGAAGATGGAATCAGTTTCTGAAGTCCCAGTCAGATTGTCGTTACCAAAAGTACCGTTAATAGATGCCATGTCCATCGCTCCTTCTCAAACTATGATTCAGTACAGAATTAAGTTAATTTAATGTGATCTGATAACTACCTGGATTCGTTATGCCTTAAGAAAAACAATCTAGTTTCCTAGTAGTTCGACAGGTTGAAAATGACTTTTCAAACATCCTCTAAGTGGGGTGATTGTTTTTGGAGTGTAGTATCTAAAATTTGGGTTTGCTTAGGCACTACAAGACCAAGCTAATTGAAGAGGTTAGACCCTCAGAAAGAAGCTCAATATCGAGACTGGGTATGAAATTAGGCTTGTTCTCAAGAGTAGTGAATTGGGTTCCCTGGAAGGATAAGGCACCAGTGTTGCTGTTGTAACTAAACTCCTTAGTGGAAGTAGTGCCAAACCCAAATGTGGAAATCTGAATTTTGTCGCTCTCCAAGTTGCTGAAGTCCTTGATGATATCAATGCCTTCAGACCTAAAGTTGAAGACAAATGTATCAGCACCTGCATCGCCTGTAAGTGTGTTGTTCCCAGCATCGCCAACGAGTGTGTCGCTACCAGAACCCCCATTTAAGAAGTCGTTACCAGCACCGCCTTCAAGCGTGTCATTACCAACTCCACCAACCAAAATGTCGTAGTCCCCATAGCCAAACAAGTGGTCACTGCCATCGTCGCCAATCAAAAAGTTGTGAGCGGCATTCCCCTCAATTCGATTGTCCAGGGCGTTGCCTATGCCATTAATATCGCTACTACCTGTGAGAATCAAGTTCTCTAGGTTGTCACCCAATTTGTAGTCGAACGAAGCCTCAACCGTATCGGTTCCTTCATTCAAGTATTCTATGATATTGAATTTTACAATCTTATTGGTAAACTTATCGGTGATTAAATTGTCCTCAGACCCGAATACAAAAGTAATATAAGTGTCGCTGCCAGTTCCACCGATTAGTTTATCAGTCCCGTGAATGCCATCAAAAATGTCATCGCCTTCCTCGCCATATAGTACATTACCACCAAATTTTCCACTATTCAAATAATCATTGCCTAAACCACCGTACAGTTCGTTAGAATTTTCACCACCGTCAAGGCTGTCATTGCCCGGGCCGCCATACAAAATATCGTAACCATTGTTGCCATGCAGTACATCGTTGCCTTCCAAACCATAAATATTATCGTCTGCCGAGGTCCCTTGGATTGTGTCAAAACCTTTGGTACCGTAAATGAATTTGGTTTTTCCCGACCTAAATTTCGCAAAGTCAGGGGCAACTGCAAATATATCTATATTGACATGGTTATAGTTATGATTTACAGGGTCAATACTGATAACGCTATCATCATTACCATTTAGAGAAAAGTTTTTAATGATGTCAAAACCATCAGTACTATACACGTACACGCCAAAATTAAAAACGAGGACATCAATTACATTGTTGAAGACAAACTCATTAGCACCACCAAAACCATCAAGAGTATCATCACCTAAATCGCCGAAAATGGAATCAGTTTCTGGAGTCCCAGTCAGATTGTCGTTACCAAGGGTACCGTTAATAGATGCCATGTTTATCACTCCTTGTCAAACTATGGTTCAATGCAGAATTAAGTTAATTTAATGTAAGTTCGACGCCGAACAAAAGCCAGAAAGCTTGCTCTCAGAGGAATTGAATGAATGAGGGAGGAGAAAACAATAACTAAGATTTCTGGAGAATAGATTAAAAAAAGAATAAAAATACAGAGACTAAAAAATATTTAAAAAAAATCATGCGCCAGTGCGATGCCGAACACGAGTGCGTCTCCAAGAGTTGGCAGCAAACTACGCTTTTTATTCTTTTGTGACACCTCCTCAAATTTCCATTTCCTCTTCTAGTAATTCTTTTGCAGTTATGATGACCAACTTTTGGGGAGTGCTAGTGCATTTTCTTTCATGATTGATATATGTTAGAAAGTTGGTTGCAACCGCTAATCAACAGCATACGTGAATAGGGAAACAACCGCTTACAAGTAGCAGAAATGACACAAAAGTTTTTAATGTAGTACCAGAGAATATTCAGAGATTGCAAAAATTAATGAATAATTCAAAAAAAAGAAGAAGTTTTAATTTGGTTTTCTATTTCTACATTCGGAATTCCCCAGATGCTTGGTGAATCATTACCAATATTGGGAAACTTGTAGTGGGAAAAAGTTCATAAATTCCCACTACTAGAAATTATTAACGGGTAAGTCCCAGATACTCCTGGTTATTTTTACCCGCTTTTGGATTAAAATTATTTCTTAAGTTGCTCGTAATTTTAAGCGATCGCACTCCAGAGATAATCAAGAAAACCCTTATATGGTGGGGAACTGAAGTTTTAGAACAAATAGAGAAAGTCAGTATAGATTTATGAAAAGTGTATAAAAGTTTAGTTGCAGAATTAATGCCTAAAGCTCAAGTAGTTGCAGATAGATTTCACGTTATGGTTCAGATAAACAAGGAATTAGATACGCAGAGAAAACAAGGAAAGCGGAATGTAGAACAATTAATAAAGAAAGCAAAAATATCATCAAAAAAGGCAGAACATGAAAAAATATTAGCCGGAATTAATAAAAGTAAATACGTTCTACTAAAAAACGATTCAGATTTAAATGATGAGCAAAAAAAACAAGCTGATTCAAGTAAAAGAGGTGTCTTATATTCTCAAGGTAATGCATGAACTAAAAGAGAAAATTAGAACTATTTTTAATAAAACTAATAATTGGTATACAGCAGTCTTTAAACTGGTTATTTGGCTCTCAAAAGCTAAACAATATTTTCCAAATAGCAACAATACTGTTATCCGTTGCTTTGATGAGATAATTGCTTATTTTGATAATAGGACAACTAGTGGTTGCATTGAAGGTATCAATAACAAGCTTAAACTAATTAAGCGCTCTGCCTATGGATTTAGAGATTTTTAAAATTTCCGAGTAAGATGCTTAATTTTGTTTCTTCCATCCATAACGGAAGCGATAGCGTCCGTAAACAGCTTCTGTCACTCTCCGAAAAATTTTGCTATTTCTGAATTCTAGAGCTTTTAAAGCATATCTTCAGAGCAAAGTTTTTGCTTGAGCTTCTTGAGTCGGCTATGGATGTCATTTAAGAGCAATAATGTATCTTGCAACGTTTCATTAGCTGCACTTACTGTCAGTACTTCTTTAGCGCTGACTTCTTGCGCTTGTCGCATTGCTGAGACTGATATTTCAATATCTTGATGATAAGCACTTTCGATTTGCTGCTCAAGTTTAGTTGCAATACTATTATACAAAGAACGAATTTCTTGAATAATAGCTAGCTTAAAATCTGGCAAGGCGATTTGTAGTTTTTGTTGGTAACTAACCGCTTGCCTTGATGGACCTAACTCTTGCGTTTTCCTGATGATGAGGTCAGCAACAAAAGTAGATGGTTCGCACTCTGCCAATATTTCTAAAGCATCAAAGTTTATCCACGGATGCTCATGAGAAGTTACTTTCTCTCCCGAACTTTTACCATCTACTATACTGCTACTGACATCAGTTAAAAGTTGTAAATCCCTGACAATTGCTTTCTGAACTTTCTTAATAGTTTCAAAAAGACTGGGTTTATGAACACTCAGACAGTTATTAATCGCTTCCCTGAGTGAATTTGTCAAAAATAACTGGAAATGTCGTTTAATCTCCTCAACTTTAAAGTTAGCAATGCCAGCAATTGCTTCAGTTTCTAAGCGATTCATAAACTCATTCATCCACTGACAAGCTTGATCGCACATTTGATTCATATCATCTTTCATCACCTTTATATGCTGTGCAATCTTAGCGGATAATTCCGAGGTTGGATCTTCGCATTGGTCGATGGCTCGACTTAAACGCTCTCGGTCTGTTTGCATGGCATTACGCAGAAGTAACAAGCTATCGCTAAATTCTTGTAACGTCTGTTCTAGATGATCGGTGGCTCGGTCGAGTTGAATTAAATCACGCTGCAAATGAATACTTTCTTCCAAAGATTTGCGAAATTCATTGAAGGATTTTTCTAATTTTGATGCAGAAGCAGGATTTGGTCTGGGAAGAGATTCAAGACGACAAAACTCATCGAAAGCACTGATTCCAAAAAGTTGAGGATTAGGAAACAAGCGGCTAATCTTTTTTTTGGTGCTTTTTAATAATCTTTCTACCTCTTGTTCTGTCTGAATATTATCCATCATATTCAGAGTAAAAAAGACTTTGGGAAAATCTTGAGGTAAGACAGACATTTGCAAAAATTTTTGTTCTGATTCTGCAAACGGAGAGAGGGCTGATACTACGAATACTACTGCATCAGCTTGTAAAAGATAAGTGTGAACTTGACGATCAAAACGCTTAAAAACATCCCCAGTACCAGGAGTATCTACAAGACGTACCCCTCGCAACCATTCAACGGGAGTCTCAATTTTTAAATGGCTAGCTGTCTGAGGAAGAGTTTCTAAAATTGAACTAAGTTGCTCTGATTTTAGTTCTTCTGCTTCTATCTGAATTTGCCCACCATCACTCAAACAAACATGAATCTTCGGTTCTGAACCATACTGGATGTGATTAATTGTCACTGTTTCTGTTGTCACATCTGTGGTAACAACAGATTGCCCTAATAAAGCGTTAATTAATGTTGATTTACCTCGTTTGAAGTCACCTATAACAACGAGAACAAAGTCTGCTTCCAAACGAGTGAGAATTTGGGAAATTTGACTCTGTATCTGTTTGAGTAACCTTTTACCTATAGTATTTTGAACTTTTTCTAGGCGCAATCCTTCGGAAAAATCATTGATAATTTCTAGAAATTCTTGGTGCAAATAGCTGAAGTCATAGCTGATATATTTAGTTGGTGATTCCATAAAAAACCTTAATATCCTTTAGGTAGTACACGAACAACCTGTTCGCACAAATTATCAGTTTCTTCTTTGCTGCGTGCATCTTGTAAAGACGATTCCGACCGCCAGTAATGGAAAATATCACACTCAGCAAACAGGTGGAGTGCAGCAATTCGTTTGGAAATCAACGGGTGAGTATTGAAAAGCTCTATCAGATGGAGGGGAGTAGATTGAACTTTACTCAATTGTTTACGAAATTCCTCAATATTGATTTTTCCCAAGAAATCGCCACCACCAGTTATCAATTTTATTAGGGCATTTTCCGCCGTATTGATATCACCAGAGCAAATCAATCCGGCGCGATCGCAAGTAATTTCTGCACATCGGCTCCAGCGTTTAAAAAAAATCGTCAGTCCACCTTGAATAATTGGTTCCAGCATTCCGTGAGTTGGAACTACCTGTAAAACTCCTTGTGCTAATTGGTTTGTCATAATTTCACAAACAGTGTTATAAACACCATGCAAATTGTGAATATGACCGCATTCATGACCAATAACAAACTTAAGTTCTTCAGGTGTAAAAGATTCGACAATATCACTTGAAAGAACAATAATTGGTGCAACGTCATCAGTGGCGATGGTGTACGCATTAGAAGTAGAATCTCGGTAAATAAAAATCTGCGGAACACCAATACCCAATCTGTGAGCGCAATCTTCACCAAGGGCGTGGATTTTAGGATACTGCTGCGGGCCAACAGCAATACTTTCCATGAGATGTAGTTGCTGGACAACAGGAACCGCCCAACCAACTAAGGTTTGCACCATTGCTCTAACTGGCCCCATAGCCATCAATTGCTGGCGTAGTTTTTGATCTAGAGAAAAGGCATAGTCGGGAATTCCACCTACTAAGTGAGCAGATATTTGGCGATCGCGTATTTCCAAATAATGACCAAAATTGAGGTCAACAGCCGCAGTCGGATTGGGAACTGATGGATTTTCCATAATTCATATCTAAACTGTAAAATTCATTGTATAGAGTGTGAGGTACGATCAAATCTCAAACCTCACAGCCCTGCAAATTTTTAAACACTCATGATTTCCACAAGTTCTTGAGAGCGTCTTTGGGCACTACCAAGAATTCTCTCTGTTTCTGCCCGAATTTCATCAAGTTCTTTATGTTCTGCTTCGGTTTGAGTCTCATTCTGCTGCCGTTTTCGGTTTAGTTCATAAAGAGTATTCTGAGTATTATCCAGTAAAGCCTCGACCTCTTGACTTAGTGTTTGTTTGAGATGCTCAAAACTTGTAGAAATGTGATCCTCAACTTTATGATTAATCGGATTTGATTTCAGTTGTTTTTCAATTTCCTTGATAATAGCTTCCTTGTAATTTTCCTTAAAGGTTTCCACTTGCTCACCACCAAACACTAGTTTGGTAAGCCAACCCCCTGTGAAAACAGACACAACACTAGCAGCAATCACAACAGGCCAGGTAATTGGGAATCCGATTAACCCAGCTAATAGCCCAGCACCAAACAATGTCCCAAAGCTACCAGCTGCACCAATCACCCCACCTTTGATGCCAGCTGCTTTAAAACCTGACCAGATACCACCAAATCCAGTGAACACAGCTAAAGCAGCAGCAATAGCTTCTCCACCTGCATTTCTTTTGCGATTAGAATTAGCTTCAACATCAATAAACTGCATTTCGATGCGATTTAAGACTGTAACTACAGAATTAGCAAAATCTTTTAATCGGTCTACTTCTTCTGCTAACCCCTGTTGAATCTCTATCTGAATTTTATCAGCCAACTTTTGCCCTGCATTTTGCAAACTAGTAGAAACTTTGCGACCCAGTTTTTCAGCTAAAGCCTTCTTGTTATTCAATTCTTTGGAGGTTATTGTTGTTGAATCAATAACTTGCAGCGCTGTTTGCTTCAAATCATCTTCTAGCTTATTGAGTAAAGGTCTGACATTATATCTGACATTTTCAGCCGCTTTATCAATGAGTTGCATTTCGTCTTTTTTTCGGCTTCGCAAGTCTGCAATTTCTGCAATAGAGGTTTCGTAGGTTTTCTCAAAATCTTCTAGCTTCATTTTGAGGGCACTTTCTTGAATGTTAATTGTTGATAAAATTTCTCCAGATGTAGCGATCGCTCTATTTAAAGGTACTTGCAACTCAATTGCTCCTCGCTCTCTAACCAGAAATTGCTCTAAAGCCTTTTCAAATTCAACAAAACGGCTTTCAGCAAGCAATTCATCATCTTTGCTATGCTTCGCTTCCAAAGCTTGGTAAGCAGAAAGACCAAAAACTTTTGGATCTCCAATCTTTTTCAAGTAAACTTCATATTCTGCCGAGTTTTCACCCCACTGTTGTGCCGCTCGCTCTAATACATATTCTCTAATACGCTTTTTCACACTGGCAATTACTTTGTCAGCATCTCCAGGTCGATTGCAGCGGTCAATTCCAGTAACTACAAAAATCACACGACCTAAGTCATTTGTTAATAGTTTGTTCTCTAAAAAGTCCCGTTCAACTTCTGAAACAGGTGATTGAGCCATGATTACTAAAATAGCAGCATCAACTCTAGGTAACACTGAAAGTGTTACACCAGTCATGCTAGGGTCGTCATTCAATCCTGGTGTGTCAATAATATCTACATTGTTTTTACAATAAGTAGCTGGATAATAGACAACAGCCTCTTTCACTGTTGCAGCCTTTGCCTCGGCTTCTGGTGTTAACTTCGTCACATAATTAGCAAGTTCGTCAATAGCTATCTTCTCTTTTTCACCATCTATAAATTCCACTTCCACATAGGAATTTAAACTATAAGTAACGCGATTGAGAGTGGCGGAACATGGTTCAATATCTGATGGTAAAATTTCCTGACCTAATAGAGCATTAATAAATGTACTCTTGCCGCGTTTAAACTCTCCAACAACTGCAACCCAGAAAGTCTTCTCCTCAATTCGTTGTAAAACATCATCAATTGATGAAATTGACTGTTGGAGACTAAGTTTTTCTGAAAACGATCGCAGTCTCTTCAAATCAACTACTAAGTTATTCGCTAGTTTATTATAATCTGTGAGTGATGCTAGAGGAGCATTATGATTATTTCCAGCTTCCATTTTCAATCCTCTCTAGGTGATTTATTGAATAAATATTTAGACTTGAAATTATAAAATTTCAGTCTTTGTTACTAAGTCTGTTAATGCCCAATAGACTCAAAATCTGGAGCAAATAAACAAAATTTGCTGTGGCTTGGGCTTAACATCTCTTAGCTGCTGGTCATTGTATAGTTGGTGCGATGCCTACGGCGGGCTTTACCTACCCGAAGTTTATTCGCTAGCTACCTTTGCAAGCAGTCTGATAAGTAATACATCTCGTGATGCACTGTTTTCGGATGAGGGTTTGGATTATTGTCAGTATTTCTTGATATAGTTAGCAGTTTTATCTTATTAGAAATGCTAAAGCCTATGTTATTAAAGGCTTACTGCTGTTCAGCAAAAATGATAATTTTATAGACTACTTTACAAAGGTCATGCAGTTTGATATTATTAATCGTTTATAGTTAAACGAGTGCCACATTTAATACAAAATCTACAATTTGAGTCATTCGCATAACCGCAATTTATACAAGTTTTTTTCTCAAAATTATCGCGCTTATCCAGATTGATACTTTGGTAGAGTTGCTCAGATAAAACCAAAGCATTATTTAGAATAGTTTGCGTTTCGTTACGCATTGTATCGAGTATTTTCCGCTGATTTTCAGCCAAAGCTTGTTGTTTTCCCTGGAGTTTAGCAAGTGTATTCTGAACGTTTTCAATCCAGGAATTAATTTCTTGATCTACTTTAACTTTGAAGAGTTCTAAATTTTTGTATACTTGATAAATGTACTCATCAACTGATTGTTTAGTTTGGTGCGATCGCAATTGGTTTTCAATCTCTGCAATTACTTTAGATTTATAATTAGTTTTCAAGTTCTTGGCTTTTTGCAAATTGCCAAATCCTACACCTACAGCTTTTCCTAAAGAATCGAATAAAGAACCAGCTACATCACCGACGACACTAGATAAACCACTCAATTCAGATTTAAAAATAAATGTTTCTGAACTCCAAGTAAATAAAATCAGTAAATTACTAGATTGCTCTCGATTGAATTGCTCAAAAGCTTGATTAAGCGAGTTACTTATTTGCAGTGACGAGCTTTTAAAACCTAAATTATCATCAATTTGAGTTAAATGTATTTCAACACTATGCATCACTTCAGGCGCTATTTCTAGCAAACTCTGCATTTGCCATACTGCTGCTGATAACTCTTGCTGGATGACATTTTGAATTTGGTCTACTATTATTTGGCTAGCGCTTTGCACAGCACTTGAGATGTACTTAGCACATTGTTGCTGTAATTTTATGCCATCTGTAGCATTTACGTCTATTGATTCAATAACTTGTTCAACAGTCTGTTTTAATCGATTTTCTAACTGTTCTATTAATAAATTTACTTGGCTTTTAATTTTGTCATTATTCGGATTAAACAGCAAGATTTTTTTTGTTTTTATTTTATTGAAATTTAAAATTATATTTTGAAGTTGATAACATTTATTACTAAAAACTTGTTGTTTTAGTTCTAATTCATTTTGCTGATTATTAATTATTTGGGTAATTTCTATAGCTATAGCGCTTAGGTGATTAACAACCACTTGTAAAATAACTTTTTCCCGATCTTCTAGCAGAAGCTTCTGTAGCGCCAATTCAAATTTTCCAAAATGACTCTGGTTTAAAAGAGCATCATTGTTATTAACTTTAGCTGACAATGCTTGGTAAGCAGAAAGACCAAAAACCTTTGGTTTACCAATCTTATTTAAATAAAATTTATATTCCTGAGAATTTGCATCAAACTGTTGTTTTGCCCAATTCTCTACAAAAGATGCGATCCGTTTTTCAATAGTTCTAACTACTTTATCTGCATCCTGTGAGCGTTTGAAGTGGTCAATTCCTGTTGCGATAAATACGATACAACCAAGGCTATTTGTTAATAACTTTTGAGTGATAAAATTTCCTTCAGATTCAGCGAAAGGTGCTAAAGCTGATGTTACCATAATAGCAGCGTCAACCTTTTGAATAATTGAAAGGGTTACTGCCGTCATATTTTCATCGTCACTCAAGCCTGGTGTATCGATAATTTCTACATTATTTCGACAACAGTTTATTGGATAATAAATGACTGCTTCTTTCACAGTCATAGCAACAGCTTCACATTCTGGTGTTAGTTTTGTCACAAAACTAGGCAGTTTATTAATCGCTATCTCACGCTGTTCATCATCTTTAAATATTATTTTGACCAGTGGTTGCGATCCATAAATCACGCGGTTGAGAGTAGCAGTTGTAGGCAAGACATCAGATGGTAGGATTTCCTGTCCTAGTAAAGCGTTGATAAATGTACTTTTGCCTCGCTTAAATTCTCCGACAACTGCAATAGAAAATGAATTTGTTTCTAGCCGATTTATAGCATTGTCAATTAGTTGACAATTATTTTCTAAATGTAGTTTTTCTGAAAAATTTCTTAACTGTTTTAAATTCCCCACCAGTGTAAGCACAACTTGCTTATAATTGGTAGCAAATAACATAGTAATTTTTATAGTGCTGTTATGTATAGCATAATTCAAAACTACAAAAAAATCTTAATTTCTTAGCTGTGTTTTATTATACGTAAGTAGAAAAAATCAATTAAAGAGATTTGCGATTTAGATGGTATATTTTGTTGCAGAGTCTTCAGCAAATATTAAGTCCTATAGTAAAATGGTGTCAAAAGACACGTTGTCATATTTCTACAGTTCAGATGCGACTGTTGGGTAATTCACTATGAGTTAAACTATAGAGCGATCGCATTTAAAGAAGTCATATCATATCCAGCTAAAGACTTATCATTTAGACGCAGTTATTGCTGGGGGCTTGCCGTGACTTGTGTCGAGCATCTCGATTTACTTCGACTACGCCCTTCTCTGCGAGAGGCTGCGCCCGAAGCGTAGCTATGCTATGCCGCAGGCTTTACGGCTACGCTCAGGACAAGCTCAGTACAAGTCGCTTGATGGAACCAGAGCCGAGGTAGCGTAGCCAAAGTGGAGCAGGGTGAAAGAAGCTTTGCTGAAGTTGCTTTACTTAAGCAAATCGCGCAGCGTGTCGCAGAGACACCAGTTTCCTTCCTTCAGCCTGTTGCTCTCTGCATTAATTTTTCCGACTTAAGGAATAGAAATTTCTATTACTAATGATAGATCGAATAACATTATCTATAAGTTAAACTTTAATGTTAGTGATTTTAAAGAATTATTAGTAACTTTCACTATTAACTAATTATTCAAAAAAGTCAAAGTCAATTATTTACAGAAAAACTAATATTCAAGATTTACTTATGTATGTAGCTTTATGGCCGGGGAATGTATATCCTTTAGGTGCAACTTGGGATGGTAAAGGGACAAACTTTGCTTTATTTTCGGAAAATGCAACGGGTGTAGAGCTTTGTTTATTTGATAACGATGACGAAGAAATTCGCATACCTTTGACAGAAAAAAACAATTTTGTTTGGCATGGTTACTTGCCAGGAGTTGGCCCAGGTCAAAAGTATGGGTTTAGAGTGCATGGGATGTGGGCACCGGAGGTGGGTCATCGATTTAATCCCAACAAACTATTAATTGACCCCTACGCTAAGGCAATTGACGGTGAATTTAGTAACGATCCCTCTGTATTTGGCTACTCTCTAGACGCTGAGGAAAAAGACTTAGTTTTTTCTGAACTAGATGATGCCAAAATAATGCCCAAGTGTGTTGTGGTCGATCAATCTTTTGATTGGGAAGGTGATAAACTGCTTGCTACACCTTGGTATAGAACTGTTATTTATGAAACTCATGTCAAAGGTTTTACTAAACTACACCCAGCTATTCCAGAAGAGTTGCGCGGCACTTATGCCGGGTTGGCGCATCCTGCTGCAATCCAACACTTACTGCAATTAGGAATTACAGCAGTTGAGTTGATGCCAGTACATCATTTTCTATCTCATCCGGGACATTTAGAAGATAAAGGATTAAGCAATTACTGGGGCTACGATTCCATTAACTATTTTGCTCCCTATTCTAGTTACAGTGCTAGTGGGGCTGCGGGACAACAAGTCAATGAATTCAAGCAAATGGTCAAGGCACTACATTTTGCTGGAATTGAAGTGATCTTAGATGTAGTCTACAACCACACTGGCGAAGGAAATCATTTCGGGCCAACGTTATCTTTGCGAGGTATTGATAATTCTGTATATTACCGTTTAGTAAAGGACGATCCTCGCTACTACATGGATTTTACAGGCTGCGGTAACTCTCTGAATGTGCGTCATGCTCAAGTTCTGAAGTTAATCATGGATAGCCTGCGCTATTGGGTGACAGAAATGCATGTAGATGGCTTCCGCTTTGATTTGGCCTCGGCGCTGGCGCGGGAATTATATGAGGTAGATAACCTATCAGCTTTCTTTGATATTATTCATCAAGACCCGATCTTGGCAGATGTAAAGCTCATTGCTGAACCTTGGGATTTAGGAGAAGGAGGTTATCAAGTTGGGAACTTTCCACTGCGTTGGTCTGAGTGGAATGGTAGATATAGGGATACAGTCAGAGATTTTTGGCGTGGTGTAGATGATAGTTTAGGACAATTTGCTTACTGTTTTACCGGTAGCCCTGACCTATATCAAACCAACGGGCGTAACCCCAATGCAAGTATTAATTTCATCACTGCTCATGATGGTTTCACGTTAAATGATTTGGTCAGCTACAACGAAAAGCATAACGAGGCAAACGGGGAAGACAGTAGAGATGGTGAAAGTCATAATAGATCCTGGAATTGTGGTGTAGAAGGTGAAACCGACGATCCAGAAGTAATGCGTTTGCGCGAACGGCAACGACGAAACTTTTTAGCAACCCTAATGCTATCTCAAGGTGTCCCAATGCTATTAGAGGGGGATGAAATTGGCTGTAGTCAAAAGGGAAATAATAATGTCTACTGCCAAGACAATGAAATTTCTTGGCGGCATTGGGATTTGCATAAAGCGAACTCGGATTTACTAGACTTTACACGCGAACTCATTAATTTTCGCCATCAGCATCCAGTATTTCGACGACGTAAGTGGTTTCAAGGTCGCCCCATTCACGGTTTAGGCATTAATGATATTGCTTGGTTTAATTCTGATGGCAGTGAAATGACAGAGACGCAATGGCTAGTTAGTTATGCCAAAGTAATGGAGATCTTTTTGAATGGGCAGGGAATTGCTACTCCAGGAGATCGTGGTGAGCGGATTATTGATGAAAGTTTTCTAGTATTTTTTAACGCTCACTACGAGTTAATTGACTTTGCTTTGCCCAATGAATTTCAAGAAAAGGTATGGGAGATAGTAATTGACACTAATGAACCTCGCTTTTTAGACCGAGGAAAATTAGTTTCAGGCTCTCAAACTCTACCAGTTACAGATCGCTCTCTGATGGTGTTACGCCTTATTAGTTAGTCATAAGAGAAGAAAAGATGCTCAACTTTATAGAAAAATATATTTTTCTATAAAGTTGCTAAAATACTTCAACGATTTTTACTTGTAACTCTAATTAGAAAACGCAGAGCTTCATTTACAGCTTCCGAATTGGGAAACATTTTAGCAACATCAGGTTCTAAAAAAACTGTCAATTTTTCAATATTATTAAAATTATATTCACCATTTATGATATTAGTGTCTGCCAAACTCTGATTTGATTGAGGTTGATTCTGCATAATGCTTGTTTGGCAAGATGCAGCATTTAATTTATTAACTAGTGATTCCCAACTAGTAACTTTCAGATTAAAGTGAGCCTTTGCATCCCGTAATGTTTTAAACTGTTGCTTCAGAATATCGACAGTATAAGTATACTTGTTAGATACGTGTTTCTCTGCATTTAGGTCTGACTCAACCATATCAACTACTTCATTAATAAGTCGGTCATGATTTTCGGCAATCTGAGCAGCAGCCCCTAAAATCCGAGAAGTTGCTTGTATCTGGACATCAGTCTCTTGTTTAAGGCGATCGGCAATACTGCGAATTTGATCTCCCAGCCTCGCTTTACCTTGTTTTTGCGTGGTTGGTAATGATTTTTTGCTCATGAGTATGCTTGTTTATTCAGAAAGGATATCTTTAATTGCTAGCCAGATGCGTTTAAACTTTTGTACTAAACCTATAGGATTGTTAGTTGTTTCTTCTTCCACCGAATCGACTAGAGATTGAATCCGATCCATACGCTCTGCTACAAGGTAAAGACTATTTACTGCTTCATCCTTACTTGCTAAAGAGTCACGCAGTAGCACAACCATCTGGGCAATTTCTCGTTTTAGTTTTTCATTCTCGGCTTTCCGGCGAGTTTCCCATCCCTTAATACTAGCTTTGGAACGACGCTCATGTTTGAGTTCTGCTTTAGCCTCATTGTATAAAGTCAAATACATTTCTCGTTCAGAGTTGGCTGCATCATATTTGGCAAGCAATTCAGTTGCTCTCGCTTTTTCTTCGTTGTAGAGACAGAGCGTTTGTTGATGACTTTGTTGTTCATCAATATAGAAGCGATAATTTTGATTTACTTGTTCTTTTAGCTCATTAGCTTCAAGTTGGCAAGTTTGAATCTCCCGTTGGTGAACATGAACTAGCTGTGATATTTTCGCTTTTTCTTCGTTGTAAAGATAGAGTGTCTTTTGATGATTTTCTTGCTCATCAATATAGAAGCGATAATTTTGAGTGACTTGCTCTTTTAGCTCATTAGCCTTTACTTTTAGTTCATTAGCCTCGAGTTGATAAGTTTGAATTTCTTGCTGAACATGAACCAGTTGGGATGCAGCTTCTTGATATTCTTTGGCACGTTGTTGCCACTCATCGCGTTGAGATGCTGCTTCCTCATTTTCTTTCGCAAGTTTTCGCGCCTCCTCAAGATTAGCGCGAACAGTCATTAATGAAAGTTTAAGATCATGATAAGGAGTTGGTTCATTCTTCGGTGGGCGAGGATTATTAACAGCGTTGTCATAATTAGAATCTCTGCGATCTGCTCTCCTCATTGCCATAATTTAAGTTCCTATGTAAGTATAAATATTTAAGTATAAGTATTCAGTTTAACCGAGATGAACTAATTGAAGTGTGATCTTGGTTCTACTGGTAATATGATCTCAATCTGGATTGGAATATCTTTTATTCTGTCTCAAAGCATTAGTCAAACCGCCTGAAAATGAATCTGCTTACTCACCAGATGTGCTGATATTAAATCGTCCTAATTTGGTAAACGAATCTCTGTGGAAAAAAGAATCTACTGTAAGCCAAGCGGAATCAATACCTTTAGTAGTTGAGGTGGTAAGTAGCAATTGGCGTGATGATTATTTAAAAAAAGCTGCTGACTATGAGGCTGTAGGCATCCCGGAATACTGGATTGTAGACTATGCTGGTTTAGGCGGTAGGCGATTTATTGGCAACCCCAAACAACCAACTGTCTCGCTCTACACTTTAATTGAGGGAGAATACCAAGTTAGCCAGTTTCGAGGTAGCGATGCCTGCGGCGGTAAACAACGCATTATCTCACCTCTTTTCCCAGAATTAAATTTAACCGCCGAACAGATTTGTCAAGCTGGTGGATACCCTGTATAGCGGTGACAGTCTTATAAAAAAGCTATTTCAGTTACAGACGAAATTTGTTGTCGCAGATTCTTCAGTAAATCTAGAGTTTTTTCGTAAGCAACTTTTTTTCCTTGGTTTTCAAAGTACTCAGATGCTTTTTGTAAATCAGCGATCGCAGCTAAATGATATCCTAAGCGATACTGAGCTACTCCTCGATTAACGTAAGCTTGGGCATTACTAGGGTTAAGTCTGATGACTTGGGAAAAATCACGCACTGCACCAAAGTCATCTCCGTTTCGTCCGCAAGCACAAGCCCGGTTAAAGTACGCTCTATAATCGTTAGCATTGAGACGAATTGCTAGATTAAAGTCAAGCATAGCTGCTTGGATATCTTGTAAGACTAAATGTGCTAAACCTCGGTCATTATAGATATCTGCAAGCAGTAAGCTAGTTATTCGAGGAATTTGGGTTAGGGCTAAATTAAAGTCAAAAATTGCCTCCGAGTCTTTCCCATCCCCAGCACGGGCTAACCCTCGGTTATAGTAAGCCCGAAAATTGTAGGGTTTAAGTGCGATCGCTCGATTATGATCGACAATGGCAGCAGAATAATCCCCTTGTCTGTAGTGTGCTACTCCCCGGTTTAGATAAGCCTCGAAGTTATCCGGTGCAAAATTTATGGCTTGAGTACAATCTGCGATCGCTTGATGGTAATCTTGTAGTTGGAGATAAGCAAGACAGCGATCGCTATAAGCTACAGCCAAATCTTTCTTAAGTTCAATCGCCCGGTTGAAATTCTTTATTGCTTCCTGATAATCACCGCGCCGCATCTTATCTACACCCAACTCTAAGAAATCACCCGCTGTAATTTGAGTAATTAAAATGGGTGAGGAATGTGCAGGTAAAGTCAAAAAAGTGAGGGGTAAAGCAATAATTATACTGAAAAATAATCGCCATAAATTACTCATAATACCAAATTAGGATAGGTAGTATTGTTTGATATTCTTGGAACAGTCTTTTTGTAAAGACTCTTAATCCCAAATTGGTATATGCATCCTGTTTGATAATTTCGGCAACTCTAAAATTAGCGGGGCTTTTTGTCCCGCTAATTATTAATTTTTGAAGTTAGATTTTAATCTACTTCCATTCTTTATCTGCTTGTGAAAGCACATAAGCAGCTACATTTTCAATTTGTTCAGACTTCAAACGTTTGCCGAAGGCGGGCATAGCACCTTTACCGTTTGTAACCTGGGCAATAATCGCCTCTGCGGAGTACAAACCATACTTTTCCAAATCCGCCTTCTTCAGGCTTTTGGCAGCATTAACCAGATTTTTTCCTCCTGCGTGACAAGAGGCACAATTGGCACTAAATACTTTAGCTCCACCAGCAGCATCAGCTGCCAAAGCTGGACGGCTGAAGGCAAAGGTGAAGATTGCTATGCCTAACAGCATGACTGTAATCATTTTTTTCATTTCGTGTTCTCTCTGCAATAATGGCTTATTCGGTGCAATATCCTCCACAATTGTGAGTTGACCTGTTGCCATAGTCAAATGACAAGCTGTCAAACTTTGCTTTATTAAATAAAGTTTTGGGATTTTGAATCTTGGTGATTTTAGATTTAAGTTTATTAGCACAAAGCAATATGTAAAGAGAATATGCTTCTCTCCAAAATACCCTAGCTTACTTATTTGCAAAAATGTGCATTATGCTGATGATTAAAATCCCAATTTATATAATTCTGAATATTTTATAAAAAAATGATTAAAATTTAAGGATGAAATATTAAAGATGAAAATTTTCCTGATTCATTCTTTATACTTCATCCTGTGTTTTTTATTTTACGGAACCTAATTGAGTAAGCACATCTTCTGTGACGCGACATATTCGCCAATCATCTAATATAGATGCTCCCATCCTACGGTAGAATGCTTGGGCTGACTCGTTCCAATCTAAAACACTCCACTCTAATCGTCCACAATCACGTTCTACAGCTATCTGAGCTACTTTAGTTAAGAGAGCCTTACCAATACCTTGCCTGCGATATTCTGGTAAAACAAATAAATCTTCTAGATAAATTCCTGGCTTAGTCAGAAATGTTGAATAATTATGAAAAAATAGCGCAAAACCAACAGCTTGTCCCGCAGATTCCGCTAATATTGCCTCTATATACCTCCGCGAACCAAATAAATGCTCCTGAAGTGCTAAAGCATTGCCAGCGATCGCGTGAGATAATTTTTCATATTCTGCAAGCCCTTCAATTAATTTAAACAGTACGCTGCAATCGTCTGCTTGGGCAAAACGCACAATCAAATTGCTACCCGAAGTCATTAGTCTATAGTCCATAGTTTATAGTCCATAGTCTATAGGCAACTGGGCAATTTATTTTGAGTATTGACTAAATAAGAGCCGAAAAAAGCTACAAAACGCCCGATTTTTGCGAATTGCAAAGCTAATTAAGTTCCAGATTGCATCTCTATCTTGAGCAATCTAATTAAATCAACCAACCTTTTAAGCGTTTGGCTATGTGAGGACGGCGTAATTTCCGCATGGCTTTGCTTTGAATTTGACGCACTCGCTCGCGAGAAAGATTGAACATATTGCCAACCTCTTCTAAGGTGCAGGGTTCGCTGCTTGTCAAACCATAACGCAGAGAAATCACATCTTTTTCTCGTGGAGTTAACACGTCACCCAAGACTTCCCAAATCTCCTGACGCATCATGTTTTCATTCATTTTTGCTTCTGGAGACAAGTTATCTTCATCTTCTAGCAAATCCATCAATTCCGTGTCTTCTTCTTTACCGACGCGGTGGTTGAGAGAAAGTGCTTGTCGCCGTAGCTGTTGTAGCTGGCGTAGTTGTTGCACGCTAATCTCTAAATATTCTGCCATTTCACCTTCGGTAGGATTACGACAAAGTTTTTGTTTGAGTTCCCGTTGAGCTTTTTTTAGCTTGTTAAGCTTTTCAACAATATGAATCGGTAGTCGAATTGTTCGCGCATCGTTAGCTATCGCTCTGGTAATTGCTTGTCTAATCCACCAATAGGCGTAAGTAGAAAACTTATATCCTTTATCGGGATCGAATTTTTCTGTAGCGCGATTTAAACCCATTGCTCCTTCCTGAATTAAATCCAGAAAAGGCACTCCCCGATTCAAGTATCGTTTAGCAATAGAAACTACCAATCTCAAGTTTGAGCGAATCATTTTGCGTTTCGCTACTCTTCCTTGATACAAGCGACTTTCTAGTTGCTTTTCCGTCATTCCTAACTCAGAAGCCACTTCTAATTTGCTAACTTCATGTTCCAGTTTTAACTCTAAAGCCGCTTGTATTTCTCTAAATTCCTCTAGAAACCTGACTCGCCGCGCTAATTCTACTTCTTCATCAGCTTTTAAAAGCGGATAACGCGCCATTTCTTTAAAAAATGCGCCGACAGCATCATCATGTTCGGTTTTGTTGTATCCCGAAGGACGAGCCGCCGCCATGTCATCTCCATCGCGTTCGTCTGATTCCAGATTTTCTACTACAATTGGAGATTCTTCTTCTGCCACTGCATTTAAACTATCGAGTGATGGTTCTTCGATATCAGCAGCATTCTCCAGTATTTCCATCTTTCCCAATTCAACAATATTCATATTTTCCTTTAGGGATTGTTGCTTTGTTTGGTACATAATTCATTTACACCTACTCGTTTGAGGCTTGGTAGTTTTCCCTAATGGACGATGCACCCGTAAAGAATAGCGAAATATAGGCTGATGCTAATTTGTCTACAGAAATAAAAATCGGCATCTACCTAGTACCTATAGGTTACAGTTATATACAACCTATAACGAAACTTACCTTAGCACCCAGCAAAACTTTTTTCTTAGATTCCCAACAGATATATTCTTCATTTTTTTCTGAATTATCAAATATGTCAAACCCCCTCAAACTTTCTCAACCTTAACAAATATAAAAATTCCAGCTAATCATCCAAATTTCTTAAACTTTCATATATTTTTCTAAATATTTATAATGTTTTAGGGGCTGGATACCACTGTATAAAAGGAAGACCTACTAATAGGTTACGCATTCCCGATTTGATTTCAAGTTACCTACACGATCTAAATTACAAGAGTAGCAGCTTAATTTTGGGACGATATTACTCTGTATAAAAGCATCTCATATACACAAAGGGTTGAATATCTACCGATAGGCGGAAAAAGGCTACTCCATATTTAGTAGATAGAGTAACTGTTGCAGCAATAGCCGACATGCTTTTATTTGTATAGTGGGCACCAAATATTTATTGCATATATAGTTGATACGAATTTGTCTAGTAGATTACATAAGAGGAAAATTATCAAGTATTATGAAGAATAACAGTATTGAGAAATACCATTTTAATTTAAGAAAGCGAAAAACTAAAGTTTAGTTAGCTAGGTTGATTTTGACCAGCTATGTGAGGAAAATAGTTAATTATAAAATCAGCAAGTATGTATATTAATGACATAAATTTATCTTCTTTAGTGGTGAGTGAATCGAGTGAATCATATAAGTCAGGTGAAACTGTTAATCGGTGGGTTGAAGTATTGGTAGACTGTCCAGGAAGTACAGGACTATTTACTTATCGATTGCCAGCCCAGTTAGAAATAAAACCAGGGGATATTTTGAGCGTGCCATTTGGGGCGCAACAATTAGGAGCGATCGCAATTCGATTACTGGCACAACCCAATATCGATTTACCACCAGAAAAAATCCGGGAAGTAGAAGATATAGTCAGTGTTGGATTTTTCCCAAGTGCTTACTGGGAATTACTCAACCGAGTTGCTGCATATTACTATACGCCCCTGATTCAAGTAATCCGGGTTGCTCTGCCGCCAGGGTTGCTGGGGCGATCGCAGCGTCGTATCCGTCTGGTTGGAGGTAGAGGGGCAGGGGGGCAGGGGGGCAGAGGAGCACAGGGGCACAGGGGCACAGGGGCAGGGAGGAGTAGTTATTTACTGGGATCTGCCGATCCTTTGGCTTTTTTGACTCCGACTGGGCGGCAAGTTTGGGAACTTTTGCAAGGGCAGCCGGCGGGGGACTACAGTTTTATTTACCTTCAGCAAAAAGTCAAATCTGCTTATCGGGGAATTCGGGAGTTGTTGCGATTTGGTTTAGTAGAAAGCTACTTAGAACCACCACGACTGACTCGACCAAAATTGCAAAAAGCAGTTACGCTCACAGGTACAATTGACCAAGAGTTAACTACTCGCCAACGAGAGATTTTAGAAGTGTTGCGGCGACATGGTGGGGAGTTGTGGTTAAATGAATTCTTACAGATTTGTAAAACAACTACCTCTACCCTGAAAGGGCTAGAGGAAAAAGGCTACATCATCATCGAAGAACGGGAAGTTTTGCGAACCGAACAAGGCCCAACTTTAGTAGGTGATGATGCTAAATCTTTAACTGCTGCTCAAGCTAGCGCCTTAGGGACAATCCAGACATTAGATGAATTTGCTCAAGTTTTATTGCATGGGGTGACAGGTTCAGGAAAAACCGAAGTATATTTGCAAGCGATCGCACCTCTCCTCAATCAAGGTAAATCTGCTCTGGTTTTAGTTCCAGAAATTGGACTCACACCGCAGTTAACCGATCGTTTTCGCGCTCGTTTTGGTAATAAAGTCAGCGTTTATCACAGCGCCCTCTCAGACGGCGAACGTTACGACACTTGGCGACAAATGCTCGCGGGAGAACCCCAAGTTGTCATTGGAACTCGTAGCGCTGTCTTCGCTCCTTTGCCCAACTTGGGTTTAATTATTTTAGATGAAGAACACGATAGTAGCTTCAAACAAGATTCCCCTATACCCACCTACCACGCGCGTACCGTTGCCCTGTGGCGAGCCGAATTAGAAAATTGCCCCTTGGTGTTGGGTTCAGCTACGCCTTCGTTAGAAACTTGGGTAAGTGTGAGGAGGCAGGGGAGCAGGGGAGCAGGGGAGCAGGGGAGCAGAGGGGCAGGGGAGCAGAGGGGCAGGGGAGCAGGGGGAGAATTCGTAACTCCTAACTCCTCACGCCCAACTCCTAACTCCTCACTCCCAACTCCTAACTCCTCACTCCCAACTCCTAACTCCTCACTCAGCACTCAGCACGGGCTAAACGCCCCGCTACCGCTAACAGCACTCAGCACTCATTACTTAAGTTTGCCTGAGCGCATCAACTCTCGCCCTTTACCGCCGGTGGAAATTGTCGATATGCGGCAAGAGTTACAGCAGGGAAATCGTTCTATATTTAGTAGATCGCTGCAAGCAGCTTTGCAAGAGTTGCAAGAAAGAAAACAACAAGGAATTTTATTTATCCATCGCCGAGGACACAGTACTTTTGTATCTTGCCGCAGTTGTGGATATGTGTTGGAATGTCCGCATTGTGATGTATCGCTGGCGTATCACCACACTGAAGAAAAAGCACCGGAATTATTGCGGTGTCATTACTGTAACTATGCGCGATCGCACCCCAAATTTTGCCCTGATTGTAGTTCCCCTTACCTGAAATTTTTCGGTAGCGGTACTCAACGGGTAACGCAGGAACTAGCGCGACAGTTCCCAGAGTTGCGCTTGATTCGTTTTGATAGCGATACCACTCGCAATAAAGGCTCCCATCGTACCCTACTCACTCAGTTTGCCAACGGCGAAGCAGATTTATTAGTCGGTACGCAAATGCTCACTAAAGGTTTAGATTTACCACAGGTGACACTTGTGGGTGTTGTCGCCGCCGATGGATTGCTAAATTTATCAGATTATCGCGCCAGCGAACGCGCATTTCAAACCTTGACTCAAGTTGCTGGACGTGCCGGTAGAGGTGAAGATCCCGGTAGAGTGATTGTGCAGACTTATACTACAGAGCATCAGGTAATTGCAGCAGTGCGATCGCACGATTATCAGTCTTTCTCTCAAGCTGAGTTAGAACAACGCCAAGCACTCAATTATCCCCCTTATGGGCGGTTAATTTTGTTGCGCTTAAGTAGTCTCGACCCGATTCAAGTGCAAAATACGGCGCAAGTTATTGCTACAGCTTTGAGTACAGAAGAAGAATTCGAAATATTGGGCCCAGCACCAGCGAGTATTTTACGGGTAGCTAATCGTTATCGCTGGCAGATATTGATTAAATTTGCCCCTGATGCATTACCGCGATTACCAGATTGGGAAGAAGTGCGATCGCTTTGTCCTTCGTCTGTAAGTTTAACTATTGATGTAGACCCATTAAATATTATGTGATCGTAAATTACTAACCTACCCAGTTGCGCACTCATAAATAAAGCTGATTTGCTTAGTAATTGAGTTAATCTCTGCATAATCCACCTTCAGATAGATGAGTGAATTAGAATATCATCTTATTACAAAGGTAAGGCATAGATATTGAAAAAATTTTCATGATTTGCTGTCAAACTTATATCATGTTCGGCTGATTACTTAATAATAAAATCTCTCCATGTTCATGTTGGGTTTCACTATTGTTAAACCCAACATGAATATGGATAAAATGTTGGATTTTGTTCCTCGAATGCCACTTGCTTGGTTGTCGGGAAACCTCCAGACGTTCGCGGTAGCATCTTTAAGAGTTGCTATGCCGTTGGCGTTCGCGTAGCGTCTCCATTTGGGACAAGAGAAGGCTTTACGCTGCGCGAACGCCCTTGCTGGCTTCCCAAAGTACAGATATTATAAATGTTTAACCGAACCTGATATTACTTGCATATTAACAGCACATACAAAAATGAACTCTGCCAGCACCAATTAAAAGTTGGTTTATGGTAATAATTTTGAAGATTTATTGCTTTTTGCGTAATCATACTGTGGCAAGTTGAGGCATTAGAAAGTTCCCTATAATTCTCTTAAAAAGAAGTTCGGTATTTATGTAATTTAAAGTATTTACTAAATAATTTTTATACAGTCTAGAGAAATGGGTTCCCTGAGACTTGCGGTCATTACGTTCGTTTCTAGCCAGTGAAGGATTGCCAAGAATAATCATTGCAGATACTTGGCCAATGTTAATGGACTACTCACGTATCAACTACGAACACAACGGCAAGGCATACTATGATTTACAAGATCAAACCCAAAATACTGGTATTAGCAATTGTTCAAGGGATTGCTTTCCAACCAAATGACGCGCCTGTACCATCTGGGTATATTAAAGATATCGGTCAAGCCTACAATGAGACTAGAGGCTTTGGTTGGGTGCGTGAAGATAGCTTAGGCAATACTACACACACTCCCCTTGATATCCAACTCAATACACGCGATCGCAACCAAAGTGGCATCGATCGGCGACTAAATAGACTGATTCATCTGCAATATCCTCCTAGCAATGCGGGAACAGCAGTCACGATACCTGCTGCTTGGGAATATGCCCTATCTAATGGTTCCTACAATGTGACTGTTAGCGTCGGTGATGCTAGTAATACTGTAAATAGTAAGCACCAGATCAATATAGAAGGGATGGCTGCTATTTCTGGCTTTGTACCAACGGCAACCAAAAAGTTTGCCGCAATTACCCGGATTGTTAATGTTGCCGATGGCAAGCTCACAATTGATGCTAAAGGTGGTAGGAATACCAAGCTCAACTATATTGCGATCGCACCAGGTAATCGTCCCTCGATCAGAACGACCAATCCCAATGATGGTCAGACAAATCTCTCGCCAGATATTTCGATTACAGCAGACCTAAATCTTCCCAATAGTGGGATTGCGGTTAATACTATTTCTGCCTCAACCATCAAGCTGATCGATAGCACTACTAATACACAAGTCAATGCCAATTACAACACTTCCGGTGGTGGAGATGTGATTGTAGTGTCTCCGATAAATCGTCTCAAGAACAATACCAAATATTTGTTACAAATCACCGACGGGGTTAAAGATAGCAATGGTGCTGCATTCTTACCCTATAGCATCAGTTTCACAACAGGCACCTTTGTGAACCCAGTAAGCAAGATTACTTTCGAGCAAATCTCACTAGCGAATGTACCTACCAAATCTTACACCACAGTCTTGATTGGGCCTGACAATAAACTATATGCTGCCACCTTACTAGGTGAGATTTTGCGTTTTCCGATCAATGCTGATGGCACTCTGGGTACGCCACAAACGATTTTCTCATTGCAGACTGCAAATGGTGGTAATCGAACGATCGTTGGTATGCACTTCGATCCCTCATCAACAAATGCCAGCAACTTAATTCTCTGGGTAACAAATAACTACTACTGGAATGGAACCATTGATGCACCAGAATGGAGTGGTAAGATTACTCGTTTAAGCGGCACCAATCTAGAGACAGTAAAAGACTATGTGGTTGATTTACCGCGATCGAGTCGGGATCATCTAACCAATAGCATTGAGTTCAAGCCTAACGAGCCAAACGTGCTGTATGTGTTGCAGGGTAGTAATAATAGTACGGGTGCACCAAACACTGCCTGGAGTAATCGTCCTGAGCGGTTGTTAACTGCTGCTGTATTACGAGTTGACCTCTCTAAAATCACCTCACCTCCTTTAAGCGTTAAGACGGAAGATGGAGGTACTTATAACCCCTTTAATCCGGGAGCAGCTGTAACTATCTTTGCTAGCGGTATACGTAATGGCTACGATCTGGTTTGGCATACCAATGGTCAGTTATATGTGCCAACAAATGGTTCGGCGGCTGGTGGCAATACGCCAAATACACCTATCTCTTTACCTCTTGCCTGCCAAAACCGGATTGATAAGGCTACTAATGGGGCTTATACTACTCCACCTGTGCCTGCTCTTAGCAGTCTAGGCACGCAGCGAGACTTTCTGTTTCGCGTTGTTAAAAATGGTTATTATGGCCATCCCAATCCGAAGCGTTGTGAGTGGGTGTTGAGTGGAGGAAATCCCACAGCTGGTACAGACCCAGTTCAGATCAATGAATATCCCGTTGGTACTCTACCCGATCGGAATTGGAAGGGTATTGCCTTCGATTTCGGAGAGCATTTTTCACCTAATGGCGTTATTGAATATCGTAGTAATGTTTTAGGTGGTCAACTGCGAGGCAAACTGCTGGTGACACGCTTCAGTTTAGGGAAAGACATCATTGTGCTAACACCAGGTGGCGCAAACTTGGATATTGTAAATTTCCAAACGGCTATTAGTGGCTTCACTGGTTTTAATCCAAGTCCATTGGATTTGGTTGAGAATCCCACGAATGGAAATCTCTACGTGGCGCAACTCAGTCAAGAGACGGGCATGGGCAAAATTACACTTCTGCGTCCACTTAATTAATATCAGTACCGAGCGATCGCAATCAATTCATGCTTGTAGCTGAAAAGGGTTTTTACTGAAACTGCAAGCATTCATTTTTTTGTATCTACTCTCCAACAAGCGTACTTTTATAATTCACTCCAAATTACGGTTGCATCTAGCGCGACCGTAAACTTTTCATATGCATTTATCTAAATCAATGGTTACGAAGCATCCAGAATTTTATAACCCGCAACTTGGGTTAATATGATGTTAATACTTAATTCAAAACAATTCGGCGACAATAATTTGCGAATGTACAAAAGCCAGCAGCGGGATTTGAACTCGCGACCTTCCGATTACAAGTCGGATGCACTACCACTGTGCTATGCTGGCAAGTTTGACGATTACTCTTAATTAGCAACCACGATTTATCATTGTACCATAATCCATTTATTTGTCTAGCTGTAAATTCTAAAAAATATCTGCTTCATCATAAAATTAGGCTAAAAGACCAGAAATTTTAGCAATATCGCTGCTTTTGTACGCCTAGATGGTTGTTCTGGCGTTGCCATTGTGATGAACCAGAAACAATCAGGGATTCTGAATCATTGATAAAGTTGATAAATTAATACTTATAGCAAAAGCTAACTCAAATCCTGGGCTGAACCCAAAAATATCTAGTCAGTTCTAAAACTATATTTTCTTGGCACAGCTGAATAAAGGAACAGAAATATATAATTATTTTTTACAGATTACAAGCATGGCAGCATTGCTCGGACGAGATTTATTAAGTCTAGCGGACATCAGTTCTACGGAACTTCAAGAACTCCTGCAATTGGCAACTCAACTTAAATCACAGCAGTTGAAGTTACAGTGTAATAAAGTTTTGGGGTTGTTGTTCTCCAAAGCTTCAACTCGTACACGGGTAAGTTTTACAGTAGCGATGTACCAACTGGGTGGACAGGTAATCGATCTCAACCCTAATGTCACTCAAGTTAGTCGTGGTGAACCTTTGCAGGATACGGCGCGGGTGTTAGATCGATATCTGGATATTTTGGCAATTCGCACTTTTGCCCAGCAGGATTTGGAAACTTTTGCTCACTATGCCAAGATTCCGGTGATTAATGCACTTACCGATGCAGAACATCCTTGTCAGGTATTAGCTGATTTATTGACGATTCAAGAAAGCTTTGGCACTCTAGCTGGGTTAACTTTAACCTACGTGGGTGATGGGAATAATGTGGCTAATTCTCTGATGTTAGGCTGTGCTTTGGTAGGGATGAATGTCAGAATTGCTACTCCTACGGGATATGAGCCAGATTCTAGGATTGTAGAGCAAGCAAGAGCGATCGCTAATCACAAAACTGAAGTCCTCCTCACTCACGATCCAGAATTAGCTGCTAAGGGAGCTGCTGTACTTTATACTGATGTTTGGGCGAGTATGGGGCAAGAGGCAGAAGCTGATAATCGGATGCCAATTTTCCAGCCTTACCAAATTTCGGAGCAGTTATTGAGCCTTGCTGATCCAGAGGCAATTGTTTTACACTGCTTACCAGCCCATCGTGGTGAAGAAATTACTGAGGCAGTTATTGAAGGTTCCCAATCACGAGTTTGGGAACAGGCAGAAAATCGTCTCCACGCTCAAAAAGCTTTACTTGCAAGTCTTTTAGGGGCAGAGTAAGGGAATAGGGCACAGGGGATAGGGTATAGTTTTCTTCCTTATAACCTGTAACCTGTAATATTCTTATTTGTCAAAAGGCAAAAGAGAAGAAAATAATTTTGCTTTTGCCTTTCATATTTTTACTTTTCTCTTGTTATAGGGAGTTTTTTGTAGTACTAATGTTCTAGAGACATTTATAATTACTTCCCGCAAATTTATGGAACGCCTAACAGAAGCTCAACAAGAACTTTACGAATGGTTAGCAGAATACATCAGAACGCATCAGCATTCGCCTTCTATTCGGCAAATGATGCAAGCGATGAACCTGAAGTCACCAGCACCAATTCAAAGTCGTTTAGAACATTTACGCACCAAGGGATATATAGAATGGACTGAAGGACAAGCGCGAACGATTCGGATTTTGCGTCCTGTTAAGCAAGGTGTACCAATTTTGGGCACGATCGCTGCTGGTGGTTTAATAGAACCGTTTACTGATGCTGTAGATCATTTAGACTTTTCTAATTTCGATTTACCTCCCCAAACCTATGCTTTGCGGGTAGCTGGCGATAGCATGATTGAAGATTTAATTACTGATGGCGATGTGGTATTTCTGCGTCCAGTAGCAGAACCAAATCATTTAAAAAATGGCACTATCGTCGCCGCCAGAGTTGATGGATTTGGTACAACATTAAAACGTTTTTATCGCCAAGGCGATCGCGTTACTCTTAAACCAGCAAATCCTAAGTACAATCCCATTGAAGTCATGGCTCAACAAGTGCAGGTACAAGGTTCTCTCATTGGTGTTTGGCGTGGTTACAACTGAGTAATCGGGAATGGGAAAGATAAGTACCAATGACCAATGACCAATAACTAAATAAATATGTACCTGACGCAAAATTCAGTGCAGCAACTGCCCACTTTCCGGTTGAAATTACCGTTTGCAAGGGAAAGTAAGGGCAGTTATTACACTCCGCAACCATTACCAGGATGCCCAAGAATGCCTGTGTCTCTGCAATTACGGCAATATCAGCGACAAGCGATCGCTAGCTGGTTTGCCAACAATGGCAGAGGGACGCTAAAAATGGCTACTGGTAGTGGTAAAACTATTACTGCACTAGCGATCGCTTGTGAATTATATCAGCAGATTAATTTACAAGTTCTGGTGGTGGTGTGTCCCTACCGCCATCTCGTCACCCAATGGGCGCGAGAATGTGAAAAATTTAATTTGCAACCCATTTTAGCTTTTGAGAATTTACGCACTTGGCAAAGTCAACTTTCTACGCAAATTTATAATCTGCGTTCTGGTTCTCAACGGTTTGTCACGGTGATTACTACCAATTCCACTTTAATTGGGGATGGATTTCAGTCTCAACTTAAATATTTTCCCGCGAAAACTCTAATTATTGGGGACGAGGCCCATAATTTAGGCGCACCCAAGTTAGAAGAAAGTTTACCGCGTAGTGTTGGGTTGAGACTAGCTTTATCTGCCACACCGGAAAGATATTTTGATGATTTTGGGACGCAATCTTTATTTGATTATTTTGGCCCAGTTCTCCAGCCAGAGTTTACTTTGAGAGATGCGATCGCTCAAGGTGCTTTGGTACATTATCTGTATTATCCAGTGTTGGTAGAGTTAACTGAAGCAGAAAGTATTGCCTATTTAAAGTTAACCAAAAGAATTGGGCGATCGCTACTTTACCGAGATAAAGAAAATGGACAAGCAGGAAGTTTTGAAGACAATGAAGATTTAAAGCCGTTATTGATGCAAAGGGCAAGGTTAATTGGTGCGGCGGAAAATAAATTAAATGCTTTACGGGATTTAATGGCAACTCGCCGCGAAACTACTCATACTCTTTTTTATTGTAGTGATGGTTCCCAAGATGCGGGACAACGTTCATCTCTACGCCAACTCAAAGCTGTTGCTAAAATTCTCGGAGTGGATTTAGGGTATAAGGTAAGCACCTATACAGCCCAAACAACTTTACAAGAACGCGAAATTTTGCGCCATCAATTTGAAAGCGGGGAATTGCAAGGTTTAGTCGCAATTCGTTGTTTAGATGAAGGTGTTGATATTCCAGCAATTCAAACTGCGGTGATTTTATCGAGTTCTGGTAATCCCCGTCAGTTTATCCAGCGACGGGGGCGAGTTTTACGCCCTCATCCTGGTAAAGAACGCGCCACTATATTTGACATGATTGTTTTGCCACCAGATTTAGATAGAGAAACTATAGAAGTTGAGCGCAATCTGTTAAAAAAGGAATTACGGCGCTTTGTGGAGTTTGCCGATTTAGCTGATAATGCAGGGGAAGCAAGAATGAAGTTACTTGATTTACAAAAGCGCTATGGTTTATTAGATATTTGATGATGAACTATATAGTTGTATTTTTTTGTAAAAATTTTCAAGTTTTGAAAAAACAAGCATTAAGTATGAAATAATAAAATTATGAATTAGATCATAATGGGATGTAAGTAGCTTTAAAAATTTCACTTACATCCCATTATTATCTAGATTGTTAATATTAATAATAACAGAAGATAATTCAATAATAAAGTCTTTTTTCAAAGAAAAGTATAAATTTAAAAAAATAGTTTTTACAAAATTAAAGAAAACGATAACAGTGGCTTTACGGAGGTAAATACAGCACTAGACAAAGTTAAAATATGGAAAATCTATATTTCCAAACCGAAGATGTCACAAGATGCGAATATCGATGATGTGCAAGAGCCAATAAACAGCGCTCCGCCGGAGGTACGGCGAATTATTGAGCGGGTATGGAAGCTGGAAAAAGGCAGGTTAGATAAGAAGATTAACAGCCATATAAATGATAATATTTTGGACATTATTAAGGAAGAGGTGCGATGAAGCTGACTTCAATCAAGCTATGCAACTTTCGCTCCTTTTATGGTACGACACCAGAGATGTTCCTGGCTGGTGGAGATGTTCAGAATACGACGATTATTCATGGCAATAATGGCTCTGGTAAAACCAGTTTACTAAATGCCTTTACGTGGGTATTATATGATAAATTTAGTGCGGCGTTTGCATCAATAGAACAGTTAGTTAATAAGCGTGCGATCGCAGAAGCTCAAAAAAATCAAGCCGTAGAATGTTGGGTAGAAATTGGCTGGGAACATGAAGGTAAACGCTATCGAGTTAAACGCGCCTGTCGGGGTTATAAAAACGAAGGTGATTTTGACGCTGGCAAAACTCAATTAACCATGTGGGTTGGTGCGGATGATGGCAAATGGAATATACCAACTCAGCAGCCAGACGATATAATCAATCAAATTTTACCCGCTACTTTACATCAATATTTTTTCTTTGACGGCGAACGAATTGAAGAAATAGTCCGTTCTGATAAAAAGGCTGAAATCGCCGAAGCTACAAAAATTTTCTTGGGTGTAGAGGTAATCAACCGTTCCATCAGACATTTAGGAGATGCTAAAAAATCTCTAGAAAATGAATTAAAAGCGATTGGTGATTCTGAAACCAAACAACTATTACGACAGCAAGAAAAAATAGAACGGGAACGCGAACGCATTACCAAACGACAAACCGAAATTAAAGAAGAGTTAGAATATCAACAAACTTTTAAAAAAGAGACAAGTAACCGTTTGCGAGAACTCAGTGCAGCTAAAGAATTGCAAGAAAGATGGCAAGATTTAGAATTGCAGAAAGCAGCGAATCAAGAAGAATATAAAAAAACAAAGGAAGCGCTGAAAAAAGTTATCTCTGCGCGGGGTTATACCGTTTTACTCTCAGAAACTACATCCCAGTTTCGAGGAATTATCAATGATTTGAAGCACCGCGGCGAGTTAACCTCTGGAATTTCACGAGAATTTGTCAATGATTTACTCAATTCTCAACGCTGTATTTGTGGTGCAGAGTTACATGAGGGTAATCATTCTCATACTCATGTGAGTAACTGGCTAAATAAAGCAGGTTCTTCGGCGGTGGAAGAAACTGCAATTCGGATGATAGCTCAAGTAGATGAAATTGATAAGCAAGCTATAGGATTTTGGGAAGAAGTTGATAGAGAACAAAGTAGAATTAATCAGTTAAGGCAAAGCATATCTCAAATTGAAGGTGATTTAGACAATATTCAAGAACGGTTAAGAAAAGATGCTAATGAAGAAATTAGCAGTTTGCAAAAACGGTTAGATGAAATTGAAAGTAAAATTGATGAGTTGAATCGAGAACAGGGTGCAAATCAGCAGCAAATTGCTCAACTGACAACTGAGATTGAAGGTTTAAATAAACAAATTGCCAAGCAAAAGCTGAATGAAGATAAGCAAACTCTAGCACAACGACGAATTAATGCCACTCAAGATGCAATTGAACGGTTAACGGAAGTTAGAAATCGTCAAGAACAACAATTTCGCCTGCAACTAGAAAAGCGAGTACAAGAGATATTTATGGAGATTTCTGTAACTCCATACATTCCTAAAATTAGTGAAAAATATGAACTGACATTAGTAGAAAATACTACAGGTATAGAAGCACCAGTTGCAGCATCCACTGGGGAAAATCAAATTCTCAGTTTATCCTTTATTGCCAGCATCATTGACAAAGTAAGGGAATGGAGTGAGAAACGAAAAATGATGATGATTCCCGATAGTAGTACTTTCCCAATTGTGATGGATTCACCCTTCGGTAGTTTGGATGAGAATTCGCGGCGACACATTGCGAAGACAATTCCCCAATTAGCGAATCAGCTGATAGTTTTAGTTACTAAAACTCAGTGGCGGGGTGAAGTTGAAGCAGAGATAACAAACAGAATTGGTAGAGAATATGTGCTTACGTATTATTCTTCTAAGCCAGATTGCGAACAAGATTATATTGAGTTGGGTGAAGAAAGATATCCTTTAGTGAAACAAAGTCCGAACGAGTTTGAGTATACGGAAATTATCGCAGTTGAACGCAATGGGTAATTACTCACGGAGAGATGGAGAGGCGCAAAGGTTTTTTCTTGGTTACATTTGATAAAAAGAGAGGAATAAAGTTATGGTTGCGAGTCCAGACAGAAATTATATGTCTCCCCAGGAATACCTGGAATGGGAACAAGACCAAGAAATTAAATATGAATATATTGATGGTGAAGTTTTCGCCATGACTGGGGGTACTCTTCCCCATAATGATATTGCTTTAAACTTAGCTTCAGCCTTAAAAAGTCACCTGCGAGGGAGTGGGTGTCGGGTGAATATGGCGGATGGGAAAGTAGGTGTATCTGAAAACGGGCCTTTTCATTATCCCGATGTTGTGGTGAGTTGCGATGAACGGGATAAACAAGCTATTCAATTTCTCCAATATCCTTGTTTAATTGTTGAAGTTCTTTCCCCAAGTACAGAAGCTTACGATAGAGGTACAAAGTTTACGCGGTATCGTCGCATTCAGACTTTGCAAGAATACGTTCTCATCGATGCTGAAAAAATTGGTTTAGATTGCTTCCGGTTAAATGATAGAGGACTCTGGGAGTTACACCCTTATGAAGAAGAGGATGAGGTTTATTTAACTAGTGTTGATTTTAGATTTCCTATTTCTTTGGTTTATGAGGATGTTCAGTTTGCAATATAAATTTTGGAGAAACGAACCGCCAAGGCGCAGAGAACGCGGAGGAAAGAGAGGGCGTAAAATTGGAATTATCCCTCACTAATTAGAAGTTATTTTATGAGTATTAAAACTGAAGCAACTATTGAAGATTTGTACCACTTACCTGACAATTGTAAAGCAGAGATTGTCAATGGAAAATTGGTGCTGATGTCTCCAAATGGATTTTTACCAGGACATGCAGGCGGTGAAATTTATGTAAGTTTACGGGATTATGAACGTCTGACAAAAAGTGGTTACGCTTTACCTGATAACGTCGGTTTTATTATCAATCTCCCTAATCGTCGTTCTTTAAGTCCTGATGCTGCGTTTTATACTGGCAAACCTACAGGCGGGAAGTTTCTTAATGGTGCGCCTGTGTTTGCTGCTGAGGTACGAAGTGAAAATGATTACGGTGATAAAGTTGAGGAAGAAATGGCTAATAAACGCCGTGATTATTTTGCGGCTGGTACGTTAGTAGTTTGGGACGTAGATGTGCTTAAAGAGGAAGTTATTAGAGTATATCGCGCTAGTAATCCTGAAGAACCGCAAGTTTATCGCCGTGGTGAGGTGGCTGAAGCTGAACCGGCAGTACCAGGATGGACTATGTTAGTGGATAATTTGTTTGTTTAGCGATCGCCCACATACTAGTATAAAATAATGCGCCAATAATTACTATCACTTCCAACTTTCGGTTAAAATAGCAACAATGTAGATATTAAAACAATGGCTGCAAATAGAATCAGGGTTGCTAAAGATAAGGCTGAGTTAGTGAAATCTCTAGTCGCATCAAAAGACACAACTGGGCCTTTTCAAACTTATGTAGAAGTTATGGTGTTTGCAGCAGCATTAGGCGTTAAAAATAAAAAGCGGGTTCCTTTGGGAGAAACTACAAAAAGAGAACCATCTCCAATTCCACAAGAAAATTTTGCTTCATTGGGATATGACCTAATCATTAAATTATTAGGAATCAATGAAACTAAAGATATCAACATACTTTCATCTAGAGAAGAACAAGATGAAGATAAACGTACTCAAATATTTGAAGAGTATGCTAACGCCGGACTGGAAATTTTACAAAACGAGTTGCGGGGTTCTGTTGACTACTCAGAGCGACTTCTATTAGTTCTTATTTCTGAAAGAGGAGCAAAAGAACAGCCAGAAGAAGAATTTGACCTCAGCAAATTCTTAACTTGATTTTTTCACTTGCTTAATTAAGTTATTAAATATGAAAAATATAGCGTATTATTGTCAACGCTTTGCTGAATTAAATGTGAGTAGTAGCCGGAAGCGTGGTAATGCTCAATATAAACCAATATTACTTTTATCTGTAATTGATTTGATTGCACGAGGTATCATTACTACTAATGATATTCCAGTTTCAGACGAATTAATTCAAACATTTGAGAGGTATTGGAATGTAATTGGTTCTCCGTCTTACAAAGGTGGTTTACACTATCCTTTCTTGCATCTACAAAATGAAGGCTTTTGGTACTTGAAATTTAAGCCTGAATTTAATGGGTTACAGCCAAAGACAATTAACAAACTAAAAGAGGCTGTTGAATACGCATATCTAGACAATGAATTATTTAATTTTTTGCAAGATGAGTTTTACAGAAAAGAACTAATTGATGCACTTGTGGCAGCTTTCTTTTCTGATAATGAAAATGATATAGAGTCTATTTTACAAATAAATCAAACTTTTCAAGATGATGCGTTAGATATAGAAAAAATAATTGAAGCAGGAAATTTAGAGACTAATCCAAGATGGAGCTTGAAACGAGCAGTTATTAGAAATGCTTTCTTTCGGAAAGCAATCGTACACGTTTATGACTACAGATGTTCCTTCTGTGGACTAAAAGTAACTAGAAAGGTAAATCAAAATATTGTGGATGGCGCACATATAAAGCCATTTTCACAGTTTTATGATAATAAAATTCATAATGGAATTGCTCTTTGTAAAAATCATCATTGGGCATTTGACAGGGGTTGGTTTGCTGTAGATGAGCAATACAAAATTATAATTAGTAATGATTTGGAAGAAGCATCTCCCCATGCTAAACCTATGAAAAATTTTCATGGTGAAACAATACTTCTACCAAATACAGAGCAACACTTTCCAGAACTGGAAGCGCTGCAATGGCATCGCCAAAATGTATTTCAAGCATAATTAGAGGATAAGTGGAAGTCCTACCGCTTTCGGTTCAACAAACTTGCCATCAAAACCTATAGTTTTATCTTCTAAAGTTCTAGCATCGGCCAAAGCTTTACGAAGTTCAGCACGTTCCATCTGTTCCTGAATTCCACCCAAGATGTAAACCAATAACTTCGCGGCCAAATCTCGTCCAGCAACCTGCACCCGCTTTTTATTTGGGTCATACAAAACCCCATACCAGAGAGATTGGGGATATTCCATACCACTAAAACCACCTTGCTGGTCAAACTTCCGCAGTTTCTTACAAATATCTGCGAGTGAAAAACCTTTTTTAAAAACCAAAATTCCTAAAGCTTGCGCTAATGCAACTTGAGCAACTGGACGGAAAAGCATATTTCCTTCACCTCCATCTTTCTCAAAGCTGAAGCGCCGTAAAGCTGGTGTATCCTCGTGTTCTAAAATTTTATAACTAGAAAGACTAGCCAAAGAATCAAATAGCTTTTTAAATTCCTCAATTCCCTGCTCAATTTCTTCGTCCTCTGGACGCATAGGAATTAAACCTTTCTCCAAGGGTTTCCAGTGAGGAAACTTATGAACTAAATATCGCTCAGACATATCTTGGAGAGCTTGCAAAGTGGTCAAAACTGTAGAATTGGAAGCTACTGTTGCACTATTCCAATTAACACGAGGATTGCGCTCTTGTCGTTGTTCTAATAGTGGATGTGTAACTGCAATTTTTCTAGCAACGATCGCAAAACCATCATCTTCATTCAACTGTGTTAGTTGCCCTTTAGTCAACGGTGCAGCCATCAGGTTGACATGAACAAAAATTGATCTCACCCTCCGCCTTGCCTCGGTGCGAGTTTCCCCAGCCGCTACTGCACAGATGAACTCAATACCAATTTTTTCCTTGGGTAAATTTTGCAAGTAAGCAAGGTCTACTTGGTACTTTTCTATCAAATCATTGACTGTAATAAAACTGTCATCAGCACCTTTATCTTTTTTATAACGCTGGAGTTTACGAGTTTTAATTAACTCCATCAACCCCTGAACCCCCATTAATCGGTGTTGACCATCTAGTGCATAAATGGTTACATCATCCTCAGAAATATTTAGCAGACCCACTTTAGCGTCTTTATCTAGGGGGACGAAATCAGTAGTAGACTTGGTGGCGCGTCCTTCGCTATCCCACTCCGCAGCTTTGGGATTATCCACCCACGGTTGATTAATTACTACTAGCACTGGCGGAAACTTATGGTTGTGTCGAGCCGCCAAATACTGCACTAGTGGCGCTTGACGTGACCAATCAAGGGGACGCTGTTGAATTTCATCAATACTATCCGCGTCAATCTCGACATTATCAGTTTCAGGATTATACTTTTTTTGAAACAGAGGTAAGCCAGAGGCGAAGTGAACCCGGCCTGCGAACCATTCCAGTGTAACAGAGCTAACATAAGCC
Organism: Nostoc sp.; assembly: GCF_036917355.1. Lineage (GTDB taxonomy): Bacteria > Cyanobacteriota > Cyanobacteriia > Cyanobacteriales > Nostocaceae > Nostoc. The sequence continues at coordinate 245,587 of NZ_JBALDP010000061.1, forward strand.
TCAGTACCACCCATCTCGGTTTTTTGAACGAGAATCTGATCTTTTCTCCCTAAAAACTTCTCTAGGAGTAAAGCTAGTACCTGTTTTTCCTTGTTTTCCCGTTCCAGGTATTCTCTAGCGATGTCAGCCGTTGGGTCAGATGCAGTATCTTTCATGTTAAATTTTAAAAACAGAATAGGATTATGTCGTTTAATTATCCAAAAATTTGGATATTACTAGTAAAGTTTTTAAAAACTTTTTTTCAACTCACTAAGGTGGGTTTCGTCTGTGTAGCCGCGAATTCTATTCGCCCGGATATTACGCCAGTGTTTCCAGAGAGAAGGAGAAATGACTACAGCACAACAACCAGAAAAGATAGTTCAACAAGCACGTACTGTAGCAGAGTTAGTGGACTATATCCAAGCTCTCACTATTGAAATTCAAGAATTGTATTGTTTAGATGAGATACCTTGGGTGGTGGGCTATTCGGGCGGCAAAGATAGTACTGCTACCTTACAGCTTATCTGGAATGCGATCGCAGCACTACCAGTTGAAAAGCGAAAAAAGACTATTCATGTTATTACAACTGACACACTAGTAGAAAACCCTGTAGTCTCTGTTTGGGTACGCAAATCCTTAGAAAGGATGAAAGTTGCTGCTCAAGAACAGAAAATGCCCATTGAGCCACATTTATTACACCCAGAAATCAAAGAGACATTCTGGGTAAGCTTGATTGGTAAAGGTTATCCAACGCCGCGAGGAAAATTTCGTTGGTGTACAGACCGTCTGAAAATTCATCCTTCTAACCACTTTATCCGTGATGTAGTTAGAGTAAATGGGGAAGTTATTCTTGTTTTAGGTACGCGCAAAGCTGAAAGTATCAAACGTGCTATCTCAATGGAAAAACATCAAGCAGGTAGCCTAAAAGATCGTCTTATTTCTGATTCAAGTTCACATACATCTCTGCTTTACCATAGTGCAAGCTTACCTAATTCTTTAATATATAGCCCTATCGAAGATTGGCGTACTGATGAAGTTTGGATTTACTTAAATCAGTGGCAAAACCCTTGGGGATATAGCAACAAAGACTTATTCACCATGTATCGAGGTGCTACAGCAGATAATGAATGTCCTTTAGTTGTTGATACTTCTACTGCTAGCTGTGGTGATTCTAGATTTGGCTGTTGGGTTTGCACAATTGTTAGTAAAGATAAATCAATGGAGGCAATGATTCAAAATGATGAAGAAAAAGAATGGATGCAGCCTCTATTAGATATTCGCAATGAATTAGATAATAGAGATGACCGCGATAAAAGAGACTTCCGTCGCATCTGGGGAGAAGTTCAACTTTTTGAACGTCATGTAGATGGTGAAACCTCTATTGAACCAATTCATGGTCCCTATACTAAATATTGGCGTGAACATTGGCTTAGACGATTATTAGAAGCGCAAACAAAAACCCGTCGTACAGCGCCAGAAAATATGCGCGATATCACCCTAATTACTCTAGAAGAAATGAGCGAAATCCGCCGCATTTGGCTAGAAGAAAAACACGAATTTGATGATAGCTTACCCCGGATTTATCAAGAAGTGACTGGCGAAGAATTTCAAGATCCCCGCCCTGGTGCAGACTATAGCCTACTAGGTCGTGATGAATGGATAGTATTAGAAGAAATCTGTGAAGGTGACGCGATGCACTTGGAACTCATGGCGAAATTGTTAGACACAGAACGCCAGTATCGCAAAAAAACTCGTCGTGTGGGGATATACGATACTCTAGAAAAATGTTTTAATACGAGTTCCCGTTCTCCAGAAGACGCGATTAAAAATGCTCGTTTGAAACGCGAATTAAGCGAAGCAGTTAGTCAAGGTGATGTTGCAAAAGTCAAGCAGATGACTTTGGGCGATGTTGCAGCAATCAATGAAATAGATGAAGGTAAAACTGAAAGTGATGAAGAGGTAACTTGGGCAAGTATGAAATTTAAAAAGGAAAATTCAGAATAATAGAAGACGGGAGTCAACCAAACTATTTATACAAATTTTTTATGAAGCTGCATAGAATTCGATCCCCCCTAGCCCCCCTTAATAAAGGGGGAACCGGAAAAACATCTGTCAAAGTCCCCCTTTTTAAGGGGGATTTAGGGGGATCAAGATATGTGCAACTTCACATTAAATTGGTATTAAAGAACGCTTGACAAAGCTGGGTTATCTTAAAACAAGCGAGGTTCTATGATTCAAGCCATACACAAATTAGTAACTTTTGAAGATTTTGCAGCTTGGCGGCCGGAGGGTGGGAGATACGAATTACATGATGGCGTGATTGTTGAAATGGCACAACCAGTGGGAGATCATGAGGATGTTGTTGGTTTTTTGGCGCTAAATATATCTATCGAAATTGGGCGAAAAAAACTTCCTTACTTCATTCCAAAAACTGTATTAGTCAAGCCATCTGAAGGGGAATCAGCTTATTCACCAGACATCTTAATAATCAATCGACCAAATTTAGTGAATGAGCTTTTATGGAAAAAAGAATCAACTGTATCTCAAGCTGCATCTATTCCCTTAGTAATTGAAGTTGTTAGTACTAATTGGCGAGATGATTACTACAAAAAATTAGCTGATTATGAAGCTATAGGTATTCCCGAATATTGGATTATAGATTATGCGGCTATAGGTGCTAGGAAGTTTATTGGCAATCCTAAGCTGCCTACTATATCCATTTATCAATTAATTGATGGTGAGTACCAAGTTACTCAATTTAAAGGCGATACCCATATTGTCTCACCTACTTTCCCAGAATTGAATTTAACCGCCGAACAGATTTTTCAAGCTGGAGGTGTGCAAATCTAGCCACGCTTATCAATACAGAGACAGATATAATCGCATTTCTTAACAGTTAGTGATGGTATTATCTATATTTCATAGACAATATTTTTTATCAATGCGTCAGACAAAACCATCTAATTAATTTTATCTGATTCCTTTCATCACAAACTTTCTGCTTCTGCGATCGCTGTCGAACTCATGTTAATCTTAAAAATCAATGATATTTCTTGAACTCGTTCTACAAAACTTTGGCCCCTACAGTGGAAAACAGGTAATCAACCTTAACCCAAAAATTGATGAGGAAACCTCACACCCAATTATCTTATTAGGTGGGATGAATGGCGGCGGAAAAACCACTCTTATGGATGCCATTCGTCTCGCCCTTTATGGCGCTCGTGCCCAATGTTCTACCCGTGGTAATTTAAGTTATAGTGATTTTCTCAATCAATGTGTTAACAACAAAATAGATCCAGTTGCAGACACCCGGATTGAATTACTTTTTGAACATATTGAAAACGATAAACCAATAAAATACCGTGTTGTGCGTAGTTGGACAAAAAATCCTAAAGATGGTAAAGATACATTAGGGATTTTAGGTGACAGTGATACATGGCCTGATGCTTTAGTTAATATTTGGGATGAATATATTGAAAATCTTTTGCCATTAGGGATTTCTAACTTATTTCTTTTTGATGGTGAACAAGTTAAAGAACTCGCAGAACAAGAAATACCGCCACCAGTTGTAGTAGACGCAATACGCGGACTTTTGGGGCTAGAGTTAGCAGACCGTTTAGCAGTTGATTTAGATATCTTAGTTAACCGTAAACTTAAAGAAGTTGGTAATAGTAAAGATTTAGCAAACCTAGAGGAAATTGAAAGTAGGTTAACTCAACAGCAAGAAGATTATCAAACCACAGAAGAGAAAGTAGAAATTCTCAAAAATCAGGTAGAAGAGTTAGAACAAAAGCAGCAAGAAGCCTTTGATAAATTCATTTCTGAAGGTGGGAAGATTGCAGCAGAACGCAATCAACTAGAACTACAGCAAAATACAAAAACTGCGGAAATTGAAGAAGTACGTCAGTCAATGTGTGAATTGGCAGCTGATGTTTTACCTCTAGCATTAATTCCCAATTTGCTTAATCAGGCGCAGACACAGGGCGAAAAAGAATTTCGCCATCAACAGGTACAAATTTCTAAAGATTTGTTACTTGAACGAGATCAGCGTTTACTCGCTTGGCTAAATCAAGTAGAAATTTCTCCGATACAAGTTGACAAAATCCAATCATTTTTAATCCAAGATGTAGATAATTTATATGCAAAGACTCTCCAGACGGAAGCACCTTGGTTATTAGCTGATGATGAAACTTTAAGTCAACTAGATAATCTTATATATCACTTACAAAATTCTAAAATTTCTGCAAAAGAGAAATTAGCTATTCTTAGAAATAAAGAAGAAGAAATTCATACTTTAGAAAGACAAGTGCAAACAGCAGCAGCACCAGAAGATTATACAAAGCTGCGTCAAGCACTAGAATCGGCACAAAATCATGTCGTTGAAGCTAAAGCAAATTACGAAACGATCCGCCGCCGTTTAGCTGAATTAGAAACTATTATTGCTAAGTCAAAAAGAGAATTAAGTGATTATACTGTAGAAAATATTAAACATAAAAATAGCGAACATATTATTACTTCTGCGGCTAAAGTCCAAAACACACTTAAGATTTTTCGTGAAAAATTAACCCTGCGAAAACTTAATAAATTAGAGGAGGAAGTTAAAAATTGCTTCCTTTATCTCCTCCACAAATCAGACTTAGTGCATCGCATCACTATTGATACTAAGACTTTCAGCCTTTTGCTTTACGATTTAAATGGTAAATCTGTGCCTAAACATCGTTTATCAGCAGGTGAAAAACAACTACTTGCGATCGCATTCCTCTGGGGTTTAGCCAAAGTCTCTGGACACCGCCTACCAGTAGCAATCGATACGCCACTAGGTAGACTAGACTCTTCTCACCGCAGTAACTTAGTTGAACGTTACTTTCCATCCGCCAGCCATCAAGTAATTTTGTTATCTACGGATACTGAGATTGGAAAGAAAGAAGTGGAAACACTGCGAGAAAATGAAGCGATCGCTCGTGAATACCTGCTCAAATACGACTCCTCCACCCGCCAAACAACAGTGGTAGAAAATCAATATTTTTGGTGATTCTTTTAGTGGGATATAGTATTTACTTTGTCTCCACATAAATTTCTCTACCAAACTGCCTAAATTCATCATCGAGATAATATAGCGAATTTCGGATTGCTTGGCGTAGTTTACAAGCGGGTTCCAGGCAATCGCGCTCGTAGTCCATTAATGTTAATTCTAAATGAGGATAGAGAATTTTTAGAAAACCTGATGCTGATTTGAGAATAGCATTTTGGTCGCGAATAGTCACATTTTTGGCAAATTTAGTATGCTGTTCTACATAGAATCTGAAGCGATTATCTTGGCGTAGAGATAGCAATACTTCACCAAAAAAATCCATTTTTAACCCAACTTGAGAAGCTATCATTTCTTTTTGAAACTTCGGAATTTTCCAACCGGGAACAATACCAGATAATCGGTCTAATAATGCAGTTTCAGCAAAAAACTTAGGGAGGTTAGCAATTAAATTATCTTCATTGCGTGGTTCTAATTGATCGTCTAATTCAATATTAGCTAGCATCACTAACCCGCAGTCACTAGAAATATCTGCAAAACCAGAGCGATTATAACGACCACTAGCCAGATAATTTTTAAGTGGGCCAATCACTTCTTCAGGATTATCGAAGGTTAAACTTTGAACTTCATCTAAAACCACAACTTCATGACGACCGAGTAGCCCAACTTCTTTAGTTCTGCCGTTGATAAACAATTGGGCAGGAGTAACTTTACCACCACTAATTAAAGTAACTTTACTACTGATATTTTCAAAAAAGAAGCTTTTTCCAGTACCTTTAGGAGCTAATTCTATGACATGGTAATTAGCTTCCACTAATGGTAATAACCTAGCCAATATCCATGTTTTAGCTTCCTGCTGATAACTGGGATGCTGGGGATTAAAACCCATTGAGCAAAATATTAAATCCCGCCATTGTTGTGTATTGAATTTTGCCCGACATTCTGCATAGCCTTGTAAATCAACTTGTGAACATTGAAATGGTTCAAAATCCATCACTTCCACTTTGCCATCGGGCAGCATAGCCAGAGTAATTTTGCCCCATATTCCTTGGCGTAGCAGTATTTTATAACGTTCGACAATATCAGTCGCAATGCTACATTCAGTCAAATTTAATACAGGAATTTGTGCTAATGGTTCAGGAATTACTCTTCCTCCCTGTTCTAATTTAATGCGTACCTGCATTAAAGCAATGAGTTTTCGGATTTCCCCTTGAGTGAGGTCAAAAATAATTTCATTCCGGTCATCTTTCCGGGGAAAAGCTTTTTTAATAAAACTATTGATTTTCTCTAATTCTATTGATGTAAGTGTTCCTGAACCGGGCACTATTTTATCTAACAACCATTCAGCCACAAAACTAGGCACGCCAATAGAACTTAGTCCGCTAGATGGTAGTCTAGTTTTATCAATACAGAGATTTCCGAAAACCTCACGAACCAAATCGTTATTATAGGTTGCTGCTTCCCAAGAATTCATCTATATCAAATCCACTACTATATATTTGGTTAATAATAATTTTTGAGTCAGGAGTTAGGGCAGTGCTTTCAATTTCAGTACAGGTAAATCTAAAAGTTAAATTGCCAGATAAAGATAAGTTATTTCCCGGAGAATTTGGGGGCAATGTGGGTACTTCGGGAATTATTATCTGAAAACTGAAGCGCTGATTAGCAGGAATTTCTTGTTTTAATAGTTTTCCCTGCTGAAAATCAGGTAGTTCATGAATATATACGCACAGGTCTGTTAGCGGCACTGAGTTAGGATTGTCAATAGTAATTTCTAGTTCTCCTGCCTGTTTGGGCTTACCTTCACCAAAGCAAAAAACCAGTACAGGAAGACGTTGGATCGATTTTCGCAGAACGGATACACCGACCACAACTTCTTCAGGAAATAGCCCACCGTGAGAACCGATAATTTTTTTATTGCTAGTGTAGCTAAAAGAACCTAAGCTGGCGGAGCCTTTAACAATACTAATATCGTGAGGAAGACCGTAGCGATCGCCTTCTAAAACCACAAACCTAGTATCATCAGTTTTACCGATCGCCATTCTCCCCTTGGCTTCCAGTTCTGGGGGGCAGTGGGTGATTTTTTCGGAAGTACCCATCATTTGACCATGATCGCTGGCAATAACGATTCTTAGCGCATCTGGATCGGGGTATTGTTGCAAACAGTAATCAATTTTCTTGGCAATGCCTTCTAGAGTGTGGGGACGGTCAAGTTCGTAAAGGCTTTGCCAATCTTTTTGAGTGTGATAAAGACTATCGAAGATATCTGTATCCCAACAATACAACTTAGAAGTCTTTTTTCTTAAAGCGCTGTAAAGTCTGTCAACTTGTCTATCTGTATAACGTTTGCCCATACCCATTTTCACAAAAGCTTTGCCAGCATCCGCAACCCAAGCAGAATCACTGGGCAACAATTGAGCATATAGGCTCCATTTGGCATACTCTGTTTTAGTGGGCAAAATACTAAACCGAGGCTCAATGGCAGTTTCTACAGCCAGTTTGTAATTATTCGTTAGTAAAGCCAAAAGTTCTAGATGATCTAACCATCCTAAGCCATCGACCACAACCCAAAAAACAGGACTATCTTGGCAAAGATTTTGTACTTTTGATGCAACGCTGTAGTTGAGGTAGGAATTTTCTACTGAGTCTACCTGCATTTGGGGGTAGTGCTGGAGCATCCATTTGACAAAGCTATCCGCCAAACTATCACTAATTTTTGGTGCAACGGGAGGTTGCTTAATAACTTCCCAGCGACGGAAGGGCAGGTAATCTTTTGTTGCCCAAGCTAAAGCTTGCCCAGGAGTAGCATCTAAAGCCAGGGGTTGGGGGGGATGTTGATTAAGATTGAATTCTTGCTTCTGCTGAGGGCTAAAATAAGGGGTAACTTTGGCTTCCCTGGCTTGATTAATCCAGTTAGGTCGATTGCCAAGAACCTTGTAAGCACAATTTGCAATTCGCTCCATACCTACTTGGTTCGCGGGCATTAGGGTATCCAGAACTTTACCTTCGGTGCGAGAGATGAGTTGTTCCCAGTAGTTGTCAAACTCTTGTTTGAGGAAGTCGGGAACTGAAAAAGGATACTTGCCGATGTCGTTGAAGACTGGTTCTGCTATACCTAACCAGCGACGTAGGAACAATAATTTATCTTCAGTCTGGTAATAGTTTGCTAACTCATGTTCCTTGAACCCCTGTTGCCAAACTCGCTCTAGGGGTTTGTACTCTTCTGGAATTGGAATTGACAACCAAGTGGCGAGATGTGAGATTGAGGGATCAGCAAACCATATCTGTCCATTACTGTTAATGATATTGTCTGCCAAAAAGTGGGCAATGGGGTTGTCTTGAGGATAAGAATCTAACTTGGTAGTCAGAATCAGTAATTGCTCATCAGTCCAGTCATGGGGTAACGGTACATTAGCAAACAATTGCCTTAGTATGTTGCGGGGATGTTGCTTAATCTCCGTGATTTCCTCACTTCTATTCCACGATCGCAGCCAAGTTTCTGCCCATTTGCATAATCGCTCACCTCTTACCCAGCAAGGCTCGGCACTGACACCAAAGAACTGTATCCATTCCACCTCTGTTGTAATTTGGATATAGCCGGAGGGAATATCGTATAATCCAGTAGGGTCTAATATGATATGTTTATTGCTCATCCGTCTTTTCTGAGAGAATTTGCCCTAACCTCTCGTACACATTTTGTTGCTCTAAACGGGAAAGTTGCCGTAACAGTACGAAAATTTGATTGGTTATATCTTTATTCCGTTCCTCAACGCATTGACGTTCTATATTCTCTAGTAATTGAATTTCTGTAACACTAATTAAGCTAATATAATCAGATTTTTCAGCTTGAATTTGCTCAAGTAGATTGTTTGCTATCTCTAGTTTCTCCGCATTATCAACCGATTGGTTTATTTGAGTAAAACTGTTTTCTAAATCTTTGACCCATTGCTGGGCAGCAGCTTGTTTTTGTTGGAGAATTTGCAATTGTTTTTGTTCATATTCCTGTATTTTATTCCTAAAATTTGCTTCTAACTGAGAAATTCTGCCTTGAAAGCGGTCAGCATTATAAATATTCAACTCTCCACTAGTAATTATTGCCAAAGCATCATTACAACTGGGAATAGAATCACTTTGTTGATAACGAATTTCTAGACTTTGTATTTGCTCTAGATCATGCTTTAAACTCTGAATTTGCGGTTGTAATTCTTGGTAATTTCCGTAATCAGCCGAATCTTGAAAGACAACATCAAGCTTGACGTATTCTGTATTAATAATATCTAATTCTCTGAGATTTCTTACTGACCATAGTTGAGTGAGGAGATTCGCCAGACTAGAACGATCGCTAGTGATTTTGTTTTGAATTGACTGCACAATTTCAGCAAGTTCATCCTGAAACTTATCAGGATAATTGAAGCGAGATTGTAAATTTTCAATTTCTTGAAGCGCTGCTTGAGAAAGATGAATAGTTTTGATTTTTGTTGCAGAATTGCGAATATTCTGCATAATTTCTGTATCTTCAGCTTGCTTTTGCCCTGCTTCTGCCTGCTGCCTAATGTCTGTTAATCTGATATTGCTGGTACGGAGGCCATTTTGCAAACTCTCAATTAAGTGGGGAGGCAAGTCTGCAATTTGGGTAATCTGGTCAATAATTCCTTGAATCTCAATTTTATAAGTATTGCAAGCTTCTTCGGTAGATAGTGACTCAGCACGCTTGTTTTCTGCTGCTACAAGTTGGTCAATTTTATTACTGACAGTTTGAAATGCTTGAGAGAAGCGATCGCGTTGTTGTTGTGTTGGTAAAATTGAGTTGTTTGGCGATCGCTTCAACAGTTGCGGGTAAAGTGGTAAAAGTGCTGCCAATTGTGCATCATGAGGTAAGTTTTCCACAGCTTGCACTGGTTGTAACCACTTGTCAATTTCAGCAACCGCAGCACTCATCTGCTTTCTATTCTTAGTTAATTCTTCTTTCTCTAACCCATCCGATTCATTAGATTCTAAAAAAGCAGTAACTGCCTCTAGATACTCCTTCGCCTGATCGTAATAGTTTATTAGCGATGCCGAAATCGGCATTTCTGCTTGTTGGCGGCGAATCAGTTTGGACTTTTGTTTAACAATCCACTCTTCAACAAATGCAGTGGGGTTTTGCAGAATATCAGTGCTGCCCCAATTCTGCACAGACTTAGCCTCTATAGAAACAGACTCGAATTTTTTGGTAGTAAGTTTGATGCGTCCTTTTAAACTAATTTCTTTGCGATGAATTGCCAACCACCCTGCTAGCAACATGGTAAAGTTATACTCACTATAACCAAAAGGTGGCGCAGAAAGTACTTGCCAAATTGTTTCTAGACTAAAAATCTTTTGTGGCAATCCTTCTAAATCAGTTATTTCAGAAATCTTATCCCAGGCAGCACGGATTTTTTCATTAGTTGGTTCTTGAACGATATATTTATCAGATGTTTTCTTAAATAAACCCCATAACTTGACAAAAATCTGGTCAATGACACCAACGAAAGAACCGTCAGGCAGATTTTGACTGAAACTATTTTCTATAAATATTTGTGTTGCAGTCCATCTTACAATTTTTTTACCTGTCGGATGGTCTGAACGCATTTTCTCTATTTTATCCACAGGAGGAACGAAGGGATACAATTCTTGTAGAAGTACACTGATTACCCTTTGAGCTTTGTGCTGTTCCGCAGATGGAATTTTTTCGATTTCCACACAATAATAAGTGCAATTATTGAATAACCTCGTTAACCGTGTGTTTGCTTCTTCTTGCCAACGCTGAAGCTGTTCTTGATAAGCTTTTCCCGACAGTATTTTATCAGCAGCATCCGTCTCTTCAAGAGTTTTTATCTGTAGAATTACACGGTCTAAATTCCCGGTTTCTTCTCTAGGAATAGCAACGGCAATGTAATTTTGAATTGGCGATTTAGATAAATAATTAGCTACAGTATTACGAAACTCTTGCAACTCCTCTTGAGTCTCTGTTAGAACATAAGCTAAAATCCCCTTCTCTTTGGTATCTCTCAGAATCCGATTGTTCTCTAGCGCTTTAATGAATTTATCAATACTATATATCTTACGTTCAAACCGCCAGTCTTCATGCCATAACTTGTTATCTTCGACAAACTTTGTAGCACTAATTATATTAGATTTATCTTTTTTGTCTTGTTTAAGAATATTAATTCTATCACAATAGGCGACAACATCATTAATAGAGGTTGTTTGAAATCTGATTTTTTCTTCAATCTCTTCTTGAATAACTTTAGGGTTAATTCCTTCCCAGAACCGATAAAGCTTAATTTCTGGTCGGTGGTAAATTAAGTCTCTTTCCTTTTCTAGTTTATCTAGTGCTGTCTGGAGTCTCAATTTAGTTAAACCTGTTAAAACTACTAAAATCTCTTGATGTTCTTCTTGGTCTGCTTTGGTAAGTTTTTCTCCACTAGCTTCATATAAAAATAAAGCTTTAATAACCATTAATTCGTCGTCATTGTCAGAACCTGCAACCAAATCCACAGCTTTTTTATAGTGATTATAAACCGAGGAATTAGAAAAGTTTTCAATAAAGGTATCTACTAAAGCAATGGGATAAATGTAATTAAGTTTTCCAGCATTTTCTACAGGCTGAGTTGCAATGAAATTTTTGACATAGCCTTTTATAAACTGGATAGCAGTTCTATCTTGGGTAAAATCAAGGTTGCACAGCAGATAAGCCGTCAGAGGATGGAGGGGAAAACAACGCTCGGATAAGTGGGTATAAAATTCTTCAAAAGACCAGCCTTTCTTTTTATAAATTTTAATTCTTTGTTCATAAGCTGTTTCAGCTTCTCTCCTCAGAGTGTTATGCCATTGGGAACGAAATGTTTGCCAAGTAGATGCATTTTTTACCAACAATAAATTCTCTATAACCAGTTCTAAGCTAGAAGAAGGGTTGTAAGTAGTCCCATCTTTTGGTGCAAGGCGAGTTGCAATCTTTTGGTATTCTGGTATTACATTGGCAGAAATCCCAACTCCTTGAGCGGGATGAATTTGGGTGAAACTTAAAAGAGCGATTTTGCCTTTGTAGTTTTCGCAAATGTTGGTAATATTTTGCAGTGCAGTACCTCCAGCACCAAGATCATCTGCTGCCCAAGCTTTCAGATATTGGTTTAGCTCATCAAATAAAATTAAAATTCCCTGGTAGTGAGCATTTTCACCAGTACAACGATTTTTTATCAAGTCTTCTAGAATTGCTTGGATATTTATATCAGCAGCAAAATCAGGAGTAAATCCCGTGATTTCAAAGGCAACTTTTTTAACAATCGATATAACACCAGAGTTATTTTCTCTAAGTAAGCGAATGAGAGAATTTAAATCACCATCAGGATTACCAATGCTTTGGAGATATTTTTCTGCTTTTACCCTATTCTCTGGATTCAAACTTTCCAAGTAGCGTAGGGGTTCACTGCATATATGTTGTGCCAAAGAATCCTGAATACCTGCTTCTTCCAGATTTTTGACAAGTTGTTGCAGAAATTGCTTTCTAATGTCGCCGCCTTGATCTCCACTAAGACAGATAACCAAATGTTGGTGGCGTTGCTTTTCTTTAAAAAGCTTCAAATTTCCAGATACAGCCTGACTTTTCCCAGATGTTGCCTTTTCTACTTGTGATAGAACCCCTTGCACTTCCTGACTGTGGAAGGTTTTTTTGAAAAAATTGGCTACAGCGATCGCAAAATGAGACTTACCCTTACCATATTGTTGAATCATCAAATGGATATTCGGCTGATTTGGACTATGATAGCTACGGCGCACCGCATCCAAAATACCAACCGTCGATAATTCAGGTTTTGTTAAGTCGTAATTAAAGATAAAACTCTCACACAAAAGCAAATTCTTTTCTAAATCATCCAACATGCCAAAGTTGACAGAACTGGCAATACTACCCTTTTCGTTGATTTCAACAAGTTGGTTGAGGAGCATAATCAATTAAAATAGCAAATGCAAGGTGATAATTATCCTGAAGGAATACGCTTAATTCGCTCTGATGACCAATTTTTGGGTGCTAGTTGCTGAGGTAACAGTATCCACAAAAGTTTTTCTAACTTCCGAGTTTCTTCCAGTTGCTTCCAGAAAAGGGTAATGTGACTGCCAGATGTCACCTGTAGATAAGTAATCAGACAATCTAACCCTTCCAATAAAACAATCTGCTTATTAACCCCAGAACACATTGACTTGATCGCATCCAATTCCAGATCCAAATTATGATGAAGCGTGAGAAAGTTTTCTCCCGGATGAATCCTTTGTAACAAATTTTTTCGGTAGTTAACCCGTTCAGCATTATTATCAAAAGCGATACGTACTAGTTCAGTTTCGTCAGGCGTATCCCACAGTAGCAAGTGAATTCTGTCATCGGGTCTAGCATTTCGCAGCAGGAAATCAGCTTTATCCGTCATAAGCTTTTTCCAGCAGTGCCAAAGGTTCATCCCAGCGCGGAATAACTTGAAAAGGAGGTACTGCCCGTCGCTGTTCGATGATGCCGTAAGCTTCTAGTGCATTTAACTGTTCCTGTAGTGTGTCTGCTTTGATTCCCAGTACAGCAGCAATTCCCATTTTCTGGTTCAAGATAGACTCGGTAAGAACAGATCCTTCGCCTTTAAAGTCACGTTCCCACAGCTTGGCTAGGAAATATCCCACCAGGTAAGAGTTAGGTAAATGGGCATTTCCAGCAACATATTTATCCTCTTGTTGAGTGATAAACTTGCAGGATGCTAAGGCTTGAAACTCAATGTATGCCCGCAAGATAAATTTGATTCTGTCAGCAATAACTTTGCTTTCTTCTTCAAACTCTGAAGCAATATGATACAATAATTCCTCGCTAGTAAATTTACTATGACGAGGCAAGAACGTATATACAAAGTAAGACCATCCACCCCAATCCACAGGATTTTCTGGTGTTTCTTGTAGTCCTTTATCACCAAAACTTAAATAAAAGTGCATCAACCAGTCTGTAATATTTGACTCAAAGCCTGAGTCTAATCGCAAGACAATTTCCCCTTCCCGACTGGGGCGATTATTCTTAATTAACCCTGCACGTACTGCCCAACTTTTTACTCGTCCTACTTTGCCATTACCTAAACTTGTTTTCTGCATCAAATTAGGTAACGTATCATTCAAGCCTTTTTCTTGAGCAGACGCATGAAGTATTCTATTGATTTCGTCTTTCTTAAAAGCAAAAGATCCATTAAAATGTAATTGCAATTTAGCCATAGCATCCCCTGTAAGTACAAACTTATTTTTAATATGCTTTAACTAGCCTTAGTCAAATTTCAAAGCATAATAAAAAAATTTAGCAATCCTATTGAATTTGTAAAAATCATTTTTCCAAATAACAGGAATAGCCTGTTCAAAATCCTCCTTTTTAAGGAAGATATAAAGTTTTAGATACCTCAAATATTACTTTTAAAACATCCTTTTATATACGTAAACGCACATTGTACCAAATTAACTAACAAGTAGTTAACTATTATGAATTAAGTGAAAGGATAATGTAGAGTATTGCTTTAACTCTAATCATGGAATCACCAATCGAAAGAATTAAACTCTCTCAAACAGCCAAAGACCAACTTACCAAACTTAAGCGCAGCACCAAAATCGACCAATGGAATATCCTATGCCGTTGGGCGTTTTGCCGTTCTCTCGCAGAAGCAACTACACCTTCCCCCGTCCCAATTCCCCAGGATAGTAATGTCGAAATGAGTTGGCGCGTTTTTGGTGGCGAAATGTCTGATATACTCCTTCTCGCCCTCAAGCAACGCTGTCACAATGACGGTTATCCCACCGATAAAGAAACCCTCGCCACCCAATTCCGCTTACATTTACATCGCGGTATTGGCTACTTAGCAGGCGATCCAAATATCAAGAAAATTGAAGATTTAATTGAACTAGCGGTTAAAAATTGAAAGGATATTAGTTGACTGTTAACTGTTCACTGTTAACTGACAAATAATATTATGCCTGAAGCGCTAGAAATCGAGCGTCATAGAGCTGCGATCGCTCGCACTGACATATCTCGCCCCGTGCGATTGGCAATAGAAGGGTCAATCCTCAATCAAGACACCACTTTTTTTGACTACGGCTGCGGCTACGGTGGCGATGTCCAGCGAGTAAAAAACTTAGGCTACACCAGTGCAGGCTGGGACCCTTACTACTATCCCGATGTACCACGCACCCCCGCCGATGTGGTCAATTTGGGTTACGTTCTCAACGTCATTGAAAACTCAGATGAACGCCGTCAAAGCCTGATCCAAGCCTGGGAACTCACCGGGAAAGTTTTAATTGTCGCGGCTCAAATCCTGATTAACGCTCCCAGCAAAACCCAACTTGCTTACAATGATGGCATTGTGACGCGCCGCAATACTTTCCAGAAATATTACGAACAACAAGAACTCAAAACTTATATTGATGAAGTCCTAAATGTCGATGCAGTGCCGATCGCACTAGGCGTTTACTTTGTTTTTCGAGATGAAGCTGAAAAAGAAAGTTACAAAGCTATCCGCTTCTTTTCTACCACCTCTACACCGCGAGTCCGTATCCCCACAAAGCGGTTTGAAGACTATCAAGAACAACTGCAACCATTAATGGCTTTTTTTACCAAGCGCGGTAGACTACCCGTGAAAGGTGAATTGGAAAATGAACAGGAATTACTCAGCGAATTTGGTAACTTTCGCCGTGCCTTGGGTGTAGTTTTGCAAGCTACTGATGAGGCTGAATGGGATGCGATCGCTTATCGTCGTTCTCTGGATATCCAAGTGTATCTCGCCCTGACCCACTTTGATAAACGCCCTGCATGGCAGAAGCTAGCCCCAGAAATGCGTCGCGATATCAAAGCCTTTTTTAGTAGTTATGAAGAAGCTTGTCAAGTAGCCGACCAAAAGCTTTTCAGCTTAGGTAAACCTGGGGTGATTCAAACTGCTTGCGAAAAAAGCAAAATTGGTAAACACACACGCGGTGCGCTTTACGTCCATGTTTCGGCATTAGCAGCACTTGATCCCGTACTACGAATTTGTGAAGGTTGCGCTAGCCGTACTATTGGGCGTATCGATGAAGCGACATTAATCAAATATCACACTGACAAGCCGCAAATATCCTATCTGTCTTACCCTGAATTCGATACCGATCCCCACCCGGCGTTAAAAGCCAGCATCGGTATTGATTTAAAAACCCTCTTCGTCACTCATCGAGACTACGAAACTAGGGCAAATCCGCCGATTTTGCACCGGAAGGAAACATTTGTTACCAGCAACTACCCTGGTTACGAAGAATTTGCTAAACTCACCCAACAAGAACAGGAATTAGGATTGCTCAATAGCAAAAGCGACATCGGTACTCGTGAAGGTTGGGAAAAATGCCTCGCTGCCCACAGAGTCGAAATCAGGGGACATCAGGTTTACCCAATTGAAGAAAGTTAAGAAAACGCTGACGCTATAAGGTTATCCTGAATTTGTATTTAACCCAAGTAAATCTTGGTAGTTTGTCATGTTTGCGGAAATTCACACAGCAGCTTTGGCAAGTTTCAATCCCCGATCGGGATTATATAAGGAACTCCTGCCGCTCCGATAATTCAAACCTTTATAGGTACTAGTTACATGATATATTTCTCTATTTCCTCGTTAGATTTTATTGATATTTCCTCAAAAAAGGCTAAAAGTTGAAACAATGAGGAAAATTAAATCACTACTGGGAGTTTTCGGTAGTCGCAAGATGGCGGCTTTATTATTTTTAGGTTTTTCATCGGGTTTACCGTTATTGTTAATCGGTAATACTTTAAAGGCTTGGATGACCGTAGAAAAGGTAGATTTAGCCGCTATTGGTTGGTTTAGCCTTGCCAGTTTGCCTTATTCGTTAAAGTTTCTGTGGTCGCCACTGCTGGACAGGTTCGCCTTACCAGTTTTGGGACGACGACGGGGTTGGTTAATTTTGACGCAGATTGCTTTGATTGTAGCGATCGCATTCATGGCTTTTCAACAACCCAAACAAGCATTACAGCTATTAGCAATCAACGCCATAGTCATCGCTTTTATCAGTGCAACTCAAGATATTGCTGTTGATGCCTACCGTACCGACGTTTTAGAAAAACTAGAAATGGGGGCTGGTGCAGCAGTTTTTATCTTAGGCTATCGAATTGCCCTATTAGTCGCAGGTGCTTTAGCCTTGATACTTGCTGACAAACTGCCTTGGTCATCGGTTTACTTGTTTATGGCAGGGACAATGGTAATTGGTATTCTTGCCACCTTGTTCGCACCGGAACCCAAGGAAATTAGCCCTCCAGGTTCTCTGGCTGATGCTGTCATCTTGCCGTTTCAGGAATTTTTTCAGCGTCAAGGGATTATCAAAGCGATTCTAATGCTGGCATTCATTACCCTATACAAGCTAGGTGACGCTTTGTTGAGCAATATGACCACGCCTTTTTTGCTGCAAACAGGTTTTACCAAAACCGACATTGGGGCAATTCAAGTGGGGATGGGGTTAATTGCGACGATTGTCGGTGCTTTAGCAGGTGGTTCAATTTTGAGTGCTATTGGCATCAATAGATCGCTTTGGGTTTTTGGTATTCTACAAGCAGTAAGTAATTTAGCTTACTTTCTTCTAGCATACATCGGTCAAAACTACCAAGCTATGGTACTTGCCATCAACGTAGAACAATTTTGTGGTGGATTGGGGACAGCAGCCTTTGTTGCCTTTTTGATGAGTCTTTGTAACCAGCGGTTTTCCGCAACTCAATATGCTTTGTTATCCAGTTTAATGGCTGTCAGCCGCGATATTCTGGCGGCCCCTGGAGGCGCGATCGCCCAAAGCACGGGTTGGCCTGTATTTTTCTTAATTACCATCGCCGCCGCCGTACCAGGACTACTCCTATTACCAGTATTTGCCCCCTGGAACCCTCAGCCAGTGGCAGTATCCAGACCAGGACTTGAGGACGAAGAAGAGGATATATGGGGAATCAAGTAGTTATTGCTGTCGGCACATTCATCCTCTTACTCACTGGTTTATTACTTGGGTATGTTCTCTCGCAGTTAGTTCTGGGATTTCTAGCATTTAACCTCCTAACTTTTTTCGGAACACTCAGCCTAATTTTAATTTTTGGTACACTTTATTACGTTTTATTTTGGCAGTTGCGGAGAGAGCAATCCCGGCCATCAACTCCATCAACCATCAATCAAGGGATACCAACCCAGGTAGAGGAGGGTTCATCTGATAGCTATCTCAAAAACAGGCTAATTGCTAAATTATCTGGTGACACTGCCGCTGCCGAACGGTTAATTGAACAGGCAAAGGAAACTTATCCTGGGATGCCGGAGAATTGGTATTGCGAAAGAGTGCTTGATGACTTGGAGAGCGATCGCCAGAGGGAGTAGAGGAGCAGCACTTCTCTACGAGAGGCTTCGCCAACGGCTCCCTTCGGCTCCGCTCAGGGCAAGTCGCTCAGTGACCGAGCGAGGAGCAGGGGAGCAGGGGAGCAGGGGAGCAGGGGAGCAGGGGAGCAGAGAAGAATAATTAATCCCTAATGCCCAATTCCCAATGCCCCATTCCCATGTACAAAAAATTGCTAAAATCAATCAAGAATACTTCACAAATCTTCAGCTAGGTTCTCATAAAAGTTCCTAGCTTCTTGCAATTAAAATATGGCTATTTTTCGTCAATACATCGCTCCAGTGCTTGTAGTACTGGTATTTGTTTTTGCTCTAGTAGCAGTCAGCGCCCGGATATTTTTACCGTCCGATATGGCAGCACCCGCACCAATTGAAGAGGTAGAGGTAACTTCTCAACCTACTCCCACTGATTTACCTCCAGCAGCACATAACTTAGCTAGCTAAGTCAATAAATATCAGCAGTGTCTGAGCAATTATTACCTGGATACATTATTCGCCGTGGCTCCCTTTTAGAGCGATCGCTACTACTCAAATTCATGCAGCGAACTTACCAGGATCTCTTTCCCAACCAGGATTTTTCCCACCTAGAGCAAACAGTTAAGCAATACTTTTCTAGCGATACGCCTTTGTGGTGGGTAGAAGAGGAGGGGGAGCAGGGGAGCAACACTTCGGCTCCTTTCGACTTCGCTCAAGGCAAGTCGCTCAGCGATCGAGGAGCAGGGGAGCAGGGGAGCAATAAAAAATCTCTCTCCTCTGCCCCTCTGCCTCTCTGCCCCTCTGCTCCCCATCCCCCTATCGCTTGCCTTTGGGTAGGCAATGCTATAGATCAAGTACATGGGAACCGTCATGCTCACATCTTTATCCTCTACGTTGTACCAGAACATCGGCGGCGGGGTATTGGTACAGCCTTGATGCGATATGTGGAAAATTGGGCTATTCAAAGAGGCGATCGCCAGATTGGCCTGCAAGTGTTTCAATCAAACAAACCCGCATTGAATCTTTATAATCAGTTAGGTTATCAAACCCAATCCATCTGGATGGTAAAATTCCTGAGTGCAGAAAAATAAACTCAAAAATAGCGATAACATACTGTAGCGTCTGAGTTATAGAGGTTCTCGTTTGGATAAAACTCAACGAGGAAGAAAGGAAAATGTATAAGAACCCAACTAATATATATAAAGCTTTAACTTATTAGCGCGGGGGATTATGTGTTAATCCCTTTTCGGGATTGAAATCAAATTATGTATGACGAAGACGATCTAAGCCTACTCGATATTGAGGAGGAGCTAGAAAGCCCCTTAGATAAAATAGAGCCGCTAACTGCCGAATCAGTTGTGGCAAAGCCCGATCCAGAACTGATGCTAGCCTTGCTGGAAAATCCCCAGGCCCAGCAAAGAATGTTAGCGGCACGTGCTTTTTGTGATATTGAAGATGCGCGTGCTACCCCCCATTTGATTCGCCTGTTAACTGATACCTGTCCCTTGGTGCGGGTAAGTGCAGCTTATGGCATCGGACGCAATCCCAGTTTAGAAGCAGTGAGTCCGTTAATTGCTCAACTAAACAGTGATTGGAATGGCTATGTGCGTAAAGGTGTAGTTTGGGCTTTAGGAAACTGTCGCGATCGCCGTTCTTTAGCACCCTTAGCAAACGCCTTAAGAACAGACATTTCCGCAGTGCGTTTGTGGGCTGCTAGCGCCTTAGCACAGATGGCAGAAGTCGGTTATGAAGCAGTTATCGGGGCAACACCACCATTAATTGAAGCCTTAGTCCAAGATCCCGTGGCAGCAGTGCGGAGTAACAGTGCTTGGGCAATTGGTCAGCTGTGCCGCGAATTGCCTTCTAATGTAGTTTATGCCACAGCGATCGATGCCCTAATTCAAGCCTTTGCCGAAGATCAAGATTTGGGAGTCCGGGAAGACGCCAAAGCCTCACTATTAGGAGTGGGCGATCCCCGTGGCTTGCAGCTGATTGAAACCTTGGAACAAGAAGGGTGGTTTTGATTTGGGAATAGGGCATGGGGCATTGGGCATTGGGCATTATTCTGCTCCCCTGCTCCCCCATCCTACTGTCCTTCAGCTACAGGTTTGACCAAATTTAAGTCATAAGGGCGCTCAGTATCATCCTCACCCAAATATTCACCATTTTGAATTTCCAGAATAATTAGCGGAATATGTCCAGGATTTTCTACCTTATGTAGTGTTGCTGCGGGGACATAAGTTGATTCGTTCCGATTCAGTAATATTTCCGCGTCGCCACAAGTCACTTTTGCCACACCGGAAACTACAACCCAATGTTCATTGCGGTGATAATGAATTTGTGGTTTAATTCCGTGCCTGGGCTTAATTTCCACACGACTAATTCTATAGGTTTCTCCCTCCTCGATTACCTCTACCTCACCCCAATATCGTGTACCTGAATGTGGAGATAATTCGTTGATATTTGACTGAGTATTATTTTCATTGGGAGTCATAATTAATTTCTCAACCAGATAAGTATTAGTATTTATCAGTAATTTACCGTAAACGAGATAAACCTGGGTAGGGAGATGCAGTCACAACGTCTTTATTGATGACAACTGCTCTAACTTTACTTTAGGCAACAGATCCTATCCGTAAATTTCTAAATGTTTGAATACGTGAATTGTTCATTCCCCCGTATACTGAATCCGATAAATCCGATTATTGGCTTCTTCTGTTAGTAGTAAACTGCCATCTGGCAACACGAGTAAACCTACAGGCCGTCCCCAAGTGCTGGGTACAGAAGGATTTAGCAAAAATCCTGTGAGAAAATCTTCGTAGTAGCCAAGCGATCGCCCTTTAGCATCGAAGGGAACAAATACAATTTTATAACCAGTGCCGCGATCGCGATTCCAAGAACCACGAAAAGCCGCAAAAGCACCGTTCTGGTATTTTTTGGGAAACGTTTTACCATCATAAAACTGCAAACCCAATGCTGCGGAGTGCGCCTGAAACAGTACATCTGGTGTTTGAGTACGAGCTACTAAATCAGGACGTTTACTTTTGTCATCCGTCTTTTGGCGCGGATCGAGGTTATTTGGTGTTAGATAAGCATAGGGCCAGCCGTAAAATGCCCCCTGTTTAACGCGTGTCAAATAGTCTGGCACCAAATCATCGCCAATTCCATCCCGTTCGTTGACAGTGGTATAAAGTTCCTTAGTTATAGGATGAAAGTCTAAACCAACAGGGTTACGCAAGCCGCAAGCGAAAGTTTGCTGCTGGGAACCATCCAAATTCATCACCTGTATTGAAGCCCGTGGTAGAGGTTCCTCATCTACATTGGTTCCCGATCCAACTGAAATATATAATTTATTGCGATCGGGTGAGACAACGACATTGCGCGTCCAATGATTGTTATAACCTTGAGCGGGCAAATCGGCAATTTTTTCTCCCTTACCTGTAATCTGGTTTTGACCTTGAGTATAGGGAAAACGCACCACAGCATCTGTATTTCCCAGAAAAAAGGAATTACCTGCAAAAGCCATTCCAAAGGGTCTATTGAGTCCGTTGTCAGTACTAGCAAATGTTTCTCGAACGTCAGCTACACCATCAGCATCGCTGTCACGCAACAAACGAATGCGATTTTGCCCAGTTTCAGTCACTAATACATCACCACTGGGAGTTAAAGCTAGCCAGCGTGGGGCATCTAAACCTTCGGCAAAGACGTTTACTGTAAAGCCTGGTGGTACGCGCAGCACCGGATTTTGGGGAATGGGCACAACTTCAGGGCGCTTAGAGGCGCTTTCTGTTGCGAAGGGTGCTGGTAAATTCTTCAGATTGATGCGGATGGGTGTAGGTGAAAGTGCTTCAGTACGGACAATATTTTTTGGCTGTGTAGAATTCTGTGTTGGTTGAGTAGAAGGTACAGATTTTTGAGGTGTAGGATTATCTGAGTTAGCGCGAGTCTGGTTACAGGCTGCTGCCAAAATCATTAAAAAAACTGGCAGCAAAAAACGCGCAGGAACTTTCATGGTGGTAGACACTATACACAATGTTCCTACTCTAGACTTTAGGCTTAATAATTGTCGCCAGTCAAAAGTTTGATTTTTCTTAGTTAGTCAACCTATTAACAATTCAAAAATAAAGCATTAGTGACTAAATTCTATTCTCAATGCCCAATGCTCAATATTTACACATACAAACATTTGTTAGTGAACAAAAAATTTTCAAATTCTGCTGCTGGTAAGGGACGACTAAATAGAAAACCTTGCATAGAATTACAGTTGTGTTGGCGTAAAAAACCTAGTTCTGCTTCTGTCTCTACACCTTCAGCCACTACATCTAGATTGAGATTATGAGCCATCTGAATTAATGCCTTAGCGATGGCTGACTTTTGCGAATCGTTAGCAACATTATGGATAAAATAACGGTCTATTTTTAATGTATTAATTGGTAAGTTTTTCAGATAAATCAAAGAAGAATAACCCGTACCAAAATCATCGATCGCGATTTTTACACCCAAAGATTGCAATTTACTCATAGTAGCGATCGCACTATTGACATCTTGCATAATCATACTTTCAGTGAGTTCTAGTTCTAGGTCATGTGGTTCTAGATTATTCACGGATATAAAATTAACTACATTATGAATAAAATCTGGCTGGTTAAATTCAATTACTGACAGATTTACAGCAACAATCAAGGAACTAATTCCAGCATCACGCCAGCTTTTGATTTGTTGGCATACCCTTTTTAATACCCATTTCCCAATCGGAACAATTAAACCTGTAGACTCTGCTAACGGAATAAATTCTGTTGGATAAATCATCCCTAATTCTGGACTTTGCCAGCGCAATAAACTTTCAGCACCTACTATTTTTCCCGATGCAATATCGACTATTGGTTGATAATAAACTTCAAATTCTTGAAAATTATTTTGTTTTATAGTTCGATGTAAACTAATTTCTAACAATTGCATTTTTGGAGACAAGTTATTAATGACAGTCTGAGGAGATAAATACCTTTTTAAAGTAGCGTATTTTTCCAACCTGTTCATGATGGCACTTAATAACTCAGATCGAGTGAATGGCTTAGTTATATAGTCATCTGCACCCATATCCATACCTTGACGAAAGTCAGATTTGGCAGATTTGGCAGTGAGAAATATGAAGGGAATTGTTGCTGTTGATGGATCTTGACGTAATGCTGTTAGCACGCCATAACCGTCAATTTCTGGCATCATCATATCACAAAGAATTAAATCAGGAGCTTCGGAGATAGCCAAATGTACTCCGATTCTGCCATTAGCTGCAGCAATAGTTTCAAAGTCCTCAGCTTCTAGCAAATCTAAAATGTTTTCACGGACTGCTTCTTCATCTTCTATTATTAAGATTTTTGGCATAAATTACCTCATATTTAGATTTTATTATTTAATGGCAACATCCAGCAATATTTATTACAAATTTCATTATACTTGCCCTCAAAAATATTCTAATTTTGTAGTATATATACACTTTTTTAAAAATGCCATTTCTAATGCATTACCTAGTAAATTAACACCATTTATAGTGTGATAAAATGATTCAATCAGATACACTATATATTCTTGGAAAATACCAATCTGCAAATATTTAATTTCAAATACAGTTTGTCTATCTTGACTAAATAAATTAAACTCGAAAATGCCATCAAATGAGAAATATTTAATAACATTTGAAAAAAAGTTAGTCAAAATGTGTGCCAACAGTTTTTCATTGATGTAACAGATTACAAATTTATATTGACTGATGAAAAAAATCAAGCGCCGATAGCCCAGATTAATCTGTATTTGTTCTGGCAATTGTTGGCTATGTTCAACTAAATTGAAGGATGTTGCTCTACACTCTAATTTTCCTACTTCTAACTGGCCGATAATCAACACATCATTCAACATTTCAGTCATGATTATGTGATATTTGGGCGTATTGGTCTGCATGATCCTATTAGACTTACGGTACAAGTCCAAATCTTCCTCATAAACTTCAATGAAGTGCGTGTATTTGCCTGTCGTAGCTTTACGTACTATAGCGCGTGCTAGTAACCATTGGGACTTGAGTAATTGTCTCTCAATGAAAATCTGATGTTCTACCTCAAAGGAACAAATACTAGCATTCCCTCTAGTTTTCTCTGTTTTTTGTGCAAGTGCTTGACAGATACAGATACTTTCAGGAGTAATATTGTCAGTAATATCACTTGGCTTATCTACAACTAAAAGTAGTTCTAACTGCTGCTTGCACAACCGTGATAGCACTGAGACTATTTCCGAAAATTCTGACATATTCAATGTCATGATTAAGGTATGCATAACTTCAAAAGTATTGGCTGTTTTCAAGCTAGTTCCAGAAGCTACAAACAGTACCATATCATGCTTGGTGAAGTACCTTACTACCTGCGAAGATGAAAAAACAAGATACTTTTACCCCGTGCTACATCAGTGCGTAAGCGTAGCCCTTTGTAGAAATAGCATCTACTCTAATAGTGATGTTTTTAACACAACCATCAGGAGCAAACAGTCAATTCTTAACTCTAAGCTTTGTAGCCCGATCGGCTGAGGTAAAGCTTGCATAGATTTTCACGATAGCTATCATCAAATAATAGTTATCTAAAGCTGCTTATCTAAGTATTTTCCAATATTTTGACACTAAACAAGTAGTAATATTTGGGATACAAACACTACAAAAAATGTGTTAAGAATTACCAACTAGCTTATATCCAGCTAGTTGGGTATTGAGCATTGGGTATGGGGAAGAGGAAAAGCGGAAAGACTTGTTGCAAGTTTTTCACTCAAGTCACCTTGTTTCCCCTGCTCCCCGCCTCTGCCTCTTTACCAAGGACGCAACTGCACCCGCCGTTCGCCATAACGTAATAGCCTTTCTATAGTTACGAGTCGATTTTCCCAAACTTTGACTTGATAGGAATTCGACTTAATTTCTTGGCTCATCAATACCCGGAATTGAGACTGGAACCGAGTTAGAGAGGCTTTCGCAACGACTAACTTACTAGCAGAAGGGGAAGCGGCAAGCTGATTTAAAGCGCTGCGTAAAACTTCTGCCTGGTTGTTAAAATCTGAAAGTTTCTGAGAAGACCTTTGTTGTTGGTCATTTTGGAAAACAAATTTCCATTCCCGTTGTAGCGCGGTGTAACGGATGGCGGCAGTTTGAAAAGGCTGGCGGTGAGGAATCGGTTCACTTGTTGTAGATTGAATTCTACCTTGGGTGTTACTAAAGAGTTTTTGGAGATCGTTGCTAAAATTTTCTGCTGCAAATAGTGCATAACCACTAACTGGCAAGTCCCTTACCAACTGGAGTTGATCGAATGCCCCGATTGTTGGCAAAGAAAGTAAGCGAATTCCCGGCACCAACAAGGTAGCCCCCAATTGTTTAGAGGCAATCCAGGGTTGGGCCAGTCGTTGAAACCGAGAAGTATCGAGAGCATAAGTCATGGGAACAATTAAATCTACATCTCCCCGCCTTGCCCAAGTTTCCCAATTTTGTTGAATTTTTTGAATCCGCTCTTGTTCTGGCAAAGGAAATACTGCAACCGACAAAATCAAATTTGGTTGCTTTTGTCGCAACTGCTGTGATACTTGGGCGACAAAGCTATCAACTTGCTCGGTGCGAAATTTTGTCCATTTTTGCCACAAGTCTGCTTGGCTAGGAGAAATATTCACTGGATCTACACCAGTAAGTTTTTGAAATTGCGCTCTTGCAGCTTTCCCATAGCCATAAGTTCGACCTGCTGATGGGTCTTGGAAAGGATAGCGAATGTAGTCTAGCTGTAGACCATCCACCTTATATTTAGTGACAATTTCCTCATACAGCTTGAGCAAGTATTGCCGCACTTCGGGGTTGGCTGGATCGAAGAATGGCTTGCTCTGACCAACGGGAATCATGTTGCCCAGATTATCGTAGTTTGCCCAATCGGGATGAGCCGCCAGTACTGGCCCTGGATAATTAGGATTAAGGTTGAGAATTTCATTATGACGTTGATTGCCAGCAGCAAAAGTCCACACCCAAGCGTGCAATTCCATGTCTCGCTCATGGGCTAGTTTCACCGCTTCTTCCAGTGGGTTCCATCCACGAATTAATGGGTTTTGCTCTTTT
The DNA here is from genome assembly GCF_036917355.1 of Nostoc sp. Lineage (GTDB taxonomy): Bacteria > Cyanobacteriota > Cyanobacteriia > Cyanobacteriales > Nostocaceae > Nostoc. The sequence continues at coordinate 272,108 of NZ_JBALDP010000061.1, forward strand.
GCGACTTGGCTCGGATAAATTGTATAGCCAGCGTTAACAGTTTCAAAAAAGACGGTATTAATCCCAGCTTGGGCGAGGCGATCGAAAATCTGTGCCAGTCCCGTCTTACTACCAGCGCGAACAATCGTTCCCCGATCTAACCAAACTGCGCGAATTTCTGGTTGAGCTAGTTTTCGATCGACAGGAAATTGCTGCCACAAAGTCGTTTTAGCGAGCAGCCACTGCTGACGAGCCAAAGCGTAGTTTTTTTGAGCAATCAACTGGGGTAAATTTTTGGCAATTAGCCTTGCTTGTGCTAATGCTTGGTCTTTACTTATGGTTAGCGCCCCCAGTTTGGTTGAGGCCAATTGTGTTGGCTGTTCTTTGACAGATTGGGGGGTGTTCAAATGCCTAGAAAACTGTTTCCCCTCACCCTCAGATATTGTTTCGCCAACATTAGCCGCATCAGCTAACACCGCTAAATGAGCACTTTCCACCCGACCAATCAGATTTTCTAGCTCTTGCTGGAGAGCGATCGCTTGCCTGTTATCAATCGGCTCATTGGAGTTGGGTGCAACATCCAAACGCACTGCTTGTTCTAATTGGTCAATAGCCTCCTGAGAACTTGGGGGTTTGACCATAGGCAGCGATCTAAGTATGGGAGCAGTGGCAGTTTTAGGAGAAGATGAGAGAGATGAACCGCCCCTCTGCCCCCCTGCTCCTCGGTCACTGAGCGTAGCCGTTGGCGTTCGCGTTAGCGTCTCTGAAAGAGAAGCCTCTCGTAGAGAAGTGCTGCCCCCCTGCCCCATTGGCGCAGCCGCCACAGTCGTGGAGCAGCTTTGGGAACCTCCTGCTATTTTTTTGGTGCGATTTGATGGCGCTAGTGCTGTCAAATAGTGATTGATAGTAGTTTTTAACCAGGCATTATCCAACTCGGCTGCTGAGGCTGTATCTGTTCCCCAGCGCCAGCCTAAAAAGGTGGAACGCTCAGTTGTCACGACTGCGGCTGGATTATCTTTGGAATTCCAAACAGCAGGAGATTCACTGCCCATATCATTAGGAATCACAACGCCGCCGCGCACTTTACCAAAGAGTCCAGTTTGGTTTGTCCATTCTGGGATCTTGGTTTTTGCAGCTTGAATCTGTTCTGTGTCACTAAGGCTGAATCCCCAATAACCTCCCAAGAGCGATCGCAATAACTGCCGTACTCCTGGCGATGACAGACTACCGACAGGCCCACTAGCAATCAAACGCCCTCCCTTACTCATCCAGTCTTCTAGAGCGATCGCTTGAGTTGGTGTTAATGTCTCGACGTTTGGCAAAAATAATACCCGGCGATCGCCCCAATCTGCCCCACTCTTGACATCATTTAGGGAAATTACACAATATTTCACCCCTATTGTCTGTAAGCGATCGCTTATCCCTCTCCATTGATTTGCATTTTCTTGGCCATAAACTACGCTCAATACGGGTTCTTCAGTCGCCGCCGTTACTGGCAAAATACCCAAAAAATTTAAAACTACAATTTCACAACTTAAAATAAATAATTTTCTAGCTTTTTTAATTTTTAAACTTATATCTTTTTGGTTTTCCTGATAATTCACCAGTGACTCCTCACTTCATTATTAATTAATTTAGTTATTAGTCTTAATTCATTAGTACATAATATAGGACCTTAGCTTGATTCCTAGTAAGTTTACTGAGATTCTCACTCGGATTAAGCAAGCTAACCTTTGACTTTTCAAAAATCAAATACAATTCCTATAAGCTTTTCGTAGAAGTACTTAGTGAATGACCTTCATCAATCTAGCCTATCAAAAGCAGTAAAAAATGCCAAGATGGATACTCAACTTGCCCAGACGATTCTATAGAAATTGTTAGCTATTACATTGTGAATTTCATTCCATTGGTGACTAGCTTTTTAGAAAATTTTGTGTTTACCAATTCCAATAGGCTTTTGGGCAATTGCAGAGAGTTTTCACTTAAACCTAAAATAAAAAATGCCACTCTTATTCTAATTATCTGTTTTTCAGGATTTTTGTGAGTTAAAAAAGTAATACTAGTACATCTTAAAGCTCTCACCCTAAATCCCTCTCCCAAGCTTGGGAGAGGGACTTTGAAATTGGCTCGGCTCCCCTTCTCCCAAAATTGTGAGAACGGGTTGGCGGATGAAGACAGATTTAGTATTTGTGCAATAAGTTTAATTAGTACTCTTGACGATCGCCAGAGTTAAACTAACAATAATTTATCACAAGCTTTTCTAGAAAGTTTTAGATAGAATAAGACAATATTTTCAACAGTCGCAATTAGAATCACCAAAATTTATTAAATGTAAAGCAATATGTTTATATTTAATTAAAGCTGATCAATTTTGTATTTAACATCCAGATATTTGGATACAAAAAAATTAGTTTGAGTTGAAATGCTTAAAATTATACTGATTCAAAAAACGTTTATAACAGATAACCCCACCCCCAAAGTATTTTCTTGACAAGAATAGGGGTCGGGGGTGAGGTTTTGATATGTACTTCATCCACCTGGGAACTACTATAGACTAAAGAGATAACAAAAACAGCTTAAAGAATACAAGTATTGATTAAATCTTCAACTCCTCCTACTGGTAAGATTTTTGTCTCCAGTTTGCAGGCTAATTCTTCAATACTCATATCATCTAAAAATACCAATTCACCATGTTTGAGCATTACATTTGGCAGTAAAATTCCGTCTCCCAAATCTTGCCCTTGTAAGTTCAACAGCAAATCATGACCCGTTAGTAATCCCGTAACAGTGATACTCTGTCCCCAATAATCACTACATAAAGCACGCATATTTACTTTTAATCCTTCAACAAAATTTAACCGTTTCAAGATAGGTTCAAAGGCGTTTTCTACTGCGTTGCCTACTACCCAAGTTAATGTCCTCTGAGGATAAACTTTTGGCGGTAGTAATTCTGTTGCAGCGGCTGCAAATTGCTTGATAAACAACTGGATTGAACCAACACCATTATCAATTTGGGGATACTCTTCATATTCAGATTCGCTCGGTAATTCTTCACCAGCAATCAAAAACCACTCATCAGCTAACCAAGCGACGCTAGAGGAAAACTTTTGGCGAAATTGCTGCGAGAGTATTCGCACTTGAGAAATCACTTCTTTCGCTTTTTCTCTGGTTACGGGTATGAGTTCGTCTTCTGGAGGACGAAACCTTGTCAACCCAACTGGCACAACTGCCACCGATGCCACCGTAGGCACTTCACCAGTATGAAAGGATGCTAAATCTTTTAGGGTTTGCTCTAGGTGTTCGCCATCATTTATACCTGGACAAACAACTACTTGAGCATGAATTTGTAGCCGTCTTTTTTGAAACCACTTGAGTTGTTGTAAGATTTGTCCTGCACGGGGATTTTTCAAGAGTCTAGTTCTAACTTCCGGCTCCGTGGCATGAACAGAAACATACAAGGGAGACAAGCGCATTTGTTCAATCCGCTGCCATTCTTTTTCTGGCAAATTGGTCAGGGTAAGATAAGAGCCGTACAAAAAGCTTAAGCGGTAATCGTCGTCTTTAAAGTACAAGCTGGTGCGCTTACCTGGTGGCTGTTGGTCGATAAAGCAAAAAGGACAGCGGTTATTACACTGAATTAAGCTATCAAATAGGGCAGTTTCAAATTCTAGCCCTAAGTCTTGGTCGTAATCTTTTTCGATTTCCAGGCTATGAGTTTTACCAGTAGCGTCTAAAACTTCTAATTCCAAGACTTCATCAGCACACAAAAACTGATAATCAATTAAATCGCGGGGACGTGTACCGTTGATTGCAACGATCGCATCCCCAGCTTCAAAACCAATCTCTGCGGCTATTGAGTCTGGAAGCACCTTGGTAATTCGGGCAGGATGAATGGTAGTCATGGGGAATTGGGGATTGGGAATTGGGCATCCCTTCGGCTTACCTCGGCTTCACTCGGCACGAGTCGCTCAGGGCAAGTGGGCATTATAGCGTTTCTCAGTTGAGTCTAATACAGACCTAACCCCCAGCCCTTTCCCTACTAGTGTTGGGGAGTAAAATTCAAAGCCTCTCTCCTTTTAGGAGAGAGGCTTAGAGTAAGGTTAGATTGTATTGCATACAAAGTTAGATTGTATTGCATACAAACGAGCGGTCGCTATAGTCATTTGCTTTGGACAAAGGACAAATGACTAATGACTATTATCCTTTCCAACCTGCTGCGATCGCTAGTAAGATCGCACTACCAAATGCTAATCTATACCATACGAAAATCAAAGTATTTTTGGTTGCTAAGTATTTGATCAAAAATGCAATTGATAGGTAAGAAAAAATAAAGGTTGAAATAATTCCTACAATTAACAGTCCAACAATGTTATCTGGCAACTGGTGTTCTTGAAACAACTTGAATATTTTCAAGCTTTTATACAGCGTCGCAATGGTAAGAGTTGGAAACCCTAACAAAAATGAGAATTTCGCTGCTGTAGCGCGTTCTAATCCTAAAAATAAGGCAGTCGTTAACGTCGAACCAGAACGAGAAACACCCGGAATCAAAGCAAGTGTTTGTCCCAATCCAACCAAAATACCATCTCGAATTTGCAATGACTCAAAACCGCGCTTACGAGTGCCAATTTTTTCTGCTAGACCTAGTATAAGTGCCATAATAATTGACATAATGCCAATAATTAATGCACTCTCAGGTAAAATATCTTTCAAAAGGAAGCCGAAAATTAAAGCCGGCAGTGTTCCGACTACAATACCGACAAGAATCTTCCATTCTTCGCGTTCCCAGTCTTTGGCTTTTAATGCTTCAATTCCACCTTTGGTAATACTATAAATCAGCGACCAAAAATACCCCACAATTGCGATAACACTGCCAAATTGAATTGCATCAACAAAATCTTTAGAACCTAGTTCTTTCCAACCAAATAGCTTGGTAAAAATCAGAAGATGTGCAGTACTGCTGATTGGCAAAAACTCTGTAATACCTTGAACAATACCTAAAATAAAAGCTTGAATAAACTCCATATACAATTAATACCTTTTTCGTGTTATAGAGATCGTGATGAACATTTTTTAGCTGATGATGTTGCTTTATATACTCTCTATTGCACCCAATCTTGTAGAAAACTCAATTTTACCGATGGAAAACATCATCGAAGACGCTGACTATGTTCTTACACCCACCTCAATAAGTCAACGCAATTTGAGAAATTCATCAAATTTTAATATTTAGCAGACTCATAGCAGCTGACTTTTCACATCTCTGTAGTCCCTCAGTTACAGGTAACTACAGAGGAGTTATGTACATAGTGGAACTTTAATCGATTCGTCTGACGCAGAATGTTTTCTTTGGTTTGCACCAGCGCTAGTGGAAATTTCAGTATAATTACAATGCCCCAGGGGGGGATTTGAAAATGTGATATCTTAAATAAAATAAAGTTTAGTAACAAATATTAAAAACTTTGATTAATAATACACTGTCTTCCTACAGCGCTTCTACCCCTTCTATTGATACTGAGTTGGATTTAGCTGATACTGGGCTGAAGGGTATCAAGCAATTGGAATCTACACTTTCCCTTTCTCCCTCTTTACCCTTATCTACTTCTGCCCGACAAACTTGGTTAGTGTTTGCAGCAGCGGTGTTTTTGGTAACAGTGCCAGTATTTATAGAAGCGCCTATCGTGCGATCGCTACCAACTCTGAGTTTAGCGCTGACAGGATTTTGGGTGTGGCTCAGTTTTGCCTTAATGTCACGTCCTGCAACTTACGTCTGGGGAGATTTACTCTTGGGGTTTAGCTGGAGTTGGTTAGCAGGAGCGATTTACTGGGGTTGGTTACGTTGGGAACCTTTATGGCATCTGCCTGTGGAATTTATCGGTTTACCGTTTGCTTGCTGGTGTCTGGCGAAGAATTGGGGCAAGGTAGGTAACTGGTTTTATTTAGGTTCTTTACTCGGTACAGTTTTAACAGATGTATATTTTTATATAGTAGATTTGATGCCCTATTGGCGGCAAATCATGAGAGTAGATGCAGATTTAGTACCGCAAATCTTACAAAATGCTCTCATACAAGTACAAGCACCTTGGGGGCAAACTTGGGCGATACTTTTCGCCGCAGTGCTACTAACAGTAGGGATTTCAGCTTTAGGTCGAAATCAAAGACACTGGTATGCCTTTGGTGGCGCAGTTTTAAGCACAATTTTGGTAGACAGCCTATTTTTGTTAGCTGCGATCGCAGCGTAAAAAAGGTAGGAGACACTATATGTTGCAATGAGCGTGTAGGCTTCTCTTACTGAAACTTTTCCCATCCCAATCTACGACACATCAAAAATGATGCTGTAAAAGATTAATTAGTTAAGAAATATTACATAAAATCCATCAGTTTCAAGTCTTTTTTGTTCAGATTTTCGGTCTTAGAAATCATACAGTTTGGTGTCTGCTTGGGAGGTAGAATCAGGCACCCCGAAAAGATTTCATCTCGCTGGGAATGCTACCGGGATCGTCGATGCAACGCTATCGCAGCTATGCAGGCACTCTTTCCACGATGAAAATTTTTGGCAAAAGTATAGTCAAACCCAGTAACGGTAAATATTGTGGATATTAATACGCTGTATATTAGTTTCTGATGACTGCTGTGTTGACTAAGCTATCAGCTTTTGTCCTAAGTCAATTGTCCTTCGTCCTTGGCGCTCTCACGTAGAGGCATTAACGGCTTCCCGCAGGGTATAACTAATGACTAATGACTAATGACTAATAACTGTTGTTAGCTTAAAACTTTTATTTCTGTTTGATGGAAAGAGGTAGAAAAATCGTGAAAGGATTGGCGCGTTTATTAACAGTGTTTAGCTTGTTACTTAGTTGCTGGGGATGGTTGGGAACAACTCAGATAGCCCAAGCTGCTAGTTTCAACAGTTTTGCTTTTCCCCAAGTCCCAGTTCTGGCAATTGAGCGGCAGAATCGGGCAGACGCTAAACTAGGAACGGAATTTGGTAAAAAAATTGATTTGAATAATACCAACGTCCGAGCTTTTCAACAGTTTCCAGGGCTTTATCCCACCCTGGCTAAGAAAATCATCACCAATGCTCCCTACCAAAAGGTAGAAGATGTATTGGATCTTCCAGGATTGAGCGATCGCCAAAAACAAACCCTGCAAGCCAACCTCGATAAATTCACCGTGACGGAATTAGAGCCTGCCTTCAATGAAGGAGACGATCGCTTTAACAACGGTATCTACAGATAACTGAATTGCAGTTAATGTAGCAAATAGCAGCCCACTCCTGATTCTAGGGAGTGGGAGATGATATGAGTTAGGAGTTAGGAGTTATGAGTTAAAAATTCAAAACTCCTAACTCCTAACTTCTAACTCCTCACTTCCCCCTACCCATTACCTTGTCTCAGATAGATATTCCCAGCCAATTTGATGTCTTAGTAGTCGGCGCTGGTGCCGCTGGACTATACACAGCTCTGTGTTTGCCAGAATCCTTGCGAGTCGGTTTAATTACCAAAGAAACCGTTGCTTTATCCGCCAGTGATTGGGCACAAGGTGGCATTGCCGCAGCGATCGCCCCAGAAGATTCTCCCACGCTACACATTGAAGATACGATCCAGGCGGGTGCCGGTTTATGCGATCGCACTGCTGTCGAATTTCTCGCCCAACATGCCCCTAGCTGTATTCAATCTCTAGTTAACTTGGGGGTAGCTTTTGACCGTCATGGTCAAGCTTTAGCTTTAACTTTGGAAGCCGCCCATTCTCGCCGCCGTGTTCTCCATGCTGCTGACACTACAGGCAGGGAAGTTACTACCACCCTCACCGCCCAAGTATTACGTCGCCAAAATATTCAAGTCATTCAGCAAGCTTTGGCTTTGAGTTTGTGGATTGAACCCGAAACTGATTGCTGTCAGGGAATTAGCCTGTTTTATCAAGGTAAAATCACCTGGATAAGAGCTGGTGCTGTGGTACTAGCAACCGGCGGTGGCGGTCAGGTATTTGCCCAAACCACTAACCCGGCTGTGAGTACAGGTGATGGAGTAGCGATTGCAGCTAGGGCTGGGGCTATCCTCCGCGATTTAGAATTTGTCCAATTTCACCCCACCGCCCTCACTAAACCTGGTGCCGATCGCTTCTTGATCAGCGAAGCTGTACGCGGCGAAGGGGCACATCTCATCGATAATGAAGGGCGGCGTTTTGCTTTTGACTACCACCCTGCGGGTGAACTTGCGCCTAGAGATGTTGTCAGTAGAGCAATTTTCAGTCATTTACAACGTACCGCTATTGATTTAGCTACTGCTCATGTCTGGTTGGATATGCGCCCCATCCCCGCTGACAAGATTCGTCACCGCTTTCCCAACATCATCAAAGTTTGTCAGCATTGGGGTGTTGATGTCTTCCACGAACCAATTCCTGTAGCGCCAGCTGCCCATTACTGGATGGGTGGAATTGTTGCCGATCTAATGAATCGCACGAATATCCCCGGTTTATACGCAGTGGGTGAAACCGCTAGTACTGGTGTGCATGGGGCAAATCGCCTTGCCAGTAATTCCCTATTGGAATGTATTGTCTTTGGGGCCCAGATGGCTAATATTAAGTTAGAAAATATTGGGCTGCCCTCAGAAATACCAGTGCTGCCGTTACAGAAATTTAGTCCTGATGCTAGTGAGTGGCACATCCAACAAGCACAGCTAGAAACACTTAGGGAGAAGTTACCGCGTCTAGTGTGGGAAAGTGCTGGTATTTGTCGGGAGCAATCAAGGCTGGAAACTGCGATCGCTACTATTGAATCTTGGCAGCAAGATTTCGCTGCCTTGCCTTTAACTCAATTCTTGCTTGCTTTACGTCCAGCAGAACCCGCTAGTTTTGACCTACCAGATGTTGAACGGCAATTGGGACTTTGGGCAGAAACCCGCAATTTATTAGATGTAGCTGATTTAATTCTCAAAAGTGCTGCTTTTAGAACCGAAAGTCGAGGCGGACACTTCCGTTTAGATTATCCTCAACCAGACTCAAATTGGCAAGTCCACACACTTATACAAACAAATCATTGGTGGAAATCTCCACTATTGTCTTGAATCAACTATCTTAAAGAGCCTGACGGTTTTCGCAACCCTAAGCACAACATCTTGCAATGAGCCGCCAAGTAAAAGATGTGGTGTCCAAGACGGTGTTAACTCATCGCGCTGCTCTACCACAATCTAAAATCTAAAATTGCCATTAGCGGGTGCCGCTACCATTATGACTGTCGGGGCCACCATAATTTGGTGGAATGTATATGTCTTGTAAATTTTGAGAATTGACCTTGCGGGCGATTAAGGTATCACTGATAGTAGGGCCAAAAGAATTAGCACTTGCAGTACTCAATATACCTGTGCAAGCAGCAATTTTTGGGATCAGTATATAAGCACCTATGCAGAATATCATAAACTTTGTGATTCGGAAGTTAGTCTTCATGTCTTTCAGTAAATTTACTAATTTTTATTCCAAAACGTATTTTTTATTTACTACCGTATATTTACTGTACTTTTTGAAAAAAGTATTTTAACTTTATGAAATTATTGCTGGTAGCGTACAAATCATTGTGGTATTCGCTTGTCGATTAACCTTAATCTGCCGATATAAAAGAGTCTTTATACTTAAGTGGTATTCTTAATAAGCGGTTTTTACATCAGTCTCAGGTTAGATATGTCAATGATTTACTGTGAGCATTTTGCTTAATTCACTATTTATTAATAATATCTTAATACTTTTAAGTATAAATACTATGTTCTCTGAATCAGTAGTTTAGAAAAACGTGAAATAATACTTATTTGATTGTATAGTTTAGACTTAATAGAGTAAAGATGTGTAAAGATAAAACAACATATTTATCGTGTTATAAGGATTTTTAAAACTATCAAACAGCGTAATAAGCGAATAAGTATAAGTATAATTTTTAATGTAATTTAAATTACATTAAAAATTATTTTCCTAATTATTTCTGAGCGCTAATTGTTTTGTGACATCAATTATGAGGTTTAGTCTTCAAGCCAAAAAGCCTTGCCGAGTATATATCTTGGCTAAAAATTTACCTCGCAGTACATAAGCTATATTTTTCAAAATAGTGCCTTAGACGTGTCTCCAGTCCAAATTCATAATTTGAATGTAAAAATTGTAACTATATTGAAAAAAGCTGGAAGCTTGACTCTTAACTAATTAAGCAAACTCGTAGCGATTTTTACCCAGGCGCTTGGCACGGTACATTGCTGTATCAGCTTGTTTCATCAAAGTTTCACTGTCTTGACTGTTGTATGGGTAAACACTAATGCCAATACTGGCAGAGACTCGGATTGTATAGCCGTCCAAAACAATTGGCTTGGTAATACTGCTTAAAATTTTTTCGGCGACTTTAGCAGCTATTTGGACATTGGGAATTGCCCGTAAAATCACAGTAAATTCATCGCCACCCAAACGAGAAACTGTATCACTAGCGCGTAAAGAGTTGCTGAGTCTTTCAGCAATAGTCATTAACAAGCGATCGCCCGTCTCGTGTCCCAAAGTATCATTGACTTGCTTAAAGCCATCTAGATCGATAAACAGCAGTCCCAGCAACAAGTTATTGTGTTGTGCCCAATGTAAGGACTCGTAAAGTTGTTCGGCAAAAAATTTGCGATTGGATAAACCGGTGAGTGGGTCGTGATACGCTAGATAACGTAAGTGGTCTTCTTTGAGTTTTAATTCATTGTTAGAGCGAGATAGTTCAGCAGCAGTACGCTTCAGTTGTTCTTCCATCAGCTTGCGCTGAGTAATATCTCGGATGACCCCAACTAAAAAGAAATTGCCAGCTGAGTCTTTGTGAAGCGATCGCTTAGTGGCAATTTGATGAGTCTGACCATCGGCATTTGTAAATTCTTCTTCATGTTCTTGGGGTTGCTGAGTCCGAAAAACAAGATCGTCCTGTTGTCGAAATACATCAGCCTCATGTTTTGGGAAAAAGTCATAGTCTGACTTTTCAATTAAAAACTTATTTGGATAACCGATAAATTGACAATACGCCTCATTTAAAACAATCCACTGATGTTGTTCATTTTTCACAAAAATTGGATCGGGGATCGTGTTAATAACGTGATGCAAAAATTCTTTGGAACGTTTCCACTCTTCCTGCATGTGAGCGATATGACTAGTCATCCAAATAGCTGAAGTGCCAAAGCAAACCAGTGAGGGAATGAGCGGTATCCACCAACCGTATAAGAAAGCAAGGTATGCACTCACGGTCAATACAAAGCAAGAAACTAGGATACAGAAGAGACTCCTAGTTGCGTGTCGTATCCGCCATATTGTCACGGCTCCCAAATAAGACCAAACAAAAACCCACAAGTATTCCACCAAGTCAGGCCAAACTTTAAGTAATGGTCTTCCATGTACAGCAGCAGAGATTAACTCACTAATAAAATAAGCCTGCAATTGAATACCAGGTACAGGCTTTGCCGTACCAATTAAACTGCTGGAGTATGGAATAAATACAAAATCTTGGAGACTGGGTGCAGTGGAGCCAATAAGTATAATCCGATCTTTGATTAAGTTTGCTTTGACTTTATCTGCCAGTACATCTCTCATCGATACCTGGCGAAAACTACAAAATTCTCCAGACGAACTTTGGCATTTAGGTTTGGGAAAATTGCTCAAAATTTGGTAGCCTCTATCATCAGCTCCCACATAAGCACCATCATTAGCCTCAAAACGAGTAAATGCTGCCTTACCCAATTGCAAATACTCAGGGTTACTTTTTGCTTTAGTGGGAGTAATTCCCTTTGACTTTAAATACAATAAAGCCAACTTCAGGGCAAAACTTTCGTGTACTTCACTTTTAACGTGCCAATACAACAAACTGCGACGCACTTTCCCATCAAGATCGTACAGCACGTTATTAAAGCCCACTCGATCCCGATCTAGTCCCAGTGGAGGCGAAACACTAAAGTTTTTGTTGTTATCATTTGCTAGTAGTTCAATACCAATCAAGTTGGGTGTTAACTTGTAAGCATTACGTAGTTCTTGATTACCAGGCTCTACTGGTAAATTCCTGTAGATATCTAAGCCAATCGCACGGGGTTTGTGGACATTTAATTTTTGCAACAACTGGGCAATCTTCGCATCTGGAATTGGCCACGAACGTACTTCGTTTAAATAAGCCTCATCAATCACTACGATTGTAATCCGGTCTTCTAGCGGTTCATTTGGACGTAAGCGAAAAAATTGATCCAAAGCTGCCAACTCCAAAGATTGCAATAATCCAATGGAGTGCAAAAGCAGGACGCAGACTGCAACGCTGGCCGCAGTAATCAATTCTCTGTGTCCTCGACTAAGCGATTGTTTCAGTCCAAAGGTTAACTTCACAAAACGCTTGCCTAGCTGCTGATTCATTCCCATTACCTAGTAGGCAGAAATATTCTCTATTTCTTATAGCTATTAACTATCGGACTAACATAGCTCAAGTAGGAGCTAAATAGAGTTTCTAAAAATTTTTTCAACTCAGCAAGGTTCTTTAAGACATCGTGGTATTTGTGATGTATTACCATATATTGAGGGCAATTATCTGACTAAAAGGCAACTGTGACTTTTGTAGCTCTCAGCACAGATTAATAAATATTGTTGAAAGTCAGTTCAGTAACTTTAACTCTCAAAGCCTTGTCTGGTAGAGCTTACTCAACGAAACTCACACATTTGCGATCGATTAGGTATCTGACTGAGAATTACGTTAACTTCCAACAGAAACAGCTCTCAGTTCGAGCCTTGACATGATTACATCCCAAGGTGGCTCTCAAGTGTTATAAAAAGAAATTAAAATATACATTGTTTTAAAGCAAATGTACTTAGCTAATTTCCTTTAGCTTAAGTGTTTGCAGATAAAGCCGCAGGAAAATTGATATTGGGCATTGGATAAGGTTTATCATCTGTTAGCAAAAACAAAAAAGCCAACTGGAAACAGATTTTACTGTATTCATCCAGTTGACTATGGGGTGTGAACTACTGAAGATCAGTTTACTTAAAATACTTGAAGTTCCGAGGCCCTGTGTAACCAGAAACTTTCGCTAGTTCCTCTAAGTTTTGGACTCCGCTATAGCTTTTACCATTAACGATCCAAGTGGGGAAACCTTCAATTTTTGCAGCTTTACAGAGTTCTGGTTGAGCTTTGAGTCCATCGGGGGCGCACTCTACCTTAATACCATTATTGATTATTTCCTCAGCTTCTTTACCAAAAAGCAGCTTTTGTTCATGACAGTGAGGACACCAATAAGCACTGTATTCCTTTGCACCTACCTTTGCCAGATGGCTTGCTAAGGCTATTTCTGCCTCACCAGAAGTAGTGGTAACTTCCCAACCGAACGCTGGGTTGGGGTTTTCTTTGGGAGTAAAGGTAATTTTTGTGGGTTGTCCAGGAGTTCCAGGTGTCACATCTGATTGATTCACGCCAGCATAGACGCCTAAAGTACCAATCAGCGTTACCATCCCGACAATCAGGGCGGTAAACAAGATTTGTCCAATATCCTCCCAAGTTCGACCGATAATCGTTAGTATCAAAAGACTCACAGAGAACAAAGCTGAACCGATACAGTAAGGACAAATAGCTTTGATTTGAGATGTTAGCACATACATTAAGTAGCCGCTAAAGACAGACATAGCGATCGCACCTACCAGCAGCAGCCACCACGTCCAATTTTCCAATTGTTTGCGGTTATTGTTTTCCCCTGAGTTGAATACCAAGGGAGCCAAAGCTAATATCACCATACTGGTGTATGCCAAAAACCCAAACAAAGCTAATGGCTGACCAAAAACTGTTGCCCAAGGACTGGAAAGGACATCATTACAGCCCTTAGCGCCAGCCTGTGCCACACAAGCGGCACTGCCTCCAGTTAACTTTTCTATGGTGAGATAACCTGTTATCAAGGCACCACATCCAGCGATCGCGGCAATCAATGGACGTGACCATTTATGAATCCAAGGAGTAGAACGACGGCGAATCATAAATATTGGGGAATGGGATTAGTAATAGTTATGAGTTTAAGAGTGAGGAGTGAGAAGTGAGGAGTTAAGAATGAGGAGTTAGGAACAATTAGTTTAAAACTCATAACTCATAACTCATAACTCATAACTCATAACTTATAACTCCTAACTCTCTTTCCCCACTTTCTAAGAATGTAACTTCACTTGTTCTGCTGATTTGCTTTCACCTTTGGAGTTCCAATTGCGACGGGCAACTTCCACAAATTGACTGACGCGAATTGGGTCAATTGGTTGCTCTATGCGTCCATGACGTTTTAGGGAACTGGAAACTATGACACCATCTGCTGCCTGCATCAATGTATCAATATTTTCCCAATTAGCCCCACTCCCGATGAAGACTGGCGTGCCATTTGCTGCGCCACAAGCTAGTTCCAAATCTTCTAAGTTAGGAGGACTACCAGTAGCCCAACCAGATAAAATCACTCCGTCTGCTAAACCCCTTTCAATGGTGTCTTTCACGGCGACTGTGAGATTTGGAGAACTCAAAGGACGGGCGTGTTTCACCAGCACATCGGCCAGGATTTTAACATCACAGCCCAACTCCCGTCGATAGCGGAGTAGTTGATGGGCTTCTCCCTCAATTAATCCTTGGTCAGTTGCCATCACGCCTGTGAGGACGTTGACGCGGATAAATTGCGCCTGTACACAGCTAGCGATCGCTATTGCACTTTTGGCATCGTTTCGCAATACATTTAAACCTATGGGCAAAGTCACCAAATTCTGTATCCGCTGCACCACAATGGTCATGGCACTCACAACCACCGGATCGACTTGGTTTTTGGTAAACGGCGCGTCGAAAAAATTCTCGACAATCAGACCGTCAACCCCTCCACTTGCCAAGGCTGCGGCTTCTTGTTCGGCACGGTCAATCACCGCTTTTAGGCTACCTCCCCAACGGGGTGAGGTAGGCAGTGGTAGCAGGTGAACCACGCCAATAATTGGTGAGCGAGTTTTAAATATCTGATATAAGTCCACGTCTTTAAATCCGCCTCGCGGAGTCCAGAGTCCAGAATTTTTTGACTATTGAACGCCAGTTCAACACCACTCCTCTTAAGGTCGGGAACCTTTTTATAGGGGTGGCTCTTCAACGGGGAAAACCCCGCACGTGACTGGCTCCTTTTGACCCTTGACTCTTGACTTTTCATTAACTAGTCAAATGTGTTTTATGATAGTCGGTTTATTGCCTCTTTCCTCAGATGGAAATTGGCGTGAAACCTCCCATAAGATATGTTAAGATAAAACCTGGCTACAAGAGGAGTTTGCCACTCACTAGACGCAAGGCAGCTTTCCGTGGTTTAGGCGTCTTGTCCGCGCATTGTCGTAGGACTTGCCAATCGCCAAGGTAGTATTACTGCTTTATAGGCGTAGTCGCTTTCGTCGATTTCCCTGAGGGTAGCGACTTCTCACAACAAGCCCTTTGGGCGGCTTCCCGATGGGTAGGTTAACAACGCACACGCTGTGGTAATGTAAAATATCAATAGGCGAATTGTTAAAAAACATTACAAGTGTCAAATGTACCCAAAGACACTTCAATTTACCCTGGGGAACAGATTGATAAAAATATCATAACATGACCTCTATTTTTATTATTGATAGGGTCATAATTCTACGGACAGTTGCTGACAGTGAAAATCTGCCATCGTCCTGTTACTAGAAGGATAGCGGTCGGAAAAAATTGAAATTAGCGTCAGAATGTTGACTAGAAGAAAAAAAATGAAGATATTTTCAAAATATGGGTGACAAGCCAACGATTGCCATTTCTCATCTGGGCTGCGAGAAAAATAGAATTGATACAGAACACATGCTGGGAATGCTCGTAGAAGCAGGCTACGGTGTAGATACAAATGAAGAGTTAGCAGATTACGTTATTGTTAATACTTGTAGTTTTATTGAAGCGGCCCGGCAAGAATCTGTCAGAACTTTAGTAGAACTGGCAGAGGCAAATAAAAAGATCGTAATCACTGGCTGTATGGCGCAACACTTCCAAGAACAACTTTTGGAGGAGTTGCCTGAAGCAGTAGCTGTTGTGGGTACAGGCGATTATCACAAAATTGTAAATGTAATTGAGCGTGTAGAACAAGGCGAGCGGGTCAAACAGGTTAGTATAGAGCCAACCTACATTGCCGACGAAACTACACCGCGCTATCGCACTACAACGGAAGGTGTTGCTTACCTCCGGGTTGCCGAAGGTTGTGATTATCGTTGTGCATTTTGTATAATTCCTCATCTTCGAGGGAACCAGCGATCGCGTACTATTGAATCTATCGTCGCCGAAGCGGAGCAGTTAGTTAGTCAAGGGGTAAAGGAAATTATTTTAATTTCCCAAATCACCACTAACTACGGTCTAGATATTTACGGTCAGCCAAAATTAGCCGAATTACTTCGCGCTTTGGGGAAAGTAGATATACCGTGGATCAGAATGCACTACGCTTATCCCACGGGACTGACCCCAGATGTAATAGCGGCTATCCAAGAAACATCCAACGTCTTGCCTTATCTGGATTTGCCCTTGCAGCATTCTCATCCAGAGATTCTCCGCGCCATGAACCGCCCTTGGCAAGGGCGCGTAAATGATGGGATTATAGATCGCATCAAAACGGCGCTACCAACAGCCGTATTGCGGACAACATTTATTGTTGGTTTCCCAGGAGAAACTGAAGAGCATTTTGAGCATCTACTAGAGTTTGTTCAACGGCATGAATTTGACCATGTTGGTGTCTTCACCTTTTCCTCTGAGGAAGGAACTCCAGCTTATAAGTTGCCAAATCAGTTGCCCCAGTTGGTGATGGACGAGCGCCGATACCAACTGATGGAAATCCAGCAACCGATTTCCCAAAAGAAAAATCAACAGGAAGTAGGCAAAATCGTTGATGTCCTGATTGAGCAAGAAAATCCTGAAAGTGGTGAATTAATAGGTCGTTCAGGTAGATTTTCCCCAGAGGTTGATGGTCTGGTGTATATAAAAGGCCAGGCAAAGTTAGGAACCATCGTGCCAATAGCGATTCACCACGCTGATACATACGACCTCTATGGTCAAGTAGTCAATAACTAAATTGTCCTTTGTCTTTTGTCCTTTGTCTTTTGTTAAATGACCCTTACAGATTCACCCTTATCCCAAGATCAACGCTGCATTAATAGCAGTTTTCATGAGGGTTTACCTGAAGTTCGGGGACTCACTCGTAGGCATAGCTTCTCCAATATTTGAGGCTTTGCTATCGCCCTTGGCTGACTAACTAGCCAATAACTAATAACTAATGACTAATGACTAATGACTAATGACTAATAACTAATGACTAAATGACTAATCCAAAAATCCTTACAAAAAATTTAGGAGAATTAATGACTCTTTCATTTCAAGAATTAGGCATTTCCCAAGAACGTGTCGAACAACTAGAAAAAATTGGTTTTACTGAACCAACTAACATTCAAGTGCAAGCAATTCCCCAATTGCTAGCTGGTCGTGATGTGGTAGGTCAATCTCAAACTGGAACAGGCAAAACGGCAGCATTTTCTCTGCCAATTTTAGAACGGCTAGATATTAATCAAAGAGCCGTGCAAGCCATAGTTTTAACACCAACGCGTGAATTAGCGATGCAAGTTCACGATGCGATCGCGCAATTTATCGGTAATGAAGGATTGCGAGTGTTAGCAATTTATGGTGGTCAATCAATTGACCGTCAAATGTTACAACTCAAACGTGGCGTTCACATGGTCGTGGGTACTCCCGGACGGGTGATCGATTTACTCGATCGCGGCTGTTTAAAGCTCGATCAAGTGAAGTGGTTTGTGTTGGATGAAGCTGATGAAATGTTGAGCATGGGCTTTATCGACGATGTGATCAAAATCCTCTCGCAAGCGCCCGTAGATCGCCAAACAGCTTTATTCTCGGCAACAATGCCACCATCAATTCGGATGTTGGTGAACAAGTTCTTGCGATCGCCTGCAACTGTCACCGTCGAGCAACCAAAAGCCGCTCCCAACAAGATTAATCAGGTAGCTTACTTGATCCCCCGCCACTGGACAAAAGCCAAAGCTTTACAGCCAATTCTGGAAATGGAAGATCCAGAAACAGCTTTAATCTTTGTCCGCACTAGACGCACCGCCGCAGAACTTACCAGTCAGTTACAAGGGGCTGGTCACAGTGTCGATGAATACCACGGTGACTTGTCTCAACAAGCACGGGAACGGTTATTAGTCAGATTCCGTAACCGTCAAGTTCGCTGGGTGGTAGCAACTGATATTGCAGCACGAGGCTTAGATGTCGATCAACTCTCCCATGTAATCAACTTCGACTTACCCGATAGCGTAGAAACTTACGTCCATCGCATTGGTCGTACTGGTCGTGCTGGTAAAGAAGGAACAGCAATTTCTTTAGTACAACCATTTGAACGGCGCAAGCAACAAACATTTGAACGTCATAATCGCCAAAGTTGGCAAGTTCTGACGATTCCCACACGCGCCCAGATTGAAGCAAAACACATTCTGAAATTGCAAGAACTGGTACGAGAAGCTTTGACAGGTGAGCGTTTGGCTTCATTCTTACCAATTGTCAGCGAACTGATTGAAGAATACGATGCTCAAGCGATCGCCGCCGCCGCATTACAAATCGCTTACGATCAAACTCGTCCCGCTTGGTTAAACTCAGACGTAGAAATTCCCCAAGAGGAATCTTCCGCTCCCAAACCAAGACTCGGCAAACGTCGTGAATCTTCCAGCGATCGCCCCCGTTCTGCGTGGAAATCAGATAGCAGCAATGGTGAAGAAAGACATTCTTCTCCCAAGCCAAAACTGCGGACAAGTGGACAGGATTCTTCTGCATCTCCTAGTAAAAAGATAGGTTCACCTACAGCTAGGGAATCAGCTTCTTAGTCAAGAGTTAGAAGTTAATCAATTTTGGATTTTAGACTTCGGCGTGAGCGCTTAGTCGAACGCTTTTCCTTTAATCCAAAATCAAAATCTAAAATTCGGCAAAGTTAAGAGTTGAGAGTTAAGAGTCAAGAGTTAAGATTTTGACTTTATACTCTTGACTTTTTGGCTTTTTTAGACAAATCAAAAATACTACAGCCAAGGACGACTAACTTGTTCTAACTCTCCAATTTCATCATCACTCAGTCTCCAGCCCAAAGCACCAGCATTTTGCCGCACGTGTTCGGCTGTCTTCACCCCAGCAATAGGAATAACATTCCCCTGAGCAATTAACCAGTTGAGAGCAACTTGAGCAGGAGTGCGATCGTATTTTTCCCCGAAATTGCGCAGTAAAGATATGACTGGGGCAATTTTTTGCAGACCTTCTTTCTTAAATCGTGGGTCTATTTTCCTCGCACCAGTAGGGGTTTCAGCACTATCAATAGTGTACTTCCCTGTGAGTAATCCCTGTGCTAAAGGACTATAAGCCAAGATAGTCACACCCAACTCACGCGCAGTTGCGATAATACCTTTGCTTTCAACTTGGCGACTGAGTAAAGAATAGCGCACTTGGTTCACAGCTAAAGGCACTCCACGGGTCGCCAATATTTGATGCGCGTCTCGCATTTGTTCTGCTGAGTAATTACTCACACCAACTGCGGCAATTCTCCCCCGCTTCACTTCATCCGCTAGAGCATTCATCAAAGTTTCTTGACTTAAAAAGAAGGCAAAAGGCCAATGCACTTGATACAGGGCGATTTGCTCAAGTTGTAGCCGTTTGAGGCTGGCTGTTAAAGCATCAGAGACGGATTGGGCTGTAAATCGCCACGGTAGGGGGCCAAATTTTGTGGCGATTTGTACAGGTTGGTGTGTCTGTTGTAGAAATTGCCCCAAAAATTTCTCTGATAGTCCCATTCCGTAGACTTCGGCAGTATCAAAGAAGGTAATACCAGCTTCTAAGGCTGCGGTAAACGCTTCTTGTAACTGTTCTGGGCCGTAGCGATCGCCATAATTCCAAAATAGTTTATCACCCCAAGCCCAAGTGCCGATGCACAAGGGGTTAACAACTGGGCCATTTTGCCCCAATGTGATGTTTTCCACGGTTGCAAAATTTAGTTTATTTACATTTCTTTACTTTTATAGTGTATCGTTATAGACAAGATTGGGTGCGATCGCCACCACTTGGCTGCAAATCTTGTTGTGTCGCAGCTACGCCCGTCGTAGATATCGCACCTTGCATAAAAATTTAAAACCTGAATCAAACGCGCATAAACAAGATCCCCGACTTCTCGAAAAAGTCGGGGATCTGCGGGTCGCAATTCTCACAAATCAAATAGGATTGCTATAGTTGAGTGTATTTACTTGTATTTAAGAATTAGATGATTTATCCTGCTTGGGTTTTTTGATTAATTCCATGTAGACATTAATCTCACTAATTTCTACATCATGCTCAACTCTGGTTACTTTCCATCTTTCTTTTTTTAGGTAAACTTCCTCTCCTACTCTGGGAGTAAATTGGAGATCGTAGAACTTTTTTAGAAAATCTTTTTGATTTTCTTCCCATAATATTACTTTGACTGGTTCTTTACTCATTGCTTATGCCTTTTTGATTACTAGATGAAGGTAAGTATTTTGATGACATACATACGGCAATTTTATCTTACTAATTCAATGTAATAGCGTAGTTAAAACCACATTTTAATATTGATATTTTTTATGTGGCTTGATTGCGTCTCTTCAAGTTAAAGATTTTTTATTTTTATAGCGTATCATCATTGTCTGATTAATTGCCTTATTAGCTATGTCTGTACAATTCAGATACATATTGCTTACGGTCAAACTTGAATGGGCCTAGATTATATTGCCAGTCACGATGAAATTGACGAAAATCAGCCCACTCAACAGTTGATTCATTAAGTGTGATGCGAACCTGAATAAACCAGCACTCAATCACCCCACAGGTACAACCTAAAACAATTGCTTTGCCAGCTTGCAAATTATTTGATTCCAAGCTAAACCCATGATCCCAAGGTTCGCCGAGCAAATTGCGTGAAGGAAGTAAAATCATCGAAGGTGGTAAATACAAATAGTCTCCTGCTGGAAAGGCTAACTCATCAATATCTTCCCCCGCAGCACGCCGTTCCTTAATCTCTGCTTGAATAAATGGTTTTTCAATTAGACGCACTACTTCTATGAGTTGTTGATTATTGATATAAATCTCAGCCACACAAAGCCCCTTACCTAGCGTCCAGGGAGGAAATGAACAATTAATTCTTATTTCAAAATAATCAAAAGTCTGCATCTTGAAAAACTTATTACATCAACTCTCATCAAAAACAATAAGGCATATAAATTTCTAGTTTAGTGGCTGCAAAATCTTAAAAATTCCTATCAAAGTGCGCTTGTTAAAAGCTCCTCCCATCTTGCCAAAATCATGTCTGTGTAGTTTTTCTTATCAATTTTGTATGCTCCAATCGCAAAACCATCGTTCATTTCTACGAGAGCGGTTTGTCCAGAATCTAAAACTCCAAAATCAATTGCATATCCTGCATAGGATTCTTTTGCATTCTCTAGAGCTTGAATAGCGCATAGAACTTTATCAATATCTAGTAGAACATTGGGGTTTCCATCATAATGATCGATGCTTCTAATTTGTGAGTGAACAACATAAACTCGGTACTCACTTACCCAAGAAACAACTTCTGAACACAGCAGCTGCTCTTGACGTGACACTCCGTATACTCGGCACAAATCATATTCCGATTCAAAAACACAACCTGTAAAGCGTTTACGGCGTGTAGCGGGTTTAGCAAATGTTGGAATATATCTACCGTCACAAAATTCCATTTCCAACTGTTCTAGAGTAGATGTCCATGTACGACGGTGCATGAAGTTCTTAAGTGAAGCGGGATAATCGTTAGGCTTTGGTTCTGGAATGCCAAGCTGTTTTATTGCACCTAAAACACATCGCATATCACCAACAACTAAAGATTCATTATCAAGTGTAAGTTGTCTTCGATGGATACGTTTCTCAGTATAAAAAGTAACTGGTAAGCCTCTGGCTCTGAATTCTTCAGTGACAAGTTGCTCCTCATGTCGGAGCCTTCCATTACCTTGTTCTTGAATAAAAGCCTTAGAAATCAATTTACTTGTCAGAATTTCAAATAGTATTTACATTGTTATATAAAAATGAGAAAAGGGGCATGAAAATTGCTTGATTATTTATTTACTGACCTTTATGCTCAATGTTACAAATACCAAACCTTCAAAAAACTACATTGGCTCTGTCTTTGTTATCATGTTTACAGTTTTTATATTAGCTTAAGTAAGTAAATCAGCTGTTATTAAATATTATATTGAAAAAATTTTTCTACTTGTTGTCCAATCGTTTGGTGTAGTTTCATCGCTAAAGAGTTGTGAAGCAATTGTGCTAATACTTCTCGTTCTAAGGGGATGTTTAACTCAGGAAATTCTTTTTTGACCCGAAATAAACAAATTGACAAAAATGATGCCGTTGAGCGCACATCAATTCTTTTATCTTGAGTAATGGATAAAAGTTTATTAACGAATTGTGTAATATTATGATACTTCATTTGGTATAAAATACGCAGTAAATTTATAACTTGATATTCAGTGAGTCTTGGATCATCTATTTTTGCTAATAGATAATCAAATACAGGTTTACCAAGTTTGATAATTTCATTAGCTACATTATCAGGTAAACGTTTACTATGAAGCTGTTTGATTAATTTTTTAAGGGTATTATCCATCTTTTTGAGTTTCTGATACTGTTGACGAATTTCAAGAATACCCAACTTAAGAGATTAGTAATTGTAAATTTAGATTATATTTAAAGATTTTCCCATCTGTTAGCCACACATTTACTTTACAAAAAATATCCGAATAAGAGGCTATCACAACCTTTGATATTGCTGGACTTTGCCTACCATTGATAAGACATGCAACTCTAACGCTCTTCCATCACTCTCAGAAAACAATAATCGAAGCAGAAACCTAAAACTATCACTCAATAAAGGTTTGAGGCTTTATTTTCTAATATAAATTCAAAAATGTAGCCAAAACTCGGAAAGTGTAGTCTCATAAGCCTTGCAGCGATTGCTTCCTGCAAGACTGATGGAAGAGCGCTAAAGTTTCTGACTTTAGTCTTTTTTCAAGCTTTTTTATAATTTGCTGCCTTGAAGCGATCGCTCTGGAAACCATAAAAGTAAAATTGAGGATTCTTATCAAGCTCTCCTCATTTTGCAAAAATATGACAACAGACATGAAATGTCCATTCTATGTGTTTTGCTGTGCGGCACGCTGGACAGCTTCTATATCAACATTGAAATGTTGAGCAGTCTGCTCCACACTCATCCCTGTTTTTAGTAACAGAGGGACGGTAAGTTTCAACATTTCAGTTTTCCGTTCTTCTCGTCCTTCTTTTCGACCTTCTTCTCGACCCTCGGCTTTCGCTTCTTGATAAACTCTTGTTTGCTCCAAAGTTATTCCTAGCATAGCTTTAACTTCCTCATTCTATGTGGTTGACTGTGCAGCGATCTGGACAGCTTCTATATCAACATTGAGGTGTTGAGCAATCTGCTCCACACTCATCCCTGTTTTTAGTAACAGAGGTACAGTAAGTTTCAACATTTCAGCTTCCCGTTCTTCTCGACCCTCGGCTTTCGCTTCCTGATAAACCCTTGTTTGCTCTAAAGTCAGTCCTAGCATAGCTTCAACTTCCTCTCTACTCAACGAAGAAAACTTATAAACGGCAATTGTGGTGATGATGTCTAGTATTTCGTTTTTCGGTAGTGTGTCTGTTTCCTCTAATTTTACCCGCTCAATTAATTGCTTTGCTTGCTCTGCCATCACTTCATCCGATGCTAGAGTCAACTGCATCAAGTTGATGCCTATTGGCTGCTGATTAGTCGCGCCTAACTCATCTAAATAGATTCGCTGCACTTGGTTGCTGTTGAGAAATATTCGATGAGTTTTTTGATCCCTTGGTTCCAAAGAGCGTGATGAAAAAATCACCACACAGAACCAGTCATCGTACTGAGAACGATTCCGGTTCAGGTACATCAGCGACTCGGTAAAGAACCGATGGTAAAGGGCTTCATCTTTTTGGAATTGAACTTCAGCAAAAAAGATTACCCTGGAAGTCGCATCCTCTGGAGGTAAAAACACACCATCAATGCGAAAAGCGGTTTCTTTGACTTCAAGTGATTCAAATCGATAGTTTTGCCCTTGCAGAGGAGGATTATCAACTAGTTCAAAGAGTAACCCAGGAAAGCGCTTAAAAATTTGATAGTAAATTGAGTCTCGTTTCACTATTTCATCCTAAAATTCTCTGGTTATGCGTAGGCGTAGCCCGCACTTCGACTTGGCTCAGTGACCATCGTAGACATCGCAGATTACAACCAAGCCCTAAAAATTAATCCTAACTTGGCTGAAGCATACCCTAATTGGGTGTATAATATATTGCCAAATCGCAACTTCAACTTTTCGTTCGCTGATTTTGAGCGGGTAGGGTTTATCTTTATTTAAAGAGAGAGATTAAATCCTATAAACTATACGAAAAAGTATCTATGGCAAGCGGTGAAGTATTTGATACCAAAACTAAATCCTTATCTGTGCCAAGGGTAAATCTGCTGACCATGTTCCGGCTGGGTTTATTTCAGATGGGGTTGAGCATGATGTCTATCTTGACTCTGGGGGTACTCAACAGAGTTATGATTCAAGAAATAGCAATTCCGGCGACGCTGGTATCAGTAGTTTTAGCACTGCCTTTATTTGTTGCTCCTTCACGTATCTGGTTTGGTCAGATTTCCGATGCTAAACCGTTATGGGGATACCACCGCACAGCTTATGTTTGGGTAGGCGCAGCAATATTTGCGATCGCAGCATTTTTAGCTGTACAAGTAATGTGGCAGATGAATATTGCTGGAAATAGTGCAGGTACTTGGGTATGGACAACCCAAACAATTGGCTGGACAGCACTTTTGGCTTTAGTTTTCGCTGTCTACGGTCTAGGAATTTGTGCTAGCGGTACTGCCTTTGCTGCTTTGTTGGTGGATATATCTGAAGAAGATAACCGTTCTCAAGTAGTCGGTGTAGTTTGGTCGATGCTAATGGTAGGGATTATTGTTGGCGCGATTATCAGTGCCAGCTTGCTGAAACAGTTAACGCCAGAAGCAACTGTAGAAACCTTGCAGCCAGCCATCAATAGATTGTTTACTATCGTCCCAGCAATTGTATTTGGTTTAGCGATCGCTGCCACATTCGGCGTAGAAAAAAAGTATTCCCAATACTCAACCCGTTCCACACTGGTAAACCGGGAAGACAGCATTACTCTAGGCAATGCTTGGAAAATCTTGACAGCTAGCCCACAAACAGGTATTTTCTTCACCTTTTTATTGGTGATGACTATCAGTTTGTTTATGCAAGACCCGATTTTGGAACCTTACGCGGGTCAAGTGTTTAAAATGCCTTTAGCGGAAAGTACCAAATTAAATATTTTTTATGGAACGGGTCTACTGATTGCCTACGGTGTTACGGGCTTTTATATTGTCCCGCGTTTGGGTAAGCGCAGAACTGCACGTCTAGGCTGTATGTTGGTAGCATTCTGTGCAATCTTGCTAGGTATCTCAGGATTCACAGCTAATGCAGCAGTTCTCAAACTAAGTTTGGTCTTGTTCGGTTTAGCCACAGGGTTCTTAACTACAGCAGCAATTAGCTTGATGTTGGATCTTACCGCAGCCGAAGCCGCAGGTACTTTTATTGGGGCATGGGGATTAGCACAGTCCCTTTCTAGAGGTGTGGCGGTAGTCATCGGAGGTACAGTTTTGGATATTGGACGCAAGCTATTACCAAGTTTAGAGTTAGCTTATGGACTGGTATTCGTTCTAGAAGCCGTGGGAATGGTGCTGTCGATTTGGTTTCTGAATCGGGTGAACATTACAGAATTTCAAACAAGTACCAAGCAAGCGATCGCTTCAGTTTTAGAAAGCGATTTAGACTAAACTAGAAACTTAAGCCAACCCGAATCTACCTAATCGCCGCTCAAAAACCCCTTTGCGCGAGAATTAACCAATGAATGATTTTTGGACAACAATTCTTGATTTTGCCCAAACGACCACTACCAGAGTGGGTAAGCAGCTAATGCAAGATTTTGGGCAAGTACAGGCTTCCCAAAAAGCTGATGGTAGTTTGGTGACGCAAGCAGATAAATGGGCAGATCAGGAAATTCGGGATGCGATCGCTTCTAATTTCTCTGGTTACGGCATTTTGAGCGAAGAGAGCGATCAGTCATTTCCCGGTACTGAGTGGTGCTGGGTAATTGACCCTCTCGATGGTACAACCAACTTCACACGCGGCATTCCCATCTGGACAATATCTCTGGGTTTACTGTATCGAGGTACACCCATTTTTGGTTATGTTTACGCACCAACCTTGAATCAAGCTTTTCATGGTTTTTGGGCAGGTTCATCTGGTTTAGCAACTCCAACAGGAGCATTTCTCAACCACCACCCCATCCACACTAGTATAGATAGTCCCAGCAACAATCACTTTTTTAACCTCTGTTCCCGTAGCACCGCAGCTATCAAAAACGGCTTTCCCTGCAAAATTCGGATGTTGGGTGTAGCTAGCTATAATTTTTTGACAGTTGCCACTGGGGCTACTCTCGGTGGGATTGAGGCGACACCAAAAGTTTGGGACTTAGCCGGAGCTTGGGTAATTGTCCAAGCTGCTGGTGGAGTCTGGGCTTCGCTGAAGTCAGAGCCGTTTCCATTGTCACCGGGAGAAGATTATAGCGATCGCTCTTTTCCCACCCTTGTGGTTAGTCGTCCCGAATTAATTCCGGTATTTCAACCTTTTCTCGAAAGCGTAAAAATTTAATTTGCAGCTCGTTAAACTGGAAACAGTGATTTTGTTAACCAGCCTAGTGGACAACAGCATAACCGATATTAAACTTAACAAAACCCTAGTTCAACAAAGAATTGAGTATAAATAAAGCTGGTAATAATCCTGATTTAAGTGCAAAACCAGTGTAGTTATTAATTTAAGTAGTGTTGTGACTTTCATTACACTGGTTAATTTAGTATAAAAATTTTATGTTGTCTAATCTAGATTTAATTCGAGAGTTTGTGCAAAACTCTATTCAGAAAAAAGATGTTTTGTTGTCAAATCCTGTTTTGACAGCGCAAACAGTGTATAAAATCAACCAACTGACAGCAAAATCTGAAGGCGTAATTGCCACTGTTCAACTATCTAACACCTTATCTGAATTCTCGATTTCTCCAAAATCAACCCAGTGGGAATTGATAAATCAGGCATTAGCAGAATATAGTTATATCCTCAAAGGAGAGGTAGATAGTCGGGGTTTCTATCAGTATCAATACTGCGAAGTTCCCAAAGGCTATCAAATGAACTGTACTAAATGTGTCATTCTATGGCGAGCCTGGTGGAAATATTGCAAGCATAGTTCAAGATCGGGGATTCCGTTAGAACTTCTGATTAGAACACGAGATTCATGGTATCCAATTAGAGATTTAATTATCAGTGACGGACTTCTCTATATCAAAACCTTGGGAAGTGAGATTGCACTTGGCTCAGACGATTTAGTTACTTGGTTAAGCAAAGTTGATGTAACTAAAATTAAAGAAATACCTTCTACAGAGACATAGGTATGGATATGGGGTTACAGATGTATGCCCCTATATTTGTAAACATTTTTCAAAGTGATTATGACAACATAATTAGGTAAAGGACGTGAATAGAAATGAAAGGACTTTGGCTCGAAAATAAGCAGTTGCAATTACGCACAGATATTCCCGTTCCTGAACCGCCACCAGGAGAAGCCTTGGTACGCGTCTTGCGTGCAGGTATCTGTAACACTGATTTGGAACTACTTAGAGGCTACTATCCCTACACTGG
The DNA here is from genome assembly GCF_036917355.1 of Nostoc sp. Taxonomy (GTDB): domain Bacteria; phylum Cyanobacteriota; class Cyanobacteriia; order Cyanobacteriales; family Nostocaceae; genus Nostoc. Next base: position 299,957 of record NZ_JBALDP010000061.1, read on the forward strand.
TATTTTAGGGCATGAATTTGTCGGCATTGTCGAACAAGGGCCAGAACATTTAGTTAACCAACGCGTAGTTGGAGAAATCAACGCTGTGTGTGGGCATTGTCGGTTTTGTCGTAGTGGACAACCAACTCACTGTGAAAATCGTACAGTTCTAGGTATTGTCAACCGCAACGGAGCCTTTAGTGAATATCTTTGTTTGCCGGTGGAGAACCTGCATTTAGTACCCGATAATGTGCCGACAGAAGTAGCAACATTTACTGAACCTATAGCAGCAGCTTTGGAAATTCAGCAGCAAGTGCCATTGCATCCAAACCATCGGGTGCTAGTGGTTGGAGATGGCAAACTAGGGCAGTTAGTAGCTCAGACACTAGCTCTAACAGGCTGTGAACTCGTAGCTGTGGGGCGTCATCGAGACAAACTGGCTAACTTAGAAGCACGGGGGATAAAAACGAGTCTGGTTGATGCTGTTACAGATGGATATTTCGATATCTCAGTAGAATGCACTGGCAACCCAGAAGGATTTGCGATCGCCCGCCGCGCCTTACGTCCTCGTGGTACTCTTGTACTGAAAAGTACTTATGCTGGCAACCTCAGTCTAGATGCTTCTTCTTTAGTAGTAGATGAAATCACCCTCATCGGCTCCCGTTGTGGCCCCTTTACTCCGGCTCTCCAGCTACTAGCCACAGGAAAAGTTGACGTGCAACCCCTGATTCATGCCACCTATCCTCTTATTGAAGGGCTTGCAGCTTTTGAACACGCTCAGAGTCGGGGTGTTTTAAAGATATTGTTAGAGATTAGTTAATTGTCATTTGTCATTTGTCATTAGTTATTTTCCCTCTGCTTCTGTGCCACCTGCTCTCTCATCTGCCTTATTTTCTAACCAGTCTCTCGCCACTCCCCAGTCCCTAATACCTACTCCCTAACTAATACAGATAAGGATTCGTCTTCGGTTGATAGTCAGAACAATGAATCGCTTCTTCTGTATTTGCAATAGATGGGCGTACAGTACATTTAAGACGGTAATTATCAGTAAAAAATTGGCAACCAGTACAGGGGATTTGATGCATTTGCTTGGCTGTAGTTACACTATCTCGCGCCGCTGCCCAGAGACTCAAAACAACGAGAATAGTTACAGTCCAAGCACCGATAAAACAAATCGGAATTAACAAAGGTTGAATCCCATGAATGAGGAAAGATATCAGTTTAAACACGTTATGTCCTGATACAAATTAGGAATTAAAAGTATATTACCTCTTAACCGGAGGCGAGGCGTCTCCGGTTTTACTCCTAATTCCTGACTTTTCCAGAAGTATAAGTTAAACGCCAGCATGACCCAGAGCTAAACCTGTTACTAGCATTCCCAGAACAAGGAAAGGTTGGGCGCTGGCTTGGTACTTAACATCATTTTTCACGGGATCGCGTAGGAAATACATATCCTGCAAGGTAATTTGCGGGATGATTAACAGTACTAGTATTGCTGCATACAAATTCTCGTGGATGCTGACAAGATAAGCCGCAATCAATCCTTGAAAGACATCAATTGTCACTACACAAATCCATGCTGCTGTGGTGATGCCAAACATTACAGGTAGTGAATTTAATCCTAACTGGCGATCGCCTTCTACACTCTTGAAGTCATTGACAATGGCAATACCCAATCCAGCCAAGCTGTAGAACATTGTCAAAATCACAATTGTGGAATTGAGATCGCCAAATAAAGCATGTCCTGTAGACCAAGGTAGGGTGATATAACTTGCACCCAAAGCGTAGCTGCCTAACCAGCCGTTTTGCTTGAGTTTCAGGGGAGGCGCAGAATAAATATAGGCAATGAAAGAACCGATAATCGCGATCGCTGTAATAGTCGGGAATTCATGACCAGACCACACATCTAGCGCAAATGCCAAAGCAATCCCAGCAATCAGTAATACCCAAATCTGAATAATTACCTGGGGTAGGGGAATTGCACCAGAGGGAATCGGGCGATAGGGTTCATTGATGGCATCGATTTCGCGATCGTAGTAATCATTGAGAATTTGAGTGTAACCTGTCATCAATGGCCCAGCCAGTAACATACAGGCTGCTACCTTCAAGACATTTTCCAGCGTCCAAGTATAGTTACCAGAAGAAGCCGCACCACAGACTACACCCCAAATTAGGGGAATCCAGGTGATGGGCTTCATTAGCTGTAAACGAATTTTCCAAATCGAAGTTTCTCCAGATGCTGCACCTTTCATCCCCAACATCTGCCTAGTTTTCGCATTGCGATCGGCAGACGCGAGCGCTTGCTCATTGAGATTATTTGCCACTGAGTCTAGTGTTTCAGACGGGTTAGGGTCTGGGGTAATGGGAGTTGATTCTGACATAAAGCGTATTTTTTTTTAGAGTGAGGAGTTAGGAGTTAAAAGTTATGAATTATTGTTTTATTCCTAACTCGTCACTCCTAACTCCTAACTAAATTAAAACGAAATTATCAAATAATTATTCTGAAACTTTGCTCCAGCAACGGGTCTGCCACTCAGAGTCGGGGGTAAGGGTATATTGCGCCGCTGATCTCCTGCTTCTACCGTGACTTCTGGCCCATATTGGGTAAGTTTGACCTGCTTTTTGTCAAATCCTGGCAAGAATAAGCGTACTTGACGATTGTGGATGTCTATTTCAATCGGTTTGGGAGCCTGTAAAGCTTGTGCTTCAAAGTTTGGTAGAGCGTCTATCAGTGGTTGCCAATCAACCGTGGGCGAGTTGGGAACGACGCTCACAGGGAGGGGTATAAATTCCTCTGCCAGGTTGACATTTGTCCCGTTAGACACAAGCAGAACACCACCAACAGTTAAACCGATTTGTTGAGCGCTACCCCATAAATAACGAGCATTTGCCACCTCAATCGGATCTCCTGTAGTCACTAAGAAAGCAGCGAGACGCTTGGGATCTGCCAAAGCGGCTCTCCCCTTTTCTAAGAAATTATTGACTTGGTTAGTGGGAGCGGCAAAGTTATCTGCTGTCCAGTTGACATTGAAAAAACTGCTAATCAGCGGTTGAATCAAGGGTGATTCAGTAATCGTCTTCCCCAAATCGGAGTTGACAAATAATTGCCGAAATCGCCGGACATACCAACTCAGAGATTCTGGCAAACCCAACATTCGCAGCGTTAAAGAGTCGCCCGTGCCATCGTAGACGATCGCATCATATTTGCCACTGGCATCATATTCGCGGATAGCATTCAGTGCCAGGGCATTATCCATCCCCGGCAAGACTACCAGTTCTTGACCAAAAACGTCTTTGAAGATGGGTGTGCGGAGATATTGCGCCTCAAGTTTCTTCACTTCGTCCCAATTGCGTTCTAGTAGTACAGATGCTTGAAACTGGACTACTTGCAAATTGGGAGCGATTTCCTGGGGATCGGCAGCAATGGGAGTGCCCAGCAGGATCTGCAATGTTGGTTCTGCTTGTCCAGCTAGGAGTACGCGCTTGCCTTGACTTGCCAATAATTTGGCGGCGGCGATCGCAATTTTGGTACGAGCGGTGCCGCCTTTGCCCAAAAATGTCAATATTAGAGCCATTAGTTGATTCCTATTTTCACCGCCGATCTTTTCAACTCCAACTTAGCACTCAACAAAGACTCTCAACCTGTGCTTAAAATTTCAGATACCAAGAAAAACTTGGATCTGAGTTCTTTTCTACTACACAGGTTTGATTTCATCTTCAAAAAACCAAGTGGAATAATTATCCTCAAACAGCAGCACAACACCGATACCACCACCATCGGTGACTTTGTAGCCTTGGATAATACCCACTTGTCCGAGTTTTTTTACAACTGGGGGAGAAACGCGATCGCGCAAACGAAAGACTTTAACCTTTTGTCCGATTTCCATGCCTGATTACAATTCAGATAAACCAAGTCTCAGTGTAGCGGAATCCGTGACTCTGCTCTCATAAATTCAGTGGAGATGAGGAGTGAGGGAGAGAATCGTAACTCCTACTTTCTGACCTAAGAACTTAAAATTAACAACAGGTGCGATCGCAAAGATTAGTGCTAGTGGAACATTTGCGATCGTTAGAGGTTCATCCAGATAGCTTGAGTTAAGCAACCAAGGTAGTAGTCATGTATCAAACAGATCCACCTCGTCCGCCACAAGAAACAATGCCTACGATGTATGATTTACCCAGTGAATTAGTGGGGGAATCAGGTTTGCCAGATGAATTTCACCGAATTCAGGCAGATTTGCTCAGTGAGACTTGTCAGCCTCTTGCTTATCCATCTGAGGAAATTTTACTTGCTAGCGACTTAAATCTTTACTACGATCCGCGCCATCCTTTGTGGTACAAGCGTCCTGATTGGTACATGGTTTTAGGATTACCTAGTGCTAGCCAACAGCAAGACCTGCGCTTAAGTTACGTTATTTGGCAAGAAGGAATTGATCCATTTTTAGTAGTTGAATTACTTTCGCCTGGTACGGAACAAGAAGACTTAGGAAAAACACTGCAGGAAGTAAACTGACGCCCAACGAAGTGGGAAATATATGAACAGATTTTACGGGTTCCCTACTACGTTATCTACGATCGCTATGAAAACCATTTGCGTGCCTTTAAACTCAATGGCACTCGTTACGAAGCAATATCTTTACCAGAGAACCGCCTATGGTTAGAAGAGTTAGAGCTAGGATTGGGTCTTTGGCAAGGTAGTTATCAGCAGACAACAGGTTTGTGGCTGCGTTGGTATAATTCTGCGGGTTGGGTGCCGACTCGAAGAGAACAAGCTGAACAGGAACGCCAACGGGCTGAACAGGAAAATCAACGGGCTGAACAAGAACATCAACGGGCTGAACAGGAACGCCAACGGGCTGATCGATTAGCAGAGTATTTGCGATCGCAAGGAATTGAGCCAGATAACTTGAGTTAAGCAAAAACTCGCATCCTTAACAAAGAAAGAGCCTGACAAACAGACGTTATATTTGTAGTAAAAATACATTTGACAATATCCTATTTATTGTATAATTGCCAAGATAATTTGGATAAAATTCTCTAGTGATGATAGATGCTAAAAGCACTGAAGAGATTTCCAACAAATAAATTATCCAATCTTATGAGGTGAGCATCCTGCCTACCCACATTTAACCAAAGGCGGGTAAGACACGCACCTCACAAGAAATAGTTGGATATTTTTTCTATTTGAAAGTCCCGGAAAAAGGAACTTTCATAAATATAATAGGCTTGAGTGAGAGCAATTAGGTGAGCGGATAGTGAGTAGTGAGCGAGGAAGCAAAAATTGTTGCCGACAATGCGGGGAATTGTACGTAATGTAGGGAGATTGAGGCGAATCTTGCCCATAGATGAACAGTTGTGGGTGAAGTTCGACTTACTAAGAACTCTAGTACGCCGAGATTTAGAGGCACGTTACAAGGGTTCTATTTTAGGTAACTTGTGGCCTTTGCTAAATCAGCTATCCCAGTTACTGATTTATACTTATGTATTTTCCACTGTGTTGAAGGTGAAGCTGACTACTCTCAAGGGTTTACCAGAGAATGATTTTACCTTTGGTTTGTGGCTATTTGCAGGCTTACTTCCTTGGATTGCTTTTACGGGTGGTCTCACGCAGTCCGCTAATTCGGTACTAGGACAACCAAATTTAGTCAAGAAGGTGGTATTTCCTTTAAGTTTATTACCCTTAGTGCCAATTTTGTCAACATTCATTGAGAGTTCCTTTGGTTTAATGGCATTGATTTTTTTCGTGGCGATCAATGCTCATACTTTACATACTAGCTTGGCGCTATTACCCTTGATCTGGTTAACACAGTTATTGCTAACAGCAGGGTTGGGCTATTTAACAGCCGGACTAACTGTATTTTTGCGAGATATCCCGCAGACTTTAGGAGTAATTTTAAATATTTGGTTTTATGCAACACCGCTTGTCTATCCAGTATCAGCAGTCCCAGAGGAATGGCGGAGTTTGGTATTCTGGTTAAATCCAATGGCAGCGATCGCAGAAGTTTATCGTGACATAGTTTTAGTTGGAGAAGTAAAGCACTGGGGTGAATGGGCAGTTGCTTGTGTCATAGCAACAATTATATTTTGTTGTGGTTTTACAGTGTACAAGCATTTGCGTCCAGCCTTTGCCGATGTGTTGTAGTTAAGGTTCATTAGTCAACCGCTCTTAAAACAAGCAAATGCTAACGTGAACTGTATAGTAGATAGCGATATAATTCAACCACAAGCCAAAATTATAATGAAGTAACTAATTTTTAATTGATAAAATTATACCGTCTGAAATTCGTTATTAGTTTAAGTATGCAGTGTTATGGGTGAGGAGATTGCAATTTCACTGAAGAATATCTCAAAGTGCTACAAGCGTTATGCTCGCCCGGTAGATAAGCTCAAAGAAATTTTACTGCCTGCTAAGAGCCACGCTCAAGAATTTTGGGCATTGCGGGATATTAACTTAGAAATTACTAAAGGAGAGAAATTAGGAATTATTGGTCAAAATGGTTCCGGTAAAAGTACATTACTACAAATCATTGCTAGAACCTTGACACCAACTACAGGAAATGTCTGGATTCACGGCAGAGTTTCAGCTTTACTAGAACTAGGTAGCGGATTTAATCCTGAATTTACTGGAAAACAAAATGTATTTTTCAATGGACAAATTTTAGGGTTAAGTCGTGAAGAAATTGAAGCCAAATACAATGAGATAGTGGAATTTGCAGATATCGGAGATTTTATTGAGCAGCCTGTTAAAACTTATTCAAGTGGTATGTTCGTGAGATTAGCATTTGCAGTTGCAGTAAGTGTTGATCCTGACATTCTAATTGTAGATGAAGCACTAGCAGTTGGAGATATTTACTTTCAGCAGAAATGTTTTGAGCGAATTAGAAATCTAACACGTATGGGAACAACACTTTTATTTGTTTCCCATGATTCGTCTGTTGTACATAAAATCTGTAACAGAGCTTTATTTATGGAAGCAGGAAATTTAGTGTTGGATGCTAAACCAAGGCAAGTAATTGATTTATATGAAGCCAAACTGTTACAAAAAAAAGATATACGATCGGAAGCAGTAGAAATTCAAATGTTTCCAGATTCTAATTATGTTAGTTCCGAGGAAAATAAAGAATTTTTAGATATAACCTCAGAATCAGTACAAGAAGTAGTTATTAATGCGCCAGAAGTAAGCATAGAATTTGTTAGGTTTTTAGATGAAACAGATCGAGAAATAAAAGTTGTAATTAGTGAGCAGTTATTACAGATTTCCGTAGGAGTTTTATTTTCCCAGTATTTTGAAGATCCCCATATTGGTTTTAAAATACGGGAAAGAACAGGTGAGGTAATTTTTGAAACCAATACTCTATGTATGGGAAAAAAAATAGGTCGAGTAGAAAGCGATACTTTACTGGAGATTTGCTTTAAGTTTAAGGTGCCTTTAATGGAGGGTGAATATACAATTACATTTGGTGTAGCTGATAGTGCAATTGGAGAAAGTTTATTCCAGAGAACATTAGTTTATGCTCATAATATCGCCGCATTAAAAGTTCTAAGAAACAAAGACTCAATACTATGGTCAGGTATAGTAAATCTTTCTCCTTCTATTTCTATTCATAAATATACTTATGTTTGACTCTATCATTAAACAGGCAAAACAGACAGAATATGACTTTAGAAAAACTACTAATCCAGAAGATCCCTTGTTACATCTTTTTGATGAGTGGATTGATTATTACAAACTCAAATCTGCGATCGCTCATGAATTAAAACCTATTAATATCCTAGAAATAGGAGTACGTTTTGGTTATTCTGCCGCAGCTTTCCTACATGGATACCCTAATACTAAATATACTGGTATTGACTTAGATACCAATGATTTTGGTGGTGTCAAAGGTGCAATTAATTGGGCAAAAGAAATTACTAAGCAGTTTAATACTGAATTTATTATTGCTGATACACAGGTAATGAAACGCTTGCCTGGTAATGTCTACGATCTCATTCATGTTGATGGGCAACAAAATGGAGACGGTTCCTTTCATGATTTGGAACTTGCTATTAAGCAATCCCACTACGTGTTGGTAGATGGATACATGTGGACGCAGCAGAACTTTATGGCAGTTAGTGATTTCTTATTTAGATATGCTGATTTGCTCGATTGGTATGGTGTAATACCAGGTTATGCTGGAGAGTTATTAATAAAAGTTTCTAATAATTATTTAAGTGAGCTTGAAGAACACCACCACAATACTAATTCTAGTCTAGACATTCGTCAAAGTTATACCAGTCACTACTATACTCAAGACTGTAGCGGATTTGATACTTATAAACAAAATCAAGGGAAGAAGCTAGAAGATCCAAGATTGCAATCTGTAGCAGCGATCGCTAGTTTGAAAGCATCAGGACGAGTACTTGACATTGGTTCTGGGCGAGGTGAACTTAGTTACTATTTTGCCCGTCAAGGTTTTGCGGTTACATCTATTGACTATTCACCAAATGCCATTGAACTAGCAAAAAATTGTTTTAATGGAGAAGCTGAGTTAGCAGCCAACGTAGAATTCATCTGCGATCATGTCTGCAATGTACAACTTCCAGATAAGTACGATCTAGCACTAGCTTCTGACGTGATTGAACACTTAGCTTTTGAAGAACTAGATGCGCTTTATCAGCAAGTCGCCCACAGTCTTAAACAAGACGGATTATTTGTTGTGCATACTTTTCCAAATCTTTGGTATTACAAATATGAATATCCACGTAAAAGGAAAATTGCTGCTTCTGTTGGTGCCTACCTACCACCACAGCCCCGCTCAAGATATGAGCTACTAATGCATATTAATGAACAATCGCCAAGGATTTTGAAAAAGCAATTAAGCAAATACTTTAACCATGTATGTTTATGGTTTGGTGATACCCAGAATCCAGGTGGAAGTTTAGTAAAAAAGTTTTCTACAAGAGAAATAGGTGCAGCGACTAGTCTATTTGTAGTTGCTTCTCATCGACCCATAAATCGGGAACATCTGAAGAGTAGCTTACAAATGTTCCCTATCCCACCCATCTCTGCTGGAAAAATCAAGATATTTGTGAAAGATCATCCAAAACTAGTAAATGCAGATAGTGAATTTGAAATTAAATTAGAAATTGAAAACTCTAGCGAATTTACTCTTAATAGTTATGGTTCTCATCCAGTTCACATTTCGTATCATTGGATGAATGAACAAGCTACCGATTACATTGTTTTTGAGGGACAACGAACAAAGATATTTCCCCATTTAAATAGCTCTGAGGATATAGTGTTGAAACATTTATTCAATAAAGTACCCAAAGAAACGTATAAAATTAAACTTAGATCCTTAGCACAAAAAGGTAACTATATCCTGAGAGTTACATTGGTACAGGAAGGTGTACGCTGGTTTGATGTAGCACCAACTGGTTTAATGGAGGACATTGGAATCAGGGTTATATAAGCATTAAATACCATATCTAATCTAGAAATTAAAATCATATCAAGAAATAATTGAGGTTAAGTAATAAATAAATGATTGAATCCAATTATCCTGAAACTAATATTGATGAATTAATACATAAAAATGTTGAGCATATTAGCAAAAATCAAGCTCATCCTCAGTTAGTAGATTCACAATCTAATCTAGACACATCAAACTTAAAGTTAAGTATTAGTTATATTGAAACTTTTATTGAAAATGCAGAATCTCGTTCAAGTGCCCGTACAAAGTGGCCAGATAAGCTTAATCTTTTTCCTTTCAATTTAAGTGGTAAATTGCAAAAACTTATTCTAAAAATCATGAACTTTCTCTTTAAAGATCAACGAGAAATCAATTTTAGTATAATTAATTCTCTAAAAGAGTCTGTAGCACTTAATCACCAGCTAGTGGAACACATTGCGACTTTAAAAACGCAAGTGGATAACAACATCCAAGGGCTAGATAAGCGCCTGATTGCTATGGATAATCGCTTTCCAGGATTGGATGAGCGCCTGGTTGCTATGAATAACAGCATCCAAGGGCTAGATGAGCGCCTGATTGCTATGGATAATCGTTTTCCAGGATTGGATGAGCGCTTAGTTACTCTGGATAACAGCATACAACAATTAGATAGGCGCTTGATTGCTGTAGAGAATCGCTTTCAAGGGTTGGATGAGCGCTTAGTTACTCTGGATAACAGTATCCAAGGAATAGATGACAGCTTAAATGCTATTCATACTTTAATTACCAACTGGCTAACTGGCGTTCAAGAACGTTTGGATACTCTGAATCGTCTAGTACAAGAAATAGATGAGCATAAAAATATTGTAGATGCTCGTATTGAAAGAATAGGCGATCAATTAATTACAACAGATAATCGTATAAATACAGCAAATGCTCGTATTCAAGAAATCAATGAGTATTACATCAGAAACGATAGTTACCTCAAAAATGACTTAATGCAGCAAAAGCGTTTAATAACAGTGTTTTTGGAAGATGCAAAAAAACGTTTACCAGAACCTTTTACTCAAAAGGAGTTAGAAACCTTTGTAAATGAAGATATGCACTTTTTAGATGCCTTTTATGCTGCATTTGAAGAGCAGTTTCGAGGTAGTCGGGAAGAAATATCAGACAGATTAAAAGTTTATTTGCCATTGATTGAGGAAGCAAAGATAGGCACATATGAATCACCAATTTTAGATGTAGGTTGTGGGCGTGGTGAATGGCTGGAGTTGCTACAGGAATCTGGATATACAGCCAGAGGTCTGGATATCAACAAAGTAATGGTAGAACAATCCCGCTCCAGGGGATTTGAGGTGATAGAAGCGGATGTAATGCTTTATGTACAATCTTTACCAGATAGTAGCTTAGGAATGGTAACTGGTTTTCATATTATTGAGCATCTAACTTTTACAAAGTTAATGAAATTTTTCACTGAAGTAGTCAGGATACTTAAGCCTGGTGGATTAGCCATTTTTGAAACACCTAATCCTCAAAATGTATTAGTTGGTAGTTGTAATTTTTATTTCGATCCCACGCATCATAATCCTTTGCCAAGCTCCATGATTAAATTTATTCTTGAAACGCAAGGTTTACATCAAGTAAAAATTCTCAATCTGCACCCTTACCCAGAAACTTATAAGCTCAGTGGTTCTGAGGTAGCTGAACGATTTAATGATTACTTTTACGGAGCGCAAGATTATGCAGTTGTCGGATACAAATTATAGACTCAAAAATTAAATGTATTAATTACCATATGAGCGAATTACAACCATCTCTAAGAATTGCTATAGATTTAACTCCTCTACGACCTGGTGGTGAAAATGGAGGCGCTAAAGTTTTAGTATTGACCCTACTAAAGCAATTTCAAGAATTAGCACCTCATCATTATTTCTTACTCCTTACAGCTCCTTGGAATCATTTAGAATTAGCCCAATACGAGACTAACAGGATGGAGCGACTATTAGTTCCTGATTCAATTGATACATCAAAAAAAAATAATTTGGGGCTTTTCTCTAGACTTGTAAAAAAAATAGTTAATAAAATTAACTTTAAGTTCAATAACTTTATAGGCTCTAGCTCCTTCCTGAAAGAAAATAAGATTAATTTACTATTCTGTCCTTTCTCTGCACCAACATATGCTGACAAAGATATTCCGTTAGTAGCTATTGCTTATGATTTACAGCATTTAGACTATCAATTTTTCTTTACTGCTCAAGAACAGCAACATCGAACAAAATTTATAGTTGAGCTTCTTAATAAGTCTCAAAAAATCATTTGCATTTCAGATTTTACACGCCAATCATTTATCAAGCATTTTAAAACGCCCTCCGATAAACTTGCTGTTATACCGATTTCTATTCATGAACGCCTAGTTGAATTAAATGAAACCACTGTTATAGAGCATCTCAGTAGTATAGGTTTAGCAGGACGAAAATATGCATTTTATCCTGCTAACTATTGGCCACATAAAAACCATCGTATCTTGTTAACAGCCTATGGAATATATAAAAAACAGTTTCCAAATTCACTTTTAGATTTAGTTTTTACAGGTGCATTAGAACATGAAGAAAATCACTTAAAGGAAGCAGTAGACCTTATGGGCTTGAGTGAAAATATCCTCTTTTTAGGATTTTTAAATCAAGAGGCATTAACAGCTGTTTGGCAAGGTTGTCAATGTTTAATTTTCCCTTCATTATATGAAGGATTTGGGATTCCAACTTTAGAGGCAATGAAATTTGGTAAGCCAGTATTATCTAGTAATGCTGCTAGCTTACCAGAAGTTGGAGGAGATGCTGTTATCTATTTCGATCCTCGAAAACCAGATGAGATAGCATCATGTTTGGCAAATATTAGCGGTAATCAATTATTAGTTGAACAACTGGTCAAAAAAGGGTTTCAAAGATTAGAGCTATTTGATGGTAAGGAAATGGCTTACCAATATTTAAGTATTTTTCAAAAAGAGGCTTTAAATCAAAAGACATTAATTCAAACAATGATTTCTGGCATTTATGATGATGGTTGGTCAGCACCTGAGTTTCATATTTCCATAGAGCCAGGTTTGTCAGGGCGAACTCTAGAGATTTTGTTTGAAACTCCTGAATTTTATCCAACCTCTAAAGCCACGATAAAATTACGCACTAAACAGAGAAAAGCTTCTTACAATTGCCTTCGGGGCGAATCACAGAAAGTTATTTGGCCACTTTTGCCTACAGGTGAAGTGGTAACAGTGCAAATATCGCCTAGCTTTCAACCTAGTCAACTAAATCTGAACTCGGATCAACGTAGGCTTGGGTTAATGGTACGCCATTGTCGAGTAAACTTAGTTGATGGGTCATCTAGTTCAATTTTAGCATTAGAGAGTGTGGTGTGAACTTAAAATTTAGCGTTATTACACCTTCTTTTGGTCAGGGTTGTTTTATAGAAAGAACTATACAGAGTGTGCTATCTCAACAATTGGCAGATACAGAAATGGAGTATGTAGTCTGTGATGGTGCTAGTACCGATGGGACTGTAGAAATCTTAAAAAATTACGATAAGTACATAAAGTGGGTTTCAGAACCTGATAAAGGACAAGCAGATGCCGTTAATAAAGGTATCGGTATGACCACAGGTGACATAATTGCTTGGATTAATTCTGATGATATTTACTATCCAGGAACTTTTCAGGCGATTAAAGAGATTTTTGAATCTTATCCCAATATACAAGCTATATATGGTGATGCCGATCACATTGATGAACAAGACCGAATTATTGAAGCTTATCCGACTGAGGCTTGGAATTATCAACGTTTAATCGAAACTTGTTTTCTCTGCCAACCATCAGTATTTTTTCGCCGTAGTCTAGTTAAAAAATATGGCAACTTGAATGATTCTCTCAAGTACTGTATGGACTATGAGTTGTGGCTTCGTTATGCAAAGAATGCACCATTTCATTATATACCACGCAAGCTTTCTGGTTCCCGCTTATATAAGACTAATAAAACGCTGGGTCAACGGATAGCTGTGCATTATGAAATAAATAATATGATGCATTCCAAATTTGGAAATGTACCAGATAAATGGATTTTTGCTTACGCACACGTAAAGATAGAAGAGACTTGGAAGTTAGACAGAACAAAACCTATTCAAAACATGATTTTTGTGAACGCAGTAATTTTTAATAGTCTGTGGTCATTTTATCATTGGAAAAAATCGATTTCAATTAATGCATCAGTCAGGATGATTTGGTGGTTAATTGCTGCCAACATATTTCTGATTAAAAATTTAGTTTTACTATTGAAAAGATTATGAGGATCGGTTTTGATATTAGTCAAACTGGAAAAGCCAAGGCAGGATGTGGATATTTTGCGGATAGTCTTATAAAACACCTAGTAAGCTGCGACAAGAATAATGAGTATTTGCTTTACTCAGCATTTGGAAATACTTTTTGGGATCCAGAACATGGAACTAGCACGTGCCGTCTTTATAAAAGTAATTGTACTCATCTACTAGACCATTTTTCACATTATGATTCTCTAGACTTTTGGAGTACTTCAGCAGCAATTGATGAAGAGAAATTAGGGAATCCAGATATTATTCACGGGAACAACTTTTCATGTCCTCGTTTTACTTCTGCTCGTTTTGTTTATACTTTATACGATCTGAGTTTCCTCGATCATCCAGAATATACTTCTGAGGAAAACCGATGGAATTGTTTTAATGGTGTTTTCAATGCAGCAATGCAAGCTGACTTAATTATTGCTATTTCTGAATATTCTAGACAACGATTTCTGGAAATATTTCCCCACTTTCCAATAGAAAGAACTCGTGTAGTCTATTTAGGAAGTCGTTTTCAACATCGTGATGAAGAAAAACCGGTTGCTGACCTCGAACCTGGTAATTTTTGGCTTTCTGTAGGTACTTTAGAACCAAGGAAAAATTTACGCCGGACTTTGTTGGCGTATAAAAAATATATCGATATTTATAACGATCCGAAACCTTTGGTTTTAGCAGGAGGACAAGGATGGTTAGAAGACGATCTTGAAAGTTTCATTGTCAATATAGGCTTGACTAAGCATATTCGTAGACTAGGGTATGTGGATGATGATACACTAAACTGGCTATATAAAAATTGTTGGGCATTTGTTTATCCATCAATTTATGAAGGATTTGGATTGCCCGTTTTAGAGGCAATGAGTCTTGGCGCAGCTGTTATAACTTCTAATACTACGAGTTTACCTGAAGTTGGCAAAGATGCAGTTTTATACGTAGATCCTACAAGTGAAACTGATATTGTCAGAGAATTAGTAAAACTTAACGATGGTAAATTGCGTGATATTTTGAAGATGAATAGTCAAAAACAAGCAAAAAAATTTGCCTGGTCATACACAGCAAACCAAGTAATTCAAGCATATATAGATGTTTTGGAACTTCCTAAAAAAACTTCTGTAAAAGAGGTTAAAGCCAAGATCCCGCACTTCGATATCTAGGACATAGATATTCAATAATATTTTCAATAAATAATAGGTTGTTATAAATCATGAATGATGAAAAATCTATCAATGAATTAATATTGATAGTAATTCCCGTTTTTAATGATTGGCAATCATTAGATATTTTACTCATAAATTTAGACAAAGTTATGAGTAATGAAAGAATGAAATGTGAAATTTTGGTGATAGATGACGCATCTACCATACCTGCTCATGATAGTTTTATGTTTGCACATTTTAACGCTATTCAAAAAGTGAACTGTCTAGAACTGAAGCGAAATTTAGGGCATCAAAGAGCCATTGCTATTGGATTAGCTTATATTGAAGCCAATATAATATGTCAAGCAGTTGTTGTGATGGATGGAGACGGAGAAGATACTCCTCGAGATGTGTTAAGACTCATAGATAAGTGTAGGGCAGAAGGATATAAAAAGATTGTTTTTGCTCGAAGGAATCAGCGTTCTGAAAATCAGATATTCAAGGTATTTTATAAAATTTACCAATTGCTTTATCATTTACTAACTGGCCAGGAAATACATGTAGGAAATTTCAGTATTATCCCTCACAGGATATTATCCAGACTTGTAGTTGTTTCAGAAATATGGAACCACTATACTGCTGGAATTTTGAAAGCAAAAATACCCTGGACACAAATTCCCTGTAATCGTGGTGTACGTCTAGCTGGACAGTCAAAAATGAAGTTCGTATCTTTAGTGATACATGGACTCAGCGCCATTTCTGTATATGGGGACATTATAGGTGTTAGATTTCTGATTGCAACCTTATTACTAATGTTGCTCAGTATTACTATCATTACAATCGTTATACTTATTAGAGTAGCTATTCCTAATTGGGCACCTTATGTAGCTGGACTATCTTTCATTATATTACTACAATCTTTGACTATATCTCTTTCTTTTGTATTTTTGATTCTGAGCGGAAGAAATAGTTTTGGCTTTTTACCACAGAGAGATTATCAATATTTAGTTTTAAAAGTACAACAAATTATTCCTAAATCTTAATTTATCTTGATTTCAGTAATTGCTCTTTATCAAGCTTGAAGCAAGTCAAATCACTCAAATTAGAAAGATAATCTTGTACAGAATTATGAAAGATTAACCATGAAATTTAAATTACATTTAACAAATATAAATTTTCTACTAACAATATTAGCCTTTTCTGGCGTTGCTCTGGCTTTTAGTGTATTAATTATCAAAAATTTATCTGAGCCACTTGTTGGATTTGGTGATACAGAGCAATGGGAGTATGCAGGATTCTACCTAAAAAATAATATAAGCTTTACACCATTTCCTCATCTGGATCTTATTAATAATCAGGTATTTTATCCTTACGGAACTAGTAGTGTTTTTCAGCCTTGGTCAATTGAAAGAGATATTTTTTATGGTATCTTTTACTCATTTTTTGGAATTGGTCCCTGGATACAAATCTACTATCTTTTAAGCGTTTTGCTTACAGGTATCGGAACCTTCATTCTGCTTTTCAAAGATTATAGCTTTGCCCGCGCTAGTGGGGCTGGTTTCCTGATTCCCTTCTTTAGCTTCTACGCAATTCATCAATATCCAGCGCATCTCGGCTATTCAGTATTTCATTGGACTGCCCTTAGTTTAATCACTGATTTCCTCATACTCAAAAGAGTAATATCGGGACAGTATGTATCTCTAAGACTTATTTTATTAAGAGTTTGTTTACTTATTTTATCTCTAGGACAAGAATTAGGATACATAGCTGGTTGTTCTTTAACGTCATTTACAATTTCTACTATTTTTGCTGCGTTATTGATTGGTTACAGGTATTTTAAAAATAAAAAACAGAGTTTAGTAAGCTTTATCAAAAGTACAGCAGTCAATTATAAAAATGAGTTTTTTGCCCATTCCCGCGTATCCCTAGCTTTACTGGGATTATGGGTGATTTCAAGCTTTATTAATTTACCCCTAATTTTACAAATTGCGAGAGAAGCAAAAAGCTTTGACTTTACTGAAATTCCTGCTGGAGCTTGGTGGGCTAATCCTCTTAGAATACTAATTCCTTTTCTACCATTTTTTAACCCAGGACAAGTTAATCTCGATCAATTCTTTAACGATTCACCAGAAGGTTTAGGTGCTGGTAGTCCAGGCTGGTTTTTACTGATTATCGCATCTGTCGGGTTATGGCAAGGGCGCAAAAAAATTATCATTTTTATACCTCTACTGCTGATTTTTCTTCTTTGTCTGCTTTACCACCCGATTCACTTTCCCATACTGAAAATATTTCCCTGGTTTGCCTTCAGTCGCGTTCAAGGTCGTTTTACTGTTCTCTACCCGATCATACTTTGCATTTTTGCTCTAAATATCAATCTGAATGGCTTACGTTTATATAATAGACGGCTACTGTCAGCGCTCTTAGTATTTTTGGCTTGCACTGAGATTTATACTGCTTATTCACTGAAACTAAGCGCTCACCCTTTCTACTCCTTGGACAATAACTTCCTTCAATATATGAACTATGTTAATAAACAACCAGGAGAAGCAGTTCTAGATTGGCCATTCTGTGTAATAGGAGGTAATGCAGTAGGTGGAAACAGTCTTTGCCCATATTATTCAAAGAATATGGCAATTTCTAGTTTAAGAAGATTTCATAATAAAAAGGTTATGGGACACTATTTTGGACGCTTACATACTTCTCAAATCCAACCATATATTGATGCTGGCTGGGATAAACTTTTTGCTCCTGACATTCAAGATATTTTCAACGCAAGCCATCAAAAACGCTGTTTTAGTTCAGAGGAATGGACTTTTTTTACAGATTTTTATAAGCTGAATGACTTTGCAGGAATTAATCTTTATCTAGATTTTTTACCACAAGATTGTGTTAACAATTTTTATACACGCTTCGGCAAGCCAACTGTAGAAACAAAAGTGCCTGGAGCCGGTCTAGTTAAATTTATACCCAAATCTTCTCAATTAAGAAATCAAGTGAACTTAAACTTGGGAAGTCACCTGAAGTTTGAACCTTTTTTAGATTTGTCTGAAGCTGACTTAATTAAGTTTCAAGTACCCTATGGCTTAAATCTAAAGGGGCTAACTATAGAGACTCATCAAGGCAGTACATGGCGCTGGGGTTTAAGTCCAGAAACTTTGCTCAAATTTAAGTTGCCAAATTCTAAATCAGTAACCTTAGCTTTCAGCTTTATGAATCCAATTAATGGACAGGATGTTTTTGTGGAAGCTAATGGAGTAACTTTGGACAAACTAGTTAATCTCAGCAAAGATACTAATATTAAGCGTAGACTTAAATTTAAAAGTATTCCAGGATGGAATACAGTAGTTTTTAAATACAAAGATTGGAATAATGGGAAAGTTACGTTTGCACCAGATGATGAGCGCAAGATGACTGTTAATTTTACGCAACTTGCAATTGAAGAGGAATAGCAATATAAATTGCAATTAAAAAATCTAAAGGATATTTCGGTGACATCACAAGAACTTATTTTATTGCTAATGTCAGTCCTTGCCAGTGTAGGAGGACAGTTTTTCTTAAAAGCAGGTGCGCTAAAGTTAGGTAGAGTAAATATTGGAAATGCTGTTAGTCACATTCTTAGTATCATTACAACACCTGAACTTGTATTAGGACTAGCGTGTTACGGTCTGGGTGCGCTAGCATACATCATGCTTTTAACCAGAGTCAGTCTGAGTATTGCCGGCCCATCTATATCCTTAGTTTATGTTTTCTCGGTTCTGTTAGGTTACTTTATATTTAGAGAAGCTATTCCCATAACCCGTCTTATCGGTTTGAGCTTTATCGTGGGTGGAGTTATTTTGGTAATTTGGCAAAAATAAAACCCACTTTCATCTAAGTGAACCTTATCAAAGAATCAATAATAAAAAGACATATAGGCGCTCTATTTCTAGAATATGCTTTGAAAAGATAGAATAACCATAAGGCACTCTAGCGTTTAAGCTTATGTTGGGAATTAGCATTTTTGACAAGAAAATGCTTTGTTTAATCTCATCAAAAAAGTGTATATAACGAGAATGTCTCCCTTTAGCAGAATTCTGCATAGATGCTCATATAGTTATTATCGATATGATACTTTTAACCAGAGATATTAATTGCTACCCTACTAATTTTGATACCTTATAGCTAACATCTCCACAATCTTGATAATTTTGTTATAGCAAATGACTCAAAAAGCCCTAATTACAGGTTTAACAGGACAAGATGGCTCTTATCTAGCTGAACTTCTTCTTGCTAAAGGCTACGAAGTTTTTGGCTTAGTCCGCCGCTCCAGCACAAGCAATTTAGAGCGCATTAACCACCTCTCAGGCAATGTTCAAATTGTATCTGGCGACCTTTTAGATCAATCTTCTTTAATGGATGTGATTACCGAAGCTCAACCTGACGAAATTTATAATCTCGCCTCTCAAAGCTATGTTCCTCTCTCTTGGACACAACCTGCTCTCACCGCTGAATATACAGCCCTTGGTGTCTCCCGTATTTTAGAATCTATTCGTCGTTGCAAACCTGATGCCAGATTCTATCAAGCATCTAGTAGTGAAGTCTTCGGTCAACCTGATGAATCACCTCAAACTGAACGCACTGCCTTTCGTCCGCGGAATCCTTATGGTGTTGCCAAAGCATACGCTCATTGGATGACTGTCAACTATCGAGAGAAATACAACCTTTACAACTGCTGTGGTATTACTTATACTCACGAATCGCCTCGACGTGGGACAGAATTTGTATTTCGCAAAATCACCCATGCAGCTGCTCAAATTAAACTAGGTTTAGCAAATGAACTAAAATTAGGCAACCTAGATGCCCATCGTGATTGGTGCTACGCCAAGGATGCTGTTTACGCTATGTGGCTGATGTTGCAGCAAGCACAACCTGATGACTATATCATTGCTAGTGGTGAAACTCACTCTGTCAGAGAACTCGTTGAGTGTGCTTTTAACTGCGTTGGTTTAAACTGGCAAGATTATGTCTCAGTCGATCCTGCTTTTTATCGCTCTGATGAACCAGTGCAGTTAGTTGGTTCCATTAATAAAATTAAGACGGAGTTAGGTTGGCAGCTTCAGCATTCCTTTGAGCAATTGGTTGAGTTAATGGTTGATTACGATCTAAAAAAATTGAGCAACGGCGGAGCTTAAATATTCTGATGCTAAAAATTGTAGTTGATGCCACCCCAGTGGATTCAAAACCCAGTGGGGTTGGCTTTTATGTTGCTAATTTGATATGCGCTCTTGATGTATTACAAAAAGACGAAAATTTTCAGTTAGGAGTAGTGTATCAACCAGGGTTAAAAAATTGGCTTCAAGGTGACTTCAGTTTTCCTAAATTATTTAAACATTCTTCTCAACAATATGTTCTGCCTTTACCTGTAAGAATTTCAGATTTATTGTTAGCTTTAGAGTTTAAACCTAGTTTATCTTACTTTGAAAAATATTTCGGTTTTCCAGATATATTACATGGTACAAATTACTCGGTTTATCCCTGTAAAAATAGTTTAAAGGTAATGAATATATACGATCTGACTTTTATTAGATATCCTCACTATATAGATTCAGTGGTAAAAACATATTCAGAAAAAGTAAAGCGATGTTTACAGTGGACAGATTTAGTTTTAACAATTTCAGAAAGCTCTAAAAAAGATATTATTGAATATTTGCAAGTAGACCCCAAAAAAGTATATGTCACACCTTTAGCTAGTCGCTACTATCCTAATTACTTGTCTGAGGAAATTGCCCAAGAACTAGAAAAAAAAGCTAGTTATGATTTTTCCAAGCCATATCTACTTTTTGTTAGCACAATAGAGCCAAGAAAAAATATTAATACTATAATCACAGCTTTTAATTTTTTAAAAGAAAAATATAAAATTGAACACCAATTAATATTAATTGGTAAGAAAGGATGGAATTACAAACCGATATTTGCAGCTATTGAAAATTCCCCTTGGGCAAACCAAATTCATCATCTTAATTACCTATCTAATGAATTAGTTGCATTATTTTACTCAAAAGCTGATGTCTTTGTTTATCCATCTCACTACGAAGGGTTTGGTTTACCTGTATTGGAAGCAATGACTCTAGGCGCTCCTGTGATCGGTTCCAATACTTCCTCAATTCCAGAAGTTACAGGAGATGCTGCTATACTAGTTCACCCTAGTAACCCTATCCAACTAGGGGAAGCCATACTGAAAGTAATCAGTGATTCCCAGTTACGCCAAGAATTAATTAATAAAGGGAAAGCTAGAGCAAAATTATTTTCTTGGGAAAGAACGGCAAAAGAAACATTAAACGCTTACAGAACCATTATTTAATGAAAATAGTAGATAATACCTCTGCCAAACAATTAATTATTAATTTATCTATTCTATTGTCTAAACCAACAGGTATAGGCAACTATGCTCAAAACCTTTTTCCTTATTTAAAATCTTTGCAACCTACCCTATTAGTAGCGCAAAAATATCCCGATTTTGACTGCTATCCAATACCGTCAAACTTAGCACCAGACCGCGGTACAAAAGGTCATTTTAACCGCCTCATCTGGACACAATTTCAATTACCACAAATATATAAAAACCTCAAATCAAGTCTTTTATTCTCCCCACTGCCGGAAGCACCTCTTTATAGTAACTGCCGTTTTGTCGTCACATCTTTTGACATGATACCGTTGCGCTTTGGCAAACGCTTTTCACCACTTACACCCTACCATCGCTACTACACTCCCCAAGTTCTTAAGCAAGCACAACACATTATTTGCATCTCCCAGACTACGGCTAAAGACATCACTGATTTTTACCAAATTCCCGCCAGTAAAATTACTCCGATTCCTTTAGCGCACGATCGCACTCACTTCCATCATCTCAACCTCCCTACCAGCAACTACTTTCTCTACATTGGACGCCAAGATCCTTACAAAAACATCCAGCGACTCATCAGTGCTTTTGCGGCGTTACCTAACTGCAAAGACTATGAACTATGGTTAGTAGGGCCAATTGATTCGCGTTACACCCCGACTTTAAAAGTGCAAGTTGCAGAATTGGATGTAACTAATCAGGTGAAGTTCCTTGACTATGTTCCTTACAGTGAATTACCAAAAATCATCAATCAAGCGATCGCTCTGGTTTTTCCTAGTCTCTGGGAGGGTTTTGGTTTACCTGTCCTCGAAGCAATGGCCTGCGGTACTCCCGTCATTACCTCCAATCTCTCTTCTTTACCTGAAGTGGCTGGCGATGCGGCGATTCTAATCGATCCCTACAACACTGGAGAAATTACAGAGGCGATGCAGTCTATTGCAATTAATCCAGAATTGCGATCGCGCCTTTCTAGTCAAGGTATCACTCACTCTCAAAAATTCAGTTGGGAAAAAACAGGAAAAGCAACCGCCGAAGTGTTATCTCGTTACCTATAAACTAACGCCATAATTTAAATGCAATGATTTGGGATTTTGTCAAGATTTCAGATTATCTTGACTAATGACTTGTAATTAATCCTAAATCCTGATGAAAGCACTATGAAAGCACTAATTCTTTCTGGCGGTAAAGGTACACGTTTACGTCCCCTCACCTACAGCGGGGCAAAACAACTTGTTCCAGTTGCTAACAAACCTGTTTTATGGTATGGCATTGAAGAAATGGTTGCGGCTGGTATTACTGATATTGGCATCATTATCAGTCCAGAAACCGGGGCAGAAGTCCAAGGGAAAACCGGAAATGGAGAAAAATTTGGAGCAAACATCACCTACATTGTACAAGATCAGCCACTTGGACTTGCTCACGCCGTCCAAATCGCTCGTCCTTTTTTAGGAGATTCTCCCTTTGTCATGTACTTGGGCGATAACCTGATTCAACTAGGTGAGTTACGTTACTTTCTGCAACAATTTAGCCAGCAGCAGCCAGATGCTTTGATTCTCTTACGTTCAGTTGCTAACCCTAGTGCCTTTGGTGTGGCTCAGGTGGATGAAACAGGAAGGGTATTACAGTTAATTGAAAAACCGAAAGTTCCTCCCTCAAATCTGGCATTGGTAGGGGTTTATTTCTTTTCTCACCTCATTTATGATGCGATCGCAAATATCCAACCTTCCACCAGAGGCGAGTTGGAAATCACTGATGCTATTCAATACCTCATTAACCAGCAAAAGCAGGTTGTAGCCCACAATCTCCAAGGCTGGTGGTTAGATACTGGTAAAAAAGATGATTTATTAGAAGCTAATAGATTGATTCTCGATACCTATCTGACAGCATCAGTTGTGGGCGAAATTGATGCCCAAAGTCAGATTATTGGACGAGTCCAAATCGGGGTAAAATCTAAAGTAATTAACTGCACAATTCGGGGGCCAGTAATCATTGGTAGCAATTGTCATTTAGAAAACTGTTTTATTGGCCCTTATAGTAGCATCGCTAACAATGTCACACTCATTGATACTGATTTAGAACACAGCGTTATTTTAGAAGGTGCTAAAATTGCCGGAATTCATCAGCGCATTATTGATAGTGTGATTGGACAAAGGGCACAATTGAATCTTGCACCCCGTCGCCCTAAAGCCTTGCGATTTATGATTGGCGATGACTGTCAAATTGAACTAACGTGATTTACTTATTCAAAACAAAAAAACTACAGTCAAAATCTTATTCTAATACCTGTAGAATACAAGTATTAAATTATTCTCCTAATTAAGACTGTGGCACATTACTTGTAATATTAATGAGCATTGTACATACCAAAATTCCCGAAGTTATCCAATTCGAACCCCAAGTATTTGGAGACGATCGCGGTTTCTTTTTTGAAGCTTACAACCACCAAAAATTTGCTCAAGAGATAGGGATTGTTACGAACTTCGTCCAAGATAACCACTCTTGCTCTAAACAAAACGTCCTACGTGGATTGCACTATCAAATCCAACAACCCCAAGGTAAACTCATTCGGGCGATTGTTGGCACGATTTTTGATGTAGCCGTAGACATTAGAAAAAGTTCGCCTACCTTCGGTAAGTGGGTAGGTTATGAACTCAGTGCTAAAAACAAACGTCTACTGTGGATACCACCAGGCTTTGCTCACGGCTTTCTGGCAGTTTCAGAAATAGCCGAAGTTCTCTACAAAACTACAGATTACTACGCGCCCCGAAGCGATCGCACAATTCTATGGAACGATCCAGATTTAGAGATAGATTGGCCCTTGAGTGAACCACCAATTTTATCACCTAAAGACCAAGCAGGTAAATCTTTCAGAACTGCTGAAGTATTTGATTAAGTAGTCATTGGTCATTGGTCATTGGTCATTGGATTTTGTCAGACACCCAGCCTCTTGCTATACCGTAAGCTTACTTTTATAGTGGGTGGAAAAACTTTGTCTTTCATCGAACTAATTCAAACCAAGTTAAAGAGTGGACGTGGCTTCTCTTGGACAAATGACAAATGACAAAATCAATTTTGCTGATTGGTAGAAACGGTCAAGTGGGTAAGGAACTACAACAAATACTCTCATCTTATGGCGATGTTATCTCAGTAGCACGCCCAACAGTAGACCTTGCTCAACCTGATACCCTCCGCAAAGTTATCAGATTCAAGCAGCCGCAAATCATTATTAATGCCGCCGCTTATACTGCTGTAGATAAAGCCGAAAGCGAACCCGAACTTGCTACCGCTATTAATGCGACTGCACCCCTAATTCTTGCCCAAGAAAGCCAAAAATTAGGAGCTTTTTTAATTCATATTTCAACTGATTACGTTTTTGATGGCAATGGCTGTAGCCCTTACCAAGAAACCGATGCGACTAATCCTTTGAGTGTTTATGGTAAAACCAAACTTGCTGGAGAAGAAGCTATTCAAGAAACTTGCGCCCATCATCTCATTCTCCGCACTGCTTGGGTTTATGGAACCTTTGGCAAAAATAACTTTGTCAAAACCATGCTGCGACTAGGTGCAGAACGCCAAGAACTCCGTGTTGTCGCCGATCAAATTGGTAGCCCGACTTGGGCGCAAGATATAGCGGCAGTTATAGCCCAGACGATTCCCCAGTTAACCCCAGAAATTAGCGGCACTTATCACTACACTAATAGCGGCGTTGCTAGCTGGTATGATTTTGCTGTCGCTATTTTTGAAGAAGCACAACAACTAGGCTTCCCTTTGAAAGTTGAACGTATTGTCCCCATTACAACTGCCGAATATCCAACACCAGCCCGTCGCCCTGCTTATTCTGTCCTTGCTTGTGGAAAAATTGCCACAATTCTAGAGACTTATCCACCCCATTGGCGACAAAGACTCCGGCAAATGCTCACAGATTTGAAAATTGGGCATGAAGATTAGGGGATAGGTGACAGGTAATAGAAAATAATCTATACCCTGTAACCTGTACCCTATTCCCTTCTTCACTACCCATTCCCTATTTCTTTTGACTTTTTAATACTCCCGTTTCATGTTGTATTGGCAAGACATCTAAAATATCAGTTTGGGAACAATATTTTAAATCTTCGTGACAGTCAAGACGCAACAATCGTTGGCCGTGACTAGCTTGGTGAAGTAATCCTAATAAGTTATCTTGCCATTGAGAGTAAAGAGCGATCGCACCAACTACTTCATCGTTACCAGCTAGTTCTTCAGGTGACAACTTGGTTTGTTGCAAAATACTATGAGCGATCGCACCTGCACAAACTGTATCCTCTAAGGAATAACTGCCTTCCCAACCGGAACCGACAATCCACACTGTCTCTGGTTGCTTATCTAAGAGAAATTGCACCACCGCCGCCCGGTTAATCAAGGCTGCTGCTAAGACATTTGGGGAATCTTGTACCCGTTGTAAAGCACGAGTGCCATTTGTGGTACTGATAAACAAACGCCGCCCATCTACTAATTCTGGTGTGCAGTCGAGAGGAGAGTTACCCAACTCAAAACCAGCTACTTTCGCACCGCCGCGTTCTCCAGCCCGCAGACGTTTTTCAGGGGGCCATTTTTCGCTAACTTCAATTAACCGATCTAAATCGCTGAATACTTGTACAGCTTCGCCTCCAGATGCCAAGACAGTCGCAATTGTGCTAGTAGCTCGCAAGACATCGACTGCGATCGCACATTCTGGCGCTTTATCCGTTGGAGTCAATTCAGGAGTGTGGTATACGAATAACTTCACGGGCTGGATACACCTGTTTTAATACTACTGCCGAAAATAACATTCTACCTAGTTGGTGTCACTAACTATAGTCACAATTATTCGCAAACAATTTTTTAGCATCAAATATGCACGATGTAACCTATTCAATACAAAAATACTCAAAAAGTCTATTTTTATGCTTTTAGACTTTCAGATTTGCTGCACTATCCTGTAATCTAAAACAAGAACAGGTTTTCTCAAGCTGTATTTGGTATTTCAAGTTAGCACCACTACACATCCTGACTAAACTTGCCAAATAGAAACTAAAGTTTTTCCCTCCACTTTGCTCATCCCAAATCGAAAATCGCTATGGCACCTTTACCCGACTACCGCCCTAAACAACTATCTTTAGGCCCGTTAGAAGCGGAAATTTTAAATATCATTTGGGAGCTTGGTTCAGCCACAGTCAAGGATGTACACGATCGCATTCTCGCCGATCCCAACCGCGAATTAGCGTATACTTCTGTAACCACAGTTTTACGTCGCCTCACTGATAAAGGTTGGCTGACCTGCGATAAGAAGGAGCGGGCATTCTATTGGCGGCCAATGCTGAGTAAGCAGCAATCAGATGTGATCAAAGCTCACGAGCAGTTACAACGATTTTTGGCAGTGGGGAATCCCGATGTTGTTGCTGCCTTTGCTGATAGTCTGGATGAAGCAGCTAGCGAGCAAATAGCAGCGATCGCCAAACGGATTCAATCTGCACGCCAAGCCAGGGAGGAAGAATGATGCATCTGATAATGATTTTAAATGCTTTGGCAGTTGCCTGGTGGTTAAGATCCACTTGGAATCAACCCCAAGGCAATTGGAGTCGGCGGTGGCAGCGATCGCTATTTTTGTTTCTCTTTCCGCCTTTGCTAATTTTCATGACTGCGATCGCTGTGCTGTTCATGGGGCCTCAAGGGCAAATGGGGGGGATGTATACAGGCTCAATTAGCTATTTACTTGCATTAATTTATTTGGCATTTTTTGCCATTTCATGCATTAAACTTGCCTTCCAGGGTTGGCAGTCTGTAGAATCTGCCCGTAACTGCCCCTTAGTGAATGTTGGCGATAGACGAGCCAGACTGTTGCAAACAGGCGCGTTGTTCGCCGGTCAAATCGGTTTTTGGCAACCAGAATTAGTGGTTAGCCAAGGATTAGTGCAAACTCTCTCACCTGCTCATTTAGAAAGCGTCTTAGCCCATGAGCAAGGGCATCACCATTACAGGGATACGTTCTGGTTTTTCTGGCTGGGTTGGGTGCGTTCTTGCACAGCATGGTTGCCAAATACAGAGCCTTTGTGGGAAGAACTGTTAGCTTTGCGCGAACTCCGTGCCGATGGTTATGCAGCATTGCAGGTAGACCCTCTGGTGCTAGCAGAATCACTTTTATTAGTGGTTAGTAGCGGCCCCGTTTTATCAGAAATTTGCTGTGCTGCATTAGGTTCCTCTGGTGCAGATCGATTAGAACAAAGAGTAGAAGCTCTATTAGCACCACCAGAACCAACCCCAGAAGCTCAATTACAATCTTGGCATGGCTTTCTGTTGGCGTTTTTACCTCTACTGACTGTGATATTTCATAGTTAATTTGAATTTATAGCAGGGAACAGGCAATGGGAAATAGGCAATAGGCAATGGGCAATGGGCTTGCAAGTGTCTTGATGTCGGCGTTTTACGATCGGTTTATGTTCTAAACTATATTTCAACTGCTATAAAAAGCTACTACAGCCCAAAACTGCAACGGTAGCGACATTTGTCATGTCTGTAGCAACTTCTGCCTTCCCTGTAGTAACTTCCGCTTTAACGTTTCCGTGTTTCGCGCAAGCTGTAGCGACTTCTGCTTTGACGTTTCCGTGTTTTGCGCAAGCTGTAGCGACTTCTGCTTTAACGTTTCCGTGTTTCGCGCAAGCTGTAGCAACTTCTGCTTTGACGTTTCCGTGTTTTGCGCAAGCTGTAGCAACTTCTGCTTTGACGTTTTCGTGTTTCGCGCAGGCTGTAGTAACTTCCATCATGACTGTAGCGACATTTGCATGGAATACAGACCTAACCCCCAGCCCCTTCCCTTCTAGCGTTGGGGAGTAAGATTCAAAGCCTCTCCTTTTAGGAGAGAGGTTTGGAGAGAGGTCAAAAATGTACTGCACCCAAGCGAGAACCACTATAGGACTGTTATATTACTCTTCTTCTAGCAACTGTTCTATATACTTTTGCACCAAAGGCACTTGAAAAGCATTGCCTTCTGGAGTCAAAATCTCTTTTCGCGTTAGTTTGCGGATAACACCTTTGTCTTGCTGCGTGGGAGTTTCTCCGTAGATTATCCGGCGTAGGAAAGAGCGATCGCTCTCTGCTAAACTCTTCCATAATTCCCGAAAATACTGATCGCCTCGCTCCAGCACAACAGGTATAACTTCTTTAACATCCTGTGCAGTAGCTTTTGCTGTATCTGCTTCTCGCCTGTTTCTTCTGATATCGCGGTTTAGCAACTCCACCACCTCATAACACACCAACTGAACGAGATAAGGTTGACAGCGAGTAACTTGGATAATTTCATCTACAGCCGTTGGTTCATAGATATCGCCGAAGTTCTCTACTGGCTGTTGAATCAAATCGCGGGCTTCTAACTCGTGCAGGTAAGTCATTCGCAAAGCACGGGTGTTAATTAGATAGTCACTCCAGTAATCATCAAGTTCAGATAACTCCTGGGAACCACTAAAAAGTAAAATCCACTTCTGTTGGTGTTGCAACAGGTTACGAATAAAATTGAGTGGCACACGGCTGCTTGTTGCTTCCACCACCTCACCCAGGCGTTCATATTCATCCAAGCAGAGGAGAAATTGCTTACCGGAGTTGTTGCGTTCTATTTCTGCTAACCAAGTTTGCAGCGCGGGAAATGGATCTTCAGCTAGTTTCTTGGCATCTGGATAAGGTAAGTTTACTGTGCGGGGTAATCGCCGTGCAGCTTCGATAATTTGTTGAGCTAAATTTTCAGCCAATCCTTTTAAGGTTGTGGCTGATGCTGCACCCTGTAAATCTACCAGCAAAGGTACAATATTTGCTTGTATTCTGTAAGGTAGATATTTCAGCGCTGAAGTTTTCCCTGTCCTCCGCCCTCCATAGAGTAACAACACTGGCGGTTGCTCAGAAA
This sequence comes from Nostoc sp., assembly GCF_036917355.1. Classification (GTDB taxonomy): domain Bacteria; phylum Cyanobacteriota; class Cyanobacteriia; order Cyanobacteriales; family Nostocaceae; genus Nostoc. Next base: position 329,147 of record NZ_JBALDP010000061.1, read on the forward strand.
GCGCCAAAGATTCGATTTCCCGAAATATATCAATTCGCCCTTTGAAACGATTCTTTGCTGTTTCCGGGTCTAGCGAGTTACCAGCAATATAAACTTGTCGAATTTCTTTTGATTGCTGTGCCTGTTCCTCTAAAGTGCGCTGCGCCGTTTCTAGTATAGTTAGCCAGCTTTGTGCAGTGTTGCCAAAAGAGACAGCAACGCGAGCATCTTTAGCCAAAGCTAGACTTTGCCCCAGTTGGCGTAATGCAGTAATGGGAATGTTCAGTAACTCATATTGACGATAAAGTGAAGTTGCTTCTTGTGATGCCCGTACATTCTGGCTGATTTCCAAAAATTGGGGCAGTATAATGCCAAGTTTTTTTGGTGGTGGTGAGGGAATCCACGCTAATTGGTTGGCAATGTCTACAATATTGCTCAACCTCTGACAACGATTGAGAATATCTACAGCAATACCAAAAATTGCCTGTGCTGCAACTTTTTGCTGATTGGTGGATGTAATTAGATAATTAATAGTCTCACGGGCAGTGATTGGGTTGTTTCGATAAGCCTCTACAATCATCACATCCATGAAAGGCAGAGGCAAAATAATTAATTCATCAAAGCGAGGAGGCAGATATCGCAAACAATTTACTTGCTTTCCATTGCGAGATAACAAGAACAGGGTGAGTATCCATAGTAATTCTGGCAACCAGAAGTAAACCCGCAACATACCCAAAATCCACGCCACGCCGAACGCAACGCCGAACACCACACCTACTGCTACGCCGAACGCCACGCCGAACACCACGCCGAACACCACGCCAAACACTACGCTGCCCGCCACGTTTACCGCCAGGCCAAGCGCCACGTTTAGCGCCAGGCCAAACGCCAGTCCGAACACCAGGCCGAACACCACGCCGAACACTACGTTGCCCGCCACGTTTACCGCTAGGCCAAACGCTACGCCGAAAACTACGGTCAAAGCTACGGCGAAAGCTACGCCTCCCACTACGTTGAGGGATGCGCCTACCACCATGCCGAACGCCACGCTTACCGCCACGCGTCCCACTACGCCGAACGCCACGCCTGATAAAAATTGAACTGCCGAAAATATATTAAGGGCAATAACCAGGAAAATAACTACTCTATTTTTGTTACTGCCACGGTCTAGAACTCTTCCTATAAAATAGCCCACCAAAAAAACACAACTTTTAAACCAGTTAAATGACTCACCATTAATCAGAGTGTAAACTGATGCCACCAGCAACACGGCAAACATTGGAACTACAGCAGTTACCCACCAAACCTGCCCAGCATAGCAATACAGGCAGGGGTTAGTACGAAATTCAGCCCGTTTATCAAAGGGGTTATCTCTCGGCTTCAGTTCTGGATGGATATCGCGCAACCAACGTTCAAAGGTAAAAGGCTTGAAATAAACCCAATACAGCAGGCGCAAGCATTCAGCCACATAATTCCAAAAGCCTGATGCTGGAGACGCGTTACTCATTGCTACTTTATCCCCAGCTTCTCACGCACAAAATCCCAAACTTCATTCCAGTGCAGCACACCCACCCAAACCAAAACTGGTAAAAGCAGGATGACTAACCCAGTAATCCAGTTGCCTATATCACCTACCGTTGCACCGATGAATTTGGGTATTTTCCCTAGACGCACTGGCAAATCCCAAACTAACCAACGCAGCCATAATTGCCATCGTTGTCCTTTTGCTTTAGATTTAGGATTTGCAAGCTGTTGGTCAAACTGCTGTTTTGCCCACTTGATTGGCTTGCCTTGTTGACGTGCTTCCCACAAATAGTAACCAGCCAATTGCAACTTGTAAGGATAACGATCGCCCCATTGCTGGGCATGATTCTGTTCGTCTACACTCAAAGCTGCACCATTAGTAGAGCGAGTTGGTAAGCGCGACAGTTCAATCGCCTCATCTGTAGTTAGTTCATTCAAAGAAATAGTGTGACCAATATTGAAAAAACTAGAGACAAACCGATGCTCGTTAGCATAAACATCCAGTTGTTTACGGGAAGCCACCACTAGCATCAAGGCGTTGCTATCCATCAGCGATCGCAAATTGTCATAAAATCCATTATCAAATTTATCGGGATATTTCAAAAGGCTTTCAAAATCATCCAAACAGAGAACAGGTAGCTTTCCTTGCTGTTTCCATTGCTTAACCGCATCTGAAAAAGCTTGACGATTAAGCGGTTTAGTCTTCCAAGGATTTTGCAGACTGCGTTGTTGCCATCCCTGAACGTGATTCAGTAAACCTTCAGCTACAGCCTCATAAAAACCCGTTTCAGTTTGGCAATCTACACCCCGTAACGGTAGATAAATTACCACATAATTACTGCTGTTGTTTAATACTCGCTGCTGCCAAGTCCGAACGAAATAATGCAGCAACGAAGATTTACCAATGTGCTTGTCACCAATTATATTAATACTTGTAGGCTGATCGCCCTTCATCCGAGATGCGATCGCGTGTAATTCATCTTTACGACCGACAAACAGCCTGGGGTCTTCAATCATCCCCGCAGCTACAAAAGGATTGGCAGGCAGCGCTCCAGAAGTCATGTAAAGCGTTATCCTAGTTTCAGCAATTTTAAGTGCAATCACCTAAAAGAATAGCACTAGCCCTATAATCTCTTTGCAGATCGCAAAGACGCGATAAATCACCGTCTCTACGAACAACCGATTTGTAGAGACGGCGATTCATCGCGTGTCTTGCCTTAAACGTGGCATCTAATAAAAATATTTATTTGGCAGATGGGCCAATGTTCACTGCTACAAGTGCAAAACATACCCTTGATGCGATCGCCAATTTCCTAAATTAGATTAACAGCACAATCCCTTTAATACCTTTGCCAACCCAAAAAGCGTAAGGGTTCCTGTTCGAGCTGCGATCGCAGCCTTTGCTGAAACTCCAGCACTTGTTTAGGACAAGCACCAAAAGACCCATAATTCAGAAACGTCACAGTCGAGTCAAGCGACCATAAGTCTCAAATGGATAATTTAGAATCCAAAATTTAAAATCCAAAATCTAAAAACTCCCCAGGCTGGATTCGAACCAGCGACCAATCGATTAACAGTCGATCGCTCTACCACTGAGCTACTGAGGACCACTCACGATTTATAATATTAGGGCTAAAAATAGTATTTGGCAAGTACTTTCGCCAATATTTTTTTTAGAAACTTAATTTAGAGAATTATTTGCAGCCAGAATCGATTCAGGAACTTAAGCAGAGACTCTTAGATACTAAATATCTATAATCCCATTCGTAATTCAGCCAGACGCTGCCGCGCTTTAGCATCAATGGCATTAGCTAAAAACCTACTCTTAGATTGTTTGCGCGTATGATACTTTTGTCGCATCCGGCAGACAGTGGCTTCCACTTCCCCGCAGAGTTGCTGTGCTGACAACCATTCAGCCCCATACCCTTGGATCATCAACTGCTGTGCCCGATCTGATGTAGCAACAATCACACGAGAAATCAAAGATTGGGCTATTTGGTGGCGAAAAGAAGCGCAGGATTTCTCAATATAAGTATCTGCTGTTTGCCCAAAATCAGTGTAATAAACAGATAAAAGCTCAGTAATAATTTCTTTATTACTAGAGCAATTTTGATATTGGGCATCAAAAACTATCTGAGTTGTGTAACCTTGAAACGCACTATAACCAGTCATCGCTTCCACAAGCTCGCCCCGTGCGGCCTCTAATCCAACGCTATCACGCGTTTTTTTAAGGCAAGGCCAAGCGCCTATGATATTGTAGCCGTCCACTAACAAAACGGCTTGGAGTAAGGAACGGGGCATGGTTTTTAATCACAATTTTCTAGAGTTAACAAAATTCATTCATAAGTTTTATAATAATTGATGCATAGTCTGTAACACTATGTTACACAGAATAAAAAATACGGCAACCTCACAAAACTCAAGCCTCAGATAGACGCACCAACTTAAAACGCGCCTTTATTTAAAAGGCGCGTTACAGTTCTTTCTTAGTAGTATTCAGGAGTGCTAAGTAGAATGAATTTTACTTATTAACTCATTACTCATTACTCAGCACTCAGCACTGACTTAAGAGGCTTCGCTCTGTACCTCCATCAGACGTTGTTTGAGACGTTCGGCTTCACCACTATCAACCAGAGAGCCTTTTTCTAACAAGAAAGCGCCATCACAGTAATTTAGCTCATCTAATCGATGTGTCACCCAAAGGGCTGTAATACCTCGACTTTTGACAAGGCGGCGGACACCAGCAACTAAATCCAATTGGCTATCTGGATCTAGTAAAGCAGTGGGTTCATCTAATAATAGAACTTCACAGCGACGGGCGATCGCACCTGCGATCGCGACTCGCTGTTTTTGTCCCCCAGAAAGTGCATAAATAGGGCGTCGTTGCAAGGTAAGCAAATTCACCGCCCCTAACGCCTCTTCAACTCTTGCTCTGGTAGCAGCAGATGGTAACTTTTCTTCCACCAATCCAAAAGCCACATCAGCACCAACTGTTGGCATCACCAGTTGATGATCCGGATTTTGGAAGACAAAGCCAACAGGGTGCAAAACCCGAATTTCGCCAGATTCAGGAGCTAATAACCCCGCCAGCAGTCTCAGTAAAGTAGATTTTCCACTGCCATTTGTACCCAAGAGCATCCAAAACTCACCCTTGGGTACTTTTAAAGAGCAAGATTTGATCACTTTCTCTCCATTAGGCCAGCTGAAATTTAAATCCTTGACCTCAATGCCCACTTGAGCCATTTGTCAACCTTGGTTACTCAGCAGCTACAGCGAAAAAGCCAGGTGGTCTGCCGCCACCAGGGGTTGTACCATCTTTCTGAACAATCTGCACCCCAGAAATTTCACTAGCGCGGACAGCAATTTTTTTCTCTGTCTTGCCTTCGCACTTGAGTTCTACAATGTCAGGGTTCCCAGAACGGATTGCAGCCAAAATTAGCTGATAGACAGCCTCAGCATCCTCTGCTGACTTACGTTGTACTGAGATTGGGAAAGCAGTGTTTCTGATGCTTAAATCGATGGTAAACATTTAGCAATAATCAAATTTAACTGTGGACTCATTTTAGCGTCAGCTGACTGATTCTAGGGAAATGGGTATTGGACAGTTAGTTCACAGTTAACAGTGGAAAACTGTCAACTAACTTTCCACTCTCCTTTCTCCCTCCACTCCCCAGTAGAAACGCGGTTTATCACATCTCTCGCATCTCATTGAGATAAAAAATTAATTTTTATGACAAAACCCCTAGAAAAATTAGCGATTTACACCTAATATGATTAAAGGTGTGTAAAAAATTGTAAACTTGGTTAAGAACCTGGTTAACTTTCTGCTTATAGAAGGCTTTTATATGGCCATCTATAATACAGATACAACCTGTACTTATAAACATTTGGAGATTTGCTCTAATGACCATCGCAGTTGGACGTGCCCCTAGTAGAGGGTGGTTTGACGTTCTCGACGACTGGCTCAAGCGCGATCGCTTCGTATTCGTAGGTTGGTCAGGGATACTATTATTCCCCTGCGCCTTCCTAGCACTAGGCGGTTGGCTGACCGGCACCACCTTCGTAACCTCTTGGTACACCCACGGATTAGCCTCCTCCTACTTAGAAGG
>NZ_JBALDP010000062.1:0-324290 GCF_036917355.1 Nostoc sp.
TGCTGGATAACCATATTGGTGCAATTTGGTATTTTGTCCATCACTACAATGCCAATCTACGAAGCTAAATCATTACTATGCACTACTACCAAAAATTATTCATAGAAGCAGAACTAGGTTGAGGTATATTCATGAGAGTTCCACAACTGAGGCACTTACTTTTACCCTTAAGTAGATAAGCACCACATTCTTGATTTAGGCACTTTACTTGCTGCTCACAACTAACACAGAAGTTATACGCCTCATTAATTGGAACATTACAATATGAGCAGTTCTGCACGACTTTCTCTTCTTAATTTTTCTTTATGTATTTAATAGTGAACACGTAGCTTCTATGTAATTAGTCATGGTTGAGCGTAATTATTACACTGACAATCCCAATCAACACGAATATCCCAAGATAACCTTAAAAGTACTACTAGAACAAGTGCGTAACCACTTTTTGATAAAAAAGGCATCTATCAGCCTCAGAACCCAGAAAAATACGGCGTAATTAAACTTTATAGCTATCAAGAAAGACACTAAATACTAAAAGCTGTCAACTCAACTCCACAAATTGGCTATGAATTCAGAACAAGCGAACAAAACAATCCGCATTGGAGTATGGTTTCGACGGATTAGCACAAGCTGCTGCCAAGGTACTTACTGGCAAAGGGAAAATGATTTTAGCCGTAGCAGTAGATCAAAAAGGCTACGCTTACCCTGCTGATGGCTTAAATACTGAGTTTCCTTTTACTCTGATTCAAATTTCTGCCAGAAGTCTATTGACTTCTGGTAAATCTATTGAGAAGCTAATAGTTAGATTTACTAATTAATAGAAGTGCATCAAACTTGTGACAATACTGACGGGCAAAATAAATCGATCGCAACCTGCTAGCGAACCAAAACCTTTGATTTTGGAAACTCAGGGACTCACACGCCGTTTTGGGAAGTTCACGGCTGTTAATAACCTGAGCATATCTGTGGAACAAGGCGAAGTATTTGGACTGCTTGGCCCTAATGGCGCAGGAAAAAGTACAGTTCTTAAGATGTTGACAACCTTACTGCCTATCAGTGCAGGGAAAGCAACCTTAGCTGGCTATGATGTGACTCGTCAATCTAATCCTGTGAGGCGGGCTATCGGCTATGTACCCCAGGCGCTGTCTGCTGATGGTAGTCTTACGGGTTACGAAAATCTCTTAATCTTCGCCAAGCTGTATGGAATACCTGCCAAAGGACGCGATCGCCGCATCTATGAAATTCTAGAATACATGGGTTTGCAAGATGCGGCGAAACGCTTGGTACGAAACTACTCTGGTGGGATGATCCGCAAGCTGGAAATTGGCATATCAGTTCTACATCAACCCCAAATTCTGTTTCTTGATGAGCCGACTGTCGGACTAGATCCCATCGCTCGAACTCAAGTATGGCAGCTTGTACTACAACTCTGTGCTGATTACGGCACAACTATATTTTTAACAACCCACTTTTTAGAAGAAGCAGACAGCTTATGTAACCGAGTGGCGATTATGCAGCAAGGTGAAGTCGTTACCACAGGTTCACCAAGGGACTTAAAAGCTTCTTTAAATAACCCAAATGCAACTTTGGATGATGTCTTTATTCACTATACAGGCGACCAGTTAACATCAGGAGTCAACTACCGTGACACAGCAAGAACCAGACGTACTGCTCAACGGTTGGGTTAAATCACCACCCACTGTCCGAGTCGATTTGATCTCTGCAATTAAAGAGCTAGTTATAAAAACCCTGGCGATCGCAGAATTAGAAATACGTAAACTCCGCCACGATCCCACTGATTTAGTAGTTCGGGCTGTGCAACCAGCATTATGGCTCCTAATATTTGGGCAAGTTTTCTCCCGGACTCGCGCGATTCCAACAGGCGACTTACCCTATTTGGACTTCATTTCAGCTGGCATTTTGGCTCAGAGTATTCTGTTTGTGGCAATTTTCAGTGGTGGAATGACGCTAATCTGGGAGCGAGATTTAGGGATTGTCCATAAATTTTTAGCTAGTCCTACACCTCGTGTAGCGATGGTGTTGGGCAAAGGTTTAGCATGTGGGGTAAGGTGCTTATCTCAGGTAATATTCATTTACGGATTGTCATTTTTATTAGGTGTCAAACTAAATCTCAATCCCCTAGCTATTCTCCAAGTACTGCTGCTAGTCATAATGGGGGCAGGAACATTTTGTATTTTTTCATTAATTATTGGCTGTTTGGTGAAAAGCCGAGAAAGGATGACGGGTATTGGACAATTGTTAACTATGCCGTTATTTTTTGCTAGCAATGCCATCTATCCGATCTCGTTGATGCCCAGTTGGTTAAAGTTCATTTCCCATTTAAATCCGTTGACTTATCTGGTTGACGGGTTACGTAGCACCATGCTGCTGAATGGCACTAGCATCTATGGCTTTGGTCTGGATTGTACAATTCTCTTATTCACATTAATAATTTTGGCCATTCTTGGTGGAAAACTTTATCCACGGGTGGCCATGTAACTAGGAGAACAACAAGCCCATGACCTTGGATAAACCTAATCAAGGTGCAACTTCCGAAGAATGTGCCGCTAGAGTAATGGAAACAGTTCCATTAGTGATGCGGTTTATCCGAGCGGATATGCGTGCCCATAGTGCCGCTTTTTTATCTATACCTCAGTTGCGATCGCTAGCATTTATCAACCGTAATCCAGGTGCTTCATTATCTGATCTAGCAGAGCATTTAGGTGTTACCTCTGCCACGGCATCAGCAACCATAGAACGCTTGGTACAACGCGACTTCGTGAAACGGATTGCTCATCCTCAAGAGCGGCGGCGGGTGCTGCTCAATTTAACTGAAGATGGAAAACACCATCTCAAGCAATCCCAAGATCAAACTCGCGCTCATATTACCGACTTGCTGAAAGGTCTTTCAGAAGACCAAATTTCCAACATTGAAGAAGGCTTAACTCTACTAAAAAATGTCTTCGAGAAAACAGAACTCAAAGCCCCATAACTTTGAGGTTGCACAACACGATCCCTTTGCAGCCTTTAAGTTTCGAGACTATCGGCTATTTACCATCGGACGGCTGGTGCTGTTCGTGGGGTCGCAAATGCAAACTGTAGCGATTGGCTGGGAACTCTATGAGCGGACTAACTCAGCGATCGCTTTAGGTGGTGTAGGACTGGCGCAAGTCCTACCGATGATTATTCTTACCTTAATTGCCGGAGATGTTGCCGATCGCCGCGATCGCAAAGTAACCATGTTACTCTCGGTAATGCTGCTAGCTCTCTGCTCCCTAGCTTTAGCAGTACTTTCCTATACTCAAGGCGCAATTTTCTTAATTTACGCCTGCTTAGTATTAACAGGTGTAGCGAGGGCATTCCTCAAACCTGCCAGTGATGCTCTGATGTGGCAGTTGATACCTGTCAGCGCCTTTACCAATGCAGCCACATGGAATAGTAGTAGCTTTCAGTTAGCTGCTGTTATTGGCCCAGCCTTCGGAGGATTTGGGATTGCGCTGTTAGGAAGTGCTACAGGAGTGTATGTGTTCGCAGCGATCGCTGCGTTACTGTGTTTTATTTTAACGCTGGCAATCAAACAGCAAAAAGTTATTCGCTCAACTGAGCCAATCTCACTCAAAGCACTTGCAGCCGGTGCTAAATTTGTTTGGCAGAATCAATTGATTTTAGCTGCGATTACATTAGATATGTTTGCTGTATTGTTGGGTGGTGCGATCGCGCTTCTGCCGATTTTTGCCAAAGATATTTTACATGTGGGGCCAGTAGAATTGGGATATCTACAAGCAGCCCACTCCATCGGTGCTTTGAGTATGGCTATCACGCTGGCGTATTTACCACCGTTACGCAAAGCAGGCCCAGCCTTATTATGGTCAGTGGTTGGCTTTGGGGTTGTAACAATTATCTTTGGACTTTCTCGTTCCTTTTGGCTGTCGATGTTGATGCTGATCCTTGGTGGCGCATTAGATAGTATTAGCGTTGTAATTCGCCATACATTAGTTCAAATCAGAACACCAGATCATTTGCGTGGTCGGGTTGCTGCTATTAATAGCGTGTTTATCAGTGCCTCGAATGAATTAGGCGGCTTTGAGTCCGGCTTGACTGCTGCTTTATTTGGCCCGGTGATTTCTGTTGTAGGTGGTGGAATTGGCACAATTGTAGTAGTGATTGCTACAGCAATGATTTGGCCAGGAATTCGTAAGTTAGGAGCTTTGCAAGAGTATAAATAAATTTAAAATGGCAGTATTAGATGATGGAGTTATATCCACTACTAAGTCTTCCATAGGTAATAAAAACCCCACCCTATGTAAGAGCTACAAAATTATAATTGTTATCTCTTGCTAGGATGGGATTTTGTTTAGTAGAAGTTGCACATCACGTAATTAAAAGATAGATAAACTCAGACTTTTGGAATTATATATAACTTGAATTTGCCCTTCAAGTTATACAATTGTCACACTAAGCAGTTGGGCTACCACCAATATTTGGTATATTGCCTCCGGTTGGAATACCATACTGAGAAGGATTGAAGCTATCAGCAGTTGGAATACCATACTTAGAAGGGTCGAAGCTATCAGCCGTTGGGATGCCAGAGCTACCTAAACTAAAGCTGCCTTCTTTAGGAATTCCATACTTAGCAGGATCAAAGCTTTCAGCCGTTGGGATGCCATACTTAGCAGGATCGAAACTGCCTTCTTTGGGAATTCCATACTTATCAAAATCGAAGCTGTCAGCCGTTGGGATGCCATACTTAGTAGGATCGAAACTGCCTTCTTTGGGAATTCCATACTTATCAAAATCGAAGCTGTCAGCTGTTGGGATGCCAAAAGCGCCTCCAGGTGCGAAAGGATCGCTGGGGTTGCTAGCCTGACTACCACTATTAACGCTATTACCAAAAACAGAATTTGAATCAGATGCCATTAGAGTTAATTCTCCTATTAGGATATAAATTTTGCTTCATTAATAAATATCAAAAAGCACAACTAAGCTTCATTTGTAGCTTTTTTATTGTTTTTTTGAATTGCTAATCTTGAGTTTTTCGGACTAAATTACAGAGTGTTTTTATGAATTTTTTTAACTCTAAAAAATACTTGGTATTAATGCTATTTACCTAAAAAATATATAAAAACTCACCGATCTATACAATGAAAAATCTTTAGATGCCTATGTCAAATTTTTAGATACTTTTTCTATTGAAATTTGCAGGGTAAACTCATTTAAATTTGTATAGATCGGACTTGACAATTTGAAAATTTCAAAGAACAGATTGCTCGTATACTTGAAAAATTACCTAGAGTGGGAGGGCAACAAAGCTGTTCCTTGCCTACTAAGTACAGCGTCTCGCTCAGAAGAATACAAAGAGACAAGCTACGTAGTACCTTTCATCGGGAATAAAAGGAAGAGATAAGTTAAGAATTATTCGACGCAAGTTTAGAGACAGTTAGTATTCTTAGTTACTATAATTGCCTTGCGGGTGTTTGAGATTAGCTCAAAGCATTTGAGTATAATAGTACATATAAACCCTGTTTCTAAGCCTCAATTTTGAATAAATACTATAGATTGTTTTTATAGGTAAGCATTATGAACAATAACCTTCCATTAGATCCAAGAAAATGTTTTAACTTAGCCGAAACTTCAATGAATAAGGAGTCGCCTTTTGTCGAAAATGATGGATTGCTATTGTATAAAGATGGGTGCAAAACTCCAGAATTTCTAAACTCATCTTTTTGCATACATCTATTTGGTGAACGAGTTATCGTAGATCACTATGTACTGTTGTTTCCTGATTCAGAAGCTCTTACAGACTATGCTAAAGCTCTGATTAACTATGATGCCAAAATTACTGAAGGCCCAGGAAAATGGCCTGATGATTTTTGTCCTGAGCAAAACCTATTGCCTGAAGATGCTAGCATGTACTTTCTCTCAGCCTTAATGCCGTCAGGCATGATTTTGGTACTACTTGCGCCTAACGCCCCAGATGAACAGATTGCTAGCTTATTCCAGGAGCAAGGTTTTAATAGTGTCCATCACGTTGCCATTCTTGTTGATGATATCTATACAGCAGCAGAAGTATGGCAGAAGAAAGGTTTTATTCCTCTGTCTCTAACTCCTCAAGAAGATGATTCCTTGTGCCAATGGTTTTTCCGCAACTGGGCAGGGCAAATCATAGAGCTAATCTGTAGACGATGTATGGGTAAAGAGACTTTTTCCTGTGAGAATATTGCTGGTTTACGCCTTTCAGAATTGGCTACCTAAATTTATAATTTGTAATTCGTAATGGGCTTCTCTGCGAGACGCTAAAAGCGAACGCCCCGCTACGCTAATAACGTAATTCGTAATTATTTGGTCAAGTATGCTTCGCGCGACGGTGGTTAGCAGCTTGTAATAATAGAGACTCTGCAAAAGCGATCGCATCAGTTGCAGATTTACCACCAGCCAACTGCGCTAGTTCTTCCCGACGGGTGTTTAAATTATCCAAGGTAGTAACTCTAACAACGGTACGCTGTTCGTCATTATCATTGTTGGCTTTTTTACCTTTACCTTGATTGATAGTTTGCTTATCTACCCGAAAATGCCGATCGGCCATTGCCGCAACTAAAGGTTGATGGGTAACACATAACACCTGGTTGCGTTGACTTAGCTGGTATAATTTTTCCGCGATTGCTTGGGCAACTCTTCCCGAAACTCCAACATCAATTTCATCAAATACCATTGTCCCAACTACATCAACCTGAGAAAAACAAGCTTTCAGCGCCAGTAAAAAACGGCTCATTTCACCACCAGAGGCAACTTCTGTTAAAGGTTGCAGTGGTTCTCCAGGGTTGGAACTAAACATAAATGTAATTTTATCTGCTCCCATTGCAGTTGGGAAAGCTGGTAATATTTCAACCAGAAATTTCACCTTTTCCATCGCTAGGGGCTTGAGTTCAGCTATCAAACGTGATTCTAAATTAGCCGCCGCCTTACTCCGCAATTGAGTTAACTGATTACTTGCTTGGGTAAGTTTCTCAAAACACACCTTTTCTTGCTGTTCTAACTTTTCGATAGATTGTTCGCTGTCGTTAAGTTGGGCTAATTCTGCTTGGATACGTTGGTAATAAGCGATCGCTTCTGTAAGTGTCGGGCCATACTTGCGGCAAATTTGCTTCAACTCCCGAATTCGTTCTTCCACCTCTTCCAAGCGCTGCGGATCGGCTTCCAAGCCATCTCCATAAGCATTAATCTGCCTTCCCACTTCCATTACCGCAGCTTGCGCGTCCCGCACCAATTCTAATAGGGGTTGTAGTTGGGTATCATATTCCACCATGTCATTTAATATCGCCTCACTGTCTCCCAATAAATCACCTGCGGCGGGAGTTTCATGATCGTTTTGATACAAAGCCTGATAAACTTTATAACTCATTTGTTGCAAATCGACGACATGATTCAGGCGTTCCCGTTCTTGTCCCAACTGTTCCAATTCATTATGTTCGCTGAGATTGGCTACTCCCAATTCTTGCACTTGATAAGTGAGCAAGTCGAGTTGTTGCAACCGTTCCCGTTCTGATGTTCGGCGTTTTTCTAGTGCTAAATGCGCTTGTTGGTAATTACTAAAGCTCGTGGCGACTTTATGACGCTGCTGCATCAAGGAGTCGCCGCCATACAAATCTAACCAGTCCCGGACTTGGGCAGATTGTCCCACTTGCACCGTTTGACCTTGGGCGGTAATTTCCACCAAGCGATCGCGCATTCCGCCCATGATTTGCCGATTTACCAACACACCATTCACCCGCGATCGACTACGGACATTACTCGCAGTGGCTGTGATTTCTCGGCTAATGACTACAGAATTTTCATCAAGTAAATCTATTTCTTGTTCAGTCAACCAAGCCGCTAGGGGAGCATTTGAGGTGAAAGTAGCTTCTACCATCGCCCGACTTGTCCCCGTGCGAATGACTCTACTAGAGACTTTACCGCCCAAAGCGGCATCAATGGCATCCAAGATAATCGATTTTCCAGCGCCGGTTTCACCTGTTAACACATTTAGTCCCGCGCCAAATTCTAATTCCAGTTGGTCAATGAGGGCAAAGTTTTCAATTCGCAGGCAAAGCAACATCAAGCCAAATTCTCCATGAGGGCAGATGCCAGATACTTCTAACTTACAAGACAATAAGTATGATCTTTCAGCAACTAGCAATACCTACTACTATTGAACTAGTATGCCCGTTTAAGTGTAGCAGACCTATTAGTACTGGGGAGCAGGAGAAGATGAGGAAGAAATAACCAATGCCCGATGCCTCATTCCCAATACCCAATCTCTAAACATATTGTTACAATACTTAATGTGATCGTTCTGACTGGTGGCCTTCTTCATGATTGTTAAGACACTTCCCCCTAGTTCCCAACCGATTCAGGAGGACAGTCGCAACGGCACAAATCGCCGAGGCGACGAACTGGATGTTATTGATGTAGTGCCAGAAGATGGTACATCAACGTTAGTTGTACGCTCGCCAAAACTCTTAGCAGCCCAAAAGGTGAGAACAGCAGCCCAGCCTGAGACCCTTTACGATCCCGTGGGCATAGCGGCGCATTACCAAAATCGAAAAGTACAAGTTTTACGGCGGATTTTTGCCGTGTTGGGGCCAACTCTATCCTTTGTATTTGGATTGTGGTCGGATAGTAAACGGGGAATTGTCGTCAAAAATGACCGCCGCCGAGCCACTCAGCTACGAGTATTGCTGACCCAATTAGGCCCAGCTTACATCAAAATTGGACAAGCTTTGTCCACCAGACCGGATCTAGTTCCTCCCGTATACCTAGAAGAATTAACTAAACTACAAGACCAATTACCGCCTTTTCCCAACGAAATTGCATACCAGTTTATCAAAGAAGAATTAGGCGCACCTCCAGAAGAGGTTTATGCCGAACTCTCGGCCCAGCCAATTGCTGCGGCTTCATTGGGGCAAGTGTATAAAGGTAAGCTAAAAACTGGTGAAGAAGTCGCTGTTAAAGTTCAACGCCCCGACTTAAGAGAGGGAATCACCATTGACTTGTATATCTTGCGTAACCTTGCCGCTTGGGTGCAGAAAAAGGTTAAACGGGTAAGAAGTGACTTAGTTGGGATTCTCGATGAATTAGGCGATCGCATCTTTGAAGAGATGGACTACATCCACGAAGGTGAAAATGCCGAACGATTTTTCGAGTTATATGGTCATATAAAAGACGTATACGTACCGAAAATTTACTGGGAATACACCAATCGTCGCGTCTTAACGATGGAGTGGATTAACGGCACTAAATTAACCCAGACAGAAGAAATTAGCGCTCAAGGGATAGATGCTCGTTATCTCATTGAAGTGGGTGTGCAGTGTTCCCTGCGCCAACTGCTAGAACATGGATTTTTCCATGCAGATCCGCACCCTGGAAATTTGTTAGCGACAACCGATGGCAAATTAGCTTATCTCGACTTTGGAATGATGAGCGAGATTAAACCACCACAGCGTTATGGTTTGATCGAAGCGATCGTCCACGTTGTCAACCGCGACTTTGAAGGATTAGCAAAAGACTACGTGAAGTTAGATTTCTTATCACCAGAAACTGATTTAACACCAATTATCCCAGCTTTTGCGAGAGTTTTTGCTGATGCCCAAGGAGCCAGCGTTGCCGAACTCAACATTAAAAGCATCACCGATGAACTATCAGCTTTGATGTATGAGTATCCTTTCCGCGTACCGCCTTACTACGCCTTAATTATTCGCTCCCTTGTGACGCTTGAAGGTATTGCAATATATATAGATCCAAACTTTAAAGTTCTCAGCGAAGCTTATCCCTACGTTTCTAAACGCCTGTTAACAGATCCAGCACCGCAATTAAGAGCATCATTGCAAGATTTGCTATTTAAAGATGGCAGATTTCGTTGGAACCGCTTAGAAAACTTGTTAAAAAATGCGCGTAATAGTCAAGACTACGACTTTAATTTAGTGCTAAATCAGGGGATAGAATTTCTGTCATCTGAACGCGGTGCTTTTATTCGTGACAAACTAGTAGATGAATCTGTTAACGGACTTGATGCTTTAGGTAAAAATGTTTTGCATAACTTTACCTCCTTGTTGCGAGAACGCGTAGGATTGACAGCAGTGAATAAAACTCCAGCGGCCACGGTTGAACAACAACAAACCTTAGAGCATATCAAACGTATATTAGGTATTCTCCAAGAAACAAGAGGCTTTGACCCAGTGCAAATTACATCCCAAATTGCTCAGTTATTGGTAAATTCAGATGTGCAACGTTTAGGTCAACAAATTGCCAACCGCTTCACGCAGAAAGCTGTGGCCAGATTAATTCGGCAATTATTGGCATCTTAGTAAAAGTTATGAGTTAAAAACTTTATTTAACTCATAAATCATTCATTCTAGCAACTATATAACCCAACTCTTCTAGCTTTTCTAAGACCTTAGTTGCACTTTGAGCAACGCTTTCCTGGTTAGTTTTGCATTCGACTTCAGGGCAGAGTGGTATTTCATAAGGATCATCAATACCAGTGAAGTGCTTAATTTTCCCTGCTCTTGCTTTTTTATATAACCCTTTTACGTCTCGTTGTTCACAAACTTCTAATGATGCGTTGACGTAAACTTCAATGAAAAATGGAGTAATTTGGCGCACTTCTTCCCGAATTTCGCGGTACGGTGAAATTGCCGAAACCAATACAATTACACTATTTCTAGCAAGAAGGTGAGCTACAAAGCCAATGCGCCGAATATTCTCCTCTCGATCCTCTTTACTGAAACCCAATCCTTTGCATAGGTTTTGACGTACCACATCACCGTCCAGAACTTCAACTCTGTATCCCTGTATCCGCAGTTCCTTCTCCACAAATTGACAGATAGTAGTTTTACCTGCACCACTCAGACCAGTGAACCATACTGTCACACCATACTCTTGTTGTTTTATCCTACTTTCGTCGTACATTTTAAATGGCACACCAAAAAAGCTTTTTTAGGTAATTGTGGGTCAAATAGTAATTTTATTTTTATAATCGGTTTTTAGCAGGAATTTCAGCCATTGCAATTCACCCCGTGTCAGGCTTGCTACTTTTACCTCTACTGATTTCGAGTGAAGGATCGCATAATTATACGTGTTTAGGCTAAATATTTAATACAACGATGGCGATGTATATAACAAGCTACACCTACGCATTTTCTCAAGCTGAACAACGCAATTTGCCGCTATATTAACAAAACTTGACGATCGAGGTTTCAAATTATTAAAGTTTTAACTAATTTTTACATTCAGTATATATACAGTTTATTTTTAA
This sequence comes from Nostoc sp., assembly GCF_036917355.1. GTDB lineage: Bacteria > Cyanobacteriota > Cyanobacteriia > Cyanobacteriales > Nostocaceae > Nostoc. The sequence goes on from NZ_JBALDP010000062.1 coordinate 11,288, forward strand.
ATAAAATAGTCTTTATTATAACAGTAGATTACCAAACAAGATTTACCGCTAGGACATTATAAAAAACTAAGTTCAAAATATCTGCAAAGTTATATCCAGTATAGCTTTATGGTGGCACGACCTATTATCTGGGGGCGATTCCTTTAAGTGCTGTTTCTGGTCAGGCTTGTTTATTTACACTGATGGCACGCCTAGTAGTCCGTGTCATTAATTCTGAGAGGTTCGTAGCGAGCGATTTATCAGTCAATGTCAAGGGTTTTAGCCCTGACTACAAACTTTCACAACTCATCAAAACTAATGATATGACAGACATCAATCACTAGTAGTTCGCCAAGGAAACTTGGCGGGGTAAAGGGCAAAGGGGAAAGGGAAAAGATGTTTACTCCTTTAACCTTTCCCCTTTTCCCAGCCCTCACCTAACAATTTTGGGTTGGCAGACTACTAGTACACTTTGGCATAAATTTGTTCACCTTTAACCAGTTGCTCTGAGCAACTTGTCTGCTTAATTGAGGTGATAGCTGGATTTACGCCATGCTGTACTAGTGGTTTGTGCCAGTAATTTTCGGGGTTCGTAGTTCGTGATTTACCGCTCAATTTTAAGGGCTAGAGCCGCTGAATATATTTTGTATTTAACTAAGTCTAAAGTTCCTCAACAAAATTTGAAATTTAATTCAACTGATTTATGTTGTCCACTTTTCCCACTAGTGCGCCAGAAGAGAATAACTTAATTCAATGTGATGCCGATCAGGGATTTATTTCCTGGCTAAGTCAAGCTGGAGGTTCAATTGCCATCACCACCTACCAAGCTGGAAAACTGGCACTAGTAGGCTGGAATGGGGAACAGATAACCATGCTGTTACGCCAATTTTCCAAACCAATGGGATTGGCAGTGAATGGTTCACGACTGGCACTGGCTACCCATCACGAAGTCTGTTTATTAGCCAATGCCCCCACACTAGCTTATGAGTTTTTAGAAGACCAGCCCGGACGCTACGATGCCCTCTACTTGCCACGGGCGACATATTATACAGGAGACCTTAATATTCACGACCTGGAATTTGGCAGAGAAGGGCTGTGGATCGTCAACACCCGCTTTTCGTGTCTTTCTGCTTTGAGTCCAGACTTTAGCTTTGTACCGCGCTGGCATCCCAAATTTATTTCTAAAGTAGTGCCAGAAGACCGATGTCACCTGAATGGATTAGCGATGGTGGATGGTAAACCCAAGTATGTGACTGCCCTCGGTGCGACAGATAGTGTTGGAGGATGGAGGCTGGGCAAAGCCAACGGTGGAGTCGTAGTGGAAGTAGAGAGCAATGAAATTATTGTAAATGGATTATCAATGCCCCATTCCCCAATTTGGCATGACGGGTTTTTGTGGTTACTCAACTCTGGTGCAGGGGAAATATGGCGCATTCATCCAGAATCAGGAGACCAACAAGTAGTTTGTGTACTACCTGGATTTCTGCGGGGGTTGTGCTGCGTAGGATATTACGCCCTAGTCGGACTATGCCAGATTCGGGAACTGCATATTTTCGGAGGGTTGCCCATAACCCAACGATTTGAGAAGTTGCTCTGTGGGGTGGCAGTCGTGGATTTGCGAAATGGGCAACAGGTGGGAATGCTGAAGTTCACCACAGGCTGTCAAGAACTTTATGATGTACAGTTTCTTGCTGGTGTACAGCGTCCGATGGTTTTGAATCAGGAACGAAAAGAAATCCGCCAAGCATTTACTGCACCAGAGTTTAACTATTGGCTGCGACCGAGTGCAGTGATTCCTAATGACTAAGGAATCTATCTAATAAGACCGTAATTGTTGAAATCAAATCTTTAGTTTTTTCAGAGGTTTTTTCATGACTGAATTCCAAGTTAATACCACCGCCATTGGCAATCAATCTAACTCCACAGTAGCTATAGATGCAGATGGTGACTTTGTTATTTCCTGGCAAAGTGATGGTCAAGACGGAACTAAGATATATGCTCAACGCTATAACACTGACGGGATACCTCAAGGGTATGAATTTCAAGTTAATACTGGCACTACTGGCAATCAATATAATCCCGTAATAGCAATAGATACAGATGGTGACTTTGTTATTTCCTGGCAAAGTGATGGTCAAGACGGGACTGATATATATGCCCGACGCTACAACAATCTTGGGGTGGCTCAAGGGGGCGAATTTAAGGTTAATACCTACACCACCAGCGACCAAGCTAATCCCATAGCAGTAGCAATGGATTCAAGTGGGGACTTTGTTATCTCTTGGATTAGTTTAGAGGAAGGGTTTAGCTATGAGATATATGCTCAACGCTACAACAATCTTGGGGTAGCTCAAGGGAATGAATTTAAGGTTAATACCTATACCACTAGCGATCAATATAACTCTACAGTCGCAATGGGTGCAGATGGGGACTTTGTCATTTCCTGGCAAAGCTTTGGTCAGGACGGGTCTAGTAATGGGATATATGCCCAACGCTACAACAATCTTGGGGTGGCTCAAGGGGGCGAATTTAAGGTTAATACCTACACCACCAACAACCAAGCTAACCCCACAGTCGCGATGGATGCAGATGGGAACTTTGTCATTTCTTGGCAAAGCGATGGTCAGGATGGTTCTATTAATGGGATATATGCCCAACGCTACAACAATCTTGGGGTGGCTCAAGGGGGCGAATTTAAGGTTAATACCTACACCACCAGCGACCAAGCTAATCCCACAGTCGCGATGGATGCAGATGGGAGCTTTGTCATTTCCTGGCAAAGCTTTGGTCAGGATGGTTCTAGTAATGGGATATATGCCCAACGCTACAACAATCTTGGGGTGGCTCAAGGGGGCGAATTTAAGGTTAATACCTACACCACCAGCGACCAAACTAACCCCATAGTTGCGATGAATGCAGGGGGTGACTTTGTCGTTTCTTGGCAAAGCGATGGTCAGGACGGGTCTGGTAATGGGATATATGCCCAACTAAACACTAACAATGGCATTCCCCCGATAATTTCTGCTTCTGCCTCTGCACTGGCATACACCGAAAAAACCACTATAGCCATCGATTCAAGCATCACCGTCAGCGATGAAGACTCCCCCAACCTAGCTAGTGCCATCGTCAGCATTACTAGTGGTTTCGCCTCTGCTCAAGATACCCTCACCTTCACCAATCAAAATGGGATTACGGGCAGCTACGATAGCAGCACAGGTGTTTTAACCTTAACTGGCAGTTCTACTGTTGCTAACTATCAAACCGCACTACGTTCCATTACTTATACCAACAACAGTGATAACCCCAGTCTTACACCTCGTACTATCAGCTTTATAGTTAATGATGGGGCTGCTAATAGTACTGCCATTACTCGCGATATTAATATTACGGCGGTGAATGATGCACCTGTTGCTACTACCACCAACTCTGCTTTGGCATACACCGAGAACGCCACTACGGTAATTGACTCAGGTATCACCGTTAGCGACTTAGACTCCCCCAACCTCGTTAGTGCCACCGTCAGCATTACTAGTGGTTTCGCCTCTGCTCAAGATACTCTCGCCTTCACCAACCAAAATGGGATTATCGGCAGCTACAACAGTAGCACAGGCGTTCTAACCTTAACTGGCAGTGCCACTGTTGCTAACTATCAAACCGCACTATGTTCCATTACTTATACCAACAACAGTGATAACCCCAATCTTACACCTCGTACTGTCAGCTTTATAGTTAATGATGGGACTGCTAATAGTACTGCCGTTACCCGCAATATTAATATTACGGCAGTAAATGATAAACCTGTTGCTACTACCACCAACTCTACCTTGGCATACACCGAGAACGCCACTACGGTAATTGACTCAGGTATCACCGTTAGCGACTTAGACTCCCCCAACCTCGTTAGTGCCACCGTCAGCATTACCAGTGGTTTTGTCTCTGCTCAAGACACCCTCGCCTTTACTAACCAAAATGGGATTACGGGCAGCTACAACAGCACCACAGGTGTCTTAACCTTAACTGGCAGTTCTACTGTTGCTAACTATCAAACCGCACTACGTTCCATTACTTATACTAACAACAGTGATAACCCCAGTCTTACACCTCGTACTATCAGCTTTATAGTTAATGATGGGGCTGCTAATAGTACTGCCGTTAGCCGCGATATTAATATTACGGCGATGAATGATGCGCCTGTTGCTGTTAACGATAGCATCACCACAAAAAGAAACATACCCGTTATTATTAGTGCTACTACTCTGTTAAGCAATGATAAAGATGTCGATGTTAGTGATGTTTTGAGTATTACTGGCTTCACCCAACCTAGCCAAGGAAGCTTAGTTAACAACAACGACGGTACCTACACTTATACCCCTGCCCAAAACTATTATGGCTTCGATAGCTTCACTTACGGTATAAGTGATGGGCACGGAGGCAATAGTACTGCTACCGTCAACTTGACTATTAATCAATACAATGTGATTAATGGTACTTTAGGTGCAGACAACCTGAATGGTACAGTCAATATTGATGTCATCTCAGGATTACAGGGCAATGACACGCTCCAAGGACTAGGTGATAATGACACCCTTGATGGCGCCGATGGAAATGATTCCTTAGATGGTGGTGCAGGAGTTGACAGTCTCATCGGTGGTAAAGGCAATGATATTTATATCGTAGACAACCTGAACGATATTATTATTGAAGCCTTAAATGCAGGCACAGATTTAGTTAAGTCTTCGGTAAGTTGGGTGTTGGGAAATAACCTGGAGAACTTGACCCTGACTGGAAGTGGTGCAATCAATGGTACTGGTAATAGCTTTAATAACATCTTGATTGGTAATACTGGCGTTAACATTTTGAGTGGAGAAAATGGCAACGATAACCTCTTTGGTGATTCCGACAATGACACCTTGTTGGGTGGTGCAGGCAATGATACCTTAGATGGCGGTTTAGGATCTGATAGTCTCAATGGTGGAGTCGGCAATGATATTTATATCGTAGACAACCTGAACGATATTATTATTGAAGGCTTAAATGCAGGCACAGATTTAGTTAAATCTTCGGTGAGTTGGGTGTTGGGAAATAACCTGGAGAACTTGACCCTGACTGGAAGTGGGGTAGTCAATGGTACTGGTAACAGCCTTAATAACATCTTAATTGGCAATACTGGTGCTAACATCTTGAATGGAGAAGATGGCAACGATAGCCTAATTGGTGGTTCCGGCAATGACACCTTGTTAGGCGGTGCAGGTGATGACACCTTGGATGGAGGTTTAGGATCTGATAGTCTTAATGGTGGAGCTGGCAATGACATTTACACTGTAGACAACGTAAACGACTCGATTATTGAAGGCTTAAATTCAGGCACTGATTTAATTAAGTCTTCGGTGAATTGGGTGTTGGCAGATAACCTGGAGAACTTGACCCTGACTGGAAGTGGGGCAATCAATGGTACTGGTAATAGCTTTAATAACATCCTGACGGGAAATAGTGGTGCTAACATCTTGAGTGGAGAAGATGGCAACGATAGCCTCTTTGGTAGCTCAGGTAATGACACCTTGTTAGGCGGTGTAGGTGATGACTCCTTAAATGGAGGTGCAGGGACTGACAGTCTTGATGGTGGAGTCGGTAATGATATTTACACTGTAGACAACGTAAACGACTTGATTATTGAAGGCTTAGATGCAGGCACAGATTTAGTCAATTCTACGGTGAATTGGGTGTTGGGAAATAACCTGGAGAATTTGACTCTGACTGGAACCGGGGCAATCAATGGTACTGGTAATAGCCTTAATAACATCCTGATGGGAAATAATGCTGCTAACACATTAACAGGAGGAGATGGCAATGATAGCCTCTTTGCTAACTCAGGTAATGACACCTTGTTCGGTAGTGCAGGTAACGATTTAATCGCTGGTGGAGTTGGTCGAGATGTATTGACTGGTGGAACTGGGCAAGATAGCTTCAATCTAAGTGGTACCCGTACTGGAGGGTATGATACGATCGCTGATTTTACTCTTGGAGAGGATACTATCTTGATTTCCAAGGCTGAATTCGGACTGGTTCAACCTCAAAATACTACGCTCGATCCGGGCCTGTTTCGACTTGGTACCATTGCGATCGCAGCAAGCGATCGTTTTATGTACGATCAAACTACGGGTAATCTTTTCTTTGACGCGGATGGAACTGGTAAGACTGCACAAGTTCTTCAAATTGCCCAGTTCTCCAATCAAGTGGCGCTTAGTAGTGCAAATATTACTATCATTGCCTAACGCAAGCTAACTATAGCAAGCATTGAGAAATTACCCAGTAAGAGACAGAGCAACTCTTGCTGGGTAATCTTTTATAAATACACATTTAAGTGCAACATAACTGCAAACTTTTAACTTTCCTCTTGGGAATAACCATTTTTCTCGCGTTTGAGGCTTTCTTCTAAGGCTTGAATTTGTTCGCGTCTGGCTTCTAACTCTAAGGAACGCCTTGCTAAGTCTTGATTTTGCAACGTCAAAGATTGTCGCCAATGTTCTGCTCGTTCGGCCTCGTGCTGCAAAAATTCTGGGGTAATGCCGATGGTAAGGTAGTTTTGTACCAGATTGAGTACCCAGTTGGTGGCATCTTCTAGTCTTTCAATGTCGCCTGTAGGGGAAAGTTCTATTAAAACAAGCAAGTTCTCACTCATGATCTTTCCCTTTCCCAGCAGAATGAAAGCTTCTTCGGGAATTATCGCCCACAAGTTATCAGCTTCTTGACGCGCCAATAAGCGTAACTGGTGCTGGTCTAAAAAATCGTTTTTACGCACCTGGGCTAGATATAGCATGAGGGTCGCTTCGCTCCAATTAAAAATTAAAAATTAAAAATTAAAAAATTTTAATAAAATAATAAGTCCCAGAATTGAGATTTGGATCTTGTTAATTGGTAATGGGTAATTGAGAATTAATAATCTCATTACCCATTACAGTTATCCTAAGCCACGCAGGCGATCGCTACGACAACCCTTTGAGGCGATCGCGCAAAATTTCAGCTTGCTTCTGTGCTTCTGCTAAGGCATCCCGCGCCCCCTGTACCACATCAGCCCTAGCTCTATCTACGAAACTAGGATTGTTTAATCTGGTACTCAGGGATTGAACTTCGGCTTCAGCTTTACTCAAGCTCTTTTCTAGCTTGGCACGTACAGCTTCAATATCTACCACACCGCTTAGAAGAATGAGCACCTGTATTGTACCAATTACACCTGCGATCGCATTTTCTGGTTCTTGTGATTGTTCTAATTCTTTCTGCGGAAAAAACTGTCTCCATAACTTTTGTCTAGCTTGAGCAGTTAATAAATTTTGGCTAACAAACCACGCTGTGTAACCAAAACCAACTAGTTCAAAGAAAGTTCCGACGATGGGAATGTCATCAATGGCATTTCCCGCAGCTAAACCCAATCTACCAAAGATAATGGCCACGATAATTAAGCCAATTGTCTTCAAACCCCTTTGAGGTTTTTTCGCAGCAACAGTTTGGTTTTCTTGCTTGTCGGTAATGGTTAAAGTCTCAACCTTCGCCAAATCTTTAATGTAATCTTGTCCAGCAGTGAGAATTTCCCGTTCCTTCTCGCTTTCAGTTTGCAAATTCGCTGTTACTTTGACCCCTGGTTTAATATCCGCTTCAGCCCGCAAATTCCGAATTGTGCGGATAGTAGCAATCAGTAATTCAAACTGTTCTTCTAAATCTGAATCAATCAAGTTTGCATCTATCTGGGGATAGATTTGCAATGGTAAAGTTTGCGGGGAATCTGCTGATTGTTGGGTGAGAGTTTGCCAAATTTCCTCGGTAATATGAGGCATGAAGGGATGAAGCAGTTTCATAATCCCTTCTAGTATGTAGCCGAGGGTTTGCTGTGCTACCCGCCGCGATACTGGATCGGCATCCGCTTGCAATCTGGATTTTACCAGTTCAATATACTGATCGCAGAAATCACCCCAAAAAAACTCGTAGAGTCCTTTTGCTGCTTCCCCTAAACCGTAATTATCGATGTAATTGGTGGTTTGTTTAACAACTTGATGATACCGCGAGATAATCCAGCGATCGCTCAATTCTGTGGCTACTGGGTTCCCCAATTGTTGCGGCGTTTGTCCATCCAAATTCATCATTACAAACCGGGCAGCGTTCCACAATTTGTTTGCAAAGTTGCGCGATGCCTCTACCGATGCCGATTCATCCTTTTTGCGATCGTATTCTAAGCGGATATCTTGACCAGCACCAGCTACTTCTCTAATTAAGGTATACCGCAGGGCATCAGTACCATATTTGTCAATTAATAACAACGGGTCAATCCCATTACCTTTGGTCTTTGACATCTTCTGACCTTTTTCATCCAGCACTAAGCCGTGGATGTAAACTGTTTGGAAAGGCATTTGCTGCGTAAAATGCCCAGCCATCATAGTCATTCTGGCTACCCAGAAAAAGATGATGTCAAAGCCTGTCACCAAAGTAGTAGTTGGGTAGTAAGTTGCTAAATCCTGAGTTTGTTCCGGCCAGCCCAAAGTCGAAAATGGCCAAAGTCCAGAAGAAAACCAAGTATCCAGCACATCTGGGTCTTGTTTTAGCTTGACATTTTCGCCAAATTGTGATTTAGCTTTTTCCCAAGCTTCAGTTTCCGATTTCGCTACTACAAAGGGCGTGTTATCGGTAATTTGTCCATCGGTTTCACTAACAGCGTACCATGCCGGAATTTGGTGTCCCCACCATAATTGGCGAGAGATACACCAATCTTTGAGTTTTACTAGCCAATCACGATAGACCTTAGTCCAGCGTTGGGGGACAAACTCTGGGGAAGTTTGCTGGTCGAGGAATTCGAGAGTTTTGTCAGCTAAGGGGCGAATTTTGACGAACCACTGAGTCGAGAGTAGGGGTTCAATGGGTACTTTACCGCGATCGCTGTAGGGAACGGTATGCTTATAATCTTCTATCTTCACCAAAAAGCCATCTGCTTCTAGGCGAGAAACCACATTTTTTCTAGCAACAAAGCGGTCTTGTCCTTGAAACTCCCCAGCATTGGCATTAAGAGTGCCGTCTTTATTCATAATGTTGATCAACGGCAGATTATGACGCTTACCCATGTCAAAATCGTTCGGGTCATGGGCGGGAGTTATTTTCACGCAACCCGTGCCAAAGGTAGGATCAACAAATTCATCGCCAATGATGGGAATTTCTCGTTGTAGAATTGGCAGAGTTATAGTTTTGCCAATGAGATGTTTGTAGCGATCATCATTGGGATTAACCGCTACTGCTGTATCACCTAGCATAGTTTCTGGTCGCGTTGTCGCCACCTCTACAAAACCGGAACCATCGGTGAGAGGATAGCGGAAGTGCCAGAGATTTCCATTCACCTCTTGATTTTCCACTTCCACATCAGACACAGCTGACTGAGAAGCTGGACACCAGTTAACTAAATATTCACCACGATAAATTAAGCCTTCCTCGTAAAGGCGAGTAAATGCCTCGACAACAGCCTTAGATAAACCCTCATCCAGGGTAAACCTTTCCCGCGACCAGTCCACCGAGACACCCAAGCGGCGTAGCTGATTAAGAATTGTTCCCTCAGACTCCGCCTTCCATTGCCAAGCGCGTTCTAAGAATTTTTCGCGCCCCAACTCGTAGCGATTCTTACCCTCTTTTTTGAGTTGCTTTTCCAGCATACTATGCACAGCAATGCTGGCGTGGTCAGTTCCCGGTAGCCACAGGGTATTGCGTCCCTGCATCCGGTGGTAGCGCACGAGGGTATCAATCAACGCACTTTCAAAAGCGTGACCCATGTGCAAACTGCCAGTGACATTCGGCGGTGGAATGACGATGCAGTAGGGTTCGCCACCTTTGTTGGGGTCAGCTTTGTAAACTTGGTTGTCTTCCCAGAATTTTTGCCACTTGGCTTCGGTAGAAAAGGGGTCGTAGAGACTGGGGAGATTGGGAATGGTTACGGTCATGCTGGGCAAACTAACTATGGAAGGACTCTAATAAATTTTGCCACAGGGTTGGAGAGGGTTTGTTTAGCAATTCTCGAAATCGTGGATGTACCCTTAAAAAATCTATCTGGAAATGCGAAATCTATTTTTGACCCTTGTAGTTATCTTGCATAAATTCCGTAGCTGACATCTGTATATTCATCCAGAAAGACTCATGAAATTGAAACCAGGTTTATTTCAACTCATAGTGTTAGTTATGACTGTATCGCTACTTGCTTCTTGTGCGACAACCCCAGAAGCAAGACAGTCAGATTGCATCTCCACAACGTCGGCGAACCCTAAACAACAACCCAATAACTGTTCACCCTCATCTAATAGTAGCGGCAGATCGAGTGGTTACTCTGGTGGGAGTAGCATTAGAAGATCCGGTTCTGGTGATTCATCGGAGGTCGGGACTTCCAGAGGTTCTGCCAAGGGCCGTAGTGGTTTTGGTAGTTTCGGTCGCGGTGGTCATGCGGGTGGATAAGAGAGTTATGAATATTTTCAACAGTCCTCAACGAAAGCGTCTATTTCAGTCGATGAAAATGGGTTGGTACAACTTTGCTCCTATTGAAGAAGGAACAGGTATACCTCTAACTGACCAAGAAACACCTTATGCTCTTTATTACTGCCATCAAGTTTTACCGCAGACGATACAAGAAATCCAGCAAGCGTCGGAATTAGTCGGTAGTGTTTTAACCCAAGCGTGGGAAATTATCCGCACTCTTGATGAGGATACACTACTTTACTATGGATTTCCGGAAGCTACCATCAAGTTAGTTAAATATGACTTTCTCGCACCATTTTGTATGCGTCTTGACTGGTGCTGGAATCAAGAAAAAGGGATAAAAAAGGTAGTAGAAACTAATCCCCAAACTCCTAGTTTCTGGTTTGAGTGTACGGATGGCAATAATAAAGTTGCCAGACATTTTGGATTGCAAGAACCAGATTTAGATGCTCAAAAAATATTAAAAATAACACTTAATCAGCATGTAAATAGAGCCGCATTAAATTTGGGTAAACCAGTTACAGACTGTCGCGTAGCATTTACAGCTTTGAATAATGCGGAAGATTTAGGTACTATGCGATGGCTAAGAAATTACTTGGAGTCCAAAAGTACCATTTTACCCTTAGAATATCTTGGCATCAAAGATGGTGAGTATCTATTTGACCAGAGAACAAAGAAACCAATAGATATACTCTTTATGTGGTATCCAGTGGAATGGCTAATCCATGATACTGATGAAAAAGGTGAAAGATTATGGCCGGCTCTAGAGCAACTAATTTTTGAGAATAAAATTGTAATTGTGAACTTTGGTTCTGCCTTTGCACTGCAACCAAAGAGTGTATTTGCCCTAATTACAGATTTGGGATATGACTTTTTTTCTGACGAAGATGCTGCGACAGTCTGGGAATATTTCCCTAAAACATCACTGAGTGCAACAGCAATAGGTAATTCATACTTTGCCAAACCTATTTTAGGAAGAGAAGGTGAAGGAGGGTTTGCAGTTAATTCAGGAAATATTTCTGTGCGTAGTAGTAATAATGACCCTTGGTATACACAACAAAAATATGTGTATCAAGAGTTTTTAGATTTTCCTAAATTAGAAATTGATGGCAAGTCAATGACTCAGGTTTGGGGAGCATGGCTATATAACAATGGTAGCGATAAGTTTATACCTGGAGGTGTAGGAATCCGCCTTTCGGAAGAGGAAATTACAGATAACTTATCCTATTGGTGTCCTATTGGATGCTAATTTTAATAGCATCGATAATTAGAGGCAAATATGAAACCTCAAACCACCACTCCTTCACCCTGGACATACATACCCACCCTCTACTTTGCCTCTGGCATACCTTACATCATCATCAATACAGTTTCCGTAATCTTTTACAAAAAGCTCGGAATAGATAATACTCAAATTGCCTTATGGACAAGTTTTCTCTATCTACCTTGGGTCATCAAAATGTTTTGGGGCCCAATCGTTGATATTTACTCTACCAAACGCAAATGGATACTTTATACCCAATTTGCCATGTTCGCTTGTTTAGGTTTGATAGCTTTATCCTTACAACTACCCAACTTCTTTTTTATCTCCCTTGTAACATTAACAATAGGAGCATTTATTTCTGCAACTTATGACATTGCCACAGATGGTTTCTATCTACTGGCTTTATCTCCAGAACAACAAGCGTTTTTTGTTGGCATTCGCTCCTTGTTTTATAGAATGGCTGTCATTTTTGGCTCTGGAATCTTAGTAGTCTTAGCAGGTAAACTTGAAGTATCTCTCAATAACATTCCTTTAAGCTGGACTATAGCTATTGGCTTCTCAGCTTTAATTTTGGCAATTTTGTTTATTTCGCATCGCCTAATTTTACCTTTACCTGAATCAGACAACCAACGACAAATACAAGCTAGGGAAAATATACCTTTTTGGTCAATAATTAGCTCATATTTTGCTCAAGATAAAATTATAAATATTTTAGCATTTATCTTACTCTACAGACTTGGTGAAGCAATGCTGGTGAAGATAGCCTCTTTATTTTTATTGGACAAACCAGAAGTAGGAGGCTTAGGGCTATCAACATCAGATGTCGGGTTAGTCTACGGGACATTTGGAGTAATATCCCTGATTTGTGGAGGAATTTTAGGAGGCTTACTAATTTCTAGATATGGATTAAAAAAATGTTTATTTCCTATGGCCTTAGCTTTGAACTTACCTGATATATTTTATGTGTACATGGCTTACACGAAACCTTCGCTAACATTAGTGTATCCCTTGGTTTCCTTAGAGCAGTTTGGCTATGGGTTTGGATTTACAGCTTTTAGCGTTTATTTAATGTATATTTGCAAAGGTGAATATAAAACTTCTCATTTTGCTATTTCCACTGGCATCATGGCTTTAGGAATGATGTTACCAGGTTTAATTAGTGGTTATCTGCAAAAAGCTTTTGGCTATCCATTATTTTTTATTTTGGTTTGTTTGCTGACCATTCCTGGGATGATTACTCTATTTTTTATACCTTTAAAAGAAGAACCAAAGCGTCAGAATAATTAACATTATTACCGAATCATGAGTTATGTTTTGGGAATAGATGGCGGCGGTAGCAAGACTGTTTGTGTTTTGATGGATGATTTGCATCAAGTGCTAGGTCGTGGTGAAGCAGGCCCGTCTAATTATCAGAGTATAGGTATAGAAGTCACTCTACAATCTATTCAATCTGCAATTCATAATGCGGTTGAGGCAGCAATAATTACAAATACCGTGAATATTAACGCGATATGTCTGGGTTTAGCAGGTGTAGGTCGTGCAGCAGATATCGAAGTAGTAAAAGGTTTAGTTAAAGAGTTACAGAATAACAAATCTCTGCCTATTACTTGGGCATTACAGCCAGTGAATATTGTAATTTATAACGATGCTTTAATTGCTTTAGTTGGTGGAATTGGTCAGGCTGTAGGAATTGTGGTTGCAGCAGGTACTGGTTCGATAGTTTTCGGGCGAAATCATCAGGGAGATACCAAGCGAGTCGGCGGCTGGGGGTATATTTTAGGAGATGAAGGTAGCGCCTATAAAATTGCGATCGCAGGCATGAATGCAGCATTAAAATCTTATGATGGACGGGAAATGTCAACGAGTTTAGTAGAGGCTTTCAAACAGCATCTTGATTTAGAAAGTATAGAAAATTTAATAGAAGTAATATATCGGCGAGGATGGGAAGTTAAACAGATAGCGGCTTTAGCACCAGTTGTAGATTTTGCAGCAGCATCAGGTGATATAGTAGCGAATATCATAATTGATGATGCTGTCAAAGAGTTCGTAAAAGCTACATCTACAGTAATTGATGCAATTTTTACTACTGACTCAGTTTTAGAAGTAGTTACAACAGGAAGCGTGTGGCGCGGTAGATGCAAGATCCATGAAAGATTTGCAGCGTCTCTTATTAAGAAGTTTCCTAATGTAAACGTAATTTTTCCGAGGCATGAACCTGCTTATGGTGCTGGTTTGTTAGCGTTGCAGACAACTCAAAGTTGACGCGAAGAAAGCAATAATAAGAGTTTTCAGTCTGCAAATATGCGCCCCAAGAAAGTTATTATTTCAGACCAAGCTGCGGTGCTAGCACTAGAATCATAACGATAACCGTCGTCACGCATGAATGTATGTTCTGCTTCGTACAAGAAAACTTGGTGAGGTATGTTAGCATTCTCAATTGCTTTTATTATGGTTTGGCGATCGCTCTCTGGTATATGAGGGTCAAGAGTACCGAACACCATTAGCATCTCGCCTTTAATTTCATTTACCCTCTGGATTGTATCGGCTACCTCTTTACCCAGTTTACCACTGGGAATCCCAGTCGGGTAACAGCAAACACAAGCCCGAATTTCGCTTTGAAATGCTGCACGGAAAGCTAAATGTCCACCAATACAAAAGCCGAGAGTGCCTATTTGATTTGGAGAAACCACACTCTCTGTTTTCAGAAATTCAATCACAGCCAGGCAATCAGCATCATATTCAGCTACGGAGGTTCGACGAGCATTGTCATTACCCCGCATCCGTCCCAGATCGTCTGGCTCAATTACTAAACCAACTGGTTCAATTCGGTGAAAAATTTCTGGGGCTGCTACTACATAGCCGTATCCTGCTAAGTAGTTAGCTAGACGAATCATTGCATCCCCTAACTGATAAATATCACTGTAGAAGACAATACCAGGGTATTTTCCTGCTGCTTTGGGAGCCGCTACATAAACACGCATTAAGCTGCCATCTACTCTTAATTCAACATTGCGCTTAGTGATTTGCACTTTTTATCCCCGTGTTACGCTTGCTGTCATTAGCTTCTACACTGTAGCGCCGCAGTATCCGGTTACTTTCAAGCTACAATTTGGCGTTCTTTTACCATCACTGGACTTCTTGCATAAGTCGGGTAAAGGGTAAGGGTTAAAGGGAAAAGGGATAGAATTTTCCTTTACCCTTTAACCTTTCCCTCTTTCCCGACCTCTTGCAAAAGACACTTTTGCAAGAGGTCTACTGTATCCAAATAACACAATGGGGTATTAAAGGTGGCGTTCGTAAAGAGACTTGCAAATAGTAAATCTTGGTTGGTATTTTCTCTCTAGATTCTCAGGATTACCGTTTGCAAGTGAACTTTATTTTATATGAACAACGGTAACACCACTACCGCCATCTGCTTGTTCTGCTGGTTCGTAGTTGTTCACTCTGGAATGCTGTTGCAAAAAGGCGTGAACTCCTTGTCGTAGCTTACCAGTGCCATAGCCGTGAATAATCCAGATTGGGCCTGTAGCTTCCGAAATGGCTTTGTCTAAAATGTATTCAGCATCAGCCACGCGTTTACCACGCAAATCGATGGTATTTTGGGAAGTCCGAATTTCTGGGACATTTTGTGGTGGCGGGGTTACTGCTGCTGGGGCTGGTTTGGGTTTGACAACTGGTTCGGCTTTTTGACCATCTAGAGATTCTACGTCTTCCAACTTCACAGTCATCTTCATTAGCCCAAAGCGAACGCTTAACTCACCATCTTCATCAGGGGCAACGATCACTTCTGCTATCTGTCCCAGTTTGGGAACGCGGATGCGATCGCCTACTTTGGGCATAAACCCGACTTTTGGTTTGGCTGGCGTTACTGGCTGATATTGCTGGCCAATTTGATTTAAAGCATTGGTAGCTTGCTGCGCTTCTTGGGCTGTGGGCGTACCTTTCTGCAAACGGCGGATTACTTGGGCAATTTCACCTTTTGCTTGAGCGATCGCTTGTTGGACTGCTACTTCCTGTGAAGCCCGCAAACTGCTTTCTCTTTCTTCCAAACTTGCGGCTTTTGCAGATACTTCTTTATATAAACGTTCCGCTTGCTGCAACAAAACTTGGGCTTCCGCAGCTTTGGTTTCCTGGCGGCGGCGTTGCGCTTCTAACCCAGCAATCACCTGGTTAACTTCATCTGTGGCTTCTCCCACTTGGGTTTTTGCCTGTTGTACTACTTCTGCTTTTAATCCCAAGCGCAGGGCAATTGTCAGGGCGTTAGAACGTCCGGGGATGCCCCATAGCAGACGATAAGTAGGCGACAAAGTACTTTCGTCAAATTCTACAGAGGCATTTTCAAACCGATCGTCTTCGTATTTCAGGGCTTTTAGTTCGCCGAAGTGAGTGGTAGCGATCGTTAGCTGGGAATGATTAGCGAGATATTGCAACAAGGCGATCGCTAGGGCACTACCTTCAACTGGATCGGTTCCTGCACCGACTTCATCAAGCAAAACGAGTGCTGTTAGCGGATAGCTAAGGTTTAGCCCGTGCTGAGTGCTGAGTGATGGAGAAATAACTCCAGTTTCCTGCCTCCTGTCTCCTGCCTCTTGCTCCCCTGCTCGCCCGGTTACTGAGCGTAGTCGAAGTATGCTCCCCTGCTCCTCTACTTCCCCATTCCCCAATGCTTCCAAAATCCGACTAATGCGGCGGATGTGTCCAGAGAATGTGGATAAGCTCTGCTGTAAGGATTGTTCATCGCCAATATCTGCCAGCACTTTATCAAACCAAGGTATTTCTACTGGTTCGCGGGCAGGGACAAATAAACCCACTTTGGCCATTAATGCTGCTAACCCCAAGGTTTTTAAGGTTACAGTTTTACCGCCAGTATTGGGCCCGGTAATTGTCACTACCCGAATTTGTGGGCCGATCAATAAATCTACAGGAACTACTGGTTGCCCTTGTTCGTGCTGTTGCTGCCACACTAACAGAGGATGTCGTAAGTTCCGCAAGGTAATCATTTCCCTCTCTTCGCGCTGGATAAATCGCGGGGGGTTCGCTCCTAGCCAGAAACTATATCGCGATCTCGCAGTTGCCAAATCCAAAGTAGTAGCGATCGCTAATAACCTTTCTAAATCTGGTTTGACTGCGGCTACTTGTTCGGTCAAAACGCGGCGAATCGTTTCTTCTTCAGCTTGCTCTCTTCTGATAATCTGCCGCAGTTGGTTGCCTAAAGGCACTACTGAATTCGGTTCCACATATAAGGTGGCACCGCTGGTAGAGGTATCGTGGACAATGCCAGGAATAGCATCTTTTTGAGGTGCTTTTACGGGGATAACAAAGCGATCGCTCCGTTGGGTAATCAGCTGTTCTTGAACTGCCCCAGATTTTGCCTGTAAAATATTTTGCAGCTTTTGGGTAATTTGGCTGCGTACTCGCCGCAAATCTGTACGAATTTCTCCCAGTTTTTGACTCGCGCGGTCAGTTACCTGGGCCCGTTCATCAATACAGCGGTGAATTTCCTGCTCTAGTTCGGGATAAGTCCGCAAATCGGCAACCAACTCAGTCAATATCGGCAAATCTTCCTGATTGTCGATGACACGGCGTAAATTTCTCGCACCAGCGAGAGTGGTGGCGATCGCTAACAGTTCTTCCCCTGCCAAAACTCCACTACGTTCTGCTCGTTCTAAGGAATCGCCAATATCTTGAATTCCTTCAAATGATAGTCCCGTGGTCAGGCGACTTTCCAGTTGGTAGATTTCTTTGGTTTGCTCTAACAACAGTTCGCTTTGGGTCTGAGAATCAGGTATTTTCAGATGACGCGCAGCTGTCGCCCCCAGCTTAGTTGCGGCAAAGGTGGCAAGGTGCTGGCACAGGCGAGGCCATTCTAATAATTCTAAGGTTTCAGATTGGATCAAGGTTTCAACATCTAATCTGAAATTATGGTAACAATTCTAGCTCCTAGATGGATAAATTTTAAAGGAGAAAATTTTGCTTTAATCAAATCAGCCAGCTAGTCCGTGGCAATAGCCAAGTAATAACTGGCACATTAAACTATCTTTTCTGATAAAATACGCCAACACCAACTGCCATCGAAAAAAACACAGAAACGAATTAGGCAGCAAGTATTTCTTGGGCTAGAACGTAAGGTTGAACGATGAGAGTATTAAATCGTTTACTGCGATCGCCATTCCATTCTCCCACCTGTACTGTTGTGGGTTTGGTAATTAATTGTTTATCAATCCATTGTTCCACTGATGGAATGTTATCGCTGGCGATCGCTACTCCAACATCCACCAAGTCTAGCTCAAGCGCTACCAAAATTACTGCATCTCGTTGTACATGAGGAATTAACCATTCCCACTCTGCCTCATCCAAAATTTCTGTTAATTCCGCTCTTAAATCCGACATTACTTCCCAATGTTTATTTGTAAATGGCTATTTTTACATTATTCACTAGTTCCGAGTTCCTGACAAATGACAAATGACAAATAACCAATAACTAAACTTCAGATTTCATTTCATCAATTTCAAATAAAGACACAATTACTCCAGCGATGGGAATAGATATAAAAACACCTAATAATCCTGCTACTCTAGCTCCTACTAGTAAAGCAAAAAACACCACTACAGGATTGAGATTCAGCGCGCCTTGCATAATTCTGGGCGCAATCAAGTTGTCTTGTATCTGCTGGAGGACAATACAAGCTATTAATACTTTGACTGCTAACCAAACACCTTGAGATAACACGAATAGAGTAACTGTGCTTACTCCTAATGTTGCTCCTATGCCAGGAATGATATCAACAATTCCGACTATGATTGACAATATCAAAGCAAAAGGTACTTTTAATAGTAAAAACACTAAAAATGTTGAAACTGTTAAAAATGCGCTTAATAGCAATTGACCTCTAAAAAATCCTAAAAAAGACCTTCTGATGATATTTGTAAATCTATTACGGCGCCGTTTAGGTACTATTTTTAAAATAAAATTCCACAGTTTATCTCCATCTAATAGCATGAAAAAAGCCACAACTGCAATCAAGATAAAAGTTACAAAGTTTGTCATAAAGCCTTGTAAAATGGCTAAACTAGTAACAAGAGTGGATACAGCTTGATTCCGCAATTGTTCTTCAATAAAACTTAAATCTATCTGTAAATTACGGTTACGCAAAAATCCTTCTATTCCCTCTAATAAAGGTACTAAAGAATTTAAAAATGCAGTAATACTATTAATTAATTGTTGTCCTTGAGATAAAACCGTTAAGCTCACAGTAATTATCAGACCGCCTATAATCACAATACTGAGCAAGAAAACTACACCAACAGCTACACCGTGGGGCAAAAAACGCCGCAACCCCTGTACAGGATAACTGAGCAAAAAAGCTAAAATTGCCGCAAATGTAAAAATAACAATGACCGATTCAAAATAAGCTAAAAGTTGTACAATTGCCCAGCCAGAAGCAACCAAAAGCAAAAAGCGAACTAATGCCAGATTATTTAATCGCTCCCAAAAATTCTTGGCTTCAAAGCCGCTCATAATAATTCATAATTCGTAATTCGTCGTAATTAAGCCATAAAAACGCTAGTTGTTTAGCTCGATTAAGTTAGCCGCCCTGTAAGATTGAGAGTTATTTGTTGGCAGTCCTTTACTTTATTGCTAGAGGAATAGAGTTTAAGATTAGAGTAATCTAATAGCGATCGCTACCTCCCTAAAGCATATATCTGTAGTATCTCTAGATTCATCGTCCTAAATCATGCATTTCGTTAATTACTGTGGCACACTTTTGTGTCAACGCTTCCAATTCCTCTTTATTACTGGAACTAGGAGCAGCAATCAAGTTACCAATTCTGACTGTGATGGGAACTGCACGAGGTAGGGGCGCTCCTTTTTGTAAAATCCCTTCAGTACCCCAGACACTTACTGGTAATATTGGGGCTTTTGCTTTCGCCGCTAGCAGCAGTGCGCCTCTTTTGGGGTCTGTAATTCGACCATCTGGGGTGCGAGTACCTTGCAAGAAAACACCGACAGCCCAACCTTTATTGAGATATTCTAGGGCGGAACGGATGGCATTGCGATCGGCATTTCCGCGGCTGACTGGGTAAGCGCCATACAATTTAATCGCTTGCGCCAAAACGGGGATATTAAATAACTCTTCCTTAGCCATATACGCCACTGGACGACGTACACAATTAGAGACAATGGGTGGATCGAAATAACTAGCGTGATTACTTACTACTAATAGAGGCCCTGATTTGGGGACATTTTCCGCACCATAAATATGGCCCCGAAAATAAGCGTGAAGCATGGGGCTGACGACTGACCATTTAAAGGCGTGGTAAAGTGCCAGACTAATAAACGGTTCGCGGTTTTTGTCCACAGAAGATAATGCAAATCAAACTAAATTTAGCATAAGCGATCGCAACACCCAGATCAAACGCAAAAAAGCTATAGATATGAATTACTTCACCCATCAGGGAACACTAAATCTTGAAATCTTTAGAATTTAGCAGTATGTTTCTCACTACAGTCAGTATTCCTGGATACAAGGTTAGTGAACAACTCTACAACGGTTCTCGAACCCTGGTTTATCGCGGTTATCGAGAAACTGACTCATTACCTGTAGTGATTAAATTGCTCAAAAATCCTTATCCGAGTTTTGGCGAACTCTTATCGTTTCGTAATCAGTACACCATAACTAAAAATCTCAACTCACCTCTAATCATCCAAACCTACAGCTTGGAACCGTATCAAAATGGCTATGCGTTGGTGATGGAAGATTTTGGCGGGATTTCTCTTAAAGATTATTTCATCTCTAACCAGACGCGACATATCACTGTTCTACAAGAGTTTTTACGAATTGCGATTATCATGAGAAAAAATTACAAAGAGTTTTGATTGAGTTACAATGACCCTTCCCGTGTTGAGCGGATTGAAAGGCGATTGGAATGATGGCTATCCTCATGGCAATTGGGTTACAATGACCCTTCCCGTGTTGAGCGGGTTGAAAGTTAGTTGGGAGGAGCCACGGTGGAAATATAAAGATTACAAGATATTAGGTATGGGTTGAAAGGGTTCAACTCCGTCCTGCTTAACTTTTACTGCCAAGCATGGTGGTTGGACTAATTTTTTGCGAAATCAAAGAACAAAAATTCTCTGTTTAAGTAAGGTACAGTAAAAGTTTTTAAAGCTTGAGTTAAACTTAAGCTTATGGTGTTCTATTTGGTAAGTCTGATGTTGACTAGTCACCGTACACAGTCGAGAAGTCTCTAATATTGCGACATTAGTTTGTGAACGGTTATCTCAAATTACCCACGACACCAATTAGTGAAAGAGCGACATTAATGTGTGAAAGACGACATTAATTTGTGAACGGCGACATTTAATTTGTGAATGTACAGAAACTCTTATATTATCCTACTTTTAAAGTGGCTCAGGTCGGAGTTGAACCAACGACCCCAGGCTTATGAGTCCCGTGCTCTAACCAACTGAGCTACTGAGCCATGTCTTTCCAAATCACTAACTAATATAGCATACAAAATTGCATAAGACTAGCCCTTTTGCAATTTTGTTATAACTTCCATCCCTATTGATTCAATAGAAAGTAGAAGAGGGAGCTTCTCTCCCTCTTCTAACAAGGTAATAATTTAGTTACAGACAGCCAATTATATGCGTTCCGGTAACATAGCTATTGGGTTAACAGCACCCTTGCCTGATGGATGGATTTCAAAGTGGGTGTGTGGACCAGTACTGTGACCAGTGCTACCCATTAAAGCAATTGTTTCTCCCTGGTGTACTGCCTGACCAGGTTGCACCAGAATCTTGCTGTTATGAGCATAGCGAGTCGTGCTGCCATCAGGATGGCGGATTTCGACGAGGTTGCCGTAGCCACCATTGTTCCAGCCAGCTTTTTGTATCGTCCCCTCAGCAGAAGCCACAACTGGCGTGCCAGTGGAGTTAGCAACGTCAATTCCTTTGTGCATTCTACCCCAGCGCCAGCCATAGCCAGAAGTAAGGGTGCCCTTTGCTGGCCAGGTGTAAGCTAAGGTTGAGGAAGATGGAGGAGGTGTAAGTTCGTCAATGGGTCTGGGAAGATATTGATCCACTGCTGCCAAAGGCGGTAATACCTGTGGAGAAACTGTAGTTCCTCGCATCTTTCCTAAGGAATCAGAGGCATTTACTCTTCCAGAAGGTGTTGCAACTCTTGTGGCAGATTGAGTACGAGAGGGAGCCCACTGGCTAGCAGAACCTAGATTAGGCAAGAATTCTGGGTTTACTGCTTCGGTAGGACGTACAGTAGTACGGAATTGGGGCTTAATTGGCTGAACGCTATAGTTAGCCCGAATCGGTGCCGGAACTGGAATTGGTATTGCTACACTATTCGGTCTAGATGCAGGTTTAGGTACACTGAAATTATTGGGCGTAGAAATAGGAGTGAGCATAGCAGCATTATTTGCTTCGATCGCTGCTGCTGGCACAACTAAATTACCAGACTGTTGAGCGCGATATTTCTGCTGTAACCTCTGGATTTCCGCTTGTAAGCCCCGCAAACGGTCATTATTGTTATTGTTTACCCTTGCTACCCTATTTGCTGGTGTCTTAGGCTGTTGCATTTCGGCAAAAGCTTGTGGCACTGGAATGTCACCACCGACGCCATAAGATTTAGCTGTAGGCAGGGGGGCAGTTTCTAATTCGGTCGCACTATTTGCCTGAATCTGTACAGTTACCGGTGTAGGGACGGTAACGCTACTGTTATCGGCAATAGTTGGCGATGGTGAACTAGGTAGATATGAGTTAGCACTGCCAATATTCAAAGGGGAGGTAGCTACTTTTGGAGTTTTGCTAGGCTCTACAAAAGTGGGCTGACTCGCTACAGTTGCCTCAACTTGAACGGCAGGAATTTGAACAGCAGGAATAACTAGTTTTTGACTAATTCGCAGTTCATTGGGATTATTGAGGTTATTTGCTTTAACTAGTTCTGATACTGAAGTGTTGTATCTGCTGGCGATCGCTGCTAGTGTATCTCCAGGTTTAACTTCATAAGCTGCATGTGTCGAGGAGGCAATCACTATTGGCGCCGCTGGTACAGATGCACTTGTCTGTGTCTTCTGTTTTAACTTCGATATCAGGTTCGCTTGGCTTACATCGCTAGAAGTGTCTAACTGGGCTGCTAATGCAGTTTTCTCAACTACAGTTGTCGGCTGCGCCAATTCTATATCAGCTTGTGATAAATTTTTGGTTTCTCCAGACTGCAACTGCGCCAGACTCTTTCTCAAACGGTTCGATTTTTCTTGTAAGCGATTTAGTGCGAACTCTTGTTGCGCCTTAAGTTGTGCATTTATTTCACTGTTTGCTGCGCCAGATGTTGCCACTGTTTGTGGCTGGGCAGTTAGTGATGTATTTGTACTATCAACACCATCAGCACTATAGTCAGACAGCTTATTGACTGTTGGAAAACTAGTTTCGGCTAAAGTATTGTTCAATCCCTGCGCCACTTGGGGCTTCAGGTAAGTGGAATTTTTATAGCCTGCGTTTGTTTGAGAAAACGTGTTTGATGCAGGAACTTGCAAAGATATTCCACTTGCCGCGACTTGCCATTTAGCTTCAAGCCCAGGCACTTGTGAGACTGCCGTTGGTTCCACGATTACAGGATTTTCCGGCACGCTCGCTGATGAGACTGCTTGGGACTCTAGCTTAGTGGAGGCGAATTTCACCTGGGTGTCAGGAACAGCAGGAATCGCTGAAGTTGCCTTTTGGCTACCTACTGGCACCGCTGCTTGGGCTTGATCGCTTTGTCGAGTCACCAAAAGGCTGGTTGCTCCCATAGAGATTGCCAAGCCAATCATCGCCGCTTTTGTCCGCACCCGGCTGTTAACTTTTGGATTCATCACATTTAGCAGTTCTACCGGGGCATCATCGCTGCTAGGGGTATTGTTCAACACAGCTTTTACTCTCTTTTTCAATGCTCGTTTCAAAGACGACCTCCTTACGATCACTAGCGCTTAACTAACCTCGATTTTTCAGTTGGATACTAGTCAATGATTTAGATCGCAACAAATGATAGATCGAGATCACATTCACCAGAGATGCTTACGCAAGATTAACCTGCTTCTCTGATTTAGACAAGTTCACATCTGTTTGCAAAACTTAAATTTTGCTGTGTTTACTTGTCCGAACCACTCCTAACACCACTTAGGACGATTTTACTCTTTACCATTATCCGCGCTTGTCTTGCGTCAATCGCGGGGACTGGACAAATTTGCCAAGTCCAAGTCGCTGCTGAAAATTAAATTGCGGCGACTTCTGGAAAAGTTATGCCCCCTGCTGTAGATATCTTCAAGATATTTCTACCCCATCCGTCTTCTCAACACGAGACTTTACGTTGATTATTCCCTAAAAAACAACCGTATTAACTATCGGCTACTTTTGGGCTGATTTCTGTCCTTGATTGAGCAAAAATAGCTCAAATGTAATACATGACTGGATTTTAGCAATTTCGTTCCTAGTTTAGGATGTTTTAAATTCATCAAAATCTATCATTCAAATTTGGCAATATCCCAAGTTTCATATACAAATTTCTTATAATAACCTTACTATAATTGTAAGTATCTTCCACTACATTTCGCGAATAAACTTAATTTTTGGTATATTGTTTTACATATTCTTGCTGTCACCAAGAAAATTTTTGCAGTCACAAATAAATCGTCTAATAGGTTTCTGGAAAGCTCATAAGTAGATACACTTATAACCAGGAATGTAAGCAACTATTGTAAATAGCCTAACTGACGACGGGTTTCAAATAAACCAATTGCTACACTCACTGACAGATTCAAGCTGCGAACCCCCGGTTGGCTCATGGGAATATAGAGGGTAGCATCGCAATCTGACAAAATTGCTGGTGGTAAACCCGTGGTTTCACTACCAAAAAGTAGCCAATCATCAGGTTGAAACTGAAAGCTTACATAATTACAATTTCCATTAACCGTATAACCCAACCATCTGCCGCCACGCCTCTGATGTACGGTTTTAAAGGCTTCTAGTGATTCGTGATAGTGTAGTTTGACATAAGGCCAGTAATCTAAGCCGGCTCTTTTGAGGTAGCGATCGCTAATTTCAAATCCCAAAGGCCCCACCAAATGCAACTCTGTACCCGTAGCTGCACAAGTACGGGCAATATTACCTGTATTAGGAGGTATCTGCGGGTTAACTAAAACTACCTGAGGCATTATCCGTACAATTTACGTATTGTATAAAACAATTTATTGTCAATGTTAAATCTACCAAAAGGTAGAGGCTATTCATAGGTTTTGTTAATAATAATCAAGCATCATCTATCGATTAGATTTTTAAAACGAAGTACAAACCATCCCAGAGCAATGCCTGAGAGGATATTTGGCTACAATCGGTAAATATTAAGTTTTGTGTAAAAAGGGTAAGTACTTGTGTCTTTTAGGGCTGGTAGTGCCTGCAATAAAATCTACCATTTGTATGAAGACGGGAGTTGGGAGTAGCGAGTAGGGGGATAAGGGGATAAACAAAGTATTTTCTCAATACCCAATCCCCAATGCCTTTTGAGTTAACCCAGCAGAGACGAACATAATTTGTCTTCGAGTTCGATTTCGCGTTCTTGGGTGGCGATAATAGCCTGAGTGATGACGCGGTGGGTGTCAAAACCGACTGCGTGTAATTGCAACCACTGTTGAGCTTCATTGCCTTCGCGGAGGATTTTGTGTAAAGGGGAAAGGAAACAGCTAAAACCTTGTTGCTTGGCGATCGCCCAAACATCTTGGTAAATTTCGGCAATCCAATCTCTGGCTAAGATATTTCTACCATCTTGCCAATGCCTTAAATGAGCATCGAGACTACCAGCAGCAGCAGCAGCTTCGTTGTCAGCAGTCAGAGTAACAAGTTCTTCAGCAGAGAAAGTACTTTGGGTTAACGGATCGATGCTGGGATTTTCGATTATTTGTAACAAACGCGCTTCTAATAAGGCAGTAATCGCCAGTAAGGCAATAGGATCTGTAACTAAATCGCAAATTCGCAATTCTAGGCGATTCAAGTCATAAGGACGGCGATCGCCATTTGGTCGCACCGATGCCCATAAATGCCGCACATTCTGCATGGTTCCGGCAACGAGTTGATCTTCTACCCACTGGATATGATCGGCGTGGCTGGCAAATAAGGGGACATGGCTAGGCGTTTGTGGGAAGACGCCCCAACGGGTGGAGTGATAGCCAGTAGCTTTGCCATCCAAGAAGGGAGATGAGGCGCTGAGGGCGAGAAATAGGGGCGCTTCCATACGGATGACTCGACATGCCCGCATTAATACTTCTGGGTCACTGATGCCTATATTGATGTGTACGCTAGCGGTAACTACTTTCGTGCCGTAGGTATTCTCAATGTAATCATGATACGGGTTTGCTGGATCGGAACGGAGAAAGCGATCGCCCCCACCCAAAGATAAAGTACTCCCTGGTATCAGGGTGTAATCGCCCAAACGATTGAGGTAGTTTCGCAACTCCCGCCGGGGACGCAGCAAGGCACACAATAAATTTTCGTAATTATGGGATGGTTGAGTTATGTACTCGACGTTGCGGCTATCTGGTTCGCGCATAAATCCATCCAAAGCCGCAACAATTTTGTCGGAGAGACCGACGATTTCACCTTGAGGCGTGCCTGTGTACATCTCAATCTCAAAGCCTTTTAATAAGACCACCTTGTTCTCCTCGGCTCTCTCTACCTATAAATTGTATCGAACAAGACGAATCTCTGGATCTATCTTTAAGTCAATCAAAGGTTAAGAATCATTTAATTGACAATCTCCGCGAAATGCAAGCTAGGTATATTTCTGGGCTGTCTTTGATAAATTCTTACTATTGGAGTATGAAAAATATCCTAGTGTAGGTTAGGTACGGGACAAAATAAAATCATTGGGTGAATCACTCTCTTGAACAATCTTGAGACGTATAAACTGTGCCCAGACTTCATCACTAAGTAAGTTTAAAGCAGTTTCGGGATTGTTAATTGCGATCGCGCCGATAACTTTCCGCCATCCCTGTTGCAATTGCTCAATAAAAGCTTCTTCAATAGAAACTTGACTCAGCAACGAAAGTGCAGTTTTGAAACTTGCTGAATCACCTGATAGGTTTTTCGACTTTAATCCCTGTAGCGCTACATTCAACCATACAGGCAGAAGTTCGAACCAATTATTTGTCTGTATCTCTTGGAGTGCAATATCTTCCATACCTAGCGCACCCGATACACATAAAGACTCTATTGCAAGTTTAGAATCGCGGTTTTCTAGAGCATTTTGCCATAATTTTTGAGCGTGATTTTGGAAGCGATTAGCAAGAAATTCATAAGCTTCCTGGACTTGAAGGGGAATTGTAACTTTATAAACTGACTCACCTCGTGGTAAATAATCACCGCGATAAGATAGCAAATTATGAGATACACAAAGATAGATTTCTTTATCAACTATTACTTCTTTTACATGAGAATCTCCCAACCAAAAAACCTGTACGGATGGGAAACCATCAGGTGTTTTTATCGCTCGAAGTTTTTTCTCTACTTCTGGTGGGATTGGTTTATCTTCATCTTCTTCTCGCCGCGCAATGCCATGTCCAATTAAAATCCAAACTCCGCGATTAGCTAATTTTTGTAGCAGAGTAATAAATTTATCATTGACAACTGCCTGATTTACCCAAGGAGAATAAATTAGTATCTGATGTTTAGCGGAATTTAAAACTTCTGAAAAAACTTTGCTAATTTCTCCATCGCGTAACTGTACAGCTTCACCTAACACAGTAGAATTATCTATTTTTACATTGTTTACTCTGGCAGCTTCTAGCGCTTTTTGGCGAATATTTTCGAGTCTAGCTTCTATTTCAGTATTTTTCTGCCTGAGAATGTCTTCACGTTCAAAATTGATGGTTTCAGTTGACAATTTGCATAACGTTTGCAAGGATATTTTACCCTCAGCGTGTAGAAATTCTAACCAATTTGATGCTGACTCTAAAATTTGCTTTCCATTTCTTATTTGGATACTCAATTTATTCTCAAGAGCATCAAAGATAACGAAAAGCGATATCTTTCTCCAAATTGTTTGAGTTGAAGCTAGTACCTTAGAGGAAGTGACAATTTTTCCTTCTTCTGGAACATGAAGCGCTAAACCTGAAGCTTGAATGCTTTTTTGGATTTCCTCAAGCGGTAAGGAAGTAATATCAGCAATTGTATTATCAATAGTTATAAAGTCTGCCAAATCAGGCAAATTTATTACTGTCTCATTTAAGGATTCAGATTGAAAGGTTATCTTGTCGCTTAAAGGGTCTGCAATAGCATAAATTTGTATAGGATATGGCGGCTGTGGTACAGACCCTTTTTCATAAAATGATCGACCTTCAGGAGTAACTGTTAGTGGCGATGTTGGTGATAGAGTTTGTAAGGAACGAAGAGTTGTAGTAGTAGTTTTAATAAATACAGAATCAAGCCCAAGTACAGAAGCTAATTCATCCTCTGTCGGCGGAGGTTGAAATTCAATAGCAGCACGGATGATAAATTCTTCGAGTACGTTAAACTGGCGGGGTTCTTTGATGCTCACTTCTACCGGAGTTTGACGCAAGCTATAACGGAATTCACGCGCTGCTAAAACTGATAAACTACGACTTTGCGCTTCTATTTCGTCTACTAATTTTTTGAGATTTTCATCAATTGGTTTAGCAGAAGAGGCTAGAAATATCAATGAAACCTCCATAACGTCTTCGCCTTTGTCTATATGAGATAAAAGTATGCTAAATAAAGCTTTCAGCCTAGTGAACGCTTCGCGCTTATCTATCCCAACTTATAAAATATTGCCAAAAACAGAAGCTGAAGGCTCTTATCAAGGAAGGCTAAAACCCTTTTCTTCGGGTTAAAGTAGCGATCGCAAAACCTAAAGCCATTGCAACCACATTCAAAATTAGAAGTAGCGCCACCGGGACAGGCTGCTAAAATCATCATACCTACTGCTAATTGTGGGTCAAGGGGAAATACTGACGCAATGCCAAAGCCCACAATCGGCAACACGATCAACTGCACCATCAACCCAATCACCACCGCTTTGGGATAGATTACAACTCGCTTGAAGTCCTCTAAGGTCAAGGTTAACCCTGGGCAGAAAAACAGCCGTCAGAAAATTTGCTTCCATCCTTAACCCGCGTTGATAACAATAAAAGTTCTTCTGGATTTTACCGTATTCCCGTTAAAATTCTAGTTATTGCTTGTGACAATCGATATAAACATAGATTCTCACAGAGGCGCACAGATGTACGCCCCTAATCAAGCCTATATTTAATTCAAATGAGAATCGCTACAGCAGGCAGGCTTCATGGAAGATGAGTGGTTTGTACCTCTTCTAAGGATGGTGGAGATTTAGAAGAACTAGCGCTACTTTCTGGTGTTGAAAGTTCATCATTTACAACTCCATCCCATGAATAATTGCAGATTTTAGTGCGAAGTAATGTACCAAATGTCAGGTTAATTACTACAGCGAAGGAATCGATAAAAATTAGATTCAAAAAGCGATCGATCATTAGACCCCCTTGAGCTAAATTGAGCATCAAGTGATACTTGCTTTCTTACTACACATGCCACAATGTCTTTTCCAGAAATGCATGGTGTCTCATATCGTGTCCGGTTAAAGACTTATCATTTCGACCGCAGGGGGAGCGGTTTGCGGAAAATTCCCATTTTGGTCAGTAAGCTTTGTACAATTTCCATATGGCTATCGATCCGGTGTTTGTTTTTTCTAATCAGCACCTTGATGCTTCGATAGCTTTCTTATCGATTCTCTCAACTCAAAATTGTTCGGAGTATTGTTAATAACACACTAGAATTTAACTTTTTACAGATGGTTTAAAATTGTATATCCATTTGTGAAAATCATCATTCATACTCATTTGCCGCTCTTGCCTCTGCTCGTTAGATGCCATAAAATTAGCGTCGTAGTACCGCATTTCACCCAAGGCACTACGAGCTTGAATGAGTTTTGTCCGCTCGATGCGACACTGTTCGTAGCTAGTCAGAGCTTCTTGCAGATTAGCTGAATCAGAAAAACACTCTCGTAGTTGGTATGCATCTTCAAAAGTGGTATTGGCTCCTTGTCCCATTGCAGGTGCCATTGGATGAGCGGCATCGCCTAAGAGAGTGACTCTGCCTTGACTCCATTGAGTTAACGGTGGGCGATCGCAAATTGGTCCTTCCCAAATTTCCTCGGCTGGTGTCGCTTCTACCACCACCCGAAAGGATTCATCCCAGTCGGCTAATTCATGGAGAATACGAGACTTCACTTCATCAGCACTGTGCGAAAGGGAGTACTCAGGCGAGAACTTCCGACTAATCCAACTGGTATAGCCGCCGCCTACATTCAGAAGGTACATAAACTGTTGATTGCCTTTGACAAAAACTAGTTCATAGTCATTAAATAGCTCGTGGCGATACTTAATGACGGCACGCCAACACATACTACCGATATAATTAGGCTTACCCTCGCCAAATAAAGTTTCTCTGATGACAGAGTTAACGCCATCAGCCCCAATCAGCAAATCTGCATATACCGATTTTTCGCCATCAAAATGAATTTCCACACCGTTTGCATCTTGCTCAAAGCCGATGCAGCGATGATTGAGGTGAATGATGTCAGACGGCAATCTCAATGCTAAGACTTGCTGTAGACGATACCACCAAATAGTTAACAACGGTTGCCCGTATTGCTCTAAATATTTAGTTGCGTTAGTTCGGATTGTCTCTCCCTGAATACTCTGTAAAACCGTGTGGTGAACTTCGCATCCTGAACTTTTGAGGGTTTCGACAATTCCCGGTGCGATCGCATCTAGAGAATGCAAGCCATTGGGAGCCAGCCCTAGTCCAGTTCCTGCCGGACGAAATTCTTGGGCTTTTTCGTATACTTGAACCTCTATCCCTTGGCTTCTCAGTGCGATCGCCGCAGCTAAACCGCCTGGGCCAGCACCGACAATAGCAACTTTCTCTACTATGGGTTGGGAGAATTTCTGAGTTAGATTTGTGCTCATATTATTAAGTCAGAATTCAGAATATTCCCACGAAATACACTTCTTCCATGTCTGAAGTCAACTTTATCTTTCAGCTAGATCCACAGTCATTACTTTGACTCCTAAGTAGTTTTTTAGTCAATCTTCCTTAAGAATCAACCTTGAATTCGTGTTCTAATGGATTGTCATCAGTTTTGCGGTTGCTGGTAGTAATAAAAACTAACTTTAAATAAAAATATCGATGACGAACTCTGTACCTTTGCCTGGCGCAGAAGAGCAGGTTAAATTACCTCCATGCTGTTCCACCACAATCGAGTAACTAATCGATAATCCCAAACCTGTACCACTGCCCACAGGCTTAGTGGTAAAAAAAGGATTAAATATTCTCTTAAGTATTGCTTCACTCATGCCTAGACCATTGTCAGTGATGCGAATCAGGACTCTATCAGCATCCTGAATTTCAGTCCGAATGTGAATTGTCGGCAGGGAAAATGTTTCACTTGTTATTCCCCAGTCGCCAGTCCCCATTTCCAAAGCATCAATTGCATTACTCAAGATATTCATAAATACCTGATTGAGGGCACCAACATAGCAGTTAACTAAAGGCAGTTGACCATATTCCTTAACGATCGCAATCTCTGGATGCTTATCATTAGCTTGGAGTCGGTGTTGTAAAATTAACAGAGTGCTTTCAATGCCGGAGTGAATATCTACTGGTTTAATTCCCGCTTCATCTAAGCGGGAGAAGTTACGCAGTGATTCAACAATATGTTTAATACGCTCAGTTCCAGCTTGCATTGAGTCGAATAGTTTGGGTAAATCCTCCATTAAAAACGGTAAATCAATAGACTCTGCTATAGTTTGGATCGCCTCCACTGGAGTGGGATAATGTTCTTGATAGGTTTTGACGAGTTTTAACAGAGACTGCACATAAGTTTCTGTGTGAAACAGGTTGCCATAAATGAAGTTTGTCGGATTATTAATTTCATGGGCAACGCCTGCAACCATTTGTCCCAAAGACGACATTTTTTCTGCTTGAATTAGTTGAGCTTGAGTTTGTTGAAGATGGTCTAGGGCGAGGGTTAGTTCAGAATTTTGCTTCTCTATTTTGAGGATATTACCGTAGGAACGAAGGGAAGAAATCACCACTGTAATCAGCTTTTGCCGTGTCAGTTCTGTTTTGAGCCGATAGTCGTTAATATCGTAATTCAAAATAACCGACGCTTCTGGCGCTTCTCCAGGCTGACCTGTACGTAATATAATTCGTACTTTGTGATTGTGCAATTCTGCCCGAATATACTGAACCACTTGTAATCCAGCATCATCTGTTTCCATAACGACATCCAGCAAAATTAACGCCGTATCAGGATGTGTCTGGATTAAGTACTTTGCTTCTGTAGCAGAGTGGGCATGGAGAAACGTCAGAGGTTTACTCTCAAAAGTGCAATCTTCGAGTGCCAGAATTGTGGCTCGATGGACTAATACATCGTCATCCACAATCAAGACTTTCCAAACTGCTACAGGTGCTGGTGGAGAGTTTGAAACCGCTTGGGAACCGCTATCATTGCTTGCTTGTCCGCCATTGTCATCTGCAAAGATAAATGTATCATCGTTGTCTGCAAAGACAAAAAAAGCATCAGTTTCTGAGTTGGAAACCCCTTGATTTTCACTGGGCATATTCGATCGTCCCTAATTCTGGCGTTCATGGAGTAACCTGTGGCTCAAGTGGAAGGGTTACTATAAATAGAGTTCCCTTCCCGACTTCGCTTTGCACATTGATTCTTCCCCGCAATTTTTGGGTGACTAGATTGTAGACAATATGCAATCCTAGTCCTGTTCCACCGCGATGCCTTGCTGTGGTGAAAAAAGGTTCAAAAATGCGGCTGTGATACTCTTCAGGAACACCACAGCCATCATCACGATACTGAATAATGACTCGATCGGCTTGCTGTAAGACATGAAAGTGCATTTCCCCAGCTTCTTCGGGCTGGTATGCGTGCATGAGAGAGTTCATCACCAAATTGGTGACAACTTGTGCCAATGCTCCTGGATAAGTGTTAATGGTTACAGTATCATCGCCAGTTATAGTTACCGTATGTAGTGTTTTTCTTAAATTTGGTGCCAAACTAAAAAGCGTTTCTTCTAGATAAACTTTAACCCTAATAGTGCGTCGCTCCAGGTTGGTTTGATCGACAGCAACCTGTTTGAAACTTTGCACCAATTCTGCGGCACTATTAAGGTTTGTCAAAATAATGTCTCCACATTCTTTAGCAATGTTCAGGTAGTTGGTTAAATCTGCCCGTTTCAGCTGTCCCTGCTCAACTGTGGTGATGAGAGCGGTAGTTTTATCAATCAGGGTTGATACCAGTGTGATGCTAGTCCCAACAGGAGTATTAACTTCATGAGCAACCCCTGCGACAAGGCTACCTAAAGCAGCCATTTTCTTGGATTCTACAAGCTGATCTTGAGTCGTTTTGAGTTCTTCTAAGGCTTGGGAAAGTTGTTGAGTGCGATCGCTAACTTTCTGTTCGAGAGTATTGTAAAGATTAGCGTTTTCGATCGAAATGGCAGCTTGGGATGATAAGAGCTTGACAATTTCCAATCGGCTTGGTGTAAATGCTTCCGTAGCCAGGTTATTTTCTAGATATAAAATTCCCAGCAGTTTACCCTGATGCACGATGGGATTACACAGTAGGCTTTTGGGCTGGTGCTTCGTGATGTAGAAATCAGCCACCAGAACAGCCTCTATTCTGGCATCAGCGATGACAAGGGATTGTAGACTGCGTTTGACAATGTAAATCAGGCTGACAGGAATATCAAAACTCCGATCTATTGGCAGTGCTAGTCCAATGCTGGGTTCTTGTCCTAGTTGAGCGATCGCTTCTACTTGCAAATCATTCTCCTGCATCAACATCAGTACACATTTACTGGCCCCAGCATTGGTGATAATCGCATTGAGCAAGTTAATGAGCAATTTATCTAATTGAATCTCCCTAGAAAGACTCTGGGAGGCTTTGAGGATGGTGGCAAAATCCAAGGCTTCAGAGATAGAAGTGCTGCTGGAGCTAGATGTTTGCGTTGGTTGATGAATCGTGCGGGCAGGGATAGCGAGGGTTTCTAAAGGCTGGATAGTGAATTGCTTTTGTTGCAGAATAGGTTGGAGTAATTGCGGATAACGTGTTTCCAAGTCATCGATTTTAGCTTTGGCATCCCAACGAGCGTAGCAGTAGTAGGCTTCTTGGACGTAGGCTTGAGCCACCTTTTCTTTACCCCAGTTGAGGTAGAATTTAGCTGCCAACTCATTGCTAAGTGCTTCTTCGTTGAGGTAGCCGTTTTCTTTAGCTGCTGCAATGGCGCGATCGTAATACTCCATTGCTTTGAGTGTATCTCCCATCACTCGCGCTGTTTCTGCTTCAACTAAATCATACTTGTGCTGGAAATTAGCAGGAGCATTATCGGCCCAGTAGCGCATGAGTTTCTGGTTGGTAGCTACTTGATGTAAGCAATGTTCCTGTTGATTGCGAACTGCTGAAGGCAGCAGCGCTTCGCTATCGCAACTCGAATACCTTGCAAGTAAGGACAAAGAATAGTAAAAGTTATGTCCAGCAACAAGTAATAGACCAAAGGCTCCATCTACAAACTCAGTAGCTTGCTCTGCATTAGTTACAGCCTGTTTATACTTTTCAAAAGTAAAAAGGATAACTGTTTTAGCTACATAGATGGCAAATAGTGATTGATGATTATGAGTGTTATGAAAATGCAGCAGCATTTCTGTCTCATCAAAATCCATCCCAGTCAAGTGAAACCGATCGGAGGTTTGCCCAAGTAAATTTAAAGTGAGTTGCCGCCAAATCTTGGCATAATCAACACAATGCTTTTGTTTGAAGTTTAAAAGTAAATCAATATATTTTGCTTGTTTTTTCTCAACATAATTTAGAGGTTCCCCAACCAGGAATAAATGTGCAGACTCAGCCATCATTGCATAGCTAGCGTATTCGATGTCTCCGACTTCTAGCCCACACTGCATACCTTCTCGTAAGAACTTAAGTGTATTTCGACCATGCTCCTTACAAGCACAGATAAAAACACCAAAGAGCATATAAATTTTGGAACTGAGTTCTTTAGTATGGTATTGTTCTAGTAGCTTTAGAGATATCTGACCTGAGTGATAGGCAGTGTCTACATCTTTGATTACAGCACACAGAAACAAGCCATAAATTCCATAGACATAAGCAGCTAAGGATGAATGTCCCTGCTCAAGACAAAGATGGAGCATTGTCAGCGCTACTGACGGAAACATATCCGGTTTGACATGATGCACAGCAGGGGTAATGCTAATCAGCAACCGAAGTGCAGCCAGAGATTCTAGATTGCTCATCTCTGGAATATTGGCTAAACTTGTCAACTCTGGTAGTTGCTTTAAATGATTCTCCTGCTCTACATCAGGTAATATCAACGAAATTTTTAACTGCTCTAATGCTTTTAACCCTGTTTCAATAGCTTGAACTTGCCGATCTTGAGCAATATAAATTTGAACTTTTAGCTCATAGGTCTTAATTCTGTCTAACAGATGTGTAGTTTCTTGCAAGATCGGGTCTGCTAGACTGATAGCTTTTTCAAAGTGGGTGTTTAAGTATTCTGCTTCTGCGGCTTCCTCATACAGCGCTAGCGTCAAAGCATACTGATTTTGCCAACTGTCTGCTGCTAACAATTCTATTCCTAGTGTTAAATACTGAACCGCAGCAGTGTAAG
This sequence comes from Nostoc sp., assembly GCF_036917355.1. Lineage (GTDB taxonomy): Bacteria > Cyanobacteriota > Cyanobacteriia > Cyanobacteriales > Nostocaceae > Nostoc. The sequence goes on from NZ_JBALDP010000062.1 coordinate 46,803, forward strand.
CAGTAGAAGCCTTGGCTTTCCGTCCAGCTACCAGATTTAATTCAGCTAGTTGATTGCGTTCGGTCTGTTGAGTAAGTAATCCCAACCCCATGTTTAATTGACTAACAATTTGAAAAATTTTCTCTTGTTGCTCATTCAGAGAAATACTATTTAATAGTAGCTGCCCCAGCCTGAAGTGAGTAATTTGTTTCTCATCGTCAGGTATCAGGGAATAAGCAGCTTGTTGGACGCGATCGTGGGAAAATTTATAAGTAACTAATTGTGAATTTTGCTCTGCAATTGTTTGAGTTTCTTGACCTATATAAAACTTATAAACTTCAGTTTGAGGTAGAATTAACCCCTCTTGTAAGGCTTTCCATAGGGCTGTTGCAGTTTCGGCTTCTGATGTTGTGGGCAGATTATTTGAGCTTGCGCCTCGTGCCATCGCCAAGGTTGCTAAATCAAATTCGTTACCAATGCACGCCGCTAATTTCAAAACATCCTGGGTCGCTGTTGGCAACTTTTGCAACTGCAATGCCATGAATTCAACAACATCATCCGTTAGAGCTAACGCTTTCACTTGAGGAATATCACACTGCCAAATTCCCCGATCGAAATCAAACTGGATTAGTCCATCTTCATGTAGCGCTTTGAGAAATTGCGTACTAAAAAATGGATTCCCTTTGGTCTTTTGATACACGAGTTGAGTTAGTGGTTGTGCGACTTCTTGCGAACAACTGAGGGTATCGGCAACTAGTTGATTTAAACTGGCTGTACTCAAAGGTGCTAGTGTAATAATATTAATTGTGACTTTGGCTTTAGCAATCTCTTCTAGTGCCAACATCAAAGGATGAGCAGCAGAAACCTCATGATTTCGGTAAGCTCCAATCAATAATAAATATCCCCTTACTGAATCATCCACGAGCAACTGCATTAACTTCAAAGATGCTGAATCTGCCCACTGTAAATCATCTAAGAAAATTACCAGAGGATGTTCTTTGGTAGTGAATACTTGGATAAAATTTTGAAAGAGTAAATTAAAGCGATTCTGTGCCGCAGTTCCAGATAAATTAGGTGATGGTAGTTGTTGACCGATAATTTGTTCTAGTTCTGGAATTACTTCAATAATAACTTGCCCATGATCACCCAGCGCTGCTAATATTTTAGTTTTCCAAGCTGATAACTGAGTATCATTTTCACGGCTCAATTGCCCCATTAAATCTCGAAACATCTGTACAAAGGCAGAAAAAGGAATATTCCGATTAAATTGGTCAAACTTGCCTTTGATGAAATAGCCACGTTGTTGGGCAATCGGCTTATGAACTTCGTTAATAATCGCTGTTTTCCCAATACCAGAAAACCCGGCGACTAACATCAGTTCTGTACTTCGGCTACGCTCAGTAACCATCTGATGATTAGTAACACGGTCAAATGCTTCTAGCAAAGTTTTCACCTCTTCTTCCCGACCATAGAGTTTTTCAGGGATAATGAAGCGATCGCTAACATCCCGTTGCCCAATGGGAAAACTTTCAATTTTGCCCGTTTGCTGGAGTTGATACAAACAAATTTCTAAATCAGATTTCAGTCCGAATGCACTCTGATAGCGGTCTTCGGCATTTTTCGCCATCAATTTGCTGACAATATCTGACAACACTTGCGGAATCTCTTCACTTTTGACTTTTGACTTTTGACTTTTGACTTCCCGAAGGGATGGTGGAAGTTTGGCAATATGGCAATGCACTAACTCCATTGGGTCGTTTAATTGAAAAGGTAATTGCCCCGTCAGTAACTCGTAAAAAGTTACGCCTAGAGAATAGAAATCAGTGCGGTAGTCTATGCCACGATTCATACGTCCGGTTTGTTCCGGTGACAAATAGCCGAGTGTCCCTTCCAACACATTGGGACTTTTCAGGCTTTGGGTTTCTCGTGGTAGCAGAGATGCAATACTAAAGTCAATGAGTCTGATATCACGAGTTTCTGGATTAATCAAAATATTGGCAGGTTTAATATCTTTGTGAATAATCCGATGACGGATGAGAATATCTAATATATTGCACAGGGCGATCGCTAAGTGCAAAAATTCCATCAGGGTTGGCACAGTTCCCCATTGCTTTAGGGAAATTCCCCCAAAGTCTTCCATTACCAATGCATAGCCATTCTGGTACGTTTCCAAGCTGTAGGTTTGAATGATTCCAGGTAAGTTGAGATTTTTAGCTATGGTGTATTGATTGCGAAATGACAAAAGTTCAATGAAGCTGGGATAAGGATTTTTCAGCAGCTTAATGACCACAGGCTGTTGGTCAGTCTCTCGAACTGCTCGATACACTAGGGTTCTAGAACCATTGTAGAGTTCTTCGCTGACTTGATAGCCGGGAATGGTGACTACACTGCTAATCATATTCTTTTGAATTTTTAAGACCTTAGCATTTAGTGTTCCCAGATCCGCCCCAATACCTTCCGGTTAAGGGGGAAAGGGGAAGGGTAAAAGGGAAAAGAAAAGCTTTTAACCCAAACACAGTAACTTTTTCCTAAAGCCCAATTTCAAGTTAAAAATGCTTAATCGTTACCTTCTCGAATTCTAAATATCAGGAAGTCAAGCTAGAACAAACGCAGACTTTTTATCGGTAGTATAGTAAATGATGTAATTATTATCTACATGAGACATGGAAGAAAATTCCTTAGCTTCAAGAACTTCAGACTCACTTACTCAGGAAGTGAAAATATTCGGTTCAGAGGAAGTAGAATTATCACTGAATGTTAATAATACATCTTACTCCTTGAAGATAGAACCTCGTGTTACATTACTAGATGCACTTCGAGAAAAGCTGGGTTTGATGGGCACTAAAAAAGCTTGCGATCGCGGTGAATGTGGTGCATGTACTGTATTAGTTAATAATCGGCGCATTAACTCTTGTATGACTTTGGCAGTAATGCACATCGGTGCTGAAATTACCACAATTGAGGGATTAGCACAAGATGGTAAACTCCATCCTATGCAAACAGCCTTTATTACCCATGATGCTTTTCAATGTGGCTACTGTACATCAGGTCAAATTATCTCAGCCGTAGGGATGATATTAGAAGAATTACCAAAATCTGAAGCAGAAATTCGCGAAAAAATGAGTGGAAACCTTTGCCGTTGTGGAGCATATCCAAATATTATTGCGGCGATTCGAGATGTGCTAGAGGAAAAGGAAGATGCAGCCATTTAGTTATGCTAAAGTCACCTCAGAAGAAGTGGCGATCGCCACAGTTGAGCAAGACAAAACTGCTGCATTTATTGCTGGTGGCACAGATTTACTGGGATTGATGAAAGATGGAATCCAAACAGCGAATATATTAATTGATATTAATAGTTTGCCCTTAGCAGATATTGAATCTCAACCGAATGGAATCCGCATTGGTGCGATTTCTCGAATGAGTGATGTGGCTTTTCATCCCCAAATTCAAAAATGTTATCCCGTAATTAGCCAAGCTTTATTACAAAGCGCTTCACCGCAACTGCGAAATATGGCAACAGTAGGCGGGAATTTACTGCAACGAGTCCGCTGTGGTTACTTTCGCGATCCGGTTTTTCCTTGTAATAAACGCACTCCCGGTATGGGTTGTTCCGCAATTACAGGTTACAATCGAATGCATTCTATTTTCGGAGCTAGCGAACATTGCATTGCCGTTCATCCTTCCGATTTAGCTGTAGCTTTGACGGCATTAGATGCAGTGATTTGCATCCAAGGAATAGAAACATCACAGCGAATTTCAATTCATGATTTTTATCTCTTACCAGGTGAGACACCAGCCAAAGAAACTCTATTACAGCCTGGAGAATTAATTGTTGCTATTGAAGTTCCAGATTTTGCATATAAGTCCCATTATTTAAAAGTAAGAGATCGTGCTTCTTACGAATTTGCTCTCGTTTCCGTAGCTGTTGCTTTAGATATAGAACAAGACACGATCAAATCAGCACGTATCGCTTTTGGGGGAGTAGCACCCAAACCTTGGCGTGCTTGGGAAGCTGAGGAGATCCTCAAAGGGAAAGTAATTAACGAAGATATCTTTACAGCCGCAGCAGCAGCAGCCGTCAAAGATGCAAAACCGCAAACGCACAATCAATTCAAAATTGAATTAGTCAAACGCGCTTTGGTACGCGCACTCTCAGTTGTGGCAGAAAAATTATGAATAAAATTATTGGGAAACCACTCGATCGCGTTGATGGTAGGCTGAAAGTAACGGGAGAAGCACCTTACACAGCCGATGTGCCAATCGAGAATTTAACTTATGGAGTGATTTTTCAAAGCGCGATCGCCAGCGGTAAAATTATCCAAATAGACACAACGGCAGCCGCAGTCGCCCCTGGTGTAATAGATATCATTACTTACCAACAAACCCCATCTCTGATCAAAATACCCTTCTTTGGCCCTCCACAACCTCAGTCAACTGAAAAAGACCATAATATCTACTACGATGGTCAACATTTGGGGATTGTAATTGCCCAAACTTTAGAACAAGCCGAAACTGCTGCCTCTCGGATAAAAATTATCTACGAAGAAGCGATTCCGACAGTCACAATGGCACATACAGAGATATTTGAACCCGAATCGATATTTCTGGGCATGATGCCAGGTAAAATCACTAGAGGCAACGTTGAATCGGGGAAATTACAGGCAGATGTCTTAGTAGAGCAAGTTTATACTACGCCAATAGAACATCATAATCCCCTAGAACCTTCTGCAACGATCGCAATGTGGGAAGGGGATAACTTGACGCTGTATGAAACCACTCAAGGCGTTTCAGCAACCCAAAACCGAATCGCATCTATTCTGAATATTCCCGAAGAAAATGTCCGCGTCATCTCCAAATACTTAGGCGGCGGATTTGGTTGTAAGGCGCTGCTGCGATCGCATACGATTTTAGCAGCGATCGCAGCTCGTCAAGTAAAACGCCCTGTGAAAGTTGTGCTAACGCGATCGCAAATGTACACAGCTTGCGGCCACCGCTCGGAAACTCAGCAGCAGCTAACGTTAGGTGCAACCAAAGAAGGCAAACTAACTGTCATCGAGCAAATTGGGACATCTTTAACTTCCCTGTTTGATGACTTTGCCGAACCTGTGGGTGCAGCAACAACGATGATGTACGCCTGTCCCAATTTGCAAATTAAATACCGTTTGGGACGCATCAACAGCGGCACACCAACCTTTATGCGTGGCCCAGGAGAAGCGCCGGGAATGTTTGCCTTAGAAACGGCAATGGATGAACTGGCATACACCTTAAATATCGATCCAATTGAACTAAGACTGAGAAATCATGCAGATATCGATCCGCACAAAGGATTACCTTGGTCAAGTAAATCCCTGAAAGAATGTTATCAAAAAGGAGCAGAAATTTTTGGGTGGGCACAACGCAATCCAGTTCCCCGTTCCATGCCAGATCGTCATTTCCTGATTGGTTGGGGAATGGCAAGTGCGACATTTCCCACCAATGCTAGAACTGCATCAGTTAAGGTAGAAATTTTTGCTACTGGAGAAGTAAAAGTACAAAGTGGTACTCAAGACATCGGGACTGGTACTTATACAGTGATGACGCAGGTAGCTGCTGAGATATTAGGCTTACCAGTGCAGTTTGAATTAGGTGATAGCAATCTTCCTAAAGCACCCATTACAGGGAACTCAATGACAGTTGCGAGTGTTTCCCCGGCGGTGCATCAAGTCGCGATCGCCGCACGGGATAAGATAATCAAAATGGCGATCGTAGATGCAAATTCTCTGCTTTATGGCTCGCAAGCAGAAGATATTACTGTTGAGTCAGGGCAAATATTTTTAAAACAAGACCCATCAAAGCGAGACAGCTACACCGATATTCTCCGCCGTCACGGATTAGAAAGTTTAGAAGTTACAGAGGAATCGTCACTCAACCCAGAGAGCCAACAATATGCCAAACACTCATTTGGGGCAATATTTGTCGAAGTTGCAGTTGATGAATTGTTAGGAGAAATCAAAGTTAGACGTTGCGTAGGCGTTTATGATGCTGGGCGAATTCTCAACTTCAAGACAGCGCGGAGTCAAGTTATCGGCGGGATTACCTGGGGAATTGGTATGGCGCTGATGGAGAAGACTGTCATGGATGCTAATCAGGGCAGAATAGTTGGTGCTAACCTTTCCGATTACCTGATTCCCGTTCATGCAGATATCCCCAATATGGAAGTGCAATTTGTTGAAGAACGCGATCCTTATGTGAACGCATTAGGAACCAAAAGCTTGGGGGAACTTCCGATTGTTGGGGTAGCCGCTGCCATATCTAATGCAGTTTATCATGCCACAGGTAAGCGGATTCGGGATCTGCCAATTACACCAGATAAGTTGCTGTGAGTGAATCTGTTTGTAATTAAAAAGGCGGTTAGAAACCGCGTCGACACAAACAAAACCCACAGTTCGACAAGCTCAGTGACCGCCTCCGTGGGTTTCAAACCCTCAATTTTTTCTTAGTCCGCGGAGGCGGACTTTGCCTGTGTAGCCGCGAATTCCATTCGCCCATTCCATTCCTGGCTTCATTACGAATTACTTTACCGTGCATCGCCAATCAGCACAAATGCCGACCAATAAAAAGGATGGCGATGGTCTGCAATTAGCTTCAACTTAGCTTTTTGCAAAGCTTCCCCTTTCGTCATACCCTGCTTGAGATTCTGATAAAAATCAACCATCAATTCTTGAGTTGCTTCATCATCAACTGCCCACAAACTTGCCATAACAGCTTTAGCACCAGCCCGCTCAAATATATAAGCAACACCTGCAATTCCTGCGTCATTTAAATTAGTATCTACAGCAGTTTGACAGGCACTGAGAGTAATCAATTGTGTTCCTTGTAAACCTAAAAGAGCAGCATCGGCAATGTCTAAGGATTTATCAGCAAAGAGTAACGTATTATTTTTTAACTTGACTTTTTTGCAATCTTCAGTTTGAAAACAGCCGTGAGTTGCTAAGTGCAAAAAGGAAAACTGCAAAGCCTGGGATCTAAAGTTTTCCAAAGTAGCTTTTTTATTGATATAAACTTCACTGTCTGGCAGTATTTCTTTAATCTTTATGACTTCTGCTTCTGCACCTGGGAGATTTTGTGGCTCACTGGTTACTGGATTACCAAATGCTAAAACAGCTTGTAGTTTGCGAGGTATGGCATTTTGCATACCTGGAGATTGTAAGGATTTATTGGAAATGCGAGTGAGATAGTTGACAGGATATTTTTGGATCAGAAATTGCTTAGTTTTATTGTCGTAAAGAGTCTCAAAAGGTAAATGGCGCAGTTGATCAGTAGCAATAATACTCAGTTGTTTAGGTGATAAAGCTTTAATCTCGCCTTCTATAGGACGAATGAGAATATCATAAAGTTCGCCGCCGGTTTCAAAGTAGTCAGAATCACTATCGTTTTGTACCTGTTTTAAGTAATCAGCAATAAGCTTATCAAATTTCTTGGGATCAATAGATTTTTTAATAACACTAAAATGACCTTTTGTGAAGATAAAAAATGCGACACTATTAGGTATCTCTTTCACATTAGTCAGCAAAACAGGTTGAACTACAACTGTTCCTGCTGGGATGGAGGATGTAAGATTTTTAATATCTACGGGTGTAGTTTCAAATAATTCTGCCACTTCCGGAAAACGGCGGGATATATTTTCGGCTTCTGAATAAACTTGTGCTTCTAATTGCCGAATTTGTTGGGGTAGGCTTTCGGAGCGATCGCTTTGCAGTTGTTGCCGCAAGGATTCCAATTGTTGATTTTTTTTACTCCAGTCATCAAGAGCTTTCTGTGCTTCCGGGTTGGCAACTTTGGCATTAATGAGGCGAGTATAATCAGCAAGGTCGGCTGTGGTGAATAGGTTAACCCATTCAAAAGCTTGAGCGTATTTTTTTTGATTAATGAGGACATCGACTAAAGCAGTAGCAATTGCACTTCCACCGTTCTCCTGTAAAAACTTTTGGCGATTTTCCCGTTGTAAACCCCGGCGCATTTCTAAGCTGATTTGGAGAGATTGCTCTAAATTAGTAATGGCTTCAGTTGGTCGATTTGTACTTTGGAAGAGTCCACCAATATTACCCAAGGTGATAGCTTCACCAGCGCGATCGCCCACAGCCCGTCTTAGGGACAGAGCTTGGTTGTAAAAATTGAGTGCTTTTTGCTTTTCTCCTAAATCGTTGTAGACTGCACCAATATTATTGAGTGTGACAGCTTCACCAGAGCGATCGCCCACAGCCCGTCTTAGGGGCAGAGCTTGGTTGTAAAAATCGAGTGCTTTTTGCTTTTCTCCTAAAGCGTCGTAGACTTGACCAATATTATTGAGTGTGGCAGCTTCACCAGAGCGATCGCCCACAGCCCGTCTTAGGGGCAGAGCTTGGTTATAAAAATCGAGTGCTTTTTGCTTTTCTCCTAAAGCGTCGTAGACTTGACCGATATTATTGAGTGTGACAGCTTCATCAGAGCGATCGCCCACAGTACGAGATAGTGGCAGAGCTTGATTGAAATAATCGAGGGCTTTTTGCTTTTCTCCCAAAGCGGAGTAGACTGCACCAATATTATTGAGTGTGGCAGCTTCACCAGAGCGATCGCCCACAATCCGATATAAGGGCAGAGCTTGGTTCAAAAAATCGAGTGCTTTTTGCTTTTCTCCTAAATCGTCGTAGACTTGACCGATATTATTGAGTGTGACAGCTTCACCAGAGCGATCGCCCAAAGTACGAAATAGGGGCAGAGCTTGGTTGTAAAATGAGAGTGCTTTTTGCTTTTCTCCTAAATCGTCGTAGACTGCACCGATGTTACTCAGTGTGACAGCTTCACCAGAGCGATCGCCCAAAGTACGAAATAGGGGCAGAGCTTGGTTCAAAAAATTGAGTGCTTTTTGCTTTTCTCCTAAATTGTTGTAGACTTTACCAATGTTACTCAGTGTGGCAGCTTCACCAGAGCGATTGCCTACAGCACGCAAAAGTGGTAGAACTTGGTTGTAAAAATCAAGTGCTTTTTGCTTGTCTCCTAAATAGGAGTAGACTGCACCGATGTTAGCCAAGGTAACAGCTTCAGCAGAACGAGCGCCCACAGCACGCAAAAGGGGTAGAGCTTGGTTGTAAAAATCGAGTGCTTTTTGCTTTTCTCCTAAATCGTTGTAGGCTTGACCGATATTATTGAGTGTAGTCGCTTCACTAGAGCGATCGCCCACAGCACGCCATAGGGGAAGAGCTTGGTTGTAAAAATCAAGTGCTTTTTGATTTTCTCCTAAATAGGAGTAGACTGCACCGATGTTAGCCAAGGTGACAGCTTCACCAGAGCGATCGCCCACAGCACGCCATAGGGGAAGAGCTTGGTTGTAAAAATCGAATGCTTTTTGCTTTTCTCCTAAAGCGTTGTGGTTACGCCCAAGCCAAACTAGTGCAATCGCTTCAAATTTTTGGTCTTTGAGTTCTTGCGCAATGGTTAAAGCTTGCTGTAATATTTGTATTGCCTGTTGGTACTTCTGTCGCTGTGTCAGTTTTTCTCCTTGCTCTAGCAGTCTTTCTGCTTCTTGCGATCGCGAGTTTTGAGTCTGTCCCCTGGTAGGTTGAGCCATCAGCATTACTGTTAAAGGCGTTAGACAGATACCCAAAGCCAAAAAACTGGTGAGAATTTTTTCATAAAATAACAGGTAGCTGTTTTTCATTGGGTTTAACAGAAGCTGTGGTTATCAACATCGTGATGTTTGTCAGGAATGTCGCAATGTTTTGTATCAACATCGTGATGTTTGTCAGGAATGTCGCAATGTTTTGTATCAACATCGTGATGTTTGCCAGAAATGTTGCAATGTTTTGTATCAACATCGTGATGTTTGTCATGAATGTTGCAATGTTTGTGAGGAACATCCCAATGTTTCTTATTAATATTGTGTTTGTCATTAAAAACGTCAAAAAGCTTAGGGGCATAAATATACGCCCCTACAGATGAAATGATTCACGATCAATAAGGTTTTGCCAGAATAGCCATCGTTTTTTGTTGCGAATTGAACTGGATTTCATCTACCACATATTGCCGATTTCTCGCTACTGACTGAATACCCCGCAACTGTGCTGTAGAAACTACAGGTGGTTTGAGCTTCACCACCGCTTGACCTTGAGTAGGATTTTTTACCGTAAAAGTATTTAGGGGTATACCACTCCAAGTTACTAGTTTACCTGTGGGGCGATCGCGCTCACCCCGGATAATTTGCCGCCCATTGCTTCTGTAAACTAACGCCCCATTCTTGAAAACTACTTTTGTAATTTGGCTTAGAGGAATCGTGGTAGTTTTATCACTACGCTGAATTGATAGTGCTTGCTCTTGTGCATCAATTCCGATTACTCGACCACTGCTTGACTCACCCCCTTTGAGCATTACTTCTGCTAACTCTGGTAATGCTACTGAAAGTTCTAATTCATCTGCGTTGATTGGTGTTTGTACTAACAATAAATTTCCCGTCTTGACATTCTGTCCAATTACAGCTTCGATGTTTGCTGCGATCGCTGCTGCCATTACTAAGATTGCCACAACCCATCCCTGGAAAAAAGCTTTCATAGCTTTACAGTATATTTGACTATATTTAACTTTCTCATTAAACTTCAAAGACATATATGTAATTTCTGTAAAATCACAACAAGATCCCCGACTTCTTTAAGAAGTCGGGGATCTAAGCCTGAAGTTACAAGATTGTCTCCCCCATCTCCCCTATGACCCAAGTTCCCAACCAAGAAACCAATATTTTAGGTAAATTCACCAGTGTACTGGGCTTGCTGGGTGCGGCGCTTTTCTTTGCAGGCTGGATTTACCGTTGGTCATATTTCTACTTTTTTCAGCTAGAAGTCAATACCCTCGATTTACCTGCACAGTCTTTTTTGATAGTTCCCCTGCAAATATTTTTCGGAGATGGCTGGACAATCTGCAAAACAGCGATCGCCTTTTTTATAGCTGCGATCGCAATTCAAGCAACGTTATGGTTAATTAAAATCATCAGTGATACGGTAGTCTCTGCCAGCCAATTACTAGTTAGTCGCATCATCTCTGCAACTCAACACAAACGCTCATGGACAGCTAAACGGCTCAAATCTATAGCTGAATTTAGTTCTGGACAACTGCGTTCAGTTGATTTTTTGCGATCGCTAGTCAATGAAATAGTAATAGTATCCTGGGTTTTAATAGTGATATTTTGGTTAGCTCGTTGGCAAGGCGTTACAGATGCACGACGAGACGCTGGTCAAAACTCCACTTTGCCAGTTGTAGCCTTAATTACACCGGAAGAAAAGTTTGCTCTAGGACGCAAACTTGATGATATATTTGCCGATCCATCTTTGAAAGGTTATCGCATAATTGGCGATCGAGGTTTATTCGATGACTTACGAGGCAGGGAAGACAATGATATCAGCAATCAAAAACAACCGAGAGTCTGGCGTTTACTTCTAGAACGTGGCGGCTGGATTTATTTGTTTAGAGCATTGCCCTCAAATGCAAAACCTGATGAGCTACCGTCAGTTTTAGCTATTCAAGAAAGTGATAAGGGACATATCATCATTCGCAGTCCAGAAGTTTCTAAAACTACTTCTCCTTGATATCTTGAATAACTTGTTTAAATTTAGGTTGATAAAAAATATTTTTCTTTAACCACCGTTTTATAATAATTTTTTACAGGATCTCGTTTAAAATACTCCAGATTCAAAGGAAAAATTTGATGAACCAGTGGCAACCTACTCCTCAACTCAGGAGATATTTAACTCAATTAGTTTCCACTTGTATTGTTAAACCTTTGCAGTTTATAAGACAGTGGTACATACAGCCAATCCAAAGTTGGTTCTATAGACATTCTTCGTGGAGCATTGTCTCTCTATTTTTGGCTGGAATTAGTTTGAGTATCCTGTTAGCTGCTTGCTCTTTACGTAATATCAATTACACTGGTAATACTAGCGCAGCTTATCAGCCTAATGTAACCTTAACGTTTGTTTCTTACTCTGTTACTAGCGCAGCATACGAGCAGATAATTCCCAAATTTATCAAACAGTGGAAGGAAGAATACAACCAAAACATCACTTTCAATCAAAGCTATGATGCGTCAGCTTCCCAAACCCTTGCAGCAGTGATTGAGGGTAAGGAAGCTGATGTGGTACATTTGTCACTTCCCCTTGACATTAATAAACTTGTTGAAGCGGGTTTTATTCAACCAGGTTGGGAAAAAGAAGCGCCTAATAATGCAATAGTTACCAAATCTGTAGATGCGATCGCTATTCGTGAAGGTAATCCCAAAAATATTAAAACTTGGGCAGATTTGGCAAAAGATGGCATCAAGATAGTTACAGCTAATCCCAAAACTTCTGGTGCTGCTCGTTGGAATTTCCTGAATCTCTGGGGTTCGGCGATCAATGCTGGCGGAAATGACAGTCAAGCAATAGACTTTATTTCCAAAGTCTATAATAATGCACCTGTGTTACCCAAAACTGCTCGTAATGCCAGCGAACTGTTCTTCAAAGATGGTCAAGGTGATGTTCTTCTCAACTATGAAAAAGAGATGATTGTATCGGACAAAAATGGTGAAAAACTCCCATACATTGTACCCGATCTTAATATCTCCATCGACAATCCTGTTGCTGTTGTCGATAAAAATGTTGATAAACACGGTACTCGCTCTGTTGCAGAAGCATTTATCAAATTTCTCTACACCCCAGACTCGCAACGAGAATTTGCCAAATTGGGATTTCGTCCCGTTAACCTTGCGATCGCCAAAGAAACAGAAGCCAATTTTCCCCAAATTAAAACTATCTTCAAAGCTGAAGATTTAGGAGGATGGGACGAGATTCAGGCAAAATTCTTTGATGAAGGTACAATCTTTGACAAAATTCGAGCGAAAAAGTCAACTTAACCTTAAAAGGGCAATAATTGGCCCTTATCTACGAGACACTAAGCTCTTTCTTCAACGCCTAGCGCAATGAATCAAAAGCTCTCTAGCCCTGGCGACTAGAAGTCGCGGCTACACAGACAAAACCTGCCTACGCAGGTTAAAAACTCTTAATTTTTCTTAGTCCACGCAAGTGGACTTTGTTTGTGTAGTAGCGAATTCGATTCACCCAATACTTTTAAAACATCCTCTAATCAAGTTGAGTATTTACCATTAATTTCTATATAACCCTCTGAAAGATCGCAACCCCATACAGTTGCAGAGGCATCGCCAATATTAAGGCTAACATGAATATCTACTTTATCTTGAGACATAATTTGCCGTAACTGTTCCAAATTTTCCTCAGTTAAGCTACTAGGATAAACTTTCACATTATCAAAACTAATAACAACTTTATCTTGATTGATCTGCTGTTCGTTTTCACATTTGCCTATAGCCATAGCAACTCTTCCCCAATTCGGATCTGCTCCATAAACAGCAGTTTTTACTAATGGTGAATTTACAATTGCTTTCGCTACTGTTTTAGCTTGTGCATAGTCAATCGCTGAATCTACAGTTACCTCAATTATCTTAGTAGCACCTTCTGCATCTCGTGCAATTTTCAGCACTAATTCCTGTGCAACTTCTTGCAATGCCCTAGCAAAATCTGGTTCTGAAACTTCACCGGCTATTCCATTAGCAAGAATCACAGCAGAGTCACTAGTAGAAGTGTCAGTGTCTACACTCAAACAATTAAAAGTTTTATCTATAGTAGAGCGAAAAATAGAACGAAGGCTATTTGCAGAAATTGCAGCGTCAGTAAAAAAGAAAGTTAAAAGGGTAGCCATATTAGGCTCAATCATGCCAACACCTTTGGCAATTCCTACTAGTTTGGCATTTCCTATTTGCCGTGTAGCTAGTTTCGCTACTGTATCGGTGGTCATAATACCACGAGCGGCAGCATCAAAATCAGCATCAGTCAATTTTTTGCCAAATCCTAATAAACCAGCCCGGATTTTTTCAATCGGGTAACGTCTGCCAATTACACCTGTAGAAGCGATCGCGATATTATGTGCAGCAATTCCAGTTTCAGTTGCGACTAATTGCAGAACCTCTTGGGCGTCAGCGATGCCAATAGAACCATTAGCTACATTTGCATTTTTAGATATAACGACAATTCCTTGTGCTTGTGAATCTTTTAAATTATCGCGGCTAATAGTAACACTTGGCCCAGCAAAAAGACTTTGAGTGAAGACCCCATCTGCAACACAAGGCACTGATGATTTAATAAATACAAAATCATCAGTTGTATCTCGTATTCCCAAATTCGTGATAAATGCACTAAAACCCTGAGGTACGGAAGATATAGTTAATGACATTTTTCGATATTTAATAATTTGCTTTCATTATCTCATATCAAGTTTAGTTAATTACTTATCATGAAATCTATTTATGCAGCTTGGTTAGACGGCAGTGAAAACCAAGCTAAATAAAAAATAAATTCATGAAATATTAATATCAAAAACCTGTTACTCTTCTAAAACAATTTGCTAACTATTCAAAAATTTGACAACACATTTTTTTTACTCTTCACCTTCATCGAGAAAATTTTGGGTTAGAGTACTATAAATCAGTTAATGTAAGAGTGAATGAAGTCCATCCATTGCCACTTTCTACTTTAATCTTTCCTTGCAATTGTTCAACTAGTTTCTGGACTATAGATAAACCTAAACCCGAACCACCTTGATTCCAGATATCTGTATTAGGGAGACGATAAAATTTATCAAATATCCGTGGTAACTCTGTCAGCGCAATTTCTACTGAATTACTGACAGTAATAATTGTTTTTGCAGGTGCTTCCGAGGAATTGTGACTTACACTTAAGACAATTTCACCATCGGCAGGTGTGTATTTACAGGCATTATTGAGCAATTCTACTATAATGCGTTCCAAGCTAATGCCATCTGACAATAGCGGCGGGAGGTTTGCAGGGAGATTCGCCTGTAGAGTTTGCTGATGTTCTTGAACACGAATTTGAAACGGCTCGATAACCCAAAGTAACCACTGTTGTAAGAGCAACGCATCAGGTGTAATAACTTGATAGGATGAGCTTTCTAGCCGTTGTAAGTCTAGTAGATCGTTAATTAATTCTAGTTCGCGATCGCACTCGCTTTCCATTAATTTTAGATAGCGTTGAGCATCCTCAGTACTTTTAGATAGTTGTATCATTTGAATCATCATCTTGATATTACTCAGAGGCGATCGCAGTTCGTGAGAAACTAAATTCAAAAAGTCATTTTTGAGTTGATTTATCTCTTCCCATTGCTCCACAAGTTGTTCTTGCTCAATTTGCTTTTGACGCGCCTCAATTGCTCGTTTATGCTCAGTAATATCTCGAAACACTAATACAGCGCCTGTAATATTATCTTTGTCATCTTTAATCGGTGCAGCGCTGTCATCAATTGGTATTTCTGCACCATCTTTAGTAATCAGAATTGTTTCTGCAGGAAGATGAACAATAATACCATCTTGAAGAACTTTTATAATCGGACTTACAATAGGGTTATGAGTTTCGCCATTAGCAATATTAAATACTTCTGAAGAATTTTTGCCACAAGCTTCTTCCTGTTTCCACCCAGTCAGATTTTCTGCAACCGGATTCATAAAAGTAATTAAATTTTGTAAATCGCTAGCAATCACACCATCGCTGATACTTTTTAAAAGTGCATCCAGCCATTTTTTATTAACTTTTAATTGCCTTTCCAAACCATGCTTAGTCAAAGTTATTTCAATATTTGTTTGTAGTTCTCTTTCTTTAAAAGGTTTCAGTAGGTAGGCAAACGGTTCTGTTATCTTAGCTCGTTCCAATGTATTCTCATCTGCATAAGCAGTCAAATAAATTACTGGAATATCCAAACGCTTATAGATTTCTTCAGCAGCTTCTATTCCGTCCATTGAGCCTTTAAGCTTAATATCCATCAGTACTAAATCTGGAGATATTTCTATTGCTATATCGATCGCTTCTTCTCCTGAAGAAGCAATAGCAGGCACTGTATATCCAAATTTCTTAAGCCGATATTGTAAGTCTTTGGCAACAATAGCTTCATCTTCCACAACTAAAATTTTTGCGTTTGTCATCTTTTATTGATTGTCTATTTATGGTAAAGGAAATGTCACCTGACATTCTACTCCAGTAGAGCTTGTAATATTGATGTTTCCTGCTAACTGATGGGTTAAAGCATCTACTAACTCCCATCCTAATGATGCAATTTTTTTTAAATCAAAGTTTGCTGGTAAGCCAATCCCGTCATCACGAACTATTAGCATTAAATTATTATTAATTATTTTCTTTATTTCAATATTGATTGCACCAGTACTACCTTTGGTAAATGCATATTTTAAAGAATTAGATACAAGCTCATGGATAATCAAGCTACAAGGAATTGCTGTATCTAAACCGAGAAAAATACAATCTTCGGTACTTATTGTCAAAGCGATCGCATCTTCATTGACTTCATAAGCAGTAAATAAACTTGTTACCAAATCTCGAATATATTCACCAAAATTAATCCTAGCTAAGTCTTGAGATTGATACAATTTTTCGTGAACGAGAGCCATTGATGCAATTCGCTGCTGGCTTTGTTGAAATATTACCAAATCTTCTTTGTCTTTGATATAGGCAGATTGCAGGTTGAGCAGACTGGAAATAACCTGTAAATTATTTTTGACACGATGGTAAATTTCTTTTAATAACACTTCTTTTTCTAATAGTGATGCTTGAATTTGCTCCTCCCACTGCTTGCGTTCGCGCTGCGCGGCTTTCCGTTCGCTAATGTCTTCGACCACAGAAATAAAATATTTTGGCTCCCCACTAGATTCGCGCATTAAAGACACAGTAAGATTAACCCAAACTATGGAATTATCTTTGCGGAAATAGCGCTTTTCCATCGAGTAAGTTTGAATATTCTCTGCTAAAATCTGCTCAACATATTTCAGGTTAGTGTTAAGATCGTCCGGGTGAGTAATATCTTGGAAAGTTAACAACTGTAGTTCTTCGAGTGTGTAACCGAGAATATCGCAAAGCTTCTGATTAACTAACAACCAGCTTCCATCGATTGCGACATGGGCAATGCCAACAGCAGCTTGATGGAATGCAGCCCGAAATCGCTGTTCGCTCTCTCGCAATGCTTCTTCTATTCGCTGGCGTTCAGTAATTTCTGTCTGTAATGATTCGTTGATTCTTGTTAACTCTGCTGTTCTTTCCTCAACCATGCTTTCTAATTGGTTAAGTAGGCTATTTAGTCTCTCCTCTGCTTGCTTGCGATCGGTAATGTCAGTATGTGAACCTGCCATTCGTACTACATTACCATCTTCATCCCACAGTGCTTGCCCTCGATCTAAAATCCATTTATGGGTGCCATCTTTACATAAAACTCGATACTCGGTAATGTAAAACGGTGTTTTCTGAGCAAAGTGATCTTGAACCGCTTGTTTCACCCACTCAATATCGTTCGGATGCACTCGTGTCAAGCATTCATCTAAATTGTTAGAAATTTCGTGGTTTTCGTAACCGAGCATTTCTTTCCAGCGAGCCGAGAAGAAAACTTCATTGGTTTTAACATTCCAGTCCCAAATTCCATCATTATTGCCTCGCAGTGCTAATTGCCAGCGTTGTTCGCTTTCCCTCAACACCTCCTCAGTCCGTATGCGTTCAGCAATTTCTTTTGCTAGTTGGTAGTTTGCAGCCTCTAATTGGGCAGGACTCGGTAGAGCTAGTACTTGTGGCATTAATGGCACAAGCTCTACAGCAGTTAATACGGAGACAAAAGCGGTAATAGCTTTGACTAACCCTGATAGCCAATAGGTAGGATACCAAAGCGTCCATATATCCATTAAATGAGTTGTGCCACATGCAACGATGAATGTACCAAACATTAAGAATATCCAGCCGAAAGGTATATCTCGCCGTTTACGAACAAAATAAACCAACATCACTGGAATTGAATAATAAGCAAGTCCAGTTAACACATCTGAAATCAGATGCAACCACACCAATCCGGGTTTCCAGAGATAGCAATGTCCGTGGGGAATAAACTGGCTAGTAGAGAAAAAGTTATTTAAAAATTCCATCATAAAAACCTATACATTGCATAAGTCTTCACTAAAGCCTGAATTGCGAAAGAAGAGGTTTTTAGCCTCAGACCTTTTGTAGATGCGTATACGCCTAGAGAGTGGCTCTCATCTTTTAAAAAAGAACTAAGTTTGGCATTTTTCAGAGTTTTACCGTACTAGTTTTAGGCTAGAATCGATTATTAGCTTGAGCTTCTACATTCTGTGTTCGTCATCTTTTCTGAGTTTTTTAATCTGAATAATATAAGATTTATGAAAATTAAAGTACCGCGATCGCTTTGGTTAGCGTTACCGTATATCCTCTGAAATCAACCATTTACATATATAAAAACCTTCAAAAATTACAGTAATATTTCGGTTATATAATAATCTAATTCTAATCTAGCTGCATACGTGTATTTGCGGGTTAACTCAAATCACTTTGGGTAGGTCAGCACTATTAATCTGTCATATAGTGTCTAGTGTCCGGTTAAAGATTTATCGTTAACACCGCACATAGCAAGTGGAAAAGCTCGCTCTCAAGGTTTGGAGACAGAGCAACTGGCATTAGATGAGGCTGAGGTAGCAAATCACAGACTATGTGTTGTAAGTAAAAAGACTAAGAAATCAATGTTATTTTAGCTACAAAAATATAAAACCACTTTGGAAAACATTGATAGCTACATCTCTTTCATCAGGAGAGAACCTAGCCATCAATAGGTGTATTTATAGATAAAAACTCTTGTAGCTAAACCGCCGAATTGCATCTG
Source organism: Nostoc sp. (assembly GCF_036917355.1). Lineage (GTDB taxonomy): Bacteria > Cyanobacteriota > Cyanobacteriia > Cyanobacteriales > Nostocaceae > Nostoc. Next base: position 65,568 of record NZ_JBALDP010000062.1, read on the forward strand.
GGATAATAGCGATCGCGTCCTTAGTTTTCCCTACACAGTACCTTTTTTCACACAAAAGCTACCAAATCGAATATTGACCCAAGATTTGCTACCAACATGGCACTCATCGCTCCAATAGCCCATACATCAGCAAAACTGTCGGCATTGCTGATAGTGAGGGTATCTGGGCAATCGCTTCCAAGTGCTTGCGGTTAAATATAAGTATAAATTAGTGCTTTCTGTATTGATAAAACCGACTGCTACCATTACTCAGATGGCTTATTACTTATCTTGAAGTGAGACATTGGGTATTGGGCGCGATCGCTCCTACTACACACCCCAAAATTCCCTACAGCGATGCCAAGGTACAAATCCACAGCTAACCTACTAGCTAGAACCTGTTTAAACCAAAAATTAAGCGCCCTCCAGCGATCGAGGACCAAGGCACAGAGAGGCGATCTCACTTGACTGTCAAAAAACTTTGGTGATTGTTTCTACTTTTCCGAAAAAGAGGAATCGTAATGTGATTACTATTGTAGAAAACTTCCAATGCTTATTTTTATTAAATAAATAAGGATGCACTATGAGTACACAGAATGGAAAAAACTCCTTAGTCGAAACACAGTCTTTACTTGAGGAAAGTAAACAACCATTAACTCTCAATGATTCAAGAGGTCAGCAAGGTGTACAACAAAACGCCGATGCAGTAAATAATACTTTTAATCTACCACAAAACTATATACAAACAGACCCCTGGATTTACCGTATGATTGTTGGTACACTTACCTCTACGGTATTAATTTGCCTTATAGGTGCAATTGGTCTACAAGCAAAGGGCAACAAACACATTCCTGAACTTTTAACCGCTCTTGGAACTGGTTCTTTGGGTGCTTTATCAGGATTACTAGCACCATCCCCTATAAAAAGATAGTGTTTTCTTAATGCATCTTTTTTTATACAATCTTTCTCGTACTTAACTGTAGAGCGACGAATTATTTGACCACAGCGAAAAATAATTTGTCAAGTTCTTCAAGCTTGTAAGCTTCGCTTTAGAGGAATCTGATTTTTAGCGTTTCTGAGATGAAGCTATAGAAATTACTTGAACAAGCAATATAGAAGAATTTGGATTCTTGACAAAAAATCTGCCGTTTTGGTCAAATAATTTGTCCCTTTATAAGATTTAATCAGCAACTCAGATTTTAGTTTCCTCAATGCAAAGTATAACTCAATCAAAAAGGAAGTCTCTAATGGTTAAGACTTTGACTGCTCGTCAAATTAGAAAGACAACAAACCGTTTTGTTATTGGTACTGCTGCAATGGCTGTTGCTTGCAGTAGCATTGCTTTAACTCCAGCTAATGCTGATGCTGTTATTCGTGACTATTCATGTAGTAAAGGAGGTTTTACAGGCACAATTAAAATCGATTACAATCAAGGCTTAGGAGGAAGAATAGGCTCAATAATAAGAATCAACTATAAAATTAACAAGGGAAGTAATCGCGGCGGTAATAAAGCAAATGTTACGTATGTTGACAACGGAAATCTACCCGCTACAGTATTTAAAACCGGAGATGCAGGCATCCAAGATAATAAATGGCGTTACTTGGGTGGCAGCTATTCACGAGGTAGTGGAAATATCTATGTTAAGTTCATTTTTGATAAAAGCTTCGCTTCTGATCCTAGCTGTAAAGTAGACATCTCCAGATATTAAATATGCGTTATCCAGAACCCTTGTAGAAACGTAACACTGTTACGTCTCTACATTAGACTTCTTGCATAAGTCGGGAAAAAGGGAAGGGAGAAGGGCAAAAGGTTCAGTATTGTCCCCTTCCCCTTTAACCTTTACCCTTTTCCCCTCTCTTGCAAAAAGCACTTTTGCAAGAGGTCTATTCTTTTTCAGCAGATAACTAGTACCGCAAGGCGGAAGTCAAAAGTCAAAAGTCAAAAGTGTCAGGGAATAAGCTTTTTAGGGATTTGAAATTGTTGCTCTATTTACGCCGTGGCGTACTAGTGAAAATTACACGATCGGGGAAGGATTGAAGTCCTCGAAAAAATCCCTTGCATCCATATAAGTGTCACCCTAAAAATTTGACTGCATTTCAAAGCTGTGATTCCCGCTCTCTAAATTGTCCATTAACGGTATTCCCCTAGTATCGGCAGTCGTTTTACATCCAACAATTCAACGTTTTGAGACGTTGCAGGCTCAAGCTTTCAACTTTGTCTAAATGCGATCGCTCTTATTATTTCACATATTTCTAAAGGTTATAAATTGCGGCATTCTCAGTTAACCACTGCTTTTGCTTCAGATAATCTGGCACAATACGCTCCACCCTATGCCAAAATGCAGTGCTGTGATGCGGTTCAATTAACGTGAGTTCGACGAGTATTATTTGACCTCTCCCCCAACCCCTCTCCGTGTCGGAGAGGGGAGCAAAAGCTGAATTTTTCGCTACTCCTCCCTTTGGGTTTCGGAGAGGGAGGCTGGGAGGGAGAGGTTTGTCGAACTCACGTTCAATTAGATGCACCAGTTCATGAACTGCCAAATACTCAATACAATCATAAATTTGAGGCGATCGCTGTAATAAAACTTACTTTTACCTGCAAAATCAGTTTTATTGTTCATGCATCGGTGTGTTATGCCATTACGTCGGCGTGTTATGCCATTACATCGGTGTGTTATGCCATTGCATCGGTGTGTTATGCCATTACATCGGTGTGTTATGCCATTGCATCGGTGTGTTATGCCATTGCATCGGTGTGTTATGCCATTGCATCAGTGTGTTATGCCATTACATCGGTGTGTTATGCCATTACATCGGCGTGTTATGCCATTACATCGGCGTGTTATGCCATTGCATCGGCTTGTAAAACTGAAATTATCTTTTCTTTAACTTTGCCCGATCTAAAAACCTTACCCGACGGTTATTGAAAATTATATCTGCTACGCCTGTCGTCTACCGAAGTAAAAGCTGCTGTAAAATATAACTACCGTTGCAAATTCAACAAAACGCTTGATAATGACAGTATATCTCTTGTTGAGAGACACTCCAACACACTTCCAAATTGCTGAAGTCTAATCTTTCAACTTGCTAGCTATACGCCAATACCCTTGGGTTAAGGGTATTGGGTGTAGATGATTGGTCTTTCGAGACGCGATAAATCGCCGTCTCTACAAGTGTTTTGTTGCTCATTCTGAACTGTATTGAATCATACTGGAATTACATGACCTGCTTTGATTTGGACGTAGACGCTAGACGGCTTGCCCACTTGTTCTAATTCAAACTTTACAAGTTCGAGCGATCGCTTTTGATTGTCTCGTTGGAGCATCCACCGTGCACTTTTTCCAGATTCAAATAATTCTGGTTCTAATCTTTGATATAGGGTATCCAGACTGGATAGTATTCACTAATTTGTTAACAGTGACAAGATTTTGTTAAAATTGAGATTAATCTGTTAACAGTGACAAATAATTAGTGAATGTACAATTAATTTGTCACCGATGACAAACAATTAGTCACTGTACAAACAAAAATGGACGTAACTGGATTCGAACCAGTGACCTCTACGATGTCAACGTAGCGCTCTAACCAACTGAGCTATACGTCCTTAACCACACAGTTATCAATAGTAGCATATACTTCTCTGATAAGGCAAGATAAAAGACCAAATCAGGCGAAATCTATCAATCCCTAAGTAATCAAGCGCAGATGATGTGAAGTATTTGTTCGATTCGTAAAAAGGTTGCACCACTTGCTACAAATCAAACAAATAAGTCAAATTTTTTTTCCTTTTGCCTCCAGCAAGACTGCCTGATTTCCTGCAAGCGTCTTTAAGTTTCCCGAATCCAAAAGGCCAATCCTCCCCCACGACCGCGAGCTGCAATGAAATCTTCTGTCACTAAAAAGAAGCCAAAGAAGGGTAGTTTCGCTATAGGTTGGTTGTAGAAATCTTCTGTTTGAACTTTACCAGCACGGATTGCTCTGTTGTAAATAACACGACTAAACAAACTGATAATCATCTGGTTAAAGTCAAAGGCCAATAAATTTTTCTTCCCGAAATATTGCACTGGCCCTGTGAGTTTCAGTGAAACTGGGTTGAGCTCAACCTGATTAGCAATTTCGCCTCTGTCTGAATCCTTTTCCAAAGTGGCATTAAAGGAAACATGAATTGCCATAAACTTGGGTACATAGAAACCGTTGCCTAATACAATTCCGCCGCTACCTCTGTTTTTCTTAGTGCCAGTGACAAAGCAAAGTTGCCATTTACCGAGCAGAAACTCAAACGGATAAGTCAACTTTTGTTGCTTGGCAGTTTTTTCTGCTTGTAGCAAAGCCTTTACTAATATTTCACTACTAGGGCGTATACTTTTTGGTTCTCTATACTTAGCCGCAGCCTGGGATAGCACGTTAATAAAGTCAAATGTCGCTTTAGGTGTTAAATTAGCCGTCATGAAGCCACTCTGGATTTAACTATTTCTTTTATTTTCTGATAGATTGTAGCGTTCATCCGCAAGAAGACACATCTTTCAACCGTAGTATCCACTAGAAGTACGTCAGTCGATTTATGACTCTATATTCCCTATCTTCACCAAGGATTACCAACCATTGTAAATCCAGCCCAATAATAAGGATGCATAAGTGATTCATCAGCACTGTCAGCAGGTAAAGGCAAATTCCCAACTCCTCCTAGACCTTGCACTTGTCCATCCTTGACATAAATTTGCCCTTTGACCATAGCTACCTGAGCCTGTCTAAGAGCTTCTGCCTTAATTGGAGCTGTCTTTAAATTCTCATAAAATTTTGTCATCAACGCTGCTGTGCCAGCATCATTAACCGACCAAAGACTAGCAACACTAGTTTTCACACCTGCCAGCACTGCTAAACCTGCAAATCCCAGTTCAGATTTTTCATCCCCTAAAGCTGTTCTACAAGCACTCAGCACGAGCATTTCAACTTCAGGTTCATTCAAGCGCAATTGTCGTAATTGGTTCAAGCGCAACTTGTCTTCCCACAGTTGAATATAGGAATTACTCAAAGCACCCGTAGCAAAATCTGCATGGGTTGCCATGTGAATTATTCCAAAAGGTTGTTGGCGGCGGATCGTTTTGAGATTTTCTAAGGTGGCTTGCTTGTCTAACAATAATTTGCCTTGCCAGAGTTTAGATACTAGTGTTGATAACTCCAGGGGGACTGCTGGTAAAGGCTCTTGTCCCTGAGTACTCTGAGAAACTCCCAGCGCTAAAATTTGAGATTTTTTGATGTCTTTATAGAGGGTATTAGTCAGACTAAGACTAGGCATTAAGCCAATACTGTATTTTTCTACTAGAAATCCCTTACCATCGTGAAGTGCTGCCATTGGGGTTGAACGTAAACCAATGTCTGGTAAAAAGACCAGATTGTTGATTTCTCTCGCTTGTAAATCTGCCTCTAATGGTGCAATAATCCAGCGATAAAGTTGTTGAGATGAACGCAAATAACCGGTGCGACGACGGTTTTGTGGACTAACGATTTGGTCACGAAATTCTTGAGCTACTTGGAGAACTTTGGCTTTAGTTGTTTCTGGGATGCGCTTGCGGATAGGATCGCCTTTTCTTGTTACTACTACTAGTTCCAGTTGGTCGCTATCTTGTTCTGCTACGGTATTCAATTGTTTAGTAGATTTTTTAGCTTTGCCAAGATTTACCCCTGGTAGAATTTCCACAGGGACAAAACTGATGTAGATAAATGCAGGTTTCACACCAGTAGCTTCTTCAATTTTGCGAGCAATTTCTTTGGCATCATCTAGGGTTTTGATTCTAGGGGTGGGTATGCCTAAATGGTCGGTAAAATCATCTGTGAAATTATCTTCGGGAGTGGGGTCGGTATTAAGAACGGGGTTATCAATCTTAGGATTATTGAGGACAGGGTTATTCGGTTTACTTGGTAGATTGCATTGGAATGTGCACGGGTCAAGATTGGGAGTTTCAGGATTGGGAGTCTCAGGATTGGGAGTTTCAGGATTGGGAGTTTCAGGATTGGGAGTTTCAGGATTGGGAGTTTCAGGATTGGGAGTTTCAGGATTGGGAGTTTCAGGATTGGGAGTAGGAGTTTGACTGACGTTGATTCCTATCTGTACAGGTGCAGAAGAGGAAACGCCATCATTTGCGCTAATTACAAAGGCATTTAGTGACCCATTTGTATCTGCTGGGGGTGTGTATACCAAAGTATCGCCGCTAGATAAGGTTGTAACACCAGGGATGACGGGAACGCCATTGACAGTGATATTTCCCGTATTCACGACATCCACCTTGATGGAGGTGATGTCATTATTAACATCGCTGACCAGCGGAGCCAAACTAGAGAACGTTAAGGTAACAGGTTGATTAGTCTGGGTATCGGGTAGCGATGAGTTTGCCGTTAATGTCGGCGGGGTATTAACGGAAGTAATGGTGATGCCGGTTGGTGTACCGCTAGCATCTCCGCCATTTGGCAAGACTGGAAAGCTGTTTGAAGCGATTATTGAATTGTCACCTGTAGTGATTGACCCTGCTGTACCATTGACACTTGCATCACCGACAATAAAATCTACATTATTTGGGCCACCATCATGGCGAATGCTAATAGTACCTCCTGCTAAAGGTTGAACATTAGTATCTCCTTCGCCAGTAAAAAATCCACCAGTTGCGATCGCTTCACCGGTTCCTGTTCCTTGAATCAGTCCGTTGGTTAGCACTTGCACATTGCCACCTTGAACTGTGTTTCCATCAACAAAATCGTCTGCTATGGACTGGGTGTTGATGTTGGTAAAACGAATATTGCTGCCAGCATTATTGGTAGTCTGTAAAGTAACGTTGCCAGCTGTAACGTTTCCAGTTCCATCGACTCCGGTAGCGATCGCGAAGGCGTTAATGGCATCATTAACAGTGATATTATCTCTGGCAGTTAAACTAATCGCGCCAGCAGTGCCAATAAAATCGCCACCTCCTTCCTTAACTACAAATGAGTTAATTGCCCCTGTGGTAATACTGCCGTCTGTGGTTGTTGCGGCTACATCACCAGCCTTACCTGAGCCATTGGCATCATTTGAAGAGGAGTTAATGGTATCCGCAAGGATATCGCCTGCCGCAGTCAAAGTTACCGTTCCACCCGTGGCATTGCCAATCCCTCCACTATCGCTGGTGTTGATCTGATTTAGGGTAATTCCACCATTGCTGCTTACTACTTGAACATTACCTGCTGAGTAGCCCTGTCCACTGGCAATGATGTTGCCTGCACTAATATTGCCACTTGCAAACAAGTTTATATCCCCGCTTCTATTGAAATCAACAGTTGTGTCTAGATTTCCTAGTGATAAGCTAGCTCCTGAAATGTTAATGGCTCCTCCGGTTGTGCCGATTGTGTTGGTAGGATCGACAAAGTTTACAGAACCGGTTTGTGAACTCAGGCTGAAGCTACCGCCATTACCTAAGTTTAATGTAGCCACACCAGGGGTAGTCACTCCTGGCGTCGCTCCGGTGATGTCATTGATGGTAATATTCCCTGTAGCTTGTAAGTTGATATTTGCACCCGAAGCTGCGATCGCACCCCAAGAAACAGTGTTAGCCCCAATATCTGCATCGCCAAAGGCAATATTGCCTGCTGTGGCATCAAAATCACCTGTTCCTGCTGCACCATCGATAATTGTCAATGTGCTGGGGTCTAGCAATAAAGTACCAAAGTTGCCATTGACGGCTGAAGTATCTACTAAACCGTTGAAGGTCAAGAAATTTTTGCCTGATACTTCTACAAAACCACCATTCCCCGCATTTGCTCCTCCACGAGCCGAAATTTTTCCAAAAAACTGGGTTGTGTCGTTACCCCAAACAATTACCTGTCCGCCGTTTCCATTCAAATTACTATCAGCATTAATGACGGATTTTGAGTCCACGTAAGTCCGATCTGCGTTGGGTAAAGTCCCTTTACCTTGATAATCTCCACCAATTAGCACAGTACCGCCGCCATTATTCCCAGAGGCGTTAATATTGGCATCAATCACCGCGACTTTTTTACCCAAAGCAGTTACCGTACCGCCTGTTTGACTCGCTGCATTTACTTGCCCAGATACAATCGTTGTACCTGAAGTTGTGGAAATTGTGACATTGGAGTTTGTCAATTTTACAGTTCCATCAGGATTGGCAGTTAACCCTGTGTTACCAACTGTCAGCAATTCTGGTAAAGATGCAATGGGAATTGTCCAGTTATTGGGTTGGGTGCTACTAGAGGCGAGGGGCTGAATTTCTAGACTCAGCAGATTTCCTGGCTGACTGAGACGCACCCAATTTTGTCCTGGTACGGATGTAAGGGCAATCTGCCCTCCTGGTGCTGAAAGTTGCCCGGTGTTGACTACAGTACCGCCTAATAAATTCAAATTTTGCCCAGCACCTACTACCAAATTTCCAGCATTTGCGATCGCTCCTGGCTGGTTTGTACTAAAGGCAAATCCATTGGGGTTTCCAACTAAGTCATTGTAGTCATTAACACCAATAGCGTTAAACCAACTGCTACCAAAACCAATACCATTGGCTGTTGTGACTGTGAAAGCACCAGGCACATTTAAACTGGCGTTTGCTCCAAAAATAAATCCGGCTGGATTCATCAAGAAAAGGTTAGCATTGCCACCTGTCACCTGAATTAAACCATTGATAACCGAGGCATTCCCGCCTGTAATTCGACCAAGGATATTTTGCAGCGCCGGACTAGCTTGAAAGTTGGCGATTTGTTCTGGTGAAATCCCAAATTGTTGAAAGCTATGAAAGAGGTTTGCACCATCTCTAGAAGTTGTGCCGCCAGTGATATCAAGTCGATTGCCGTTGGGAGTCACAATTGTGTTTGTCCCATCGGTAGCTGGGACAATTTGTTGTGCTTGGACTAATCCCGCACTCATGCCTGTTACCAGAGGCATAATAGTTAACACTGAAGCGGCAATGTTGTGTAGTAGAGGTTTTTTGCGCCGTAATATGAAGCGACCTGTGGGTAATTCTACATCGATTTGTAACTTATTTGCTAATCCGCGCCGCCAAAGTGCTTGAGCGATCGCCTTTTGTGACCAGAGGATTTGTTCTGTTCTCCTGCTAACAGACATGTTTTGAGAATGATTTCGGTAGAAATAGAGTGGCTCTTTGACTCGACGTACTTGGGCTACTTCTGAAAGTCGCAGACATAGGTCATAATCATAGGCACTACAAGAGAAGGATTCGTTAACACCTCCCACTCGGTCGTAAACCGATCGCCGCATCAAGCGGAAGTGGAAAGTCATGAAATCTACCAACAGACCCGATCGAGAGTAAGGAATGTCACAGCGATCGCCATAACCGATAACTTTGCCGTTTGGATCGATATTTAAGTAGTCGGTGTAAACAAATCCCGTTTCTGGGTGGCGGTTGAGGACTGTAGCGGTTTGAGCAAGAGCTGTGGGGGCAAGGATATCATCATTGTCTAATATACCGACGTAAGTGCCGCTAGTTTGGCCGATCGCTGCCTTACAAGCCGCAGCAACTCCTTGATTGTCTGCCTCCACCACCCGCACTCGCCCATCTTTTTGAGCATAAGTGCGAGCGATCGCCACCGATCCATCTGTGGAGCCATTATCCCAAATTAGTAACTCAAAGTTTTGCCATGTCTGCGCTAAGACACTAGCGATCGCTTCTTGAAGGTAAGACTCCCGGTTGTAATTGACGATGACAATGGAAATCAGTGGTGACATCGAAGTTTTCCCAAGTTTTCTACCTGTTACCACAATATAATGCTAGGGACTATCACTTAGAAGAAATCGCTGTTAATTATAGTTTTAGTTACAAATCTTTTGAAATTTGAATATCAAAAATATGATATTGAAATACTCATACAGCCATAGCACACTCAAAAATCAAAATCAGCCCAGTCGTTATATAAGGCACTCCACTGAAGAGAAATGAGAAAAGAAACAGAAACTGGTGTTCAGCCTAGAGCAACGACTCAGCAAAAAATTGTCTATTTATCTCATCAGTTAGATACTTGGCGGAGTTTGGCAATTACTAAATGCAGTAAGCACAGTTTCAGCTTTCGGTGCGGCTTGCTAATTCTGCCTGCGGTCTGGATTGTAACTGCAAATGGACTGAGAGCTAGAGCTAATATTATTACACCTAACTCTGTTCAAAATAGCAGTCAGTCAGAGTTACAAATAGTACAGGAAACAGAACCTACTCCAGCAACCAACCCGCAACCAGAAACACCACAACGCATTCGGGTTCGCAAAATTCAGGTTGTAGGTAGCACAGTTTTTAAGGAAAATGATTTTAATCCAGTAGTGAAACCTTTTGAAGAACGGGACTTAACTTTAGAAGAAATCAGACAAGCCGCCGATGCCGTTACCCAACTGTACCTAAATAAAGGCTATATAAATTCCAGAGCGATTCCAGATACTCAACAATTTAGTACCGCAGATGGTGTTGTGGTGATTCGGGTGTTGGAAGGGCGTTTGACAGAGATTGATATCGAAGGGACGCGGCGATTAAACCCATCTTATATTCGTAGTCGCATCCAACTAGGTGCTGGTATTCCTCTGAATACTGTTAAGCTCGAAGAACAGTTGAAATTGTTGCGACTCGATCCCTTATTTACAAATGTGGAAGCGAGTTTGCGTCCAACGGGTAAGGTTGGTCAAAGTATTCTCGTTGTGAGAGTTGAAGAGGCAAACCCTTTAACTGGTAGCTTGGGTGTAGATAATTATTCGCCTCCCAGTATTGGTGCGGAAAGATTGGGTGTTGAATTGCGATCGCGCAATTTAACCGGTATGGGAGATGAGTTAGCTGGCTCCTATTACCATACACTCTCTGGTGGTTCCGATGTCTTTGATTTTAGTTATCAGGTTCCCGTGAACGCCATGAATGGCAAAGTGCAGATTCGAGCGGCATTTAATCGCAACGAAATTACTGAGCCACCCTTTGATGCCTTTGACATTCGGGCAAACCAGGATCTTTATGAAATCAATTATCGTCAACCATTGATGCGATCGCCCAAAGAAGAATTTGCCCTATCTTTAGGATTTACCTATCAAGATGGTCAAACCTTCCTTTTTGATAACCTCGCAACCCCCTTTGGCATTGGGCCTGATGCCAATGGCGTTAGCCGTACCAGTGTAATTAAATTTGGTCAAGATTATATCAGGCGCGAACCAAAAGGAGCTTGGTTTTTGCGATCGCAATTTAATTTTGGCGTTGATATATTAGATGCAACTATCAACAATGACCCCATACCCGATGGTCGCTTTTTTAGTTGGCTAGGTCAAATACAGCGCGTGCAGCAACTCAGTAACGATCATCTATTGCTCATCCAAGCAGACTTGCAGCTTACACCAGATAGCCTTTTACCTTCCCAGCAATTTGTGATTGGCGGCGGACAATCGGTAAGGGGATATCGCCAAAATATCCGTTCTGGGGATAATGGATTTCGGGTAGCGATCGAAGATCGGTTTACAGTGCAGCGCAATGAATCTGGATTATCAACAATTCAACTTGCGCCATTTGTGGACATGGGAGCCGTCTGGAATCAGTCTGATAATCCCAATCCGCTACCCAATCAAACTTTTTTAGTGGGCGCAGGCTTAGGATTATTGTGGAATCAGGCAATGGGAATTGATAATCTCTTTTTGCGGCTCGATTATGGATTTCCATTTATCGATCTGAGCGATCGTGGTAATAACGCTCAGGATGATGGCTTTTACTTTAGCCTTCGCTATCAACCCTAGCTAAAGACTATGGTAATCATAACTAATTCTGCGGGCATGATATTATTTGAGCCGCATTTGAGCAAGTCGAGTTTAATCGGCAAAATGCTATTTCACTTACTCCTTTTAGTGTTTTCCGCAAAAAATATGTCATTTGACTTACTCCTTTTGGTAGATGAGGTGCTTAATTCAGTATTTTCCACAGTTAATTACCTGTTCTTCTGCTTTATCCTAATATTGAACTAAAAAATTTACTTCTTTCTTCAGGAATTTGAATTTTCTCCTGTGTATATACACAAAGAGAAAAGTTTTAGTTTATAAATTTAAGAAGAAAAGAATTATAAGAGAAAACTTATGACGCAACCTAACTCGCAAGACAAAAATAGCTTTCTTTACCCTCGTAGTCGATATTATGGTAAATTTCAGCCAGAGAATTTGGTGTTTAATGCCAACCTCCAAGAATTCTCTCAAAAAATTAGTTACATCACTTGCCTAGAGACAGGGGGGAAATTGTCTCAGGAAGAGGCTTACCAGCAGATTAAGTCACTCTGGAAAGAGTTGAAACATAGCAAAAAGCAACTCTCTATTGGCGGAAATAGAGAAATTTAAACTAATGTGAAGGAAGGATTGGGAATTTTTATTAAATCCATTGCAAAAATCCTATTGCAAGAATACTTGAACAGCTAAAGACTTAAGTCTCTAGCTAATAGCAAAAGTTCGTTGAAACAGACGAAAAATACTTTCATAGCCAGTTTCAAACGAATTGAGTTATTAGCCCGAAAATTTATTTTCGGGCTATTTTTTGGCTTTTGCAAGAAGTCTTCTTTTTCGTCATGTTAATTCTAGTAGTTACAGGTAACAAGTAATAGACAGCAAAATTTTGCGTATCTACATTTTTTTTCGTCAGATGTCTAGTTAATTACCTTCTAGCAAAGTCCAGAAATAGCCATCTGGTGCGATAAAGGAGAAACTCGTCTCGCCAAATTCATTGCTAATAATATCTGTAACTTTTTGTGCAGTACTCGCCTTGATGCGATCGCAATATTCCTGTATTCCTTTAACCCGATAGGTATATAAAGACATACCAAAGCTACCTGGTTGGGCTGCCTCAAAGCGCGATTCTAAATTAATAGATTCTGGGAATCGAATGACATAAAGTCTACCACTGCGTGTAGCCATCAGATCGGACTTAGAAGAACGAGGATCGTCAAAGGTAGTCACAATAAACTTTTCACCAGGATTCAGGTCAAAAATATCTTTACCTGCTGGCGAAGATTCATAGCTAGTTTCGACACCATCCCGCACGCGCAGCAAACCCAAAACTTCTTCATAAAACTTCAGGGTTTCTTTGCTGTCATCTTGAACAATAATCCCCATGTGCGTAAACTGACTAGTCTTGAGAGGCGCATTCTGGTTAACTTGTCCGTAATGTGGTAGCGTATAGCCAAATCGTTGAAACAAAACCTGTCGAGCTAACGGTTGTAGTAGCAGCATTTCTCGCACGCCAACTGCTGGCTCAAGAAAAGGACGGCTTTTTCTATCTTTGTTATAGATGACTTCCCAATAAGGGCTAGAGTATCTAATAGGAAAACCTGCTGCTTTTGCATCCTCTATATGATTTAAAATACTCAAGACATCCGCAGTTAAACTTGTTGCCCAGCGATTTCCCTTAATTTTCATTGACGCTATTCCCAAACCTTCATTGGTGGGATTTTGCCAAACCATCAGCCGAATCAAACCATGATCTACATTTTGGTGGTAGAGGCGAATTGAGCGTAAAGACGAATTCACCCCATATAATTGATGGGCTACCTCTGCGGTTAATTCACCCACTTCACCAATGCGATAGCCAAATTGCTCCCAATAGTGAATTGCAGAAATTGGCTCTGGAATGCCGATGCAGACTTCATAGATACCTGCAATTGTAGTTTGTTGTTCTTGAGTCATAATCAGGGCTGAGTTGGGAGAGACGCGATGAATTGCGTCTGTACAAGAGTGAGAAGTAGAGACGCGATGAATTGCGTCTGTGTTTACAAAAGTATCTCTTAAAGAATCCGAAAAGCAACAACTTTATTTTGTAGCTTATGATGTACCTACAAAAGCGAGATTTAGCGATCGCAATCAAATTTTTCAACAGGAGTTAAGCTATGACGCAGCGACTGACTCAAGAGCAATTATCACAAATAGTTACAGAAGTAGAAGGTCTGCAATTGCGTCGGGAAGCGGAACTAGACCAACAGCAGGTTAAAGAAATTTTACAGGAGTTGAATTTACCGCCAGAGTTACTAGATGAAGCGCTGATTCAGTTAAATCGCCGCCAAGCACTGGAAGTACAACAACGCCGGAATCGATGGATTACCTCTGGAGTGGTGGCAATTGTAGTAATTGTCATTGCATCTACAATATTTTTCATGCAGCAGCAAAGTTCTACACTTTCCAGTGTTTCTGCTCAACAAGACCGCATCACTTTAACACAAGATAATGGCAGCGACTTAAAGACAATTTCTCGCCAAACCAATCCAGAAGTGTTGTATCGTGTCACCTTAAAGGATGCACCTTTGGGTAAAAAGCTGGCTCTCTCTTGTAATTGGATTGACCCAAGCGGTCAAATTGTCAAGCAAAACAACTATCAAACCCGCGAAATTAATACATCTGTCTGGGATACCCAGTGTCGCTACACTATTAACCCAGCTGCAACTGTTGGCAATTGGCAAGTGCAGATGTTTCTAGAAGGTCGGCAGATTAGCGATGCAACCTTTGAAGTTAAATAGTCCAGATGGGTATCCCGCATCACTTTCTTGGCTATTGGGGTTACGGCGAGCAACAGGAGTTGGAAGCGCTGTTGACTAGTGTTGTGGAAAACCTCTCTTTTAGAAGGGGAGAGGCTTTGAAGTTTTCTGCACAGGAAAATAATCCTCTTCCCATCTGGAATGTTGTTTACATAGGAATCGATGGCAATTCCCCACCGCAACAAAATCGAATTGCTGCCATCTCCGCATCAGGATTATTTAGTTCACCCGATGCTTGGGTAAGTCTCCAGGAAAACAACTGCCTAGTTTTGGGAAGAGAACCTTTCGGAAGAGTTCCTTTGTATTGGACTGTGCAAGGACAAATAATCTGGTTTGCATCCCAACTGCAATTACTTTTACCGATTTTGCAACAGTCAGAAGTTAGCATTCCTGGGTTATATGGCTATAGCTGTTTTTCTTACGTTCCTACACCCTTAACTCCTATTAAAGAAGTGTTTGCAGTGACGGCGGGAACTGAATTAGTTTGGCAGAGCGATCGCCAATCAGGTATTCTGCAAACACCTGAATCTAAAAAAATCCACTCGTGGCGAGAAGCGTCAGAACAGTTAACAGACGAAGCTACAGCAATTACTGAATTGCAAACTCTCCTTAAAAACTCCATTGAGCGACAAATTGCCGATTTAAAGGATGAGCCTGTCGGGGTGTTTCTCTCTGGTGGACTCGATTCTTCAGTGGTGGCGGCGCTGCTGGTACAAGCAGGGGTGAAAGTCCGCGCCTACACTTTAGATTTTGGTAACGCAGGTATTCCAGAATATCTCTATGCTGAACAAGTCGCCCAGTTTCTCAAAATTCCGCTTGTTAAAGTTGCAGTAACCCCAAGTTCGATCGAGAATGCCTTAATTCCGACTGTGCAAGCATTAGATTTGCCCTTTGGAGATGGCGTGTGTGTGCCGTTGTATCTCCTGTCAGAGAGAGCGAGTCAGGAAACTCAGGTAATTTTTAATGGCGAAGGTGGAGATCAATTATTTGCCGGTTGGACGAACAAACCTTTAATTGCCGCAGGTGTTTATCAAGCAGAAAATCCCGCCGGACAAGAAACTTTTATCCAGCAATATCTCCGCACCTTTCACCGTCTTGGAGGATACGAATCTCAAGTTTATCAGCCGGAGGTTTATGCACAGATCCAAAATTTGCATCCTGAAGATTGGCTGTTGGCGGCTCTCGATCGCAATGAGTGTCCATCTTTGCTGCATCGCTTGCGCCGTGCCAGTTTGATGCTCAAAGGAGCGCAGAATATCCATCCCCGTGCGACTGCATTGGGGTTTGCTCATGGGTTGTGGGTGCGATCGCCTTTTTGTGATTTACCTTTAGCTGAGTGGACATTCCGCCTATCTGGAGAACTCTGTTTGCAGGGAGCCTGTGAAAAATATATCCTCAAACGGGCTGTAGAAAATTGGCTTCCACCCGAAATTGTCTGGCGACAAAAACGGGGTATGGGGGTTCCTTTGACTTCTTGGTGTTTAAATGATTTTTGGCATCAACTCGGCATTTGGCTCAATCCAGAAAGACTTCGCGCTCACAATCACTTTTATCCTCACATCGCGGCACAAATCGTTGAAGGCAATCTAGGAGGAGCTATTCAAGGCCGTCGAATTGGTGAAACACTCTGGTTACTAATTATGTGGCAACTTTGGCGATCGCACGTTTTAAATGAAGAACTAAGTAAACAGTCTTGGGATCATCCCTTTTGGTTACATCGTTGGCTATGGAGAAATTACAAGCGATGGCAAGGTTAGATAAATGTAGGGAGTTGGGAGTTGGGAGTGAGGAGTTGGGAGTTAGGAGTGAGCAATTAATCTCCTCATCTCCCCCATTCTCCAGGGAATTTGCCGAGGAATTACTGAATAACTACGGTTCTCCGCTTTATGTTTATAATGGCGATCGCTTGCGCGAAACTATTGAGCGGATTAGCAAAGCAGTCAGTTATCCGCGCACGCAATTTCGGTTTGCCAGTGTTACTAATGGCAACATTGCGCTGTTAAAAATTTTTCGCTCCTTTGGGTGGGGACTTCACGCCAATACGCCAGGAGATATTTATTTAGGATTGCAAGCTGGTTTCGATCCAAGTGAGATTGTTTATAGCGGCAGTAATTTGAATCAGGCTGAGATGATACAAGTTTTGAATTGGGGAGTTACAACTCTCAATTTTGATAGCCTCGCTCAGTTGCAGTTGTGCTGTGAAGTTTTGCCCAAACCCACAGAGAAATCTATTCGGCTGGGTTTACGCCTTAATTTGCCGGAAATTACCGGAGATAGCCGCATTGGTGTACGTCCAGAGGAATTTAGTGATGCGATCGCTTTAACTGGTGAGGTGGGATTAAAGCTGAGTGGTTTACACTTCTATCGAGGAACGGGAACTAACGCCACAGCAGCTTTTACCCAAGCGATTGATACGGTAATCGCTATTGTACAAAAGTTACCTGATTGGGAATATTTAGATTTTGGTGGTGGCTTTGGCTATCCTTATCACCACAACAAAACAGCCTTTAACTGGGAAATATTTGGGGCTGGGTTAACCGAGAAAATTACTCGTTTAGGACGGGAAATTGATTTGGTGATTGAACCCGGACGAAGTGCGATCGCTGGATGTGCAACTTTGCTTGCTCAAGTTGTTTCTGTAAAATGGCAAGGAGAAAAACAGATTGTTGGAGTTGATACCACCGTTGCTAATCTTTCAGTACCCTCAGTACACGGCGGCTACCGAGAAATTATCACTTGGAAACAAGTAGACAATCCATTCACTACTGACATTTGTGGTAACACCACATATTCACGAGATTATCTAGGGAAAAATTGCCAACTCCCAGCGCTAGAAATTGGCGATATCGTTGCCATTTTAGATGTCGGTGCTTATGGTTATGCAATGTCGTCTCACTTTTTACACCGTCCCAAACCTGCGGAAGTCTTGCTAGAAAATGGCACACATCGCTTGATTCGTCGGCGGGAAGACTACAGTGTTTTATTAACAAATCAGGTGCTAGATAAATAACATCAAAAAACCATTATGAAGTGTATTAACTGCGGAACTGACAATAAACTAAAAGATCGGACAGCTAATCAAGGTCGGTGTATAAAATGCAATCATCCCTTTGCCTTTGAACCGACTAGCATGAGTAATGTTCAGATTACCGATCCTTTTTTTGCAAAAGCGATCGCTGACATTTCTGCAAATAACACTTTATTCTTTACACCCAAGCAACTGCTTTATTTTCTAGATAATCGGCTCAAAAAAAATTATAAGTCAATTTCACGATTTGGCTGGCTATTTCCTTTTATATTTTTTAACTTGGTTACATCAATAACGATTTTTTTACCACTAATAGTAAATCTGGTGGTTATTATTTTTTTTCATGAAAGTAGCAAATCAACTAAACTCAATCTTGTAAGTCGCAAACAGTATGCGAGGAATTTACAAATCATAGGAGGAATTATTCTTGCCATAGGAATTATACTAAGTCTTGGCTCAAACTCATTCAGCTTCTTTGTCATTGTTGTTCTTATAGGAATGCTGCCCATATATTTAGGAACTCGACAGATAGGGCGAATTGAATTATTAACACAAGACTTTTTAATTTCTGAATCTCAGGTTAAAGATTGGCTAGATCGTTGGCAGCAGATAAATGGTTCAATTCTCAAAATCCTTCCTTCGCCAAAGCAGGAAAATACACCAGCCACGATTAATCCTGATGTAACAGCTTACAGTTTTGATAGATTAGTAGTTTGTGATAGTGCTAGTATTGCTCAACTATTAATTGCTAATAATTTTCACTTTGAAAATAACTGTGCAATTCTCAGCATTACTGGATATCCCCAAAGCATTTTTAACACCACAATGCAAATGCTGCGGCGCAATCCCGATTTGAAAGTCTATGCAATACATGATTGCAATCTCCAAGGAATTGGTTTAGTTCATAATTTGAGAACCAATGCTAATTGGTTTCTCAATAGCGAGATTGCGATTATTGATATCGGACTAACGCCACGTCAAATTATCGCTACGAAGCGCGGAATGTTCATTCAAACCTCTCCAGAGTCGGCGCAAGCAGCTAAACAATTACCTGAAGAAGTTCGTCAAAGTTTATCTGCTGAAGAATTAGCATGGTTAGAATCTGGAAAATTTGTGGAATTAGAATCTTTTACTCCCCAAAGAATAATTAAAGTTCTGCAAAAGGGTATTGCTGGCAGCCAAAGTTTAGAAGGTGATGACAGTAGCTTGCTTTTAGTTGGCAATACAGGAAATGATATGTACGTTGTTGAAAGTTTTGGTTAGTATTCTCATTTCAATTGTAGGGGAACACAAATGTACACCCCTACATGAATAAAGCGCAGTTTCAGATAAAATTTATTTAATTGATTTGCAGATTAGATTATTCAATTGGTTGGTTTAACCAAGCTTCTAAATCAGAAATAGCTGAAAAGTCTAACAAAGCCTCTCCTAACGCCTCCAATTGTTCAATAGATAATCCTTGAACTCGCTCAATAGTAGATGAATCAATCTCACCCAAACGGTGATTTAGTTGACGTATAATTAAACGTTGTTCCCCTTGCTTATTCCCTTCTTGTATAGCTTGTTCCCGGTCTTGTTGATAAAGTGGTTTTAATCGCATAATTAACTCCCGATCGTCTTCTTCTGAATTTTGATTAACTTGCAAGTTTTGCCGCAAGTTATAAAGTAATTCTAGCGTTGCTCTGCGAAATGGATGATTTGATGATAGTGCTTCTAATTCATCTATTGCTTGTTTTTGTACTGTTCCTCGACCGAGAATTCTTAACCACAGAGTTTCTTGGGTGCGCGGTAACTGGTGAATCGCAACGATCGCAGTCCGCAAATACTCTGCGATAAAATGTACTCCAGGTAGCCAATCTACTTTTTGAGTAGCACCGAATCCTGCCAGCAGTGTTGTAGATGCTGTTGGGGTGAGTATCCATAATTTGGGAAGTTCTAATTCTGGAATGGAAGTTTTATTGCGATTTGCTTGACGTTGTAATCCACCCCTTACTTCTAATAATTTTAACAGACAATCACAAATTTCTTCTTTTGATGCAGGGTTGCGGAAGGGTTCAAAAATGGCTGTTGTAGCGGCAAATCTTCCTAATAATCCTAGTGTTTCTAAATTTGTGCTTTGTTTTATTAAAGGAGAAAATAAAACATCGATTTCTCGAACTTCTCCCGCCACACGGCTAGAACCTTGCACTTCTCCATAAGGTTTTAGTAATTCTTCCAAATAATCTTTTGCAAATTGGTCATGGATAAATCTAGTCATTCAATTAAAAAAATTTATTTAGCTAAGGAATTGGCGATCGCTCCAGTTACCTTTATCAGATGTATAATTTGTAATTTATCTCAAACCTCTTTCCATAAGCATTTGAGGTTCGACACTCTTAACATTAGCGATCGCTTCTAACTGAGAAATGCCAGCGATCGCATCAACAATCTTACCTGATTTGGCACGCAACCAAGCGGTATGAGGCGCATAAGAAAGGCTTTGTGCAACTTCATAACCCGCTTGATTAATTACCTCGCGTTGCGATTCCACATCAACGCTTTCAGCAAAGCGGATAAAAATTAATCCAGTTGGTACTGCTAAAGAAGCATTGGATTCTAATGTATAAACCGGACTCAATATACCCTGTTCTGATTGATTGGGTTCGCCTGAAAAAACTGCGATCGCACCGTCGTTAAGTCGTAAAATTGCCCCTATTGCCACAGTGCCGGGTTGATTGTAATGTACTGCATAGTACCCAGGTTTACGAATGTAGGATACAGCAGTGCGTAAGCGTAGCCCATCGTAGCCATCACTACCAACGCGAATTTGTTCAGGATACTCAGAAAAGTAGTCTTTTTGAAATCTCACTTCACCAATCAGGGGTAAAGAGTACACCTGGAGAAAATACTCAACCGGAAAATAAAACATCTTTCTCAAGTTCTAATGATCTTATAGTGTTTTTCAATGGTATGGAATACATTCTTTTCATCGTGATTCACAGTTATACGCCCCTACTAATAGTGAAGATTCTTAAAAAAACCTGATTTTGAATCCTCTCTTTTCTGGAAAGACTAATCGAAGGTTTGTATAAACTGAGATAGATTAAATTCTGTATCGTAGTACACATATAACACATGAAATCAGAAGCATCCATAAGGTAAACGTAAGCCTAAGATGGGTACAGCAAGCTTTAAAAGTAAGGCATAATACGGTTTTCCAATGCCCAATTTTCAAAACATTTAGGAGATTAAACAATGGTTCAGGTTCGCTATGGTGGACAGAACGGCCAACAGTATGAATTTGCTATCAGTAACGAACACGTTGTCGTCCGTACTGAAAGCCGTAGCACTATTGTTGGTGCAAGATCCTTTGAAGTCGCACCTGTATCACCCATAGCTCGTAGTATCCTCAATCAATTTGAGTTAAAAACACGGTTTCGGCAAGCGGGTGTAGAAATTTTACAAGCGAAAGTTCCGAATCAGGGTGTTGCTTTGCGCGATCGCGCCCGTGAAATACTTAACAACGAGTCCGAAGTCCAATTTGCCGGACGCGTCTTAATCGATCCAGTATCTCAACAACCTGTAGTTTACACTGAAAACCTTTTTGTTAAATTTGATAGCGAAGAAGAGTCAAGGGTGTGCCAAGAGGTTTTAAAACGTTACAACTTAACAATTAAACGCCAACTTGAATACGCACGAAATGCTTATTTTGTCAGCGCCCCTACAAATACTGGTATAGCCGTCTTTGACATCGCCGAGAGACTTCTAAATGAGGAATCAGTTGAACTGTGCCATCCCGAACTAGCGCGTGAGTCACGCCAACGTCAGGTTTTCCCACAACAGTGGCACTTAAAGCAAACAACAATTAATGGTAAAACAATTAACGCCCATGCCAACGTTGAAGCAGCTTGGAAGTTGAGTAATGGCACTGGGACAATTATTGCAATTATCGATGATGGTATGGATCTCGATCATGAAGAGTTCCGTTCTTCTGGCAAGATTGTTGCCCCGCGTGATGTCACACGTAAAACGAACAATCCCAGACCGGGAAATGATAATAACCACGGTACATCCTGTGCAGGAGTAGCGTGTGCAAACGGTAACTTTGGGGCATCTGGTGTGGCACCTGGTGCAAAACTCATGCCGATTCGTTTAGCTTCAGCGTTGGGGTCGCAGGATGAAGCAGATGCTTTTATTTGGGCGGCTCAAAATGGTGCTGATGTCATTTCTTGTAGCTGGGGCCCAGCAGACGGTACTTGGTTTGAGCCAGACGATCCCGCACACAAGCAAAAAGTACCTTTGCCTGATTCCACACGACTTGCTATAGATTTTGCAATCAATAAAGGGCGCAACGGCAAGGGCTGTGTAATTTTATTTGCAGCTGGCAATGGTAACGAAAGCGTCGATAATGACGGCTACGCCAGCTACCAAAAAATAATTGCAGTGGCAGCTTGTAACGACTATGGCACGAGAAGCGCTTACAGTGACTTTGGTCAGGCAGTCTGGTGTGCCTTCCCCAGCAACAATGGTGATATTTCTCAAACCACTGGAATTTGGACAACCGATCGCTCTGGTGTACTTGGCTATAATTCCGGTAATCGAAATCTGGGTGAGGCTTTAGGCAACTATACGAACGAATTTGGCGGAACTTCTAGTTCCTGTCCAGGTGCAGCAGGTGTAGCAGCCTTGATTCTTGCCAGAAACCCAAATCTGCGTTGGGATGAAGTGCGAGACATTATTAAACGCTCTTGCGATCGCATCGATCAAGCCGGAGGTAAATATGATGCCAATGGTCGCAGTCCCTTTTACGGTTACGGTCGAATCAATGCTCTGAAAGCTGTAGAATTGGCTAAGCCACCGCAAACATCACCCATCAGCAGATTCCAAGCAGTGCAAGATGTGCCAATTAACGACTTGCAAACATCAACATTATCGGTGGCGATCGCTAATACTACCCCCCTAAAATCCATCAAAGTTAATGTAGATATCGAGCATACTTATATTGGGGATCTTATAGTTACTCTCCTTCCCCCGGTACAAACAGGCATACTTCCCATAAATCTGCACGATCGCCAAGGCGGAGCTACAGATAATATCAAAACAACTTATGACGAGGTAAACACCCCTAAACTTGCTGCTTTTAAAGGTAAAAGTCCCCAAGGAACCTGGACTTTGGAAGTTGCAGATAAAGCTGAAGGAGATACAGGAAAAATTCGCAGCTTGACCATTGAAATGGGATTTTAAGCCAAGCGTATTAGCTTACAGCATTTTTCTCTGTATTTGAACTACATTTATCGTACTGACTTTTCCTGTTAAGTCTTGAAAAGCTTAAAATTATTACTAAAAAATAGCGGGAAATTAGCGATCGCACTTTATTTACCGGATCTGACAAAACCGCATTGCTCCCATGCGAACCTGACTTTTCACGGGAAGTCCTCAAGCCTCGATAAAGCGTGACTTTTTTCACAGAGTAATTATCAATAACTCAGAGTTAATGATAATTACTAACGGAAAAATTAGGGTTTAGGAAACCGCTAAAATGAGCTTTTCCACATGCTGTGAAAAGTCAGTTGTTCTCTCCAAATCGGCTGTTGTACATTCCTGAATAAACGGTATCACAGACTACTATTTTTTAGCGATCGCAGAACTTTTCGGTCTACTGACTTTCCTCCAAGCTCCTACTGTATATAGTAAATTACGAAAAATAGCTCTATTTGGTTACTAGAACCTCATCAAATGCAGTATTTACAGATACTTCCTTCCAAGCATCTAGTTCTGTTTTGACTGACTCCAGCTTGGCATTAATCGCATAAATTGCATCTTCTCCTAGCACCAATCTCAGTGGCGGATTATCACTATCAACTGCCTTAATAATTGCCAAAGCTGCTTTCTTCGGATTACCTGGCTCCTTAAATTCCAATTTCATATCCAGGATATCTCGCGCACCTTGACGCATCTCACCAATCACTGGTTCATAGTCATTAATTTGGATATCAGTTATGACAAGAGAACCTGTCACAAAATCTGTACGAAATGCGCCAGGTTCAACTATTGTGATTTTGATACCAAGAGGTGTAACTTCTTGAGCTAATGCTTCAGAAATTCCTTCTAGCGCAAATTTCGCACCATTATAAATTCCCGTACCAGCATAAGACACAAAACCACCAACTGATGAAATATTAAGGATGTGTCCACTGCGTTGTTGTCGCATCTGAGGTAATACTGTCCGTAGCACTTCCAAGACACCAAAAAAGTTTGTTTCAAACTGACTACGAACTTCTTCATCCTTGACTTCTTCTATTGCCCCTAAAACCCCATATCCAGCATTATTAACAAGTACATCAATTCGTCTAAACTTGGCAATTGCCTGTTTTACGGCCTCCCGAACTTCTTCGGGTTTGGTGACATCAAGTTTCACCGCTAATGTCCGATTCGGGAACCTTATTACTAAATCTTCTATTTGCTGTAGATTTCGTGCTGTTAATACCACAGTCTCACCATGCTCAAGGACTGTTTCTGCTAAAGCTCGACCTAAGCCCTTGGAGCAACCAGTAATAAACCATATCCGTGTCTGAGAAACTGAGGGATTCACCATATAAATTCTCCATTTTTAACAAGCGTTACTAAGGTAAAGAAAGTTGGAATTTCAGTAGCAGGAAAATGCTTATATTTTGTTGAGTGGTAGAAAAAAACCACCCAAATACGCAATTTAAATGCACATCTGCCTAAATATTCCCACATGTTTCCTGCATCTTTTTCCGCAGACTAAGCGGTCTCATATCAGTCCAGACTTCTTTGATGTAATCCAGACATTCTTGCTTTAAACCATTTTTTCCAGCATCCTTCCAACCAATAGGGTTTTCCCGCTGAGATGGCCAAATCGAATACTGTTCTTCATGATTAACTACAACTTTGTAAACTGTTGCGTCTTCTTTGTCGTCTTGATACATAATTCACCTCTTGATATTTGATTAAATATGTCTTGCAATCTGGTAGTAACTTATTTAATTGGTGCAGAACAACTTTATTATTTTACTAGTTATACATCTCACTATTTGCTCACTTGCGCTTTAAGTAAACTTAAATATTTAAATTCCAAAACTGTTAGTACAAATACAATTAGCATAAATAAAACATCTGCAAAAAGCATTCCATAGTATATGCCCCTTACACCTGATATTTTTGAAAAGAATAGTACCATTGGCACGGTTAAGATTATACTTCTTACCAAAATTACTGCTAATACAGTTTTACCTTTGCCTATAGATATAAAAAGAGTATTGCTAAAGTATGCTAAAGGCCATATCGGTATTAATATACTGAGGATTATAAAATTAAATACATCACCTTCTGTAAAATTAGCACTTGGGAGAATTATACCTAAAAGTGTCTTTGGAAATAATTGTAAAGGCAACCAAATTAATATTGCTAAAATAGTGCCAATGATTGCAAAAGTTAAGTAGGCTTTTTTTATTCTTTCATAATTTTGAGCGCCATAATTCATGCCGATTATAGGTTGTAATGCTTGGGCAAAACCAATGATGGGAATAAATACAAATGAAGACACTTTGACTGTTGCTCCAAAGAAAGCAATATCGCTATTTGTACCGTAGAAAGAAATTAAATTGAAAATCAGAAAATCTTGAATCAATATTGTCACCGGATAGAATAATTCTGATATGCCAACAGATAATATTGCACGGAGTAAATCTACAGCGATCGCTATTTTTTTAAGATTGACTGGGATAGAACTTTTACCAGAAATAAAATAACCTAAATTGACGATACAATAAACAATCATCGCAATAACTGTAGCGAAAGCAATACCTTGAGTTTTCCAATTAAATACACTAATAAATATATAATTCAATAAAATGTTGACAATAACAAAAAGCCAGTCAAATATTGTGGCTAACCTAATTTTACCTTCTGATTTTATGACACGACTACAAGCTTCTCCTAATATCAAAAATACTGAGCCTAGTATATAAGTCTTAAAATATTTTGTGCCTTCTAATGCTACTTCACCGCTTCCTCCTATTAATACAATTAATTCTTCACCAAAGCTGTAACCAAAAATTGTGATGAATAATGAGATGACAACACTCATCACAACTAAGTTACCAAATATTTTTGACTGAATTTTGATATCTCCAGAACCGATAGCTCGACTAATAACAGATGCAGAACCTACCCCAACTAATAGAGCAAATCCATTGATAATACTTGTAAATGGCAATGCAATTGAAATACCAGCTAAAGCAGATTCACCAATAAATCGTCCTGCAAACAAAGCATCAATAAAAGTGTTTAAACTAAGCATCAATATTCCCAAAGTACTGGGAATTGATAACTTAAACATCAGCTTAACAAGATTACCTTGAAGTATTTCATGTGTAATTTGAGATTGTTTTTGTGAAATCATTTTTTAGTTTTTGGCTCATTTCTGTTTACTCAACCTTAATCAAACGACTAACGCAATACTGCCTCACTGCTTCTAACTCCATCTCTTTTGCTGAGTTAAATGCACTCATAATCTCACCACATACTTCTACTCTGGCTTCATAAGCACCTGATGCACTACCATCTGGAAGTGCAAAATCAATCCGAACTTCTGCCCAGTCAGCATGCTCTCCTTCAGCAACCTCTTCCATCGCCAGCACTTTGCCTGCTTTCAAGTAATCTAGCCAACTCCAACCACGCTGCATCCAAATTTCGCGTTCAGCACTTTGCTCAAATTCGCTTAAACCAGTCCATCCTCGATAGTATTGACGTAAACCAGAAACTGAACCATTTCGCTGCACTAATAAATCCAATACATCTGGCTCTAGATGTCCCCACAAGCATCCTTGAGGTAAATCAACTAAAGTAGGAGCAAACTGATGGCCACCAAAGTGAGTTGTTTGCCAGACTCTTAATTTTCCATTAGAAACAGGAGCATATTCTTTACGTAATCGTCGATAGATGGGAGTCCCAAATCTGCCACAAGCCAGGTCAACTTGAGCATGTGTACAAACCATGAGTTCGCGGATGTGACTCGTTTTTTGTTGATATTGCTGAAATTCTGATAAATCGTTGGGTTGTTGCATTAATTGCTTGAATATTGCTGTCACCAAAGCAGCCGCTTTGCTTTCTGGAACAACAAATTCCTGTTTCTGAAACTGAGAAAATAACTTTGTAGGGCGATAGTAGTAGAAAATGCGGGTCAAGCCAGGATGAGAATACTCGCTGTCAGGAGCAATTAGCAAGGGTTTCAACTTGACCCCATGCTTAAAAACTAACTCTTCAAATAAACCCATCAATGGCTTAATAGTTGGATTTTCTTGAAATATTTCTTGCGGCCAAGGTTGTGGAACTTCCATAATCAACCAATACTCACAAGTCCCTGCTGTTCCAATTGGGTCTTCTCCATTAGCTTTAGAAACTAAGGAACAAAAACGGCAATCACTTATGAGAAATTGGTGAGTATGTTGAGTTGGCATATTTACTATCTCTGCTCCAGTTTTTCTTCAAAAAGAATGAAATAGCGATAAGTTACTAATCAAATCCCATTCCTTTTTGCATACCCTTATAAAAATTGTCATAAAAATATTGATGTGGCACCAATCTTTTATACAAGGCATACAGCCTAAGTTCCCATGATGATTGTGTGACAAAATATTGTCTTTTGGGCTTTTTAGCTCTCAGAGCTTCCAAAATCGTATTTGCCACTTTTTCAGGTGGTAAACCTGTGTTACGATTGTCCTCTACTGCACCTTGCATATATATTTTGTAATTCTTGCCATATATAGCTTTAGTTTCGGGAGACATATTAGCTAATGTTTCCTGATAACTAACTTCTACTTTATCAGCCTGTTCTGGGGTTACTATTCCCCCTGGTAAGATGGAAATAACCTCAATGCCACTAGAGCATAATTCCATTCTTAAACAATCTGTAATTGCCTCGATCGCAAATTTAGAAGCACACAAAAGACTTCTATAAGGTAGAGCTAATCTCCCACAAATTGCACTGATATTTATAATTCGACCTTTTGCTTGTCGAACCAATGGCAAGAATGCTTGGGTAACTGTAATTTGCCCAATAACATTTACTTCAAAGTTCCATCTGATATCATCTATTTGAAGACATTCTAGTGGGCCGTCTACTGCTACAACTGCATTATTAATTAATGCGAACAATCCTTCATCTCCAACCGCTAGTGAGACAAATTCCAAAGCAGCTTTAATTTCTTCTGCTTTGGTGATGTCCATAATAATTGGTGTTAAATTACCAGATGCAGCCTGTTTTAGCGACTGTGAATCTTTCTCAGTACGGACTCCAGCAAAAACTCGATATCCTTCCTTAGCAAGTGAAAGCGCAGTTACTCGACCTAAGCCAGTGGATGTTCCTGTGATGACGACTGCGCCTTTACGACTCTGTTTCATATTTATTGTCTCCAAGATGAAATGTATTTTTATACCTGAAAAGGGTAAAACTAGAAATATGGCTTATATCAACTGAATAAAAAACTAAATCCAATATCTAAACAAAGTCAGAAACAAGTGGTTTTGACTTTCCTTGATGCTGACGCCGACCATGCATAACCATTTTTACGCCACTCTTGGCGTAACATTGATCGTTGGAATGCTTTGCTTGTTCTGGTCGCTTATTAACCAGCGTTAATTTGTAGTTTGAAAGAATTGTTGCTAACACAAGCTTCATTTGAAAGCTCGAAAAAGCTCCTGCAATACAACTACGAGCGCCGCCACCGAAGGGGATAAATTCATAGGGAGAGAATTTGTTTTCTAGAAAACGCTCTGGCTTAAATTGTTTCGGCTCTGGGTACACATCTTCACGTTGATGTGTTGAATAAATATTGGTAAAGAGTATCGTACCTGGAATTAACTCATACCCCATGATCTTCACTGGGGACATTACCACCCTTGGCAGTGAGAACATCGAACTTGGGTAAATTCGTAGAGCCTCATTACAAACAGCATTAAGGTAAGGCAATGCTACAATCTTCATCGGATCTGGGTTTTCACCAAGGCTATCGAGTTCCTCAAGCAGTTGCTCACGAACATCTGTTAAACTGTGAACCCAGTATAATACCCAGGTAAGGGAATCTGTTGCACCATTATTACTTGCTGAAATAGGCAAAAACAAAAGATCGCGTACCTCTTCATCACTTAGCGGTTTACCTGTTTCATCACAAGCAAATATCAGATCGGAGAGCATATCAGTGCGTGAAGAATCTGCTTGTTTACGGCGTTCTTTGACTTCATTGTATAAAAATTGGAAAATTTCTTTCAGGAGATACTTGTGGTATCCCCACGGACTCAGCCGACCTAAATCCAATTGTGCAAAAGGCAATTTTTTTATGATCTCAAACAGAGGAGATTTTTCATATTTCATACAAGAGGTATATAGATGTTTTATTTTTTCATAGCGCTCTCCTTCTCGTAATCCAATCACAACTTCTAGAGCTACTTGCAAAGTGATTTTTGATAACATTTCATTGGCAATGAAAGTTTTTGCTATCGTCTGTTGACTAATAACTTTTTCTGTGAGTTCACAAATACTTTTTCCAGTAGCGTTCATCCGCTCCCCGTGGTAAGCTTTCATTAACAGAGGACGACGATGTTTGTGAACTAAGCCATCAACATGAAGAATTCCCTGCTGTCCCATCTGTCCGACTGTAATTGGAGAATCTCCTGGGGGAATAGTAGAGATTGTAATTTCTTTGGTATTAGTCAAATACTGTTTTATTCCTGATGGATTGCTGACGTAAACTATTGGTGTAGAACCAGCCATTATGGTGATAATATCGCCGTAGCGTTTGTAAATACCATCCAAACAGCCAAGGGGATTAGTATCGAGTTGCTGACGTAGTAGCCATAAGGGTGTTTTCGGCCCTGGGGGTAGTGTCATAAATCTTATTTACTCCGATGATTTATAGATATTTAGCTAGAAAAGAACAAATTCAAAAATCAGAATTTTCAGAAATATATATCAACAGAATTAAAAATCAAATTCATTAGTTAAACTAAACCAACAGCTAACGGCTGCGACTTTCCTTGATCTTGACGCCGACCACACATAATCATTTTCACCCCACTTGCCGGAGAAGAAATTAAACCTGCAAATTTGGGACGCTCTGGGCGCTGACTGACCAACTCTAATTGGTAGCGTGAAAGAATGGTTGCTAATATAAGTTTCATTTCAAATAGGGCAAAACTCGCGCCAATACACACACGAGAACCGCCACCAAATGGTAGAAACTCGTAGGGAGAGAATTGTTTTTCTAAAAAACGTTCTGGCTGGAATTCTTTTGGATTTGGATATAAATCATCACGCTGATGGGTAGAATAAATATTACCAAGTAGTATTGTGCCAGGATGGAGTTCGTAGCCCATTAACTCAATTGGAGATTCTACCAACCTGGGAAATGTAAACAATTGGGTTGGGTAAATTCGCAAAACTTCGTTACAAACAGCACTTAAATAGGGGAGTGCAACAATGCTCATAGGGTCTGGATTTTGACCAAGACTATCAAGTTCTTCTAGTAGTTTCTCTCTAACAGTTTTTAGCCGATGAATCCAATATAAAGACCAACTGATAGCAGTTCCCGAAGCATCACCAGCTGCAAATATAGGTGATAATAGCAGGTCACGCACCTCTTCATCACTTAATGCTTCACCTGTTTCATCACAAGCAAATATCAGATCGCCAAGTATATCAGTATGTGATAAATCTGCTTGCTGGCGACGTTCTTTAACCTCAATAGATAGCAATTGAAAAAGTTCTCGCCGGAGATGAAGCAGATATCCCTGTGGACTCCATCGACCTAAATCTTTTTCTTGGAAAATCTTGCTAAAAATCTTAATTATAAGAGATTGCCTATCGAGTTTAAGCAAAGATGCAAATAAATGCTTAATTTTGTCATAGCGCTCTCCTTCCTGCAAACCAATTACCCTTTCTATACCCACTTGAAAGGTAATATCTTCAATCACCGGGTAGGCAACAAAAGGTTTTCCAATCATCTGTTTATTCATCATCTTTTCTGTGATTTCACAGATACCTTGACCACAGGCTTGCATCCGCGCTCCATGAAAAGCTTGCATTAGGAGCTTACGCCGATTTTTATGAATTAAACCATCAAGTTGCAAGACTCCTTTATTTCCGGTTATGAAGGCGAAATCTTGGTTTAATGCACCGCTAGCTGTAATTTCTTTGGTATTTGTAAAAACTTCTTTTATCCCTGAAGGATTGCTGATGTAAACAATTGGTGTAGAACCAGACATTACAGTAACGATATCACCATAACGTTTGGAAATAGCATCTAAATAACCAAAGGGATTAACCTCGAATTGTAGACCTAGCAACCATAACGGTGTTTTAAGTTCTGAGGGAAGTTTCATTAGTCTTTTTTACTCCCATTATTTATGACATTGCACGCAGCACGATCAATACAATTTTTCAGATGTTTGGCTAATTCCTGAATATGAGGTTCAACGAAAACCGAGAAATGATCGCCAGGAACTTCAATTACTTGAATGGGTTGATTAGAATATTTACCCCAACCTAATAATGGGTCATCAGTATTCCATTCTGGATTGTCAAAGTCATGAATAATCTTCTCCTTGGCTCGAAATAGAGTTATA
This sequence comes from Nostoc sp., assembly GCF_036917355.1. GTDB lineage: Bacteria > Cyanobacteriota > Cyanobacteriia > Cyanobacteriales > Nostocaceae > Nostoc. Next base: position 96,706 of record NZ_JBALDP010000062.1, read on the forward strand.
GGCTGAGGATAAAGTAGCGGAACATAATCTCGCATGGCTTGAACATCAGCTTTGAAAAGTTTGTAATAGCTAATAAAATCTTCAATCTCTGTATCAGTAAAGATGAAATTTGCTTTTTTATTAATTAACTCGAGTTGCTCATTTAGTGACAACTGTCGAAGTTCTTCAAAAGGAATTGAAAAATCTATATTATTATCGGTTTTTATTGATTCAGCCATGCGGAGTAAAAACTTTGCATCATCATCTTTTGTAGATTCAATGCGTGTTTCTAAGAGGATGGCATCAATAACAACTAACAAATCTACCGTTTCACCCTGTCTTTGTAATTGCTGCGCCATTTCAAAAGCGAGTACACCACCGTAACAGTGACCACCTAAAAGATAAGGACCATTTGATTGTACTTTCCGAATTTCTTGGAGGTAATTATTTGCTGTCTCCTCTAATGAGAGAATTTCAGTTTTTTCTTTGTCAGGGGTATGTTCTAAGGCGTAAAATGGATAATCTTCACCAAGCCTTCTGGATAACTTAAAGTAATTATTAATACCGCCACCAGCACCATGCATACAAAAGAAAGGTATCTTGGAACCAGAAGAGTTAATTGCTACAATTGGAGAATTAGGATTTTGGTGCGATCGCTGGCCAATAATAGGAGCAAGTTTTTCAATTGTGGGATTTTCAAAAAGAGTAGATAGGCTAAGATTATGCCCGAATTTATCTTGAATTTGAGCCATTAAGCGCACAGCTAAAAATGAGTGACCACCCAAGTCAAAGAAATTATCTGTAATGCCGATGAGGTTAGTATTTAAGAGGTTCTCCCACAATTTTACTAATGATAATTCTGTAAAATTACGAGGAGCAATAAAAGATTTAGTAGTATTTTGTCGGATAACTTTATTTGTAGAAAGAGAACGCTTATCTACTTTGCCATTAGGTGTAAGTGGGAGTGTATCTAATACCACAAAGGCAGATGGAAGCATATAATTAGGTAATTTTTGCTGTAAATAAGACAACAATTGTGTAGCTATATCCTGATTATCTGTAACAACATAAGCAATCAAACATTGATTTTCTTGCTCATCATTACTGGCAATTACAACAGATTCTTGTACATCTGAATGCTGTCTAATAACAGTTTCAATTTCACCCAATTCTACACGAAAACCTCTGATTTTTACTTGCTCATCATGACGACCCCAGTATTCAATATTACCATCATTCAGATAACGTCCTAAATCGCCTGTTTTGTACAGCTTTCTTTGGGGAACAAAGAGGTTATCGATAAATCTTTCCTGAGTTAATTCCAGACGATTTAAATATCCCCTTGCTAATCCGTCACCAGCAACATAAAGCTCGCCAACAACTCCTACAGGTGTTGGTTGTAAATTGCGATTTAACACGTAGACTTGAGTATTATCGATAGGACGCCCGATGGGGACACTATTTGCTTGATCTTGTAATAAACTTGTGTCGTAGTAAGTGGCGTTGGCTGAAACTTCCGATGAGCCATAAAGGTTGATTAATTTTGCAAATGGCATTAATTCTCGGAAAGTTTTAGCTAAGTTAATAGATAGTGCTTCTCCGCTAGTTATCCAGAGTTTTAGTTGTGATAATTTTTTGGTTAGATGATGGTAATTATCTATAACTAAACGCAGTAGTGAGGGTACAAGTATAATACGGGTAACTTTGTGATGTGCTAAAGCTTCTATAAATAGCTGTGGGTCTAATATAGTTGCATTACTGATAATTACTGTAGGAATTCCCTGAAGTAAAGGAGCAAAAATTTCCCAAACAGAATCTACAAAACTAATAGCTGTTTTCTGACAACAAACTTCTTCTGGGGTGAAAGGATAAGTTTTCCATAACCAGTGTAAGCCATTTACTGTACCGCGATGAGTTCCAAGAACGCCTTTAGGAGTTCCAGTTGAGCCAGAGGTGTAGATAATATAGGCAAGATTATCAGCTTTTAAGATGTTAAGGGGGTTTTCTAGACTTTCTTGAGCAATTTCGTCTTTTTGAATATCTAAGCAAACAGTTTTAGCTGAAGATAATGATAGTTTTTTTAATATTTCCTGCTGAGTTATTAATATCGATGCTTGAGAATCAGAGAGCATAAAATTTAAACGCTCAACTGGATAATTTGGATCGAGTGGAATGTATGCACCGCCAGCTTTGAGGATAGCTAAAATCCCTACCACCATATCTACAGAGCGTTCAAGACATAGAGCAACTAAGGTTTCTTTTGTTACGCCCTGTTTTTGTAAATAATGTGTAAGCTGATTAACTTTACAATTAAGTTGACGATAGGTAACTTCTTCTAATTGACTAATTAATGCTGATGAATCAGGTGTTAGTTCAACTTGCTGTTCAAATAATTGAGCCAGAGATACATCTTGATAGTCTGCATTAGTTTGATTAAAATTTAGTAATAATTGCTCTTGCTCAGAAGCATTTAGTAGCGATAACTCACAGATACCTTGCTCTGGATTAGCAAGAACATTTTCTAACAAAGTCTGAAAATTGTTAATAAAATTGGCAATTGTTGTTGCATCAAAAATATCTGTATTGTACTCCAAGCATCCTGTCAAATCATCTTGAAACTCAAACATCGATAGGAAAATATCAAGTTGAGATGTGCCGCTATCAAACTCTAAAGTACGCAAATTTAATCCAGATACTTCTTGTACAGATGTTGGAGTATTTTGCAAAACAAACATGACTTCATAAAGCGGATTTCGGCTTAAGTCTCGTTCGGGTTGCAATTCTTCTACAATCATCTCAAAAGGCAAATCTTGATGTGCATAAGCATCGAGAGTTACCTCACGAACCCGATGTAAAAGTTCGCAGAAACTAGGATTGCCCTTGAGGTTATTACGTAATATTAAAGTGTTAACAAATAAGCCCAACATTCCTTCTAATTCGGATCGATTACGGTTGGCAATTGGAGAACCAATCACAATATCTTCTTGGTCTGTATAGCGATATAATAATATATTAAATACTGTCAGCAAACTCATAAATAAAGTGGCATCTTCTCGCTTACTTAATTGTCTGAGCGCATCAGTCAAGGCTTTTGAGAATGTAAAGTATTGCTTGGCACCAGCAAAAGTTGTGACGCTAGGTCGTGGGCGATCTGTGGGTAATTGGAGTACGGGAAGTTCACCGCTTAGTTGTTGCTTCCAATAATTTAATTTGGTTGTAAGGAATTCACCTTGAGTGCGATCGCGCTGCCAAATGGTAAAGTCTGCATACTGAATAGGGAGTTCGGGTAAGGGAGAAGGCTGATTTGTAGAGAAAGCCGCATACAGCGTTGACAACTCTCGCAAGAACACACCACAAGACCACCCATCTGTAATGATGTGGTGCATGGTAACAAGCAAAACGTATTCTTCTTCACTCAAACGTAGTAAACTTGCTCTGACTAAAAATCCTTTAGCTAAATTAAAGGGTTTTGTTGCTGACTCAGCTACAAGTTTTTTTACTTCTCCTTCCCAATTTTGACCAGACAAATGCTCAAGATTAATGATAGGTAAATCCCAAGTTAAATCTGATGCGATTTCCTGTATTGGTTCTCCATTTACAAGTGTAAAATTTGTGCGCAAAATTTCGTGACGCTTGAGAATTTCATTCAAACTTTGCTGAAGTACTGCAATATTCAGTTGTCCTTTTATATGAAAAGCGATAGGAATATTATAGAAAGCGCTTCCGTGGTAAAGCTGGTCAATAAACCATAGTCTTTGTTGGGAGAAAGATAAAGGAATATTCTTAGATGTTTGACGTTTGGGAATAGTATCAGCTTGAAATTTTCCTCCTTTCCATTTTTCTAAAAGGGCTTTTTTTGCAGGTGATAAGTTAGAGTGCTGTTTGTTCATTGGTAATATATAATTAAAAGTTATTTTTAGCGATCGCAGTCATATTTGATTTGTAATTTCATAAATCTAGGAAATACAAAGCTTTTATAAAACTTCTGCTTGGAAACTCTTTCTCTGCGACAAAAAATATTTAATTTTATACAAAGGTGCAGAGAGAAGAGTTTTCACAAACGATTTAGGATTGCTGTATTACTTAAGCGGGGTTTTCTGACAAACAAAGCAAGCTATATCTTCACTCTCTCCAAAGTCTCTAGTATTGTAATAATTGAATTCTGTAAAGCCCGCATCTTTTAAAGCTGACTCTACTTCTGCTAGAAAGTGATCTTTTCTTAACCAAATGGTGTCTGAACGCTGCCATTGTTTTTCTATCAATTCAAACCCTGTGACTTTGATTTCCCACATTCTTTCTTCGGGCTTATAGGAGAACAACTCCATTAAAGTGCATTCATCATTGACATAAACAATGTTAAAATTGTTTTTTTGAGCGGCTTCATGTAGCCAATCTGTTATTGGTATGTTGAATACAAAGACGCTACCATCTTTAAGTGCAGCATATACGTTTTTAAATACCGTTTTTAAATCTTCATTGTTTTGGATAAAATGGAGAACATCATTTGCCAAAACTGCATCGAAGATGGGTTGTAACTCAAAATTACGTATATCACTAAGAATAAATTCACTTTCAGGGGCGTTTTCTCTAGCGTAGTTTAGCAGCCCTTCAGAAGCATCAATTCCAGTAACTTTATATCCTTTAATGTTAAGCTGTTGGGCTAAATAGCCAGAACCACAACCTAGTTCAAGAATATGCGCTCCCGTAGGAAGTTGTGATAAGAATATTTGCTCTAAAGCAGGTATTATACCTGCTAATAAATCTTCAGGTGTATTCTTGAATTCGTTCTGCAAGCGAGCGATTGGTTCATAGTTGGGGAGAGTATTTACTAGAGACATGGAGTATTTTTCCTGTTTTTTAAATGAAGGTTTTCAAGTTTTTAACAAACCGCAGAGGCGCAGAGGGCACGAAGAGAAGGGAGAAAGTGTATGCTTCTTGTAACTTTATTTGTTAATTAAAAGAGCTTCTACTTCTTCTTCAGATAATTCTTCTATTTTTTCTAATAGAAGTTGCTCAATCATTTCCGCCTGCTTGGTTGGAATCATGGCTTGTAATAAAAGGTCACGCAGTGGTAAATCTATGGGAAATTTTGCTCTCAATCGAGAAACTAATTGACTTGCAATCAGAGAGTCTCCTCCTAACTCATAAAAGTTGTCATAAATACCAACTTCTGCAATCCCAAGTACCTCTTGCCATATTTCCGTAATTTGTTTTTCCAACTGATTCGTCGGAGAAACGTAGGAATTACTAAGTTGAGGTCTGGAATAGGATGGAGATGAATCTAATTGATTAGAAGATTTTGCATTTGCTAAATCATCAAAGTTAGATGCATAATTCTGTCTAGCCTTTATATCTACTGTAGAAACAATAATCTGAGTTCCTTTCTCTAAGGAGAATATTCTTTTAAATACTTCTATAGTTTCTGCGGGAGTAATGCCCAATTGCACACCAGATGCTTTTCCTAGCATTTTTTGCTCTTGGGTAAGATTTAGGTGTAATTTATCCCAATTTATAATATGCCATGACAAAGAATTATTTCGGTTGTGTCGGTTAGCAAAGCTATCTACAAAATGATTAGCTGCCGAATACAAACCTAACCCAAATCCCCCTAAAATGGAAGCTAAAGAAGAAAAAATAATACAAAAATCTAACTCTCTATTTTGTAAAATTTCTTCTAATACAGTAATCTTACGACGTTGGCAGTCAAATAAATTTTCTAATTCTATTTTACCAATTTCTGGAATCGAACCAAATATTTTTTCACGATTGATTCCAGTTGAATAAATAACCCCGTTAATTTGCCCAATCTTATCAGATGAAAAGCATTGATGCATTTGTTCATAATTAGTTGGATCTGCACGCATTACTAAAAAATCTGCACCTAATTTCTCTAATGCCAGCAATTGTTTAATTTTGTAGCTTACTTCATCTTCTTGAGTGTGAGTTACAAGCCATTGCGATAAATCATTATTTTCTGGAAAACTTAAATCTTCAATAAATATTAGTTTTGCTTGGAAAGTTGTTGTTAAATACTCTGCAAGGAGAATTTCAATACTTTCTAACCCAGCTGGAAACAGGTAAACACCTTGTTTTTTAAATGGTATTTTCTCTTCAAATGTTGGCTTTAAAGCAATTGGTTCAAATGTTTGTACCCACCTATAGCAACCACGATAAGCAACAACTAAGTCTGAGGATGGAGATGTTAACTCACTTAAAAGTTTGTCAACAATATTATTTTCACAGTCGCCTTGTTTTTTCTCTACATCTAGGTGTTTAGTTAAAGCAATATCAATACTTCGACAGATTATATTAGGATACTCTTGAGAAATTACCTTACATAAACCTAACAGTGTTGCTTTCTCTGGAGTTATAATTTCACTTCCATTAACTTCTTGAATATGATTAGATACAACCCAAAGTTGCAAGCTTTCGCTAGTTTTCAGTTTTCTGAGGCTCTGTGATAGGAATAGCAGACTCTTAAATTCTAAATAATTACCTATTTGAATATTTTCACTACTAGTTACACTCCATAGGTAAGCTATATTTTGCGGGGTTTTGCCGAGTGAGATTAATTCTTGGAATAATGTATTATAGTCTTCGCTGGCACATGGATTAATTGTATAAATATCTTCAGATAGTTTATTAAAATGCTCTCCCTGCTTAACTATAATTACATTTATTTTTTGGCTTTTTAATACATTAATTAGGTTTTGAGTTACTCCCAAATCATCAACAAAAAATAACCATTCTTTTTGGGTAACGTCTGTTTTAGAAGAGGATGGGTGAGTGAGTAAAGAGCGTTTCCAGGAAGGAACATAAAACCAGTTTCTAATATCTTGTTTATGATCTAATGTTATTGGTTTACTATTTAAATTAGGTGATGAAGATTTGGCATCAATCCAATACCTTTGCCGTTCAAAAGGATAGGTAGGCATAGGTAAACGATGACGCTGTTCGTGGGTATAAAATCCAGACCAATTGATATCTACACCAAAAAGCCACAACCGACCTAATGTCTGCAACAAAAAGCTGACATCCGATTGTTGCTCTTTAACATGGGGTAAGGAAGTTAGTATGTATTGTTTAGCATTTTTATCTAAATGCTGTGTGCTGAATGTGCTTAAAGTTCGCCCTGGCCCTACCTCTAGCAAAACACCTGCAAACTGCTTTAATAGTTGAGATATACCATCAGAAAATCTCACAGTTTGTCTTAAATGTTGGCTCCAGTAGTTAGGATTTGTGGCTTGTGCATCTGTAATCCAACTACCAGTCACATTGGAAATAAAGCTAATGCGTGGTGGATTGAGTTTAACTGTTTTCAGAAATTGCACGAACTCTTCTAATATTGGTGACATCATTTGCGAATGAAATGCATGAGATGTATGCAACAGCCGACATTCAACACCTTGAGAAAATAATTGATTTTGTAGTGTGGCGATCGCTTCCTTTGTCCCAGAAACTACGCATGAAGTTTTGGTATTAATTGCTGCTATCTCTAGAGAGTTTTTATACAACATCTCTGCACCTAAGAGCGATCGCACTTCTTTTTCTGGAAGTGGGACTGTCAGCATCCTCCCTGGAGATAGCTGTTGCATCAGTTGTCCCCTTTTTGCCACAATTGCTAGAGCATCTTCAAGAGAAAATACACCTGCGATCGCTGCTGCTACATATTCCCCGATACTATGACCAATCATCGCTTCTGGGCGTACACCCCAAGACATCCACAACTTAGCTAGGGCGTACTCAATCACAAATAACGCCGGTTGGGTGAGCGCTGTTTGCTGTAGTTGCTGGTTAGCCACTTCAATCTTTTCAAACTCTGGAAAGAGTAAATGACGGATATCAAGACCGAGGTGAGGTTGCAAAATTTCGGCACAATTATCTATATGTCTGCGATATGTTGGTTCGACTTCATATAGTTCCCGACCCATATTTGCATATTGTGACCCTTGTCCTGAAAACATGAAAATGACAGGCTGTTCTCTATGCTCTTGACATATAGTAAAAATTCGTTCTTGCTCTTGTGTTTCTAAGATGTTGACAGCATCTTGAACACTCTCACACACCAATATTCGGCGATAGTTAAAAGCTCTCCGACCCGCCTTTAAAGTATAAGCTGCATTAGCTAAATTTATATCTGGATGTTGTTTTAAATACGTAAGCAGATTTCTAGTTGCAGTTTCTAATGCTGTGCTAGTTTTGGCTGAGAGTAACAACAATTGCGAAGGTCTAGAATCATCAAGATATTCAATTATAGGAGCTTCTTCAAGAATTACATGGGCATTAGTTCCACCAAAACCCAAGGAACTAATTCCTGCTCTTCGGGGAGTATTATTAGTTTTCCACTCGGTAAGTTCAGTATTAACGTAAAATGGACTGTTTACAAAATCAATCTCAGGATTAGGAACTTCAAAATGGAGGCTAGGAGGTATCTTTTTATATTTTAATGCTTGTACAGTTTTGATTAGACTTGCTATACCAGCAGCTATATCTAGATGTCCGATATTTGGTTTAACTGAACCGATAGCGCAGAAGCCATTTCTTTGTGTAAAAGCACGAAAAGCCTTAGTGAGTGCAGCAATTTCTATCGGATCTCCAGCAGCAGTTCCAGTTCCATGAGTTTCTATATAAGAAATATCATCAGCATCGATTCCAGCATTTGCTAGAGCTTCTACAATAACTTCAGCCTGACCATTTACACTAGGTGCTGTATAGCTAACTTTCAAGGAACCGTCATTATTGATTGCTGAACCTTTAATAATTGCATGAATGTAATCTCTATCTGCAATAGCATCTTTTAATCTTTTTAATACGACTATTCCAAGTCCGCTGCCGAAAATAGTACCCTGTGCTTTAGCATCGAAGGCTCGACAATGACCGTCAGGAGATAAAATCCCGTCCTCTTCATATAAATAACCTGACTTTTGTGGGACTATGATTGTAACCCCACCAGCTAAAGCAATATCACATTCTTCATCTAATAGGCTTTTGCAGGCTAAATGTAAGGCAACTAATGAAGTAGAACAGTAAGTTTGGACTCCTACACTTGGCCCTTTTAAATTTAATTTATATGAGATATTTGTGGTCAAAAAATCTTTATTAAAGGTATAGTTATTGGAAATATCTCTGGAATTAACGTTGTTATATATATTATTAAAAAAATAAGTATTTGTGCTAATGCCAGCATAAACTCCAATCAGACCTTCATAAGTTTCTGGGTCATATCCAGCGTTTTCAAGAGCTTGCCAAGCACATTCTATAAAGAGCCGATGTTGGGGGTCAATTAGTTCAGCTTCTTTAGGAGAATAACCAAAGAATCTTGCATCAAAATACTCAATATCTTCTAATACAGGTGCTGCTTTAACATAATTTGGATCGTGTAAAACTTCCTCTTCCAAATTTGAATTTACTAAATCCTCATTAGAAAAAAATGAAATAGATTCAACTTTATTTTGGATATTATGCCAAAACTCATCGATATTTTTAGCACCAGGTAAACGACCAGACATCCCCACTATTGCTATATCTGGATTTGCTATTTGTTCTTGTACTATTTCGGTACTCATGATTTGATGAACCAGATAAATTAACTTTATATTTTAGTTAGTTTGCATTCTCATCTGTCTTCTTTTTTGTCCTCGACTCAGCCTTTGCTCAAAAGCATTTTCCTGAGACTCTTCAGGAGTAAAAATCTTGATCATAGAGCTTATATTCGGACACTCATAAAGTTTTGCAATCGAAAGATTTGAATTAAATACCTTATTGACGATTGTCATAAGTTGAATACCTACGAGAGAATCACCACCAAGCTCAAAGAAGTTATCATAAATTCCTATGCGCTCAATACCGATAACATCTTGCCAAATCTCAACTAGGTTTTGCTCATTTTTATTTCGAGGAGCAACATAATCGTTATTTAGTTCGGGTCGAGAATATTTTAGTTTGGATTGATTAACAGTTTCTAAAAATTCTATGGTTTGTGTATTGTTGTACGAATTGTACTGTTTGAGTACATCCAATAAGTCAGAGGTAGATATTACAAATTGGGGCATTGGATTTCCCAAAATACGGAGAAAAATATCTATACCTTCATTAGGTAATATACCTTGCTTAAGATTTTCTAATCGTAATTCTTGGAGTCTTTGGGGCAGTTCTGTATTAACTGCCATCCCAACTTCTTGCCAAGTATCCCAGTTAATACTAGTAGTAAATCTACTCTGCTTTGCACTATTATAGTGAGCAAAAGCATCAAGAAAAGCATTTGCTGCACAATAGTCTACCTGTCCAAATTCCGCTACAATTGAGCTATTTGATGATGCTAGAATAAAGAAATCTAGCTCAATATCTTTGACAATTGTATCAATAATTATTGTCCCCTTTACCTTCGGAGCCAGAATACTTTCTGCTTCTTCTTGAGTTTTTCGCTGTATTACACCGCCTCCAGGAACTCCGGCAGCATGGATAACACCATTTAGTTGACCAAATTGTTTTTGAGCTTGTGCGATCGCACTTTGCATTTGCTCTACGTTGGTGACATCCGCAGCGATCGCCAAAACTTCTGCACCAAAATCTTCAAATTCTTGAACTTTGCGAATCTTGCAGCTAATACTATCAGTCTCATCATGAGTAGCAAGCCATTGCAACCACTCATCTTTTTTAGGTAAAGCAGAACGTCCTACTAACAATAATTTGGCTTGTAAAGTTCGAGCTAAGTATTCTGCCAAAACAAGCCCGATACCTCCGAGTCCACCTGTAATTAAATAGACTCCTCTTTCTCGTAGTCGAGGCTTTTCAATTTTAGCTTTATCAAAACGTACTGGCTCAAAACTCTGCACCCAACGATTTAAACCTCGATAAGCTATTAACTTTTCAGAATTATCAACCGTCAGTTCTGCCAGCAAATTTTCTACAAGTTTTTCTTCTTGCCAACTACCGTTGGGTGGAAGGGTAACATCAATACTACGACAGTTGATATTTGCGTATTCTTGAGAAATAACTTTAATTGGGCCTAGCAAAGTAGCTTTCTCTGGACAAAGTACTTCACTCCCCGTTACGGGCTGTAGGTTGTTAGAAATAACTGTGATTTTAAAATCATCAGTAGTTTCTCGTTTGCCCAAAGCTTGGGCGATAAATAGTAGACTATAAAATCCTGTCTCTTGAGCTTTATCAGCTACTTCAATCTCTAAATCTTGATTACAAATAGCTGTGACATTCCATAAATGAACTATCGTTTTTGGAAGCTTGTTTTCTCTAAAAATTTCTTGAAATAAAATATCGTAATCCTGATTATTTTTAGGATTAATAGTATATTCAGACTTGCCTCGTATCGTAAATTTGTCCCCAACTCTGACAGTGATTACATCCTGGTTTAGTTGTTCTAATTTTTTCACCAAGTTAATACCTAAGCCACACTCATCGATAAATACCAAAGTGCAAGATTTTTCAGTTGCTAATTCTTGGCTGTCGAGTTGTACTGGAGGTAAAGAAGGCTTCCAAAAAGGAATGTAAAACCAGTCTGCTACATCAGGTTTTTTACCCAATAATACTGGAGCGTGATTATCATCTTTTCCTTGTTTTTTCGCATCAATCCAATATCTTTGTCGCTCAAAGGGATAGGTAGGCAAAGGTAAACGATGACGCTGTTCTTCGGTATAAAATCCCGACCAATCTATATCTACACCAAAAAGCCACAATTGACCTAATGTCTGCAATAAAAAGCTTACATCTGATTGTTGCTCTTTGGTAGGGGGAAAAGAAGCTAATACATACTGTTTAGCATCGATATCTAAATGTTGCTTAGTTAATGTACTTAAAGCTTGTCCCGACCCCACCTCTAGAAAAACGCCTTCAAACTCCTCTACCAGTTGAGAGATACTATCGGAAAAATTCACAGTTTCTTGTAAATTTTGGCTCCAATAATTGAGATTTGTGGCTTGTGCATCTGTAATCCACCCACCAGTCTCATGGGAAATAAAGCGAATGTGGGGTGGATTGAGTTGAACTTTTTTGAGCGATCGCAGTTGTCCCCTGTTTGCTATGATTACTAAGGCATCTTCGAGAGAAAATACACCTGCGATCGCACCTGCTACATATTCACCGATACCGTCACCAATCATCGCCTCAGGGCGTACCCCCCATGAAATCAATAACTCAGCCAGGGCGTACTCAATTACAAATAATGCTAGTTGGGTGAGGTTAGCTGCGGTAATTTCTTCTGACTCTAGAAACAGTAAATCGCGGATATCAAGACCGATATGGGGTTGCAATATCTCGGCGCAAGTATCTACATATCTGCGAAATATGGATTCAACTTCGTATAGTTCTTTACCTATGTTTGCATATTGTGCCCCTTGCCCAGAAAACATGAAAATTACAGGGCAACGACTTGGTTTCCAGTGGTAACTAAAAACACGTTCTGGGTCTTCATTTTTCAGTAATTTAACTGCATCGTTCAAGTCTTGGCAAACTACCAGCCGCCGATGGTCAAAAGCTCTACGGCCTACTTGTAGAGTATAAGCTACATCAGACAGGTTGATATTGGGATGTTGCTGGAGGTAAGCCGCTAAATTTGCAGTCGCACTTTCTAAAGCCGTGCTAGTTTTGGCTGATAATAATATCAGTTGCCAAGGACGAGAAGCACTAGATGCTTCCATTACTGGAGCTTCTTCTAATATTACATGAGCGTTAGTTCCGCCAACCCCAAAAGAACTGACACCTGCTCTGCGGGGTAAACCGTTAGTTTTCCACTCAGATAATTTGGTGTTTACATAAAAAGGACTGTTGGCAAAATCTATCTCTGGGTTGGCTTTTTCAAAGTGTAAGCTTGGTGGTATTTGTTGATGTTTTAATGCAAGTACTGTTTTAATTAAGCCTGTCACACCAGCTGCTGTATCCAGATGCCCAATATTGCTTTTTACTGAACCAATAGCGCAAAAACATTTTTGATTTGTGCTAGCACGAAAAGCTTGTGTGAGAGCCTTGATTTCAATGGGATCTCCCAAGGGAGTTGCAGTTCCATGAGCTTCAACATAAGAAATCGTATCGGCTTCAATACCAGCTAAAGCAAGTGCTTCTAAAATTACTTCTCTTTGACCGTTAACACTAGGCGCTGTATAACCAACTTTTAAAGAACCATCGTTATTGATCGCTGAACCTTTAATTACAGCATGAATAAAGTCTCCATCTGCAACAGCATCAGCCAACCGTTTCAACACAACAATTCCCAAACCATCGCCGAATACTGTTCCTTTCGCATTAGCATCGAAAGTCCGGCAGTGACCATCAGGAGAACAAAGAACCCCCTCTTGATACTGATAACCAGATTTTTGGGGTAGCTTTGCAATGGAAACACCACCAGCCAAAACTATATCGCTTTCTCCATTTAGCAAACTTTGACAGGCTAAATGTACAGCTATTAATGATGTAGAGCAGTTATTCTGAACATTTATACTTGGCCCAGTAAGATTTAACTTGTAAGAAGTTTGCGTGCTTAAGTTATCTTTTTCATTACCAATAAAAATACTTAAAGCATCTACTGACTGCATTAAATCTTGATTTGAATATAAGTTTGTAAATAAATAATTGCTGTTAGTGACACCAGCGTAAACCCCAATTTTACCTTTGTATGATTCGGAATCATAACCCGCAGATTCCAAAGCTTCCCAGGCAGATTCTAAAAACATACGATGTTGTGGGTCTGTGATTTCAGCCTCTCTAGGGGTGAATCCAAAAAATGCAGCATCAAATAATTCGATACCTTCCACAATGCTGCTGGCTTTCACATAATTTGGATCGTTTAGTAAAGTTGGCTCTATGCCCGCAGCTAGAAGTTCTTCATCTGTAAAATGAGAAATTGACTCCACTCCATCTCGCAAATTATCCCAAAAAATATCAACATTGTTTGCACCTGGAAAACGGCCATTTATACCAATAATGGCTATTTCATCGTTATCATCAAAGTTATCAAACTCCTGAGAATTATTCATAGAAAAACACCTAAATAAACTTCTTTACAGCAACTATGCTAGGCTCTGAGTGGCTTCTAAGGAATCTGACATTGATAAATCTAAAGCAATCTGAATTTGGTCATTTAGTACTGCATCAATATCATCTTTAGTCGTAAGCGGATTGGCGATTACTGCACGAAGGGCAGTAACAGAAATTTCTTTTTCTAAATACGTAATTGTTTTTGTTGTGCGTGAGATAAAAGTGCGACCAGCTTGACGCTGAGTTTTTTGCAGGCGCTCATTGAATACATTTATTTGTTGATTATCAATTTCTGTTAATTGCTTTTTAACTGCAAGTTCTCTGAAAGATTCTGGAATGTAGCGGTAAAGAAGCAGATTTATATCCGGTTGAGATAGTAATTCAAATTCAGGCATGGTAGTGATTTGAGCAGCCATATATTGTGTCTTTTCGATGCCTGCATCAATCAAAAATTCATAACCTTTAAGTCCTATTAGATGTAGCCCAGCATGTAAAAATAATGCCATCCCACCTCGAGAACCTTCTAAAGCTCGTTTACCCAAATCGAATGAACCCTTACGCATGGTATAGCTAGCATTTTTTTCAATTGATGAAGCTAAGTACGGTTCGCGCATGAATACCATGCCAATACCCATAGGCAAATACAGCTGTTTGTGCCCATCAATTGTGATTGAATCAGCGCATTCAATACCAATAAGTTTTTCTCGATGTTGTTCGGAAAAAATGAGTGGGCCACCCCAAGCTGCATCTACATGAAAATGAACATTTGCACCTTGGGCGATATCTGCTATGTCTAAAAGTGAATCTATATTACCAGAATCCGTAGTCCCAGCAACGCCCACGATCGCAATAATATGCAAGTTTTTGCTCTGACAATCTGCAACAGCCTGACGTAAAGCTGGTAAGTCTACTTGGTTATTAGCATTAGTAGGAATTTTTATTAAACCATGTGTACCTATGCCTAATAAATCTGCGGCCTTGTCAAAAGAATAATGCATCAATTCAGAGCCAACGATCGCGGCTCCTTGATAACCATAGTAATCTAAAGCTGCTGCTAAACCTTCCTTTTCTACACCTGCAAAACTATTTTTTGCACCTAAAGATTTATTACGAGCGCACCAAAGTGCAATGATGTTTGCTGCTGTACCACCAGAAACCAATATGCCTAAAGTACTTTGGTTATTTTGGATATGTTCGGTATAAAATTCATCAGAAAAATTATAAATTAATCTATGCATCATTGCCAAAGCCTGACGCTCATAAGGGCTAAAAGCTTTGGCTGTTTCTATTTTGACAACATTTTGGTTCATTGCTGTCATCAGTTTTGCGATCGGTCGCACAAAACAGGGAAGTGCAGAGGTCATATGACCAATAAATCGTGGTGAAGATGTATGTATTGAATGATTAATAACACTATTTGCTAAATAATCAATATAGTTATCAAAATTAGCAGGATTAATGGGAACTTGACTATCAACAAAGGTTTCTACTAATGCATTAAAATCGATATCTGAATTAGTATTAGTTGCGCTTAAAAAATCATCAACCAAAGTATCAGTTTGAATATTCATCTTAGCTTCTATAGAGACTAAGCTATTAGATGGCGCAAATAATTGCATCACTTCATTTGCAACTGCATACTTTGGTGTTATCTCATTTTCAAAAAAGAGGTTCTGCTTATTTTTTTCTTGTTTTTGCTGACTTAATGCCATTTGATACTCCAGAATATATCTTGGTTCTTTATTGCCTTACTACTAACCACTACCAACAATGCGAGATTCTTTCAAGTAAGTTTGTAGTAAGGACTTTAGTCTTTCTTTCCCAAGCAGTTATTAAAAGTACTAACTATCTTCAATTAATGATGTCCTTCGATGATTTTGCCTGGCTTGTTTGCGACGCTTAACTGAAGCAGACCTCGTTTGAGTCCGGTAAGAATCTTTTTGATAAACAGCCTCTTGATCGTTACTTAAAAACTCCGCAAGTGAACTAATGGTAGGTCTTTCATAAATGCTGATTATCGGAATATGAGTATTTAATTGTTTTTGTAATTGAGAGATAACCTCAACACCGATTAGAGAACTACCTCCCAAATCAAAAAAGTTATCATAAATACCAATCTTTTCAATTCCCAGAACTTTTTGCCAAGTTGTAGCAACTATTTGTTCTACATTGTTGCTAGCTGGGACATACTCGTTTTGTAAGTTTGCTCTGGAATGGAGTGATAAACTATCTCGACTATTTGATGATTCCTTGTTTTGTAAAAAGCCTCGTTTTATCCATTGCTCAATTCTGGGTTGTAATTCTCCCGCAGAAACAACAATCTGAGGAGTTTTAGTTAGAGATAATACACGGCTAAAGACTTCTATCCCTTCTTGCCATGTCATGCGTAATTTTTCCAACGCTACTCCCACAGTTATATCTTGTATATCGTTTTCTTGAGATTGCCAAGTATCCCAGTTCACACTAATACAAGGAAACAAATTTATCTGGTTATGCTTGTGAGCATAAGCATCCATAAAAATGTTAGCAGCAGAATAAGAAGTTAAACCTAAACCTCCTAAAACAGATGATGAAGAAGATGTGAATAAACAAAAATCTATTTTCTGACCTCGCAAAACCTTTTCTAAAACAAATAGTCCATATACTTTGGGATGAAATTGTGATTTACTTTGAGCCTTAGAACTTTCTTCAATAGTGTAATATGCATCGTCATTAATTCCGGCTGCGTGAATTACACCATGAATTTCACCAAAGCGTTCATTAACTAACTCTATAGCCGTTTGCATTTGCTGTTCATTAGCTACATCAGCAGCGATCGCCTGAACTTCAGCACCTAATTCTTCAAGCCTCATCACTTTTCTAAGCTTCTGGCTAACTTCATTAGATTCCTCATGAGTTAGTAGCCATTCAGACCACTGATGTCTTTCAGGGATGCCATTTCTGCCGATTAAAACTAACTTAGCCTGTATTGTTTTCGCTAAGTATTCTGACATTGCTAAACCAATGCGGCCAAGCCCACCAGTAATTAGGTAAACACCCCCTTTTCTCAGCTTAGTTTTTTTGATAACGCCTTCATCTAGATGTGCAGCCTCGTAAGTTTTAATCCACCGATGATTGCCACGATAAGCAATTAAGTTATCAGTGATTGGGGCTGTAAATTCAGTAAGCAGTGAGTCTATAAGAGTTTGTGACGGCTTATTTTTAGAGTCTAGAAGTACGATATCAAAGCAACAGCAAGTTATGTTGAGATACTCTTGAGGAATTACATTGCATGGCCCTAATATAGTTGCCTTCTCAGGGCATAAATTCTCACTACCAGTTATATCATGTAGATTACTGGTGACAACCATCAACTTGATTGGGTCAATTATATTCTGTTTTGCCAAAGCTTGTGTCAGAAATAATAGACTATCAAAACCAAGATTTTGGCAATCTTCAAAAAACTCATATTGTGTTTGTGGCTCCAGCTCTTGACTAGGTAAGTTATCGTTAGGAGTAACGCTCCAAAAATGTGCGATCGCTTGTGGAATCAAGCTCTGTTCTTGTAGCGTTTGAAATAAGGTATCATAGTCATCCTTCTGTTCAGGATTGATTGTAAATGTACACTCATCAAGCTTGGTAAATTTATCTGCAACTCTAACTAAAATCACCTCACGAGCGTGTTGTTTGAGTCGTTCGGCAATTTCTGCTCCCACTCCAGATGTATCAACAAAAATTAACCAACGTGACTTTTCTTCTAGCAATTTATTCTGCTGCAAAAACTCAGGTGGTATCGATTCTTTCCAGCGAGGAATGTAAAACCAGTCAGCAATATCTGACTTTTTATCAGAAGTTTTTGGCGACATCATTGCCAAAGTCGCATTTCGATTTACCTCAATCCAGTAACGCTGGCGCTCAAAAGGATAAGTAGGTAAAGGTATCCGATGACGCTTTTCATCTACATAAAAACCCGACCAATCAATTTGAATTCCTACTAACCAAAGCCTACCCAAGGTATTAAGTAAAAATTCTACATCTGATTGTTGCTCTTGAGGATGTCGTATAGATGTTAGCGCTATAAGTTTATCTATTTGATGTTGTTTAACTAGACTAGTTAGCGTCCGTCCTGGCCCAACTTCCAACAGTATTGGCTCTGACTGTTTGAGTAACTCAGATATTCCTAAACTGAAGCGTACTGGTTGCCTTAAATGTCTAGCCCAATAGTTAGGATCTGTTGCTTCAGTTGTGGTAATCCAAGTTCCAGTAACATTGGAGATAAACGGAATTTTTGGGGGATGAAATTTTACTTTTTCTAATAACTTGATGAAAGTCTCAACGATCGGTGACATCATGTGAGAATGAAAGGCATGGGAAGTATGCAAACGTCTACAATTTACACCTATTTGTTGTAGCTTCTGTTGTAATTTATCTATTGCTTCTGTCGCACCTGATACCACACAGGAAGAAGGTGCATTGCTTGCAGCTAAAGAGATTTCCTTTTCTAATAGTTGTTGTACCTCTTGTTCTGGCAGCGGAACCGAGAGCATAGCACCAGCAGGTAACTGTTGCATTAGTTGTCCTCGCATTGCAACTATTCCTAAAGCATCTTCTAAAGAAAAAACTCCAGCGATCGTTGCAGCTACATACTCCCCGATACTGTGACCAATCATCATCTCAGGTAGTACGCCCCATGCCATCCATAACTTAGCTAGAGCGTACTCAATCACAAACAATGCTGGTTGAGTAATTGCCGTTTGCTGCAACTTTTGTGTTGCTTCTTGAGCTTTTTCGGCGCTGGGATAGAGAACTGTACGCAGGTCTAATTCTAAGTGAGGTTTGAGCAGTTCACAGCAATAATCAACTTGTTTTCTAAATACGATTTCATTCTCATATAATTCTCGACCCATATTCACATATTGCGAACCTTGTCCAGGAAACATAAACCCAACAGGCCGATTACAAGGTTCTTGGTAATAAGTAAAAGCTCTTTGAGGATCTTGCAATGCATTAATTGCATCTTCTTGATTTTGACAAACTACCATTTGACGATGGTTCAAAGTCCAGCGACCTAACTGCAAGGTATGAGCAACATCTGCAAGGTTTAAATCTGGATTGCTTTGTAGGTAATTAGCCAGGTTTTCTGTAGCAGTTTCAAGAGATGTACTCGTTTTAGTTGAAAGTAATAATAATTGCCAATTCCGAGAAGGACTAGAAGATGGAGTTATAGGAGCTTCTTCTAAAATTATATGGGCGTTTGTCCCGCCAAAGCCGAAGGAACTAACACCCGCACGGCGAGGAGTGCCGTTAGTTTTCCACTCCGATAACTTATTATTTACATAAAAAGGACTATTGGCAAAATCAATTTGGGGTGATGGTTCTTCAAAATTTAAACTGGGGGGAATTTTTTTGTGTTTTAAGGCTAGTACAGTTTTAATTAAACCTGCTACTCCAGCAGTTGAGTCTAAATGCCCAATGTTGGTTTTCACAGAACCAATGCCACAAAATCTCTTGTTCTGAGTTTTAGTACGAAAAGCTTGTGTTAACGCAGCAATTTCCACGGGGTCTCCTAGAGAAGTTCCGGTTCCATGCGCTTCAATATAGCTAATGGTATCAGGTTCGACTTCAGCCATAACCTGAGCTGCTCTTATTACCTTGGCTTGACCATTTACGCTGGGTGCAGTGTAGCTAACCTTATCAGATCCATCGTTATTAATAGCAGAGCCTTTGATAATAGCATGGATGCAATCGCCATCTGCGATCGCTTCTTCTAAACGCTTTAAAACTACAAGACCCAAACCCCTACCCTTTACTGTTCCCGCAGCCTTAGCATCAAAAGCACGGCAATGTCCATCAGGAGATTCAATTCCTCCGTCTTGATATAAATAACCTACTGCTGTTGATATTGAAACTCCTCCTGCTAAAGCAATATCACACTCACCACTGAGCAAACTTTGACAGGCTAAATGTACAGCAACCAATGAACTTGAGCAAGTAGTTTGAACCGCATAACTTGGCCCTTGCAAATTTAATTTATAAGAAGCAAGTGTAGTCACATAATCTGGAGAAGTCCCCTTTTCTATCTGCTTATCACCCACAGAGGATATAAGCTCATAATTAGAATAAATGTTAAGTAGATAACTGCCAAAACTTGTACCAGCGTAGACCCCAATAGGCTTTTTATATATATTTGAACTATAACCGGCATCCTCAAGTGCTTTCCATGAATGCTCCAAGAAAAAACGCAGTGAAGGGTCCATGACTTCTGCTTCTCTGGGACTGATGTCGAAGAATGAAGCATCAAACAAGTCTATACCTTCGACTACACCCTCTGCTTTAACATAATTGGTGTCGCTGAATAAAGCCGCATCTACACCTAAACTTTTTAATTCTTGATCGTTAAATCTATGTATTGACTCTACCCCATCTCGGAGATTGTGCCAAAATTGCTCAATATTTTCAGCCTCTGGGAAACAGCCACTCATTCCAATAATAGCTATTTCCAGACCTGTTCTATTACTTAATTTTTCTAAACTTTCCATAATAAAGTTAACTATTTACTAGTTACTATTAAACATTCTGTTGTCTTTTTTGCAAAAAGCGTTGCTTTAATCTTGCTTTGCCAGCTTCTAACTGTTCATTTAATTCATTACTTTGATTTGCAAAGCTATCATCTTCTTCTTGGCTAAAATACCGAGATATAGAGCTAATTGTTGGATATTTAAACAGGTCAGTTATTACTAAGTCAGCTTTAAAAAGTTCTCGTAGTTTGCTGTAAACTTGAAGCACATTTAGTGAATGACCACCAAGGTCAAAAAAGTTATCTTGAATGCCGACCTTCTCCACCTTAAGTATGTTTTGCCAAATATCAGCAATTGCGTGTTCCATCTCGTTTCGCGGCAAGATATAAGCTGTTTCTAATTCCGGGCGAAAATTATCTGGTTTAGGTAAAGCTTTACGGTCTACCTTTCCGCTAGGTGCTAGCGGTAGATTTTCCAGCATCACAAAAACAGAAGGTAACATGTGGTCAGGTAACTTTTCTTGTAAAAAGCTACGCAATTCACTAATACCAGGAACTGGTTGTGTCTTAGCAACCACATATGCAACTAATTGCAAGTTACCTGGTTCGTCTTGCTGAACCACAACTACATTTTCACGTACATTCGGATGCTGACCCAAAAATGTCTCAATTTCTCCAAGTTCAACACGGAAGCCACGAATCTTTACTTGATGGTCAATACGTCCAAGAAATTCAATATTTCCATCAGGAAGCCACCTTCCTAAATCTCCAGTTTTATAGATTAAGTCTCTACGATTTTCTGGTAAGTTTTTCCTAACATTTGTAAATGGATTGGGAACAAAACTTAAATTAGTTTTTTCTTGATTTTTCCAGTACCCATCACCTACACCAATTCCCGATACACAAATCTCTCCAGGAGCGCCAATAGGTAATAGTTGCATTTCTCCATCCAGAATGTAGAGATTTAAGTTGGCTAATGGTTTACCAATTGAAACTGTTCGCTGATTTTCTGGCAGAGGCTTGTTAACGATAAACTGGGTGATATCATCAGCAGCTTCAGTGGGGCCATAAGCGTTAACAATTTTGATTTCGGGATATATCTCAAGCCACTTATTTACCCAACTTACTGATACTGACTCTCCCACAACCATCATCCATTTTAAATCAGGCAATTCTCTTTTATGAATCGGTAGCTGGGAAGTATATTCAAGCAAGCCTCCGAATAATGCTGGTACTAATTCAACAACTGTAATTTTTTGTGATTTCAGTGTTTCAAATAGCTTATCAGGAATAGCAACGGTTTCTATATCTACTATTACTGTTTTTCCACCAATTAAAAGTGGTGCTAAAAACTGCCATACAGAAATATCTGTGGAAGAAGGAGCGCTTTGGAGAAAACAAAATTCCTCTGTTAAATCCAATTCATCGAATTGAGCATAAATGTGATTAATTGCACCATCATGCCTGACAATTGCTCCCTTTGGTAATCCTGTAGACCCGGAAGTATAAAGCATATAAGCTGGGTCAGCAGCATCATTTATACATTCTACATTATCATTAGATAGCTGCTCGAAATCCAATTGATCGTATATCTTTAATCCTGTTTTTTTCGCAAGCGGTGTATTTTTATTCAGAGTGCTATCTAAACAAATAATAGATGATAAATTTGAACAATCTTCTATTAAGTCTGATAAAACATTTAATAGCGAAAAATCTGTCAGCAAGAATCTAACTTTGCTATTGGATAGCATATATTTAATTCGATTTGCTGGATAAGTACTATCAATTGGTACATACGCCCCACCTGCCTTGTATATAGCAAGAATAGCAATAAGAAAATTTATATCGCGGTCTTTAAAAATGCCTACAAACTCTCCTTGACAGACTCCCAGCTTTCGCAACAATTTAGCTAGTTTATTAGCGTGATAATTTAGTTCTTGATACGTGAGTTCAGTCTGCTTATGAATAACAGCTATATTATTTGGAGTCTGAGATACTTGCTTTTCAAATAATTGATTTATCGTCTGTTCAATTGGGTAGTTTTTAATATTATTATTAAATTCTTTTAACAATTGGTGCTGCTCAAAATCTTTTAATAAAGCAATATCCGATATTTTAACAGCAATGTTGCTTATAATATTTTCCAGAATATTAATATAATATTTACCGATTAATTTTATATTCTCATCTTGAAACAAGTATTGCTTATAATCTATGTCGGCACTAATATTTTCACCGTTAACTGTAAAAGAAATTGTGATGTCATTATCGAGTTGATTTAAATTACTTTTGATATGAATATTTTCTAAGCAAACTATGATATCAAAAATTGGACAACGGTTAGGACTTGTTGGTATATCCAACAAATTAATTAATTTATCAAAATCATAGTTTTGATGGCTGTAAGCTGCGATCGCAGCATCTTTAACTTGAAGAAGAAAATCTTTAAATGGAAGTTGAGGTGTGACTTGAGTCCGCAAAGGGATAACTTTTGTATTTACGCGATCAATACCAATTTTTTCATATACTGGTATTCCAATAATAACATCATTGTTCCTAGTATATTTTTGCAGCAATATCTTCAAAGCAGACACAAGTATCAAGTAGATTGAAAAGTAAGAGCCATTACCTAGCTTAATGATTGCTTGCGATAAATCATTTGATAAATCAAAGCTAAGAGATTTATTTTTACCACTAGAAAATAAAGGTCTTACATAGTCCAGCATCAGATTTGTTTCTGGTAGTTCTCCCGATAGTTTATTTATCCAATAAGTTTTTTGAGAGAATAAATCATTCGAGTCTAAATGTATACCCATAGCTTTCTCCTTTTAACCAATTACTTACCGATTTATAATTACTAGTATGTAAATCTACTTTGATATGCAATCATAAAAAGCTTCTTTGATAATTAAACATCCTTTTTCTAAAGTGAACATATCAATTATTAAAGGTGGCAAAATTTTAATAACGGTATCATTTCTACCTGCTAGCTCAACTATTAACCCTAGCTCAAAACAACGGGATGTTATACTTTTTGCTAAACTGCTACCACCAAAATTTTTAATATCAATACCCCAAATCATCCCAATTCCACGGATTAGTATGTTTTGATTAATTGGTAATATTTCTTGAGTTAGAAAATTTTTCAAAAAAAGCTCTTTAGCTTTAACATTCTGCTCAAAATCACAACTTTCTCTATACTCTAGAGCAGCTGTTGCTCCTACAAATGCCAATTGATTACCCCTAAAAGTACCATTATGTTCGCCCGGTTCCCATATATCCAAGTCTGGCTTAATTAATAATAGTGACATTGGAAACCCATACCCACTAATAGATTTAGAGAGTACTACCATATCGGGAACAATATCTGCTCTTTCAAAAGAAAAGAAAGGCCCTGTACGACCACAGCCAACTTGAATATCATCACATATTAATAAAATATCATGCTCGTCACATAAATTTCTTAGTCTTTGCATCCAGTCAATAGGAGCTATAACAACTCCACCTTCAGCTTGTACCGTTTCAAAAATTATTGCTGCTGGTTTTTCAATTCCCGAATTTACGTCATTTAAAACTGTTTCTATATATTCTATTGTGTCAAAACTTGCCATAAACCCATAGGGATAAGGCATAAAAGTTACATTATTTGATGCTCCAATTGCCCCGGCTCGGATTCCGACGTTACCACTAATCGATAGGCTACCTAGAGTCATTCCATGATATGCTCCCATGAAGGAGAATATACCTGGTCTTTGTTTTACTTTTCTGGCCAACTTCAAAGCTGCTTCAACTGCATTTGTTCCTGTTGGCCCACAAAACTGAATGCGATAATTTAGCTTTCTTGAACTTAGTACTACCTCATCAAACTTAGCTAAAAACTTCTCTTTAGCCGAAGTATACATATCCAAACCATGTGCAATACCATCGGCATCTAAATATGACATAACCTTTTGCTTTATATAATCATGGTTATGTCCATAGTTTAAAGCACCTGCTCCTGCAAAAAAATCAATATATTCTTTCCCTGAGTCCGAATAAATTATAGAACCTTTAGCTCTATGAAATATATCGGGAAAATTACGGCAATAGCTTCTAACGTTTGATTCACACTTTTCAAAGATATTCATGAGAGTGTTTAGTGAGATTTGCAAAGATTATATATTTGATATTTATTGCTTTTTAAGAAACATAATTTAGATAAGACTTATAAAATTTAAAAATAATTTGAGGGGGTACTTTGAATACTAAACCCATAGTTAATAAAAAGTTATAATAGAAGTTTTGAATTGGCATCCCTCTTGTAACAGATGCTAAAGCATTAAATGAGCTTTTATGAGTATGCCAATCGATATTAAATGAAATCGACATATCTAAACTCCTAACATGATGCAGCGTTCCGGGAGGCATATATACAATATCCCCAGGATTTACAATAAATTTAATCGGTCTGGCATTTTTGTATTCAGGATATTTATTGAAATCTGGATTTTCTGGATTAACCAAAAACCATCGCCAGCCTTTGCGATAACAATATTTGGCATCTTCAGGCAGTAAGATGGTAAATTGTTTCCTGCCAACAATTTGAAAAAAAATATTGTTAGTCAGAAGACAATCAAAATGTAGTGGCGTAATACTGTTAGAAGAACCTAAGAAAAACTGGCAGTAACGCCACCACTTGTGCCAATACCATTCTGGTAAATAATCAAAAGGGAATGCTTGAGCATCTTCCACTAAAGAAGGTATTAAGCTAAATAAAGGTAGGTCATGACAATATGGCGGTCGAGGATTATTTTGAGGATCTTCTTCATAATTTTCTATTAATTCTATATATCTTTCCATTGTCAGACTAAATATCTCGATTCTTTTCTCGCCAAATTTCTTTGCGTAAATATTTAGAGAGGGGAATAAATCTTTAAGATATTCTAAAGACCATTTATCAAAGGCATTCCAGTTTGAAGTTACTCCAGAAATTATGACTGGTTTTCCTAATTCAACATAATCTTTCTTAAACTCATCACTTGAAAGTCTATATCTTCTTTCTATTGCAGATGAAACGATCATATTTTTATCCTTTGCAATATTGTAATTTATTATAATTATGCTTAGTACCTTTACTTTAATTACAGGAATAAGCATAGCTAACTTTGAAGTATTTACAAGGCAAAGTTGCTTATTGCCGATCAATTAAAACATTGGAGCTAATTCCCAATCAAATGATGCTTCTTTTTCTAAAGTTGCTGTTATTTGTAGTTGTTGTGCTGTCAAAAACGATAAGGTTTTTATTTGAACATTAGGATTAGCCATTATTTCTTGTAGTAGTATTTGAAAATCTTTAAGTATCCCAGTAATGGTAGTGATATCAAATCTACGAGAATCGTATGAAATTGCCACTATAATTTCGGAGTCTGGATATATAACTAAATTCAAAGGGTAGTTATTTCTGTAATAAGTTCCAGTCTGCTTAAATCGGATATTTCCTTTCCAATTTCGCACAAATTGACTTACCGGAAGGTTCTCAACTACAACAATAGTTTCAAACATAGGTAAATTTCGAGGTACTTCACTCCAACCTTGAATTTGCGTCAGTGGAGTATATTCATGATGACGCGCTTCTACTAATTGAGTCTGAAAATCTTGTAGCCATGACAAGAACTGTTGCTCAGGATTCAATTTGACATTAATTGGTAAGGTATTTATAAACATACCAACTATTGAATCTACCTCGGCCAAGTCAACTGGTCTTCCTGTGACAGTACATCCATAGACTATATTGTTACGACAAGTATAACGACTGAGGAGAATAGACCAGATTCCATGAACTAATGTGGCAAGAGTAAAGTGATTTTTTGTAGCAAAAGATAGTAGTGCTTTTGTAGTTGCTTCGGATAGGTTAATTCTCTCTTCATCATACCTTTCCTGTTGGTTAGATAATTGATTATTTTCTATAAAAGTTAAGGGAGTGGGTGCTTTAACTCCTTGTAATGCTTGCCGCCAAAAGCTTTCGGTTTTAGCTATATTTTGCTGCTGCAACCAGTCGATATAATTTCTAAAAGGACGAACTGGTGCTAAAATCACGTCTTTAGATTCACAAAGCGCTTCGTAAATTTGTAAGCATTCTTCTAATATGATTGGGCCAGACCATCCGTCTGTGGTTATATGATGATTGCTCCAAACAAATTCATAACATTCATCAGCAAGACGAATCAAAGTTAGACGCATTAAACATGGTTGAGAAAAGTCAAAACCTAATTTGCGATCGCTCTCTAAAAATAATTTTAATCGCTCTTGTTGTTCTGCTTCTTCAAAACCACGCCAATCGTACTGATTTAAGGTAACTTTTACTTGTTTATAAACAACTTGTAATGGATTGTCTATGTCTTCCCAGTAAAATCCTGTACGCAAAACGGTATGTCTATCTACTACTTTTTGCCATGCTTGTTCAAAGGCTTCTACGTTTGGATTACCATGCAAAGTTAAGGTATGGTGAAAAAAGTATAGTGCTGATTCGCTTGCATACAAACAGTGAAATAGCATCCCCTTTTGTACGGGTGTAAGTTCATAAATGTCCTCGACATTTTCTGTTTTCATTGTGCTTTTTTCTCACTTGTTCGGTTAATTTTTGCCAGAAATTTATCTAGGTCTTGTTGGCTCAAGTTAGCTCTGGGAAAGTCGGAAGGTGTATATTTCTCTGCTTCAAGAGACTCACAGTGAGCAATTATGCTTCGCATCTCTCTAAGGAAGCTTTGGACTAAAGTTTCAATTGTTTCTCGACGATGAACTGCTGTGTTATAAGTCCAATTAAATTGCAGTTTATCTTGAAGAATAATTCCGTTAATTTCCAGTAAATAAAATCGATTTGCTTGTGGACTTTGGCTAACTTTAAGAGACTGTCCGGTTAAATCGAATAAAGATGACTGTAATCTCACAGGGTCAAAATTACCTAAGTAATTAAAACTTACTTGAGGTTGGGGAAAAGATTTGAGCTTTGAATTTATTTCTGGATTACTGGTTATATAGCGCAGTATATCGTACCCAATTCCTTTATTTGGAATTCTACGTAAATACTCTTTGACTGCTATCAATGCACTTCCCTGTTCCGAAGCTTCTGTTATATCTAAAATAATTGGTAAGCAAGTTTTAAATAAACCAACTGTACGAGACAAAGATATATTATTTACATCTTTGAAAATTGTCTCTCGACTATTATCTTCTAGATCTACCCATAGTTGCTTCTCTCCCGTCCACTTTGCAAAAGCTTGTACTAAAGCTGTTAGCAGAACATCGTTAATCTGGGTATTATAAGCCTTATTAACATTTTTTAATAAGGCTTGTGTTTCCTGTTTATCCAGAGAAAATGATACTATGTCAGCCTTAGCTCTCGTATTTTCACTTGCAGAATAGTCAACAGGTAGACTATAGAAATGTTTTTGGAATTTTGCCAACCAATAGTCTTGCTCTTGGATGATTTCTGAAGTCTGAGCGTACTCTTGCAAACACTGCGTCCATCGCTGGAATGAAGTGGTCTGATTAGGCAAATCTATGACTTCACCTTGACTGAGTTGCTGATAAGCTGTTTGTAAATCTTCTAGCAAAATCTGCCAAGAAACAGCATCTACTAACAGATGGTGGATGGTAATTAATAGGTAGCTATTTTGCTGCGATCGCAATTCCAAAAAAGCAACTTTTACAAGGGGACCTTCACTTAGGTTGAAGTTACTTTGTAGTTCTGTCGTTGCAGATTCAAAAGCATATTGTTGCTCCTTTTCACCAAGTGAAGACAAATCTATATGCTTGTATACCATTATATCATTAGTATCAGCTTTTATTTGCTGCCAGCCAGATTCTTTTTTAACAAAACGTAGACGAAATGTATCGTGGTGTTCAATCACATATTCTACAGCCTGCTTTAATAATTTTGGATTGCATATTTGTTGCATCTCCAGCATGAAAGACTGGCTCAAGGAATATCCATCTGGTTTATTCTGGTCAAAGAACCGATGCTGGATGGGTGTAAGGTATACCTCTTTAGTTGTTGAATTATTTTCAGTCTGTTTAGTTTCAGCTACACCTGCTGCTGTTGCTAATTCAGCAATAGTTTGGTGCATAAACATTTGCTGAGAGGTTAACTTTAAACCTAATTTGTTTGCTTTAGCAACAATTTGGATTGTAATGATTGAATCTCCTGCCAACTCAAAAAAGTTGTCATGAATACCAACTTTATCAATTCCTAAAAACTGTTGCCAGATGTCAGCAAGGGTCTGCTCAACTTCGTTACGAGGAGCTACATAAATATTTGCTAAGTTTGGACGTGGATGATTAAGTTGGGCAATATTTGTTATTGATGTCTCTGATAAAAATGCTAATTCTTTTTCTAGATAATTGAAAGCATTGTCCTGCTCAATTACTGTTTGGAAGTCTTGCGGAGACACAACAACATGAGGCAAGCTAGTTAGTAAAATGCGATTAAAAGCTTCAGCACCTTCTTTAGATAATATTCCTTTTTTGAGATCCTCTTCACGTTGAAGCTTTAGTTGTTCGGGTAGTGCTGTCTCTACTGCCATCCCTACCTCTTGCCAAGTACTCCAGTTGATTGCCACTGTAAATTGGTCAGATTTAGAAGTACGATAATGTGCATAAACATCTAAAAATGCATTAGCTGCACAATAATCGACCTGTCCAAATTCGCTCAATATAGAACTTTGAGATGAACAAAGTACTAAGAAATCTAGATCGATATTTTTTAAGTTTAATATTTCCTCTAATACTAATGTGCCCTTGACTTTTGGTGCTAAGACGCTGTTTGCTACATCTTCTGTTTTTAGTTGGATTATGCCACCACCAGCAATACCTGCTGCATGGATAACACCATTGATTTGACCAAATTTTTCTAAGGCTTCAGTAACGGCTATCTGCATTTCTTCGTAGCTAGCTACATTGGCGCTTTTAACCTCAACTTCCGATCCCAACTCTTCAAGTGCTAGCATTTTTTGGATCTTGCAGCTAAGACTATCCTTGCTATCATGATTTTCTAGCCATTGATTCCAGTGCGATCGCTCCGGTAATCCCTTTCTGCTAATTAAAATTAACTTAGCCTGTACTGTCTTTGCTAAATGTTCTGCCAATACCAAACCTATGCCACCAAGTCCACCAGTAATTAAGTAAACTCCTCCTTGCCTTAACTTAGTTTTCTCTGCGGTACTTTCATCCAAACGGATATTTTCAAAGGTTTGAATCCAACGACGATATCCACGATAAGCAACTATATTATTGGTTTGCTGTGTTGTTAGTTCTGTAATCAGATAGTCAATAAACTTTTGTGTTGGTGAGGTGTTAGAAACAGGAATTACTACATCGATCAGACAGGAATTAATGTTTGGATATTCCTTGTTAATTATCTTACACGGCCCCAAGATAGTTGCCTTTTCTGGGCATAACTTTTCGTCGCCAATGACATTATATAGATTGTTAGTTACAACATTCAAATTCAGAGAATGGCTGATATTTTGCTTTCCTAATGCCTGTGTTAAATACAATAAACTCCAAAAGCCAAGATTTTGGCAGTCTTCAGAAATTTGTTTTTTTAACTTATTGTTAGATAAAGTATCATTTGGCGTAATGCTCCAAAAGTGAGCGATTGCATTTGGAATCAAACTCTCTTTTTGGAGTTCTTGAAGCAAAGTATCGTAGTCATTTCTTTGTTGGGGGTTAATGGTATATGTATGTTCGTTCAGCTTAGTAAATTTATCTGCAACCCTAACTGTAACAACATGATTTTGCTGTTCTAGCCTTTTAGCAACTTCGCTTCCAATTCCATATTCATCGATAAAAACTAACCAACGAGTGTTTTTATCAATTACTAGTTCCTTCCCTTGAAAAAAATCAAGTGGTGTAGATTGTTTCCAGATTGGGATATAAAACCAATCGGCAATATCTGGCTTTTTACCTAATGATTTTTGTGATACCTTTGATAACGCAGTTTCGGGGTTAGCTTCAATCCAGTAACGCTGACGTTCAAAAGGATAGGTGGGCAAAGGAATATGTCTGCGTTGCTCTTTTGTATAAAAGCCTGCCCAGTTTATTTGCAATCCTGAAAGCCAAAGCCGAGAGAGAGTATTAAGCAAAAATGCGACATCAGAAATTTGCTCTTGAGGATGCCGCAATGAAGTTAGCACCACAGCTTGTGAAACCAACTGTCGTTTAGCTAGGGTAGTTAATGTTCGTCCTGGGCCAACTTCCAACAGTATTCGCTCAGGCTGTTGCAGAACTTCGGCGATTCCCTCGTTAAATAATACGGGTTGTCGTAGATGTCTAGCCCAGTAGTCAGGATCAGTCGCCTGATCTGCTGTAATCCAAGTTCCCGTAACGTTGGAAACAAAAGGAATTTGAGGTGATTTCAGATTGACTTCTCTAATATGGCGTACAAATGGCTCTAAAATCGGCTCCATCATCTGAGAATGAAAAGCATGAGATGTATGCAGCCAACGACAATCAACACCTTGCTCCGTCAAACGATTTTGTAATAGTGCGATCGCATTAGTCGCACCAGAAACCACACAAAGTGATGGAGCATTGCTAGCTGCTAAAGAAAGTTCTGAACCTAACATAGGTTGTATTTCTTTGGCAGAGAGAGAAACGGAAAGCATCGAACCAGCTTCGACTTCTTGCATCAGTCGTCCGCGAATTACGACTAAAGTCAATGCTTCTTCTAAAGAAAAAACACCTGAAATACAAGCAGCTACATACTCGCCGATGCTATGACCAATCATCGCTTGCGGATGGATACCCCACGCCATCCAAAGTTTAGCAAGGGCATATTCAATCACAAATAGCGCAACTTGCGCTAGGGAAGTTTGTTTAAGTTGTTCTTCTGTAGCTTCGATTGTCGAAGGATAAAGTATATCTTTCAGGTCTAATTTTAAATATGGTTTGAGTAATTTACAACAATCATCAATTTGTTCTCGAAAAATCGGTTCTGCTTCGTATAATTCCCGTCCCATGTTTACATACTGCGCTCCCTGTCCAGGAAACATAAACACAATTGAATGTTTACGGTCTTCTGAGTAATTATTTAAAACTCTTTCTTTTTTTGGCGCAGTTAGTATTTTTATAGCATCTGGAATATCCTGACACAGCAACGCTCGACGATGGTTAAAATTTCGGCGTCCGACTTGCAAAGTATAAGCTATATCAGCAAGATTGCTATCAGGATGTTGTACTAAATAATTAGCAAGGTTAGTTGTAGCTGATTCTAAAGCAGTTTGAGTTTTGGCAGAGATAACTAACAACTGCCAGGGGCGAGAAACACTCTCTTTGGTTGTAAAAACTGGAGCTTCTTCTAAAATTACATGGGCATTAGTACCGCCAATACCAAAAGAACTGACTCCTGCACGTCTAGGATGCTTGTCTACTTTCCATTCGGAAAGTTTGTTGTTGACATAAAAGGGACTGTTGGCGAAATCAATTTGAGGATTGGGTTCTTCAAAATGTAGGCTAGGAGGAATTTGTTTGTGTTTAAGAGCTAAGACTGTTTTAATTAAACCTGCAACACCAGCAGCTGCATCTAAATGCCCTATATTTGTTTTTAAGGAACCAATTGCACAGAAGTTTTTATTTTTTGTACTGCTTTGAAATGCTTGTGTCAGTGCTGCAATTTCAATTGGATCTCCTAAAGATGTTCCCGTCCCGTGAGCTTCAATATAAGTTATTGTTTCTGCTTCTAACTCTGCAACAAGTTGAGCCGTTTTGATAACTTTAGCTTGACCTTCTATGCGGGGTGCAGTGTAGCTAACTTTGTTTGAGCCATCGTTATTTATCGCCGAACCTTTAATTACAGCGTGAATAAAATCTCCATCATTTAAGGCATCTTCTAATCTTTTCAAAACAACGATTCCCGCACCTTCTCCGCCTACTGTTCCCCGTGCTTTAGCATCAAAAGCACGGCAGTGTCCATCAGGAGAATTAATACTTCCCTCTTGATAAAGATAGCCAGATTTTCTTGACGCGCTGATGGAAACACCACCAACCAAAGCCATGTCGCATTCACCATTGAGCAAACTTTGGCAGGCTAAATGAACAGCTACTAATGAGGTTGAACAAGCTGTTTGAACTGTATAGCTAGGCCCCGTTAAATTAAGTTTGTAAGAAGTACGTGTAGCCAGATAATCTTTATCGCCAGCAATCGCTATTTGCCGTTCGTCTATTGAGTTTCTAATATTTTGATTAAAATAAATGTTTAGTAAATAACCGCTTAAGTTAGAACCAGCAAAAACACCTATAGAACCATTGTATGTTTCAGAATTATACCCTGCTTTTTCCAGCGCTTCCCAAGCACACTCTAAAAAAATTCGGTGTTGGGGATCAGTTATTTCTGCATCTCTGGGATTAAAACCAAAAAAGTCGGCATCAAAAAGTTCTGCATTTTCTATGACAGCGTTTCTTTTAACATAATTGGGATTACTGAGAAGCGCTGCATCAACTCCTGCTTGCAATAGTTCTTCATCACTAAAAGTAGAAATTGATTCTATACCATTTTGGAGATTATGCCAAAATTCGTCAACATTTTTAGCTCCAGGAAATCTTCCTGTTAATCCAATAATTGCTATTTCTGAACCGTTCGTAGGATATGCACCAGTTGGAATATTCATTAGTTGTTAATTCCTTAATTATTTTCAACTGATTTCATTTTTTGAAGCCGTTTTTTTTGTTGCACTTTACCAGATGATATTTTCTCTGCTTGAGTATCATTATCCTGGAAAAACTCTGTGATATTTGGAGATGAATTTAAAAACTCTGCTAACGAACTGATGGTGGGATACCTAAACAAATCAAGGGTTGATAGTTCGGCTTTTAATATTTCCTGCAATTGGCTGTGAACTCTGACTAAAAGTAATGAATGACCGCCAATTTCAAAGAAATTATCGTGAATACCTATCTTTTGAAGATTCAAAGCTTTCTGCCAAACAGAGGCTATTATCTTTTCCACCTCAGTTTGCGGTACTACATAAGCAACTTCTAATTCTGGGCGCAGAACATCGGGCATCGGCAATGCTTGACGGTCTACTTTACCATTAGATGTTAATGGTAACGCTTCTAATATCATAAAGGCATTTGGTAGCATCTGGTCAAGCAATTTATTCTTCAAGAAGCGGCGCAGTTCAGGAATTGTTAATGTTTTATTTGGGTGGAGAGTTGTATAAGCTATTAAGTTTTGATTTCCAGATTTATCCTCCCGAAGGATAACTACACTTGTCGATATTGATGGATGTTGATTAATAGTCGCTTCAATTTCTCCTAATTCAATACGGAAACCACGTATTTTAACCTGGTTATCAATGCGACCGATATACTCAATATCGCCACTTTGTAAAAAGCGAACTAAATCACCTGTTTTGTAAAGGCGATCGCCTTCTTGTTTACTAAAGGGATTGGGGATAAATTTCAGTGCTGTTAATTCAGGTTGATTTAAATAACCTCTAGCTAATCCAAGTCCGCCAATGTGCAATTCACCCGGTACTCCCATTGGTACTGATTGCAAATATTGGTCTAAAATGTACAACTGAGTATTAGCGATCGCCTTTCCAATAGGTATGGAACCTGTAGAATGTTTCCCGACTGGAACTTGATAAACACAACAGCCTACAACTGTCTCTGTGGGGCCGTATTCATTTACTAATATGGTTTCTGGAGCTACATCTTGCCAAAAGGTGATGCTTTCAGCTAATAAGTTTTCGCCACCAATAATAAAAGCTCTCGTTTTATTAGCGATCTCTTCTTTGGATAACTGTTGCTTAAGTAAATCTAAGTGAGCGGGGGTAATCTTCACCAAACTTAAATTTGAGCTTTTCTTTAAAGCTTCAGAAAGGGTTTCAATACCTTGTTCTTCTGATAGTAGTTCTACTGTACGACCAACTAATAAAGGTGAAAAAAGACTGGTAATTGTTAAGTCAAAACCTAGAGGCGAGTGGACTAAACTTCCTACTCCTTGTTCTACTGCATATCTTTGAGTAGCCCAACTTAAGTAGTTAACTAATCCTTGATGGGGGATTAGAGTTCCTTTTGGTTTACCAGTGGAACCAGAGGTGTAAATAACATAAGCTAAATTTAATGCGGTTGTTGTAGTAATTGGATTTTCATTTTTTTGTTGGTTTATAGTTTCCCAATCATTATCTATACAAATTACTTTAATTTCATTTGTGGCTAAATCTGCCAATAGATGCTGTTGAGTCAGCAGCACTGGCATTTGAGAATCGTTTAGTATAAAAGTTTTTCTTTCTAAGGGATAGTTAGGGTCAATCGGTACATAAGCACCACCTGCTTTTAAAATGCCTAAAACTGCAATCAACATTAAAGGCGATCGCTCAACACAAAGCCCTACCATGACATCTGGTTTTACACCTAATTGTTGTAGGTAATTAGCTAGTTGGTTGGCACAAGTGTTTAATTCTTGGTAGGTAAATTGCTGATTTTGGTAAATAATAGCAATGTTTTCTGGCGTGCGTTCTACTTGTTCTGCAAAAAGTTGATGAAAACATTTATCTATTGGAAAAACAGATTGTGTATTATTAGATTCAATTAACAGTTGTTGTCTTTCGATACTGCTGAGTATGTCTAATTCACTTACGAATGAGTATGGATGATTAATTGCACTTTCTAAGAGAGTAAAAAATTGCCCTGCTAAACGTTCGATATCTTGTGTTAAAAATAATTCTGTATCGTAGTGCCATTCAGTATGAAGAGAGTTTTCTATACGTATAAATGATAATTTTACTTTGAACTTATCGAAACAAACATATTGCTTTGATAGAGAAAATGTAATTGCATTTGGAGTCAATAAGTTAGAAGTTTTGTCTATAAAGTCGAAACAGAAGGGGAAAAAAGGTACATAATTGGTAACTTTCTTTAATCCTGAAACTAGTTCCCAATTAAAACAATCTTGCCATTCAGATGCTTGATTTTGAGTAAAAGCAATTTGTTTTATAACTTCGCTAAACTTTAAGCTACCTTCGAGATGACAATCCACTGGTACATATTTGGCAAGTAGTCCTATCATTTCTTGAAGTTCTTCTTCCGATCTTCCATCGCAACTAGTTCCAATAACTATATTTGATACATTGGTTAAACGCCATAGTAGTATTTGCCAACATGTTAGGAATACTGTTGATTCAGTAGTATTAAACTTTTCAGCGATCGCGGTTATTTGTGCTGTTAATTTAGATGAAATTGTCTGAGTAAAAATTTGAGGTTGAAATTCAGTTTCTTTAGATAATAACTTTTCATTTGGCAGTTTCAAGTTGAAAATATGGGTGATATCTTTTTGTCGCCAATATTCTCTACCAATTTCTGCTTCTTCTGATTCTAATAATTCATTTTGCCAATCTGAAAAGACAATGTATTGCACTGGTTCATCATCATGCAAATGCCCAGTGTAGGCACGACTTATTTCTGCGACTAAATTATTAAGTGAGATTGCATCTGCGTATAGAACAGGTAAGTTTAACAGCAATATATTTTTAAATGCTGAAAGAGTAGCTAGAGATATCTTTAATGAAGATGATTTTTCCAAGTCAAAAATTTGCTGTTTACCAGATTCAATAAGTAATTCAACAGCATTATTTTTTTCTTCAGATTCCATCGTTCTGAAGTCATGTTCTTCTATTAAGAAATTGCCACCATTTTCAATTACTTGTATTGGAATATTCATTCCTGGTAAGCAACGAAAACTGGTACTAAGAATTTGATGTCTGTTGACAACACTTTTTACGGCAATTTTCAATGCTTCGATATTTAAATCTCCTGTAATTTCCACCGTACTAAATGAACGATAGGCACGGCTATGGTTATTTTGTTGTAGTAGCCATGAATGTTTTTGTTGTGGCGAAAGTTGAAAACCGTAAATTGATTTATTATTCATAATATCTGGATTGAAAAAGTTGTAGTGACTAATTAATCATGATGCCTAGTGTATGCGTTTGATAACTGAATTATTATTTAAAAATGATGCTGAAAAGGC
This sequence comes from Nostoc sp., assembly GCF_036917355.1. GTDB lineage: Bacteria > Cyanobacteriota > Cyanobacteriia > Cyanobacteriales > Nostocaceae > Nostoc. Next base: position 133,176 of record NZ_JBALDP010000062.1, read on the forward strand.
TCACCCATCGCAGTTAAAATTTTTCTGGAACCAGAATAGGGATTACGTCCGTGAGCGGTCAACATATTATCTAGCATTAATATATCCCCTTTTTCCCAAGGATAAATAATCATTTCTTGTCGATAAGCTTCACGAATTTCTGCAATAACTGAGTCTTCAATAGAAGAACCATCACCATAAAAAGTGTTGTATGGTAAATCTTCTTCTGTAAACTCGCTGAGAAATTTTTCTCGAAATTGTGTTTGTAAACTTGACACATGCCAAAAAACAACATGATTAAACCAAACCATTTCACCAGTTTTTGGATGTTGTGCTATGGCTGGACGAACTTGACGAGTTCTTAAACGGTTACTATCTTTCCACTCAACCTGAATGCAAGCATTACGACAATAATCTTCCATCACAGCTTTATCTGCTGTGTGAAAAGCTTTTTGCCAAGGTAAACCAAATCCATTACCATAGTTGCGAACTAACATCCAGCCTTTTTCTTGAAAGCGTTCTCTAATCTGAGGATGAATACGTTGAAATACTTTTCTCACATTAGCAATCGGAGTTTCTCCTCCTTGGTTTGCAGGTTCAATACAGCAAAACCATATCTTCATTGGATAGGTACTGGAATATGATGATTCATTATGTAAAGCAATGGTTTGATCGGCTGGGAATTCAGTAGATGTATAAACTTTTTCGCTTAATTTAGTACGAGGTGTGGAAGATTCTATGTAAGGCATTAATTGAGGACATACGGCACTAACGAATTGCTCAAAATCTTCTTTTTGATTAATAGCAAAGCCCCTAAATAAAATTCCTCCATATTTAAACAAATTATTAATAATAAATTGTTGATTGTTCTCAGCCCAAATTGGTAAATTCAAATCGCTGAATTTAGGCGTAATCACCAAAGGTAGATTACCTTCAAATTGTAGAAAAGACTCTGTAATTAATTCTTGTTGAGATAAGTTAATTACTGTAGCTTTTGGCTGAGACTTAAATGCTTTAAATTTTTGGCGGCGGGCTTGTTTAAATTCCTGCTGCTTTGCATCTTGTCTTTGTTTGTCTGCTGTTAGCAGTATTTCTTTTATGGCTGTAAATTTAATATTAGGTTGAGCAACAACGGCACGCAAAATAATTTCATAATCTGTAATAAATTTAGCGATCGCAGCAGCATTAAATAAGTCTGTGCTATATTCCAAACTACCACTCAACCCTTGTTTGCTTTCCCACATAGTCAATAGTAAATCAAATTTAGCTGTACCATTGTCAATATCTTCGATAATTTTCAACTTCAAACCTTCTAGTTCCAGTGGGAAGGTTGGGAAATTTTGTAAAACAAACTTGGATTGAAACAAAGGTGTACGGCTTAAATCTCGTTCTGTTTTTAAGGCTAATACCAATTGGTCAAATGGCATATCCTGATGTTCATAGGCAGCCAATGTCACCTCATGAACACGTTTCAATAATTCTTGAAAAGTTGGATCGCCACCAAGGTAAGTACGTAATACTAGCTGATTAACAAAAAAACCAATAATATTCTCTATTTCTGGAAAATTACGGTTAGCAACATCAGTACCTACAACAATATCATCCTGATTTGTGCAGTAATGCATCAAAGTCTTAAATGCTGCTACTAGAGTCATAAATAGAGTGACTCCTTCCCTACCACTTAATGCTTTAATTTCTTCACAAAGTTCTTTTGGCAATTCTAGATTTTGCCTACTACCGCGAAAAGTTTGGATTTCAGGACGGGGATAGTCGGTAGGCAATTCCAGCACAGGTAAGTTTGCAAGTTGCTGTTTCCAATAAGATAGGTTTTTCTCCATCACTTCTCCTTGCAACCACTGATTTTGCCAATAGGCGAAATCTGCATATTGAATCGGCAATTCTGGTAAAGGTGAAGGTTCTCCTTTGAGAAAAGCTGCATAAAGTGCAGAAAATTCTCGAATAAGTATACCAATTGACCAACCATCAGAAATAATATGATGCATTACCAACAGCAATACATAAGATTCTTCACCCAAGCGTAATAAGCTAACCCGCAGTAATGGGCCCTTAGCTAAGTCAAAAGGTCGTTGAGCTTCTTCCAGAATTGACTGCTGCACCTTAAAGAACTGTTTTTCTTCGGAAATTTCATTTAAATCGATTATTGGCAAACAAATAGAAACCGATGGAGTAATTATTTGTACGGAAACTCCATTGAATTTCCCAAAAGTAGTACGTAATAGTTCTTGACGCCGCAAAAGCTCTTTGAAACTTTGCTCTAAAATATGTATGTCTAAATGTCCATTTAGGTAAACCGCAGATGACATATTATATGTAGAAGTTTCACTTGCCAATTGGTCTAAAAACCATAATCTTTTTTGGGCAAAAGATAAGGGTAATTCTATCTCTCGTGAAACTCGTTCAAATGGTGGGATTGACTGAGTAATTAACTGTTTATCCTCGATAATTTGAGCTATTTTTGTTACTGTTGGTAATTCAAAAAGCCGGCGCAATGGTAACTCAATTTCAAAGCTTTTATTTATGCGGGATATAACTTGGGTTGCGAAGAGTGAATGTCCACCCAATTCAAAAAAGTTGTCGTTTACTCCTAACTTTTCTAAGCCAAGTACTTCCATCCAGATAATAGCCAACTGTTTTTCGATTGCTGTCTGAGGTGCAACAAAGGTTTCTTCAAATTCTGAAGGTAGTGTATCAAGTGCAGGTAGCGCCTTCCGGTCAACCTTCCCATTAGGTGTTAGTGGGAGTGCCTCTAATATGATAAAAGCCGATGGTATCATGTAGCTTGGCAACTTTGACTCCAAAAAGTCGCGTAGTTCAAAAGTTGTCAGTATTTGCTCTTTTTGAAGAACTACATAAGCAACTAAACGTTTAGAATCTGCTGAATCATCGCATACTACAACTACAGTTTCTCGGACTGTAGGATGTTGAGTGATTGCCGCTTCAATTTCTCCCAATTCAATGCGGAAACCACGGATTTTTACTTGATAATCAATACGACCAATATACTCTATTTCTCCATTTGCTAAATACCGGGCTAAATCCCCAGTTTTATAGAGATGCGCTGCTTCATCGCTGAAAGGGTTAGGGATAAATTTTTCTGCTGTCAGTTCGGGACGGTTTAAGTAACCTCTACCTATTCCTACCCCACCAATATAAACTTCACCCGTTACACCGATAGCAACAGGGTTAAGATATTTATCAAGCAGATAGATTTGAATATTCGCAATTGGACGACCGATGGGAACAATCTTTTGGTTGGTAACACAATCTTTACACTCCCAAAAAGTTACATCTACAGCTGCTTCTGTTGGGCCATAAAGATTATGCAGTTGGGCATCAAGTCGATTAAAAAAGCGTTGTTGAAGTTGAGCAGGTAATGCTTCACCACTTGCGAACACTCGCACCAGAGACTGACATTTTTCTAATCCTTCTGCTGACAAAAACACTTGCAGCATTGCTGGTACAAAATGTAAAGTTGTAATTTGCTGCTGTAAAATCAAGTTGACTAAATAGTTGGGATCTCGATGCCCTTCTGGTTGAGCTACTACTAAACGGGCACCTGTCAACAACGGCCAGAAAAATTCCCATACAGATACGTCGAAACTGAAAGGTGTTTTTTGCAACACAATATCTGCTGTTGTTAATCCGTAGGCATCCTGCATCCACAGTAAGCGATTGCATATTCCCCGATGAGTATTCATCGCCCCTTTTGGTTTCCCTGTAGAACCTGAGGTATAGATGACGTAAGCAAGGTTATCGCAAGTAATGTTGCACGTAGGATTTTCTGTGTTTTTATTGGCAATTACTCTCCAGTCGCCATCAATGCAAACTACTTTAGCTTTGTGAGTTGGTAAACTTTCTACTAAGTGTTGTTGTGTTAACAAAACCCTTGGTTGAGAGTCTTCTAACATATAAGCCAAGCGTTCTTGGGGATAGTTAGGGTCTAGTGGAATGTATCCACCACCTGCTTTCAGGATGGCTAATAGTCCAATCACCATAGAGAGCGAGCGCTCTACACAAATCCCCACCAATACCTCTGGTTTTACTCCCAGGTCTTGCAAATAATGCCCTAGTTGATTCGCTCTACTGTTGAGTTCTTGATAAGTAAGTTGTTCTTCTTCAAACACCACTGCCACAGCATCGGGTGTTTTTTCTACCTGCGCTTCAAATAACTCATGAATGCATTGTTGAGGATACTTAACTTCCGTATCATTCCACTCAAGCATTAATTGGCATCGCTCAGATTCTGTTAACAATGGTAACTCTGACAAACACTGCTGTGGATTAGCAACAATTCCTTCAAGCAACATTTGTAAATGCGCCGCCATTCTTTGTATGGAACTTTCCTCAAATAAATCAGTATTGTATTCTAAATTACCAATTAACCCATCGGCTGTTTCAGTCATATATAGGGTTAAATCCAACTTGGCACTATTACTATTGCTTTCTAAGGGGCTTAAAGTCAAACCAGGTAACTCTAAGGCAGACATCGGCGCATTCTGAAGCACAAACATCACTTGAAATAGTGGTGTATGACTTAAGTCTCGCTCTGGTTGCAGTTCTTCAACTAACAACTCAAAGGGTAAATCTTGATGTGCATAAGCTTCTAAAGCTACTTTCCGCACCCGCTTGAGTAACTCTTCAAAGCAGGGATTTCCTACTAAGTTAGTCCGTAGGACTAAAGTGTTGACAAAAAAACCAATTAACCCTTCTATCTCTGCTCGATTGCGGTTAGCGATGGGCGAACCGACCACAATATCTTCACTACCTGTGTAACGCCATAGCAATGTTTTGAAAGCTGCTAACAGCGTCATAAATAAAGTACTTCCCTGTTGCTGGCTTAATTTATTTAAGGCAAAAGAGAGTTTATCAGATAGCTTGAATGAGTAGGTTGAACCTCGGAAAGTCTGAATTGCTGGTCTGGGATAATCAGTGGGTAACTCTAATACTTTTGGTGCATTCTCTAACTGCTTGAGCCAATAAGATATTTGAGTTTTTAGTACTTCTCCTTGCAGCCATTGTCGTTGCCAAGCCGCAAAGTCTACATATTGTATTGGTAGTGCAGGTAACGGTGACGGTTGTCTATCACAGAAAGCTTGATAAAGTGTTGCCAACTCCCGCACTAATACACCTATTGACCAACCGTCAGAGACGATGTGGTGCATTGTCAATAATATTATGTGTTTTTCTTGACCAAGATGTAATAATTTGACTCTCAGCAGCAAGTCGTCTTTCAGATCAAAAGGTTTCTGTGCTTCTTTATAAGCCTCTTTTTTAACTTCGGCTTCTTGTTGGTTTAAAGATAAATCGCTAATATCAAATACTATTAATGTTAATGATACAGCTTCCGAGATAACAGCGATCGCTTGCCCTTCTCTTGTTTGAAAATTGGTTCGTAGGGCTTCATGGCGGCTGATAATTTCGTTAAAGCTTTGTTGTAATGCCTCTACATTCAATTGTCCCTCTAGGAGAACAGCAGCAGGAATATTGTAGAAGGGACTATTTGGCTCTAATTGGGCAAGGAACCATAACCGTTGTTGAGCAAATGATAGCGGTAATTCTGGCGATCGCGCAATCCGTTCAATATTTGTTGCCCGATCTCCTGAGTCTACCTCGATCGCTTTTTCAATTTCTTTTGCTAGCCCAGCTATTGTTGGTTTTTCAAATAAATCACGTAAAGGAAGTTCTACTTGAAACACTTGCCGAATTTGGGAAATTACACGAGTAGCGATTAAGGAATGACCACCTAGTTCAAAGAAATTATTATCAATACCTACTTTTTCAATACCAAGTATTTCTGCCCAAATACCTGCTAATAAATTCTCAATTGGTGTAGAAGGAAGAATAATATCCGATGATAATATCTGTGTTGATTCGGGGATTGGTAGTGCCTTCCGGTCAACCTTCCCATTAGGTGTTAGTGGGAGTGCCTCTAATATGATAAAAGCCGATGGTATCATGTAGCTTGGCAACTTTGACTCCAAAAAGTCGCGTAGTTCAAAAGTTGTCAGTATTTGCTCTTTTTGAAGAACTACATAAGCAACTAAACGTTTAGAATCTGCTGAATCATCGCATACTACAACTACAGTTTCTCGGACTGTAGGATGTTGAGTGATTGCCGCTTCAATTTCTCCCAATTCAATGCGGAAACCACGGATTTTTACTTGATAATCAATACGACCAATATACTCTATTTCTCCATTTGCTAAATACCGGGCTAAATCCCCAGTTTTATAGAGATGCGCTGCTTCATCGCTGAAAGGGTTAGGGATAAATTTTTCTGCTGTCAGTTCGGGACGGTTTAAGTAACCTCTACCTATTCCTACCCCACCAATATAAACTTCACCCGTTACACCGATAGCAACAGGGTTAAGATATTTATCAAGCAGATAGATTTGAATATTCGCAATTGGACGACCGATGGGAACAATCTTTTGGTTGGTAACACAATCTTTACACTCCCAAAAAGTTACATCTACAGCTGCTTCTGTTGGGCCATAAAGATTATGCAGTTGGGCATCAAGTCGATTAAAAAAGCGTTGTTGAAGTTGAGCAGGTAATGCTTCACCACTTGCGAACACTCGCACCAGAGACTGACATTTTTCTAATCCTTCTGCTGACAAAAACACTTGCAGCATTGCTGGTACAAAATGTAAAGTTGTAATTTGCTGCTGTAAAATCAAGTTGACTAAATAGTTGGGATCTCGATGCCCTTCTGGTTGAGCTACTACTAAACGGGCACCTGTCAACAACGGCCAGAAAAATTCCCATACAGATACGTCGAAACTGAAAGGTGTTTTTTGCAACACAATATCTGCTGTTGTTAATCCGTAGGCATCCTGCATCCACAGTAAGCGATTGCATATTCCCCGATGAGTATTCATCGCCCCTTTTGGTTTCCCTGTAGAACCTGAGGTATAGATGACGTAAGCAAGGTTATCGCAAGTAATGTTGCACGTAGGATTTTCTGTGTTTTTATTGGCAATTACTCTCCAGTCGCCATCAATGCAAACTACTTTAGCTTTGTGAGTTGGTAAACTTTCTACTAAGTGTTGTTGTGTTAACAAAACCCTTGGTTGAGAGTCTTCTAACATATAAGCCAAGCGTTCTTGGGGATAGTTAGGGTCTAGTGGAATGTATCCACCACCTGCTTTCAGGATGGCTAATAGTCCAATCACCATAGAGAGCGAGCGCTCTACACAAATCCCCACCAATACCTCTGGTTTTACTCCCAGGTCTTGCAAATAATGCCCTAGTTGATTCGCTCTACTGTTGAGTTCTTGATAAGTAAGTTGTTCTTCTTCAAACACCACTGCCACAGCATCGGGTGTTTTTTCTACCTGTGCTTCAAATAACTCATGAATGCATTGTTGAGGATACTTAACTTCCGTATCGTTCCACTTAACTAACAGAGTCTGGCGTTCAGATTCTGTTAATAGTGGCAAATCTGATAAACGTTTTTCTGGATAGCTGACAATACCCTCTAGTAAATTAGTAAAATGCTCGGTCATTCGGTTAATAGTGGCAGCATCAAACAAGTCATTATTGTATTCCCACCACCCCGAAAGTTCTGACTTTGCATCCACTAGATGCAGCGTTAAGTCAAATTTATTAGTTTTACTATCGGTTTGCAGCCATTTTAGAGTCAGACCAGGTAATACCAAATCTTTTTTGGTATCTTGCTGCAATGCAAACATGACTTGAAACAAGGGGGTATGACTAAGATTGCGCTCAGAGTGTAGTTCCCCGACTAATCGCTCGAAAGGAAGCTCTGCATGAGCATAAGCTCCTACACATACTGCACGGACTCGATTTAGTAATTCCAGGAAACTTGGGTTTCCAGAAAGATCGGTACGCAGCACAAGAATATTGACAAAAAAACCGATTAATCCTTCAATATCAGGATGGTTGCGGTTAGCAATTGGAGAGCCAATGCAGATATCTTCTTGGCTTGTATAGCGGTACAACTGTGCTTGAAATGCCGCTAACAAGGTCATAAATAGGGTAACTCCCTGTTGCTTGCTTAAAGACCTCAGCATATCAGTCAAGCGCGGTGATAGCTGAAAAAAGCTAGTCGATCCTGAGAAGCTTTGTACTGGAGGCCGTGGACGGTCTGCGGGGAGATCCAAAGTAGTGACAGCATTTGTCAGTTGCTGCTTCCAATAGGAAAGTTGAGTTTTTTCTCGCTCATCTTGCAACCATTGATGTTGCCAGAGAGAATAGTCTGCATATTGAATGGGTAGTTCTGAAAGTGGGGAAGATTTTTCAGCAGAGAAGGCTGTGTATAGTGCTGCTAATTCTTGGTTTAGCACTTGTATTGACCAGCCATCACAAACAATGTGGTGAATGACTAACAAAAACAAATGTTCCTGTTCGCCTGTCTGCAATAACATTCCTCGCAACAATGGAGTGGATGCTAAATCAAAAGGCTTTTGAGTAATTTCAGTAGTTAGCCGCTCAACTTCAGCATCTTGCAATGCTTGCGTTAGGTTGCTCAAGTTCACCACTGGCAATTCTAGAGTCAAGCTGTGATGAATCACTTGAACTGGTTGCTCATCCAAAGTTTCAAAGGAAGTCCGCAGAGATTCATGGCGTTTGACAATCTCATTAAAACTCTTCTCTAGAGCGGCTAAATTGAGAATACCTTGTAAATGTATACACGCAAATTCGTTATAAACAGAACTTTGGGGTTCTAACTGTTGAACAAACCAGAGTCGCTGCTGACCTGCGGATAAAGGAACCAGGTTTTGCTGGGTACGGCGAGAAATAGCTATTTGTTTAGTATTAAGATGATGCTCACCCCGTAAGCGCTTTTCTAAAATTGCTTGTTTTTCAGGTGAGAGTTTAGAGCGTCGTTTAATAATATCATCTCTTGTTTTATCCATAATATTTTATTACTTATTAATTTAGTTAATAACTTGAAACTTTACATAATCTGGTACAGATTGAATCCGCGTTAAATCATTTTCAAAAGTTACTAAATTACCCTGAGTATCAATTTCTTTAAAACCGGAAAATTTATAAGATATATACATCATTCGATTGCGATTGTTGGGGGCAAACTCTGCTAAAAGTCGGACATGATTGCTTTGAGCCAGACTCATGATATGATTCAACATGATTGTCCCAACTCCCCGCGACATGACGCGACAAGACATGAGCAATAGCTTTATCGTCCAGATTTCCCTTTGGCATTCAATCAGAACTAACCCTATCTTCCCATAGCTGCCATACTTGTCTTCTAGACTTGCAATCAGCAATTTATAGTTTTCTGATTGGCGAAAATGATTTAGTTCGTCGTAGGAGTAGGTATAACCAGTTGTATTTAATTGGTTAGTTCGTAATGTTAATTCTTCTGCACGTTGCAAATCTTCTTCTTTAGCAGAAGATATTGTGAAATTCATCTTGAGAGTAGCTAAGAATTCTTCTGTTGTGCCAACAAATTCTTTCTCTACATTTTGACGTTCTATATCACTAATGTACATCAACCTTCTAATTCGGGAATCTTCCGTAATAAACCGGGGATTCATGACAGGCATATCTAAAATATTGCCTATTTCATCTGCATTGATACAGAGAATTTCTGGCAAGGTAAATTTTACTTCTTCTAGTTCGAATAGTTGATCGTCAATAAATGCGATCGCATCCACACTAATATTAAGTAAATTAGCAATTTCTTTCAGAGAATCAGCCTTAGAATTCCAATTTATTTGTGGATATAAAAAATACTCTTTTAAACCAAATTCTTCTAATTTAGCAATTGCTTTAGTATATTCGTTCTTACTAGCTATAGATTGTAGGATACCACGATTATCTAAAGTATGAATAATATTTGCTACATTTTCTCGTAGAGAAACTTTTTCATCTTCCAGCAAAATTCCATGCCAGATGGTATTATCTAAATCCCAAACGACACATTTAATAACTTTTTTATCTTTTTGTTTACTATTTATATTTTTTTCTTGAGTACTAATCATATATTAAACTCTCTCTACCAATTTATTTTCTAAGTCAGTAGTAACAGTTGCAAAAAGATAATCTTGATAACCTGACTCTGCGATAGTAATTTCTTGAATTTGAGTACTACCTTCAATAATTTCCATAATTTTAGAGTCTCGCAAATACCTTTCAACTGGGTACTCACTACTACAACCATTTCCACCATGAATTTGGACGGCATCATTTGCTATTTTCGTAGCTTCTGTGGATGTAAAATACTTAGCAATGGAAGTCTCCATAATCGAGTTAGGGTCGTTAATGTCTTTGAGATAACCAGCTTGATAACATAACAGTCTTGCTGCTTTTATGTTAGTTATCATCTGAGTAATCTTTTGGCGGATTAATTGATGTTCTTTCAAATAAATGCCAAACTGTTTTCGCTCATTTGTGTACTTAATACAAGCTTCTAAACAAGCTTGAGCAATACCTACACAACCCCAAGCCACACTATATCTACCATAATCAAGTGCAGTAGCAGCAATATAGGAAAATCCAAAACCCAGTTTACCTACTAAATTTTCTTCAGGAATTTGACAATTATTAAACTGCAATTCTGCTGACATTGAAGCCCTAACACCTAGAATTCCAGACATTGGTTTGACTGACAGTCCAGGACTATTTTTTTCAACTAAAAAAGCAGTAGGTTTACCTTCACATTTAGTAAAGACCAAAAATACATCTGCTATTTGTCCATAGGTAATCCATTTTTTTTGCCCATTTAAGATATAAAGATTACCAGCAATTGTTGCTGTTGTTTCTACACTTTTAGCATCGCTACCTACATTCGGTTCACTTAACGCAAAAGCAGCAATAGTTTCACCAGATGCAAGTTTAGGAAGCCAATACTGTTTTTGAAATTTATTACCCCATTTACACAAAGCATGAGCAACCATGTTGTGAACTGTCAACAAACTCCTAATAGAAGAACATCCCCGTCCAATTTCCTCGTTGAGAATGCCATAGGTAATCATGTCCATTCCTTGACCGCCATATTCTTGGGGTAATATAGCACCGAGAAAACCACGTTGAGCTATTTTATTAATTAGTTCTGGCGGGGTAAATTCTTTCCTATCCCATTCGCCAGCATCAGGGCATATATCCTGATTAACAAAAGCTTTAAATTCAGCTTTAGCGTTTTTTTGTTGAGTAGATAGTTCCAGCTTCATAATACCATTTATGCCATATAAAATGGCAATTTATATTTTATTACTGCGCGAAAATAGCAGTTTTCCGTTCAATTAAATTGGCAAGAGAGTTGATTGTACGGAAATTTTCAAATTCCAAGTCTTCATTCTCAATGGCAATCTGAAACTCTTGCTCTACAAATAAAACCAGTTGCATAGCAAACATAGAATTTACAAAACCTAGAGCAAAAATATCTTCATCTGGTTGTAAATTATGATTGCCAAAAAATTTTGAAAGAAAAGTTTTGATTTTAGTTTGAATTTCGTTCATTAGTCTCGATATTTCCTATTTATTGATATACGTAAAATCCTTTACCACTTTTTCTACCATGCAACCCTGCATCTACCATTTTTTTGAGTAAAGTGCATGGTCTATATTTGCTATCGTTAAAGTTTTCGTACAAGACTTCGATAGAAAATAAAATTGTGTCTAACCCAATTAAATCTGCTGTTTCTAAAGGCCCCATTTTGTGACCGAAACAGCCTTTAAAGATTTTGTCTACATCTTCTGCTGTAGCAACTTGGTCTTGCAATAGAAAAACAGCTTCGTTAATAGTTAACATCAACACGCGGTTGGAAACAAAACCTGGTGAATCATTGACAATGATGCATTCTTTACCCATCTGAGTCAGCATTTGTTTTGCCGTCTCAATTGTTGTTTCAGAGGTGTGATATCCACGAATCATCTCCACCATTGGCTTCATTGGTACGGGATTCATAAAGTGGATACCAACAACTTTATCTGCACGCTTGGTGGTTGAAGCTATGCGGGTAATGGGAATTGCTGATGTGTTAGCTGCGAATATGCAATCTGCTGGACAGATAGAATCTATTAGAGGATAGACCTCTCTTTTAATATCCCATTTTTCGGTAACATTTTCTATGACAAAATCTGCATTTTCTAAATTTTTATAGTTTGTCGAAAACTCTATTTTACTGAGGATACTATCTGGAGTTTCTGTGTTGTCACTTTTTTTGAAAAAACCCTGAAAGCGGATATTATTTCTGATTTCGTGTTTAGCTTTATCCAGGATATTTTCAGAAATATCTACAAGAACTACTTTATGACCTGTTTGAGCGAGGTTTTGTGCAACCCCTATTCCCATCACCCCTGCACCAACAATACCTACTTTTTGAATGTTCATAATTAATCCTGGAAGCGAATATTTTTCCTGGTTTTCAGTTAAGCTTTTCCAAATTTAAATTAGCTTAAACTTCAGATAGTCTTTCTAATTCCTCTATGAGAGTTTCTTCAATAACTACAGCCAATTCAAATACGGAGGGTGCCTCAAAGAGGTAACGAACAGATAGTTCTATCTGAAAATCTTTACGAAGCTGAGAAATCAGTACAGTTCCTGTTAGGGAATCTCCCCCTAAAGCAAAGTAGTTATCATGAATACCTACCTGATCGATACCCAGTAACTCTTGAAAAATATCGGACAGCTTGCGCTCTACATCATTACTAGGAGCAACATAGGCATTCTTTAAATTCGGTCTCGAATGACGATAAGATACATTGACTTTTTGAGAATCTGCTTTTTCTTGTAAAGATTTAGGCTTACCCCATTTTTCAATGGTAGTTTGTAGAGTAGCAGGGGAAACCAATATCTGATTGAATTTACTCCAGAATAAAATTCGTTCAAAGGCATTGACACCTTCTTGCGGTGTAAGACCTAATTCACCCCAATTTTCCGCCAAAGTTCGTCTTAATTGCCCTTCTTGTCCAACTTTCCAGAAACCCCAGTTAGCACTGACCCAAGGTATAGGATTTGTCTGATTATGCTCATGAACAAAAGCATCAACGAAGAAATTTGCTGCTGAGTAAGCAACAGTTCCTATTCCTCCAAAAACTGACGATAAGGAAGACATCAATAAACAAAAATCAAGCTCTCTATCCTGTAAAACATTTTCCAATACTAAGAGTCCATGTACTTTGGGCTGAAAGTACTGTTTGCACGTAGTTTGACATATATCTTCCAGAATAAGAGATGAACTTCCTGAAGAGATAGTGGCAGCATGGATCACGCCATTGAGTTGTCCAAATTTCTCTTCTGCTTGAGCTATCGCTTCTTGCATTTGTTGCTGATTAGCTACGTCAGCATTGACTACCAAAACTTCAGCACCCAGTTCTTCAAGTTCTTGCACTTTCCTAATCTGGCGGCTGACGCTATCGGTGTCATCGTGAGTAGTTAGCCACTTTTCCCAGTTGTCTCTAGCAGGAAAAGCTGAATATTTTGTTAGGAGTAGTTTAGCTCGTACAGTTTTCGCCAAATGTTCTGCCAGTACAAGACCAATACCTCCAAGTCCACCTGTAATCAGATAGACCCCTCCTTCCTTTAACCGTGATTTCCCTTCTTTTGCTTCTCCTAATCTAGCTGGCTCAAATGTTTGCACCCAACGGTGAAGACCACGGTAGGCAATAATCACGTCAGAAGTAGGAGTAGTGAGTTCTGTTAACAGTTGGTCTGTGAGTTTTTCCTCTTGTCTACTTCCCTCCGAAGGAATAATAAGATCAATGCTACGACAGCGAATGTTTGGGTATTCTTGCGGAATGACTTTAACAGGTCCAAGCACAGTCGCCTTCTCCGAGCAAAGAATTTCTTCTCCAGTCACTGACTGCATACTGTTGGAAACGACTGTGATTTGAAACTTATTAGTCAAATCCTGTTTTCCAAGTGCTTGAGTTATAAACAGCAAACTATACAATCCCAAATTTTGGGTTTCGTCAAATCCTTCAAGTCTTGATTCATGGTGAGCGAAAGGTGTAACACCCCATAAATGAACAATCGTCTCTGGTATAAAGTCTTGGGTGCGAAGCTCTTTGATCAGGGCATTGTAGTCATCCTGTTGTCGAGGGTTAATCGTGTACATGTGTTGACAAAGCCCCTCTGTAGGAGATTCGCTCTCACTACCAAATTGCTCCCCAACTTTTACAGTAATCACATTTTGACCTTCTAGTTCAAGTCGCTTCACAAGTTGAGTACCTAAGCCGCACTCATCAACAAATACTAACCAGTACCCCGGCTGACTTACCTGGACTCTTGATTTAAAAGGCTGCGGCAGTACTGAGCGTTTCCAGGAGGGAATATAAAACCAGTCGGCAATGTCCGGCTTTTTATGTGACAAGACTTGAGGCATCTTGTCAATATCTTTTTGATCGACTAAAGCAGCTGTAAATGCTGCTGGTGCTGATAATGCTGCTGACGAAGAAGCCTGAGCAACAAAGATATGTTCTCCAAAGGCTTTAAATTCAGACAAAGCCGCCACCTCAACAAAACCATAGGAGTTTAGTGCTTCCTGCCACTGTTCCTTTGATAAAAATGGATTACCCATGTTGCGGCTGCCTTTTTCATCTTCTATGGGATTCATGAGCAGACCGTCAATCATGTCAAACTCTCGTCTGGGTTGAGTGATCTCCCAGAGCAGTAAGAAACCTCCTGGAGCTAATAAAGAGTGAACATACTGAAGAGTTTCTTTGATGTTGCGGATTGTGTGCAATACATTGACAGCTACTACTACGTCAAAACTGTGGCTATTGTACCCCTGCTTTTGTGGCGATCGCTCGATGTCTAGTAAGCCATATTCGACAAAAGGATACGCACTAAACTTATTTTTGGCTTCTTTGACAAAAAAACCGCCCACATCGGTAAAAGTATAGTTTGTTTGCTGGGATGACAACACAGGCAGTAATTCCGCCGTGGCAATCCCAGTTCCACCGCCAATTTCTAAAATTCTGAGGTTTACGTCTGCGGGTAAAGTGATTGCCAGCTTTTCCACCATTGCCCGCATAATACCTCTGAAGTAAACCTCAGAGGGCAAGTTTTGTCGAGAAATTTCTCCTTGTTGGACTAATGTAGCAACATGCAACTCCAATGGTTCTTTTTGACCAGTCAGCACGGCTACCAAATTTTCACCAAAGAGCTGGATCAGGTTTATATTTTGAGGTGTATTTGCCCATCTGACTCTGACTTCTTCTAGAAGAGTGGCGATCTGGTCTGTTGACGATGGTAAAAAGTTTGTAAATAGGCCCTCCTCTTGCTGTAACTGACCTTCCTCTACCAGTATTTCCAGCCACCGACACAACAATTCACGGTATTTAGGAATAATGGAACATTGCTCAAATAATTCCTCAATAGAATACTTTTTGACTGAATCGCTAAATGCACCTATATGTTTGAGAGCAAGGCTCATGTAAGCAGTACATAAACGATCTAACCATTGTTCGTTGGCTCGATAAGTTTGGTCGTCAAATTCTAAGCTACCTTGAATCGCTTGCATCTGAGCAACTTCTACCAGAGATTTCCAAAGCTCTGATACTGTTGGTCTTGGATGGAACTGTCTGGGTGAGGGTGATGGTTTTTGTGGTTCAATCCAGTAACGTTGGCGCTCAAAGGGATAAGTTGGCAAGGGAAGGCGATGACGGCGCTCGTTGGTATAAAAGCCCGACCAATCAATCTGGACTCCTGAGAGCCACAACTGACCTAATGTCTTAAGCAAGAAAGCCAAATCTGACTGTCGCTCGTAGGAATGCCGGAGCGAGGGTAGTACAACTTGATCTGTAGAGGAGGTGTTATCCAAACACTGTAAAGCTAAACTGCTCAGTGTCTGTCCCGATCCCACCTCTAACAGAATCGGATTTTGTTTTTTCCACAATTGTTGAACTCCATCTGCAAAACGCACGGTTTGGCATAGATGCTTTGTCCAGTATGTGGGATCTATAGCTTCGGCTGCTGTAATCCAAGTTCCTGTGACATTAGATAGATAGGGAATTTTGGGTGACTGGAGGCTGATCGTTTTTACCAAGTCGGTGAATGGTTGTGCGATCGCATCCATCATTTTTGAATGAAAGGCATGGGAAGTTTGCAAACGCCGACAGGCTAATCCCTTTTCAGTCAACTTGCTTTCTAATTCATTCACAGCGTCTATGGTTCCAGCAATCACGCACTGTTGCGAACCGTTGATTGCTGACAAAGAAAGATTCTCACTCAACAGAGGATGCACCTGTTCTTCCGAAAGGGGAACAGCCAACATTGCGCCACTTGGTAATTCCTGAATCATTTGCGCTCTTTTAGCAACAAGAGTCAGAGCGTCTTCAATAGACAACACTTCTGCTAGCGTAGCCGCGACATATTCACCAATGCTATAGCCAATCATTCCCGTAGGACGAATTCCCCATTCCATCCACAACTGAGCCAAGGCGTACTCGATGACAAAAACAGCTGGCTGAGTGAGATAAGTTTCATTGAGTTTTTGAGTGGCTACATCTGCTTGTTCCGTCCCACGACCTAACATTTTTCGCAAATCTAGCCCAGCAGCAAGAGTGTTTTGTTTTTGCTGGCTGTCATTCTCACTGTTTCTACTGGGATACAGGACATCTCGCAAATCTTGACCAAGAAGCGGTTTGAGAAATTCACAACAGTAGTCAATTTGTTGCCGGAATGTCGGTTCAACTTGGTAAAGTTCAAGAGCCATGTTGACATATTGAGTACCAAGCCCTGGAAACATGAAGGCTAGAGGACGTTCTTCAGTTTCTTGAACACTGGCAAGTAAGCGTTTTGGATCTTCAAGTGCTGCGATCGCATCTTGAGTATCTTGACAAACAACTGTCTGCCGATGCTCAAAAACTTGTCGTCCACACTGCAATGTGTAAGCAACATCTGCAAGGTTTAAATCAGGATGCTGTTTTAAGTAATCTATCAGATTGACAGTAGCACTTTTTAATGCTGAGTCTGTTTTGGCTGAAAGTACTAATAACTGCCAGGGACGAGAAGGGCTAGATTCTGGAAGCGTCGGGGCTTCTTCCAAAATTACGTGAGCATTAGTCCCGCCTATACCTAAAGAACTCACACCAGCCCGGCGAGGAGTATGAGTAGTTTTCCATTCTCTCAGCTTGGTGTTGACGTAAAAAGGACTGTTGGCAAAATCAATCTCAGGATTGGGTTCTTCAAAGTTTAAGCTAGGGGGTATTTGCTGATGTTTGAGAGCCAAAGTTGCCTTAATTAAGCTTGTAACCCCTGCGGCTGCATCTAAATGACCAATATTTGTTTTAACTGAACCGATCGCACAGAAGCCCTTTTTATCGGTACTTTCACGAAAAACGTTTGTTAAAGCAGATATTTCAATGGGATCGCCTAAGACTGTTCCCGAACCGTGAGTTTCTATATAGCTAATGGTTTCAGGTTCCACCCCAGCTAAAGCCAGTGCTTCTGCGACTACATCTGCTTGTCCGTTCACGCTGGGGGCTGTATAACCAACTTTACCAGAACCATCGTTATTGATAGCGCTACCTTTAATGACAGCATAGATACGATCGCCATCAGCGATCGCGTCAGCTAATCGCTTTAAAACCACTACTCCAGCACCATTACCAATAATCGTTCCTTTTGCTTTGGCATCAAAGGCGCGACAGTGACCGTCAGGTGATAAAATTCCCCCTTCTTGATGCAAATACCCTGCTTTTTGAGGAATGCGAATCGATACTCCACCAGCTAAAGCCATATCGCATTGATAATTCAATAAGCTTTGACAAGCTAAAGAAGTTGCAACTAAGGAAGTAGAACAAGCTGTTTGTACTGTCAGACTTGGGCCAGTGAGATTTAATTTATAGGAAACGCGAGTAGCAAGGAAATCTTTATCGTTACCGATCATTTTTTGGAAGGTGTTCACTGCCCCAATTTGGTCGCGGTTTAAATTAAATGATTGATAATTATTTAAACTAGCACCAGCATAAACACCAATTCTACTTTCAGAGCGTTGGGAATCATAACCAGCATTTTCTAATGCTTCCCATGCACATTCTAAAAACAACCGATGCTGCGGATCTGTAATTTCCGCCTCTTTCGGATTAAAGCCAAAGAATGAGGCATCAAATAAATCTATATTTTCTAAGATAGCGCCAACTTTTAAATAATTAGGATCGTTGAGGAGTTCCGGTGAAACTCCAGAGTTAATTAATTCTTCATCTGTAAAGGCAGAAATTGACTCAACTCCATCACATAAATTCTGCCAAAAGCTGGAAACATTTTTTACACCAGGAAAGCGCCCAGCCATGCCAATAACAGCAATACCTTCTAAAAGATGAGAATTTGTAGCATTATTCATAATTAATTCTTTTTACCTTGTTTGCTCAATAATTGCTTTTGGCGGTTGATAGCCTCAATTTGCTTTTGAGCGCGATCGCGTGTTCCTGTAAAAGAAAGCTCTTGCTCTTGACTTAAATATTGCGCCAGTGAGTAAATAGTTGGATTCTGAAACATGGTGACAACTGATATGTCTCGCTGCAAAATTGAACGCAGTTTATGATTAAGCTGAATCATCAGTAGTGAATGCCCACCAAGATCAAAGAAATTATCATGAATACCCACTTTATCTAAGTGCAGTACGTCTTGCCAAAGTTTTGCTATCTGCTGTTCCGTTTTCGACTGAGGCACTTCATAGGTAGTCGTTAATGTTGGACGCAAGCTTTCTGGTACAGGTAAAGCACGACGGTCTATTTTTCCGTTAGGCAAAAGAGGTAAGGTGTCTAGGAAGATAAAAACACCGGGAATCATATATTCAGGTAACAGTTCTTTGAGATAGCTTCGCAGTTCATTAATTGTGGGTGTTTGGTCTGCTAAAAGAACAATATAAGCCACCAATTGTTGAATACGTGGTTTATCTTCTCGCGCCAGAACTACAATTTCTCGCACTGCTGGATGTTTGAGCAATGCATTCTCAATTTCACCTAACTCAATCCGAAATCCTCTAATCTTAACCTGATGATCAATGCGCCCCAAATACTCTAAATTTCCATCTGGTAAATAACAAGCTAAATCTCCAGTTTTATATAGCCGTGATTCGAGTTTATCATTGAGCGGGTTAGATATAAACCGTTTCTTTGTTAACTCTGGTTGGTTTAAATAGCCTCTAGCTAAACCAGCACCACCAATATAAATTTCTCCTGGGACACCAATTGGTACTGGTTGCAACTTCGTATCAAGCAGATAAATTTGTGTATTGGCAATGGGACGACCAATAGTTACGCTACTATCTCTATTTATTTGAGTAAATGTGGAGTAGGTTGTATCTTCAGAGGGGCCGTAAAGATTGAAAATTTTCTGAATATGATGATTTTGATAAATCTGTTGCACAAGTTGATTTTGCAGTGGTTCACCAGCAAGATTAACTGTCCTGACTGAAGGCGGTAAACCATCTACTTGCAGCAATTCTGCAATGATGCTTGGAACTGTATTAACTAAGCTTATCTCCGCAACCAATGAGGGTAAGTGCAAAGCATTCTCTACGAGAATCACTCTACCACCCCAACTGAGGGGAACAAACAATTCAAATACTGACAAATCAAAGCAAATAGAGGTTGATGCTAAAACTCCAGCAAGATCATCATCCGTAAAAACCTCTCTTGACCATGTTAATAAAGCAACACAACTTTGGTGTTCTATAGCAACACCTTTTGGTACACCTGTAGAACCAGAAGTATAGATGACATAAGCTAGGTCATTGGATTTTACTTCAGTAAACAGATTTTCTATCTTCTGTTGGCTAAGTAATTGTGAATCTCTATCGATACAGACAAGATGCACATTCGATTTAGCAAACAGTTCAACTAGATGGCTTTGAGTTAACAGTACCTTGGACTGACTATCTTCTACCATGAAAGTTAAGCGTTCCTGGGGATAAGCTGGGTCTAGTGGTAGATAAGCCCCGCCTACTTTTAAAATAGCCAACAATGCAATCAGCATTTCTGAACTGCGCTTCATGCATACGCCTACAATTACTTCTGGCTTCACCCCTAATTTCTGTAAGTAATGCCCTAGTTTATTCGCTCGGTTGTTTAACTCCCGGTAGGTTAATTGTTCATTTTCAAAGATGAGAGCGATCGCATCGGGTGTTTTTTCTACCTGTGCCTCAAATAACTCATGGATGCACTTATCTTGCGGATAGTCTGTCTTAGTATCATTCCACTCAACTAATAACTGCTGTACTTCCGATGGCGTTAGTAGTTGCAAATTTGAAATGCGTTGTTGGGTATCGCTAACTACACTTTCTAGCAAAGTCTGGAAGTGTTCCAGCATCCGAGTAACGGTATCTGCATTGAATAAATCCGTGTTGTACTCGCAAGTTGCAACTAACCCTTGCTGGGAATCCTCCATAAACAATGTCAAATCAAACTTAGATGTCCCGTTGTAACCTTCTTCATAAGTAATCGATACATCCGATAGACTTAAATTTGGTTTTGGCATATTCTGGAGAGCGAACATCACCTGAAACAGTGGGTTATAACTCAAGTCTCTATTTGGCTGTAGTTCTTCTACTAACTTCTCAAAAGGTAAGTCTTGATGAATGTATGCTTCTAAAGCTGTTGACTTCACCCGCTCTAACAACTCCTGAAAACTTAGGTCGCCAGATAGGTCTGTACGCAACACCAAAACATTGACAAAAAACCCTATTAATGATTCAACTTCTGCTCTATTGCGATTGGCGATTGGTGAACCTACTACAATATCAGTCTGACCTGTGTAACGATACAGCAAAATTTTGAAGGCTGTAAGCAAGGTCATAAACAGAGTTACTCCCAAATGACGGCTCAAATTCTTTAGCTCTTTTGTCAGAGTTTGAGAAAGAACTAATTTGGCTTGAGCGCCTTTGAAGGTTTGAACTGGCGATCGCGCCCGATCCGTTGGTAAGTTTAATACAGGTAGCTCACCGCTTAATTTTTGTTTCCAGTAGTCAAGTTTTGGTTGAATGCGTTTGGTATCAAGCCATTGTCGTTGCCAATTGACAAAATCTCTATACTGAAGAGGTAGTTCAGGAAGTAATGAGAGTTTGCCTGTAGAAAATGCTTCATATAGTGCAGCTAGTTCTTTAATCAGAATACCGATAGACCAACCATCTGCAATTATATGATGTAATGTTACAAATAATTGATAACTTTTCTCATTTAAAAATAAAATTTTAGCACGCAAAAGCGATTGATAGGATAAGTCAAATGGCTGCTGTACAAATTCCATAGCCAAACGTTGCGCTTCTTGAGTGCATTCGCTTTCTGATAGCGATCGCAAATCTTCAACCGCCAAAGTTAAAGTTACAGCTTGATTTACAAATTGGACAGGTTGTCCATCAACTACTGTAAAGCTTGTGCGTAATACTTCGTGTCGTTGAATAATTTCGTTCAGACTATCTTGTAAGGCTACTAAATTAATGCAACCTTGTAAGCTAATAACTATAGGAATATTATATGTAGAAGTATTAGGATTTAGCTGATTAATAAACCACAATCCCTGCTGGGCAAAAGATAGAGGCTGAATGGATGTAGTTTTTTCTAGTTGGGTAAGGGATATTGATGGTATTGCGGCTGTTGTTATTTGAGCCAGAATCTTGGTGAGGAGCGATCGCGTACTCATCCCTGCAAAGAAGTCTGCTATCGATACCTCTACCTCTAAGTCAACCTCAATCCGGTTTTTCAACTCAAATACTTTTAAAGAATCAAGCCCCAGAGCGCTTAATGGTTCTTCAGGATTGATATCATTGGGTGCGAACGCCAGTACTCTCGCTTCCTGTTCAATCAGATATGTTTCTAAAAGCTGTTGACATTCCTTTGGAGAAAGCGCCAAAAGTTCGGAACGCTGTAATCGAGTTGACTCTCTGAGAATATTGCTAATTTTGAGAATATTACTGACAACTACATTCAGTTGACCATTCTGAAACTGGGTGCGAGTTGCCCGACGTTGAATTTTACCACTGGAAGTTTTGGGAATGCTACCTGGTTTAATCAAAACCACAGCATAAACTTGTACTTCATGTTCTTCAGTCACAGCTTGGCGAATTGCAGATATGACTTCTTCTAAATTTGGCTTGGCGCGAAACTTCAATTCTTGGACAATTACCAGCCGTTCTTCGTTGTCAACTTCGACTGTAAAGGCTGCGCTAGCACCGGAATTTAAAGCTGAATGACTGCGTTCTGCGGTTAATTCTATATCTTGTGGGTAAAGATTTCTACCCCGAATAATAATTAAATCTTTGGCTCTACCTGTAATGAAAAGCTCGTTATTCTGTAAAAAACCTAAATCTCCCGTCCGCAGAAAAGGGCCTACACCCGTATCTGATAGATAAGCACGAAAAGTTTCTGCTGTCTCTTGAAGACGATTCCAATAACCTTGGCCAACACTCGGCCCAGATACCCAAATTTCCCCGATTTCATCAGGTTTACAACTACCGAGGGTTTCGGGATTAGCGATCGCTACTTCCTGTTGTGGTATAACTCGACCACAACTGACGAAACGATAAACATCCTCATCGTTCACAGATGATTCAACTACCCGATTAGATTCTAATGCAGACTTTTGAACTGTCTTGATAATCGGTGAGGTTGCCTTCTGCACGCCAGAAACCATCAGAGTTGTTTCAGCCATCCCATAACAAGGATAGAATGCCTCTTTACGGAAGCCACAATCTGCAAAAGCTGCTGCAAACCGCTCTAAAGTATCATACTGAATCGGTTCCGCGCCGTTAAATGCCACACTCCAACTACTCAAATCAAGAGTCTCTTTTTGTTCAGGAGTAATTTTTTGAGTACATAACTGATATGCAAAATTTGGGCCCCCACTGGTTGTCCCTTTGTAGCGAGATATAGCCTGCAACCAACGATAAGGACGCTGAAGAAAGGAAGTTGGAGGCATAATGATGCAAGGGAAACCTCCATACAAAGGTTGCAATATTCCCCCAATCAGACCCATATCGTGGTACATCGGCAACCATGTCACGAACTTACTTTCTGGAGAATGCTCCATAAATTGGTAAGTTGTGTAAGCATTGTGCAGTAGGTTTCTATGACTAATCATTACACCCTTGGGTGTCCCTGTAGAACCAGAGGTGTATTGCAGAAAAGCTAGGGTATCTCCATCAATAGAGGGTTCTTGCCAAGTATCTTCTATTCCCTCTGCAAGATTATCAGTAGTCAGCCACATTAAAGATTCTAAATCAGTCTTTTGTGACATTAAAGACCGCACAGTAGGCAGGATATCTGTTGTAGTGAGAGCGATCGCTGCTTGTGCATCTATAGAAATAGCTTTTATTCTCGGTGTGTTGCGCTCATTTCTAGGGGGATAGGCAGTTACAGCCACAACTCCCGCATATAAACAACCAAAAAAGGCAACCAAAAAATCTAGTCCGGCGGGATAAAGTAGTAAAGCGCGTTCCCCAGTCAAACCCAATGCTTGTAATTGAGCAGCTATTTGACGCGATCGCCTATCTAATTCTTGATATGTTAGCGTTGTTTGTTCTGTTTCTCCATCTAACAAAAAGGTAAAAGCATCTCTATCTGGCTGTGTAGAGCTTCTTAAGCGCAGTAATTCGACAACTGTAGAAAAGTTGCCCACAACATCAAAGAAGCTATGAGAAAAACTATTCATTTTTATTTTCAACCCAGCACGATGTGCAACTTACTTTGTTACAAGAGCATCAATCAAACATTCTCTTAAAGAATTCATCCAATTTTCTTGGATAAATATTTCTACTATTGCAAGTAATTTTTATTTATCCTTGATTAGATTAACGAGAATTACTTGCTTTAGCAATAGAGCTTTTATAGATAGTCTTTATCAAAAAGAAATAAGTTATTAGCTTTACTTATGTAATTTCCTTTATATTTTATGATGAACAATATATTTTTTAAATCTCATCTCAAAATAAATTTCTAAGTTCTGGATATGGTTACATCACCTACAACTTCGCCATATTTAGGGTTAACTCCGTAATTAACAAGGCTATTTTGGCTTTGGCGAATACTCAAAGATTAAGTATTTTTAGCCACTAGTACAACCGATGATATTGTGTCAAGCAAACACATGGCTATAATAACAATTGCTGTTTGGTATCTAGATTAAATAAAAAAGATTATTAATTATCTTGTGTCTTGCATCACTTCATAATATGATTCAACTAGCTTAAACCTAAATGACAATTCTTTTCAAAGATTGTCATTGTGTCTTCGGTACGACCAAGTAGTGTGATTGAGTGTAAGCGGATCAATGAAGTTAGATAAATTTTTTCAAAGCCTGCTGCTAACAGGTGCGGTTGTTGTTGCGATCAACACTCCTGCTAAAGGTGAGGAAGTACGAGAGGATATTCAAAGCAAATCTTCTACCCAGAGGGTAGGAAAATCTGCATTAGATCAGAAGCTTGCAGTTATAGACAAAGAAATTGCGAGCCGCAAATCTTCGGTATTAGCTCCCAGCACCAGGAAATCCCGACTCTTTAAGTCTCAAATTGCCAGTTCACTGCAAAGAGCAAAGTCGGATAAAACAAGTAAAAATATTCGTCAACTCAACGAAATCGAACTTCCCGCGACTAGCGCTCAAATGCTGGTACAGTCACCAACACCAACCAATTCCCCTAACCCAGAACCAAGAAGTGGGGATCGACAAGTCATACCAATCACGGGAGTCAAGGCAAATCCCACAGACAAAGGTATAGAGGTAATTTTAGAGACATCTCTTGGGGAACAACTGCAAATTACCAATCGCAGTCAGGATAATAACTTTATTGCTGATATTCCCAACGCCCAACTGCGTTTACCCAGTGGAGAGGCTTTCACATTTCGTTCCGAAAAACCGCTTACGGGAATTACTGAGATAACAGTTACAAATATTGATGCGAATACTGTTCGAGTGACGATAGTAGGCGATGCAAAGTCCCCGACAGTTGAGTTATTTGATGATAATGTCGGGCTGGTTTTTGGGATCAATTCTGCGACAACAGCAACGCAGCCATCACAGCAGCCCCAAACACCACAAGCACAACAACCAGCAAGTGAGACACCCCAAGAAGAACCAGCAGCAGCGCAGCCGGATGAGCCAATTGAGTTAGTGGTGACAGGGGAGCAAGATGGGTATCGCGCAACAGATACTACGACTGGCACAAAAACCGATACACCTTTGCGTGACATTCCTCAATCAATTGAAGTAATACCACAAGAAGTATTACGCGACCAACAGGTAACTCGCTTAGACGATGCACTCAGAAACGTTGCTGGTGTGAATCAGAGTTTTAACTTTGGGCCATTTACTTTCTATAACATTCGCGGATTTGATGTGACAGAGACGAATCTTCTAAGAGATGGACTCATTGACACATTGGCTGGACAAGTGAGTGAACTTTCTAGTGTTGAGCGAGTCGAAGTTCTCAAAGGTCCTGCATCAGTTCTATTTGGTTTGGGTAATCCCGGAGGAAGCATCAACCTCGTATCTAAACGTCCTTTACCCGACCCTTTTTATGCTGTTGAGGCAACTATTGGCAGCTATAGTTATTATCGAAGTGCAATTGATTTTTCGGGGCCGCTAAATGACTCGAAGACAGCTTTATATCGTCTCAATTTAGCCTACAGAAATTCAGGTAGTTCTGTTGATTTTTTTGATGGTGAGAGCTTAAATATATCGCCTGCGATCAGTGTGGCGATTGGCGAGAGAACAAATCTGACCTTGGAAGCAGAATATATCAGGACAAGAGATAGATACGCATCTGGCGTACCTGTAATTGGTAGTTTGTTACCTAACCCAAACGGGAAAGTTTCCCGTAATCTCAACCTTTTTGAACCTTCTGATAGTAATGAACAGACAATTATCAGGCTGGGATACCGACTAGAACATAAGTTTGACGCAAACTGGTCGTTAAACAATGCGTTTAGATTTGTATTTCGCGATCTCGATCAACGACGCACGGATTCTAGAGGTTTAGACGAAGATAATCGCACTTGGCTGCGATCGGCTTCAGAAAGCTCTTCCGAAAATAGCAATTATGCGATGTCAACAAATCTGATTGGGAAGTTTGCTACAGGTTCAATTCAGCATCAGCTATTATTTGGATTTGATTTAAATCGTTTTGACAACTACTACCCAGTCACTCCTACTTTCGAGGCGGCATCAATTAATATCTTTAATCCTGTATATCGTCAACCGCGAGGATCGAATATTATTTTTTCTGAGGGTTTTCGACAGCAGACAAACTCATTAGGAATTTACCTACAAGACCAAGTTGCACTGATGAATAACTTGAAGATTTTGTTGGGTGGGCGGTTTGACGCGATCGATCGAAAATATGAAGATTTATTCAATAATACAGAAAGCAGTGGGACAGATAGTGCATTCAGTCCTCGCTTTGGCATTGTCTATCAACCCATCCCTGCGATCTCTCTCTATACCAGTTACACAAGTTCATTTACTCCACCAGGCGGATCATACTTTTTTGGCGTTGACTCTTCCTTCGAGCCAGAACGCGGTAATCAGTATGAGATTGGGGTAAAAGCAGATTTGAATGATCGACTTTCAGCAACCCTGGCATTGTTTGATTTGACTCGTACTAATGTCACGATAGAAGATCCCAACAGACAAGGCTTTTCTATCCAAGTAGGTGAGCAGAATAGCCAGGGGGTTGAACTGAGTCTGGCGGGCGAAATTTTACCAGGATGGAATATTTTTGCAGGCTATGCTTATATCGATGCCCGCATTACTAAAGATAATGATTTGATAGTTGGAAACCGATTGGCAAATAGCGCCAATCACTCTTTCAACTTATGGACAAGCTATGAAATTCAAAAAGGTAATTTACAAGGTTTAGGGGCAGGAATAGGCTTGTTTTTTGTAGGCGATCGCGCTAATTTTGACAACACTTATACTGTGCCTAGCTATCTTCGAACTGATGCCTCTATTTTCTATAAACGAGATCGATTCAGAGCCGCACTCAACTTCAAAAATCTATTTGACATAGACTATTTTGAAAGTTCGCTAGGTAATCGTGTTTATTATGGACAACCTTTTACAGTTCAAGGAACAGTTTCTTTCCAGTTTTAATAATTGAGATAATCATGCGACATTTTTTCTCTTGGCTAATATTGGGCATCTTAGGATTTACTCTAGTAACAGCTTGCAATCATGACGCATCCCAAAATATATCCTCTTTACCTAAACAACCAACCGCAGAATGTCGCATGGTTAAACACACAATGGGGGAAACCTGTGTTCCCATTCACCCCCAGCGTGTTGTCACCTTATCTTCATGTACTTTGGGCAATGTGCTTGCACTTGGTGTTAAACCCGTTGGAACTACCAACGAAGTTTACTATGACGAAAATTCTCTGACATCTGTTAAAGGTGCAACAAAGGGAATAAAACTAGTCGGAATTTCTCAACCAAATTTAGAAGCAATATTACAACTTAAACCAGATTTGATTGTAGGTGTAGATTGGTACAAGCCCATTTATCCTCTGCTATCTAAAATTGCCCCTACCGTATTGGGTAAAATCGATTTTCCTAATTGGGAAGATCATTTTAGTTTTGTGGCTGAGGCTTTAGGAAAGCAAGAGGCTGAAAAAGCACTTGTGGATCGCTACTATCAGCGAATTGAACAGTTAAAGTTAGCATTAGGAACTCGCTATCAAGACAAAAAAATATCATTCATATATATTGGGAGTGGTCGAATCTCAATTGACGCAAAAAACTCATTTGCTGGCTCAATTCTTAACGATGCTCTTTTGCCGCGTCCAGCTTCACAAAACATCGATTCACCCTATGGAGCAATAGATGTTTCCCTAGAAGAATTAGAAAAAGCAGATGGCGATATTTTATTTGTAACGACTTATTCAAGTGGTGGCAAAGAATTTCTTGCAGAGAAGCGACAAGAGCCACTTTGGAAAAGCCTGAAAGCTGTTCGAGAAAATCATGTTTATTATGTTGATTTCATGTCATGGGCTGCTACAAATATGCTTGGAACTGATGTAGTAATTGATGATCTCTTTAAATACCTTGTCAACACTCCTTAATCCAAATGACCAAATACACAATATTTGTCTGCAAATCCTGCCACCGCTCATCTGAAGAAGAGCTAGAAACTTCGCTTTCCGATGGCACTATTTTACTTAACCAACTAAATACTTTATGCGTTCAACAATTTCATCCTGATGAACTTGAAATACAGCCCGTTGGATGCCTTTGGGCTTGCAGGCACGCCTGCGTTGTATCTGTATCAAGCCAGGACAAACCCAGCTATCTTTTCGTTAATCTTCCCCCAGAAGAAAGCCCAACTGCGTTACTAGAATTTATGCAACTGTATATTAAGAGCCGTAAAGGGGTTTTAGTTTGGGAACAGCTTCCCGAACTTTTACAGCCTGCGATTTTCGCGCAAATTCCGCCTGTAAAATCGTAGTTTTGGTAAAATATGTTTAATTTGACTCCAAATTATCGGAGCATCAGGTATAGGGTTACTATGGAATGCTGTGCGATCGCTAACGCACTTACTATACAATTTCCAGAAGATAGCGATCGCTATTTATCTAATTTATCTCGCTACCAACCAAGATTGTAAATCAGCCAAGCTGTTAAAATCTAACAGTGCTTCGCTCAAATCTTCCAACATAGACAAAGGTAAACCAGAAATTAAAGAGTGGATTTCCTCAGAAAGTTCTCCAAAGCGCTTAGTCAACTGTCGAATCACAAGATTCACAGTTCCTTATTCTCGTCTTTCTTCCTTGATTTCTCAGTAAACTCTCGTTTCCTTGAGTGTTATTCCTAGCATAGACTCTACCTACCTTCTGCTTAACTGTTCAAACCTGCACACCATAATTGTTGTTATCATTATTTATTAAATGATGATTTATACTCCAATTTAGGAACACCCTATTTTTTATTTCATCCCTGATTGCACATTCCATAAAGCAGCATAAATTCCACTTTTCTCCAACAATTGTTCATGTGTTCCCGACTCAACTAATTCTCCATATTCCATGACATAAATACAATCAGCATTCCGGATAGTGGAAAGACGATGAGCTATGGCTATGGTCGTTCGATTAACAGTAATCCGTTCTAAAGAACGCTGAATAGCAGCTTCAGTTTCATTATCTACTGCTGAGGTGGCTTCATCTAAAATTAAAATGGGCGGATTCTTTAAAACAGCCCTAGCGATCGCAAGTCTTTGGCGTTGTCCACCAGATAACTTTTGACCCCGTTCTCCAACGATTGTCTCATAAGCTTGGGGTAGGCGCATAATAAAATCATCAGCTTCAGCAATTTTCGCAGCTGCAATGATTTGTTCGTCGGTAGCATTAAAAGTACCGTAGGCGATGTTTTCAGCAATAGTACCATGAAATAAGAAAACATCTTGGCTGACCAAACCAATACTACGACGCAAATCACCTAGATTTAATTTTTGGATATTAATCCCATCAATAGCGATCGCTCCCGAAGAAATATCATACAATCGCAACAATAATTTCACTAAAGTGCTTTTACCAGAACCTGTTGAACCAACAATCGCGATAGTTTTTCCTGCCGGTATATGTAAAGATAGTCTTTTAATTACTGGCTCTCTATCTTGATAAGCAAAAGTAACTTGTTTGAAGTCAATTTCACCACGGACTCTATCAACAGGTAAAAACTTATCTCCCGCAGTAATCTTAATGGGAGTGTCTAGTAAATTCAATACTCGATTTGTAGAAGCCATTGACCTTTGATATTTGTCAAATATTTCTCCTAATGTTACTAATGGCCACAACAATCTCTGTACTAAAACAAGTAAAACACTATAGCTACCAATAGAGATTTGACCATTATATGTTGCTAAACCTCCCCAAAATAATAAGGCTGTGAACCCTACTAAAATTAACATTCTAATTAAAGGATTAAATGCAGCAGAAAGTTTAATTGCTTTACTGTTACTTTTTCTATATGCTTCACTTTCTCCGGCAAATCTAGCGCTTTCATAAGCTTCAGCAGTGAAACTTTTAATTGTAGTAATCCCGCTGAGATTATTCGCCAATCGTGAATTGAGAAAGCCTACCCTTTCCCGGACTTCAGCATAACGCTCTTCCAAACGCTTTTGATAAATAAAGGAACCCCAAAGAATAAATGGCATTGGCAACAATGTTGCGAAGGTGATCGATGAAGGTAAAATCCAAAAAGCACCACAAGTTAAAATAATAACTGAAGTGGTTATTTGAAGAATTTCATTAGCTACATAATTCAAGAAATCTTCTAATTGGTTGATATCATCATTCAAAATTGACATCAAACCGCCAGTGCTACTTTCTTCAAAGTAAGCTGAATCTAATTCTTGTACATGATTGTAAGCATCTAAACGTAAATTATGCTGGATATTTTGGGCTAAATTACGCCAAAGAGTACTATATGCGTACTCAGAAGCAGATTCTAATATCCAAATAATGATAGTTATCAATGAAAGCAGTAAAAATTGCCAAAATACATCTTTTACACCTAACCTGGCAAATACAGAATTTTGTCGTTCTACGAGAATATCTACTGCAATACCAATTAACCACGGTGGTGCTAAATCTAAAATCGTATTGATGATAGAAAATAATGTCGCCTGCCAAATTTGTTGACGATATTGGCTGCCATAGTTGAGTAAGCGTTGTAAAGGATGAGCTGAATTTCGCCGATTTTTAGATACTTTAGGGGATTTGGATATGATTGTCACGACTGTTTATTGCTTGTAGTTAAGTAGGTTGGTGCAATTAAAGTCAACTGGCTAAGGCTGTCATTTGTCCTTTGTCATTAGTAGGTATATTTACGTTTCGTAAAATAATTGGATTTTTTTGCATCAACTTAGTTAGATGATTGATAAGAGTGATATTTGAGTGGAAAGAGCATCAGGAATTTAAGGCGACTTGTTTGTTATTTGTTAATTTTCCCTTGCGTCCTATCGGTACACACATCGGTGTCTCCATCACTGGGTCGGAAATAATATGGCACTCCAACCCAAAAACCTCTTGAACCATTTCTTGAGTCATTACTAGCTTTGGTTCTCCAGCAGCAAAAATTCGACCTTCTTTGACTGCAACTAAATAATCAGCATAACGACACGCGTGATTTAAATCATGCAGCACCATTACAATTGTTCGTCCTTGATTTTGGTTCAACTCATACAACAAATCCAAAATCTCTATTTGGTGCGCTAAATCTAAAAAAGTAGTCGGTTCATCTAAAAGCAAAATATCTGTATCTTGCGCTAACGCCATTGCAATCCAAGCTCTTTGTCGTTGTCCACCAGATAAAGTATCTAATGCTCTATCTGCCAATTTCAACAAATCTGTAATTTCTAGTGCCTGTTGGACGATTTTTTCATCTTTTGCAGACCACTGCTGCAACCAGTTTTGATAAGGGTAACGTCCTTGTGCTACTAAATCTTGTACTGTTAATCCTTCTGGTGCTACTGGTCCTTGAGGCAAAATACCTAATTGCTGTGCTAGTTCTTTACTAGAAAGATTAAAAATAGACGTTCCATCAAGGTAAACTGTACCGCCACGGGGTTTAAGCAATCTTGCCAAACCTCTTAACAACGTCGATTTACCACAACCATTAGCACCAACTAAAACACTAATTTGTCCGGTGGGAATTACCAAATTTAGGTCACGGATAATCAGCGCGCCATCGTAAGCTAAAGACAGACTTTTGGTTGATAGTCCTTTCATAAGTGAAACCATTTTAGATTTGTCATTTGTCACTTGTCACTTGTTTTCATTTGCGTCCCCCATCTCCCCATCTCCCTCATCTCTCGGTTGGTGAGCGTTCGCGTAGCGTCTCGTAGAGAAGTCAAACCACATCTCTTCCAATCCCCAGTCTCTTATTTTTTGCGGTTACGAATTAATAAATAAAGAAAATAAGGAGCGCCAATCGCAGCAGTTACCACCCCACAAGGAAGTTCGATAGGTGCAAAGAGTGTTCTTCCTAGCAAGTCTGCCATCACAACAATTACTCCCCCTAAGAGTGCAGAAGTAGGTATCAAACTTTCATGGGTTGCACCTACCAACTGTCGTCCTAAATGGGGCGCGATTAAACCAATAAAACTAATATTTCCGGCGGTCGCGACTCCTGCACCTGCTAAGGCTACACCCACTAGCACGAGTAAACCACGTTGCCATTCAACTTGACTACCTAAACTTTTGGCGACATCATCTCCTAAATTTAAAGCGTTCAACTGCCTTGCTAGCATCAAAGCCATTGGGACAAAAACAATTAACCAAGGTAATAAGGAAAAGACTTGCTCCCAAGTCCGGCCATAGACGCTCCCAGCTAACCAAACTAAAGCATTGCTAACGTCAGAAATCTGGCCAAAGGTAATCATCAAGCTGGTTATGGCAGTTGCGATCGCAGATAAGCCAATACCCATCAAAATTAATAGAATCGGGGAACTACCGTTATTCCAAGCCAGCGAGTAAATTAAAATCGCCATCAGCAAAGCACCAGCAAAAGCTGATAGAGGCAAAGTATAAACCGATGCTGATGGAAATAGTACAATTACTATAACTGCCGCCAGACTTGCGCCAGCGTTGATGCCGATAATTCCTGGGTCAGCCAATGGATTGCGTGTCAATCCTTGGAAGATAGTGCCAGAAATTGCCAGCGCCATTCCCACCATAAAAGCGACAAGGGTGCGGGGTAAACGCAGATTTTGAATCACAAATTGATGGTCTGGGTTTCCTGTATCTAAACCCAATATAGTTTTCACGATATCTAAAGGCGAGATTGGATATTCACCCCGCCCTACATTCATCACCATTGCCACTGCGATCGCTACTGCCAAACATAACAGTATGACTGGTACACGTCGCTCGATGCGGAAAGATATCGCTTGGGAACGAATGACTAGCCAATCAACCTTCATTTCTTCACCTTTGACTTAGCCAGGTAGACAAAAAAAGGAGCGCCAACTATTGCTGTCATTACACCTACAGGTAACTCCTGTGGTTTGAGCAATATACGGGCGGCAATATCTGCGACCAAGAGTAAAATTGCCCCCAAAATTGCACAATAAGGTAATATCCAACGATAATCGGCTTTAATGTAAAATCTCACTATATGGGGAACTACTAAACCAATGAAGCCGATTGGCCCTGCAAGAGCGACAGAACTTCCTGCCAGTAAAACTACGCTGATAGCAGTAATTATTTTGATCGAAGCTGTCTGTTGACCCAAGCCTCTGGCGACATCTTCACCTAAACTCATAGTAGTAATTTGTCTGCCGAGGGCAAAAGCTACTACTAATCCGATGCCGATGAAAGGCAGTAGTTGTAAGAATAAATTAAAATCCCGACCAGATAATGAACCAGCTAACCAAAATCTGACTTGTTCGAGTGTTTGTTGACTGACAATAAGGATACCGGTGCTGAGGGAAGAAATCAAAGCAGTTAAGGCTGCTCCTGCTACCGTCAAATTTAATGGGGTGGCTCCTCCCCGTCCCAGCGAACCAAGGATGTAAACTAACACCGCTGTTACTCCCGCACCCAGAAATGCTACAAGAGCGTAAACACCTATGGATGAGCTGCCAAAAATAAAAGTTGCGACAACTACAAAGAGCGCGGCTCCCGATTCAATACCCAAAATACCTGGATCTGCTAAGGGGTTTCGCGTCAAACCCTGCATCAATGCTCCTGATACAGCAAGGGCTGAACCTACAAGGATAGCAATTAGCGATCGCGGTAATCTCACAGTCTGAATAACTAAGTGATCGTAGGAACCATCAAAGGCTATAAAAGATGTCAAAATCTTACCTAGAGGTATTTCTGCTCCACCTAGCGTCACACTGAACAGCAAGCAAATTACTAGCATACATAGCCCTAAAACCAGACCAAATAAGGCTGAAATTTGTGGCTTTTTCAATTCTCTAGGTGAGAGTGTAGTTACTTTTATCATTTGATTCTGCCGTCACTGGAAAATACTACGCTCTGCTGATTAGTTGTTTTTTCACTGGGCACTCTCAATATTTAACAGCTTTTTAATTATTAGAGTTGATAATCTTTCTTGATAAATATATAGATTACACGATCGTGTAGCCTTTTCCCCATTTTTTAAACGGAATAAAGCATACCGTTATAGTTTTGATATAGTTTCTCAATAAAGTGGTATTGTTAGATCGACTTAAATCTGCTTTGTCAAAATCACTTGCGTGCCAAGAGGGGGACTGGGAAGCACAGAAAAATAAGCAATGCCCAATGCCCAATACAACTCTTGGAGAGGCTACGCCAACGACTTCTCTACGAGACGCACTCGCGTTCGCGGTAGTTGAATCTCGACTCACTTCGACGCTGCGGTAGTTGAGCGTAGTCGAAACTCAGTGCAAGTCGCTCGATTACCGCGCAGCGATGCACTGAGCTTGTCCTGAGCGTAGCCAAAGGGCGCAGTCGTTGTGTCGAAACTCATTACAAGTGCCCAATAAGCAGTTTCAGTCACCAAGTGTTACATCTGTAAATGGTGGTGTTCATGAGGATTGATGGTTTACTTAAGGTTTACAAACGAAAATCAATACGCGTTTTACCTTTAATACTCAGCTTGATACTGGTTTTGTTTGTTGGAAGCCGCACTATGGCTGTACCAACAAAATCCACAGAGATATTATGGGATACCTATGGTGTGCCGCACATCTACGGCAAAGATAACCAGAGTGCATTTTATGCCTTTGGTTGGGCACAAATGCAAAGTCATGGAGATTTACTTTTGCGTCTCTATGGTCAAGCACGGGGACGCGCGGCCGAATATTGGGGAGAGGAATATCTGGAGTCAGATCGTTGGGTACAGACTGCGGGA
This sequence comes from Nostoc sp., assembly GCF_036917355.1. Classification (GTDB taxonomy): domain Bacteria; phylum Cyanobacteriota; class Cyanobacteriia; order Cyanobacteriales; family Nostocaceae; genus Nostoc. The sequence continues at coordinate 167,944 of NZ_JBALDP010000062.1, forward strand.
GTACCAGAACGCGCTCATTCTTGGTACAAAGCACAGAATCCAACTTTTCGTAGTTATCTTGATGCTTTTGCTGCTGGGATCAATGCTTATGCAAAACAAAATCCGAAGTTAATTGACGATCGAGTTGAGGCGGTGCTACCAGTCAAGGCAGAAGATGTCATGGCTCACTTACATCGGGTACTCAATTTCACCTTTGTGGTTAATCCAGAGTCAGTATTAGACCTGAGCAAAGAAAAGTTGCAAGCAGGATCTAATGGTTGGGCGATCGCACCAAGTCATTCTGCCAATGGGAATGCCATGTTGTTGGCAAACCCACATCTACCTTGGTCAGATTTATTTTTGTGGTATGAAGCCCAAATCACCGCACCAGGGATTGACGCTTATGGGGCAACACTTGTAGGTATTCCTGTATTAGCGATCGCCTTTAACAACAACTTAGGTTGGACTCACACCGTTAACACCTATGATGGTTGGGATGTTTATGAACTTACACTGGCAGGAAATGGTTATCGCTTTGATGACAAAATTCGTAACTTCCTTTCTAAAACTCTTTCCTTAAAGGTGAAGCAGAAAGATGGCTCCTTGCAAGAGCAACCATTAGTAGTGAAAAGTTCTGTCCACGGGCCTGTGTTCGTCGAGAAAAATGGTAAAACCGTGGCATTGAGAGTTGCAGGCCTTGACCGACCAAGTGTACTCCAAGAGTGGTGGGATATGGCACGAGCAAAAAACCTTGCCCAGTTTGAAAAAATACTCCAGCGCTTGCAATTGCCAATGTTTACGGTGATGTATGCGGATCGAGAAGGGCATATTATGCACCTATTCAATGGTCAAGTTCCAGTACGCTCCTTTGGTGATTTTAAATATTGGCAAGGCATAATCCCAGGAAATACATCTAAAACCTTGTGGACAAAAATTCATCCTTACAAAGATTTACCGCGTATAGTTGACCCTAAGAGTGGCTGGTTGCAAAATACAAATGACCCACCTTGGACAACTACATTTCCAGCCGCCATTAAAGCAGATAATTACCCACCTTACATGGCTCCTCGTTTTATGGATTTCCGCTCTCAACGTTCTGTAAGGATGTTGGCTAAGGATGACAAAATCTCTTTTGATGAAATGGTTGCAGACAAGCATTCTACCCGTATGGAACTGGCAGATCGGATTTTGGATGATTTAATTACAGCTGCACGCAAATATGGTCAGGACTTAGGACAAAAAGCAGCTAATGTTCTAGAAGCGTGGGATCGGCAAGCCAATGCAGATAGTCGCGGGGCTGTATTATTTGCCTTTTGGGTAAAACAGATAGACTTAGATAAGACGTTTAATAAACCCTGGAATGAAAATTATCCACGCACCACACCCGATGGTTTAGCTAATCCTGAAAGTGCAGTTGCAACTCTGCAAGCAGTTGCAGCAGAGATAGAAAAGACTTATGGGGCGCTTGATGTACCGTGGGGCAAAGTTTTTCGGCTACGGTTGGGTGATGTAGATTTATCTGCCAATGGTGGAGATGGCAACCTGGGAATTTTTCGTGCGCTCGATTTTGCTCCCGCAGCAAACGGTCAGTTCCAAGCCGTTGCAGGTGATTCCTATGTGGCTGCAATTGAATTTTCCAACCCTATACGGGCAATGGCACTTACCAGCTACGGTAACGCAACTCAACCCGGATCGCCCCACATTAGCGAGCAGTTACAGATGTTTGCCAACAAAAAATTGCGTACTGTGTGGCGCGATCGCTTAGATATTCTTGCTCATCTAGAAGAACATAAAATATTCTGAGGTCAATAGTCCAATACGGTTCAGTTGGGAGCATCCACTTTTGGAAGAAACACCGGGCGATTGGAAATCGCGGCTACACAAACGTTCGCCCTTGGCGTTCCCGAAGGGTAGTCCGCCTACGCGGACTCTTTGAAACCCGCGCAGGCGGGTTTAGTTTGTATAGCTCCAGACTTCACTTCTCTTCGCGTAGCGTGCGCCTTAGCGCAGGGCAATCCGCCAAAACGGGATGCTCCCAAGAATTCGAGCGCTAATATTACCATTAGAAATATCGGCTATATCATCAGGTTAAAATTACCGCATATAACTAGATATTTTTGCCTAATTATCAACAGTAAATATCTCAAAGTCTTATTTTATCGTACAGACTAGCTAATTTAAAATGATTGCATTTACAGGCTACAGCCTAGCTACACAAAGGCTTTGACTGTTTTCGGAGATATCTAGAAATAATTTGGTGATATCTAATTCTACTCAAACAGACATAAGTTAATTTTATATATAAGCTGATAACATCTCTACTCAAGCAACAATCAAGTTCATAGAAGCTTTATATGATGCTGTTAGCTGTGGTAAATCCGCTCATAACCTACATGAACAGCTTTTTCTGTGCCCCTACAGGATGGTCTATTTACGTGAAAATAGCTTTAAGGATAATTGTAGGCTGGGTAGAGCGATCGCAAAACCTAACCTTATATTTTGCGAGAAGCAAAACTATTTTGTCTCATTCCCAGTTTCCGGCTGGGAACGAGGTTTTAAAAGAGTTTTAACTTATATTTGATACCAGTTACAGCGGTTTTTCGACTTTTGCAAAAGGTCTAATCTGTTAGCTTTGTGTTACAGCCTCTTTCGCTAAGAACTTCTCTAATTCTGTCAGCGCATCAGCATCAACCTTAGTTTGCATCGGGCAGAACTTAGGCCCACACATCGAACAAAACTCAGCAGTTTTATAGATATCTGCTGGCAAAGTTTCATCGTGATATTCCTTAGCTCTTTCTGGATCGAGTGATAATTCAAACTGACGGTTCCAATCGAAGTTGTAACGCGCCTTAGAAAGTTCATCATCTCTATCTCTTGCACCAGGGCGATGTCTAGCAATATCAGCCGCATGAGCCGCTATTTTATAGGCAATCAACCCATTCCGCACATCTTCGGCGTTTGGTAGACCCAAATGTTCTTTGGGTGTTACATAGCACAGCATTGCAGTACCGTACCATCCAGCCATCGCGGCTCCAATGGCTGAAGTGATGTGATCGTAACCGGGAGCAATGTCTGTCACCAATGGCCCCAACACATAGAAAGGTGCTTCGGAACACTCTTCCATCTGCTTACGGACGTTGAACTCAATTTGATCCATTGGGACGTGTCCAGGCCCTTCCACCATCACCTGTACATCATCTTCCCAGGCTTTGCGAGTTAGCTGTCCGAGGGTTTTCAATTCAGCTAATTGTGCTTCATCGGAGGCATCATGGGTGCAACCAGGACGCAGGGAATCTCCTAAACTGAAGGAGACATCGTACTTTTTGAAAATCTGAATAATATCTTGAAAGTGGGTATAAAGCGGGTTTTGTTTGTGGTGATGTAGCATCCACCGCGCCAAAATCCCGCCGCCGCGAGAGACAATACCAGTGAGCCGGTTTCTCACCAAAGGCAAATGCTCAAGCAAAATCCCTGCGTGGATAGTTTGATAGTCTACTCCTTGCTGGGCGTGCTTTTCGATGATATGAAGAAAATCATCAGCAGTCAGATTTTCAATTGTGCCGTGAACACTTTCTAAAGCTTGGTAAACCGGTACTGTACCAATGGGAACAGGTGAAGCCTTGATGATTGCGGTACGAATTTCATCCAAGTTACCGCCGCCTGTGGACAAATCCATCACGGTATCAGCGCCGTACTTCACCGCCAGATTCAGCTTATCCACTTCTTCTTGAAGATTAGAAGAGTTGGGGGAAGCACCGATATTAGCATTTACCTTACATTTAGAGGCGATGCCAATAGCCATCGGCTCTAGATTAGTGTGATTAATATTCGCGGGGATAATCATTCGTCCCCGTGCTACTTCCTCACGAATGAGATCGGCCGGGAGATTTTCCCGTTGGGCGACGTAGTGCATTTCTTCGGTGATAACACCTTGGCGGGCGTAGTGCATTTGAGATACATTAACCTGCCCACGTCGTTTAGCAACCCATTCAGTCCGCATATTGTACATTCCTCAATAAACAGCTTCCCTCCGCTGGTATTACCCAGACTCAGGTGTTAAGGGTGTGATCTCAGCCTCGTTATGTAGGCACCCCTAGCATGGATGTAGTGTAGCACCTTGGTTATATCTAGGAGCAAGGGTGTTAACAATTTATGAGGTAATACAATTTTGGATTTTAGGATTTAGGCGCGAATTTCATTTGCACAAGCACGACCTTGTTCAACATCGGTAATATTAGCAAAAGTTGTTTCGGCAATGTTGTAGAGAGCTTCTGCTGTAAAAAAGGCTTGATGTCCGGTAATCAGTACATTGGGGAACGTTGTCAGACGCTGGAAAATATCATCTTGAATAATTTCCCCAGACAAATCCTCAAAGAACAATTCTGATTCTTGTTCGTAGACATCTACAGCAAGATAGCCAATTTTACCAGATTTCAATCCCTCAATTACAGCTTGGGTATCAATCAGCGCTCCTCGACTAGTATTAATTAGCATCACACCTGGCTTAATCTGTTCTATAGCCTCAGTGTTAATTAAGTGATGGGTTTCAGGAGTTAGAGGGCAATGCAGGGAGATAATATCGGAATTGGCAAATAGCTCAGGTAGTTCTACATACTTTCCACCTAGCGCCTCCAATTCGGGATTGCGATAAACGTCATAGGCGAGTATGTGACAGCCAAACCCCTTCATAATCTGTCCTAAAATCAGACCGATTTTGCCAGTGCCGACAATCCCGACTGTACGCTCATGTAAATTAAATCCCAACAGTCCATTTAAAGAAAAATTGCCTTCTCGGACACGGTTATAGGCATGATGAATTTTGCGATTTAGGCTTAAAATCAACCCTACGGCGTGTTCTGCTACCCCATAAGGTGAATAGGCGGGAACACGCACAACGGTAATTCCTAAGTCTGCTGCGGCTTGTAAGTCTACATTGTTAAACCCCGCACAGCGAAGGACAATCAGACGAGTTCCCCGTGAGGCGAGAAGTTCTAAAGTTGGGGCATCAACCTGATCGTGGACAAATACACAAACTGCGGGAAATTCGGCAGCAAGGATAGCCGTATCCCGATTTAAACGGGGTTCAAAAAATACTAACTCGTGTTGGATGGGAGAATTTGCAGCTAACAAAAACTTCCGATCGTAGGCTTTTGTACTGAAAACTGCTACTTTCATGCAAAACCTCAGACTTTATGTATGCTGCACGTTGTTCGAGTACATAATACCTTGACGTTTAGAAAAGCGATGTCTACAACGAGCGTAGCTGCGGCATTTTTGAATATTTTTAATCGGTACTTTGGCAATGGCAGTTAAATAAGCGATGTCTACGACGGGCTACGCCTACGCACTCCAGCACTTCTCAATTAAAAGCTTTTAACGACTAGGTATGATAGGGCGATCGCCTTTCTGAAACTTGCTCCATGATTGTTGTAAAGCAGCAGGAGCAGGATTCTTAGCATCATAAACAACAATCACATTAGTTAGTGGGCGTCCGGCGGGGACTAAAATTTTACCGTTAGCAGCAAAAGCTTTCGATGCACCACCATCTAAATTCATTGCTTCATGACAGCCGATTGCTTTCATTGCTTGCGCTTCTTGCTGTAAAGTTAATCCACTATCGAAATTGATCAAAAATAGCTTTTTACCATCAGCAGGAAACCCGATCGCAGTTCGTACGCCAGTACCTAAAACACCAGGATCTTTAAATCCTTCAACATCCGGCCTCAGCCAAATTTGTCCTTGTCTCAACAGTCGAGGCCCGCAGGTAATAGACAACCAATGTTGATTCCATTCCGGTTTACCGTCAACCCGTGCTGTCACCATTTCCGGTTTATTACCAGCTCGCAACCCCAAAGTAGTGCCAAAATTTTCCCACTGGCTGTATTTGATAAATCTTCCTGCCGCTACCATGTTACCCATCACTGTTTTCTGGCTATTCTTGGCAAAAAAAGTACCATTAGCAACAACAGCAGCGCGATGACGAGCCACTAGGTTATTAAATTCTTCATCACCACTAGTTTTTTGATTAGTATTAGCCAAAGTTGCATTATTCGCTAAACCAATAGTAATGAAGGTTTTGGGGTCAGTGAGGTCAATAATAGTTTGATAAAAAGAGAAACCATTTACCTTACCTCTCTTTACTTGTACAGTTTGTGCCGCTGCGGGGACTGCCAATGTTAATCCTTGTGCCAAGACAGCACCTCCTAAAAACAAGAAAGACCGTCGGCAGATTTTAGAACTTGGCATAATCAACTCTTCACTATATTGTTCTTATTAGGATGCCCAAATCTTTGGATAATTTCGTCTTGTTCCTAGCCTCCAGGCTGGGAATGTACTTAAAAGAGGCTCTGCCTCTTGTCAAGCTGCTGGAGGCGGTGCCTCTCAGAATGGGTTCCCAGCTCCAGGCTGGGAACTAGTTAGATGCACATAACAAGACTGCCCTCTAGTCCGCCCAAGTAACGGTAGGACTACAGGGGTTAAATACAACAGGTTTCAAGGAAGGTAAAGTACACAACGATTCGTCTCAAAGCCTGATACGAAGAGTATTTTACTCCTGGATTCTGCTGTATAATCCAGCTTCACAAAGAAAAACTATAAGTGAGGAATATGTTTATGAGTAGCTTAATCTTATTATTAATTGGTTTAGGAACATTCTTCTTGGTTTTCAATACTAAAGATGAAATTAATCGCATTACTGCTATGATTAGCGGGACAATTCTTTTGATTTGGGGTTTGGCTCTAGCTCCCTTGTCATTTCAATTACTAATTGAGATTGTTTCAGTTTTAGCAGCTTTCTCTGTTTGTATGCGTTGTTTAGGTTGTGGTTTTAACCGCGATTGATTTTTCATTTGATAATTTATAAGTTTAAAGTAAGATTTATAAATTCTGCTTCTATTGTTAAAAGAGAATTCAGAAGTCAAATGTCCCATGCCTAATCATTATCGATATATTATTTTTTACAAACCATACGGCGTTCTCAGCCAGTTTACAAAAGATGCGCCCACACATAGCACCCTAAAAGATTATATTGATGTGTCTGATGTGTATCCTGTGGGACGCTTAGATTGGGATAGTGAAGGATTGCTGCTGTTAACGAATGATGGACAATTGCAACATCGCCTTGCCCATCCGCGTTTTGGTCATAAACGTACTTACTGGGTACAGGTAGAGCGAATTCCAGATGCAGATGCTATCAAAAGGTTGGAAACAGGTGTGGAAATTCAAGATTATCGCACTCAACCAGCAGAAGTTAGGCTCTTACCAGAAGAACCACAGTTACCCGAACGCACTCCACCAATTAGATTTCGCAAAAATGTACCGACAGCTTGGCTGGAAATGACTTTAACAGAGGGAAAAAACCGCCAAGTACGGCGCATGACTGCGGCTGTAGGGTTTCCAACTTTGCGACTGGTCAGGGTCAGCATCGCTCATCTACAATTAGATGACTTACAATTGGGTCAATGGCGCGACCTTACCGCCTCTGAACTCGATAATTTCAGTAAATCGAAAAGTTTTTCCCCAAAAACCGCCTCATAACAATAATTCGCTAATAATTCCAAAGACTCAATCCGCTAGGGATTTCCAACATTATTAAATTTCTTTATACTGCGAATTACCAGCCAAGCTCCTCCAGAGGAGATTAACAACAACGGAGTTAACCAATCACCCCAACGCACATATAAAGTCTTTGTCTGTCGCCGATAAATTGTTTCAGCATGAGTTTCGTAGGTATTATATCCAGACATCCACAAGGTTTTGCCATGAGGATCTACAAAGGCTGAATATCCGGTATTAGTTGCGCGTGCTGACCATCTATCAGTTTCAATTGCCCGCATGATATCCTGTGCATGATGCTGGAATGGCATAGATGCAGTGTAATGGGCATCGTTAGAAGAACTGACAATAAACTGCCCACCCGCCGCCGCTTGACGACGAAATTGTTCGGGAAAAGCAGATTCATAACATATACTAGCGATCGCTCGACCAAAAGGAGTGTCAAATAGCTGATTTGCTGAACCAGCAACTTGGTGTGCATCCAAAGGCGACAAGCGCTGAACTATTTTCCCTAAAATTCCTTCAAAGGGAATATATTCTCCCAGAGGTACTAGTTTGGACTTATCGTAGCGGCTGACAATTTCACCTTGAGCATTGAAAGTAAACAAGCTAATTGTATAACTATCTCCCCGTTCGCCAAAAGCCCCAATCCAAGCAACTACGCCTTTTTCCTTCACGGCTGCGACTAAGGCCGTTTCCAGCAAATTACGCTGGAAAATAGGTAAGGCTCCTTCTGGGGTCAGGACTGCATCTACACCTTGACTTGCTAAAGTTAGATATCCATTGGTGTAATTTTCTTGGGCGCGACGAAACCCTTCGGAACTTCGTAAAAGTCGGTTCGGGATATTACCCTGAACAATCCCCACTTTTAAGGCCGCTTCTGGTACTTGAGCAATGGGACGGCTGTATAAGATAAAACCTATGAGGTGTAGGGTAATTAATAGTCCTGTGGCGGTAGCTAAGTATTTATTAACGAACCGCATAGGCACAGAGGACATCTTGATATCTTGTCGGTTTATATACGCTTCAGCAATTAACCCATTAACAGCAACGATCGCTGCTGTCACAGTATTAGGCCCAGACAGTTGACCCAGATGTACAATTACAAGATTATGCGGACTTTGTGTGTAAGCAAGGGAACTCCACCACAAAGGCCCGGCACTCCACAGACTCTCTAAGCCACACCAGACAGCTGTACCAATCAGTACACGTAGCCACGGTTTTTGTCCGGCTAGGCGAACCATAACAGCCGCCCAAATAGTAAGGAATACTCCACCCAAGACACTGATAAATCCCCAACAAAAAAGCGTGATTGCCAAGCTTGGCAACCAAGGAACGCCCAACCATGTCATCGGATGAATTCCGGTAATCCAGAATAGGGCGACACCGTGAAAACCAATACCCCATAGGAAAGCCGGGGGGAATTTGTTTTTACCTTTGGCTGAAGTGACAACTAGCACCCATAAGGGAACTATGGCAATCCAAGCCAGTAACCATGCACCTACTGGGGCTACGGTTAGCCCCATTAAAATGCCGCTAGCGAATGCAATCAAATAGGGGAGTAAGGCGATTAACCTCTCCCCCTGCTTTTTATTCTGCTTCTTCTGCATCGACAGCATCAGGTGGAACTATTGCTACTCCGGTAATAGCGTCATCTTCATCTAAACGCTGCACTCTCACTCCAGTTGCCGATCGCGATTGGATAGAAATCGCATTCACTGCTTGACGAATGATAATACCGCGATTTGTCACCATCATGATTTCATCATCATCATTATTGACAATGCGTAGGGTTGCTAGCTTGTCTTTAGTTTTGCGGTTTTTGAACTTGGTTGCCATTAAACCCTGACCAGCTCGATTTTGCAGCCGGAATTGAGCAACTGGTACGCGCTTACCATATCCACCCATTGTAATTACCAACACCCAAGGGCCAACTACGCCACTGCTAGGCACTTCTGCGGACTCTTCAGTAATTTCGGTAATTTCGATATCTTCTGTTTCAATTGCTTCGATTGTTTCGATATCTTCAATTTCTGCTTCTGTAACATCCAAAGTTTCAAGAATTGCTGCGGGGAGAATATCCATACCCACTAGCTCATCTTTATTTTTCAGCTTCATGGCTTTTACCCCACGAGTCGCCCTACTTAAAGGACGTAGTTGTTCGTGGTTGCACCGGAAGTTAATCGCCATCCCGTTACGAGAACCAATGATTACACTGTCTTCGACTCTGGCGCGTCGCACCCAGCGCAGTTGGTCGCCTTCTTCTAAGGAAATGGCAATCAAGCCATTGGCGCGAATGTGACTAAAGGCTGCCAATTCGGTTTTCTTGATATTGCCGCCCTTAGTGAGCATGACCAGATATTCTTCGCTGCTAAACTCGTCAACCGGTACAATTGAGGTGATTTTTTCCTCTTTGGGAATCGGTAGCATTTGGACAATTGGTGTGCCGCGACTGGTACGCGAACTCGCGGGAATTTGATAAGCTCTCAGGCAATAAACAACACCACGCTCGCTAAAGAATAAAATACTGTCGTGATCGCAGCAAGTCAAAAAATGCTCAATGGTATCATCATCTTTCACCTTGGCTGCGGCTTTACCTCTGGTAGCACGGCTTTGGGCTTCAAAGGTGTTAACTGGCATCCGTTTGATGTAGCCTTGCTCTGTCACCAGAATTATCGCTTTTTCATTGGCAATGAGGTCGCGATCGTCTAATTCCCCTTCCCCTGGTAAAATCACCGTGCGGCGGGGTGTGGCGAAATTAGTTTTGAGTTGCCCGACTTCAGTTTCAATGATTTCTAGCACTCTCTCCCGACGAGCTAAAATATCTTGCAAGTCGGTAATCTTCGCTTGTAATTCTTCGTGTTCTAGACGAATTTTATCTGCTTCTAAAGCAGTCAAGCGCCGCAATTGCATTTGCAAAATCGCATCTGCTTGCACTTCTGAGAGTCCGTAAGTTGTGATTAATTCGCCTTTAGCTGTGGGTGCATCGGGCGCATGGCGAATTAAAACAATAATCGGATCTAACTGAGATAGGGCAATTAATAACCCTTGGAGGAGATGATCGCGTTCTTCAGCTTTCCGCAGTTCGTAGCGGGTGCGTCTGGCTATGGATTCGATGCGGAAATCCAAGAAGACGGTTAAGAACTGCTTGAGGGTGAGTACTTGGGGTTCGCTATTCACCAACGCCAGCATATTTGCGCCGAAGTTGGCTTGCAGTGGCGTTTGCTTGTAGAGGTTGTTCAGCACGACGCGGGGATAAGCATCACGCTTGAGTTCGATGACAACTCGCATCCCGTCGCGATCGCTTTCATCCCGGATATCTGCAATCCCTTCTAGACGCTTCTCGTTCACCATTTCGGCGATTTTTTCAATCAGCGCCGCTTTATTGGTTTGATAGGGCAATTCGGTGATGATAATTGCTTCTCTATCTGGGCGTCCCCGTTGTTCAACGGTTTCAATGTTGGCGACACCACGCATGGTAATAGAACCACGTCCGGTAGTGTAAGCTTCTCGAATGGCAGATGTTCCCAAAATCTGCGCCCCAGTTGGAAAGTCTGGGCCGTGGACATACTGCATTAATTCCAGGTCGGTGATTTCTGGATTGTGGATTACAGCCACCAAAGCATCGATCAATTCGCCCAAGTTGTGCGGCGGAATGTTGGTGGCCATGCCCACGGCAATCCCAGAGGAACCGTTGAGCAATAACTGGGGAATCCGTGCTGGTAAAACTGTGGGTTCCTGCTGGGAACCGTCGAAGTTATCGGCAAAGTCTACGGTTTCATACTCGATGTCGTGAAGTAAACCAGCACTAGTTAAAGCTTGCAAGCGACATTCGGTGTACCGCATCGCGGCTGGCGGATCGTTGTCTACCGAACCGAAGTTACCATGCCCGTTAACTAGGGGCGAGCGCATGGAAAAATCCTGCGCCATCCGCACCAAGGCATCATATACTGCCGTGTCACCGTGGGGGTGATATTTACCCAATACTTCCCCCACTACACGGGCGCATTTCTTAAAGGGGCGATCGTGGAGCAGACCTAGCTCGTGCATTGCGTAGAGAATGCGACGATGCACAGGTTTTAGACCATCCCTGGCATCTGGCAACGCCCGACCCACTATCACGCTCATGGCGTATTCCAGATAAGACTGCGACATTTCGGTTCGCAAGTCAATCGGGATAATCCTCTCCTGTGAGGTTGTCATAACCTAAAAATCTCCAAAAATCGTAGATTTTAGCTTTTTTACTCAACAAAGCGCAAAATTATTCTAAATTGCTCTTGAATAATTGCTATAATTTGATACAATCTTAGCATATATTGCTTTTTATTGCCTGGGCAGCTAACTCAGGCAATTGTTCAATCCGTAGCTTCTCTCTGGGATTTGAGTTGAGATGCGATCAGAGGAACTTTAGGGGCAAGAAAAAATCCCACCAAACTGGCAAAAAGGATTGGCGTAAAGGGACTCAAGTTAGTCAGTTTTGATAGTAGCAAAGTCGTACTTATCGGTGTGCGGGTTACGGCTGCGTTGACAGCCGCCATTGTACAAATCATGGCAAGGGCAGGATCGAGTCCCGGAATTAAGACTGCGACTGCTTTACCAATGCAAGCACCAGTGAAAAATAGGGGAATGATGAATCCACCGCGCCACCCACCTGTTACCGTAATGCTAATGGCAGCCATTTTCCCAAGAGCTAGAGTTAAGAGAAAAACAGCACTAAAGTTAGCAGTCAGGACTGAATCTAACTCTTCATGTCCAAAATAACGGGTAAGGGGTAATAAAACTGCTAAAATGCCAAGTCCCACTCCTGCTAGTGTTGTGCGTACATAAATGGGAACAGGAGTTGGTGAAACAGCTTGCCAAAAGGCATCGCAGCCGCGAAAAATGCCCATAAAAATCCATCCCGCCACCGCCCCGATAATTCCAAACACGATCGCGATCGCAAAATCATCAATCCTTTCTAAGTGATACTGAGGAAAATGCCAAGTGGGGGCAATACCCAAATGTGTAATTGCTGCAAACACCAGATAGCTAGCGCAACTCGAAACAATGGCTGGCATTAAGGCTTCGTAATATTCCACAATATGCTCGTGGTGCAAAATCTCCAAAGCGAAAATTGCACCGCCAAGAGGTGCGCCAAACAAGGCAGTGAAGCCAGCCGCCATTGCTGCTAAACTCATGGTTCTCAGGTCTTCACCTTGGAGTTTTAAGCGATCGGCAATCCAAGTACCAAAAGAACCTGTTACCTGTACCAGTGGCGCTTCTGGGCCAGCACTACCGCCTGCCGAGATGCTGACTAGAGAAGCAATAATCATTGAAGGATTTTTGCGAACATCTAGGCGTCCGCCACGAAAATGAATATTATCAACAATCACGGCGATTTCACCGGGATTTCCCAAAAAATGAATCACTAGACCAATAACTAAACCGCTAAGTGGCATCACTATCAGCAGGCTAAAACCCTCAAATCGCTGGAGTCTGTGAGTTAAAAACTCTAGAATATTCCAGTACAACGCCGCAAATAGACCACCAGCAGTTCCCACGATTATCCAGCGGATAACCCACTGCGAAATCATTAGGGGATTACGCTTTACCAGTCCAAAAAGTTGAGCAAATGTCCAGCGTTGAGTTTGATTGGTGGCGGGGGGCTTGTTTGGTAACACTGCTTATTTCCTATTTGTGAAACCTAGAGTACTGAATATTTACGCTTTTTATGGTAAAGGCTATTTAGTTTAGTGAATCATTTTTGGTCTACAAATAGCGATATTTTTGACTAGCCATAAAAAGGGGCGTACAGATGTACGCCCCTAAAATATTTATCTGCGATTGCACCCTCTTTAACGAGAGTAAGGATTATTGAAGGTTTCCCAAGCAGCTTTTACAGCCTTTTGCAGGCGAAAGTTAAAGTCTACTAAGTCTTTCATTAATAAGTGCCAGTTTCTCTTAGCTTCATCTTGAATTACCGCCCAAGAGTTTTCTAAGCGATCGCGTTCCATCAATTTCCTTCCTTCAATTAATTCCCGTGCTTGACGCACAACTTTCAAATAGGTTTCACGGGTGAGAGTACCTGCTGAATCAGCCTCAGCTTGAGCGCGTCTTTTTAGCGCCTCAATTAATGCTTTGGTTTCGCGCTTCACCTCATCAGTTTCACCAGCCATTTCGGTTTCCACTAATTTGTCGGTTTCAGAACTTATTTTTACAATTACTATGGATTCAGTAGATTCGATATTGTTAGAATTCATACTTAAAACATCCTTAATTGCAAAGTTTACTCTCCAATAAGTATTGCACCCTGTATTAATAGTCATTTATTTCAAAAAGGACAAATGACTAATACTTCTCTACGAGAGTCTACGCCAACGACTACGCGGTATTTGAATCTCGACTTCGCTCGATTACCGCGTAGTCGAAACTCAGTACAAATGACAAATTAATAAGTTTTTGTTGGCAGTTGTTGTTCTAATTTTAGCAATGCTGCAACTCGCATTTCTGTCGCCGGGTGACTGGAAAATAAGTTACCCAAAAACTGTCCAGAGATGGAATTGATAATTAATAACGGTTCATAAGCTGGATTAGCATTTAAAGGCATTTGCTTCGCTGAAGCTTCTAAGCGTTGCAATGCCCTAGCTAAGGCGCGGGGATTACCAGTTAATTTAGCAGAACCTGCATCAGCAGAAAATTCTCGTGTGCGCGAAATTGCTAGCTGAATAATTGTCGCAGCCATCGGCGCAAGTATAACTGTTAATAAAACTCCTATTGGATTTCCACCTCTGTTATCATCTCGCGAACCACCGCCAAACCATAGGCTATAACTAACCATTTGGGCTAGAAATGAGATCGCACCAGCCACAGTAGCAGCAACGGCTTGTGTCAAGGTGTCACGATTAATAATATGGGTTAGCTCGTGGGCAATAACGCCTTCGAGTTCATCGTCTGGCAATATATTTAGAATACCTTCGGTGACTGCCACAGCAGCGTGTTCTGGATCGCGCCCTGTAGCGAAGGCGTTAGCACCTTGGCTTGGAACAATATAAACTTTAGGCATAGGAATGTTAGCGCGATCGCTCAATCTCTGCACCATCCGATAAAGTCCTGGTGCTTCCCTTTCACTTACAGGTTGCGCCTGGTATACTGCTAGGGCAATTTTATCTGATTGATACCAAGAAAACAGGTTGGTTGCTGCTGCCAAGCCAATCCCGATAATCAAGCCACTATAACCACCAATTACCCAGTAACTAATTGTTATCAAAAGACCACTTAATGCAGCTAGCAAAGCAGCCGTTTTCAATTGATTTGTCATGTTTTTGCTCTCCTGCTAATGCTGTGTAAATTTTTGAGAAAACAGCATTACTTCAGCTACATTTTGATTTTATCCAGCTAAACTTAGATATATGGTACAGAAAACCTATCAAATAAGTACGGTTTTCCTACTTAAGTTTTAGTCATAGAATTAATATCTATAGATAGTAAAAACGCATCTATCTATAGGAATAAATTGTTTATATAGGTAGGAATTACAAGTGTGATGCTTAGATTGAGCTATGCCTAACTATTAGTTGAGATCCATTTACTTATAAAGATTCTGAGTCTATTCCTTGTGCTTGATATATTTGTTGGGAAAATAGCTGAAAATCTAATTCGCAGGCCTTTAAAGCTTCAGTGGCTTGTGAGTATTTTGGGGCATCAAACAAATCGCGATCGCGGATTTTTGGCAACCAAGAACGCAGTTTAGTTAATTCCGCCTCGTTCTCTTCTAATTCTGCAAAAGTGAGGTTACTTATTTTCCGTTCCTCGCTCAATTCGCTATGTAAATCTCGACATTGCCCCAAAAACTCTTGATATTCTTGGTCTGACTGCTGTTGGAAACGCTCTACCAGCATAACGTTTTGCTCAGGTTCGTCAATCCCAATAGTGAATAAATCCGCTTCACCGCCACCTGCTGTAATGTCTGCTTTCAATTCTTTTAAATGGCTCTGCAAGTCTTCTCGCTGTGGTAGCAAACATACCGACTGCTGTAAGTAAAGTGCGCCCAATCCCTTGAGTTTACGCCAAACATATACCCGTTGCGTCGAAGGCTGTGCAGGTACTTTGTACACCAATAGATTCCAAGATTTTCTATCCATAGAGATTTTATAACAAGTGTTGCATTAGATTTAATTTATTGTTAGGTTTATGAATGAAACATCTGTTGCATTTAGAAGAATTTATGAATGTGAACTATATATTTGGCAGCATGGACTGGAGTCCGATTATCTAAAGGATGCAACCTCAGGGTAATTCTCACTTACCTGCATATCCAGGGGATTTGAAAACTGTTTTACTGAATCATGCTGGTTTGGCTCAACATCCTCAAGATGAGAGAGCCTATCAGATGGCGAGATAAATTTCTCAATTGACTACCTTCAGTGATGCAGAAATCACTTATTGGTTCTCAAGAATTATAGAACTGATGTAGTAATACTATTTTCCAAAATCTTTGCAGCAAATAAATCGGCTGTAAGGGTGTACATATCTATCACTATAAGATGTAGCAGAAATAGGTAATATGCAGCTAAAAAATAAATTTGTCCAGACAATTCCTCGGACTGTTTGGGTTTTGGGGCTTGTCAGTTTACTGACAGATATTAGTTCCGAGATGATTAATTCTCTGTTGCCCTTGTTTCTAGTGTCAGTTTTAGGGGCGAATATCTGGACTGTGGGCATCATTGAAGGTATTGCAGAAGCAACAGCTTCAATTTTAAAAGTCTTTTCGGGAGTATTGAGTGATTACTTAGGACATCGTAAAGGATTAGCGGTGTTTGGGTATGGATTATCAACCTTTGTAAAACCTCTATTTGCTATAGCTATTAGTCCAACTGGGGTGTTAATAGCTCGATTTGGCGATCGCATTGGCAAAGGTATCCGGGTAGCACCCCGCGATGCTTTGGTTGCCGATTCCACTAATCCAGAGGTACGCGGTGCAGCTTATGGATTGCGTCAATCCCTCGATACTATCGGAGCATTTTTAGGGCCTTTAGCAGCATTTGCCTTGATGGCTGCTTCCCAAAACAACTTCCGCCTGATTTTTTGGCTAGCACTCATCCCTGGATTCTTCGCAGTGGCTTTATTAGCAGTGGGAGTGCGCGAACCAAAAACAAGTGAAATTCAAGGGAACCGAAGCAACCCTCTGCAATGGGAAGCTTTACGCAGTTTGGGTAAAAGATACTGGGTACTTGTAGCAGTGGCGTTGCTATTCAATTTAGGAAACTCCAGTAATGCTTTTTTGTTGCTGCGAGCTGAACAAACAGGTATTTCAGCCTCATTCATCCCATTGACATTAATGATGATGAACATCACCTATTCATGCAGCGCCTACCCAATAGGAATACTTTCCGATCGCGTGGGTAAATTTGGGCTACTGGTAGGCGGATTTCTCCTATACGCTATAGTGTATCTGGGTTTTGCTTTCGTGCAGACACCTTGGCAAGTCTGGGTATTGTTTGCCCTTTATGGTTTGCATTTGGGTATGAGTAAAGGATTGCTATTGGCGCTAGTGGCAAATAGTATCCCTGCAAATCTGCGCGGCACTGCTTTTGGATTCCTGAATTTGGCTGTAGGATTAGCGCTTTTACCTGCTAGTTTGCTAGCTGGTGGGTTGTGGCAAACACTGGGAGCAGAGGCGACATTTATAACTGGGAGCTTGTTTGCGATCGCTGCTGTCTTATTGCTAGTGATTAATAAAACAAAATATTTACAAATATAAAGCTTCAATCTATATCTTGAACAAATGGTTTCAAGCGGGCTGTAACTCGTAATTTACTAAGCCTTCGTACCAGTAACAAAGCTTGTTGTTTATATAATGCTACTGGCAGCTGTCCAGGCAAATTATGCATTAACTCTCTAGCAGTGCCGATGCTACATCCTGATATTATACTGATTTCATTTGCACCATCAAAAATAGCATCTTGAGCTAGAACTTTTTCGATTTGTACCTGCCAAGTTCGAGGAAACATTTCACCTCGCTCAATCCGCTGGAGGCTATTGCTATTTGCTAAAACAATCAGGCGATCGCCAATAGAAAGTTGTGTATGATCGGCAGGCATTAATTTAACAGGCGATCGCTTGAAACTTTGGTATAAAATTGGCACAACTCCATAACCATAAGCAACCTCAGCCAATAGTAATCCATTCAGTGTATCTCCAGCCTCAATCATATACTCTACTACCAAAATAGTTTGAGTATCGAAGTTAAACAAGCTGAGAATATTTTCTCCAAAAGCCGCAGCAGCAAATACTTCTGCTGAAATAGCAGATGTGCAAATAACTTGAGCATAAGGAAACAACCGCGCTACATTATCACGAAAATATTGGTCATAAGTCCGAATGATCGCACGAGTTGTAGGACTTTTAGCGTATGCCATCAAAGCTATTTCCAAATTCTCCATATCATCGTCCGTAACGACAACGACACTTTTACTATTAGCGAGATTCACCTTTCCTAGAGCATCAGTAATATTATCAATAATCAGAGGTATTTTATTTATAAAATCGGCATTTAGTGCTGTGCTGCTAATACCTACTAAAGGTTGTTTGAATTCTTGTAATAAAGCCGCGACTCGCTGACCAACTCGATTTAATCCAATCAGAACAACATGGTCTTTTTGAGGGATTGATGGCTGATAACTATTGAAAAAATGAAACCTTGAACTTAACAAAGTATCAGTAAGCAACGCATATAAAACTCCAACAAAACCTATACCCGTTAAAGTTAGTACGAGACTAAATAATCGCAACCAGCCTGACATATTTTGCGCTGCCTCTGGTGGCGTTTTAAAATTAACACCGCCAAATATATCTCCGTATCCTCCCAAAAGCAGGACAATAGTAGCATAAAATGCTTCTATTATGTTACTTCCAGGATAATTTAAGATATAGATAATTGTTCCAAAACCCCAAAGAAAAAGTACTGTAACTCCACAGATAATCGCCACTCGTAAACTCTGATAACGAGAAAATGTTCGCGATAAATCTGCCATTTTATATTTAAAATTATTCCAAGCTCTGCCTAATACAATCTCTTGCCATAACTGCTGCCAGTTGTACTTACGCACAGTAGCAAATTGTTTCAAACTTTTAACTTGCTCTGTGACTTCGATATAAATAATCGTATCACCTGGGTGTAATGTCGTTTCTGGTTCCCACTGATGAAATTATTTAGGCAAGGGAGATGAATCATTAGCGTGATTTAATACCCGACGATATAAGGTATTCAGTTCATATATACGCCATTTATTGCCCCAGTTATCACTCATTTTAATCTGACGCTTTACTACTCGAAATTGGCGTTCCTCCAGTTGGAAATATCCGAGATTATCATCTCCAAGGGCTGCAACAGCAAAGCCAGAAGCAGAAATTTGATTTGGCTCAAAGGCAATAAAATTACCAAGAGTTTGGCTTAAAAGTTCATTGAGATTTTGTTTATCAGAACGTACAACCAGGCGAACCTGAGGATTTAAAAGCCTTGCTGCAAACGCAGCTTCTATATTTACCCGTTCATTACCAGTAACTAAAAGCACGGTTCGGCACTGAGAAATATTTGCTTGTTCTAAAATACTGCTTTGACGGCAATCTCCGATTAATAACTGTTCTAATAAACTTGATAAATTTGATACCTGCAAATTTTGAGGTTGTTCTCGATCGATAGCATTGACAATAGCACCATACTCTTTTAAGACTGCAACACAATGCTGACCCAAACTTCCTAGCCCACAAACTAAAAATCGATCTAGTTTTGTTTGAGAATCTTTAATAGACTGAGAATTAGTTTCTGATGATGGCAGCATATAATACCGCCAATGATACACATTATTTACTTATATCGTAGAATACCAAAGATATTGAGCCATAGCAAAAATGGTATTATTAATTTGATTAAACTATCAACGGCGATGGAGCTCGCCAAACCGCCTTTCCAGCGCGATAAACTCTCTTATGGAAGGCTGATGGCTCCTACTTTCCTTGCTAACTGCGGGAGAGTAGGGCTTGGCTAAATGCATTACCTGACTCTCCTGTAGAAAGTATCTGTCTACAAATCGCACCTCAAGGAGTCATGGTATGAAACACTTTCATAAATTTGAACCGTTTATTGCCTTACCCCACCTAATTAAATGGTTGCCCATTTCCTTTGTGGTTGGCATTTTTGCTGGAACTGCTTCTGCGGCTCTTTTAGCATCATTGGAATGGGCAACTGATTGGCGAGAATCGCATCGGTGGATTATCGCCTTGCTTCCCCTTGGCGGCTTCTTAAGTGGTTGGATTTATCATCAATTCGGTCGGACTGTAGAAGCTGGAAATAATCTTTTACTGGAAGAAATTCATAACCCCAAAAATATTATTCCCTTCCGTATGGCTCCTCTAGTTTTAGTAGGAACAGACCTTACCCATTTTTTTGGTGGTTCAGCCGGTCGTGAAGGGACAGCATTACAAATGGGTGCTTCTTTGGCAGACCAGTTAACTAAAATATTACATTTTAAAGGGGCTAATCGGCGAATTTTGTTAACAGCAGGTATCAGTGGGGGATTCGCTTCGGTTTTCGGTACTCCCTTAGCTGGAACCGTATTTGGTCTAGAAGTTTTAGCGATTGGTAAAATTCATTACGATGCTCTTTTTCCTTCTTTGATTGCTGCGATCGTTGGAAATCAAGTCACCTTACTATTAGGTTTAAATCATACAGCATACCGACACGCTCCCTCTATACCGACGCTCACAATTTTGGGATTGATTTCTGCGATTATTGCAGGTGCAATTTTTGGAATTGTAGCGAGATTCTTTGCTAAAGTAACTCACCAAATTAGTCACTTCTTTAAAACCAAGATATCTTATCCTCCAATGCGCCCTTTGATAGGTGGTGCAATAATAGCAGCAATTGTTGGATTAAGTGGTACAACCAAATACATTGGGCTTGGTATCCCAACAATCGTTGATTCCTTCTATACTCAGCTACCTCCTTGGGATTTTGCAGCAAAATTAGGTCTAACTGCTTTAACTTTAGGAGCAGGTTTTAAGGGTGGAGAAGTGACACCTTTGTTTTTTATTGGTGCAACTTTAGGTAATGCTTTATCGCTGCTTTTAGCATTACCTACACCACTCTTAGCAGGAATGGGATTTGTGGGTGTGTTTGCGGGTGCAGCAAATACACCTATAGCATCCACCTTAATGGGAATTGAACTATTTGGTCTGGAATCAGGTGTATTTATTGGTATTGGCTGTATAGTGAGCTATTTATTTTCAGGTCATTCAGGAATTTACTCAGCACAGCGTATTGGGTTGAGTAAATACTCTGCTGTATATTTAGAAGAAGGAGTGACTTTGGCTAATTATGGACGAGAAAAATTGGAGCCAAAAATCGATTTATCTGATGATGGTGAAGAAGAAAGAAGTAATTCTGAGGAATAATGTTTTGATGTAATTAATTGATAGTTGAGAGTTGTTAAGCGATAAGAGGTTTGACAAATAAATAATCATGGATTTGGCAAACTAGTTACCTTTCTAAATCAATTGGAACAAGAGAGAATTAGTTACACCTTAGCCCATCATCGGGATGAAACTATTATGGTGAATGTGGCGGTGACTGGTGAACGATGGAAAGTGGAATTTTTTGAGGATGGTTCGGTTGAGGTAGAACGATTTGTTAGTAGTGGAGAGATTAACGGGGAAGAGGTTTTTAGTGAGTTATTTGCTATGTATTTCAGAGCCAGAAAGTAATTCTGTCAAACTTACCCAAAATGCTAAGTTTACAAACACGACGTGAAGGCGATCGCATTGTATCTACCCTGCAAAATCGAACCTTTAGTGCTAGCATCTTTATTTAAATTATAGGTTAGTTGATTCATGTCAATATTCTTTACCTATTAATTAAACTTACTAATAATCACCTGTTACTATCTAGTAGGTCTAAAAAACGCTTAACTACACAATCTGGCTGCTGTTGACAATCTTTCCAACCAAAGCGCTCGATAAATATTCCGTAGGCCCTTAAAGATTGATCTCGACTACGGTCGCGCTGAATATAGCTTTGCGTATTGTGGTGTGGACCGTCCACTTCCAGGATTCCCCACTTTCCCTGATGACATATTAGGAAATCTGGATAACATTCACCGCGTCCATATCCAAACTTAAATCGCGCTTTGCAGTTTGGAAGGAATAAGACACCTAGTTTATCTAATTCTTTTGCAACTTGGACTTCACTAAGGGATGCAAATTTAAAGCCATTCCAATTTTTTACTTTTTCATCAGAAATGAATGTACCCTGATTATTTCCATCTCTTCCAAGAGCATTTTTCAGCAAATCATCACGCCAATCAGCTTGAATATCTGGAATATTCGATAACTCTATTACAGGAGTTATATACAGCTTATTAACTTCCCATTCATCAAGAGGTAGTATAGCTTCAAAAGCTCGATGAATAGCTTTAGTAATAGAATGTTCTTTATCAAGAAGAATATCATAATTAGGTCGTCGAATTTTAAGTTTTATATCGAACCAGTACAAGGCAGAATCCCATGATAAAAAAGCACAAGATAGTAAAAATATTGCTGCATCGTTTTCTTCTCCATCTATTAGAAACTGTACAACTTTTGCATATTCTTCATTAAAGTTTTGGGGTTCCATAAAAAGTTATAATCATACTCTATTTTATAAAAATACTGTAACTTGAATGTACATTAGCTTAATAGATTTTGACAAGTAATTATTACTAGTGCAATCATAATTAAGTAAAACGATCAAAAAAGCATTGATAATTTTACTTAATCATCGCTTCCAATTCTTCTAAAGCTTGAAAATTTCCTACTTGCCAACTACGTTCCACAGCAGCAGGGATAATTTGAGTAATCGCTATATCTTCAAAATTAGGACTGGTGTTAGATTTTATATATTTCCCCTCTTTGAGCAAATAAATAGAAAGACTCCCGCTATCGTAAACCCATAATTCTGGGACTCGAATCGCTTCATAGGCATCAAGAGTAGTTTTTGATGTCACATCAGTTTCAATGGCTAAATCTGGGGGCGGATCATCAGGTTGTAAGCGGCGATGACCAATCATCTGTTGATAATTCTGAATATAAAAGCAAGCATCAGGTTCAACTCCTGCCACACCTTGCCGTTTAAAGGTGGTGGAACCAAAAGGTTGATATCTGATATCTTTAGCTTTTAGCAATATTTTGACAATATCAGAAATTAAATCTTTGGGAATTTCGTGTTCTGGTAAAGGAGCCATAATTTCTAAAGTACCCTGGCTGTAGGCAATTCGTGTAGTTCTTTTGTCTCCCAATTCTTGTAAAATAGATTCAAATTCTTGCCAGCTAACATCAGGAATAGTCACCGCGCTACCAGGTGCTAATTGCATCTGGCTAACAGCTTTGAAAACAGGGATAGCAGCAGTCATAACCAAAATATCAGTAAGCTGAATCTCAATAATTATCTATTAGGTTGCGGTGGATAATACAGCCCACCGTAACCTTTAGATTAATAGATTGAGTTTAACAAAAGCGATCGCTCTACACCTTAAACTTTTCGGCAATCCGCTTCATCGCCTCTTCGACATTCTCCCGGCTGTTAAACGCCGAAATGCGGAAGTAACCTTCACCCGCGGCACCAAAGCCAGAACCAGGGGTTCCGACAACGTTGACAGTTTGCAGCAGCTTATCAAAGAATTCCCAACTGGATAAACCATTAGGCGTTTTTACCCAGACATAAGGTGCATTCACGCCACCATAAACTGATAATCCAGCGGCTGTGAGTTTTTCACGGATAATTTGGGCGTTTTCGAGATAGAAACTCACCAATCCTTTGATTTGCGCTTGTCCTTCTTCGGAGTAAACCGCTTCGGCTCCTCGTTGGATGATGTAAGAAACACCGTTGAATTTGGTAGACTGGCGACGATTCCAGAGTTTCCATAGTTCGACATTGGAACCATCGGCGGCTTTTGCTGTGAGTGTCTTTGGTACTACGGTTAACGCGCAACGAGTTCCTGTAAAACCTGCGTTCTTGGAGAAAGAACGAAATTCGATCGCAACATCTCTTGCACCTTCAATTTCATAAATTGAGTGAGGAATCGATGGATCGGTAATATAAGCTTCGTAGGCTGCATCAAAGAAAATAATCGAGTTATTAGCTTTGGCATAGTCTACCCATGCTTTGAGATATTCCTTGGTAGCAGTTGCGCCAGTGGGGTTATTGGGAAAGCAGAGATAAATTAAATCGACTTTCTTTGAGGGAATCTCGGCGGTGAAGTTGTTATCAGCCGTAATTGGCAGATAAACTAAACCCTCAAATTCGCCTTTATCATTGGCATCCCCAGTATTTCCCCCCATCACGTTAGTGTCTACATACACAGGGTAAACTGGGTCAGTAACGGCAATTGTGTTGTCATGACCAAAGATTTCCAGAATGTTGCCTGTGTCGCACTTGGAACCATCGGAGATAAAGATTTCGGAAGCATCTATATTGGCTCTCCGTGCTTGGAAATCTTGAGTAGCAATTTTCTCTCGCAACCATGCGTAGCCTTGCTCAGGGCCGTAGCCTTTGAAGGTATTGCGATCGCCCATTTCTTCCACAGCTTTAATCATCGCTGTGCGGCAAGCCTCCGGCAGAGGTTCGGTAACATCGCCAATGCCCAGCCGGATGATTTTAGCATCAGGGTTCGCTTCTGCAAAGGCATTCACCCGTCGAGCAATTTCTGGAAACAGATAACCCGCTTTCAGCTTCAGGTAGTTGTCGTTAATAGTTGCCATTATGTAGATTATGAAAAAACGCCCTCAAACAGCTTACTGCTAATTGATGAGGGCGGGGAGTGGGGAGTCGGGGATGAGGGGAGCATACTTCGACTACGCTCAGTAACCGGGGGAGCAGAGGAGAATAACTACTAACAAATACTTCTCTACGAGAGGCTACGCCAACGACTTCTCTGCGAGACGCTACGCGAACGCGGTAGTTGAGCGCAGTCGAAACTCAGTACAAGTGACTAATGACAAATGACTAATGACAAATTAGACATTTACCGGTTGTTTATTATCGGCTGAATAATTGTTGCGATCGCTAATTACAAATTCCGTGATGGTTTCTTTTCCTGTAATCAATCTTGCTCCGCGATTACGGGTGAAATAGCTCCATGCCCACTGAATCATTACTACTAATTTGTTGTTAAATTCAATTAAGAAGTAGATGTGAATAAATAGCCAAAACAGCCATGCAACGAAACCTTTCAGCTTGGTAAAGCCCAAATCTACCACAGCAGAATTGTGCCCAATCATTGCTAAACTACCATGATCGGTATAAGCAAAGGGTGGTAAACTGTTACCTGCAAGCCGCTTTTGGACTAGTGCTGCTACATATTCACCTTCTTGCTTCGCTACAGGTGCAACACCAGGTAGCGGTTTACCATTTTGATGAGAAAAATTTGCTAAGTCGCCAACTACAAAAATATTGGGATGTCCCTTAATACTCAAGTCAGGTTCGACGATAATCCGTCCAGCGCGATCGCACTCTGCACCTGTGTGTTCTGCTAACACTTTTCCCATTGCGGAAGCTTTTACACCTGCTGCCCATAATACCGTTTTTGAGGCAATTTCTTTAACTTCATCGCCTTGTTTGAGGGTAACAACATCATTTTCAATATTTGTTACCAATGTTTTTGTCTGGACAACCACCCCTAAGCGCGTCAAGGATGCTTCCGCTTCTTGTGATAACTCTGGTGCAAAGGGTGGCAAAATCCGATCTAGCCCTTCTAATAGCAAAATCTTGGCTTCTGATGTGTCGATGTTGCGGAAATCTTCTTTGAGAGTTTGGTTTGCCAATTCGGCGATCGCACCAGCTAACTCTACACCTGTAGGGCCACCACCCACAATTACAAAAGTTAACCAAGCACGGCGTTTTTCTGGATCGGTTTCATTTTCTGCGGCTTCAAAGGCTGAAAAAATCCGGCTACGCATTTCTATGGCATCTTCCACTGTCTTCAAGCCTGGGGCGAATTCTTCCCAGTTGTCTTTGCCAAAGTAGGAATGCTTTGCACCTGTGGCGACAATTAACGTATCGTAAGCTATTGCTTCGTCGCCCACCATCACCTTTTGCGCTTCTGGATCGATATTATTCACCTCTCCCAGCAGCACTTTCGTATTCTTGCTCTTGCTGAGGACAGAACGCAATGGTGAGGAGATATCAGCAGGAGATAGCGCACCTGTGGCGACTTGATATAAAAGGGGTTGAAATAGATGAAAGTTACGTTTATCAATCAGAGTAACGTTTACCGCCGCTTTGGCGAGTGTTTTTGCTGCATAAAGTCCACCAAAGCCACCGCCAACAATAACTACTTGATGGGGTGGATTATTGTCAAGTGAATTTACCATAAGAAATGTTATCGTGTATGCCGACTATTGTAACTATTCTTAACAGATTTGTATCAAAATTGTCATCATATATTTTGTATTGCTCTTTACATTTAAAAAAGTATTAAAGTAATCGAGACTACAGGATAAACAAAATTGTTTAAGAGAAAGGTACAGACAATAAGAGTTTGAAATATTTCAATCCCTGTTTATCTGTGTAGATTTATCAAAGGTAGATGTAGAATTTATGCAAGTTTAGTCAGAAATAGTTGACTCTGGTGTTTGTGTCAAACGTGGTGAATGAGTTCGCCGCCAACGCCTAAAGCCATAGACAAGAGCAACAAAAATTAACAAATAGGGGCTGTAAACAATTAACCAAATACCCAGTTTAAGTAAGCCAACGGAAAATGCACTCAAAGAATGGGTAGAGTTATTCCAAGTTTCCTGAACTTGCAAACCTAAGGCAGGTTGGGGACTGGTACTAGAAACTGCTGCTTCTAGGTTCAGCGTAATGGTGGAATAAGCAACTTGATTTTGTAAGCTTTTTAGTTGGGCATCAATTTGTTCTATTGTTTGTCGGACATTACTCAGTTCTTGGGCAACACTAAGCACATCTCTTACAGAACCAGCCCGATCCATAATTTTTTGCAAATTGGCTTCAGTCTTTTGCAAATTAGTTAATCTAGCTTGGAAATCTACGAGGCGATCGCCTACATCTTCGGCAGTGATATTACGACTCTCTACAGTGCCCAATTTAGCTAGTTGTTCTAGGGTAGGTTCTAGCCGATTCTCTGGTATCCGCAATTGAATTGTTGCTGTGTAACGCGGGTTGTCCTTTTTGGGTTGTTGTTGTTTCAGCCCGATTAAATCCCCTTGCTGTTGATTGATAATTTGCGAAACAGCATCAACAGTCTGATCTACAGAGTTGACAGTCAAAGAGATTGCTGCCTTTTTAATGAGTTGTGGACGAGAACGCGCTATTGGTGTAGCTTCCGCATTTTGAGAAATACTATTTTCACGAGCAGATAATTGATTTACCGCGCCATTGGTTGCAATTTGAGGTGCAGACTTATTTGTTGATCGATCCGAAGAGGCGCAACTGGTGAAAATCACCCCTCCTAATAATGCACTTATAAACAAAGCAGATGTACGCGGGAATTTAGTCGAAGTATACATAATCTACCCCCAGATAGATGAAGTTAACCCCAGTATTACTGAAGAAAAACTCAAAGCCTGGATTGTTGCGATTTATGTAACAGGGTTAGTCATTTTTTTTTACAGAGAATGAAAATTCATCTTGATGAGATATCTCAAAAATATTATTAGCAAGTCATTTGACGATTATTTCAAAAAATATCTGCAACAAGTCTGTTTGCCACTAGGGTCGTATAATTGCTTTCTGGTAGTTGATATTTTTGAAATTGTTTGATTTTGAAAACAAGTTGGATCTGCGATCGCTGCTTGCAAATCTGCCTTTATACCAATTCAAAATAGCCTACGGTATCTTGTAGGTCACAATTCCCTGGCACTTTCAGCAGCCTGTCTCAATGCCAAAAAAGCTTCTTTTAGAGGTTGGCTAACAGCACTGTCTGGTTCTGTTAGCACTAGCTGTTGGTAGGCTGACAAAAATTGCGATCGCAATCGATGGAACAAATGCAGAAAGTGACGTACAAAGCTGATACAATCCAAAACCACAATCTCTATGCCATCTGTACGGTCGTACATACTTGAGGCATATTCCTGAATACCTTCTTCTATCGCATCCGTCGTGATAAAAATATAGTTGTCAACCCGCTTGCCTGTGCTGTTTATTTTTTGCAAAGCACGGTCAATATCTACTAAGGTGATGCGTCGGGTCTTCATTTCATAGCTGGTAATCACCTTCTCATCATCAACTAAAGTAATTTCCAAATCTCCCAAAGCTCCAGTCTGCTCGTCTGCTGCATTGTGCGATTCTAGAGGTAAAAAACGCTCCCCAATATATTGTTCTGCTACTTTATAGGCAGCAGCAACAATTCGTACAGGAAGACGGCTTGAACCTCGGCAAGCCAAATGTTGTTTCAAAAGTGTGATAATTTCCTCTGCTGACAAAGGTATTGCGTCTTCCGACTTTTTCAGGTCTGCTAGTAGTGTTTCCATACGCTGCCGCTTCTCGTTCCGAGCGATAATTAGACAGCGAATGGTTTGGGTTAGTAATTCTTCAGCAGTTATCCTGCCTTGATGAACATCATCAAGTAATTGCAGAGCAGCTTCATAGAGTTTGGGCGGTCGTCCCACCAGATTGACTGCTGGGGTTAAGGTGATGTTACGGTTCCGCAGGGCAGGGGTGAGGAACGCGGTAGTGGGATTGCAAGGCAACTCATGCTGGTTAATGAATGCTGTGATGTAACTTTCATCGTAGTAGCGTCCAGAGTAAGCATCTGGTGTGCCTATTTCGGTGTAAGGCTTGCGGATATCAACATTCCCACGGTGAATTGCTGCCAAAGAGCAGGCCAGCAACAAACGAACTACAGCACGATTGCCTACATAGCGCGATACATAGTCAATTTTTTCGGCAATGCTGGGGTTGGTGACAATCGGTTGGACTATCGATGCTTCAGCTTTTTGTAAGGCTACATCAAGGATAGCTGCTGGGGTTGTGGACATGGAGCGATTTCTTCAACAGTAAGTGTGGAGGCTTGCGGGTCATAATTTAGCCAAAGTACTTCTTGCCGTAACTGCTTGATGGAATGGCAGTGTTTCACGGGCGCTTTAATGCAGTTCCAGTCACCGTAAAGTTCCTGCATCAACGAACAATCATAGCCTGAAAGGGCAACTTTACCTTTAACTGAACGCAAAACATCCGCTAGCTGCCGATGCTGGTCGTCGGTCATTTCATAAGCGTAAGCCTTGCTATCCCCACGGGAATCGTGCGGGTAGGGAGGGTCACAGTAAAATAATGTTTCTGGACTATCGTAGCGTCGAATAATATCAATTGCTCGGTCGTTCTCAATTTGCACGCGTAGCAACCGTTGCACGATTTCGGGCAGATCCTCAACACTACCAAGCCACCGGGAAACTGCACCAGCCATTCCAGCGCGGCTAGTAAGTTTGCAGTGCGCCCATCGTCCAACACTGGCGGTTTGTGCCAAGCCCGTCCTCACTTGTCGCGCCCGGACGAAAAATCGTCTAGCCCTTTCCAGGTCTGACAAACTCTCTTCCTCTTTAGCTATAGCAGTCCGAAATTCTTCACGCGAAAATGGGGTTAACCCAATCGCCTCGATGAGTTGGTCTTTTTGGTCGCGTAGTACGCGAAAAAAGTTGACTACCTGGCCATCAATATCATTGTAGGTTTCCACAGGTGAAGGCTCCCGGTTCAACAACACGGCTGCTGAACCGCCGAATGGTTCGCAGTAGTGGGTCGTTTTTGACAACAAGGGTAAAAGCCAGTCTAAATGACTGTACTTGCCGCCATACCAACCAAATGCAATTTTCTTTGCCATGAAAGCCCACCTCAAAGGGATTGCTTTACCCGAAACCAAGGATAAGGGTAAAACGCAATTTATTATATAGTGTTGAGAAATAAAGTATAAACAAACAAGAATACTTACATTATTTTTTCAGAGAATAATCTGCCATTCTTTTTCAGTAAGGCGATCGCCAACAGTATTAGATACGTGTAATTTCCGGGAAAATAGTCTGTAAAAGCTTATCCTGTCTGAGTTTTATACCAGCCGGAGTAGAACGGAGCATCTCTAGAAGCTAATAAAATTATTCCAGATAATAGCAGTGAGTTCCATATTCTTGACTTCGGAGGTGGTACGCTCACATTCTCAAGCTAGCAAGTAGGCAAGCAACCAAAAGCCATTGAACAAACTTCAGGTAGCGGTAACGGGATGAAAGCAATCATGAGCGCTTGATTATCGCCCTAGCGCGTATAGATACAGGTAGTATTCAGTTCAAAAAAGAGGGAATACTAAACCTAAGTGAAAGGTTACTACTTAACAATTGGATTTTTTGAAATGGATTGGTTATTAAAAGATATAGCTAAAAGCCTAGTAAAAGGTATATCTGTGGAGTACCTCCTAAATCGTGCTGGTACTAAGAGCCAACAACATGATTATAAAGGAGCGATTGAAGATTGCAACCAGATTTTAAGTATCAATCCTAATAATGCTGATGCTTACTGTTTACGTGGTCTAATCCTAGCTAATTTAAGGCAGGATCAATCTGCAATTCAGGACTATACACAGGCTTTACGTATTAACCCAAATTTGGCAGCCGCCTATTTTAACAGAGGAATTTCTCGCACAGAAATAAGAGATTATCAAGGGGCTATCGAAGATTATAATCAATCAATAAATATTAATCCAAATACAGCATTTATATATTCAAAAAGAGGATTGAGTTTCCTAAGTATAGGAGATTACAAAAATGCTATTCAAGATTTTCAGCAAGCACTTTTGCTAGAGCCAAAACTCCCTTCAGCTTATTACGGGAAAGCTTTATTTTATTTATACACTAAAATATATTCAGAAGCAATTGTAAATTTTAATCTTGCTATTGAATTATACCCTAACTATATAGATGCTTTTTGCAATAGAGGTCTGGCGTATGGTGCTATGGGAAATTATGTGCTGGCAATTGAAGATTTTAATCGAACTTTACAATTAAATCCAAACTATTATGGTGCTTATTATGGTACAGGTGTGGTCAAAATGTATCAAAACCAATTTAAAGAAGCGATAATTAAATTTAATAAATGTATTGAAATTAATCCTTTGCATGTATCTTCTTATTTCTATAGAGGATATATTTATGAATTAGGCAGTTATTATAATAAAGCGCTTGAGAATTACAGTGCTGCAATTAAAATTGATGCTTTTCATAAAGAAGCTCATGAAAAACAAGGTTTTATTAGAATTAAAGTTGGCGATTTAGAAGGTGGTATTCAAGATTTGAAACTAGCCGCTAATATTTATTTAAAGCAAGGGAATGTGGACGATTATCAAAGAATATTAAATAATATTAGAGAGTTAGAAATTTAGATTTTTTCAAAGCTCAAGTTTTCTGAGGTATTAAGATAAACCCCTATCATCCTTGAGTGATTAGGGGTTTTAGTTTAACTATTACTTAGTCAAACACGACGATTTAGTACTAAATCTTCTCTAACTCCTGATTGAAAGTGATTA
The DNA here is from genome assembly GCF_036917355.1 of Nostoc sp. Classification (GTDB taxonomy): domain Bacteria; phylum Cyanobacteriota; class Cyanobacteriia; order Cyanobacteriales; family Nostocaceae; genus Nostoc. Next base: position 199,008 of record NZ_JBALDP010000062.1, read on the forward strand.
ATTGCAGCTTGAAGCACATTCACATTTATGGGGTTATCAATTGGTACACAAGCATACACCAGATAAATCTTTACAGCAACGAGAGAATTTTTGTTTAACACACCAACAAAAACCATTCTGCCAAAATCTTCTCTTTTAATACAAATCTCGTAATTTTGAGAATTAAATATATTAGCTAATGCTTGAAAGCATGGCAAATATTGCATTTCTTCGTGGTCGAGAATTTGTAGATTATGGGGATTGTAAATTTTCCCATTTACAGCAGAGTAAGTCACCATAACTCCTTAGACATTCATTTTTTAGGAATATATAATTATACATAAATAATTACGTATTTAGTACATTAGTTCTAAAAAACGTAAAAGCAAGGAACCACAACCGAACAAGGAAGTTACTCAGCATTGCCTGCTGAAAACTTTTACTACATTAGGGTGTCGAAGGTGGGTTATAAATTATCAAAAACGATCAACTTTTTTAGACTTGAACAAAAGTGTATCACAGGCTACTATTATTTGGCGATCGCTACGCCCGCCGAACGCGAGTGCATCTCGTAGAGAAGGCATCGCAAAACTTTTCGATCTACTGAAACTGAGTAACTTTACTTGCTTGAGATAAAGAAGTTAGGCGATTATTGCCTTCGTAAACACTCCCCCTGAGTTCAAACAGATAAATAGAATGATTGACAGTTCATCTGTGTTACTCAATTTGGGGTACAATCGTAAGCCTGCGAATTAATGACGATGCTTGCTGACAGGAGATGCTTCTATGGCCCGGATGTATTATGACGAAGATGCCAATTTAGACCTTTTGGCTGGAAAAACTATTGCTATTATCGGCTATGGTTCTCAAGGTCATGCCCACGCTCTCAATCTCAAAGATAGTGGTTTGAATGTGATTGTGGGACTATATCCGGGTAGTAAGTCAGTTGCAAAAGCTGAAGCAGCTGGTTTAACTGTGAAAAATGTTGCAGATGCCGCTAATGCTGCTGACTTCATTATGATTTTGTTACCTGATGAAGTTCAAAAAACGATTTACAAAAACGAGATTGAACCCAATCTCGAAGAAGGGAATGTTTTAGCTTTTGCCCACGGTTTCAATATTCACTTTGGGCAAGTTGTACCACCGGCTAACGTCGATGTGGTGATGGTAGCACCAAAAGGGCCGGGGCATTTGGTACGGCGGACTTATGAAGGTGGTGAAGGTGTACCAGCGCTGTTTGCAGTTTATCAAGATGCTAGTGGTCAGGCACGCGATCGCGCCATGTCTTATGCTAAAGGTATTGGTGGTACTCGCGCTGGTGTTCTCGAAACGACTTTCCGCGAAGAAACGGAAACAGATTTATTTGGCGAACAAGCAGTATTATGCGGTGGTTTGAGTGCTTTAATCAAAGCCGGATTTGAAACTTTGGTAGAAGCTGGTTATCAACCAGAATTGGCTTATTTTGAATGTCTGCATGAAGTTAAGTTGATTGTTGACTTGGTTGTGGAAGGTGGTTTAGCCAAAATGCGCGACAGCATTTCTAACACAGCTGAATATGGCGATTATACCCGTGGGCCGCGGATTGTCACCGAACAAACCAAAGCTGAAATGCAGAAGATTCTCAGCGAAATTCAATCTGGACAATTTGCACGAGAATTCGTTCTCGAAAACCAAGCTGGTAAACCAGGATTTACCGCCATGCGTCGCAAAGAAGCTGAACATAAAATTGAGGAAGTCGGTAAAGATTTACGGGCTATGTTTAGCTGGTTGAAAAAGGCTTAAGCAAAAGAATGTAGAGACGTAGCAGTGCTACGTCTCTATAAGGGTTATGGTTACAGCATATTTAATTTTTGGAGATGTCTAAACATCATTTGCTTTGAGTTTTGAGATAATCTGCAATGTACTCCTCGTAAGTATCACGCAACATTTGTTCGCGGAATTTGAATCCTAATGTTTTCCCTCGACAAGATAAAGATCCGCATAAGCACCGGGAAACAGCAATTGATTCATATTCAGTGGTTTCGTAGTCCCAGGTAATCTCCTCACCTGCTTCTATATCGCACAAAGCAACGAAATCATATCCCCCAAACTGATTGTTTCTTACCCCAGTATTTGGGGAGCAAGAATGGTTAATGACGACAGCAGGCTCATCTAGATTGACATACAAATTAAAATCCATTTGAAAGGAATAAATTGTTCGTTCGGGAACTTCTTCAATTGGGATACCCACCACGACACTTTCCCCTTGGGCAAATTTTTTGCTAGCAAATACTCCTCGTCCTTTTGCTGTTTTCTGAATCGTGATATGGGAATTGATCTTTGCAGATGAAATCGACTCTAGTATATTCATAGATAAAGACCCAGTAGATTTAAATTGATTAGGATTTCAAACTTTAAAATTGGCTTAGTTGCAGTTCGCTTGACTAAAACTAGCCCTTTCAAGGTGAATAAAAATTTTCGCAAATAGATTCGTTTTCAACCTCTTATTTCTGTATTCTCTGTGGCTCTGTGATTAAATAAATAAGTTACTGAGCGCTCCAGACGCAGAGATAACGGAGAAAAAAGAGATTTTATTAGTCACCTTGAAAGGGGTATTTATTAGAACTTACACATTGATAGAAAATTGAGTATGTGTATTCAAACACCAGTTGTTTAAAGTGTTCCAAAATGAAGTTACAAGCCACTTGAAGAGAGAAATTTCTGGTCTATTGACATAGTTAACCGTAAAGAGGTTGACTAGAGTAAGAAATATCAATATTTATTGTTTCATCATCTGCGTAAGTCAAGATTAGGTTAGTTCGCTTGACTTCTTCCAAAAGAGGCAAAACTCGATGAACAGATTTGTTCGTTTTCATAAAGTAGCAATCTCCAACATTATGCCCAACCCGTTTAGCAAATGGTGTATCGAGATCGCTAATTTCCATACTGTGGGGAACAAACTCCAGGCATCCTCCAGTCCCTTCTGGTGGGGTTTCTATAAAAATAGCAAAAGCAAAAGCGTAGGTATCGAGATGTCCTCCATGAACATCTCCAATTTTGTCAAGCCTATGGATTACATGCCTATCAAAAGGATCTGGTACTAGATGAACTGGAGTTCCCGCAATACCACAGAGAAACTCAATTAGCTGAGAATCACGGTACAAAGCCGGAATAAGTTGTGAGTGTTCAGCAACGACAACTCCCGAAACAGTACTAAGATGTCTAGGAGTATTTTGCTCATGTTTCATATTGAAGTCTCTTCTTCGAGAATGCTGCTCAAATATTCTGAGAACTTCTGCTTTCAAAATTGCAAATGAATCATCATTGAAAAACAACGGCAATTTTACATAACAGTTGAGAGCAAACTCTTCGTGTAATAAAGCTCCAGTTTCTCGGTTCAGACGAGAATATTTAGTAGCATTGAAAAAATTGGCAGTGTTATGATACACAATATTCACTACAAAATCATGATAAATTTAAGCATCAAAATTATTTATTTAAGTAATAGCATTGATGCTTGTGGTCAAAGTAAAATCCAGACTTTAGCTAATTTAATTACTCCAAAACTTGGCTAATATAATTAATAAACTGCATATGAAGCATCTTTTTATGTAAGTAGTAAGATGTTTTTAACAGTTCAAATCTTTTATCTATTATCTAATAACTAACTGAAAGAAGTCAAGCACGTTTTCATAAAAATTTCTCAGCAATTACGTATTGACAAATGCATGATTATGTTTGTCAAATACCTATTTAGCTAACTTTAAACGGGAGCATCCAGCTTTTATTCTTCCGATAAATATAAATTAGATGTGAGATGAGCAATCGTTATTTACTAGAACTATCATGACTGAAGAAGAAAATAAACTTTCGTTTGAATACGCTTGTGCGATCGCTAAAATACTCTAATCTTTGTTCGCTAAGTAAGTCTGCGGGAATAAACAAAGTTATATAGACAAACGTAAACAGGCTTAAAACCCTTACAAATGATTAATTACAAACGACAAATGATGGAACTTCACTAGTTAGCTTTAATTGCGTCGACTTACTTAAATAAAAAGTAGGATACACCTAGCTTAAACAGCTAACCGTTAACTGCTCTGTACCTCAACTTTTGCTTCCGGCTCAATCTTTTGAGAACTTTGACTTACAATCAGAGCAACTAAGACAAGAATCGCGCCAATTAGACCGCGTATTCCCAAATGTTCGCCAAGTAGCCAAAACGAGAAAATTGTGGCGAACAATGGCTCAAGTGTAAAAAGTAAAGCAGCTTCGTCAGATGAAACCCATTGCTGTGCCAATGTTTGAAGCCAGATAACAGCAGCCGTCGCCAACAACCCTAAGTAAAAAATCGCTCCCCAGTGCTGGCGAATTACCTCAAATTGGTTAATAATTTGTGTGTTACTCCAGAGTACCCCTACCGCCCCAATGAACAAAAGTTGAACGCTGGTGAGTGTTAAAGTGGGGTGACGTGAGGCGACTCGCTCTAGGAAAAGTATGTAGACTGCATAGACAAAAGCATCAACGAACATCAACAAATCGCCAATTCTTAGTTCTCCGCCTTCCCAAAACATCACACCAATACCAATCACCGCTACTCCAGCAGCGAGGAAAGTTCTCAATGGTATGCGCTGACCACTCAGCCATCCTAGCAGAGGGACTATGAGTGCGTTCAAACTGCCAATGAATGCCGCCCGGTTTGCTGGTATAGTCTTGAGCGCAATTGTTTCTATCGCTAAAAACAAGAAAAGCAAAAGGCCTAGTACTGTACCATCACGAAGTAAAAGTTTGTTAAGATTACGTAAGTTTAGACTAAAAACTGCTGCGGCAATGACAAAGCGTGTAGCAATCAATGCACTTGGCGAAACGCTACCAACGATGTCTTTGGTCAATGGAAAAGTTGTAGAACCAATTATATTAACAAAAATAAGCAGTATTATGCCCTTGAAACGCAAGGTATTTTCAGGTGGCATCAGACTAATTGATTGAATAATGTTTCTTTACATCCATAGAGAATGCGATCGCATAAATAATTTTGGTTTTGTTCCGTACAGTAAGTACCTTCAAAATCTAGGCTTCTTAGTTGGCGAAGTTCTATTAACCCAATTTTCATAGTTTCATATTTTTTCTATATTGCAATTAAAAAGTAAAGGAAGATCGTATCAATCCAATCAAAACTGTATCATTTGCTGTGTTATATTCGGTATTTATAACCACTGAAAATCTGGTAGTAACAGCAATTATATCATTAAATTGGTAGCATAAAAATGTAAGGAAGTATCTCGATCGCGGCGTTTGATCGGATCGTTGTTTGTTACTTTAGGAAGTATCCCAAAGACAAAATTTAATTGATTGCCTAATTTGCCAAAATCTGCTGTGAATACCGTAATTCTCAAATCCAGATATTTGCATGAGAATTTTGAGTGCCAATTAGTTGTATATATAGGGATTATAGAATGCCACCTCCAACCCCTAAGACCCTTCTATAATTAATAAACGCTATCATATAATGATTTTTTTGAATTATGTTTTTTCAGTGTCCTTATTAATAGATGATTTAATAAGTATATACTCTATAAAACTCACAGGAAACATAATTCCCGGCTTCTTAGTAGGAGGATTTAGTGTGTTGAATATTCTGTCCCAGAATCCCTGAATGCCATAGTTTCTATTAAAGCAAGTGTGATGAAGATCGTGGAAATCTGATGGAATGAAAAATATTGATAAAGAACTATGACCTTCTAAGTTGTAAGCATTGCCTATAACGCTCCATGCACATAGTTGAGTAATGTCATATCCAAATATAAAAATAGGTAAAACATCAGCGATCGCAACAATAATATATTCAATCAAACTCTTGTGTCCAGCAACAAAACTTGATGAGTCGCGAAACTCATGATGTTTAAGATGGATTTTCTGCAAGAATGTTGTGTGCAAGAGGCGATGAGCAACATAAAAACAGAAATCAGCAGCAACTATTCTCATCAAGAACCATCCAAAGTTTAAGAGTAAGCTATTTCCTCTATGAACCTCTGGAGCTAGATATAGAATAATTAATGCTGATAGAAAAGCTTTAATTTCTCCTGTAATCATGCCTTGGACAGTAAAAGAAGGAAATGGTTGATTTTTAACTGTCTTGACTCTTGCAGTCAGCTTATCCCTTAAAACATAGTTGCTTTTAATTCCTTTTTCAATGAGGATGCCAATACTATAAAATGAGATAGAACCAAGGAGCCAGTACAACAGCACCTGCGTTATAAAGTCGATCTCTATATTATTTAACAGCAAATAAAATACCTGCTGAACAATCGTACAACTAATAGCGCTCTTGAGATAAAATTCGATCTCAGAACAGAAATTCAAAAGTTTTTGCATCTCTGTAACCTTAGAGCATGTGACTGAGACATATTCTGTTAATCTTTGATATCGTGAACAATCCGAAAACCAGCGTGCTGATAAAAATTAGGACGGAACCAGTTGCGGTAATATTTTAAAGCTTCTGTACCATTAGTTATCCAACATCCTCCTAACATCATTTGATGTTTATCATCAAAAAATATCGCAGAATTATCTTCATAAAGAAAATGAGGTTGATATCCTGGAAGAGGGTTTAAGTTATTACTCAACCATTCCCAAACATTCCCACGTAAATCGTACAATCCCGAAGAACTTTTGGCTGTTTCTAACATTCCAACGGGACTAGGTGAGCAAAATTTTAAATTGAGATTATAATTTTCGACATCATCTAATGAACTATTACCATAAGTTGCTAAATGGTATTCTGCTTCACTCATCAAGCGAGCATCTTTTCCTTGCCAACGACAATAAGCCATTGCTTCATAATGATTAACTTCTACAGGCCAATCTAGGGGTAAGTCAATTTCATCAAACATGGCTCGATATTTATAGCTACCATTTTCATGTAACCAAAATTTGGGACATTGAATATTGTATCGAGTTTTCCAATTCCAAGATTCTTCATCCCAATAGTCTTGATTTTTGTAACCACCAGCTTTGACAAAATAGATAAATTCGCCATTAGTAATCAAATATTTACTAGCGAAAAAGGGTGCAACTTCAACAGTGCGATCGCCATAATCAATATCCCATCCATAAGTCGAATCATCTAAGGCTTTTCCGAGTTTTACTACTCCACCAGCGACTTCGATCGTGTCGTTCTGAGGAGTGTAACCATTAAAAGGAGCATATTGCCAATTTTGGGGACGTTTGACTCTCTCAATTGGTAGTTGGCGAATTAACATCGAAGAAGTTTCAATGTGAATACGTTGGTGTTCTATCCCCATCATTAAAGCCCAAAGGGGATGATTGGGATGAATTGGCAGAGTAATCGGGGTTGTCTTAATTAGTTCGGAAATTACGGAATATGCTTGTTCTCGATACTCCCAAGTCTGTGTAACTTGCGGCCATTCCAAATGAGCGATCGCTTCATTCAACTCTTCTGGTTTTTCTGGATCTACTCCAATTTCAAACAAAATTTCATACTCTGGATTGAGGCGTTTTTCTAATAACCCCACCTGAATTAATTTATTGATGTAAAAAATTGCCGAATGTCCCAGGTAAAAAATTAGAGGATTTCTCAAAGGGTCAGGATTGAGATAAAATGTCTCTTCCCCAACTAGACTTTTCAATAACATATCTTCCAGTTGCCAAGCATTCTCAAAGTAATCGAGGATAACTTGGTTATTACAACTATCAAGTTTTGGAGGTTTAACAGATTGCAGATTATTCATGGTGTAACTAAGTTGTTGTTAAAGAACAATGAAAAAAATAATTATTTAGAAATCCGCTTTGATTCCTGAATTTCCTTGCATAGGTAAGGAACACGGAATAAAAAAATATATATGTACTGAGTTTTTTGAAAAATCAAATATGAGTCCTATATAATTTGTGAAACACAATAGGATTGAATGAGGATCAAATAAGATTCTTAAATATGACAGATTTATTATTTAATAGCAATACTTATTGTTCAATAATTAGTTTTTCAAATAGCCCTAAAGCTTTATCGACTTAGTGTAGTAACACATCATATTTGACTAACTTAATATTTCTTGAATAATTAACCTATCAGCTAACAAGTAATTCAGCGAGAATAAACATAACTATATAATTAAAGTAAAGACTATTTAAACTCTTACCAATGAAAAATTACAACCCTCTTTAGACAGTTTTACTTGTCTTGACTTATTTAGAGCTAAGTTAAAAATAATTGTAGGTTGAGTAGCGATCGCAAAACTAAAAATACTTATTTTCTAGTTTCCACAGAGAACTAAACTGTATTGAATTATGAGTTTTTCCGGCTCTCGGTCGATGTATTGGATCGGGATTTATCCACCTTTGATACTTATTAACGTAATAATGTAAAAAATATTTAAATTAGTTTGTAGTGTTCGCGTAGCGTCTCGTAGAGAGGGCTACCCTGCGGGAACGCTTCTCTACGAGAGGCTCCGCCAACGCGAACAGCCCTGAAAGTAGAGCTAAAGCCCTCACTACAAACCTTTAATTGTTTACATCGTCCTACTTAGGTGGGTAAAGTAATGACTACAACTTTGCACAATGCATCTCCAATTATCGTTGCACACCGAGGTGCTAGCGGCTATCGTCCAGAACATACTTTAGCTGCTTATGAATTAGCAATCGCACTTGGGGCTGATTATATTGAACCTGATTTAGTTTCCACCAAAGATGGTATTTTAATTGCTCGTCACGAAAATGAGATTTCTGAAACTACCAACGTTGCAAGCCATGCAGAATTTGCTCATCTTCAAACCACTAAAATAATTGATGGCGAAACAAAAACTGGCTGGTTTACTGAAGACTTTACCCTAACAGAACTGAAAACACTACGAGCCAAAGAGCGAATTCCCCAAGTGCGATCGCAAAATACCGCCTATGATGGACTCTTAGAAATTCCCACGCTGCAAGAAATAATCGATTTAGTCAAGGTTAAAAGTGCCGAAATTAATCGGACGATCGGCATTTACCCAGAAACTAAACACCCAACTTACTTTCAATCTATTGGGTTAGCCCTAGAAGCACCCATACTTGCAACTTTAACAGCCAACGGTTATCAGGGAGCTAACGCACCTATTTTTATTCAGTCTTTTGAAGTAGGTAATTTACAAGATTTATCTACAAAGACTGATTTACCTCTAGTGCAATTGCTGAATAACAGCGGTAAACCTTATGATTTTGTTGTTAGCGGCTGCGAACGCACCTATACAGATTTAGTCACAGCATCAGGTTTAAAAGAAATTGCAAAATATGCACAGGCGGTAGGAATTCATAAAAATTTACTGGTTCCTAGAGACAACAATGGTAAATTGCGTAGACGCGGAGCGGCTTGTCACCAGATATCGCCTACATCTTTAGTGATAGATGCTCATGCGGCTGGTTTGCTGGTTCATGTCTGGACTTTCCGCAATGAAGACTGTTTTTTGCCACTGGATTTTCAAGGAAATCCTCAAGGTGAATATGAACTATTTTTCAGCTTAGGTGTTGATGGTGTATTTAGCGATTACCCAGATACGGCAGCTTGCCACCCCACTGTTCAGTGGTAATTTGGTAGGGGAATAGAAAATCACGGCAAGGTAACATGGTTTTACTTAAGTGGAAATCCTGTATAACAGCAATAACCTTCACCGCAATCAGTCTGACTGCATCCAAGTCAGCATTGGCGGTATCTTTATACTCAGTTACTGACTTAGGCAATCTTACAAGAGAAGCCTACAGTTATGCTACAGACATTAATGACTCAGGTGAAGTAGCGATTAATTCTTTGGACAGTTCTTTTTTTTACAGTAATGGTTCGCTCCAAAAAATTAGTCCGTTGCCTGGCGATAATGTACTTGCAGTGACTGGTATCAATAACTTGGGGCAAGTAGTTGGTAATTCCATCGGTAAGACCGACAGTGATAATAACGTCTTTATTTACAGTGATGGAACAACGCAAAATACTGGTCTTAAAGGCATTCCTTATGCCATCAATGACTCAGGTGAGGAAGTTGGCGGTACAAGTGGTGGCGGTATATTCCCAAAACTTGCCTTTCCCAACGGAGCCGCTTTCCTATACAGCAATGGTACGACGACTATTATTAATAATAATTTAAAAGAAAATTATGTTGCCTATGGCATAAATAATCTAAGTCAGGTAGTTGGCATTTTCGGTTCTTCCGGCCGAGCCTTTTTATCCGACAAGGGTGTAATCACTAATCTCGGTACCCTCCCTGGTGACAGGTACAGTCAAGCAAATGATATTAATGACTCAGGACAAGTAGTTGGTAGTTCGGGACTGACTGGCGTAAATGATACTCGTGCTTTTCTGTACAGTCCCAGCACGGGACTCCAAGACCTTGGTAGGTTACGTCCTACAGATTTGTTTAGTACTGGTTTGGGGATCAATAATTTGGGTCAAGTAGTCGGGTTTTCTGGCACTAACAATAACTTTTTTGCCGCAGATGGCAACGGTTTGCGGGCTTTTCTTTATAGTGATAAAACTCTGTACGACTTAAATAACCTGATTGCTCCTGGTTCAGATGCTGGCTTTACCTTAACAGCGGCATCTGCCATTAATAATAATGGACAAATTGTCGGTCGTGGCGCGGTTAATGGTGAATTACACGCCTTTCTCTTGACACCAATCTCATCTGTCTCTGTAGCTGAACCAACTTTAGGTGTTCCTATTTTGTCGTTCGGCGCTGGTGTAATTGTATTTGCAGCACTTAAGCGCAAACCCCACTCTAAAAGTGCAGCCATACAACAAAGAAGTTAATGCAATAACTTCAAGCAGACAAAATGATTGCTTGGGAATACGGATTTATAAAAATGCTTGTTGAAAATCTTTGAGGATATGTCTCGAAGCGTGGCTTAGAGACACATCTGTACTTTAGGCAAGGGATAACATCACTTAAGTTGTTCTTTATTTTCACAAACTAGTCATCACCTGAGCTAATTGATTAGATAAATCAATTGCAGACTCCTGGGATTTTTTAAATAAAACTCCGGCTAAAAAATAGTAATCGCCAGAATAAAATGCCATCTGATTTTTTTGGAGTTTTTCGATGTGCTTCTTTACCTTGGGGTCAGAGCTATAATAGCCGAACTGTAAAGGTAAAACCATGAAGTTTTGAACATAATAACCATTTTCTTTTGCTATGTTCAACGTATTGATTGGATTAGAAAAGCTAGATATTAAAACCAATACATTTTCATAACCTAACGATAAAAGCTCATTGGTAACTGTAGCTCCATCTACACCCCCAAATAAGAGTGGCATATAAATATCGTTATCTGGTGCGGGGAGATAGGGCGGATTAGCTACAAGATACTCCGCATCAGGTTGAGAAGAATTAAATAAACATGAATTTTGAATGATGTATTTATTAGTGAGATTGTATTCATCGATAGTTGAATTTGCAACTTTCCATGCAGAAGTATTTAATTCAAATCCCTGGATGACTCCATCAAACTTGTTTCTCAATAAGGAATTAATTACAGGGCTACCATCTCCTGAACCAAACTCCACAATAGATTCAGAATTTTTACAATTTCTGATCACAAAACTTTCTAAGCAATTTGAGTAGAAATTAGATTCTTCAGGACAAAAAAAGATATCTTTCATTTGACTACAATTCAAAGTGTAAGGTATAATCAATGTATTAGGAGGTTCTTTATTACCTTGTGTTGAGGCAATAAAAAACTGTTCCTTTAGCAAACCCTTTGCTAAAGAAATATGTTTGTAGGTCAATTAGCAATAAATTGACTTAGAAATGTCAAATTAAAAGGCTAAGAATAACCTGCTATTGATAATTTTTGGGATTGATCGCATAAGTAAGCGGTTTATTCTGCTTCGCGTATCGATCGCATAACAGCACTAGCTGCGCGATCGCCCATTCGTTTCTCCTGGTCATAGCCAAGCAGCAGTTCCCACGCATCATTGGGATATTGTTCTGCCAAAGACAAAGCCACATCATCTAACATCCAGCGACCGTGGCGTTCATCTTCCTTGATGTGTAGTTCCCAATAACCCATCGCCGCCTCTGATAGTTCCAGTCGTTGCGCCGCCGCCAGATAGTTTTTATAAGTCGCAGGGCCAGCCACTTCAAAATATGTCAACGCGCCACTGTAACGCAGGAAATAGCGTTTGCGATCGGTAGTCAGAAAGTTATGATTATCGCAAGCTAGGACTTCCCAAGGAACTAAATCGAAGTATCCCTCTGGTTCAGTGTTCATTCCAAACTCAGCCAGCATTTGAGCAAAAAATGTCGAGTGCTTGCGGGCTAAACGACCATTGCCGTACTCTTCTAGTAGTACTCGCACCAACGTACACTGGATTTCATTAGCAGCACCACCCAATACGTAGCAAAGACGACTACCTTCAACCAAACCATCAAAGGAGCCGATCGCTAGCAAGTGACGATAGCCAGCTTCAGTCATTTCTTCACGAATGTAGCGGCTATTCTCCGACAAAGGCGGATTTAAATCGGCAGATGCACGCTCAATTAAAGCTTGTTTTACATCCAATTGTTGCAGTGCAGCCACATCAATTTGTGCTAGTTCCCACCGTTGCCAAGCAGCTTCAATTTGGTTACGACAAGAGTGCAGATACAGCGATCGCTCATTGTTATAATGCTGCAAATCATCGTACCAGAACAGCTTTAGCCGATTAATTCGATAAAGTATCCGTTGCAGAAAACGGTGAGCCTGTTCATCAGAGCGATCGTTTTTATAAGCAGCGTCAATTGCCATAGAGAGTGACTGTTCAAACTCACTGGCTATTGAAGGTTTTGCATTCAATTTATTATCCAAATCTTCCATCGCTAGCAATTCTATAAATTGCTCCTCAGCACGGTCGTACTTGGTAATTGTTCTTTCTTTAGTTTGCCTGCTATTTTTCGCAGCCTCAGTCTTAGGAAATATAACTAAATTGCTTTGCATGGAATCTTCGGTACTTTGGAAAAGTGAGAAATTACTTTCACCTCTAATATCTAGGTTTCCACACCAGTAGCTTTCTGTACCTCTTTCCCTGGTTATAAAGAAAAATTAAGTTTTAAAGCAATGGGGCATTGAGCATTGGGCATTAGTTGTTTCTTCCTTACCCCTCTGCCCCCCTGCTCCTCGGTCACTGAGCGTAGCCGTACCCCTCCGGGGAAGCAAGCTACGCGCAGCGTCTCGTAGAGAAGTACTGCTCCCCTGCTCCCCTGCTCCCCTGCCACTCCCTACGGCACTCCCTTCTGTTCCTCAATTGCCTTACTGGGCGGAATCTGCTCAAGAGGAATAAGTGCTTCGATCACCGACTTCACAATTGGCGCGGCGACAGTAGAACCATAGGCACTTTCTCCTTTTGGCTCATCCACCAATGCAAACACTACATAGCGAGGAGATTCTACGGGTAAAATAGCCACAAAACTGGTCATTCTCGCACCCTTGATGTATCCGCCATTGGGACTAGCTTTTTGGGCTGTACCAGTTTTACCAGCAATGCGATATCCCGGAATTTGTGCCGGCTTACCGCTGCCTTGAGTAACAACAGTTTCCATCATTTCCACAACCTTTTGAGTTGTTGCGGTTGAAAAAATTTGCCGGGGGATGGTGTGAGTAGGTGAATCATGCATCTGCCCTTTGCTATCAATCAACCCGCGAACTACATGGGGTGTAACTAACTTACCGCCATTAGCTAAAGCACCGTGCATTTGCACTAGCTGCAAGGGTGTCATGGAAAAGCCTTGTCCAAAGGAAGTAGTAGCTGCTTCAATTGGCGAAGCGATAAATTCTTCTTGACTTTTAAGCCGTCCGCCGACTTCAAAAGGTAAATCTGTATCAACTTTTTGTCCTAGTCCTAAACGTTCTAACCAGTTGTAGTAAATTGAAGGCTTTAAACGTTGGATAATTTGCACCATGCCAATATTGCTAGAATATTGCAAAATCTGAGCGATGCTGATTCGCCCATTACCATTATTCATCGCATTTTTGATAGTGTAATTAGCGACTCGAATAGAACCAGAGTCATTAAACATATCATCTGGTTTGATGATGCCATTTTCCAGAGCGATCGCCACATTCAAAGGCTTAAAAGTCGATCCTGGTTCATAAAGATCCGCTACTGTCCAGTTTTTAAATAGTGAAATATCAGATTTAGCATATTCATTAGGATTATAAGTAGGTTGAGAAACGAGGGCGAGTAAGGAACCATCCAATGCATCCATAACAATTACCGCTCCGCGTTTGGCGGCAAACTTCTCCATCTGTTGTTTGAGCGCAATCCGAGCAATTCGTTGTAGACGGCTATCGATAGTCAGTTGTAATCGCAAATCGTCAAAATGCAAAAAACCTTCGGGCGCACGATCCGGCATCAAGATCCCATTTCCCGACCGACTGAGCCGCACCGTTTGCACGGGACGTTCTAGCAACTTCTCTTGAGAGTATTCCACACCAGCTTGACCGCGGCGGTCAACATTCACATAGCCCACCACATCAGCAACCAAATCGTCTGGCGGGTAAAATCGGGAGTATTTTTGAGCCCACTCCAAGCCATTTAAGCGCAAAGAGATGACGCGATCGATAATTTCTTCTGGTAAGGCTGGCGCAAGTATAATTCCGCTTCTTTTGCTTTGAAAAGTTTTCACCAATTCAGCAGTATCTTTTGCCAAAATTGGGGCAAGTCGCTCTGCGATATCTTCATTAGACTTATCAAACAGCTTGGGATGAGCGTACAAAGTATATACAGGACGGTCAATAGCCAACAGATCGCTATTGCGATCTACCACCGGGCGACGGGGCATAAAAGGTCGCACATCCACCATTTGCTGGTTGCGTGCATACTCAGTTAACTTTGGCCCCTTGACAATTTGGAGATTATACAAGTTAATAGCCAAACCCAACCCTGATGCCATTAATACGCCCCAAACGATGAACAGTCGGGACTTAGTGTTGGATGTTTGGTTTTGCATACTAGAGGCTAATTTTCCCAAAAGCCCTCGTTTCTCACCCTTGTGTCGCCCTGTAAATTTTGAATTCCGAAACTTTCTGAATTTTGTTCTGCTTGGTGACTTCTGCATTGGGTTTGTCCTTTGTCCTTTGTCTGTTGCCTTTTGTGATTAACCAGAAGTCTCAGTCCTAATGACTAATGACAAATGACAAATGACTCTTAGGGATTAGTATCCCAGTGGCGAGAGTGTTTGCGGTTGGGTTTCAGAATTTGGCGTTGTGTTAGGCGATGCTGACTTAGGACTCCCAGATGCTGGCGGCAAGAAAATCATTCCTTCAGGAGTTGGCGATACCAGCCCTGCTGTTGGTTGTTCTGCTTCATTAGCCATTTTATTTTTCAGCGTCGCGTTGGTTGTCGTTAGCAGCCGTTCATGACGTTGGAGGTTTTGCAATCTGCGATATGACTGACCCCAAAGCTCTTGAGAATAGACTGTCCAAGCATAAACAGCAAGTGTCGATGCTACTAACAAGAACGCCACAACTGACGAATAACGATGAAAGGTATACAAGCGCAGCAACCACAAAGGTGCAGCTCCAGAATTAGGCATTGTGGGAAGCCCAAGAAAACCTTCCCCCGGACTTTTTAGGTTCGTATTCAACTGCTCGTTGAGATTTGGTAATTGTTGTCTACCCAACTCTTTCACCGATTTAGCTATAACTGCCTTATTTGTGGGAGAAACCGCTAAATTTTTTGAGGAACGCTGTTGTTTTTGAGACGAGACTGGTGTAGAAGCGCCCTGTGCTGCTGACTCCATAGGCGCAGAGCGCCGCCTTCCTAAAGAAAGGATAGAATCTCGCCGGAACCAATTACCCCTTGTAGAAACAGTAGATTTACGAGCAACTACCATAGATTTTTAAATTTTTTTAGATGGGAAATACTGCACTTTAGATTGATTATCTGTTTTTGCTCAGGTTTAAATCACCTTCTGTGCAACAAGCACACATAACAGACTATACGCTTTTAACTTTTCTGAGAGGTAGCTGTATCAATGTTTGCATCCCCTAGATATGCAATGTTTGCAATCAGCGATTAGAAACTGGACAGCTTACCCTTTAGGTATCGCACCTAAAGTATGGCAACGTCACGTAGCAAGATGCAATACTCTGTGAAAAAAATAAAATTTTTTGCTATCATAGCTCCGTTTGCTAAATAAGTTGGTAATTCTCGTTTTGCTCCTGAGTTAAGAGAAACTAACCAGGATACGTAATTCCAAAAACAATACCCCAAAGGATTGTTTTTTTTAAGTATGTAATCTCGCAGAATTTAAAAAAAGCAATAAATACGGTATCGTATTCAACAGGCGAAAAATTGTTCTAGCCACAATTGGTGAAAGAGGAGTTATGAAAACAAAAATCTTTGGTTTTGCTTTAATGTTAAGTCTGGCTGCAATTCTTGGGGCCTGTGAAGGTGGTGGTGATGGTGGTGGTACTGCTACTCCAGCTGCTACAGGTGAACCAACTGACGCACCTGTTAAGACTACCCCCGCAGCGACTCCCGCAGCAACTCCCGCAGCAACTCCCGCAGCAACTCCCGCAGCGACTCCTAAATAAGGCATCTTAAACTTTAGTTTAAATCGCACCCAGAACTACTTAGTGACAGCATTCCTCACTACATAGCTCGAAACATCGCTCGAATTAATTGGGTTCACGAAAAAGCCTCATTTTTATGCTGGTTTATCAGAGCCTAGAGTTTGCTCGAATATCAACTAAGTAGGGCAGTAAGTAGAGGACACTGGTAAAGAGGGTTATGTCCTCTACCAAGTGTCCTCCTGAAATTCCCACCCGCTCAAACCTTGTTACTAGTCCAAGAGAGTTGAGTCAACCTAAGCTATTTTGTCGGCAGGTACTTCCCTCGTTTGGCATTTTAAATTGCTTATACTACTGAGTTTTGAGAGGGTAAAATAATTTATCGCGATCGCTGGCAATTGCTCTTGAGCATTCCTGTAGTCTATTCCGTATCAGGAAAGACTTGGTAATCTCCCTTGATGTTGCCAGATTTTTATTGGGAAAATTTGGGTATGAGAAAAAGAGATTTTCATCCTGCGTTGTGAAGGTAGTTCGGGAGATGAGGAGAGTTAAAACGAGAAAATCTATAAAATTACTGAGCTTAATTGTAATTACTGTAACTTCGATTGTTTTAGGTAGCTATTGGAGATCGGCAGCAATAGCATTACCGCCACCAGAAGATACACCAGAAGAAATATTACGGACAAAGATTATTATAGAAGCGCGATCGCCTATTGATGGAAAATCCTTAACAGCTGCCGAGTATATCCAATTGCAAGCCCAACTGCAAGAAGTCCCGCCACCAAAACTAGACCCCAAAATTCGAGAACAGATTTTCTTGCTTCGCTTACGTAAAACATTATTGCAGTTTTTCCCATTTTTAAATTTTTGATAAATTCGTCATTAGTCATTTGTCATTCATCCTCTGCCCAATACCCCTCAATAGTGCCCAGTTATGTTAGCGGATAGCGAGGGTTTAGCCCGTGCTGAGTTCTGGGTAAAGAAGTAAGATTTCCTACTCAGCACTCGGAACCCGAAACTGTTTTGCCCTATGCCCAACGCCTCATGCTCAATACCCCATTCTGATGTAGGATAACGGTGGCGACAAAATTGCAAATAAATGTAAAGAATATATATAGATATTAAAAAAGTAGATTTAGTCAATCACGTTATTTCACTTAGGTAGCTTCATGTCCATGACCACGATCGCCCCTGAACAGGTTAACAGCATCGTTTGGAATCAGCATAACGATCCCTTTGAAATACTAGGTTCTCATCCCATAGAACAAGACGGCAAAACTGTCTGGGCTGTGCGGGCCTACTTACCAAATGCAAGTGCAGCATGGGTCGTTCTTCCTGAACAACGCAAGGAATACCCAATGCAAACGGTGCACGATCCTCACTTTTTTGAATGCACCATTGAAACTGCCGAACTGGCAAACTACCAGTTACGGATTAAAGAAGGAGAACATGAGCGTGTCATCTATGACCCTTACGCTTTTCGTTCTCCCCGCTTGACAGACTTTGACTTGCATTTGTTTGGTGAAGGCAACCATCACCGGATATATGAAAAACTGGGAGCGCACCCCACGGAAATAGACGGCGTTAAAGGTGTTTATTTTGCTGTTTGGGCACCTAACGCTCGCAACGTTTCATTGTTGGGAGATTTTAATCTCTGGGATGGACGTAAAAACCAGATGCGTAAAGGCCCCACCGGAGTTTGGGAATTGTTTATTCCTGAAATTGGTGTAGGGGAGTCTTACAAATATGAAATCAAAAATTTTGAAGGACACATTTACGAAAAATCCGATCCCTACGGTTTTCAGCAGGAACCCCGTCCGAAAACGGCATCCATTGTCACTGATTTAGATACTTACAGTTGGAGTGATGAAGACTGGATGGAAAAGCGGCGTCGTAGTGACCCGCTGACTCAGCCAGTTTCAGTTTACGAAGTACATTTAGGCTCTTGGTTACATGCTTCGAGTGCAGAACCAGCGAAACTCCCCAATGGTGAAACGGAACCTGTAGTTGTCGTTTCGGAACTGAAACCGGGCGCACGTTTCCTTACCTACCGGGAACTGGCAGACCGACTCATTCCTTATGTCAAAGAATTAGGATACACCCACATAGAAATGCTACCCATTGCGGAGCATCCCTTTGATGGTTCTTGGGGTTATCAAGTAACTGGTTACTACGCCCCTACCTCGCGTTTCGGCAGACCCGAAGATTTCATGTATTTTGTTGACAAATGTCACCAAAATGATATAGGGGTAATTGTGGATTGGGTTCCCGGTCACTTCCCTAAAGATGGACATGGTTTAGCTTTCTTTGATGGTAGCCACTTATATGAACACGCCGATCCTCGCAAAGGCGAACACAAAGGATGGGGTACTTTGGTGTTCAACTACGGTCGCCATGAAGTTAGTAATTTCTTAGCAGCAAATGCTCTCTTCTGGTTCGACAAGTACCACATTGACGGGATTCGTGTCGATGCTGTTGCCTCGATGCTCTATAACGACTATTGCCGCGAACCAGGAGAATGGCTGCCCAACCAGTACGGCGGCAGAGAAAACCTAGAAGCAGCAGATTTTCTGCGTCAGGTAAATCACATTATCTTTAGCTATTTCCCTGGAATTCTCTCAATTGCGGAAGAATCTACTTCTTGGCCAATGGTATCTTGGCCCACCTATACAGGCGGACTGGGTTTTAACTTGAAGTGGGATATGGGCTGGATGCACGATATGCTGGATTACTTCAGCATGGACCCTTGGTTCCGTCAGTTCCACCAAAACAACATCACCTTTAGTATGTGGTACAACCACAGCGAGAATTTCATGCTGGCTCTGTCCCACGATGAAGTGGTGCATGGTAAGAGCAATATCATCGGCAAAATGCCGGGGGATACATGGCAGAAGTTAGCTAATATCCGTTGTTTATTTAGCTATATGTTTGCTCACCCAGGCAAGAAAACCATGTTTATGAGTATGGAGTTTGGGCAGTGGAGTGAGTGGAATGCTTGGGCTGATTTGGAGTGGCATTTATTACAGCATGAAGCCCACCAACAGTTAAGAACGTTTTTCCGGGAATTGAACCATCTCTACCGTTCTGAACCAGTTTTGTACACCCAAGATTTTGCTGAACCTGGGTTTGAGTGGATTGACTGTAGCGATAACCGCCATAGTGTAGTTTCCTTTATTCGTCGCGATCGCGATTCTGATGATTTTGCGATCGTGGTTTGTAATTTTACACCACAACCCCATTCTCATTACCGCATCGGTGTACCGCAAAAGGGATTTTATACCGAGTTGTTCAATAGTGATGCGCGTCAGTATGGCGGCAGTAATATGGGCAATTTAGGTGGTAAATGGACGGATGATTGGTCTTTGCACAGTCGTCCTTATTCACTGGATTTGTGTTTACCACCTTTGGGTGTGTTGATTCTGAAGTTGGATAAGAAGAAGACTGCTGAGATGATGGGATAACAATTTGGGGTGGGGGATGCCCCATCCTACAGATAATTTCGCCTATTCACAGCTACTCAACCCAGTTTTCAATAGACTCTGGTGAAATTAAATATGAGTTATTACCTTTGTAGAGATGTAGCAGTGCTACCTCTCTACATTCTTTTATATAGCGATTTATTGACTCGCGATCGCTCTAAATTTTTTACCCATAGAATTATACTTAGTACTCAGGGGAAGCGTACTACTGAAGTTTTCGATGCGATCGCCCTATATAAGTATTAGATCGCGGGGGATTTGGTAAAACTTATTTAGCTTTAGATATGACTCAAAAGCCTAAATTTTGTATAGTACATATGTATGATTTGTTAGTCCTAATCCTAGATATTTTATAAAAATTCTCATGACACAGATTAAACCTCAAGTAAAGCGCACAGAAGAATTGCGCCAGTTATTGCAACAAGCAAGCTATGCTTATTACGTCTTAGATACTCCAATCATGGAGGATGCAGTCTATGACCAGCTATATCGAGAATTGCAACAACTAGAAACTCAATATCCAGAATTGACAGCACCCGATAGTCCGACTCAGCGGGTAGGCGAGAGACCGGCAACGCAGTTTACCTCGGTGCGGCACAATATCCCCTTGTACAGTCTGGAGAATGCATTCAATATTGATGAGTTGCAAGCATGGGATCAGCGTTGGCGGCGACAAGTACCGAAAATAGATTCAGTGGAATATGTCAGCGAACTGAAAATTGATGGTTCTGCTTTGGCTCTAACTTACCAAAATGGCATTCTAGTTAGAGGGACAACTAGAGGTGATGGGGTAACGGGTGAAGATATTACCCAAAATGTACGGACAATTCGCTCAATTCCCTTACGTTTGAATTTTGAAGGGTTAGAAATTCTCGAAAGGGTAGAAGTGCGAGGTGAGGCGTTTTTGCCGTTGGAAGTATTTAAACAAATTAACGAGGAAAGACAAAAAGCCAGCGAGCAATTATTTGCTAATCCCCGTAATGCCGCAGCTGGTACACTCAGGCAATTAGATCCCCGCATTGTGGCTAAACGGCGGTTAGATTTCTTTGGTTACACCCTGCATATTCCTGGTAGAGATGACACCAGTATTGCTAATACCCAATGGGAAGCGTTGGAGTTGTTGGAAAAGATGGGTTTTCGAGTCAACCCCAACCATAAACTCTGTGCTTCGATCGCAGAAGTGGCAAAGTATTATGAATATTGGGATACGGAACGGCTGAATTTACCCTACATGACTGATGGGGTAGTGGTGAAGCTGAATTCTTTTAAAGTTCAGGAACAGCTAGGATTTACGCAAAAATTTCCCCGGTGGGCAGTAGCCTTAAAGTACCCAGCCGAAGAAGCACCTACGCGTGTGGAAAATATTGCTGTAAATGTTGGGAGAACAGGGGCATTAACACCATTAGCAGAGATGCGCCCGGTACAACTGGCGGGAACAACAGTTTCCCGCGCCACTTTACATAATAGCGATCGCATTACTCAATTAGACATCCGCATTGGCGATACTGTCATCGTCCGCAAAGCTGGAGAAATCATTCCAGAAGTACTGAGGGTAATCAAAGAACTCCGT
The DNA here is from genome assembly GCF_036917355.1 of Nostoc sp. Taxonomy (GTDB): domain Bacteria; phylum Cyanobacteriota; class Cyanobacteriia; order Cyanobacteriales; family Nostocaceae; genus Nostoc. Next base: position 220,548 of record NZ_JBALDP010000062.1, read on the forward strand.
CCCGCTGACACCGAACCCTTCCTTATGCCTACCCATTGCCCAGTCTGCGGCCAATTGGTGGTGCGAGAATCAGGTGAGGCGGTGACTCGGTGCGTCAATGCTTCCTGTGCGGCGATTCTCAAAGGTTCCATTGAACATTGGGTAAGTCGTGATGCCTTAGATATTAAAGGTATGGGGGAAAAGTTAGTATATCAACTCGTTGATAAAGGTTTGGTGCATTCTGTTGCCGATTTATATGAGTTGACAGCAGAGAAGTTATCTGCATTGGAAAGGATGGGAAAAAAGTCGGCAGAGAAATTAGTGGATGCGATCGCTCAATCAAAAAATCAATCTTGGTCAAGGGTATTGTATGGTTTAGGCATCCGTCATGTTGGAAGTGTCAACGCTCAATTATTGACTCAGAAATATTTCACTGTAGAGCAGTTAGCGGCAGCAAAGCAATCAGATATTGAAGGCATTTATGGTATTGGTGCTGAAATTGCCCAATCTGTGTACCAGTGGTTTCGGATTGATGCTAACCAAAGATTGATAGAACGCTTGCAAGCAGAAGGATTGCAATTAACTGCCACCGAGGAAACAAAAATAGTTGGGGATGGTAATCAAAAATTTGCAGGTAAAACTTTTGTAATTACAGGTACATTGCCAACCTTAAAGCGAGATGAAGCGAAGGCTTTGATTCAAAAATCTGGGGGAAAAGTGACTGATTCAGTGAGTAAAAAAACCGATTATTTAGTTTTAGGAGAAGATGCAGGTTCCAAGTTAGAAAAAGCAATTTCGTTGGGAATTACACAGTTAAGCGAGGTGCAATTGTTGGAGATGCTTGAAGATTAAAATCAGGTAAATAGCCTGGAAAACTATATATTTAGCGAACGAATCCAGGCAATTAACTCATATTTATCAATTAGCCCAAAAGTATAACCGCTCCAACCTGCATTATTTACTTGGGTGATAAAATCTGCTTATGCTTTATATTTTTTAGATTCTGGTATCAATACATATTTAGCACTCCTTAATACTTAACTAAATATAACTTCATAATCACTTTTGCGGAATTTTGATATCTTCTTGTGTATCAAACTTTATTGGCTTATATCTTGCTTCTAGAGCGAGTCCACAAGCGTCTTGATTCTGACCGGAGTGAGCGGAGGCGGAGCGTCTCCGGCTCCGCTCCTGAATTGTGACTCCTAAATTCTTCTTCAATCTCATTTATCTGAAAGCTGGATGCAAGATATAAGCCAATATGAACAAAAACAATTAAATTTTTGTACATTTACAGAGATTTGTTATGAACAAAAGACAACAGGTTTTTAACGGTATTGTCTTGTGGTTGGGACTAGCATTCCTGATTTTAATGCTACAAAATTTTTACAGTGTATTGCAATATATTTTCTTTTTGCGAGTACCTATAATTGTTGGTTTATTGCTGTTATTCTTGCCAACAATTTCAGTGAATACTGGTTTATCAGCGATGTTGAAAAACTTATTTGTACTTCGCGCTAATAATCAATTGGTTTTAGTTATTGGAGGTGCAGTTTTAGCAGGACTGGCTACGATACAAGTTTTCGATATCATCTTGTATAATTCCCATCTTCGTTTTGATGTACCTCAGCAGCAAGGAATTCCAGAATTCCTCCAATATTTAATCGCTATTATCTTAAGTCTTCCGATTGCCATAAAGGCGACTCAGCTTTCTAAAAAAGAAATACAAGAAGCAGATCGTAGCTGGGAAGGTTGGGGAATTATATTTGGCATTATTGCAGGAGCTCTATTGCTAATAACCAATTACTTTAACAAGCATTTTTTTGAATATAATCAGTTTTTAAAACAGGTTTTATTGAAAATAAGTTCTTTTTTTCCAGAAAGAATACAAAGGGGTTATGTAGATGTAAATGGTAATTTATCTTACGGAATTGCTGCAATATCAGTATTTTCAATTTTTCTCTTAATTGTTTATGGGTTAGGTTATTTTATTTTGAAACCTCGCCCAATTAGCAATAGATTTGAAGCTCCGGCTCTTTTTTATATTACTCTCATTCTGTCAGTTATTGTAGTGTGGATAGGAGGAATTTCTTACTTTGTTGATGTGTCTCGCATTCCCACATTGCTATTATTTTTAGCAATTTCATCTGTTTCTTATGCTATTTTTCAGGTAGACCATTTTTACAAAATATACTCAAAAAATAACTGGCTAAAACCAACAAAAGAAAAGTGGATTAATGTTATCTCTCAACGTCTTAAAAATCAACAAACTGAAGATAAAACTTTAGTAGTAGTTTGTGCTAGTGGTGGAGGTATTCAAGCATCTGGATGGACAGCTAAAGTTTTAACTGGTTTACAGCAAGAACTTGGATCTAAATTTACCAAAGCTATTGGTTGGATAAGCTCAGTTTCTGGTGGTTCTGTCGGAACAATGTTTTATTTGGATAGATTTGGAGATCGGGGTTATCCAGAAGAAAATCAATTAAAACAGATTTTTAAAAGCGCTACAGAAGATAGTTTAGATGCTACAGGTTGGGGATTCGCTTATCCAGATTTACTTCGTTTTATTGGTTTACCTTTTGTCTTACCAAAAGAGAAAGAGGACAATACTACAACTGAGCAAGACCGTGGTACTGCTATCGAAATAGATTGGAAAGGGGAACTGAAAAATCCCAATGCAAGTTTAGGTAGCTGGAGTGACAAAATTGACCAAGGAATTATTCCTATTCCTATTTTTAATGCAACTTTAGTTGAAGATGGACGGCGTTTTTTAGTTAGTCCAATGACTTTTAGTCCGCATAAGGATTGCAAATCTATAGATTTTAATACCCTTTATCCAGAATATGATATTGATGTGACGACAGCCGCTAGATTATCTGCCACTTTTCCTTATGTATCTCCTGTGTGTCGTCCTAGCCAAGACACTAGATGGAATTATCATATAGGTGATGGTGGTTACTTCGACAACTTTGGTATTGGTACTACCATCGATTTACTGAATCAACTATTAGAATCTGAGCAATCTTACCAAATTAAAAAAGTTGTTTTAATCCAAATCAATGCTTTTCCTGATGATGAGAATCTTCAAAAAGAAAAAGGCGCTCCGGGATGGCAGATGGAAGTTATTGGTTCATTGCTCGCTTTATTAAATGTTCGTAGTGATACACAGAACGAAGGCAATACATTAAATATAGAACTTTTGACAGACAAGTATAAATGTGGCTACAAGCATGATGAGCCGGAAAAAGTGCAGCAATTTTTAAAAGAGAAATCTTGTCAAAAAGGAATAGAAATTATACATATTCCTATTAAATTTCCTCGTGGTAAAATTAATCCTCCACTTTCTTGGCAGTTAACGCAAGAACAAAAAGAAGCTATTCAAAATGCATGGGAAGATTGGAAAAGAAGCCACTCTGATATTATTTCTGAACTAAAAAAGATATTTCCAGAGTGATCGGTATTAATTCATAAAATGATTTAGGATTTTTGTAATAATCCTATTCGATTTATAAGCCGCAGATTCCCGAATTTTTAAAGAAGTCAGGGATCTTGTTTCTCAGTCATAATTCAGCATTGATATAGCAAACTAGTTTTGCAAAATCGGATGATTAGACTTCTTGTATGAATAAAAAACCCTCACCCTAAATTCCTCTCTCAAGCTTGGGATAGGGACTTTAAAATTGCCTCTACTCAAATAGGGGCAAGTTATTCGGGTCAATACCCTGAGATTGTAAGTAAGCAATCAATCGTTCTTTTTGCTGGCGTTCTTGTTCGGCACGTTGACGTTCTTGTTCGGCACGTTGACGTTCTTGTTCAATCTGTTCTATAGCCCACGCTAACAAATTACCATCTCGATCCCACCAGCGCAACCAATACCCAGCGCGACCTTCTTTTGTTCCTTGCCAAGTTCCTAAAAATAAGCCCATTACATCAATCCAATGACGACCATTTTCGTCAGGTTGCTTTAACTCATAGCGCTTATTTTCCAGTTGATAATATTCTAATAAACCGCCATAAGGTTCAAAAATAACGTAGATGGGAATCTGCAAAATTTGCTCGTAGAAAAACCATTTTCCTGGTGGATAAGTTCGCTTGACTGAATATTCTCCACCCTCAGTATCGGATAAAAATTCGATAGCGATCGCCGGAATATCTCCTTCTAAATTAGGTGTATAACTTTTGCGGTTAGCCATCACTTCATTGACCGACGGCACATAAACCCAATCTGGTGCTTTGGCAATAAATTGCTCGTTGACTGTCGCACAAAGACCAAAGTTTGAAGCTATCAACATTTGAGGTTGGATGAATCCACTGATTTCTAGGCTTTCACGCAAAGCACCAGCCAAAAGTGGCTGACCGGTATTCTCCACTGGTTCATCCTCTAGTTGAAAATCTTTGGGCAAGGCTTCCCAAGAGATTACCAGTTCTGTTGGTGATTTGGCTTGGCTGAGTTGGGTTGCCATAAACACAGCATGAATTTATTTTCGATCTTATCGCAGGCGATACTAGGAGCAAAAAAAGGGGCAGAAAACTCGCCCCTCTATTTAACCAGGAAACTGAAATTCTCTAAAGCAGTACTTTAGCTAAAATCGGTTCCACACTCTTAGAAATTTCTGGCACATACACCTGTGAAACGTAGTCGGCAATCATCCTGTCGGTATTGAATAACGGCGCATTTGTCTTAATGGACGTTTTCATCATTTGCACCCAACGGTGAGGAATGCCTTTGGCATCTTGGTCATAGTATAGAGGAACGATTTCTTCTTCTAACAGCTGATAAAGCGATCGCGAATCAATCCCATCTTGCAGTTCTTGATCGCTAGTATGAGCATCTTCACCAATTGCCCAACCATTAATTCCTTTACCATCGGGCCCTGTTTGGTAGCCTTCGCACCACCAGCCATCCAAAACGCTGCAATTAAGACCGCCGTTGAAGCAGACTTTTTGTCCACTCGTACCAGACGCTTCCAAAGGACGACGGGGATTATTTAACCAAACATCCACACCTTGCACCAATTTTTGACCAGTATAAATGTCGTAATCTTCAATAAAGGCGACTCGGTTGATAATCCCGGAATTGTGACACCACTCCATCAAGCGTTGGATAATCCGCTTACCTTCTTCATCGGCTGGGTGCGCTTTACCTGCAAAGATAATTTGTACTGGACGTTGAGCATTACCAAAAATCTTCAGTGCGCGTTGGGCATCACGCAAAATCAGATCGCCGCGTTTATAAGGGCTGAAGCGTCTGGCAAATCCAATGGTCAATACATTGGGATCGAGTAATTTTTCTGTTGCTTGAATGAGTTGATGATTTTCGCCACGCAACTCCCGTGATTTCTTCACCTTATAACGGGTGAAGGCAATCAATCTTTCTTTGAGGATGAGATGCCGCGACCACAATTCCTCGTCGGGAATCTCGTCAACTTTAGCCCACATCTTGGGATCGACGGCGCGATTTTTCCAGTCTTCTCCCAAATATTCATCATATAAGTCACCTAACAAGGGTGCAGTCCAAGTGGGTGCATGAACGCCATTGGTAATGTAACCAATTGGCACTTTGTCTTCCGATCGCTGCGGATAGAGAACTGTCCACATTTTACGAGAAACTTGACCGTGTAATTCACTCACGCCATTGCAAGCACGCGACATCCGCAATGCTAAAACGGTCATCCCAAAGGGTTCCCAAGGATCGCCCAGTCGTCTTGCACCCAATGCCAAAAATTGCTCGCGGGAAAGTCGCAATTGCGGCCAATAGCTGGCGAAGAAGGAATCTATTAAATCGGGAGAGAAGACATCATGACCGGCGGGAACGGGGGTATGGGTGGTAAATACACAACTGTTCCGCACCTTGGCTTCAATGTCGTAGAAGGATTTACCAGTCCGTTCAATTTCTAAGCGGGCAATTTCTAAGGTGCAGAATGCAGCATGTCCTTCGTTGAGGTGATAGACAGAAGGTTCAATTCCCAAGGCGTGTAGGGCGCGAACACCGCCAATTCCCAAAACCACTTCTTGGGCGATGCGGGTTTCCAAGTTACCGCCGTATAGGTGTCCCGTTAGCCAGCGGTCAATGGGATCGTTATCATTGCGATCGCTATCTAATAAATATAAGGTTACTCGCCCAACTTGCACTCGCCAGATTTGCACTTTCACAACCCGCTGGCGAACTTGTAACTCGATAGTCACCGATTCCCCTTGCTCATTTTTAATTAACTCCAGGGGCATGTGTCCAAAAGGGTTGTCAATATAATAATCTTCTTGCCAACCTTGGCGGTTCAAACGTTGCCGAAAATAACCTTGGCGGTACAACAAGCCAACACCAACCAACGGCACACCCAAATCTGATGATGATTTCAAGTGATCCCCGGCGAGAATTCCCAAGCCGCCAGAGTAAACGGGTAGAGATTCGTGAATGCCAAATTCGGCGCAAAAGTAAGCAATAGGATGCAATGCAGATACTTGCGGTGCAACTCGACTGACCCAAGTATCTTGCTGGTTGATGTATTGGTCAAACTCACGCGCGAGGGCGGATATCTGCTTTAAGTAAAATGGGTCTTCTGCTAATTGCGTCAAACGCTCATAAGTTGCCGACTCTAAAATTGCAACTGGATTATGCCCACAGCGTTCCCATTCTTGGGGATCAATTGTTTGGAATAAGGAGATGCGATCGCCACTCCAACTCCACCAGTAGTTATAAGCCAAATCTGCCAAACGCTTGAGCGGTGAAGGTAACTTTTCACTCAAGTGTCGTGCTGCGGTGATTGCACTGCTATTAGCCATACTAAATCTATGTCCTCGCGCTTAACTTTTTCTCTATTGGAGAATGGGGATTGGGGACTAGGCGAAACTAATGCCCAATGCCCAATGCCCCATGCCCAGTCCCTTTTATTTACTCTTCAGGTTTATAACACCGGAGCCTTCACGTGCTGAATTCTCCCCTGAAGTTGGAACAGTTTCTCGACATCAAACCTTATCCAAGTAAATGGTTTTTATTGTTTTCGTCTTCTAAAAATTATCTCTACTTTTGGACAGATTTAATATTTTTTTCTATCAAATTCGTTGACATTATTTTACTTTTTCTATTTTATTGTAAATATTTATTTAGTTTTTTACAATCAGCAACTAAAGTTATTTATATGTCTTGATAATAGTCAATTTTTAACTACAGCTATTTGCATCATAATAATGCTTTTTATCCGATAATCATGGCAATCATGCCGTTATCCACGATAAAACTCATATCTGTTAACGAATAATTGAAAATGAATTATAAAGTGGCAAAATATGTATCTTAAGATTCACTTTTTGTAAAAGCTCTTAATTGCTCACCATCAATTAGAATAAATTTGAATACATCAAAATATTAAGATAATTCTGAGAGAAATTATTTTTGTTAACAAAAATAATGCAGTTGAATCGAAGTAATTTCCTCAGATTTCTGCTCCAGTCAGAGCCAGGAAAACCAGCAATATCTAACGGCTTACGAGCTGTATTAGCATTAGGAGTTCCCATGCTAATTGGGCAACTCATTAACCAAAGAGAAAGCGGACTATTGGTTGGTTTAATGGCTCACTTTGTCAACTTAGCGAATATTGGTGGCCCTTACCAAATCAAAGCTAAGACAATGGCACAGGCTACTTTGGGAATAGCTGCTTCAGTATTTGTGGGTACTTTAGTCGCTCAAGTTCCAGTACTAGCTGTAGTGCTGACACTTCTCTGGGGACTTGCTTCCGGTTTTGCGTCACTGTACGGTAATGCTGGTGCCAATGTCGGACTAGTAGTAGCGATATCATTTATTACTACGATCGCACAGCCAGGAAACTTGGAAGTTGCACTCATGCGATCGCTGCTATGTCTCATTGCAGGTGGATGGGCAATGTTACTCTCCTTAGTAATGTGGCCTTTTAGACCTTACGATCCAATACGGCTAGCTTTGGCTGACTGTTTCAGTGCAATCGCCAACTACATTCAGGCATTTGTAGGTAAAGTAGCAACATCTGAAAATATTCTCGAAATTAGAAAAGCATTAGAAACAGCACGCACTGCTTTAAGTACATTACGGATTGGACAGTCGTCTCGGAGTTGGATAAATGAGCCATTTTTGCTGCTAATTCAGGATGGCGATCGCTTGCTTGGTTTAGTTGTTGCCTTAACAGAATTACTAGAAACTCACTTCCAACAACAGCAATATCATACAATCCAGCAATTAGTAGACGATGCACTCGAACAAATATCAGTCATTCTTCAAGCCATCGCGAAAGTCATATCTCGCAAGCCTGCTAGCATCGACTTGGGAAATCTCAAGCGCATCTATGAAGCACTGAAAGAACAAGAAACTCTGCAAAGAAAAGCAATTGCTGGGAGTGAAACCGACTACACAACCCTCGTTGCTTTCACTAACCTGGTAATGACGCTCAAAAAGCTGATCGAGCAATTGCAATATACAGCTCAGACAGCTAAATCTCTGGCAGATCGCAGCAAAATGAGTCAACGAGATATAGATAGACTTCTTTTATTTGAAGAAGAACAGCGATCGCTCTTAAGTTTACTCAAAGAAAACCTTACCTTAGACTCAGCAATCTTTCGCCATGCTCTCCGCATTGGTGTGAGTTTAACTGTAGGCGCGATCTTATACAGCGTTACAAATTTACCAATGGGCTATTGGGTAACACTGACAATTATATTAGTCCTGAAACCAAACTTGGGTGCAACTTTCAAACGGTTTTTCCAGAGAGTTGGCGGGACAATCTTAGGAGCTGTCTTAGCTGCTATCTTACTTGCAACGATCGCGAGTAAACCTGTATTAGACATCATTATTCTGCTGACAGTATTTTTTGGTGTTTCCCTGATCGGTTTCAACTATGGGTATTCAGTGATTTTCTTCTCAATATTTGTCTTACTGATTATCGATATTGGTCATCCTATTAGTTGGCAACTTGCTGGCTTTCGGGTGTTGAATACATTAATTGGGGCGGGACTGGCTTTTGCGAGTCATTACTTTTTATGGCCAAACTGGGAACGCGATCGTTTACCCAGTCAACTCGCCACAGCGCTACGAGAATGTCACAAATACTTTCGGGATGTGATGGCTGTTTACCAGGGAACAAAAGAGCGTGACTCTAGCATTATCAGTCAACGGCGACAAACTGGACTGGCAATTGGCAATGCCCAAGCCTCTTTCCAAGGATTGCTGCGCGAACCCCAAATGCACCAAGAATTAGTAGAACCAGTAATGACACTGCTGCTGTATATGGGACGTTTTACTAACGCCCTGACAGTTTTAGCAGTACATCTCGAACATTTCCGAGGAACAGTGCCACTCCCGGAATTAGAAACCTTTGTCCGCCAAATTTCGCTAGGGTTGGAGCAGTTAGCTGATTCAGTACAGCAGGAAATTCCCCCACCGCCCTTACCTGACTTGGAAGAAACACTGCAAAAAATCCAGCCGCACCTGCAAGCACTGCGTACAGCCAGAATAGAAGAGTTAGCCGTCAATCAAGGACATACTCCGATTCGTCAGGCAGTTATTGATTACAGCATATTAGATTTGGAGATCGATCAGATTGTTCGGCGGTTGACTGCTATGCACTCAGCGATGGTACGGTTAACATTAGCTAATTAAATTTCAATATTTTTTTGTTTCCAATAATTCCGATTGCGCTTACCATGCGCGATCGCAACTGCTTTGTCAGCACGTAAGCACTTAATACAAGTGGTCATAGCAGTCAAGTGTTCGGTAGAAAAAGGCGATAAGATTCGCTGTCCATCAAAATTCTAAAACCTAGCCACATCAACACGAAGGGGAAAATCTTGCCAGCATAACGGCTGAGTACCAAGGCGATACCGGGTTGATGAGTCAAAGTATAAGACATAAAAAGCCAGCAGCAAACAATGAAATAGCAAATAGGTACGATCACGGCCAGATTTTGAATACTGTTGCTGGCAAACAGGGGTATATAGATCCCAAGATTATTGCCGCCGTTAGAAATTGTTACCGCAGAGACGCGATAGGTTTGGCGATCGCGGATTACGTCCCAGAGCGATCGCTTTCTGGAATCAAATCCTTTAAATTTAGAGTTTATTTTCAGATTAGCTGACTTATCTTCAGCTGAATCATCCTTATTCAGGTTGAACAAATTGTTTAAACCAATGAGTATCGGTAAAATTCCCAGTAAACCAGTCCAAGTTGACGGAATTGCTAGACCGAGTAAAAAACCAAGGCAACTTACTGTCACTAATGCCGTAAACCCTATAATCTCACCAACCACAACATGCTGAGGACGAAAAGTCCGATTAACCTCACTGAAGAAAGCAGTTAGATAAATATTGTCGTCAAACGTTGTCGCCACAGCAGTAGCTAGCCCAATCTTAATTGTTGCAATTAACCAATCCATCACCATTCCTCACTCAACACCTATCGGACGATCGAGACTAACGATCGCTTAACCAGAGAAATCAGTCCCACAAGATCGAGAAATATTAATATGAAAATGCGAGTTTCGCGCATCAAGTGTGACTCGACTTCTCATTTCTTCAACTTAGTTATAATACAAGAATTACGTAGCAAAAATACTAATAGTGGCGATCGTGCATTATGCTACGCTTCTCTTAAATGCCTCACCCTATACATACTATACATATAAAATATTTACGTAAGTCCTAATAATATATAATAGGGATTAGGCATTGACAAGAAATACCAAATAGGTGGGATTTCAAAAACCACACTGTAGGAGCAATTTATGAATTACCCCTACAGTATGGGTGTATTTACAATCAAAAAATGATCGATAAAAGCCTGAAAAAACCTATTTTGGAAAATGCATACGATGATTAATTTGTATAGTGCGTAAGTCATCTCTAATAAATAGACCCAAAAAGTCTAACATTCTGGCTGTATTCTCGTATATAACGGGTCATTCATTGCAAGCATCAACAAAGGAGTCATTATGATTAGCCGTTTGATTGACCTTGTGCGTAAATGCACAGGTCAAAGCATCTTACGGTCGTTCAAATCAGCCACTCGTAGATCGGCTACCTACAGGTTTGCAGTTCGATTTTGCCTTGGACTTGTCTCGATTTTGGTCTTGACTCTAGTTTTTGACAGTCATGCTGTTGCCACTTCTGAGTCTGGCAATCAGCTTTCCACTCTCATGAATCAGTTTAAACTACCCAAAAGCTCCATAATCCAGTTACTGGAAACTGTGGGACTGTTTATGGGGGGGATAATTTTCTGTATAGTTTTGGATCGCTGGTTTTCTAACCGTTCCGATCGCTCTAGCAATACGCCCTTAGCAGAGCAAGCACGGCGGCTCAAGCAACTCAAAATCGGATATCCAGAGGGAATGACAAATCTGGAAGTTCTCCGTGCTCAAGGCTTGCTCGAAAAGCGTTTGCAACCTTATGGGCTGAGTGTCACCTGGACAAGTTTTTTATCAGCCTCTTCTCTGATAGAAGCACTCAGCAACGGCACGATTGATTTCTGCGGCGGTGGTGGCACGGCCAGTATTTTCTCTCAAGCGGCGGATCATGTATTTGTGCGGGTGGCTAAGGAAAAATATACCGCTCCCAAAGGTCAAGCGATTTTAGTACCGGAAGATTCACCGATTCAAACGCTGGCCGACCTAAAGGGTAAAAAGATCGCTTTTGACAAAGGCTCAAGCGCCCATTATGTGCTTGTGCGATCGCTGGCAAAAGTCGGCCTCGATTTTAGTGATATTGAACCAGTTTATCTGACACAACCGGAAGCGCTGCCCCGATTCCGCCGAGGTGAAATCGATGCTTGGGTGATTTGGGTTCCCTACACCGCTACTCTTGCCCGAAGCACTTACCCAGGAAGATCGATTGCAGACTTAGAGAGCATATTTGGTGACAAAGCCTCCGTGGAAGTTCCGACCTATTACTACGCAATTCCAGAACTGGTACGCGACTATCCCGACCTACTCAAGGTGATTTTAGAAGAGGTAAACGAAGCTGGAGCTTGGGCTAAGAAACAGGAATTAGAAGCGGTTCAACGAATGGCAGAACACCATGAAATCGATCCATCCATTGTCGTAACTTTACAGCAACGTAGTGCCGAACGCGCCATTATCCCGATTGACGACCAATCGCTCACAGCTCTACAGCATCAGGCAAATATATTTAGAGATTTAAATCTGATCCCTGAGCGGGTAAATGTGAAAGATGGAACCTATAGTTTGCAGACAAAGCAAAACTGGACTTATTGATCCGACACTGACAACTAAGTACAGCTTTGCTTAAAATCGTTACGTTTTAAATGCAGAGGGACACTGTAGATGCTTTTGCAGCTTGCCGCAGTCTGGAAAGCGCAGAGGTATGCAGAGTTTTTTTCAGCGAAATTCTATACTCGCGTGTTCAAGATATCGTCTTGTTGGTACTGGTAGGTGAGAGAGTTCATCTGAGCCGAATGCAAGCCCCTAAGCCTAAATCTAAAGTTCTTGACGTGTCGGACGGATGATGATTTCATTTACATCAACATCATCGGGTTGCTCAATAGCGTATGCGATCGCACGGGCAATGGCATCTGCATCAATGGCGATCTCATAAAGTTGGTTAATTCCTGCTGCTGCGTCTTTATCAGTAATCGTGGTGGTCAACTCGGTGGCAACGGCTCCTGGTGAGATATTAGTCGAACGGATTTCACCATTTGACTCTAGCCGCAGCCCTTCAGAAATCGCCCGCACTGCGTACTTGGTGGCACAGTAGACGGCCGCTCCCGGAAACACCTTATGTCCAGCCACTGACGATAGGTTAATGACGTGACCAGACTTTTGCTGACGCATAATCGGCAACACGGCAGCAATTCCATAGAGAACGCCCTTAATGTTGATATCGATCATCCGATCCCACTCCTCTACCTTTACTTGGTCGAGTGGAGAAAGCGGCATCAACCCGGCATTATTGATTAGCACGTCGATCCGGCTGTATGTACTCAAAGTTTCCTTCGCTAAGGCTTCCACCTGGGCGCGATCTGCTACATCAGTCACTTGATAGGTTGCAGTCCCTCCTGATTTAGCGATCGCTCCAACCAAATCTTTGAGCCGATCTTCGCGTCGAGCAGCCAGCATCAGTTTAGCTCCACTAGCAGCAAGTCGCTTGGCAGTTGCCTCGCCTAACCCACTACTGGCTCCGGTGATGATTACCACTTTGTTTTCAATAAGAGACATAGTTTATTCCTGGGGATTATTGAGTATGGATCGTGAAACATCGGGTGCTGTTTCAGATGAACTCAGCATTATTTAACCATATCAACTAGTTTGTATACTCAATCGATGTTTTATATCCCGGCAACGTCATGAAGTTGGGCGTAGGGTCTAGGGTCTAGGGAAAAAGACGGCATTGGACGAAGCTTGGAACTCCGACCAATGCAATCGTCCTTTATGACGGGGCTTGGTCACTACTAATCCGAACCGCGATCGTCACGCCGTTTGAGTTCTATTCCGTTAAAACTTCAGTTGGTGAGTTGAGACCATCTCATAAACTTAATCTTTATCTACATACCAAGAGGGATTGCTTCACCGTTCTTAGCAGCTTTTGCGAGTAAGTCGCCGACTTCTTCATCGGTAGTTTGAGGAAAGCTTTCGTACCAAAGGCCAACGCTCTGGAAAGGGCTGGGTCTGGAGATGCAAACGATTTCGTCAACCTCAGTTTCCAACTCTTGGCAAGTTTCAGGTGCAGACACAGGCACAGCAATCACAATCTGAGCAGGTTGCTGTTTTCGCACAGTTACAACAGCAGCCCACATTGTTGCACCTGTGGCTAAACCATCATCTACCAAGATGACTGTGCGTCCTTTCAAATCTCTTAAGGGGCGATTTCCCCGATAAAGCCGTTCTCGCCGCTCTAACTCCCGTTCTTCTTGTAGCGCTACCCTGGCAATTACTTCATCGGATATTTTTACTAGGTTGATAATATATTTATTGACTATCCGCACACCACCAGAAGCGATCGCTCCCATAGCTAGTTCTTCTTGATCGGGTACACCCAATTTACGTACCACTAAAATATCTAAGGGGGCATTTAACGTTTTGGCAACTTCAAAGGCGACGGGTACACCACCCCTTGGTAGCCCTAATACCAGAACATTTGGGTCGTTAGCATAAGCGCTTAACTCCTTAGCCAAAATTTGACCCGCAAACCTCCGATCTTTAAATAGCATGGTGTGATATTCCTAAATTGGTTTCCAAAAAAAAATAAATATTTACATAAGTTTGTTATTGGCTATCAACCTCAAAAAATGGAGCAATTGAGCAAATTCCAAACTTGTTGTTATAGTTGCAGATGTTTTAAATCGATCTTAGAAAGCTAAATATTCCCTGTCCTCCACTAACGGAGCGACATCTTCTATCTACAGTTCTATCAAACGGATGAGTTAGCTTTAATGCAACAAGATTTGTGCATCTTGCGCTGAGACTATTTTACTACTCCACACTCAATATCGGTCCCCAAATGGCTTGTTGAGAAGACCCAGTGACGCGGGTGAACTCTCGCTGTAGGGGGTTTACCGCTGTAGGTAACTGGTGTTAGCGTGAAGCAAAGTTATGGTCGACCACAAGAGAAATGTGACATGGAAAACCTAATGTTTAAGTAGGAGTGCGTTTGAAAACTGCTATAAGTTTTGCCACTTGATAACATTTACTGTTAGACTTTTACTGATTATTTTTTTTACTGTGACTTAAGAAAAAATTACTTACTTGCTAGCAGATGCAAAAATCTATGAAAATCCAGTGATAATTCAATTGTTAATTCTTCGCTTGTCCCCTATTACTGACATTGTGTTAATATTATCTTTACATTATCGCTTAATTGTGAATATAAGATAATGCACCATCTGCTTGTTCGTTATATAATGCTTAATATTACAGAGACAAGTCATTAAAGTTACCCAATTAACACTTTTGAATAAAAATTAATAGGGTAGAATTACTGAATATGCTTGAAAATCAAAAGAAGGGTGTTTTTAATGATCGGCTTAACTAATTCAGAAAACGGCACAGTTAGCAGCACAGCAGCCACTAAGAGGCTGGCAAGGGCGATGATGGTTTCTGGTGGACAGTTTTCACTGTTATTGGCGTGTTGCAACTGTGTTCAAAAGCAACAGCAAGTGTTGAATTTGTTAACAGAATTTTCATCAGCAGATATCCACGAAATTTTGCTCTCACCTACTGCTGACAAATTGTACACAGCTATTACAAGTGAAATTGGTAGTACTCAACCCGAAGCTTTGATGGTACGAGGCTTAGAATCTGTAGTAGCAATTAACCAACTGATTATTAGTACCAATATCATGCGAGATGAGTTTCGGAAACAGTTTCAGTTTCCCTTGGTGTTGTGGGTCAATGATGAAATTCTGCGTAAGCTAGTCTGGCTAGCACCCGATTTCAAAGACTGGGCAGCTAGTACTATTAGATTTGATGTACCTAATAATCAGTTAATTGAATCTGAACAACAACCCATCAGTGCCTAATATTGCCCGAAATTACTTTCAAAATCTTATATATGCTAGGTCGAGCCGAGCAAAACCGAAGCTCAGGTTCTGTCACATTCTTTTCTAAAATTACTTTTATTTAACCCTCCCTTACCTAAGTGAGCTAAAAGCTCCTGGAAGCTATTTTCAAAATTAGAAGATGTTATAGGTGTTGGGCGTATTAGTTGAAACGTATTTCTTTTTTCCTTATCCCTTGTCCCATAAATAATTAGTATTATTGGGCGACATTGAAGTATATATAATCTCAAATTTAATCTTTGCCTCCTTAATTCTTTTACATCCAGGGTGATTCTGTTAAAAAATTGTGTAATGTTTGATGATTATCTAGCCTTACAATTTTCAAGTAGATGAGGTACAAAATACAAGACTTAATATCAGACATAAAAAATTTCTACTTCCTAGCCTCAAAACCCGTAACTTTGTACTTCATCTATAAGAAAACTGCTGTATGAAACAGCCCTGTCCATCATTCCCCACTCAAGAGCAGGGCTGTTTCATTCCCCAAAGAGCTTTAAAAATCAAGGGTTCTAGCAATTAAAAATTGATTGGTTTGTTATCAGTGTGCCGATAAAATGAACTATTTTACTGATATTTAAGTGCTTAAATGTTCATCTCATCGTCACCCCTACTTACAATTTTCTCGCTAACCATCGTGACAAATCCTGTTTGAAATGGGATTAATCAGCCCTCCCATTCAATAGGGATTTGAATCAATCCGTCCCCTTTTGACACTCCTGAGATAGTACCCAGAAGTTGGTCTATTTCTTAAGTTAAAGGTGTCGCCACTGCGAACTTTCCAAATTTTGTAATTGGAAAAGGTCAAAGGCTTTCGAGGTTCGCATACTTCTGGCAGATGATTGCCAAGTACAAAGTATGCTGCACCCCTACCCATAACTTTTACCAAACCGTTTTTATCCACAAGAACCGACGTACTTTCACTAACCGCTATACCTAAAACACTGCTAGATACACCATCCTTAATTTGACGGGCAATGAAAGTCATAATTCGACCCATTCTTTCCCGCCTGTCAAAGTGTGTGTCTACGATAGTTCCCTTCAAATTACTCCAATTGAAAAAGTTGTAAGTAAAAGTAATGTCTCGGTAGGGATCTTCGAGTGCGTCTCTAGTTTCAATGCCTTTTTCGGAAGAAGCGCAAGCATCATAAACACAATCACTTTGGATCATTGCACCCGCACTAGTGCCACCAATACCACCTCCCTTAAGGTAAACTGATTTAACGGCAGCCTCAAGCTTGGTATCTTTCCAGTTGCGGATGTATTGACATTGATCCCCGCCAGCAAAGAAAACTACATCAGCATTTCGGATTTTTTCATAAATCTCAGCTTTGTTTGCCTCTTGTCTATCCCTAACCAGAAGAGTTTCCACAAAATTTACACCCCTCATGGCATAAATTAGCCGATTGTAATCGTGATTACCATTAGTGCGGATAACTACAACATTAACTTTAGTGCTGGAGTTACTACCTCCTCTAACTTGGTTAATCATCCACTGGATAGCATCATCGACATCAGGTCCTCCCCCACCCAAACTCAGGACTGGGCCCGCTAAGGAGGGACGGACATCAAAGGAGGGAGAGGTGGAGGGGCGAACATCAACAGTGTCACCCAGAAAGAAGCGTCTCCAGCTTTCAATAAAACGGGTTATTAGGAAGGTTCCCATCTTCAACAACTTGATTCCTGTACTTTTCAAGCGCCTTGCTATGCTTGGGAATGCCTTTGTCATACTAAACTTCTAGAGCAAACTGCAATTATTGCTAGGCTGTGACGCATTTTAATTGCTTATTTATTCGTGAAATTTGTCCTTTGTCATTAGTCATTTATCTGTTGTTGTGAATAACCAATTGACTTAGGACAGTCTTAACGAAAAATGTGCAATTGAGACGCGCACTAGCTTAACTGTGGCACTAGATCGGGTAGAATTTCCAGCGTACAGGTCTTGTACTGTTTGTTAACGCAAAATAACGCAGAGTAATCATTAATTCTCTGCGTTACTGTGCGAAAATCTCTACATTGCTTGTAGCGTTTAATTCTGGTCAGATAAAATTTAAAATAGATTAGGTATTGATTGTCCAGATGCTTCCGTAATTACTGGGAATAGTTACCCAATATGCTGAATAACTGGGAACGCCGATTAAATTATTTTCACCATTCAGTTCTTCCTGATAACTGCTAGCGATTGAAAACTAGAAGCGTGAACCCAAGGTAAAAATAGTCCACAATAAACAATATCATTAGCTTTTTTAGCTCATAATTTATCCCAAAAGAGCAGTTTCTTTCATATAGTCATATTTGATGAATTAGCTTTTTTACTGGTGTTACTGATTTCAGAATTCCAAAAATGATATCTAAAATCAGATTACAGCAATTTTTATGTATTTGAACCACATCTGTCGTAAGGGCACAGTCAACTTAACGTGAAAAGGGCGGTTAGAAACCGCGTCTACACAGACGAAACCCGCACTTCGACAAGCTCAGTGACCACCTGCGCGGGTTAAAAACATTAATTTCTCTTAGTCCGCGTAGGCGGACTTTGTTTGTATAGCCGCGAATTCTATTCGCCCTGGCTCTAAGTTGACACCAATGAGCATTGCTGTGCCCCTACCCTTGGTCTATTTACCTAAAAATAGCTGTGTAAGTTTGCACTACTTCAGAAATTGAGGCAGTGCCAGCTATGGATTTATCAAAGGCTGATTAAGGATTTATGCAAGTTAAAATAAAATTTTAGATCCCCAACCTCTTGAAGAAGTCGGGGATCTATATTACCACGGTATTTGCGATCGCTCTTGTACAACTCGCTGATATACATGCTCGGTTTGCTTGGCTAATTTCGGCCAGCTAAAGCGTCGCTCTAAATCTTCATAAGCATTATCCACCAGCCATTGGCGATAACCTGGATTTTTCAACACTTCCAAAATTCCCCAAGCTAAAGAATCGGGATTGTTCACCCAAGTGACAATACCTGTTTTGGTATGTTGCACCACTTCGGGAAAACCACCAGTATCAGAAACTACTACAGGTACACGAGAGGCAAAGCTTTCTAAAGCTACAATTCCAAAGGGTTCGTAAAGACTCGGAAAAACCGCGCAGTCAGCAACAGTTTGAAATTTATCTAAGTATTCATCGGAGAGAAAACCGGTAAAATAACAATGATGCCAAATTCCTAAATCCCAGGCTTGGCGCTTGAGATGGTCAGTATTGCCGCCACCAACGATTACAAATTTCACGTTACCTCCCATTTGGGAAAGTATTTTGGGTGCAGCATTAAGTAGTATAGGTACACCTTTTTCGTAGGTCATACGACCGAGGTAGTAAACTATTTTCTCTTCGTCTGCGGCAAATTGGCGGCGAAAATCCAGAGCATGAAAATCGATGTGATGCTGTTTCTTTTCGGCTCGGATACCGTTATAAATGACATCAATTTTGTCCCAAGGACTATGTAGCGCTCGTTCTACTTCTTGGCGCATATAGTCGCTACAAACAATAATCCGCCACGCATTGTAAGCTAACAAGGTTTCTTTGCCATTTATATAACCTTGGATATCTGTGTGAATACCGTTATATCGTCCGTATTCAGTAGCATGAATTGTGGCAATTAGTGGTATTTTAAAATTATGCTTGAGAGCGATCGCAGCATCTCCGACTAACCAATCATGGGCATGAATTAAATCAAAGGGGCCTTCTTCTAAAATTAACTTACCACCGTGATCTCCCATACTCAAGTTGAGATTGACTACCCAGTGGAAAAAGTCGTTACTATATGCCACTGGCACGCGATGTATGTTTACTCCTTCAACAACCTCATACATCGACGCGTGACCAAACTCCGCTGTAATCAGGTGGATTTCATGCCCTAGCTTTACCAGTTCCGGGTACAACTCCGCCACATGCCGCGCAATTCCCCCAATAATCCTTGGTGGAAACTCCCAACTCAGTACCAGTATCTTCATCTACTAGACTCCCCAACACTTTATAAATATCTAACAAACTACATTTACCTAAAAATATAAGTCTGGCCAATGTAGTGAGTACTTTTACTAAAATTTTTAGATTTTTTAACAGTGATTTTGTTAAAGGCGATCGACTGTAAGCTAAAGATAGAAAGCAAGGTATAGTAATAATTCGTAATTAGAACAATTGAGCCTCTCGCAACCAGGTGTCAAGAAGGGATAATGACGGAAACGGCATGAACTCGGTTGCGTCCTTGCTGTTTGGCTACATAAAGTGCTTTGTCTGCTGCATTAATCAAGTCTGGCGGCGAAATTCCAGCATTTGGCACAATGCTAACAACGCCTAGACTAACGGTAACACGATCGCACACGCGAGATTGAGCATGGGGAATGGCTAAGTCGCGGACTCCTTGTCGAACAGTTTGAGCTACACAGATTGCTCCTTGAATCTCTGTATTAGGCAGAATGATAGCAAATTCTTCTCCACCGTAACGAGCGATTAAATCAGCTGGACGCTTAATAATATTTTTGAGGGCACTTGCTAATTGCCGCAAACAATCATCCCCTCCTAAATGACCATAGGTATCATTGTAGAGTTTAAAAAAATCGACATCTAACAAAATTAAAGACAGTGAAAGTTGCTCGCGTTTGAGTCGTTGCCACTCAGCTTCAAGATACTCATCAAATCGGCGGCGATTGGCTATTTGAGTCAAGCCATCCAGGGTAGCTAATCTTTGTAATTCTTCATTGGCAGCTTGCACTTGCTGGTAAAGTACTGATTGATGAATAGCGATCGCTACCTGACTTGCCAATTGCTGCAACAAATTAACTTCAAATGCTTGCCAATAACGAGGTGCGGCACACTGGTGAGCAATGAGTAAACCCCACAGATGCTCTCCATTCAAAATCGGCACTATTACGGCAGCCTTAATCTGATAAAGTCGTAATAACTCAAAAAGATCGGCTGAAAAATCAGACTCCTGAATATCATGGAAGACTTTAGGTAATCCCTGGTAATAGTAGCTAAAATCTTGGTTGAGCGAAAATGGGTGCATTGTCAGTTCTAATCTCTGAGGATAGTTATCACTCAGTGATTCCGCCGCAAAATTGCCACTTCCGTCAGATTCTAACTGGTAGATAGCTACGGAATCTGAACCCAAACACTGGCGAATACTATTGACTGTTGTATTCAGAACCTCCTCCAAATTCAGTGATTGTCGAATCTGTTGAGTTACTTCAGTAATTAGCCGTTCTCCCTCTGCTTGCTGTCGCAACATCACTTCAGCTTCTTTACGAGTATTAATGTCTTCTACCGACCCAAGAATCTGCGTTGGAGTGCCGTTAGCATCTCTGGCAAATACTACTTCTCGTGTATTTAGCCAACACCATTCTCCATTTTTGTGTCGGAATCGGTATTCAGTGGAAAGTACTTCATTGTCTTTAAGGTTAACAAAGCGACTTGGGATGTCATAGCAGAGGTGTCTGTCGTCTGGATGAAAGCAATTCATGAACCACTGCGGATCTGCGTTACAAAATTCCTCTGGAGAGTAGCCTAAAATAGTTACACTTTTCTCATTAAGATAAATGCTTGTTCCTTTTAAAAGGTCAAACAGATACAAAATATGCGGTACAGTGTTAGCAACCTTTTGTAAAAAGTCTTGACTTGAGCGTAATGCCTCTTCAGCTTTATGGCGTTCCTGAAGCGCGACTTTATATTCAGTAATATCTCTTACTTCAGAAATGAGTAGTGTCACGCGCCCAGTTTCATCAAGTATGGGACGCAGTGAGAAATCAATCGCGATCGCTTGACCATCTCGACCTACAATGTCAATTTCATAGCGAATAGATTCACCATTAGCAGCAGCTGCGATCGCAGTTTTTAGTTGCTCTTGTGTCTCTAAGGAAATTGTCCACCATTTTGCTTCCCAAAAAGGCTTGCCAACTACTTCTTCGCGATTAATCCCAGCAAAGTCTAATGCTGTTTGGTTGACTTCTAATACTATTCCATTCGGCTGAAGCAATCCCATAAACTGAATGGTTTGATTGAAGATCGCCCGGAATTTTTGCTCGTTTTCACTTAAAGCTTGTTCTACGAGTTTGCGGTCAGTTATATCTCGTCCAACAGATTGAAGTTCTACAATCGCACCTCGGTCATCAAATATCCCTCGAACAATCCACTGCGTCCACCGCACCCCTTGGCAAGCTACGACACGATTTTCAATGGTGATAACAGGATTTTCTAAGCTGATAGAATTTACCAGACTAAACACACGTTCCCGATCTTCCTCAAACACAACAGGTTCGTAGTGCTGACCGATAATTTTGTCTCGCTCCAGTCCAAAAAATCGACAGTAAGCTTCATTAACAAAGGTAAAAGTGCCATCTGGTAAGCCTCTAGCAATCAGTTCCGTTTGGTCTTCGAGGATGGCACGAGAACGCGCTTCGCTCTCTTGCAGTGCAGCTTCTACTTGTTTGCGATCGCTTATATCAAACACTAAACCCTGAAGTACCTGAGTTTCTCCATCGATACCGAGAACGAGATTGGCTTGATCCCGTACCCAAATTATTCTGCCATCGCGCCTAATCATCCGATACTCGACACTGAAAGGCTCTCCCGTGGCAATTGTAGTATTTACAGCTTGCCAAACGCGATCGCGATCTTCTGGATGAGTGTAATCTAACCAACTATTAAAGAAACCAAAATTCCAGTCTTCAGGGGCAATGCCTAATAATTGTTGCAGTTGTGGACTAATATAAGCAACTTTTGTAGTGTCATTAATCGGTGAGACATAAACAACGCCGGGAATTTGTTCTACGAGAGTACGATACTTTTGCTCTGCCTCAGAGAGTTGTTCTTGGGGCTGCTTGCGGCTCATGACGTTTTGAATTTCTACAATAAATTATCATTTTTTCTGTTAGAAATCCCGCACTAGAGGCACACTCAAGGATTGTTTAACCTGCCAGCAGCCTGGAACTCATTTGAGGCTGCTGTTGACAGCCGTTGTAACTAAAATTAACGAATGTTGAAGAAAAATACAGAATACAGAATTCAGAATAAAAAATTTTGGTGGGGGACTGAAAATAGTAGATTCAGACGCTCTTGCTAGCTTGCTTCTTTGCAGGAGTATGCGGACTCGCTTTGCGTAGCGATATCCGCCACTAGAACTCAAATTCATTCTGAATTCTTACTCCTGAATTTTATTAGTTTTGATCCAAGCGCAGTACTGCCATAAAGGCTTCCTGCGGTACATCTACAGTACCTACAGATTTCATCCGCTTTTTACCTTTTGCTTGCTTTTGCAAAAGTTTCTTCTTCCGACTGATGTCACCACCGTAGCATTTTGCTAGCACATCTTTCCGTAAAGCGGGGATATGTTCGCTGGCAATAACTTTACTGCCAATAGATGCCTGAATTGGCACTTTAAATTGATGGCGCGGAATTAGTTCCTTAAGTTTTTCTGCCATTGCCCGCCCGACGTTGTAAGCTTTATCTCGATGCACAATCATCGCCAAGGAATCTACAGGATCGCCGTTAATCATGATATCCAGCTTCACCAGAGGATTTTCACGGTAGCCGATGATGTGATATTCCATACTGGCGTAACCGCGCGATCGCGATTTCATCTGATCGAAAAAGTCAGTTACAACTTCCGCTAAGGGTAGCTCGTATGTAAGGGTGGTTCGTCCTTGGGCGAGATATTTCATATCTTTGAAAATGCCCCGGCGATTTTGTGACAACTCCATCAAGCTGCCAACATAAGTTTCCGGCGTAATCATCTCTACTTGGACGTAGGGTTCTTCAATTCTTTCGCGATCGTTGGGAGAAGGTAAACGGCTAGGATTATCGATGTACAGTTCCTCGCCTTTGAGGGTGATCACCTTATAAACCACCGAGGGGGCTGTAATGATTAAATCTAGATTGTACTCTCGCTCTAGACGTTCTTGGACAATTTCCATGTGCAGCAAACCCAAGAACCCGCAACGGAAGCCAAACCCCATTGCGCTCGAAGTTTCGGGTTCATAATGCAGCGCTGCGTCGTTGAGTTCCAGCTTTTCCAAGGCTTCCCGCAAATCTTCAAATTGATCGGCATCAATGGGGAACATCCCGCAAAAAACCATTGGGTTCGCTTCTGCATAGCCTGGTAAGGGTGACTCCGCTTTCGCCTTACTAAGGGTAATTGTGTCTCCTACCCGTGCATCAGCTACAGCTTTAATTGCCGCTCCCAAATAGCCTACTTCGCCAGCGTGCAGTTCTTCAACTTGCTTTTGAGTCGGAGAAAGCACACCTAACTCATCAATTTCAAATTCTTTACCGGATGCCATTAGATGGATGCGATCGCCTTTTTTCACGGTGCCATCCATCACCCGAAAATACACAATTACTCCCCGATAACTGTCGTAATAACTATCAAAAATTAACGCTCGTAAGCGTTCATTTATGGTATTGGGTGGTGGCGGTATCCGCTCGACAACTGCTTCTAAAATCTCATTAATACCAATTCCCTCTTTAGCAGAAGCCAGAATTGCCCCACTGCAATCTAGACCGATAATTTCTTCAATTTCGCCAATTACCCGTTCTGGTTCTGCCCCCGGCAAATCGATTTTATTCAAAACCGGGATAATTTCCAGGTTACTCTCTAATGCTAAATATACATTTGCCAAAGTTTGCGCTTCCACACCTTGGGACGCATCTACTACCAATAGCGCTCCTTCGCAAGCAACAAGAGAGCGAGAGACTTCATAAGAGAAATCCACGTGTCCCGGAGTGTCAATCAAGTTCAGCACATACTGCTGACCATCCTTAGCTGTGTAGTTCATCCGGGCAGCTTGCAGCTTAATCGTAATGCCGCGCTCCCGTTCCAAATCCATATTGTCGAGGAACTGTTCCTTCATCTGTCGGTCTTCAACAGTGCCAGTAGCTTGTAGCAAGCGATCGGCGAGGGTTGATTTCCCGTGGTCGATGTGAGCAATAATACAAAAATTGCGAATGCGAACTGCGGGAACGTCAGTCATATACTATCTTTGCCTTAGCAGCAACCAAAGTTAAAAGGGCAATTTACTTAATGTATTTTAATGCTTTCTTAGCCAAGACGCTCCGCTTTTAGTGCTGAGTTCCGAGTTCCTAGTGCTGAGTGGGGCAGAGGGGAGAATAACTCTTAACTCCTAACTCTTAACTCAGCACTCCTTCACCCCATCTTTAACTTTCGATCTAAATAGGTGGACATTTAAGAATATTATGAAAGTCTATTTGTCGCTGCTAGTATTCAACAGCTAGGAGCGTACAATAAATGTAAATAAGTACATGTAGGGATCGTGGGCAATTGCGACTGGTAATTGCCCACAATCGCTGGTTTATCGGCAAAACTTCTAGAGCCATTGTCTAGTCAGTTATATGAAAAATGCGATTTAAAACTTAAAGCTGTTACTTTGGTGCTATTTCAGGGAAGTATTTAACTGTGCCCTTGAAAATTTTTCAGCGAATTAGCCCAAATTAATGAATATAACTACTTTACAAAGCTTTAGACAAAACCAATTCAAAGAATTCAGAGTATATAAACCTATGAATATGAGAGAGAAAACTACCAAAGCGGAAAATACACAAGCCGATAAGGTAGAAATTGCTGTCCGCCTAGACTCCGAGTTACTAGAGCAAATTCAGCATCTCACCAATGACCCAAGTAAAGTAATTGAAGTAGCGATTCGCCAGTGGTTACGGGGTGAACTCCTTAGAGATGACGAACTAACGCGCACGCCTGTGCGTACTCCTGTTCCTCCTCGCGGTGAATGGAACGATTGACGCCATTATTTAACTGTCAATGCAAGTTAAAAAAAGTAAAGTTTGCCAATCTGGTTTTCAGAACACCAAAAAATACCCCATCAAACTCAAAAAAGCTGTAAAAATTTATGTATAAATTTCAGCGGCTTTAGTAAAATTACGGTCGGATACCCTTTGTCTATCCAACTCAATTAATGACTATTACTGCCAATTCCCAATTGTCTAATGTATTTTCCCAAAATCTGGAATCTATTACCAGTAAGACTGATGGCTTATTACCAACTCTAGGAGCCGAGTTGGTTTATACGCAAGATGGGGCAGGGCGCTATCTGACCTTTTGTTGGCAGTACAGCGAACTTCTGGGGTTAAGTACTGAAAAAATAGTTGACGATCTGAACCAGACTCAAACCTTTGTCCCGGTGGATAAGGTTACTTATTTGGAACGATTGCACCGAATTTTGACAAATTTGGTGCCAGAAAGGTTTCAATGTTGGTTTAGCTATCAAAAGGAATTATTTGAGTTGGACTTAGCGATCAGTCCGATTATGCCGAGTTTGGGAACTACTGCTACTACCGTTTTAGTGATGGGACGGTTAGTACAAGCGACACTCAACAAAAAACAAGCGCGCGTGGCATCAAAAACGCCCACACAAATAGAGTTGGCTTTGCGATCGCAGCAACACCAAAAATTGGTAAATCGCATTACCAGAAATATTCGTCGGACATTGGATTTAGATATTATTTGGCAGCAAACAGTTGATAGTTTGGGGAAAGCACTGCGGCTAGAACGCTGCATTATTTGTCCTTATCAGCCCTCAAGCTCAAAAGTGCAGGTGAAGGCTGAGTATCGCCAGTCAGAACTCAAATCAATGCTTGGCTTAGATATAGATATAGCTTCTGAGCCTGCCTTTGCTCAAGCCTTGGCAACCCTAGAACCAGTCATGATGGAAGTGCCTGGATACAAAGAGTCTGGGCGGCAGAAAACTTTAGTAGTTGCGACTTGCTATCAAGATCAAGCTAATGGATTGGTTGCCTTAAATTGGCAGGATGAATGCTATACATTAACAGAATCAGAATTAGAACTGGCAAAAGAAGCAGCAGATCAATTGGGAACTGCGATCGCTCATGCTACTTTATATGAAGAATTAGAAGTAGCGCGTCAAAAAGCCGAAGAAGCTTCCCGCCTCAAAAGTGAGTTTCTGGCTAATGTATCCCATGAAATTCGTACCCCCCTCAACGGTATGATTGGCTTTTTGAAGCTGATTCTAGAAGGGATGGCAGATGACCCAGAAGAACAAAATCAGTTTTTGACAGAAGCTCATCACTTATCGATACATTTGCTGAATATCATCAACGATATTTTGGACATTGCCAAAATCGAAGCTGGTAAAATGGAGCTAGCTTATGCGCCAGTCAAGCTAGATGAGCTATTCAGTCATGTAGAAGGTTTCATGCGTCCCCAAGCACAAATGAAAAACCTTAGCTTTCGGATGCAAATGCCTGCTACTTCCGATGAAATCATTGTCCAAAGCAACTATCAACGGTTGCTACAAGTGATGCTTAATTTAGTGAACAATGCCATCAAGTTCACCCATGAAGGTGGCGTTACTGTCAGTGCTGATTTGGTACTCAAAAAGGCGAACTTTCAAGATCAGCAATTTCCTGGCATGGTGAGAGTACGTGTAGCAGACACCGGCATCGGTGTTTCTTTAGACAAACAAGATAAACTGTTTCAATTATTCTCTCAGGTGGATGGCTCCCGCACTCGCCAGTACGGCGGTACAGGTTTGGGACTGGTAATATCGCAGAAGTTAGTGGAGGCTATGGGCGGTGAGGTACATTTTTATAGTTTGGGCGAAGGACTTGGCTCAACAGTCACATTCACCGTGCCACTATATCAACAACCAGTCATGGTTTCGTCTAATGATAGCGACTCAACAAGTAGTGCTGAGTGCTGAGTTTGGATACTTGGCAATAGTGGGTTTTGAGTTTTAAACTTTAAAGTTTTTTAGTAGTTATTATTTAATAACCATATTGGGCATGGGGCAAAACAGTTGCGAGTTCTGAGTAATATTCGTTACTCAGAACTCAGCACTCATTACTCAGCACTCAGCACTCTTGAGGGGTATTGGAAAAAAACCTTCCTTGTCCTCGCCTCCTTGCGTTCTCTTCAGTACTTTAAAGGCTAAAGTAGAGTAGGAGGGCTTGCACGAGAAATTGTTCAGCTAATCTAATATCAAGTTGCTAAAACCAGCAGTGGTTTAGTCAAAAGTCATAAAAAACTGACACCTGACGATCTAGCGGCAATTAGATTTAGGATCGATTTAACAAAGCTGGAAAATAAAACTTTGGATAATGGTTAATGCGTAAGGGTGCATTGGTTACAGGGATCGTTATTATTCAATGCCCCATGACGGCAGTTGCTCCACTTGGGGAAACCCCAAGTGGAGCAACTGCCTCCCCCATTCCCCATGCCCATCCCTAACTTAGCAGGTCTAAACTATGGAACTTACAATTGACAACGTTGAAACAGTTTTAGATGAAATGCGCCCTTATCTCATGTCTGATGGCGGCAACGTGGAACTCGTAGAACTCGATGGCCCCGTTGTAAAACTGCGGCTGCAAGGTGCTTGTGGTTCTTGTCCGAGTTCTGCAATGACCCTGAGAATGGGTATTGAGCGCCGCCTTAAGGAAATGATTCCCGAAATTGCAGAAATTGAGCAAGTGGTGTAAAAGTTAGGAGTTAGGAGTTAGGAGTTATGAGTTTTCAATTAACTCCTAACTCCTCATTCTTAACTCCTAACTATTTCTATGTCCCATCCTCTCTACATTGCTTTTATCTGGCATCAACATCAGCCGCTGTACAAATCTCCTGGCAGCGGCGTTTCGCTATCTCCCAGTCAGCAGTACCGTCTACCTTGGGTACGTTTACATGGAACTAAAGATTATTTGGATTTGGTATTGCTGTTAGAGCGATATCCTAAGTTACACCAAACGGTGAATTTAGTTCCATCGCTAATATTACAACTCGAAGATTATATTGCTGGCACTGCTTTTGACCCTTACCTCACAGCCAGCTTGACACCGGATGAACAACTCACCCAGCAACAGCGGGAATTTATTATCCAACACTTTTTCGATGCCAATCACCATACCCTGATTGACCCTCATCCCCGCTATGCCGAGTTGTACCAGCAAAGACAGGAAAAAGGACAAGCTTGGTGTTTAGCAAATTGGGAATTGCCAGATTATGGCGATTTGCTAGCTTGGCACAATTTGGCTTGGATCGATCCGCTGTTTTGGGATGACCCGGAAATTGCTGCTTGGTTAAAAAAGGGACGGAATTTTACTTTAAGCGATCGCCAGCGCATTTATTCCAAACAGCGAGAAATTCTCAGCCGGATTATTCCCCAACATCGGAAAATGCAGGAGTCGGGGCAGCTAGAAGTTACCACCACGCCTTACACCCACCCGATTTTACCCTTACTAGCTGATACTAACTCTGGTCGGGTAGCTGTGCCCAATATGACACTACCAAAGCAACGTTTTGAGTGGGCAGAAGATATTCCTCGCCACTTGCGAAAAGCTTGGGACTTTTACAAAGACCGCTTTGGACAGATACCTCGTGGTTTGTGGCCTTCGGAACAGTCAGTAAGTCCACAGATACTTCCAGACATTATTAACCAAGGATTTAAGTGGATATGCTCAGATGAAGCCGTCTTAGGGTGGACGTTGAAACACTTTTTTCATCGGGATGGGGCGGGGAATGTGGAGCAACCAGAATTGTTGTATCGACCCTATCGCCTGCAAACCGCCGAGGGTGACTTGTCAATTGTGTTTCGCGACCATAGATTATCAGACTTGATTGGTTTTACTTATGGTGCAATGCCAGCAAAACAGGCAGCAGCCGATTTAGTAGGACATTTGCAAGCGATCGCTAAAATGCAAAGAGACAGTCAAAGCGAACAACCTTGGCTAGTTACCATCGCCTTAGATGGGGAAAATTGCTGGGAATTTTATCCCCAAGATGGCAAACCCTTCCTAGAAGCTTTATATCAAAGTTTGAGCGATGAACCCCACCTCAAACTCGTCACTGTCTCCGAATTTCTCGAAGAATTCCCAGCCACAGCCACCATTCCCGGAGGACAACTACATAGTGGTTCTTGGGTAGATGGCAGCTTCACCACTTGGATCGGCGATCCCGTCAAAAATCGTGCTTGGGATTACTTGACAGAAGCAAGAAAAATGCTTGCAAGTCATCCCGAAGCGACGGAAGAAAATAACCCAGAAGCGTGGGAAGCATTGTATGCCGCCGAGGGTTCCGACTGGTTCTGGTGGTTTGGTACAGGACACTCCTCAAATCAAGATGCCATCTTTGATCGGTTGTTTCGAGAACATCTGTTTGGTATTTACAAAGCTTTAAATGAACCTGTACCGCCCTATCTCAAGCAACCGCTGGAAATCCACGAAGCACAGAGAAGTCACACCCCACAAGGCTTTATTCACCCCGTCATTGATGGTAAGGGTGACGAACAAGATTGGGACAAAGCTGGACGCATAGAAATCGGTGGGGCGCGGGGGACGATGCACAATAGCAGTGTTATCCAGCGACTTTGGTATGGGGTAGATCACTTAAATTTCTATTTGCGGCTGGACTTTAAAGGTGGCGTTGCACCAGGGCGGGGTTTTCCAGCAGAGTTGAATTTGCTGTGGTTCTATCCAGAAAAAACAATGGTTAATAGCCCAGTTCCCTTGGCAGATGTACCAGATGCAGCCCCACTGAATTACCTTTTCCACCATCTTTTAGAAGTTAACTTATTGACGCAATCGATTCAGTTTCGGGAAGCTGGAGACAATCATCAATGGCATCCCCGTTTCAGTCGCGCTCAAGTAGCTTTAAATAGTTGTTTAGAGTTGGCGGTGCCGTGGGCAGACTTGCAAGTTCCACCGGATTATTCTCTGCGCCTGATTTTAGTGCTTGCAGATGAAGGGCGTTTTTCCAACTACTTACCAGAAAATGCTTTGATTCCCATTGAAGTGCCTTAGAACTCAATACCCTTGGTTTTACGAAATACCTATTAGGGGCATACAGATGTATGCCCCTAAAGTTGATTTACTTGGAAATCATATTTAATTTTTCTAGTTCTAAATCTAAATAATCGAGCAGTATTGGGATGCGATCGCCTACGTGGGGTAAAACGCCATCGTTGGTGGAAGATAAGCAATAATCGAGTAACATCCAGATTCAGGAGTTGGTGCATGACCGATGAAGCAGACGACACAGCGAACAGACACTTTAGTTCAGATGCTAACAAACTCAAAGACAAAGCTTCTCGAAATCAAGTGATCACGGCTCCATTACCAGACCCGATTGCAAAAAATATTGAAGCGATTATTTCACTTCATGCCCAGGAAGTTCGAGATATTCCCGTCCACCAGAGGATACTAGAAGCGATCGCTACATTCTTTGGGCGATCGATATTTCTGTATAGTTTGCTAGTCATACTGGCTATCTGGATTTTTAGCAGTTTTTTCGATCGCTTTTTGCCATTCAATCTACCCTCCTTTAGCTGGTCAGGTCAAGGCTTAGACGCAGCGGCATTGGTGATCTCAACCGGAGTACTGGTACGACAAACTCGCCAAGAAAATTTTGCTGAACAACGGGCGCAATTGATGCTACAGCTTAACCTGCTCTCCGAGCAAAAAATTGCCAAGATTATTGCTCTATTAGAAGAACTCCGTACCGATTTGCCTGATGTGATCAATCGGCAGGATTCGGAAGCGAAATTGATGCAGGAACCGACTGACCCAATCGCAGTATTGTCAGCACTCCAGAAAAACCTGGCTGAAGAACTGTCAGCCACAGAAGAAAACAATATGAGTTGAGCGCAGTTTTTTAGTAGATTTTTGTTTCTATTGAAAGACAAAAAATAAAACTTAATGTACAGTCTTTGTGTCAGAAATCACAATTTATCGTAAATTTTACTAGAGGGATGCACATGGCTCAACTGAATGGTGTAATGATGCAGTACTTCCATTGGTATATCCCTCCAGATGGCAATCTTTGGAATGAGTTTAAAGATAAAGTCAAAGAGTTAGCTGATGCAGGTGTTACATCTGTTTGGCTACCCCCAGCATACAAAGGAACAGGGGGTGGCTACGATGTCGGCTACGGAGTCTACGATATGTACGATCTAGGCGAGTTTGACCAAAAAGGCTCGGTTCGGACAAAGTACGGCACAAAAGACGAGTATATCGCTGCTGTTAAGGCGGCAAAAGCTGCTGGCATTCGAGTGTATGCTGATGTTGTCCTTAACCACAAGTTAGGTGCAGACCAAGAAGAAGAGGTGGAAGCAACGCCCTATAGTCCAGACGATCGCAACCACGCGATCGGTGAGATGCAAAAAATTAAAGTATGGACTCACTTTACCTTTCCAGGTCGCCAAGGCAAATACTCCGATATGGAATGGCACTGGTGGCACTTCGATGCAGTTGATTACAACGTTTACAATGAAGGTGAAAACGCAGTTTATCTGTTCAAAGATAAACATTTTGATGACAACGTTGACCTGGAAAAAGGCGCTTTCGACTATCTCATGGGATGCGATTTGGATATGGAAAGTCCAGAAGTTCGCGAGGAGTTGAATCGCTGGGGTGAGTGGTTTGTAGAAACCACTGATATAGATGGCTTTCGTTTTGATGCGGTTAAACACGTTAGAGCTGGCTTTTTCCCAGAATGGCTGATTCACTGTCGCCAAAAGGCAGGTCGCGATCTTTTTGCCGTTGGTGAGTATTGGTCTTATGAAGTTGAAGCGCTGCACCATTTCATTAACGTCACCGGTGGCGATGTGATGTTGTTTGATGCGCCATTGCACTATAACTTTAGTGCTGCCAGCAAACAAAGCAATGACTACGATATGCGGCAGATATTTGATAACACATTGGTGCAACAGCAACCTGCTTTAGCCGTCACCTTAGTTGACAATCATGACTCTCAACCATTGCAGTCGTTGGAATCTGTAGTGGAAGGTTGGTTTAAACCGTTAGCTTATGCGTTAATCCTACTGCGAAGTGAGGGTTATCCCTGTATCTTCTATGCGGATTACTATGGTGCTAATTACAAGGATACGGGCCCAGATGGCAATGAGTATGAGATTTGGCTCGATAGTCATCAATGGATAATTGATAAATTTTTGCACGTTCGTCAAACCTATGCCTATGGCGACCAATACGATTACTTCGATCACGCCAATACAATCGCCTGGACACGCTTAGGAGATGAAGAACATCCTGGCGGTATGGCAGTTGTTCTGAGTAATGGAGGAGAAGGGACTAAGTGGATGGAAGTTGGGCAACCCAACAGCACTTACATTGATATTACTGAACATATCAGCGAACCTGTGACAACGAATGATGAGGGCTGGGCTGATTTTCGATGCGATGCTGGTTCTGTTTCTGTGTGGGTTCCACAGTCTTAGTCGAGGTTTTAGTAGCATTCATGCAGAAAGTTACGCACTTGACAAACTTTGCTTAGAAGAGAACTTAAGCAGTATTTTTTGGATAAGCCACAACCCTATTATTCCGTTATAAAGCAATTAAACATTGCCTAAAAAGATTCAATTTAGGCAATGTTTAGTCTAATGTTTCAGATATGCTTCTTGCTGAACCTGACTATTTGTAGAACTATGGTTCAAACTATATATTTAGACTTAGGGTTGAGAACGGAGAGGGGGGGATTCGAACCCCCGTTAAGTTTCCCTAAACAGACTTTCCAGGTCTGCGCCTTAAACCACTCGGCCACCTCTCCAGGTGTCACAAGTTACGATCATACTATAAAATCCCAGAAAATGCAAAGATAAAGAAAGATATTCTAGATTGAATCTGATAGTCCTAATCCCAAAACGCAAATCCAGATGTCCCGTACATACACAATTAAAGTTCGCGATCGCGCCACTGGCAAAACACACACCCTACAAGTGCCAGAAGACCGCTACATCCTGCACACTGGCGAAAAACAAGGGGTAGAACTACCGTTTTCCTGTCGCAACGGGGCTTGCACCGCTTGTGCTGTGAGAGTGTTATCAGGAGAAATTTATCAACCAGAGGCGATCGGCTTGTCGCCAGATTTACGTAAGCAAGGTTATGCCTTGTTGTGTGTGAGTTACCCCCGTTCTGACTTGGAAGTGGAGACGCAAGACGAAGATGAAGTCTACGAACTTCAGTTTGGACGCTATTTTGCTAAGGGGAGAGTTAAAGCGGGTTTACCCTTAGATGAAGAATAAACAATTCAAAATCACCAAATTTCTGATGCCTGTGCGCCTTGGTAAGTGGGTGCAAAAAATAGTTATTTTGGCTTGTTTATTGCTCTTGGTGAGTTGCCAAGGCAAAAACCAGCTTCCAAACAATGAAGCCCAAGTGAAAGTAGCACGGGTAGTTAGTGGGCAAAGTTTGGAAGTGTTAGGCATGGCTGAACAACCAAATTTGATTTCCCAAGTGCGGTTAGTGGGTGTTGATGCACCAGATTTGCGACAACGCCCTTGGGGGGAAGCAGCAAAAGAACAGTTAGAGAATCTAATTGGTGGTGTAGAACAATCGGTAACGCTGGAGTTTGATTTAGAAGCGAAAGACAAAATCGGACGAACTCTAGCTTATGTATGGAAAAATAAGGTGTTATTGAATGAAGAATTAGTCAAACAAGGAAATGCAATGTTTGTGGGGCGATCGCCTAACCATAAGTATGACCTGCGTTTAGAACGTGCCCAACAATGGGCTAGACTCATGGGGCAAGGAATCTGGAACCCAGAAAAGCCCATGCGCCTCACTCCCGCCGAGTTTCGCCGCCAAAATCTTTAATTAGTGCTGAGTGCTGTTAGCGGTAGCGGGAGTTTAGCCCGTGCTGAGGGGGAGAGTGGGGGAGTGAGTAAGTAAGTGAAGAAGAAGTAATAACCAATGCCCAATGACAAATGACAAATCTACAAATTTTTCTAGATATTGCTACAGAAGCGGCCTTAGCTGCTGGTGCGATTTTGCAAGGTTACTTGGGTAAGTTAGAAGACGCAATTATTGAAAAAGGACGCCCTGGTGATTTAGTTACGGCTGCTGATAAAGCCTCAGAAGAGTTGATTTTAGAAATTTTGCGTCGTCATTTTCCCCAGCACTCGATCCTCGCTGAAGAGTCAGGGAAATTAGGTAATCAACAGAATGAATATCTCTGGGCAATAGATCCTCTCGATGGCACAACCAACTACGCTCATCAATACCCATTTTTCGCAGTTTCCATCGGACTGTTAATTAATGGCGTTCCCCAAGTGGGTGTAATTTATGACCCATTCCACAATGAGCTATTCCGTGCTGCTGCTGGCTTAGGGGCAACGCGTAACCGTCAGCCCATTAAGGTTTCAGTAACATCTGAACTGAGTAAAAGCTTACTAGTAACAGGATTTGCCTACGATCGCCGCGAAACCTCTGATAACAACTACGCAGAATTTAGTCATCTCACCCATCTTACCCAAGGAGTTAGACGTAGCGGTTCGGCATCGCTAGATTTGGCTTATGTTGCCTGTGGACGTGTCGATGGTTACTGGGAACGGGGACTTTCTCCTTGGGATATTGCCGCTGGGATAATTTTGGTACAAGAAGCCGGGGGCAAAATCACCGCCTACGATGGTACTGCTGTCAAAATTGAGTCTGGTAGAATTCTTGCCACAAATAGTTATATTCACGACTCTCTCAGTAACGAACTTTTACGGGTTCCACCACTGTCAGCTTGGGTGTAGCAGATGGGGGCTTTCTCTACGACTTTGGGTACACTAAAAGCAATCTAACTGCTCCTTTGGTGCAAAAACTCTATATGTCTTTCAAAATAGATCGTGGACTATTTAAATATGATTTCATAGATCATCACGCAGTGCTGTGCGTTCCAGTTGATGCCGATGTTAAAGAGATTCGCAAACGCTATCTCCAAGTTGCTCGTCGTTTGCACCCAGACAGTAGTCTTACTGAAACTGCTGCTCAAAAACATCTCGGTAACGAATTGTTATCAAAGCTGGTTAACCCGGCTTACGAAAAACTTGCTGGCGATCGCACTCGCACTGAATATATTCTAATTTTGTCGCAAATTGGCAAGCGTCTGGTACAAGAGTCTACTTCGGTAACTCTAAACACCGACTTGGCTAAACAGTTAGTTGAGGCAGCTAATATCGATCATTTTTATAAAACTGCGATCGCAAAACTAGCCCAAACTCAATATGATTCTTTAGAACAAGCGCTGCAAGTCATTGCCCAAGCTAGTGAGTTGAATTTAGTGTATTTAATGCGGAGTGCGGGTAAAGCATCCGCCGCGCCGCCACCTGCTCAACCCAGAGTTCAATCAAGTACGCCTCAGCCAAACACACCAAAAAATACAGCACCAGCAGCAGCACCAGCACCAGCGCCACCAAAAGAAGACTTGATTGTAGAGCAGTATATTCGTCGCGCTCAATCTTTGATTGATAAAAACCAATTTGCCCCAGCCAAAGTAGAGTTGCAAGAGGCCCTGAAGCTAGAACCAAAAAATAGCCGCTGTCATAGCTTAATTGCAATGGTGTATTTGAAGCAAAATCAGCTAAAAATGGCCAAAATCCACTTTGACAACGCTCTCAAATTAGATCCTAGTGACGAAACGGCTCTGCAATGGAAACCTAAAATAGATAAGGCTTTAGGACAACAATCTAGCGATCAGAAGGTGACTTCATCCCCCAATAATGGAGATAAGCAACCAGATAAATCTGGTAGTGGTTTGTTCGGTGGTTTGTTTGGTGGGAAGAAAAAATAATGGTGTATCAACCAGCAGCGGGAGCCAGGGATTTATTGCCCTTGGATGTGGAGAAAAAACGCTGGATTGAAGATCGGTTACAGCAGGTGTTTCATCGCTGGGGATATCACAGGATTATCACCTCGACTTTAGAGCGGATGGATACCCTGATGGCGGGGGAAGCAATCCAGCGTCAGATGGTGATTCAACTACAACAAAATGGCGAAGATGATGAATTAGGGCTACGTCCAGAATTAACAGCATCTATTGCTCGTACTGTTGTGACTCGGATGGCTGGTGTCACTTATCCCCAACGATTGTATTACAACGCCAATGTGTTTCGCCGCACTTGGGAAAGTAGGCATAATCGCCAGCAAGAGTTTTATCAAGCTGGGGTGGAATTGTTAGGTGCTGGCGGATTGCTGGCAAATGCCGAAGTCCTGCTGTTAGTCGCAGATTGTTTGGCAGCATTGGGTTTGCAGGGATGGCATTTAATTTTAGGTGAGGCGGGAATTACCCGATCGCTCCTGAGTGCCTTTCCTGCTAATTTACAAGATCGAGTTCGCAGTGCGATCGCTCATCTTGACCGCATCACCATAGATAATTTACCCCTAAGTGACAAACTGCGCGATCGCGCCCAAATCATCATGGATTTGCGTGGCCCAAGTGCAGACGTGTTGCAAAAAGTTAGTAGTTTGGATCTAGATGAAGAACAACGAGAAGCAGTA
Organism: Nostoc sp.; assembly: GCF_036917355.1. Taxonomy (GTDB): domain Bacteria; phylum Cyanobacteriota; class Cyanobacteriia; order Cyanobacteriales; family Nostocaceae; genus Nostoc. The sequence continues at coordinate 257,299 of NZ_JBALDP010000062.1, forward strand.
AATAACCTCAAATCCCTAGTAGAATTACTAGAATCAGAGAAAAATTTTCCGTTAATCCTTGATCTGAGCCTCATCCAGACTATAGATTATTACACCGGTATTGTCTTTGAAGTTGTCAACGATACCGAATCCCAAGCCAGAGTTTTAGGGCGTGGTGGTCGCTATGACCAGCTTTTGGGACTATATCATCCTCAAGGAGAAAACATTCCCGGAATTGGTTTTGGACTAAGTATCGAAGATTTATACCAAGTTCTGTTGTCTACTCAGCAATTACCCCAAGAAACTCCAGCGAGTGACTGGTTGGTAGCACCAGAGACAGCTAGCGCTAACGCTGCCGCCTTTGTCTACGCGCAAAAACTCAGAGATTCTACTGATTTGGTGCGAGTAGAAATTGACTTGGGGGGAAGAGATGCAGAGGCGATTCGCCAATATGCAAGCGATCGCAGCATAGCCCAAATTGCTTGGATCAAAGCTGATGGTTCGCCAAAAATTGAATCATTGCGTTAAGTGAGTTGGGGATTGGACATGGGGCATTGCTTTATCTGCCCCACTCTCCACTCCCCAGTTACGCGACCTAGATGATCCTGTAATTTTAAAAACTGTTGTAGCAGCGAATGCCGAAGTTATTGTAACTGGCGATTTAGATCTATTGGTGCTGACAGAATTTAACGCAATTCCCATTTGACACCGCAAGATTTTCTCTATCAGTATTTTCCTGAGATCCTCTAATTTTAAAAAAGTTCATATAAACCAGTTCTCAACTTGTAGTTCGATAAAATCACCGTAGTCTGAGAGATTATTAGTAAAACGTAGAAACCGCAATCTTTCGTGCAAAATTGTTACATTTCACAAGTATCGACGCGAGAAAAGAACCCTACAGTACCCCGGAACCTCGGAGGTATCAGTTGTCCCCTTATCTTCATAAAACACCGGGAACGCGATCCAAATTTAGGGAAGTGTCCCTCAGATACTAAAGTATTAAAAGCTACATCTGAGTGATCAACAGTTTCGTTTCCTTTCATTCTCCATCCTACGCGATCGCTAAATTTCTCCCAAGCTTCTTTATAATATTCACCGTCAGTCTTCCCACCAACGCTCCGATAAATTTTCTTCTGAACGCTGAAGCCAAAGCGCCTGTTGCTGTATTTTACCCAAAGTTGGTCAATGGTGCGTAAGTCAGTACAGGGAAAATTATTGATGGATTTGGTATTAAACCAGCCTTCATTTTGTCTGCTAGATGCCTTGAGCATGACAGATAGAGTTTGCTCATCCGCTTCTTGCCACTTGCCAGCTTTGAGTAAATCGCGTAATCGCGTATAGTCTACACCCTTTTCAGACGGCAGGTTATTACCAATAGATTCCTGTTGCCGCCTCTCGGCTTCTTCTTGTTGCTGGAGTATTTCTGCTTCTTGCTTTTGTACTTCAGCTTCATTATCTATAAGGACTACATCTTCATCTTTAAGTTTTAGGTATTGCTGCAATTTCTTCAACTCAGCTTTATCTTTTTCCTTTAACGGATATCCTTGTTCATCTACTAACTTCGTAAAAATTTGCTTATATCTGTCCAGATTTTCTTTGTATTTACCATAAGGTTCTAATACTTTGTCTCGCACTGTACGAGCTTCTTCATCAGTTAATCCGAGTCTTTCTTGTAAATCTTTCAATATTTCGGATTCCACAAAAGAAATCTCGCCATCAGCTGCGAATTCCTCAACCAATTGGCGATACTCAGCTATAGCAGCTTCCTTTCTTGCCAGTATCAGTTTTTGTTGACGTTCTCCCTTGAGTTGTTGAGCAGCAACCCTAATTCCCTGAGCTACATTTGTAAATGCCTCGTCTCGATTAGTCCAAGAAGTAACAGGTTCGGCATTCTTGGGCAAAAATTGCAGTTTAGCAAACGGTGTATCACTCCAATCAACCCTTCGCAGAATAACTGGGATGACACGAGCTTTTCCTGTATTGTGACGTTCTATTGCTGTCGTCACTTCAACATCCCAGCAATAACTGGAAGCAATAAAGTCTGAACTGACGAGTAACAAAATAATATCAGCTGTGTTTAAATTGTCATTAATTTGGTGATCCCACTCATCTCCTGGTAGTATCTTGCGATCGTGCCAGTTTGATATCACACCCTGCCGTGTCAAAGTACTCAGGTGATTAGCTAGTTCATCCCGTAAAGCTTCGTCTCTATGAGAGTAGGAGAAGAAAAGCTGTAGCGATACCTCTGGCATTTTGCGTTTCAGGAGTAGGATAAATTACAGTTGTAGCAAACTTATAGTATTTTTGCCTAAATTTCCATAGAACCTAACGGCAATAACCAAGATGGCTTGCTTACGCCAAAAACCTTGATTTTGTTACTACTAAGGGTAAATTTGAAAATTCCGAGTTCTGAGCTAGTAATGAATAGAAATTGCAGTCTCATCCAGGCTCATCTTGACACCAGTATCTCCAATCCTCATCCCCACTCCCCTGCTAGGCTAGAAATAGCCGATACAGAAGAGAGGGAATCGAGAACATGCCGCATACAATTGTTACAGAAGTCTGTGAAGGCGTTGCAGACTGCGTAGATGCCTGTCCAGTAGCTTGTATTCATGATGGCCCAGGCAAAAACACCAAGGGAACTGATTGGTACTGGATTGACTTTGCCACTTGCATCGACTGTGGTATCTGTCTCCAAGTTTGCCCAGTAGAAGGGGCGATTCTTGCAGAAGAACGACCAGAGTTGCAAAAAACTCCGTAATAGTCCATAGTCAACAGTCAATAGTTATGCTTGACTTGACTGTTGACCAATGACCAATGACAAATGACCAATGACAAATGACTATTTACTAGAAGTTCAAAATGTTCGCGCTGGATACATCAAAGATGTAGATATCCTGCAAGGTGTGAATTTTCAGGTTGCACCAGGGGAATTGGTGACAGTGATTGGCCCCAACGGTGCAGGTAAATCTACTTTGGCAAAAGCAATTTTTGGGCTTTTGATTCCCCACACAGGCACAATTACCTTCAAAGGTGAAAATATCGTGGGGCTAAAGTCCAATGAAATTGTCCAACGAGGAATGTGCTACGTACCGCAAATCGCCAATGTTTTCCCCTCTCTGAGTGTTGAAGAGAATTTGGAGATGGGTGCTTTTGTGCTTAACGTTCCCCTGAAACCAATTAAAGATAAAATATTTACTATGTTTCCGAGACTAAGCGATCGCCGTCGTCAACGCGCTGGTACTCTCTCTGGAGGAGAACGCCAGATGCTAGCGATGGGAAAAGCTTTGATGTTGGAACCTGGTTTGCTGATTTTAGATGAGCCATCTGCTGCTTTGTCGCCGATTTTGGTGACACAAGTGTTCGAGCAGATTAAACAAATTAATCAGGCAGGTACTGCGATCGTATTAGTAGAACAAAATGCCCGTAAAGCTTTAGAGATGGCTAATCGTGGATATGTATTAGAATCGGGACGTGATGCGATCTCCGGTCCTGGTGAAGAATTGTTGAATGACCCGAAAGTGGGTGAGCTATATCTGGGAGCAGGTAAGAGACATTAACCCTTTTTAATCACTCTTGCCCCATTCAACATAACACCAGCTTAATATCGGAGCTTCACCAGTCTATAGCGATGACTAGGTTGGGCTGCGCCGACGCTATCTATAACTAATACAAAAGCCATAACATTACCTGCCACTGCCGCGACCGTCGTTTTCGATGCTCAAAGAATTCTCCCTAATAATCCGTTTCTAATCACATCTACAGCTAGTCGAGAGGCAAAACAGGACATTCATTCAGGAAAAACTGACAAAAACGTAAATTACCCGGATTTACCAAAATCCCCATTCGCAATTCGCATTCTGAATTACGTCATGGATGGGTATTTAGACCCCAACTATAAATTTAAATGTATGGGTATCAAAAAATATATCGAATCTGGACGGACTTATTCGCCGTCATAGCAGTTTTTATATTGGATTATGTGGATGGATATGGCAGATTCCTACGAGTTTTGCCGAATTATTGACACTAAGTCTTAACAAGCACCAGTATTACCAACAAGGACAAAGGGCGATGAGGCTTATTTTATCTGCATCCTAGCCCAAGTTGTAGCCCCGTAAGCTTGCACAGAGACGTAAAGGACAGAGAAAGAAACTCTCTAGATTCTCCGCGTCTCTGGGATTATTTTTATCTTGGGCGTCCCAATGTAGTGATATATAAAACAGCTTCATCAGCAGGAATACCCAAAACTTCATTTACTTGATCGTCAAAGAATCCACCGATACCACTGACGCCTACATTCAGGTGCATTGCTGCTAAATTCAGGCGTTGTCCCAAATGACCAGCATCCATGTGCAAGTAACGGTAAACGCGATCGCCATATTGTGCGATCGCAGCTTTCAAGTCGGCTGTATGAAATAACACCGCTGCTGCATCCCGCCCTAATTCTTGTCCTAAACAGAGAAAATGTAATTCTCGCCGAAAGTTTTTAAACCGGATTTGGCGTAATTCTTGGGCTTTGGGCGCGTAATAGTAACAACCCGCCTCCAGTCCTTTGACTCCGCAAACAGCAATGAATGTTTCGATTAAATTTAGATCGAAGTAGTCTGGAGAAATATCTAAGCTTTGGTCGATGTAATTTTGCGGTTGGTAAGTGAAATCGAGTAAACTTTTCAATTCATCGAAGCTTAAATCATCACCATTGTAAGCGCGGGTAGAGCGTCGCTTATACATAGTGGTTTCCAGTTCTGACAGCTTGTGTCCCCAGTTTATAGGTGCGGTGGTGGTGGGAATTTTTAAACAGAAAGGAAAATTGTATTTATCCTCCAAAGATTTTTCTTGTTTAATAGTTGGTAGATTGAGATTACCAGTTACACCTGATTGGATCTCGGTGTGTCGATGGAAATATGTTAATAGTTCGCCATCAGGGATTTGAGGATAACTGGTTTCGGTGGCGGAAGGTAAAGCAGTACATCCCAATGGCAAATTTTGATTCACATCTAACAAGTCTGCCAGAGGTAAGACAGCGATCGCACCTTCTTGTTGCGGATCGACATAAAGCAGATCGTTGACCGATTCATCCACAAAGCCGCCGATTAAATGGGGGCGATAATCAGTAATCGCACCAGCTAACTCGATATTACCCAACAGATGTCCCGTATCCAGAAAAATCCGCCGATAAGCCCGATCTTCATAGCGCCACGCAGAACGATAGAATACCGCAGTCACAATAATTGCTAATTGGGTATTTTCTAAAGAAGGATGCCAGAAACAAGACTCTTGAAGAGTTTGCCAAACATCGCTTTCCCAATAATGCATGAGAGAATGAGTTCGACACTGGTAGTTATATAGACCAGGCGGCAATAACGAGGTGCCACGGGAAACTACATATATCTCGGCAGGGTATAGTCCACCTGCACTGGGAGCAGCGCGTAAATAAACTGCACTACCCATAGAAGGCATTTTCGCCGTCAATCCATAACTGCGAAACAATAGCCGTGAAAGTCTTTGCCACCATTGAGCATCTGGTTTATTAGCATAAGCTTCTGCTTTTTCTTGGATATAGGGTTTGAGATCAAAAGTAGAGCCAATTTTGTACTCTTTGAAGGGCACTGGCTGTTTAGTCCAGTCTAACCGTTGACTTTTGGAAGCGAGAGTCTCAGGGTTGTATTTAGTCCGTTCGTGATAATGCTGGGCAATCGATTGGTGTAATTCTGGCATAGTACTTTTAATATCCTTGGGGCATCCTTTTCTTGATCTTGGCATTCATTAGCCTCATTGTTTCGTGTCAATTGGTACAATCCTCAGAGTCATAAAGTGGTAAACGGTAACAATTGAATTAGGCATTGGTCATTTGTCATTTGTCATTGGTCATTAGACATCTTGCAAAAATAACTTTTGCAAGATATTGGGGAAAGGTTAAAGGGTAAGGAAGGGAAAATTCCATACCTTTACCCTTTACCCCTTCCCCTTTTCCCCATTTCTGCAAGAAGTCTATTAATTATCCTCCCCTGCTCCCCTGCTCCGCGGTCACTGAGCGTAGCCGAAGTGCTGCTCCCCTGCTCCCCATCTTCTTTCGCAGTACCATATAAACGCAAAACTATCTAAGCCTGGATGTGCAATGATGCCTGTACGTCAAACTTTATCAAAGCCTGATATCCAACTTTCTTATTTAGAATGGAATCAAGGTCAAGAACCTTTACTGCTGTTACATGGCTTAGGCGATCATGCTTTGGTGTGGTCTAGTTTAGGAGATTACTTGGCGGCGGACTACCACATAATTGCGCCAGATATGCGCGGACATGGCCAAAGTAGTAAACCAGAAATAGATTATAGCTTTGAGAGTGCGATCGCAGACCTGGAAGCACTCATGGATAATCTTGGATGGACTTTTGCCCATATTGTAAGTCACTCGTGGACAGGAAAATTAGCCGCCATCTGGGCAAGACAAAACCCAAAGCGTTTACGGAGTATAATTCTCGTCGATCCGATTTTTATCTGGAAAATGCCCAGTCTTTTCAGGGTAACTTTCCCAATGTTATATCGTTTCTTGCCTTTTCTTAAAAGTATGGGCCCTTTTGCCAGCCACGAAGAAGCGGAACAACAAGCACGGCAATTAAAGCAATATCAAGGATGGAGTTCCTTACAGCAGCAAGTCTTCCAAGCAGGAATAGAACAAAAACCCGATGGGAGTTGGGGCAGCAAATTTACCATAGCCGCCCGCGACGGAATTTTTGAAGCAGTAATGCAAGTGCCGGGTTTTACAATTCACCTTGACACCCCTGCCCTATTCATCCAGCCAAAACAAGGACTGAACCGCCAAAACTGGCAAATTCAACCTTACACCACCTATCTTCAAAACTTACGTATCTGCCAAGTTCCCGGCAATCATTGGCCATTTTTGACACAACCAGAGGCATTTAACCAAACTGTGGCAGCTTTCTTGGCAGAACACAGATCACAAATCTCATGATTATTAGACGGGATTAGTCATACAACAACAGAAGAATTAATAGGAGCGATGTCTAGGGGGATTGGGCATTGGGCATCCCTTCGGCTCCGCTCAGGGCAAGTGGGGATTGGGCATAAGAGGCAGAGGTGCAGAGGGGAAAACTTACTGCAATTTCTCCCCTGCTCCGCGGTCACTGAGCGTAGCCGAAGTGCTACTCCCCTGCTCCCCTGCTCCCCTGCTTCCCCACTCCCCACTCCCCACTCCCCTGTCATGAGCCTTTGTATCAACCCTGTTTGCCCTAAACCAAATCACCCGAATAATCAGCAAAACCGCTTTTGTCAAAGTTGTGGTTCCCATCTAGAATTGCTAGGGCGTTATCGGGTAACGTGCCTGTTGAGCGACAAAACAGGTTTTAGTAAAGTTTATGAGGCATACGAGCAAGATAACCCCAAAATTCTCAAGATACTCAAAGAGGATTTATCAGGCGACGCCAAAGCAGTAGAACTATTTCAGCAAGAAATAACAGTTTTGGGACAATTCAAGTATCCCGGAATTCCCAAAGAAGATAGTTACTTCCAGTATCAAACCCGAAATGGTTTAGTGTTGCATTGCATTGCAATGGAAAAAATCGATGGCTACAACTTAGAGCAGTGGCTACAGCAGCAAGATAACCCCATATCCCAAGAACAAGCCATAGACTGGTTAAGACAGTTGATAGAAATTTTAGATGTAGTACATAGCAAACAGTACCTACATCGAGATATTAAGCCATCCAACATCATGATTAGATCCTCCCTTGAGCAGGGTTGGGGGAATTTAGTACTGATTGATTTTGGCACCGCCAGTGAAATTCATAAAACCTACCAAGACCAACTAAGCAACGACGACAAGATGACAGCACTGATGTCATCTGGCTACAGCGCCCCAGAACAAATGAATGGTCAAGCAGTACCGCAGTCAGATTTCTTTGCTTTGGGACGCACTTTTGTATTTTTGCTGACAGGGTATCATCCTTTGGAGATGTATGATGTCCAGCAAAATTTGTTGCACTGGCAAAATCATGCTATTCATATTTCACCCTTACTATTGAATTTAATTGATTGGCTAACAGCGTCAGATATAGAAAAACGTCCTACCAGTACTGAAGAAATTTTGCATTCCCTAGAAGAAATCGAAAGTCAATTAACAGACACGACTCCGACAAATAGTAATATCCTAGAAAATTCTAACCTTGAACATTTACCTGTAGATACTACTAACAACTTATTACCTCCAAACAAACAACCGGAAAAAGTGCCGTTATTAACATTTTTTGCAGTTCTTTTAGTAGTATTAGGATTACTTAGTATAGTAGCTTTGGCAACGCGAAAGTCAGATTTTTCTGAAACATCTTATTACAGACAATATCCAGAAAAAAAAGGTAATATCGATTATTTTTCTTATCAAGAAGGTAGGGATAGTCAGGGAAGGATAGCTGAGTTTAATATAGCGGTTTTATCACTAAAATATAAATGGCTTTTAGGTAGCAACTTTCAAATTAAATACAATGATGAAATTATTAGTGTTGACCTTTTGAAGTTGAACTTAGAACAAGAAGGTATAGAGAAGATAATGGAAGCTCCCAATGAGATTATCTCTGTCGGCACAGCTTCTTGTAAAGGTGATAGATCAGTTCAAGAACGTGTAGCTTTAGAACGTTCTAAACAAATACAACTTTTGGTTAAAAAATTATTTATTAATACACCAAGTGTCAAAAGTTATCGCTTATTAAATTTGGGTCAATTTCAACGGAGTAATTGTCAGGCAAATCAGGATTTAACTACCTATCAGACAAGTGTGATCGTTATTGGTGTTAAAAGAGAATCATCAGGTGTCATTCTTGACGAGGCGCTACGGAATAGGTTAGAAAAGAAGCCTTTTGCTGATTTTAAATTAGAAGATTATTCTTTGGGGTCTGCACAGAAGTTTAAGACTATACCGAGCAATCTATAAAAGCTCTAGCAAAATAAAATCAGTCTATAGGCATATCTCTTATGGCTAGAGCAGCAGATATCAGCACCAAGCGATTAATCAGCCCTATAAAGAAACAACTGTTGCCTATTTGGGATGAACCCGCTACCTACTTATTTGTCTTTGTTGACAAATTACTAGTAGCGTCTTCCAGACTAACTAGGACGGTTATTCGCACCGTGAGTTTTTAGAATGATTTGCGAAAATTAAAGATAACTGGAGGTTCAAAATATGAAATTTTCAATCCAATCACTTTACGCCTGGTATCGCAGTGTGCTTCGTAACCCCAAATACCGTTGGTGGGTAATTTTAGGAACGTTGGTTTATTTGGTCAGCCCATTTGATATTCTCCCAGATTTTATACCCGTTGCGGGACAGATTGATGATGTTTTTCTTTTGACTCTGCTAGTTAGTGAAGTGTCTGGGCTAGTAATTGAGGGCTGGAAAGCTCGTAAGGGTGAGGTGGGTCCTGAAGTACCTAATACTACTGAGGGTTCTACCTCTAGTGGAAGCACTATTGATGTTGATGCTGTTTCTGTTAAGTAGTTTTAATAAAACCCCTGCTTTTGGAATCTGAGGTGGGGGATATTTTTTTTCAACGCAAAGGGGCGCGGAGGGAAGCGCAGAGGTTCGCAGAGGATGAGATGGAGTGATGAAGGGGAGTTAGAGGTTGTTGGCTACGCGTTTAATACCTTCTTTGAGGTGGAGGACGTTAAAGTTGAGGAGAAGACCTAGTTTACAGTTTGCGAGTTTGAGATAGGTTAAGAGTTGAACGGAGTGAATTGGGTGGAAGGACTCTACAGATTTAATCTCTACAATTACTTGGTTTTCGACAATCAAATCTAATCGATAAACACATTCCAATTGCACATCTTGATAAACTAAGGACAATGGAATTTGCTTACCAACATTCAATCCGGCTTTCTTTAACTCATAATCCAAGCACTCCTCATAAGCCGACTCCAATAAACCAGGCCCCAAAGCAGTATGCACCCCCATCGCACAACCAATAATCACCCCACTCAACTCATTCTCTCTCATCCTCTGCGAACCTCTGCGCTTCCCTTTGCGCCCCTCTGCGTTTAAAAATCTTTCACAAATTCTGTCAAGAACCTAAACGCCTTCAAAATATAACTAGCGCAATCTCTAGGAGAAGTATTGTAAAACGATCGCCACGCACTCGCCTTATCCTCATCATAGCGATCGCTGCGTTGACTATGATTCTCTAACCACGCCAATCGCACTGCATGGCCAATTAACACATCCAACACGATATATTCTTCAATTTGTAACTTTGGGTTATTGGCAGCGATCGCAGCTAATTCGATTAATGCTTCAATATTAACTTGGCGGTATTCTGTAGCTTCAATTTTATTCAGCAAATGCTCAACCAACAGAGCAAAATTCCTTTCCCCCGCTGTCATTTCCGACAGCATTATCTCGCTATCTAAACGATTGCGGCGCTCTAATTTATCGCCAATTACTAGACCCTTGCAATGTTGCATTAATAGCCAAACTTGCTTAAAAAATTCTTTTGGTACGCGTCCCGTTGCACCTTCAGCTTGGCGAAACCGTCGCCAACCACCCGGCGGAACTTCTATCCCTTCGGCGATTCCTGGTAATACCACCCAAGCAATATCACTTTCTTTTTGTTTGACGTGCAGTGATTCTTGCTGGCGCAACAGGTTACTCATACCAGTATATCCAGTTAATACCTGACGCAAGCGCACTTTAACTTCAAAGGGTGAAAGTTGCATTAGGTAATCATAAGCTTCATCTTGAGTAACGTGTAATTCCCGCGCTAGTTCGCTGGTTATCAGCAGGATGAGATAGCCGACTCTCAGCGTTAGTAGTCCTTGGAATAGTTCGGGTTCTGAGCGAATTAAGATACCAAGATAGATTAAAATCTCTTGAGTAAGGACGCGATCGCGGATATCTTCACGACAAAAATGATTAATTTTATCGGCAATTTCATCGTGGGACATGGGTACGGTAATTAAGGACGCTTCGCTGTAAGCTTTACCCACAGCAATTTGCTTGCCCCTTACCAAAATACTCGTTACTGCATCTGATAGGCTGATATCAACCATTTGGCGTAACCCCGCAGCCCGACGCACTACTGCCCAAATGCCTAAATCTCCGGCTTTGGTGTAAACTTCATCTAGTAAATCGCCTACGGTGACAGGATATCCTGGGCCGCCATATCCTGTATCAAATTTCATTCCCTGTAAGCGAGTTAAAGTTTGCAATAACTCAATTTGTTCGTAGATATTCTCTGATGAGCGCAAATGCGAAAGTAATAACCCAAAGTTGGTTTCACACTCCATTTGAAATTCTTGGGTATGTCCTAAGCGCCAGTTTTTCTCAGGGTGATACGCTAAATAATAGCAACGTGGGCTAGCATTTTTTACTGGCGATCGCGAGAATTCTGCATTGGGGAGAAAATCAATTCTTTGAATTCCAGCTGTCAACATTAGCTGATTTAGCCGCCCTAATTTCACTCGCACACCATTACAAACACCATCTTTGAGTTCTTGCATCAGTTCTAGTAATGCTTCAGAACCACTTTCTAACATGGTGTGCGTCAACATTAAAGTCAGAGTCGGACGCCCTAAATCGCTCCAATATTTTTGAATGTAAGCTAGTTCGCTTCTAATTTGATCCAGCAAAAAATGGTAATCAAGGGTTAAGTAAAATTGTTGAGAGTCGGAAAATGAAGGCAAAAATACAATTGTTTCACCGCTAATCCGAAAGATTCTAGATGTTGTTAAACTCCGTAGTCGCCGCACTGGGCGGCCAGTTAAACCAAGTTTATCGTTACGTCCAATTTGAGTATAAATTGCTGAAAATTCTCCAGCTTTTCTCACTTGAATCGGTTCTACTTGGGCGGGTGTTTGCGCTTCAATTCCGTGAACTTCTAGTTTCGTTTGTAAATCTTCATCTTCTGCTAATAAAGCAATTTGTACCAATGCTTCCCGCTGTTTGCCCACACACAAATGTCTTCCCAAAGGGTCGATATCACCAACCGCCAGTAAACCTTCACTCAACATTTGGCTGAGGAAATATAAACTCTGCGCCCATACCAAAGGAATATTCTCATTGGGCAAACGTGGTTGCGTTTGAGGTGCTAACTTTTCTGCTTCTATCTTTTCTGCGGGAACATAATAAAGTTCTGGCAATAAACGCAAACCATCTTGTTCTATAAGTAATGATTCTAAAAGCTCTTGGTATTTTTTAACTTGTTCTTGTTCGCCGCGAAATAATCCATCTAGAACTAGATAAGTGAAAAATAACGGCCATTCGCATTCAATATGCTCAAATTGCTTGAGTTCCCACGGTTCGTAGTGCAAGCGCTGATGATCTTCTAAAACGGTTTGGTGTCCATCACGCAGAAAGCGTTTGCAGCCGTATTTACCTGCGAGTTTATTGATAATATCGTTTAAAGTGCGATCGCGTAACTCCAAATCTTCTACTGCAAAGGCAGGATAACTAATAATACTCAACAGCGCCGCATCAATTTCTTTGGAACCAGATTCTCTCGGTAATAGCGATTCTAGAGTAATCCGGGCGCGGGCGATTTCATCTGGTAGCACATGAATTACTGATGCTTGACTACCACGCACACCAAACAAATCTAGTCCGTTGATAGCTTCTAAAGCAGCTTTTGCCATGCCTACAGAACTGGCATTTAATTCAGCATTTCCACGATTAATTTTATTCCCACGTTCCCAAATGCCGTAATCTGGTGTGCGGTAAGCTCGTCCAATATAGTAAACCAAATTTTGGACGAAATTTACTTCATCAATGGTATAAATTATTTGCAATCCCGCAGCCGTCATTTGCCCCAATATCAGCAAAAATATAGATGTGGCATCAAGTTGCAAATGTCCCCATTCGTTATCCCCAACAACAATGTCACCAGTGGCGGTATTATATTTGGCGTGCAGTCCATCTAGTAGCGACTGAGTATGTTTAAATGTCTCTACTTTATGAGCCTGTCGCATCATTGCAAATAGTAACCCGCGCATCAGTTTAATGACACTGTGTTCTAGTTCATAGGTGCGTCCTTCATCGTCGTCAATCTTGCGGTATGCAAGTCCTAAACCCCAAACTGCCAAAATGCTATAAACGTTGTCTCGCACCCAGGCATCTGTATAATCGCCGTGGGCTGTAATCGCTGTACTCGCGGGTAGTAAACCCGTAATTGGATTTTGACGAGTCAGGATAATCGTTTTGATTTGCTGGTAGTAATAGTCTAGGCGAGATAGCAATTTAGTAGATGTTTTCATGGTTTGGTTTAGAACTACTTGCAGAATTCAACCCCTTAAAGAAGTGGATTTCTTGCACTTGGACTATGGGGAATCGGACATTGAGATGGGATTTCGTACCGTAGGGCATACGGAAACGTTAATCTTCTCGAGAAATATCGATCTCTGCGTGGGTGGAATAAATCCCTCCAAGTAAGTCGAATCTTAGAAAGAGCGACTCTCAAGAGTGGTCTTGGGAATCCACTATTGATTCGGTGTAATAAATCATATCGTGTCCGGTTAAAGACTTATCATTAATACCGCAGAGGTGAGGGATTTTTGGGCTTTGTGCATAGATTTGGGAATTATAACTAATTAATATCAGTGATGGGATGATGTCAAAAAATCAAGAGTGCCTAACTCCGAAGGATGAGCTTATGCTAGTCTAAACTAAATCACTACTCCGAGGTTATGCTTATGCTGGTATAAACTAAATCATTTTTTTTGCAAAAATATTTATTTAATAAATATAATTTTAATGTAGATATGTTTTAATATTGATGTGTTTGTGTTGGACATTCAGCAAATAATTGCAGTCAAGAAAGGGAGGCTATCGTCAACCCAATCAAGTTTGATAAAAAATAGGGCTTATGCACTGTACAAATAACTCATCTTGTGCATTAACATAAATACCTCGGTTCAGACTTTTACAAACCATATTTTGTTAGTTGCGTAGGCGAGCATTTACCGTAGGCATCGCAAAACTCTACCTAGAAGCCTTGAAAACCATAGTTGCTATTTTGGCTTATCTGGCAATGCTTAAGTCATAAAAAATTAATTAGTTTGTTTACATAATAAATATCCTAGTTTGCTTTATTACACTCTAAGATATTTACTAAATAATAGTTTCAGGAATAATTATTATTATTTCACTTACTGACATAAATAATTGAAGCCTTGATTTAGACTAATATTAGCTTGAAAAAACTAACAATTGTTATTGCCGATCTGAATCTGAATGAATCAGGTAATTACTATTTCATCCAAAATAGCAGCAGATAGAACCAAGGGCGTAAATATATAAAGAACTTAAAAGTTTTTTACCCAATATCTTTTTCCTTTTTTGTAAAGAGAAATATTAATCTTAAATTAGGAGTAATACAATGAAAACAGTTGGGATGTATCGTCGAGCTTATCCGAGAGTATCAGAAACTTTTATTGGAGAACAAGCCCATAATTTACAAACATACAAACCGTTATTTCTGACTTGTAAGCTATTAGAAGAAATTCCTTTTGACAATATTGCTATTAGTGATAACGATCAATGGAAAATTAAGCAATTATTTCATATAATTTCTGCTTCACCAAATATGTTTGGAAAAGAGGCTGAACTAAAAAATCTAAAATTAATTCACGGACATTTTGGACCAGATGGTATTTACGCAATGCGATTGGCAGAAAAATTAAATATTCCTTTCATCGTTACATTTTACGGTTTTGATATCACAGTTTCACGTCGATCTATGTGGCTGTCAGGTAATCCAGCATTCTATCAATTTCTTTTGCATGAAGAAGAATTAAAACAAAAAGCATCTAAATTTATTGCTTTTTCTAGTTTCTTGTATAAAAAGATGATTGAATATGGTTATCCTGAAGATAAAATTATTAAACTAAATAGTGGTATAGATTTAGAAAAATTTGCCCCAGCGAGTGAATCAAAAGATGAAAGATATATTTTATGTGTAGGCAGACATACTGAAAAAAAAGGAATTGATACCCTATTAAAAGCCTTTGCCCGGATTGCCAGTAAGCATCCAGATGTGTCAGTTATTCAAATTGGAAATGGCACAATGACTGAAAAATTCAAAACTCTAGCAGATGAGCTTGGTATTAGTAATAGAGTCAATTTTATGGGTGCAAAACCTTATGAAGTGATTCAAAAAACCATGAGAAATGCAGAAATATTTTCTCTACCCAGTCAAACAGCAAAGAACGGTGATAGCGAAGGTTTGCCGCTTTCAATATTGGAAGCCGCCGCTTCTGGTTTACCAATAGCTTCTACCTGGCATAGCGCTATCCCTGATGCTATTTTAGATGGAGAAACTGGCTTTTTAGTTGATGAAAAAGACGATCGATCTCTCGCGGAAAAATTAGATATTCTTTTGTCTGACCGGGCTTTAGCTAAGAGTATGGGTAAAAAAGGACGAGAGTTTATTTGCGAAAATTTTGATATTCGCAAGCAAACTGCCAAGCTAGAAGCTATTTATGATTTAGTAATTAGCTAACGACACTAAAGTAAGAGTATCTCAATTTAGATTACTGAACCTCAAGCATTTGTTAATGAGCAGAAATTTTCTAATGCCTTGTTTGGAGACAACTCCCCTTTTATTAGCCATCCGTATGGTTATTTATTCGCGATCGCCAGCTCTCACAGATTATATTTAGTAGCAAAACTTACTACGATCGCAGAATAATTCCCCCAAAAATCAAGGTAGCAAGCTAAAAATTTATATAAAGCCACTAAAGATATAAAATTTCCTCAGTATCTACCGGACAGCGCTATTCCGGGTTAGGATGATGACTAGCAATGCTTTGATTTAGCTATCGATATTGAATTGTTGAAATTTTATGGACCATAGTCCACAAGATGGCAGTATCAACCTCCTCTGAGCTGTGGTGAGGAAGTCTCCCAGCGCGGGGGAGACTTAGGAGATATATATATATCATGCTCACACAAGATATTCGTGATTTGCTGACTGATACTACCGATTTAAACCAGTTGAAATGGGATTTAAATCGCTTGCAACCTGTAGATGTGGGAGAATACATTACACAATTGCCTGAGAAACAACGCGCGATCGCATTCCGTTTACTCAACAAAGCTCAGGCAATTGATGTATTTGAATATCTGCCGACAGAGGTGCAGGAAGAACTAATTAATTCCCTACACGATGTTCAGGTAGTGCAACTTGTAGAAGAGATGAGTCCTGATGAACGGGCAGAATTGTTTGATGAACTACCTGCTGGGGTAATCAAACGGCTATTGCAGGAACTCAGTCCAGAACAAAGACAAGCAACAGCAACGATTCTCGGCTATCCAGAAGGCACTGCTGGGCGGGTGATGACAACCGAATATGTCCGGTTGCGGCAAGGATTGACTGTAGGCGAAGCCCTGAGCAAAATCCGCCGTCAGGACGAAGACAAGGAATCGATTTACTACGCCTACGTCACAGATGATAACCGGACGTTGGTGAGAGTAGTTTCACTACGCCAATTGCTGTTTACCTTTCCCGATGTTTTTATTAAGGATATCGCTAGCGATCGCGTCATCAAAGTGAGAACTGAAACCCCACAAGAAGAAGTGGCACGAATTATGCAGCGTTACGACTTAATCGCTATTCCCGTTGTCGATCGAGAAGACCGATTGGTGGGCATTGTCACCATTGATGATGTCATGGATATTTTGGAAGAAGAAGCCACAGAAGATATCCAAAAACTGGCGGGTGTGAGTGGTGATGAAGCTGCTTTATCCTCTCCCTTACTCACCATTCGCAATCGCTTACCTTGGCTATTGGGGATCATGGCTCTGTATATTGGTGCCGCTAGTGCGATCGCGCCATTTCAATCTGTAATTGCCGCAGTGCCAGTTCTAGCAGTCATCATGCCGATTTTTTCTAACACTGGTGGTACTGTCGGTATTCAATCATTAACGGTAACAATTCGCGGCTTGGGAGTGGGAGAGGTAACACCCAAAGATACTTTAAAAATTCTTCGCAAGGAACTTCTAGCTGGCTTAGGTACAGCTCTCGCTTTAGCCACAACGATGATCCTGCTTTCCTTAATTTGGGCGCGACCTCAAGAGCGATGGGTGGCTTTAATTGCCGGAATGGTCATGGCAACTAATACAATTGTGGCTGTTACACTCGGCACTTTACTACCAATGGCTTTGAAACGCTTGAAACTTGACCCCGCCTTGGTTAGTGGCCCGTTAGTGACTACAATGCTAGATACAATTGGGTTTTTAACATTCCTCAGCCTAATTTCTTTAGCTTTAAACGTTTTCCATTTACCAGCATGAAGGGATTGGCATTGGGTACAAGAGGCAGAGGGGAAAGACTTACTGCTACTTCTCCTCGGTCACTGAGCGTAGCCGTTGGCGTGGTCACTGAGCGTAGTCGAAGTGCAGCCTCTCGTAGAGAAGTGCTGCTCCCCTGCTCCTCTGCTCCCCTGCTCCCCTGCTCCTCTGCTCCCCACTCCCCAAATTCTATGCCTACTACTACTACCTGGAATCGTCATCACATTCTTTCCCTGGCTGACTTCACTACCGCTGAATACGATACAGTTTTGCAAACTGCGGCCAGTTTTCAAGAGGTGCTATCGCGGCGGACAAAGAAAGTGCCAACTTTGCAGGGACAGGTGGTGGCGAATTTATTTTTTGAATCGTCTACCCGCACCCGTAGCAGTTTTGAACTCGCAGCCAAACGCTTAAGTGCAGATACGCTGAACTTCGCCGCCGCCACATCTTCTATGACTAAGGGAGAAACAATTCTCGACACGGCGAAAACCTATTTGGCCATGGGAACTGATATTATGGTAGTCCGCCATCGAGAGGCAGGAGTACCAAATGCGATCGCATCTGAAATGGATCGTCTAGGTGTACGAGTTAGCGTCCTCAATGCTGGTGATGGTCAACACGAACATCCTTCCCAAGCACTGCTAGATTTATTCACCATAACTACTCTAATTGACCCAGATCATCCGCGACTAGAACTTTTAAAGGGAAAAAAGATTGCCATTGTTGGGGATATTCTTCATTCTCGCGTGGCGCGATCGAATATTTGGAGTTTAATTGCCAGTGGTGCCGAAGTGCATTTGGCAGCACCGCCAACCCTCTTACCTAAATTATTTGCCGAGTTTATCTCGGAGGAAGTAGAAGGCAGGAGTCAGGAGGTCACTGAGGGTAGTCGTTCGCGCAGCGTCTCCGACAGGAGAAGTGAGTCAGAAGTCAGAAGTAATTCCCCCAATCCTCAACTATTTCTACATTGGCAACTAGAACCAGCTTTGCAAAATGCAGATTTTGTCATGACTTTACGTCTGCAAAAGGAACGGATGACGGCTCATTTGCTGCCAAGTTTGCGAGAATATCATCAATTGTTTGGTATCACACGCACAAAACTGCAACTTTGTAAACCTAACGTCAAAGTTTTGCATCCGGGCCCAGTCAACCGTGGTGTTGAAATTAGTTCTGAATTGATGGATGACCCAGAATTTAGTCTCATTCAATCACAAGTTACCAGCGGTGTCGCTGTTCGGATGGCACTGTTGTACCTATTAGGTAGCGGCAAAGCTTAATATAATCTCAGTTTGAAATTTACTCCTATCGGACTACGTTACGGAAGAATATCTCATCTCATCGAATTTTTTATTCTTCCGATCGCATGAGGACAGAATTCTCTAATCTTGGCACACTGGTATCGTAGAAGATCGGGATTTAATGACTTCTAGAAGTGTCCGAGGTAAATTATGAAACGAATTTTTTTGACGGCAGCAGCCTTACTCAGCACGCTATCTTTAGCTGCTCCCATTCCCGTCAAAGCAGAAAATTCCGCCCCTGTCCGCCGCTTGTTGGAAACTAGAGAATGTTCGGGATGCAATCTAGTAGGAGTTAACCTCAAAGGCGCTCATTTAATCGGTGTTGACTTGAGAAATGCAAATTTAAAAGGAGCTAATCTCGAAGGTGCTAACTTAGAAGGTGCAGATTTAACTGGAGCTAATTTAAATTCTGCTAATCTCACAGAAGCATTCGTCAGCGATACCATCTTAAATAATGCCAATCTTACCAATGTTAATTTGAGTAATTCCCGTTTATATAATAGTGACGTAGATGGCGCTGTTTTAGCTGGTATTGATTTAAGTGGTGCTGATGTATTTAATACTGCCATTAGCATTGGTGGTGAATACTAATGATGAGTCATGATTTCCAAGTTAAGAGTTAAGAGTTAAACTCTTAACTCTGCACTTTTTAAGTTTTATTCGCCAGTAATCGATAGTTCATTAACCCAGATTTTCGGGCAAACTCCCCCTGGCGTTAACTCTGGCTCTTTTTCTACATAAATAATTGACTTCAAGAGTTCCAAGAAATCGCCAGCAACAGTTGCTGACTCAATACTCGTCCTCACTCCTTTGTTAACTAGCCAACCATCAAACGGCAAAGAAAAGGAACCTTGTAAGGATTTAACTCCAGCATGGAGAGCTTGTAAATCATCAATAAAAATCACATTTTCAGCAGTTTCTAAGCTAAACTCTTGCTCAGGAGTTGCCGTTGAAAACACGTGATAAAAATTGGGGCTGACGCTGACTTTTGCACCAATACTAGCATTACCCGTTGGCTGGGCATTTAACCTTTTAGCGGTGCCAGCACTATGAAGAAATCCCGTTAAAACGCCATTTTCAATCAGCGAAATTTTACGAGTGGGAGTTCCTTCGCCATCGAAAGTTTCGGCACCTACGTTAGCTGGGTGCAGTGCATCATCATAAACTGAAAGTAGAGGAGAAGCAATTTCCTTACCTAAATCATCAGGGGTAGATAGACTTTGATTGTCTAAAATACTTTGGGCATTAAACAAGTTAGAAAAAGCACCCAACAGACTTAAGAAAGCTTCTGGTGAGAAAACAACTCGATATTTACCAGTTTTGATTTTTTCATAATTCAAGTGGCTGATAGTTTTATCGGCGGTTTCCTTGATGCAACCATTAATATCTAGATTATCTAAACTCTGGTTGATTCTATAAGCGCCTGCACTGCGAGGTTTTTTTCCTTCTTCCTCAGTTTTACTGTAAAGATAAACTGATGCTAAGGAGTGAGATTCAGTTCTCACCGCACCGTCGCTATTGAGATAAAATCTGTCAATATCTCTTTGAGACAAACCATTATAAGGTACACCTTTAATTGCTGGATGAGCTGCTAGTAATTCTTTTTCAGCTACCAATAATTTTTCTATGAGTTCAGCAACAGGTGCTTGGGGTGCTTTATTCTGAGGTTTACTTGGAATAGGAACATTCGCCTCTGGACTAAAATCAGGGACATTTTCTTTAACACCAAAGAAACTGGCTTCATAAGCAGTTTTCAAAGCTAATTCCAGTCCCTTGGGGTCTACATCTGTGGTACTGGTGACACCCATTGTATTATCTTCATTCCAGACACGAACAGTAACACCAGAGCGATTTGAAGCTTTAACTTGTTTTGGCTCACCTTGGTCTACTTGCACGTTAGTGTCATCTACTGTTGAGCCATAAATGTCGAATTTCTTAATGCCAAGCTTATCAGCATTATCCTTGGCAGAATTTGCAATCTCATTGATATTCGGCATAGTCAATTTTGGATTTTGGATTTTGGATTTTAGATTGGAAGCGATTCTATTTTGAATAATTAGATTTTGGATGTTATTGCTTGTACTTCTCTCATAGAGTTCTGACTGAAGGAATACTCAAGCAATTTTGGATTTTAGATTTTAGATTGAACCTGAGTATTTTGGATTTTGAATTACAATATTTCAAAATCCAAAATCTAAATCTAAAATTCTTATCTTCCACCAACGGTAATAGAATCAACCTTGATGTGGGGTTGTCCGACTGTGGTGTAAATACTGCCACTAACGGAACCACAAAAACCTGGTGCAATTTCCAAATCTTGGGAACACATAGAAATTTTGTTCATAATTTCCTTGGCCTCACCGATGAGAATTGCTCCCTTTAACGGTTTGGTGATTTTGCCATTTTCAATCAAATAAGCTTCATCAACACTAAAGTTAAATTGACCTGTAGCACCAACGCTACCACCACCCATCTTTTTACAGTAAATACCTTTATCAACAGAGGCAAATAATTCATCGATGCTATATTCGCCAGAATCAATATAAGTATTACGCATCCGGCTAGCAGCAGCATAGGTATAATTTTGGCGGCGTCCACTTCCAGTTCTAGGGTGTCCGGTGCGTGAGGAACCTGTTCTATCTGCTAAGAAGTTTTTCAGAACGCCTTTTTCAATCAATAGGGTTCTTTGAGCCGGCATACCTTCGTCATCCATGTCAATTGTCCCGAAGGCATTTTCAGAGCGCCCTTCATCCCAGGCTGTCAGACTTTCGTGGGCAATTTTTTCGCCTTTTTTGTCAGCAAAGGGAGAGGTATTGCGTTCTATTTGAGTGGTTTCTAGCAGGTGTCCGCAAGCTTCGTGGAAGATTACACCGCCAAAGTGATTGGCCATAATGATGGGATAAGTACCCGATTCCACGTAATCTGCGTAGAGCATTTTTCCAGCCGATTCTGCTATTTTCTCGGCGGCTTGTTGAGAATCCCAGGTTCTCAAGAAGTTGGCATCGCTAGTATTACCCGCGCGATCGCCAATTGAGGTACGATTAGCACCATCAGCACACAACAGGTTAAATCCTACTGATTGCGTGAGGCGAATATCACGGGCAAAAGTCCCGTCACTGGCGGCGATTAAAACTTCTTGCCAATCCCGGAAATAGGTAGCACGGCGCGATTGGACATGGCTAGCTTTTTGCTTCAGGTGGGCAGTACCATCAAGAAGGATTTCTCCCATTTCTCGGATGGAGCTACACACTGGTAGCCATGCATCTTTACCTCTTTTGGTGGCGTAATCTCTCAGTAATTCTAAGTTGATTTCTGGGATGAAAGCCTTAGCTGTGGGTAGTTGCAATCCCAAGATAGAAAGACCTTTTTCTAAGGCTGCTTTCAAACCGGAAAACGAAAGGTCATTGGTGCTAACGTAGCAGTCAGCTTTACCACGAAATACTCTGACTCCCGCGCCTGTAGACAGACTGGGTGAAATACTGGTGATGGCGTCATCTTCTGCAAGAGAACTAATATAGTTGCGACGCTCTAAAAATAATTCGATGAAGTCAGCACCAGCGGCGCGTCCTAGTCCCAGAAGGATAGCCAGGGGGGCTTCCCAGGTTTCATCGAAACGCTCTGGTGTGGAGGAATATTGGAGAGTGGGAAGTTGATTCGAGAGAAGTAGCGTACTTGTAAGCATGGGTAGCCTCGTCTGCTGGCGTAGTTCAGAGATTTGACTGAAAAATCCTGGTTTGTTCAGTCTAACAAATGAGCAAAAGCCACAGTTGCTAGAAAAACGTGTGGATTTCCCTCCCCTTTAACAACGCCTTGGCAAATCCGCCCACAGACTAGAAATTTGGAGCTATTTGACGAAGAATTCAGAAGTCAGAATACAAAAGCGGAGCAAGGAAAGCTCCGCTGGGGGTTTAAGTGTAAAATAAACTACATTTATATCTATGTATTCAACTGGCACTCTTGTCAACCAAAGAATCTAGACTTTTCTTCTCAGGTTTATTTACGGTTTGCCATTCTCAGTGGAATTTTGACTGTTTCTCGCTCTTTGAAAGTCTGACCTAAATTGGGAGTTGGCTCTGTTGATGCTAAATTCTTAAATAAAAGCTTTAGTGTTCGAGTAATAGTTTTAAGAATTTTCATTTTGCTCGCAGTTGGTTTTTGATCGTATCTCAAAACCATTGGAATTTCTACGATTTTTGGTTTCAGGGCTTTGGCTTTCAGCAGTAAATCTATCATGCAAGCAAATCCACTTTCAGTAAATAGATTGTCCCCGTAATACATATCCAGTTTACTGAGGAAAGTACGGTTATACAGTCTGTAACCACAAGTGTAGTCTTTTACGCCTGGTACACGGGCGGCAATTCTGAAAAGCCAGCTGGCTCCATAACTCATCAGCTCTCTAAATTTTGATAAGCCGATGACTTTAGAACCTTTGCGATATCTAGACGCGATCGCAATATCATAGCTACCAGCTATCATAGTGTCATACATTTTTATTAATAGCTCTGGTGGTTGAGTATTATCACAATCCATCGCCGCTAAAAAATCACCTTCTTTGGAAATTTCTAAGAAAGTCGTGAAACCTGTTTTAATTGCTTGACCTAAACCAGCATTTTTGGGATGTTGGACTAATTTTAGTAATATACCTAGTGATTGAGATTCATCTATTGCAGTCTGAGCAGTTTTATCGCTACTGCCATCATCGACAAGAATTAATTCTATCTCTATATTAAAGATTTGCTGCAATGTTTGAAACTTTTTGAACAAGGGTCGAATTGATTCTTGCTCGTTATATGCGGGTAAAAGAACAAAAAGACTCATAAAGACCTCGTGTGATTTTTAAAATAAAGTGTGATTACTCAAATTTCAAGAATTCAGTAATCCTGATTTTTTGAGAAATTCATCGACTTGTCGAACTACTGCGTTGTTGTTGACGCTATCATTGACCAACTGTGAGGTATTGACGACGAAAAAATCATCGTTTTCAGTACTGACTTTTGGAACAAGGCTGGAATAATTTAAAACTTGTAGTGGCTGTACTTTAATCGCTCGATTAATATGTGCTGCTACAATGTCATCGGCTTTAAGTTCGGGGAACATTAAACGTATACCTTGGAAAAATATTGGACGTAATTCGTCATCTGGTTGTTTTAACAACGGGTCAGTAGAAAGGATATATTTTGGTAGAAATGTAATGTGATACCCTGCTGTCTCTTGTAAAGAAACTAAGTTACTCATACCGATAACTCCGGTAAAAGGAATATTTTTATCGGCAATGTTTACTACGTAATAAGGAACTAGAGGTTTACGAGTAATCAGTACCATGCAGATTACACCCAGGTATTCTACTGTTTCAGTAGTGTCTGAAACTTTCACCAGTCCCCTCGCAGCAACCTGTTGCAAGATATTAACTGGCCCAGTAAAGATGACTTTATTAAAATGCTCTTTTTTACCCTGAGATTCTACCCACATTCCACCCCCTGGATGAGGTGCGATATATTCAACCGCAACACCTTTGTGAATATGACCTCCAGCTGCATAAATTAATTTTTCTATATGGTCAAAAACAGTTTTATAACCGCCGGAGACATAACCAAGTTGTTCTTTATTTAATGAAGAATCGCGCGCTGAAAATAGTCGTTTGATATAAGCCCAGATAAAAACTGCTGAGATTCGCTTATAGTTTTCTCCTAGTTTGGATAAAAGCAAAGGTTTCCAGAGCTTTTCGTATGTGTTTTTACCACCGAGTTTCAAGAGCCAATCTTCAACTAAAATCTTTTCTAAGCGCCGCCAGTTATTAAGGCGCGAACCATATAGAAGAGTAAAAGCTAATCTGATTTTTCCTATAAGTCCAAATAGAGGAAAACGTAGGAATTCTATACTGTTACTAATAGAATAAAACTTTTTATTGTCATAAAAGCCTGTTAAACTTCGATGCCAACGTAGTTTATCTCCAAGACCAATATCTCTGAGAAAATTTATTAAGTGAGTATCAGAAGGTAGGATAACGTGATAAAAGCGATCCCAGGTAAATAATCCGTAATCATGATAAGTAGTAAGTCCACCAAGCTGCTTATTACTATCAAAAACAGTGACTTTATGCCCTTGATGTGAAAGACGTTGAGCTAATACTAGCCCAGTTATGCCTCCGCCAACGATACCTATATTCATAAATTAAATTTAGATTTTGTGAAAATGTTTTAGAGGATGATGTTTGGAAACTGTTAATATTAATAATCTGACGATAAAAGATTAATGTCCAACTAGAATGACGCCAGTTATAATAACCGAAATTCCTAACCACTGGCTAAAAACAACTTCTTCTTTTAAAAGATAGTGAGAAGCAATTGGTACAAATGCATACATTAATCCTAAAACTGGAAACGCTTGACTTAAAGGAATTGTCCGCAATACATAAAGCCACAATATAGTCATAAATGTATAGCAGATAAACCAAATCAAAAAATAACGAGATAATAAGAGATTTTTGAGAGATCCGCTTTCTCCTTTATTAGAGTTAGAGATGTAAAATCCATACTTGAGTGAAAGTTGAGCTGTTGTTCCAAATAAAACAACAAGTATTAAAGTTATCCAAGTAAAAATACTCATTTTTGATTTTTGAATTAATTATCTAAACTTGAGCTTTTTTATGGGGTTAACTACTAAAAGAACACCCAAGAAGATAGTGATAACTCCTACTATTCGAGTTAATGTAATCACCTCATTAAAAAAGTAGTATGAACCGAAAAGTATCCCAACATAATTTAAACTCGTCAGTGGATAAGCAATACTTAATTTTACAGAGCGCAGAGCCAATATCCAATTTACTATTCCTAAACAGTAGACAGTAATAGCTAATGATAATTTTTGAACGAAATCCCAAGTAAATACTCCCTCATTTGTATAAAGCATGGCATTCTTCATTAACAGTTGTCCACAGATACTAAGTAAAATACTTACAAACAAAATAATATAAGGGATTATTTTAAAGTTTGAACTTTGCGACATAGATTTCATAGTATTTTGCCTTAATCAAGATAGTAGGTATGAACCTGATAGTAAAAACCAGTCGTTTTAAACGTTTCATATCTCGGCAACACCTTCTTTACAATTCGATCTCTACTTCAGTAAATAGACAAAAAAATTAGGAAGGCTATGCTAAATTGACTGATATCAAAATGATCGTTGAAGCTCTCGCCCTAGAGTTAAAAACTAAATACTATGTAATATTTCAGGATAGTTGCTTTATCATGGCAGTGTTCGACATGATTCGGAGTAAAGCACGCTTAATTTTTTTACTGGGTTATACTCTCAAGCAAACCAGTTTATTGCTTGGCAATTGACACAATCAATTTAGAGTTTGTCCAACTGTGAATTACAGATATTTTCTGTGCTACCCAGTTTTGATCTAACATTGTTTTTAGCGCGATCGCGATAATCTAATAGTAGATGCAGATATAGAGAAGGTTGAGAACTTTGTCACAAATTCTCTCTACATACACAAAGTTTGCAGTGAGCCTAGGTATAGCCAGTTGTAGACATCGCTGATGCTTAACTCTGATTCCACCCACATATTCAACAGATGCACCTAAATCAAAATGGATTGCTATAATTGTTGATTAACCCATTCATTAACTTTCATCAGTTGTATCCTGCTGTAGAAATCTTTTAAAGATACTATCGATCTTCTCAAGCTATAAAACCTAGCTGGATTGATAAATATTCTCTATTTGCTCCAGGAAAGTTGATTAATGTACTGAACATATCATAAAATTTCTCCCGACTCACAGACATATCTGTAATCTCGGCTGGCAATTAAGCCGATTTATAAAAGTAAAGGCTTTTACTCAAATTGAGTATGTATACGTGCTATTTTTGGGTATGGTAACGCAATAATAAGTCATACAAGTCTGACTGGCGGCGTAAATCATAGAGAGGAGATAAATCAATCTACAGTAATACGCTTTACAGGTTTATGGGGAATTTTACTGAATGTCCAAATGGAGCCTTTTTAATAAAACAACTAATGCAAACTAGCGTCGGCTAATCAACTTTAAGTTGACGTTGGTTGCATTGAATTTGAGATATTTCTACACCATTTAGTATTAGGTTTGCTTGATTTCTCCTTGTAATTTTAAATAGGCTTTTTTCTCCAAACTTATTGCTACATGTAACTACTTACTAGAATACCACGAGAAAGGTATGTTGCAAATTTATCGTTATACTTTATCAAAAATTTATCTACTGACAAATACACTTAAACAAAAACTTCATAAAATAAAAGTCCTCGTCCATTATGAATTTTTGTCTTGAAAATTTGTACATTTATGAAGTAATTTCTGGGTATTAAACTTGTATAAGTAAAGAGTTAGTCTTAGACTCGATAAATGCAAAGCTAAGAATCGATCAAAGGAAAATTGAAGCTCGAACAACAGTACTGGCACTGATAATATCACACAACATTACACAAAATTACAACCAGAATTTTAGATGAAAATCGAGAGTTTGAATTGTTTTCTATCTATCCACAGAAATCTCCATCTAAATTCACATATCTCAGATAGAGTTAGTAGTCTACCAATTTTCCTTCGCTGGGTAGAGGTTTTTTATTGTTTAGACTCATTATCCTCACAAAAGTCTGTTGGTAATAATGATTAACAATCCAAACTGAATCTGCCAAGATGCTAGTACTAGATTTAAAATCAAGCTAATAACTGCAAAGTATGCAATTTCATTAGTACTCTTTTTGAACAAGTAGGCAGTAGCCAAAACAGTATATAGTGGTATCAAGAAAAACAAGCCTAAGTTTTTTTTGGCTGGATAGAGGTTTCCCTAGGTTGTTCTCCGATTGTTTCCTATTGTTTGGACTCATTATCCTGCAAAAGTCTGTTGGTAATGACGAAGACAATGATTAATAATCCAAACTGAATCTGCCAAGGTGCTAATACTAAACTTAAGATAAAGCTAATCGCTGCGAATACACCTGCAAGATATGCTATTTCATCAGTACTCTTTTTGAACAAGTAGCCTGTAGCTAAAGCAGTACATAGTGGTATCAAGAAAAACAAAGGCATTTTACTAACCTCTGAACTAAAGGTTGTAGTGTTTTTAGAACAAATTTTTTGGAAGTGTGGTTAATCTTACATCCAATAAGGTTTTGGCTACAACAGTCGAGCGAAATAAATATTATAGAAAATCAAGATTACGCAACTTTGTATTTTATGCCAATTGGAATAATTATTGCGATAGATGAAGCGCCAAAAAGCTTGACAACTATTTTTTCTGTGTTCGATGGTGTGCGTAGCAAGCTTTAAAAGTGGGTATGAGACGCTACGCGAAATTGCGTAGTGTTTAGAAACAGACAATTCCTGTGGGTGATGCTACTTTTGTCGTTCTTCTCAATCAGCCCAGCTACCCTGTGCTAGACAAATTCTGATTCATCTACGCGGATTGAAAGGGTTATAAAACTTGCGTAGGTGGGTTTTGTCTATTTCGCCAATTGCACTCTTGCGAGCAATCATCTGGTAAATTAGCTTAAAACTTTGGCCTTGCGCCAGGATAAGGATCTAGCATATTACCTTTAGAAGTAGCATTTTCATTTTAGACACCTAATGCTGAACATTCCTCAAATACTGGCAACTGAAATAAACCTCAAATCCCATCAGGTGCAAAACGCGCTGGAACTTTTGGCGGAGGGTGCAACAATTCCCTTCATTGCACGTTACCGCAAAGAGCGCACCGATGAGATGAATGAAGTGCAACTACGCGAACTGGCCGATCGATATACTTATTTAACAGAACTGGAAGAACGAAAATCGGTGATTTTAAGTGCGATCGCCCAACAAGGTAAACTTACAGATGAACTCAAAGCTAAAATCTCATCCTGCTTACAAAAAACCGAACTTGAGGATTTATACTTACCCTATCGCCCAAAGCGCCGCACCCGTGCCACCATCGCCAGAGAAAAAGGACTCGAACCACTAGCAGAGTTCATCAAGTCGCTAAATGTCAAAAATGCTGTAATTGCATCCTCGGAAGAAGAAGCGGCTAAGTATATTTCGGAAACGCAGGGAGTAAAAACAGCAGAAGAAGCGCTCAAAGGTGCTGCTGATATTTTGGCAGAAGAAGTAGCTGAAAAAGCTGAGTTACGTGCATATATCCGCGATTATCTTTTAGAAGAAGGGGTATTTGTCTCCCGCATCAAAGATGATTATCCTGAAGGTACAACCAAATTTGAGATGTACCGTAACTATCAAATTAAGGTAAAAAATATTGCACCACACAATATGCTGGCGTTGTGTCGCGGTGAAACCGAAAAAATATTAAGCTTTGAAATTGCTTTCGATGAGGACACGGTACTTTACTATCTTGAGTCGAAAGAAATTAAAACCAAAGTACGGACAATTCGAGATTTTTATCAATCAATGTTAAAGGATGCATTCAACCGCTTGATGAAAATCTCTCTCATGGGAGAGGTGATTTCTGAGAAAAAAGTTTATGCAGACATAGAATCAATCAAGACATTTGAAACTAATCTGCGGGAGTTGCTGCTGTCTGCACCAGCAGGAATGAAACCAACCCTGGCGATAGACCCTGGATTTAGAACTGGGTGTAAGGTTGCTGTCCTCGACCAAACTGGACAATTTTTGGAATATCAGGCAGTATTTCCCCACCAAGCAGCTGAACAGCGACTCAAAGCTGCACAAACTGTCAAAAATCTGATTGAAAAGTACAAAATTGAGTTAATCGCCATCGGTAACGGTACAGCGTCCCGCGAGACAGAGGAATTTGTCACGCAAGTACTACAAAATATAGAACGCAAACCACTTAAGGTGATGGTGAATGAATCTGGCGCATCTATATATTCTGCAAGTAAAGTGGCGTTAGAAGAGTTTCCCGATTTAGATATTACTGTGCGCGGTGCGATTAGCATCGGCCGCCGTTTGCAAGACCCTTTGGCGGAACTAGTGAAAATCGATCCCAAATCCATTGGTGTGGGACAATATCAGCACGATGTCGATCAGAAGTTGTTGAAAAAGAAATTGGATGACACTGTAGAAAGCTGCGTCAACTACGTCGGCGTAGACTTAAACACCGCCTCCAAAGAACTTCTGACATCCGTCTCTGGGATTACGGCAACAGTAGCTAATAATATTGTCGCCCATCGCAACCAGCATGGAGCCTTTAAAAATCGCCGACAACTGTTGAAAGTTCCGAAGCTGGGGCCAAAAGCATATGAACAAGCAGCGGGTTTTCTGCGGATTCGCGGCGGTGATAACCCTTTGGATAATACAGCAGTGCATCCAGAGAGTTATTCTGTAGTAGAAGCGATCGCATCCGATCTAAATGTGCCATTAAATCAGGTGACACAAATTGCCGAAAAACTCAAAAAGACCAATCTGAAGAAATACGTTACCGATAGCGTCGGCGAACCCACACTGCGCGACATTCTCAGCGAACTGGAAAAACCAGGTAGAGATCCTCGTGCTGAGTTTAAGTATGCCACCTTCAGAGAAGGAATTAAGGAAATCAGGGACTTAAATGTGGGAATGCAACTAGAGGGAATTGTGACGAACGTCGCCAACTTCGGTGCTTTTGTCGATATCGGCGTACATCAAGATGGCTTGGTGCATATATCCCAACTTGCTGATAGATTTGTAGACGATCCCAACAAAATTGTCAAAGTTGGACAAGTAGTCAAAGTCCAGGTGTTAGAAATCAACGAGAAACTCAAACGAATTAGTTTGTCGATGAAAGCAGTTAAACAATAATTAGAAACAGCAGATGGCAGTTTATCAAGTTCGATTTATCAATCCTACACTTGGATTAGATCGCACCATTCCAGTACCAGACGATCAATATATTCTTGATATGGCGGAAGAAGCTGGTATCCGCCTACCATCTGGGTGTAAACAAGGTGAATGTTCTGCGTGTATTGCTAAACTTATTAGTGGTGAAATCGATCAAAGCGAGCAAAAATTTCTGCGTCCAAGTGAAATACAGGCTGGTTATGTTGTTACTTGTGTAACTTATCCTTTGTCTGATTGCACTTTAGAAACCCATCAAGAACAAGTCTTATATAAATCAGCCCTTTACTATAAGCCTGAGTCTGAAAAATCTGAGCGATCGCAATAGTAATTGATTAAGAAGATTTGTAGGTTGGGTTAAAGGTAGTGAAACCCGACAAAATTGTGAAAATATTGGATTTCGTTCCTCAAATGCCACGTGCTTCTCCTGTCGGAGACGCTGCGCGAACAAGTCGGGGAACCCGCCCAACGCAGTGGCTCCCCAACCTACTCGGAGTACTTTTTTAAGTAAGACCTACGCAGTATTAAAAGCGCTATCTTTTTCTCAATGATCGGCCTAACGGTAGAACCAAATTCTATCTTGCAAGAGAGGTTAAAACCTAGCACATAGTTGAAGATGAGATAAGAAGTTACAAAAAATCTTTAGTGATTAGGTAAGAAAAATGTTAACACCATTATTAACCGCCCTAGCTACAGCTTTGAGCATGTTGATTGTTGATTTAGTTGTTCCAGGCGTTAATATTGCTAATTTTCCCGCAGCTATAATTGCTGCTTTAGTAATTGGTCTAATTAACGGTTCAGTTAAACCAGTTTTGTCTGCTCTTTCTCTACCACTTAACTTTCTATCATTTGGAGCATTTTCGCTCGTCGTCAACGGTTTGTGTTTCTGGTTAGCAGCAGTCCTAGTTCCTGGGTTCGCAGTTCGCGGAATTATTGGTTTCCTTCTTGGGCCAGTGATTCTAACTTTTGCTAACACCTTCATTAACAACTACTTTGTTGAAAGAAACCTGTTAACCAGCAGTGGCGAAAAAACCCAAGGTGAATTACCTTCTAGATAAGCATTATAAGGAGTAGAAAGACCAATTTTTTCACGTCTCTACTCCAAATAAAAGAGCTGAAGGTGGATTTCCTAATTCGGTATCTTCAGCAGAATGTAATTAAAGAAACTCACAAAAATACGGCAAAATCATGAAATTAGTTCGTTTTCTTCTAGGTTTGTTAGTGCCTCCTTTAGGCGTTTTCCTGACTGTTGGAATTGGCCCAACTCTGTTTATTAACATCTTGCTCACAGTTCTAGGTTGGCTACCAGGTAGTATTCATGCAATTTGGGTTATTGCCAAGCATGACGAACAACTCAATAGAGAAGGAAATATTTACTAATACGCAATAGTAATTTAAGAAATGGGTAATTGTTGCACGACAATTACCCATTAACTATTTTTAATAATTACAGTGCAATGGTATAGCCCTCATTCCCCAACCCCTTCTCCCAATATTGGGAGAAGGAGAGTCAATTTCAAAGTTCCCTCTCCCAAGCTTGGGAGAGGGATTTAGGGTGAGGGATTTTGATTCATACAATAAGTCTAATAAAACTGTTGTTTCAACAAAAGAGGGTGGGAAATTTCCCACCCTCTTTTTCTCAGTCAATTAAACACTAAAGCAGCCTATTTGTGAATAGTCTCCCGTTCTTTTTTAGCAGGTTCTTTATCTTTGAATAAGTCAGCTGCCGTTAAAAGTAACTCTCTTAAGGTTTGTTTGATTTGCCGCTCTTTTCTGGCTAGAGATGTACCAGCTTCACCCAGTTTATCTTCTAACTGCGATCGCTTCTCTCCTACCTGTACAGCCATAGACTCTGCTTGAGGACGAGCCTTATCGTACCAGTGTTTAGCCTCGTCTAGATAATCTTGAACCTCCATATTACGTCCGCCGTAGCGTGCAGCCATATTAGCTCGGACAATGGCTAGCTGTGCTTGCAATTGCGCGTAACGTTTCTTTAGCAATCCGACTTCTTCACTATCTTTAAGAGCATTGACAGCAGAATCAATTGCTGTTTTAGTACTTGCAGGTTTTTCCTTACCCGTCTCTTCAATCTCTGCCAAAATTACATCAACCTCTTGTTGGAGTTGTTCTTCTTCACCATCTAGTTGAGCTTGTAACCTTTTTATATCTGTTTGAGTTTGAGCAATGCTTTCGTGTCTTTTGCTATTAATTCCTTCCAGCGCTCCTTCAATGGAAGCTGTCACTTCATCTTTGAGTTCGCTACCCTTTTCTTTGAGTTCGCTGCCTTTTTCTTGGAAGTTTTCAATTACAGCAGAAACTGCATCTTTCACAATGCTACGAACTTCACTAGAACCTTGTTTAAACTCAGAAGCTACTTGAGAAACTGCGGATTTTACTATTTCTCGAATCCGCTCAGTTCTTAATTGTCCAGTTTCTTTCGCTTGTTGCAAGTCGGCTTGAATTTGTTGCTTGATATTGTTAGGCATTTTCAACTCTTGGGATTTAACTAATTTGGATAAAATTTTCTAGAAATGTTCCTACATCCACATTATGGCGTAGCCCGATCTGGCTCGGTACTTCCTTTAGATAGAAAATTATAGCCCCAAAGAGGTGATGTGTAAGATGTTGCCCATTTATGAGATGATGAATATTTAGTGGTAGTAATTTGGAGTGAAATATGTGGCAAGTAAATATTACTTGTTCGGGTGATGCCTGGAAAATACATGGTGTTGATTTTAAAGCGATCGCAGATAAATATCAAGGTGAGTTGATTGGTTCCAAAAAAATGCCAGATGGGACGCGTATCATGTCTTATAAAATTGAGGATGTTAGTGATGCAGAGTCTTTTCAAGAAGATTGTGCAAATTTTGCTGGATTTACAACTGACTTTGAATCCCTCTAGTATTGGTTCTGATACTTATGCCTACAACTAGTCTGTCCAAATCTGGAGAAGTTCATTGAATAAACTACTTACATTAGTATTAGTAACGTTTTTGTTATTAATCAGTACTTTTACTTTGCCTGTTAGTGCAGCAGACACAGTTAACGGCGAACAAATATTTAGTGTTCATTGTGCTGGTTGTCATATCAACGGTAGCAACATCATCAGGCGTGGTAAAAATCTCAAAAAACCAGCCCTGAAAAAGTATGGTATGGATTCAATAGAGGCAGTTACATCTATAGTTACCAATGGTAAAAATAATATGTCAGCCTACAAAGAGCGTCTCACTGAACAGCAAATTCAAGACGTTGCTGCTTACGTTCTCGAACAAGCTGAAAAAGGTTGGCGTTAAAAAATTAAGAGTTGGGAGTGAGAAGTTAGGAATTAAAAATTATCAGTTATGATTTATCTATTAGTAATTGTTAAGTCTTCCCATTCCTAACTTTTCACTCATAAATTGAAAATGAACTTACCCGCAGCTAGTCGTCTCCAATTTACTCCCGATTTGAACATCTGCCGTATATTAAATGGGATGTGGCAAGTATCCGGCGGACACGGACAGATCAATCCCCAAGCCGCTATTGAGACTATGTTCAAATATATAGATGCTGGCTTTACTACTTGGGATTTAGCAGATCATTATGGCCCAGCAGAAGATTTTATTGGTGAGTTTCGCTGTCAACTAATTGATACTCGTGCTAAAGATGCTTTATCTCAGGTGCAAGCCTTTAC
Source organism: Nostoc sp. (assembly GCF_036917355.1). Taxonomy (GTDB): domain Bacteria; phylum Cyanobacteriota; class Cyanobacteriia; order Cyanobacteriales; family Nostocaceae; genus Nostoc. Next base: position 291,337 of record NZ_JBALDP010000062.1, read on the forward strand.
GAAATGGGTGCCTCGTCCAGGCAAAATGACGAAAAAACTCGTCGAGGAAAATATTGATATTTCCTTGAGAAGAATGAATGTGCAATCGTTAGATTTGATGCAATTCCATTGGTGGGAATATCAGGATAAAAATTACCTGGATGCCCTCAAATATCTGGCAGAACTTCAGACTGAGGGTAAAATTAAGCATTTGGGTTTAACTAATTTTGACACGGAAAACTTGAAGATTATTACTGAAGCGGGTATCAAAATTGTTTCTAACCAAGTGCAATTTTCTCTGGTTGACCGCCGTCCTGAAGTTAATATGGTAGAGTTTTGTCAGCAGCATGACATAAAGCTTTTTACTTACGGTACGCTGTGCGGCGGTTTGTTATCAGAAAACTATTTGGGTAAACCGGAACCGCGAGGATTTGATCTATCTACTGCTAGTTTGAAAAAATATAAAAATATGATCGATGCTTGGGGTGGTTGGCAATTATTTCAAGAGTTACTAGCTATTCTCAAAGAAATTGCTAATAAGCATGGCGTAAGCATTTCCAATGTAGCAGTGCGTTACATTTTAGATCGGCCAACTGTAGGAGGTGTGATAGTTGGTGCCAGACTTGGAGTATCTGAACATATAGAAGATAACGCCAAAGTATTTAGTTTTAGTTTAGATGAAGACGATCGCGATCGCATCAATGCAGTATCTCGCCAATCACGCGATTTGTACCAGCTTATCGGCGATTGCGGCGACGAATATCGGCGATAACCATTATTAAGGTATTGGCTTTGTTGACGATTGAATTTACTGATAATACGGTGAAGGTTATTGTGCAATTTACCCTTGCAAACCATGCCCCTAAACTTCACCTTCGCGCTCAGTCAACAGCAAACTTTTGAACTGCGCTGTGATTATGGCTCACGTCGCCTGGATAAAACGGAGTTGGCAGCACTCATTGATTTGTGTGAGCAAAATTACTATGCTCAACAAAAAGATCGCCTACCCTATCTCACCCAGTTGGGACGGCAACTTTATCAATGGCTGGATGGTAAAGAAGGATGGCTGAGAAGGGCGCTGGATGAGGCGGATGAGCAAACGATTCTTCTAGATTTGATTAAAACCAGCGAAGCAAAGGGGTTGAACCCGGAAACAGAACGGGTAGCGTTGGGATTGGCACATTTGCCTTGGGAATTGCTACATGATGGTGCAGGGTTTTTAATAGAACGCCAGAATCTTTCCGTTTTACCAGTGCGTTCTGTGCAGCAGCGTCAAACCCAAGTGATTAATGTGCAAAATCGCCCCTTGCGCTTGCTGTTCATGGCGACTTCTCCTGAAGATCCCAGAGTTCCACCACTAGGGTTTGAGCAGGAAGAAGCGAACATCTTGCAAGCAACTAAGGATCAGCTTTTGGCGTTGATTGTCGAGGAAAGTGGCTCAGTTGTAGAGTTAGCCAATTTGGTGAAATCCTACCCCGAAGACTATTTTGATGTCTTTCACCTCACGGGACACGGGATTATTTATACCCAAAAAAGCTACGGCTATTTGCTGCCAGAAGGTGTAACGTTGGCAGACAATACCCCCTGCTTCATCACTGAAGATGAGGTGGGGAATTTGCAATTTACTACTGTCAATGATTTAGCTAGAGCCTTTCGCGGACGTTGGCCTCGTGTAGCTTTTCTCTCTGGTTGTCATACAGGACAGGTTCCTAACAATGGGACAGTACCTTCAATGGCGCAGGCATTGGTGAAAGCGGGAGCAGGTATAGTTTTAGGCTGGGCGCGTCCGGTGTATGACCGCACGGGTATTGTAGCAGCACAGGCACTTTATCAAGCTTTGGCGACAGGGGCAACTGTTGAAACAGCAGTCAAAGCAGCGCAGCAGGAGATGATTGAGAAAGAATGCACCGACTGGCATCTGTTGCGGATGTATCGGGATACGCGCCCCATTGCAGAACTGGTAACACCTCTGAGAACAAGAAATCGTGAAAAGCTGAAGTTCACAGCGCCAGAGCAAGAATTTTTGGATGAGAATAATCTAGTTAAAGTTGCCAGTCGGTTTGAGTTTGTCGGACGCAGACGACCTTTGCAACGGTGTCTCAAGGCTTTGCAGGAAAGCAGCGACCAAATCGGCGTGTTTATTGCGGGGATGGGTGGACTAGGCAAAAGTACTCTGGCGGCGCGGTTATGTACGCGGGTGCAGATGCAGCGTGACAATTTTGCGCGAGTGGTGTTGATTGGCCCTCTGGATGAGAAAGGTTTGCTGAATAAGCTTTCTAATAAGTTTGAGCGGTTTGCAGATGTGCCAGCACTTTTGAATCAACCAAAGATGTCTCTTAAAGGGCGGTTGCAAAACTTTTTTGAAGCAATTGAAAAGGAATACAACCAACCTTTGCTGCTGGTGCTGGATGACTTTGAGCAGAATATCCCCACACATTGAAGATGGTTCACTGTGGATGACGGCAGAGGCTTACGAGATTTTAGGGGCGATTTGTGCGGCATTGGCGGAGAACGGGGCAGAAAGTCGGCTGATTGTCACCTGTCGCTATTTGAAAGCAGACACTTTGCCACCTCATCGCCTGCATTTGGAATCTTTGGCAGGGATGAGCAGCAGTGATATTGATAAAATCTGCTTTCCTTTAGATAAGGAAGTTAGGCAGCAGTTAAAAACTCAGCGAATTATCCACATTGCCGATGGTAATCCCCGGTTGCTGAAATGGTTGTTAGAGGTGATTCAGCAGCCAGGAATAGCGGCGGATGAATTACTGAATCGGCTGGAGGCGACTGAGCAGAAATTCCGCGAAAATATCTTGGCACAAACTCTGCTGGATGCTTTGGAACCGGAAGAACAAAAGTTTCTCGCACGGTTGAGTGTGTTTCACCTTCCCGTTACTGTTGAAATCATCAATGCCATTTCCCCCTCTACCTCTTTTCTGCAAAAGCTTGTCAGTCTTAGCCTAGTTGAGTCTGCTACCACTCACCCCACCCAGCCAGCTAATTACCGGGTAACGACAATTTTAGAACCTTTGCTGGAAAACTTATTGAGTGAGAAAGAGTGGCTAAAGACACGGCAGAAAGCGGTAAGGGAAGTCTATCAAGTTTGGTGGGAGGAGACAAATAAGTTCTGCGCGGATGACAAAGCAATTGAGATTATACGACTAGGACTGCTGGCAGAACAATGGGAGATTGCCATCCGTGTTGGTGATATCGTCGCTGTTGATTGGGACAACAATTCTCGCTTTTTAGAAGCTCTAGAACTATGCCAGCAAATTTTAACAGTTGTTCTGGACTACCGCATATTGGGAAGTATAGCCCGTGCTAAATACAATTTAGGTTTAGTGGAAGACGCTCTTGCTAATTATCAGCAAGCTTTAGACCTTTGCCCTACGGTTGACTTGAAAGAAAAATCCATAATTCTAAGCAACATGGCATGGTTAATTGCTCAACAGGGAGACACCAAAACAGCGGTTTCTTATTGGCAGGAATCCTTGGAAATAGATGAGCGCATTGGGAATTTTCCTGGCAAAGGCGCTACTCTTAATAACATGGCGGAAGTAATAGCTCGTCAAGGAAATATAGAACAAGCACTTTATTTCTGGCAGGAATCTTTAAAAATTATAGAACATATTGGGGAATTTAAAGATAAAGCTACCATACTCAACAATATGGCAAATGCAATTGTCAATCAAGGAGATATTGAGCAAGGGATATCTTTGTTGGATAAATCTTTAAACATAAATAAGAGTGTTGGCAATATTTTAGGTCAAGCTGAGAATCTGGCGAATATAGGTTGTGTTGCTGGTAAAACTGGAGATATATCTAGACAAATAGAGTTAAATCTACAAGCAATTGAATTATTTGCACAGGTTAAGGCTTATGGGCAGATGGCTACAGTTCTCCGCTATATAGGCATAATAGATAAAAGTAACGGTTTGGTTTACCTGGCTCAAGCAATCTGGCTGACGCTGAGGATTCAAGCACCTTTAGGAGATACCATTGAGTTAATTCGTGCTTTATATGATGCAGTACTTCAAGGTGATGAACTAGAAGCTTTACTAGGAACAACGGCAATTTTATTTTGCAAGCACCAAAGTGAAGGTTATCCCCAGTTAGAGGAACTCCAAGAGCATAGTTTCAAGATGATATTAGGTGCGGCGGGTGTCCAAGGAATTGACACGCAAGAAGCTTTTGATACTTGGGTTGTCCAGCAACGGCTAAATGATCCAGAATATTTTCTCCCCCGACTTAATCAACGCCTAGAGGAGATAGTTGAGGATGCGTGGTTGTTTGACCGCAGTCAAGTTTCATTAGGCGATTAAAGGGAAATGCGATCGCGTTAATCTGAAATTAATTGGTGACAATATAAGCAGCTGATGCAATTCTTCAATATCACACTGCAAGATGCGATATGGAACCTCAACTAATACAAACTTCTCCCGACATCCTTTCTGGTACACCAGTTTTCTACGGAACTCGCGTACCAGTACAAACATTGGTTGATTATCTCGAAGCAGGCGATCGCCTTGATGACTTTCTAGAAGATTTTCCCACTGTGAGCCGCGCCCAGGCAACAACATTTCTCAAGCTAGCTCTGAAAACGGTATTATCTTCTTATGAAAGTGCTGCTTGATGAATGCCTGCCTAAGAAATTAAAGCGAGAAATCACAGGTCATGAGGTTGTAACTGTACCAGAGCAAGGATGGGCAAGTAAAAAGAATGGTGAGTTACTGGGACTAGCGAAGATAGAGTTTGATGTATTCATCACCATTGATCAAAACTTAACAGCTCAACAAAATTTGAATAATATCAACTTAGCTATAATCGTTCTCGCATCTCCCAGCAATCGTTTAGAAGTTCTGAAACCTCTGATGCCTAAAGTTCAAGAAGCTTTAGCAACGATTCAAGCAGGTGATGTGGTTACTATCACACTGCCAGATACGATCGCTTAGGCAACTATGATTATTATTGAATTGCTGAATGGGGAAATGCGATCGCGTTAATCTTAAATTAATTGGCGACAATGTAAAAAGTTTCTGCAATCAGTCCTCTAGACTCGTTCACGAGTATAAAAGACTCATTCACGAGTATAAAAGACTCGTCAGCGAGTATAAAAGACTCATTCACGAGTATAAAAGACTCGTTCACGAGCATCAAAGACTCATCGGCGAGTATAAAAGACTCATTCACGAGCATCAAAAACTCCTCGGCGAGTATAAAAGACTCGTTCACGAGTATCAAAGACTCCTCGGCGAGTATCAAAGCCTCGTTCACGAGTATCAAAGACTCGTTTGTGAGTATAAAAGACTCATCGGCTGTTTGGTAGAGTATGTTAGCGACAGCATAACGCAGTGAAAACATCTTAGAAGGTGCTTTACGTTCTTAACGCACCTACGAAGGTTATTAATTTACTTCATACATCTGCTTATGTTTGGCTAAAAGCTTCTGATATTTTTCATTTGTCTTTGCTTCTACCCACTTGGCTTTAAATATTGCTGCCGATTCCGCTTTTACGGGGTCTACTTCGTAGGGAAGAATCTCTTTTTTGTCACCTGAATCTTCGGAATTTTGTTTATACTTCCTGCCGCTTTTATGATTAGCATAACGGCGAGAGCGAGTATAACCCATTTGGATAAACTTCCGTGCCATATCTGCGCCGACAAAATCATCTTTGTCTAAATAATCAAGAAAAAGCTCGTAAATTTTTTCACTCGACTCTCTAGCAATCTCAGGAGTTTTGAATCGCCAGTAAGGAAGGATTTCTGATTTGTATGGTTCAACCAAAAGTACACCCTGCTCACCCTTCCCAACGCGATAGAGTTCAGGATGTTGGCGAAAATCAATAATTTTAAAGTCTAAAGAATAATCAAAAGCCATGATAGATTTTTATTAGAAATAGTAAACTTTAAAAAAAAGTTCAACTTCTATCTAAGTATTGAGATTTTGTTGATTATGCTATCTAGCACCCAATCCCTGAACAGTGTCCTTGCGCCAGGAAATCTGCGTAAAGTGCATCACATTGCCCTCAACGTCAAGGATATGCAAGCCTCGCGCTACTTTTATGGCACAATCCTGGGTTTGCATGAACTCACAGGCGACGAAGTACCCGCAACCCTGGTGGAACTTGTCGCATCTGGGAAAGTAGCCAACTTCATCACCCCGGATGGTACAATCCTGGATTTATTTGGGGAACCCGACTTAACACCACCAAATCCAGACCCAGAAAAAACCTTCACCAGGGCGTACCATCTAGCCTTTGACATCGATCCGCAGTTATTCGATCGCGCGGTGACAGTAATCAGAGAAAATAAAATAGCGATCGCACACGGCCCAGTCACTCGTCCTACTGGTAGAGGAGTGTATTTTTACGATCCAGATGGCTTTATGATTGAAATTCGTTGCGATCCAGAAGCTAGTTAACTTAAGGGTAATAACAAAAGAATCTACTATGACCGCGAAACTCACGCAAATATTTAAAGTAATTGAAGATGCGATCGCAAAACCACCAATTCCACACGAACCATACAAGCAATCATTGAAAGCCTGGGCGATGTATTGTTTACGAGACAAAGGTTTTATAGTCGCTTATGCTCAAAATGCCGACTTTGCCATTGAAAGAAAACGTGAAGAAAAGCTATATTTTAAAGTTTCAAACAGCCCCGATGATTTAGATAATTCTCTTAACTGGATTGTTTGGGATAGTGTAACCAAAAGCGCCAGTCTCATTCCTCAAAAAATAGACTAATGTCAAAAAATCGCTGGTGAGCATTCAAAATGCTTATTTTTCATACCTAATTTCACAGCCTTTTTCAACCTAACAAATTAACTGCAAAATTCTGTAGTGCATTGTTAGTTTTTACTGAGAGTTATAAAATAAAATCGCTACTTTGAATCTGGCTTTGTCTCGGATAAATCATTTAAACTTTGACTTAAAAAGAGTCTACCCGTCTCTGTTAGCCAATACTTAGCTGAGTTCCCTCCTTCTAGCGGCTCTAGTCGAAGAAACGCGACATTAACAAGCTCCTTAAGTACATAAAAGGAAGGAGGATCGAGTTCAACATCATTTAATTGGTCAACGGACTTAAGGATGTTATACCATGTCAGTAATCCATTATTGACTGCAACTTTTTCAAGAATTATTTTGGTTGAATTAAGCTTTAGATAGTTTACATTCATCGATACATTTTTTCGTTGCTTCTTAACCTTGGTTGTAAACAAGAGTAATTTAGATGCGTTTGCCCTAATTTTATTTGCCAGGTATTTGTGCAACTATTTTTCTTCCCCAGACAACTGCTGCACGAATATTTGATGTTCTGGCGAATTTAATCCCAACTGCAACACAGCCAATACTTGCTGCATATTGCCAGCAAGTAAATCAGACATTGATAACCACAAACCAGGAAATACTTGACTTTTGATAATTCCATCTGCGTCCACTTCTAAAGAGACATATTCTCCTTGTTGCAGGCGAAACCAATCTAATTTGTTTTCAAATATTTGCCAAACAAGATATTCTTTTACTCCATTCCGCCCATAAACTTTTTTCTTGTCATGTAAATCAATAGCAACACTGCTAGCTGCTATCTCTATTACGAGTTCTGGCGCACCTTCGATGTAATCATCATTACTCAAACGAGATTGTCCTTGAGATGTTGGTGTGATTAATAACACTCCATCTGGTTGCGGTTCATTGTCTCGATCTAAGCGGACTGTTGGCTCAATTCCCAATCTCACACCAGGAGTCGCAATTTGGTAAGTCCACAACCAACCTATTAGATGGCCATGTGGTTCAGCATGACTTTCAAAGCGTAATGGGGATGCCAAGTATACAACTCCTTCAATTAATTCTGCCTTTTGATGACGGGGCATTGCTTGATAGCGTCGTTCAAATTCGTAGCGAGTCAGGCGATCGCCATTCTCTAAATGAGGAATTCGCTGCTTGAATGATAGGTTGACCATTATTTTCTGCTCTGGCAAGGAGTCTTACTTTATTATGGCTTGGTACATATTTTTCTTGTGATGTACTGCCTAAGCCAGATCGGGTTTCTCAAACACCATTAAATGCTGTTGAGGTAACAAGTTTTTAGTTTCCCGCCAAACCAAACCAACGGCTTGCATTTCTTTGCGAACTTGTTTTTGAGTCATCTTGTGCAGACGTTTGATCGTGATAAAAGGATTTTCACCCCGATACTCAACCAGCACCACCTTTCCACCTGGTTTAAGTGCTTTCACAATTCCTTGCATCACTTCTTGGGGATACTCAAGTTCATGATAAGCATCCACCATTAAGGCTAAATCGATACTTTCAGATGGTAAATTGGGATCAGTAAAAGTGGCTAAAATAGGCTCAACATTAGTGATATTTTTCTCTTTTTTGAATAACTCAATAATTTCCAACATTTCTGGCTGAACATCTACAGCTACCACCTTACCTGTTGTTAATAACGGCGCGATGCGAAAGCTTAAGTAACCTGTACCAGCGCCAATATCCGCCACCACATCATTAGGTTTGAGATTGAGGAGGCTGACTACTTTACTTGGCTGTTCTTCTCCCTCTCGGCTGGGACGTTCTAGCCAGCCAGCGCCAGTGTATCCCATAACTTTAGCGATTTCGCGCCCCATGTAGTATTTGCCGATACCATCTGGACTATGGATAAAACGCTGTTCGTAAACAGTGTTAGATGAAGACGCAGCTTGTACTGTCAGGGTTGGGTTCAGCAGCAAGCAACTCAAGATCGCAATAAAAGTTACTATAAAGTGGAGAAAATTTAACATTTGGTTATGACCGATCTAGATAATTATAAGCAGCAACTAAGAGAATTTTATGGTAGTAGAACGACTTATGACCATGAAAAAGATACTCGCCATCCTCTAGAAGCCAAGCTTTTAATTGAATTTGTTGGGCTACATTCGGGACAAAAAATCCTTGATGTGGCAACTGGAACGGGTTTAGTTGCGATACCCGCAGCTGAAAAAGTTGGTTCAGAGGGCTACGTGATTGGAATTGACATGACCCCTGGAATGTTGCATCAAGCAAGACTTAAGATTGCAGCAGCAAAATTACAAAATATCGAGTTGATTGAGGCAGATGCAGAATATTTCAACTTTAGCGATCGTAGTTTTGATGTTGTCTTTTGCTGTGAGGCAATTGTACTTTTTCCTGATATCCTCACTATTTTGCAAAAGTGGTATCGCTTCTTGAAACCCGAAGGATTTGTGGCATTTACCTGTCCTCCCGAAACTGCTATTATGGCATCTCTTCAGAAAAGTATCTGCGCTAAAGTTTTAGGTGTATCAGTACCACATATTCTTGAACCACTTGGGACTCCAGAAAAATGTCGTAATTTACTCAATCAGGCAGGTTTTAGAGATATCGAAATTAAGATTGAACCATCAGGACGTTATCGCCCTCTTAGTGATAATAGATTATCGATGACAGTAATTAATATAAATTTTAAAGGTAATCCTCTGTTCTCCAAATTATCAGAAGAACAATTAAATCAATTTCAGGTTGAGTACGAAGCTGAAATTGAGAAGCTAGCAACCGATCGAGGTATTTGGATGGACACTACAAAGTTCTTTGTTCGCGCCCGAAAATAAGTGAATGAGCAAAGCTTTGTTTCTTACCTGACAACTTAGGGCGATCGCAGATGATAATCTTGCGGTTAATAATGTCAATGACAGTTTAATCTCCTAGACCGATGTGCAAGTAAACATTTTCAGGATTTACTTGAACAGCCCCTTGAAAAATTTGTAATCCAACCTTTGGACGCTTATATGCAAAACCTGTCCCTAATATTAGTGCCTGTACTCGCTGCCCAGAAAGCAGCAGGTGACGGTTTAATTAAACCTCTTGGTCATCACGAGCTGCTGTTGGTGCTAGTGCAACTGTCACTATTGCTTCTCGTAGCGCGGGGATTAGGTGAGTTGATGCGCCGGATTAACCTACCGCCTGTTGTTGGAGAATTACTGGCGGGTGTGCTGCTTGGTCCTTCTCTATTTGGTTTGCTCCTTCCCGACTTACAGGCGCACATCTTTCCCAAAAGTCAAGAACAGTCTAATTTACTTTCAGTGATTTCTTGGTTAGGCGTGTTATTTTTGCTGATTGTAACGGGATTGGAGACGGATCTCAAGCTGATTCTGCGTAAGGGTAAAACGGCTCTTTTGATTTCACTGGGCGGAATTATTATCCCCTTTATCACTGGATTTGGACTGGGCTGGTTATTGCCAGATAGTTTTTTAGCCGATCCAGAAAAGCGATTGGTATTTAGTCTATTTATCGCTACAGCAATGAGTATTTCAGCAGTACCAGTAATTGCGAAAGTGCTGATGGACTTAAACCTGATTCGCCGTGACATTGGTCAAGTCACCTTAGCTGCTGGGATGACTGACGACACCATCGGCTGGATTTTACTTTCTGTGGTTTCAGGTTTAGCTAGTAGCGGCAAATTTGACCTGGGGACAATTTTCCATTCTGTGAGCGCGGCCATATTATTTTTAGCGATCGCCTTTACAATTGGGCGTACTATTGTAGACCAGATTTTGCGCTGGGTTGATGACTACGTTGGTGGCATTGCCGCTAGTATGTCGGTTGTGCTAATTCTTGCGCTCTCGGCAGCAGCACTTACCCACGGATTAGGTCTAGAAGCGGCATTAGGTGCTTTTGTAATGGGGATTCTAGCAGGTCAATCCCGCCGCTTTAGCAATGAAGCTGGGCACATGTTAGAAGTCTTTACAGCAAGCTTTCTAGCGCCAATTTTCTTTGCTTCAGCGGGCTTGAAAGTTAATTTACTCGCTCTGTTAGTCCCTCAAACGTTGATATTTGGCTTGATTGTTCTCGCTGTCGCTTGTGTGGGCAAATTTACAGGTGCTTACCTTGGTTCTCGCGCCGGCGGCTTGAGTCATTGGGAAGGTTTGGCGATGGGTTCCGGGATGAATGCTCGCGGGGCGATGGAAATTGTCGTTGCCACCATTGGTTTATCTTTGGGAGTGCTGAATCCCCAGATGTACTCGATTATTGTCATGGTAGCGATCGTCACTTCCCTAATGGCTCCACCGCTTCTGCGCTGGTGTTTGTCGAAAGTGGTTATGGGTGAAGAGGAAGCTCGACGTTTGGAGCAAGAAGAACAGGATAGCCGCAGCTTTATCAAGCAGATTCATCGTATCTTAATACCTACTAGTGGTGGCCCTAACATCCAACTGGCGGCGCAACTAGTCGGTTACATGGCTCACCAAAACTCTATAGAAGTTACATCTCTATATGCCCTGAGTGATAAGCAACCTCAAAGCAAAGCACGCCGGATGGAGGCAACCCAGGTTAAAGATACTGCTGCCGAGCAAGCTCTAGCTGCTGTCACTGAGGAAATGCAGCTACCTGCTGATACCACCTTGCAAACAAAAACGGAGTCTGGGCGTAATAAAGCGGAGGTAATTCTGAATGAAGCGAACAAAAACTATGACTTGATCGTACTGGGAGCTTCGGAACAGATCCGCCCCCAGAAAGCATTGTTTAATTTGCTTGTCGATCGGGTTGTTCAAGAATCACCTTGTGCAACGATGGTGGTGAAGTCGCATCTACCTCAACCGAAAGGCGAGATATGCAAAATCCCTCAACAACAGCTGAAAAAGATTTTGGTGCCAACGGTGGGGACAGAATATAGTAAAAATGCTGTAGAGATGGCAAGTACGATCGCAGCTCAAACCGGGGCATTAGTTACGATCGTTAACGTGATTAATTTGCCACAGGTTGAGTATATTCTTTACGAACAGCGATCGCTAGCTCCAGTCAAAGAAATTGCTCACGATATGCTCGAACAGCAAGCAGAAATTGCCCGCAATCTGGGTGCTGATGTCAAAACTTATATTCTTCAAGGAAGCAGCCCAGAAAGAGAAATCCTCAAGTTTGCCAAAACCCAGGAAGTTGACCTAATTATTCTAGGGAGTAATATCCGCATGGTTACGGGTCGCGTTTTCTTCGGTCATAGAGTCGATGCAATTCTGAGCAAAGCCCATTGTCCAGTAGCAGTAATTACTGTGCCATAAAAGTGCTGAGTGCTGTTAGCGGTAGCGGGGCTTTAGCCCGTGCTGAGTATAAACCCAGTTGCTTTAAAGCTTTGAGCAATCAACACTATCCTAATACCAATTGGAAAAAAGAATGCGACAAATAGACCATTTGTAGAGATGCGATGAATCGCGTCTTTACCCAATAATATGTTGCAATCATTAATTGAATTGGTATAACATATCCGACTACAGCTATACATTTATTTCATAGACATTGCAAAAAAGAATGTAGAGACGTAGCAGTGCTATGTCTCTACAAAGGTTCTGGATAACGCATATTTAATTTCATCAGATATCTAATGATTTGGTCTTAGCGCGAAGCTCTGGATGTTACCGATCTTTGCAAATTAGCTAGAGCGCGATTGTAATCCAAAATAGCTGCGACGCGATTACCTTCTGCTCTTGTCAGGTCATTTTCAGCATCAATTACCTCTGTTTGAGTGCCCACACCAGCTTGAAACCTCAATCTTGCTAAATTCAGAGCTTCTCTTGCTTGATTTAAGGCCACACTAGAAGTCTGCACATTATTTAAATTGGATTGCAATTGAGCATAGTACTGTTCTACATCAAAGCGAATTTGGTCGCGCTGGTTAGCAAATTGAGTCTCTGCGATCGCAATATTAGCTTTCGACTGAGCCGCCCTTGCTCTTGCTGCTCCCCCATCAAACACCGTTAGATTTCCTTGAAGTCCTACTGAATAGCCATCAGTAAGGCTGACACCATCATCATACCGATCTAGGAGATTGTAGTTTCCTGCCAAACTAACTTGCGGACCTAGCTGTGAAAGTGCCTGCCGTCGCTGTTGCTCGGAAATATTACGTTGTGCCAAATACTGTTGCAGCTCTGGACGATTTTGAAACGCTTGGACAATACTTTGTTCTACCGTCTGCTGCCAAAGACCTGCTAACTGTACGGGATCTGAGGCACTGATCTCAGCTGACTGCGATAAACTTAACAACGTGGCAAGCTGACGACGGGCAATTTGCTGCTGTGAGATTGCATTAGTAAGTAGTTGTTGGGCATTTGCTAAATTTACCTGAGCTTGCAGCACATCGAAGCGCGTACCCACTCCAGCCTGTTCTCTAGCTTGAGTATCCCGCAAACTAGCCTGAGCATTTGTCACAGCAGACCGATTAATTCTTACTTGTTGATCTGCTTGTTGCAAATCGTAGTATTGAGTGGTGGCATTCAACCTAATTGTCAAAGACTGACTTTCAACATTTAATTCATCTATCCGTAGCTGTTCCTCTGCGGCTCGGATAGTCGCTAGCGTGTTCCCAGAAGTATAGAGATTATAATTCAGTTGTGCTGAACCATTAAAAGAGGTGCTGGCTTGAGATGAATTGTTTCTAAAACCATTACCATTATTAGTCACACTACTGTTAATACCAAGAGTAGGAAATAAGCCAGCTTGAGACTCGCGTAACGCCGAGCGACTGCGTTCTAGCTGTAATATAGCTACTTGTAAGTCTCGATTGTTGCGTTTTGCGAGTTCTAAAGCTTGTGCCAAACTGATTGGTACAGTTCCCTGAATCCTTACTTCCTCCGGTTTAGTTGGAAATTGCAGAGGATTGGGATTGGGATTGAGGCGATCGGGAACTTGTACAGAGCTTGAAGAATTCTGTGCTTTTGGCGGAGTTGCTGCACTTGCTGCATTTGGAAAAAGAATCGCGAATGCGACAGTAACCCAGGTAAAATGCACGAATAATAAGCTGAAATTCATAATCTAGATATAGTAATTAATTAGGTTTTTTGAGGATATAATCAAAAGTTTTCATCCTGATTGACCTACAGAGATTTAAATCTTAAATTCCTCCTCCAAGGGTTGATCTTAACAAATTAGCCGACAATCAAACCATCCTGAACTCGGATAATCCTTTGGGTTTGAGCAGCAATATCAGGTTCATGAGTGACAATCACAATTGTGATCCCTTGGTTATTAAGTTCAGTCAGTAAACTCATTACCTCATGGGAGGTTTCAGTATCTAAAGCTCCTGTTGGCTCATCTGCCAGAACTAATGCAGGTCGGTTGACCAAAGCACGAGCGATCGCTACTCGTTGTTGTTGTCCGCCAGATAGTTGACTCGGACGGTTAGCAATGCGTCCCCCTAGTCCTACCTTTTCTAAGGCTTCTAATGCCCTTTCCCGGCGTTTTGGCTTGGGTAAGTTAGCGTAAACCATTGGCAACATGACGTTTTCCAACGCTGTTGCCCGTGCTAATAGGTTAAATTGTTGGAACACAAAACCTATCCTTTGGTTGCGGATATAGGCTAATTCATCATCATCAAAAGTCGTCAGATTTCTGCCTTCAAAAATATAGTCTCCAGTTGTCGGACGATCCAGACATCCCAAAATATTCATGAGTGTAGATTTACCCGAACCTGACGCACCCATAATTGAGACGTATTCCCCTTCCTCAATAGAGAGTTGAATTCCCTTGAGTATTGGAACACTCACTTCTCCCAAGTGATAGGTTTTAGTAATGGATTCCATCCAAATCATTGTTGGCATAAGAATTATGAATTACGAACTTGTACTGAGCGTCTTGCCCTGAGCGAAGCCGAAGTATTACGAATTACGAATTATTTAGTCACTTCTTAAAGCATTAATTGGATCTAATTTAGATGCGTTTCGTGCTGGAATCACGCCAGCGATTAAGCCAACGGTTAACGAGAGTACAAAGCCAGCAACGATCGACAAGAAAGAAATTACAAAGGGAAATTTGAAAACGTTTGCAGCCACAAAGGCTAATAAAACGCCAGTCACCATACCAATACCTCCGCCGACAATGGAAATCACGATCGCTTCGGCTAAAAATTGATTGAGAATGGCTGAATTAGTGGCTCCTACGGCTTTGCGAATTCCGATTTCCCGCGTCCGCTCAACCACAGAAACTAGCATAATGTTAGCAATACCAATACCACCAACCACTAGAGAAATTCCAGCGATCGCTACCACCATTACTGTAAATAAACCTACAATACTAGTGAAGGTACTAACAATATCAGCTTGATTGGTCAGTCGAAAATCATCAGCTTGTGGCGGATAAATGTTATGACGCAACCGTAAGAGATTGGTAACTTGAAACTGAGCGGCTTCTAACTGTTCCTGATTAGCGCCTTTGACTAGAATTCCATTTACAGAAACGCCCACCAGAGCATTGTTCCCAACTAGTCTCTTCGACATACTAGTTAGAGGAATAAAAATCTGGTCATCTCGATCCATCGGTCCCTGAGCGCCTTTAGGTTCCATCACCCCAATCACTTCATAAGCCTCTCCCTGAATCCGAATTTTCTCGCCGATCGGATTTACACCCTGTGCAAAGAGTGTTTTTTGAACTGTAGGGCCAAGAATGGCAAGCTGTGCGGCAATATCTAGTTCTTCCTGAGTAAAATATCTCCCTTGTTGGGGGTGAGTATTTCTGACTTCTGGGTAGTTCAAATCAGTGCCATAAATGGTTGTTGAGGTGTTCTGTCCTGCATAGACAACTTGAGCAGTCCGTTGGAGATAAGCAGAAACCATCTGTGCTGATGGCGCTTGTGTAGCGATCGCTTTAGCATCTTCCCAAGTCAAGGTGCTGCTAGAACCTACTCCTTGACGGACATTCCCGCTTCTTGCCGCACCAGCCAAGATTTGGATCACATCTGTACCCAATGCTTGTATCTGTTGCTCAACCCCTTTTTGTACTCCCTGACCGACAGAAGTAATGGCAATAACTGAAGAAATCCCAATAATCACGCCCAACATAGTTAGACCTGTGCGTAATTTGTTACTCCACAGAGTCTCTGCCGCCATTGTCAAGATTTCCAGCAATGGTACTGTGCGGGTATTCTTCGCTTTGTAAAAGCCCTTAAATATCTTAAACATAATGTTCTATTCAAAACTAACTTTAAGGGGAACCACCGCCTTGAGAACGACCACCACCGCCAGAACTGGCGCCTGAACGACCTCCGCCGCCACCTGCTCCTCTTCCTCCTCCTCCAGCTCCTCCGGCTCCTCCACCTCCACCTAGACCAGGGAAAACTCCTCCTCTTGGTGTTGATTGCGGACGCGATCCTGGTGGGAAACTGAGCAACACCCTTTCGTCTCCTGTCAATCCAGACTTAACTTCGGTAAAGTTATTCGCGGTGACGCCAGTCTCGATGCGAGTGAACACAGGTCTGTTATTTTTTCCTGGCACAAACACGCCTGTGGCATTTTCTTGGCGTACCACTGAGGCTGTTGGCACTACTAAAACATTTTGAACTTGACCGACTTGAAAATCTACTTCCGCATTCATCCCAGACCGCAGTAGTCTTTGAGGGTCTGAAAGTGATACTCTCACTTCAAAACTGGTGACGTTTTGCTCCACTATTGCTTGGGCAGCAATTTGGCTTACTTTACCTTCAAAGGTCTTTCCTGGGTAGGCATCTGCTTTAATCGAGACTTTTTGACCAAGGCTGATTTTGGAAATATTTGTTTCCGCTAAATTGGCGACAACTTCATTTGTGGAAGCTAAAGACAAGATTGAAGAAGAAGAAGAAGAAGCTACTTCACTACTAGCAGTTGTAGGTGTCACGAAAGCGCCTGGATCGGCATACTTCTTTGTCACCACACCATCAAAGGGTGCGCGAATGATCGTGTCATTGATTTCGGCTTGGATGTTTTGCAGCGAGCCACGAGCCGATGTTACCTGGGCGCGGGCTGCGTTAATATCTTCTTGGCGCGTTCCAGCTTTTAAGAGTGCCAAAGCTTGCTGTCTCTGCTTCACTACAGCTCGTGCTTGCTCAACGTCTTCTGGACGCGATCCGGCTTTTTGCAGAGCCAGTGCTTGCTGTGCCTCATTTACATTAGCTTGGGCGCTGTCACGATTGGAGCGGTTTTGGTTAAGAGTCTGAAGGGAAATACCGCCTGCATTGTAAAGTTGCTGATTACGAACAAAATCATCTTCTGCTTGGCGGAGGGCGGCTTGAGCGCTTTGCAAGCGTGCCTGTGCTTGGCCAATATCTTGAGAGCGATTCCCTGTTTGTACCTTTTGTAGATTCGCCTCGGCTTCGTCTAATGCTCCTTGTGATTGGGCAATATCTTGAGGGCGATTACCTGCGATCGCTTTTTGCAAATTCGCCTCGGCTTGTGCCAATTGTCCTTGAGCAGAGGTAAGTTGCCCCCGGAGGTTGGAATCATCCATGTAAGCGACAATCTGTCCTTGTTTGACGATATCTCCTTCTTTCGCCAACAGGCTTTTCAAGATGCCGGAATTTTTCGGGCTGAGGTTGATTGACCGCTCAGGCTTCACCGTTCCGTTCGCTGAAACTGTGATTGTTAAACTCTGCCTTTCTACAGGTCTTGTCAGCACCCGGCGACTGGCTTGTTGACGGGGAGCAACTGTTACTTGGTAATAAACGGCATAGCCAATTCCACCCAAAAGGCAAAGAGCAATTAGCCAAGAGAGCCAATTACGTCTGCCCTTTTTTTTCTTTACCTCTGGAACTATAACTGATGAATCTACGGTATTTGGTGTATCAATTTTCATATCCATTTTATCTATAAGGAACGGCTACCGAGCTACTTATTCACGGCTAAAACTATAGCCTGGTAGCCTAATACTGACAATGATTTTGAGTTTTTAGTGTTTTAAAGGTTTATTTGCAGTACTAATCCACTAGGAAGTCTGAAGTAATCATCACGCACTCTCACTAATCTCCCAGCAGGAACAATTTCCTGATTGGGAAGCAGAATATCTCCGTTAGGAAGTCTGAAGTAACCTTGATCGCGCAGTCTAACTATGGATCTAGAAGGAATAATTTGCCCATTGGGATATCTGATATCACCATTACCAAGTCTGACTACTCTGCCATTAAATTGGTTATCACGGTTCCAATTATCCCGATCTCTAGGGTTTCTGACTTCTACAGGATAGGATCTGCCATCACGGTTCCAATTATTATCCCTGCCTCTAGAGTTTCTGACTTCTCTAGGATTGGGTCTGCCGTCACGGTTCCAATTATTATCCCTGTCTCTAGAGTTTCTGACTTCTCTAGAATTGGATCTGCCGTCGCGGTTCCAATCTCGATCGCGATCGCCAACAACATAGGCTTTTGTCTCGGCATTTGCAGGCGCAGTCAAGAGAGTAGGAACAATTATCAGAGCAGCAGCAGCTAATACTATCGATATACGGTTTGGTTTCAACATGAAATTGACTCCTTATTTGTATTAAAGTTCTAGATTGCTGAAGTTTGAATTCAGCAATCTTTAGACAGTTGTTTTTGTTTTGGCATTAAGGTGTTTAATATTTACCTCGTCGTATAAATTCATACATAATAATTATTGCTCAAAAAGTTGAAACCGATGTATGACGAAAGTCATTAGTAATTCCAGGCTGATGTATGACCAAAGTCATCAGTTTTTTTAATGGGCATTATGCATTGGACATTGAGATTAGGGTAGAGGTGATAGGGAATAATCTGTACCCTGTAACCTCTACCCTATTCCCTTCTTCACTCCCTCTACTCCCCTACTCCCCACATCCTTTTCCCCAAGATTGCTAAGATTTTGCTGTCGTCAAGAGCGCAGATCGTTTAAGCTAGCTGAAAGATTCTTTGATTAGTGGCTTAAAGGCGGTAATGTGCCTAAACATGTTCGTTTGATTTCTCTTTTAATGGTCTGTAGTTTATGGAGTATGCCAAAAGCCGCTAACGCGCAGGCATTAATACCCCATACACTGCAACTAGATGCGACAAAGTTAGAAAAACAGGGATTGAGCTTGGCACAAGAGGCGGCTCAACTAGCTCAGTTTCAACAGGTTGACTTAGCTTTGCCACGAGCGCGGCTGGCTAGTCAACTTGCTCCTGGGAATGATAAAGTGTGGTTGCTGTTAGGTGGATTGCAGTTGCAAACGAAAGAGTTTGATGGGGCGATCGCTAGCCTGAAAAAAGCACAATCTCTCAACCCTAAAAATGGTGATATTCTGTTTGCTTTGGGTTCAGCGAATTTTCAACAGAAAAATTACCAGGCTGCTGTTGTCAATTATCAAGATGGTTTGAAATTAAAACCCAACGATCCAGAGGGTTTATTTGATTTGGGTAATGCTTACTATTTGCTGGGTAAATTGCCAGATGCGATCGCCCAGTACGATAAAGCCGTCTCCCAAGATAAAAAATTCTGGCCTGCGCTCAACAATATTGGCTTAATCAACTACGAACAGGGTAATATCCCCGAAGCGATTAAGCGATGGCAATCTGCTGTAACCCTTGAGAAACAAGCCGCAGAACCTTTATTGGCCTTAGCCGTGGCACTGTATACTAAAGGCGATCGCCAACAAGGACTAACCTTGGGAGAAGCTGCACTCCGTATCGATTCGCGCTATGCTAATTTAAATTTCCTCAAAGAAAATCTCTGGGGCGATCGTCTACTGTCTGATACGAAAAAATTCCTAGAATTACCCCGTATTCAAGCAGCCATACAGCAACGAGAAAATTCATCATCAGCGCCTACGCCTAGAAAACAGCCTACTCAATAGGAGTGGGGAGTTAGGAGTTAAAAGTTAAAAGTTAAGAGTTGGGAGTTAAATATTTCAACTCATAACTCCTAACTCCTAACTCTCTTATTACCACTTGCCTAATAGTACCTTTTCGTAGTACATCTATACTAGATAAATACAGGAACTAATCGCCCAAAAACATTTGCGGGCGAGTATTCCTGAAATAAGTCTTTAATTCTCAGTGTTCGTCTGTGGGTAGAAGTGCGATGATTTGGTCAACGAACTGTTGATGGTCAACAACTGGCTTAGAAATGTAGCCATCAGCACCGCTTTGCTTGAGAAAGTTCTCGCGATCGCCTTCCATAGCATGTGCTGTCACCAGAATCACAGGTAAGTTTGCTGTTTTTGGATCGGATTTTAACATTTGTGTAATCTTGATTCCATCAACCGACTTGCCTTGGTAAACACTTCTGGAAAGAGAAACATCCATCAAAATCAGGTCGGCTTCTCCTGATTGGGCAATTTTGATGACTTCTTCGACATTTTCAGTGTGTTTTACACCCAAGCCACCACGCTTGGACAAAATTTTGGAAAAAACACGAGCATTAATTAGATCGTCTTCGACAATTAAAACAGTTTTCATGAGAATTTTAGTTATAGAGGTGAGGAGATTCAAGAATTCCAGAATACAAAATTAAGAAATGCAATCATGATGAAAAGGAGTCAGAAGACAGAATTCAGAATACCCCAATAGTCAAGTCAGACCTAACAGTCACGGGGAAAGAAATTTTTTTCTCCACGATAGCGTAGCGTTAGCGAGTCAACGAGGGTCTTAAAATCGCTTGCTCTAAACTTCGATTCTCTATCCAGTCCTACAGAATCCAGAATGGATTCTGTTTCCTGAATTCTCAATTCCTCTTCGGTAAGTATCATGGCTACTAAGTTTATGTAGATTATACTCGTGTGCATCCTTTTTAATAGTCAATATGCATCTTCGTCATCAAGGATGATACTACTGCTTTTTCTTCTGTGACTATCAAAATTTTGTTATGAATCTCATTTCATCCGTTATGCTGTGGTTGCCGCAGTGTTGAGTTCCATCGGCTTTTGTGTAGTTAAATTTCAGGGAAAAAACTCATGGCAAAACAGTTAAACCTTCTCTCAACGGGACAGGTAATTCCAACAGCCCTGCACACCGAGATGCAACGGTCTTATCTCGAATATGCCATGAGCGTGATTGTCGGGCGAGCGCTACCAGACGTGCGTGATGGCTTAAAACCAGTGCATCGGCGCATTTTGTATGCAATGCACGAACTCGGTTTAGTACCAGATAGACCCTATCGAAAATGTGCCCGTGTAGTGGGTGATGTGTTGGGTAAATACCATCCCCACGGCGACCAATCAGTTTACGATGCTTTAGTCAGGCTGGTGCAGGATTTTTCTAGCCGCTATCCTTTACTAGCAGGACACGGTAACTTTGGCAGTGTCGATAATGACCCGCCAGCGGCGATGCGCTACACAGAAACGCGCCTTGCACCGATCAGCCATGAGGGAATGCTGACAGAAATTGGTGAAGAAACTGTGGAATTTGTCGGGAACTTCGATAATTCCCAGCAAGAACCAACGGTGTTACCTGCTCAGTTACCCTTTCTGTTGCTCAATGGCTGTTCTGGGATCGCCGTGGGAATGGCGACAAATGTACCACCCCACAACTTGGGGGAAATTGTCGATGGGTTAATTGCCCTAATCGACAATCCAGATTTGCCAGATGAAAAATTATTTGAGCTAATTCCAGGGCCAGATTTTCCCACTGGTGGGGAAATAGTTGGTGAAGCAGGAATTCGGGAAGCATATACCACAGGTAAAGGTGGAATTCTGCTGCGGGGAGTCGCGACTCTGGAGGAAATTCCAGCCGCGAGGGGAAGCAAGCGACGAACGGCAATTATCATTACAGAATTGCCTTATCAAGTGAATAAGGCCGCCTGGATTGAGAAGGTAGCGGACTTGGTAAATCAAGGACGCTTGCAAGGAATTTCCGATCTTCGGGATGAGAGCGATCGCGAAGGGATGCGGGTGGTAATTGAACTCAAACGCGATACGAATCCCCAAGAAATTCTCCAGCATTTATATCACCAAACTGCTTTACAAATGACTTTTGGGGCGATTCTCCTCGCAATCGTGGATGGACAACCCCGCCAGTTAAGTTTGCGTCAACTGTTGCAGGAATTTTTGAAATTCCGAGAAGAGACGCTGAACCGTCGCTACAATTACGAGTTGGCTAAGGCTCAAAGTCGCGTGCATTTGGTAGAAGGTTTGCTGAAAGCGCTGTCGAATTTGGATGAAGTAATTCAAATTTTGCGCCAAGCTCCCGATGGTAGTACAGCAAAAATTAATCTTTGTAGCCAACTAGATTTGAGTGAGGTACAAGGAGATGCAATTCTGGCTATGCCGTTGCGTCGCCTCACCAGTTTAGAACAGCAAAATTTGCAGCAGGAATTTGAGCAGATCAGCGAACAAATTAGTTTATTGGAGCAATTACTCAACGATCGCCGGGAATTATTGAAGGCGCTGAAAAAAGATTTGCGGTCGCTCAAGCGCAAATACAACGATCCCCGACGGACGAAAATTGGAGAGGAGCAGAAGTCTAGGGCGGAGGAGCAAAAGGGCAGAGGAGCAGAGGGGCAGAGGGGCAGAGGGGCAGAGGAGGAGGAACTTAAATCTTCTGAACCGGTAGAGGAGGCAGTTTTAGAATTTACCCAACGGGGTTATGTGCGCCGCACTCAGCCATCTGGGAGAAAGTCAAAAGCTGAAAATGGTCTACACGATAATGACTTCATTATCCAAACTGTGTTGACTGACACCGGGAAAGACTTGCTAATACTAACTGGCGGCGGCAAAGTCTATCCGGTGAATGTGGGAGAAATTCCCCCAACTACTGGACGTTCTCCACGGGGAAAACCTTTGATTACAATGCTCAGTAGTACTGCTCAAGGCGCTCAAGAAGCTGTAGTCAGCCGCTTTTTGCTACCAGAAAATCTCGCAACTAAGCAGATGATTCTTCTAACAAAACAGGGAAGAATCAAGCGTCTGTCTCTGGAAGAATTTACTAACCTGACTCGGCGCGGAATCACGATTTTGAAGCTCAAAGATGATGATGAATTGTCATTTACTCAATTTACCGCTCCAGGGGCGCATCTGATTTTAGCTAGTTCTGGTGGACGAATGTTGCGCTTTGCAGTCAATGATGAACAATTACCGGTCATGGGTCGCGCAGCAATGGGTTTACAAGCATTTCGATTATTGAAAAATCAGCAAATGGTTGGCTGTGTCACTGTCGGTAAAGATGACCAACTGCTGCTAGTTACTCAAGAAGGATATGCCAAGCGGATGGCTGCGAGTCAGTTGAGAGCAGCTAATCGCGGCGATTTAGGCACGCAAGCGCTGAAATTTGCTAGCAAAACTGACAACTTAGCTGGTATGGTGATGGCGATGCCTTCGGCAGGCTACGCCAACGCATCTGGCGAGGTAGCTTTAGTGACGAATAAGGAGCGAGTAGTGCGAATCCCTGTGGAAACAGTGCCGCTCTTAGGTAGAGATGTGAAAGGTGAAAGCATTATCCAACTCAACCGCGATGAAAAAATCATTACTGTGGCTGAAGTGCGATCGTAAATTAGAGTGATGTTCAACTTCCGACAAGCCAACTTGCAGGATTTAGAGGCGCTAATCCAACTGCGTCTCGAACTCCTGCGGGAGGCTGGCGAGATTAAAGGTAATTCTGACACCACAAACCTAGCAGAAGCAACTCGAAAATATCTTGGCGAAAAAATGCCGTCAGGTGAGTTTTTAGCTTGGGTAGCTGAAGTGGATAACCAAATTGTTGCCACTAGCGGCTTGGTATTTTTTCAACGACCCCCCTACAACGGCAATCTCTCAGGCTTAGAAGCCTACGTTATGAACGTTTATACAATTCCGATGTGGCGAGGACAAGGAATTGCTACAGCATTGTTAAAGGAAATTATCAGCTTTGTGAGAGCAACTGAGGCAAAACGCCTCTGGCTTCACACTACTGAGGATGGTAAACCCCTCTATGAGAAGCTTAGTTTTGTCTCGACTTCAAAAGAAATGGAAATTTTCTACTACTGAGTTTAATTATCAATAATTTTTATTTTAAAATCCAAAATATACTTACGGTCAAGCAATATCAATCAATTACTTAATAATTAATTTCAATAATATTATATTGTTTATCTAGTAAAAATCTAGATAACATTTCTTCTGTCTCAGTAAATCTCACTGAAGACTGATGTTTTAATTTGTATAAATAACTATTTCTATTTATGTCAAGGTCTAGAAACAAAAGTATAAAAAATGTTGCTTTTCTAAAAATATTTGTTATATTAGTTTACATAAGGCAATAAACCTTAAAAATTAAGTTTGGAGTCCTAACCATGACAAATGCAAGCACAACAAAAGTCACTACTCCTGTAATTGAAGATCGCAACGCTTGGCGTTGGGGCTTTACCCCACAAGCAGAAGTTTGGAATGGTCGCTTGGCAATGATTGGCTTTTCAGCAGCCGTTTTGGTTGAGGTTTTCTCTGGTCAAGGCTTCCTACATTTTTGGGGCATCCTATAAGTTTTAATATCAAAGATGACCTATAAAAAAAAACCTGGAGTGCTAATTCACTACCAGGTTTTTTATTTTTTGTCATTTGTCATTTGTCCTTAGTCATTTGTTTATTCACTAATGACCAATGACTAATGACTATTGACTAATTGACTACCGAATATATTCCTTGAGAACGCTGTTGCGATTTGGATGACGTAACTTGCGGAGTGCTTTCGCCTCAATTTGACGAATCCGTTCGCGGGTGACGTTGAAAATCTGTCCGATTTCCTCAAGGGTTTTCATCCGACCATCATCCAAGCCGTAACGCAGTCTAAGAACATCACGTTCGCGTGGACTGAGACTGTCGAGGACTTTTTCAAGGTCTTCGCGCAGAAGATTTTTGGAAACTTGGTCTTCTGGTGTCTCACCATCGGATTCAATAAAATCGCCCAATCGAGAATCTTCTTCTTTACCAATAGGCGTTTCTAATGAGATAGGTAACTGAGCGGATTTAGCAATGAACCGCAACTTCTCAATGGTCATTTCCATTCGAGTAGCGATTTCTTCTTCAGTGGGTTTGCGACCCATTTCTTGAGATAGCAACTTGGTAGTTTTCTTAATCCGAGAAATGGTTTCGTAAAGGTGAACTGGAAGACGAATTGTGCGGGATTGATCTGCGATCGCGCGGGTAATTGCTTGACGAATCCACCATGTAGCGTATGTAGAAAACTTATAACCTTTTTCGTGGTCAAACTTTTCAGCGGCACGAATCAAACCGAGACTGCCTTCCTGAATTAAGTCCTGGAACGACAAACCACGATTCATGTATTTCTTGGCAATTGAAACTACAAGACGGAGGTTAGATTGCACCATCTTGTCTTTCGCCCGACGACCAACATGGAGGCGATAACGAAAGGCTGGTAGTGGCAGTTGTACTGCTTCTGCCCATTCACTATCTCGAGGATCGCGATCTAATTGCTCACAGAGTCTTTCGCGGACTCTTTCTAATTCCAGCAAATCCGCTATTTTCCGCGCCAATTCAATTTCTTCGTCTGCCCGCAACAGACGAATTCTACCAATTTCTTGCAAGTAAAGCCGAATTGAATCTTCGGTATAGTGCTTTTTCTTGCTTTGTGTCCGACGACGCGATTTAGCGGCTTTTCCAGACTTTGCGTCGTCCTCATCAGACTGAGGCTCTAAAAATTCCTCGTCACCTTCATCGATGATCAGCAAGTCCTCTTCATCGTCTATTAAGAGTTCTTCTAACTCGAGCTCAGGCTGATTCATTATTTCTAGGTCAGGCTGATATATGCTTTCGAGTACGTTGTTAGCCTGGTTCATGCCGCGTTCCTCATGCTCCTTGCAGAATCAATTACTCAAGATGTGTTTAGTGCTCTTTTAAATGAGCTAATTGCCAACCGAAAATAAGCTTTTTGGCAAATTTGCCAGAGATATTTTCGGAAGTTTTACACCTCCGGTAGGAGGGTTTTTACTTTAGTTTAAGCAAATACTAAAGGTGACTTGCTCACTTTAGTAAATGTTATATGTGTTGCTATCACATATTGCTTTCAACTAACTGGTCAAAAAAAATACTTGCCTTTATCAAAAAAATTGCCACTCTATACAAATGAGTTCAGACTGTTGGCAGATTTTCGTATAAAGACTCTTCCGATTGTAGCCTGTTTCACAGAAATTGCACTCTTTTTGTGTATTAATCATGAATTCATTAAGTAACTTTCAGCTACTTTCACCAAAAAGACATTGAAAACGGGATTTATACCCTGAAATTTTTTCTCTACTTTTCGGAATTGCAGTGACGCTCTTATTACATTACGAAGTAAGTACGCTTGCTCCTGCTGAATTTCATGTATTTTACACAACATTAATTACTGAGAAAGAGTGCATTTTATGTTAACTCAGACTATTCGTCTTAACCTACCCATTTTTACATTTCCTTCATAAATTAAGCATCCCTTAGACTAAAACGGGTCTGGTCCTTGGGTAAATACAACAACGGTGGTGGTGCTTGCCTGAAAGCAGTTAACCTTCTGCGTACTACTTACCTTAACTGAGGAGTTGAGGCGGTGGCAGAATCGACCCGATCGGAGATCAATTTAGGTTTACTAATTCGGTCTTATTCACACGTTAGCGCACTGTGGCGATTTCAGCCCTATGAAACTTGACAAACTTTTCTTATTGTATACAACGATATTTTAATCAATTCAAAAACAATTTGTCCTGCGAACTTGGCAATATCGTCTTAATCTTATGCAAAAGTACATTAGATACATACGATACGATCGCGATCGCCACGGCACTACATGAAGATATTAACAAGTTTTCAGCCTTATGGTGTGTATTTCCAACACCTATTGCCTCGAACACATAGAACCCAGCAGATTACCTGACGATTTAGTTACAAAGCTTTTTTGCGTAAACCAGTTGTAAATTTCAATACTTTTGTTTCGGTAATTTTCTGTCATCTGATGATGAGAAATCCTCAAAATACTTATTAATTGCTGTTGGATAGATGGTATTCAGTTATTTTCTTAAAGCATAACAAATGTGTTTCTAGCTGGTGGTTCAAATTAATCAGTGAGTCAGAGCAAAGAGTATTATCTGGACTAACTTTCCAATAAAGTTGGTAGTTTTGCTAACAATCGAGCATTGATTGTTTCGACAATATTGACAATTGGTAAATTATATGGGTTTACAAGCAGAAAAGTTGAAGTATCTGTAGTTTGAGTAGTGTAAACTTATCACTTGTATGACAAGTCAACTTAATTTTTTTAATTAATTATTAGAGATTAATTCAAAATCACGGTGGCTTTCAAAGTTGAAAACTGGAGACTATGAACTTTGCTGAACTACCGTGGTGTTGGGGTGGTGTTTAAACTCGCAGAGAAATTAGGTGGCACAAGTACCTGGTCAACTACATGAACAATGCCGTTGCTAGCTGGGATATCAGGCTGAGTCACCTTAGCGTTGTTGACTGTGATTGAGTTGCTGGCACGATCGACTGCGATTTTAACGGGACTACCCTCAACTGTTTTAACTTCTCCAGATGTCAATTGCTGGGAGGTAATTCCTCCAGGTATGACGTGGTAGGACAGAAGCTTGACTAATTGTTGTTTGTTTGCTGGTTGTAAGAGTTGGTCTAGAGTAGCTTTTGGTAAAGCAGAGAAAGCAGCGTCAGTAGGTGCAAATACTGTATAAGGGCCTGGTGTAGCCAATTGTTCAGTTAATCCGGCAGCTTGCACTGCTTGGATGAGAGTTTTAAACTGTCCTTGACTAGCTGCTGACTTTGCCAATTCTGCTAAATTTTTGGTGGCAATAGTGGGAGTAGGAGTTGGTGTGACGGGCGGGACAGTTGTTGAAGGGACGGTTGCTGTAGGAGTTTCTACAACAGTTTGAGCGCAGGCAGACAGAGCAACTAAGCTACCGATGCCAATAATATTGAACAATGCTTTTCCTACTACGCCTTTGCTCGCTTTCATAGCTTTGTGTAGAATCCAGTTAAATAAGGAATTATTAACAATAGTTAATGAATTTGTGAATATAGTCACTCATCTAACGACATAATTTGTAGTAGTAAAAATATTAATACAAGAAATTTATAAATTACATAGTTTGCCATCAGCCAAAAGAGGTAGTTTTTACAAAAATTTTGGATATAAAGCAATACGCTTGGGTTAAAGCTAGAATTCTTTGTCAAAGTCAATTTTTTTAACGTAGACGCAAAGCGGCTTGCCGCAGGCTACCACAGAGGCGCAGAGAAGCCAGTGCGCCCTTGCGGTTCCCCGACTTGTACCCCTTCGGGGATCTTGCTACGCGCAGCGTCTCCGACAGGAGAAGCAACTGGCGCGGCACTGAGAGAAGAGAGAAATGCTTAACTGAACTGTATTGGGATATAAAGTCTTTAGTAAAATCTGTTGCAGGAATGTCAAGCAATATTTCAAAGTTAAAGATCCCCGATTTCTGTGGTAAATCGGGGATCTTAATTTTTTACGAATGATTTAGGACTGCTGAGATTAGATATCTAAATCGGTAAAGTTGAGTTTAGAGCCATAGGTTTCGATAAATTCTCGTCTGGGTGCGACCCGATCGCCCATTAAAATTGTAAAGATGCGATCGGCTTCGGCGGCATCCTCAATTTCGACTTGCTTCATTTTACGAGTTTCTGGGTTCATGGTGGTATCCCAGAGTTGTTGTGGCATCATTTCACCCAAACCTTTGAAGCGTTGGATGGTATAGTTGGCGTTAGCCGGGAATTTGGCGATCGCTTGATTTTTTTCGCGATCGCTATAGCAATATTCATGATTACGTCCCCGTTCTACTTTAAATAGTGGGGGACAAGCAATATAAATAAAGCCTTGTTCAATGAGCGCTCGTTGATATCGATAGAAGAATGTTAACAACAAAGTCCGAATGTGCGCTCCATCTACGTCAGCATCCGTCATGATGACTATACGGTGATAACGCAGTTGGGTGGAATCGAATTCGTCACCTTTAACACCTAAACCAAGTGCTGTAATTAACGATTGAACTTCGTTATTTTTATAGATTTTAGCGTCGTCGGTTTTTTCAATGTTAAGAATTTTACCACGTAGAGGCAAGATTGCTTGAGTACGGCGATCGCGTCCTTGTTTAGCACTCCCACCTGCTGAGTCCCCTTCTACGATGAATATCTCAGATTCGCTAGGGTCGCGAGAACTACAATCTGCCAATTTACCAGGTAATGGCGAAGATTCTAGTACAGATTTGCGGCGAACTAATTCCCGTGCATGACGCGCTGCTTCTGCGGCTTTGAAAGCTTGGATAGCTTTATCTAAAATTGAATCTGCTATGGCAGGATGAAATTCTAGATACTCGGTGAGGACTTCTCCCACTAAAGAATCGACAATCCCGCGAACTTCGGTGTTACCGAGTTTGGTTTTGGTTTGTCCTTCAAATTCGGGATCGGGGACTTTCACGGAAATTACGGCAGTCAAACCTTCGCGGACATGTTCGCCACTGAGGTTAGGTTCATTCTCTTTAATTTTATTGCGCTTGCGGGCGATCGCATTTAATGTCCGCGTCAGAACTGCCTTCAAGCCTTCTAAGTGCGTACCACCATCTACCGTCCGAATGTTGTTAGCAAAACCTAGCACGTTATCCGTGTAAGCATCAGTACACCATTGCAATGAGACTTCCACTTGTACATTGTTCCGTTCTCCCTGCACATAGATAATTTCTTCATGCAGTGGTTGCTTCTCACGGTTCATGTACGCAATGTACTCTTTGATCCCACCCTTGTACTCGTAGGTTTCTACCTTGGCTGTATCGCTTTTTAGTAGTTCTAAACGGTGGTCAGTAAAAGTAATTTTGACACCTGCATTCAGATATGCCAATTCCCGTAGGCGACCTGATAAAGTGATGTAATCAAATTCAATGCTAGTAGTGAATATTTGAACATCTGGCTTAAAAGTAACAGAAGTTCCTGTTCTAGCTTCCTTGTAAGGCTTGACTTGCAGTTCGCTAACTGGGACACCACGTTCATAGCGCTGAAGATGAACCTTTTTATCTCGCCAAACTGTAACTTCTACAACCTCAGATAGGGCATTAACAACAGAAATACCAACCCCGTGCAATCCTCCAGAAACTTTGTAACCACCGCCGCCAAACTTACCACCGGCGTGCAGTACCGTCATTACGGTTTCCAAAGCCGATTTACCGGTGCGCGAGTGAGTATCGACGGGAATACCGCGACCATCATCTGTTACAGTCACCGAACCATCAGCGTTGATATCCACTTCTATATGAGTGCAATGACCCGCCAAAGCCTCATCGATTGAATTGTCCACCACCTCGTAAACTAAATGGTGGAGTCCTCGCGGTCCAGTGGTACCGATGTACATTCCTGGTCTTTTGCGGACGGCTTCCAGACCTTCCAGAACTTGAATCTGATCGGCACTGTAACTGCTCGTCATGTAAACTCTCCTGATGCGTGGGGTTGAAATCGCCTAAAGGCAAATAAAAGTAAAAACACTCCAAAATTGTAACACAAAAGCCTTGCTGGCGTCTGTAGGGCATTTTCAAGAGAAGTTTATACTGGGGTTGCACTACCGTGCAATAGGAGCAGAGTAGCAGAGGGGCAGGGGAGCAGGGGAAGCAGGGGGAGATGAGGGGTCAAGGGAGAATTATTGAACAATTTTATTCCTTATGCCCAATGCCCACTACCCAATGCCCCATAACAAATGACTAATGACAAATGACTAATGACTAAATTAATTGTGATTTGTGGGGCGACGGCAACGGGGAAATCGGGTTTGGCTTTGGCTTTGGCAATGCGGTTGGGTTCTGTAATTCTTAGTGCTGATTCTCGTCAAGTTTATCGTGAATTTGATATTGGGACGGCGAAACCAACTGTAGCTGAACAAAAATTGGTGCCGCACTATCTAATAGATATCTGCGATCCAACAGACATGATGACAGTAGCAGACTATCAGGAACAAACACAAGCCTTAATTGCTTCTGTTGGTGTTACACCACTGTTTCTAGTTGGTGGCACTGGTTTATATATACGTTCGATTGTTCAAGGGATGAAAATTCCGAGAGTTGCACCACAGATGGAATTGCGATCGCAGCTTGAATCTCTCGGTCAACCACAACTCTACGCCATGTTACAACAAGTTGACCCAGTTGCAGCACAAAAGATTCATGCTAATGATTCAGTGCGGACTTTACGAGCATTAGAAGTATTTTACGTGACTGGGCATCCGATTTCAGAACAGCAAGGGGAGAATCCACCGAACTATCCAATTTTGCAAATTGGCTTAGATTGCGATGTTGAAAAGTTGGATGCTCGTATTCAACAGCGCACTGAGCAGATGATAGCAGATGGTTTGGTCGCTGAAGTGGAGTATCTTTGTCAAAAATATGGTGCTGATTTGTCTTTGTTGAATACTTTGGGCTATCAAGAAATCAAGCAATATTTGGCTGGGGATATTTCCTTAGATGAAGCGAAAGAATTAACAATTTTACATACACGACAATTTGCCAAGCGACAACGCACTTGGTTTCGAGCCTATCCACAAATTGAATGGTTTGATTCAGACGATCCTAATTTATTAGAAAAAGTTTGGCATCGGATAAATGAGTTTATAAGTTGCACAAGTTCGTGAGAATTATAAACTCATGGAAAGACGCAAAAAACTTTGCGCCTTTACAGCGCGTGTCCTAAAGAGTATCGGGATCTATGCCCATAGCCCGTAGCCTATCTGCTAGTAATTGAGTGCGTTGTTCTGCTTGTTCGGCGCGTTGTCGTTCCTGTTCGGCACGTTGTCGTTCCTGTTCGGCGCGTTCATCTCCAGTCGATAAAACATTACCATCTTGGTAGCACCAGCGTAACCAAGTATCTTGTCTCTCTTCAAATTTTCCTTCCCACAAAGTTACACCTAAACCAACTTGTTCTAACCAATTTTCTGAAGTTTCAAAGTAGCGCCTTCCTCTAAGTTCATAAACGCGCAGGACTTTTTCTCCTAATTGCTGAGTTTGATCGTATACGATGTAGTAACTAGCCCGCATTTGTTCATAAATTTTCAGTTTTTTGCCCAGTTCATCACCTTCTTTATTAGAGACAATTTCGAGGACAACTTCTGGAGGTTTGCCAAAACGCCAAACCATATAACAACGATTTTGTTTTTCCCACCAATTTTCAGGTACTTGCACATCCAAGCTAAGAAAAACATCGGGTACAATTGCAGGTTGACCGTCTGTATGGTAAATGCCGACATTAGCTGCTGCTAAAAAAGTTTGCTGCTGTAGAGTACTGTAAAGAGAGCCAACCAAAAGACGTTGTTGTTTTTCAGAAGCAAAATTGTCCACAGGTGTATCATCTTCAGTGACTAGCTGGTTGGCATCCGGCACATAGTAATCATCATCATTGATTAGAACTTCCTGAACCATGACTTTATTCAGTATTAAAAGCGTTATCTCTAGGTTAATTGATAAGGGATGAGAGGGTACGTAGTCGTTTACCTACAATAACGGTTAGATTGTGTCAAAATCTACAAATAAAGTTCTGTAGCATTAGCATGATGATTGGATACATACTGCGACAGCGTTACAAAATTATCCAAAAACTAGGAGCGGGTGGATTTGGGGAAACCTATTTGGCTGAATACCCACAGGATTTACCTGTCAGCCCCAAGTATAAATGTGTCATTAAACGGCTGATCAGACCCCCGACACCAGGCTTAGATACAGAAAAAAGGTTTAAGAAAGAAGCAGCAATCCTGTTCAAATTGGGTAAAGAACATCCGCAAATTCCTGAACTGTATGACTTTTTCGAGGAAAATAGAGAATTTTATCTTGTCCAGGAATTCATTGAAGGGCATGACCTGAGTAATGAAATAATATCAGGAAAACCGTGGAGTGAAGCTGATGTAATTCAACTTTTACAAGAAATTTTGGAGGTGTTAGCTTTTGTTCATCAACATAATGTGATTCACCGAGATATTAAGCCATTGAATTTGATGCGGCGATATCTAGATAATAAGCTTGTTCTCATTGACTTTGGAGCAATCAAAGAAATAAGCACATTTAAAGTCAATATTCAAGGGCAAATCAGCAGCACAATTACCATTGGTACTCGTGATTATATGCCAAGTGAGCAATGGGAAGGGCATCCTCAGCTTTGCAGTGATATATATGCTTTAGGAATGACAGCAATCCAAGCTTTGACTGGATTAACGCCACAACAACTGCCAAAGTCTGATACCAATTTAATATGAAGCTGCATAGAATAAAGCTTCCAGGATAAAGTTGTAAGAAGAGACAGAAATTACCTGCTCAAATGTAAGTTGGTC